>NZ_JAPNNY010000003.1:0-576008 GCF_027853835.1 Bacillus sp. NEAU-242-2 | reverse complement strand
CCATTCCGCAAGGAAGTAAGATCCCTGAAAGATGATCAGGTTGATAGGTCTGAGGTGGAAGTGTGGCGACACATGGAGCTGACAGATACTAATCGATCGAGGACTTAACCAATTTGAATGTATGCTTACTGTTATCTAGTTTTGAGAGAACACTCTCAATGGTTTGGTGGCGATAGCGAAGAGGTCACACCCGTTCCCATGCCGAACACGGAAGTTAAGCTCTTCAGCGCCGATGGTAGTCGGGGGTTTCCCCCTGTGAGAGTAGGACGCCGCCAAGCCATTACACGTAAGTGTAATATACGGAGGATTAGCTCAGCTGGGAGAGCATCTGCCTTACAAGCAGAGGGTCGGCGGTTCGAGCCCGTCATCCTCCACCATTCATATCATACATAAGTTGGCGTATTAGGCCGGTGTAGCTCAATTGGTAGAGCAACTGACTTGTAATCAGTAGGTTGGGGGTTCAAGTCCTCTTGCCGGCACCACTTTTATATGTTATACTATATAAGTCTCTTGTAATAAGAGCCATTAGCTCAGTTGGTAGAGCATCTGACTTTTAATCAGAGGGTCGAAGGTTCGAGTCCTTCATGGCTCACCATATTTTTCTTGCGGATGTGGCGGAATTGGCAGACGCGCTAGAATCAGGCTCTAGTGTCTTTACAGACGTGGGGGTTCAAGTCCCTTCATCCGCATTGCCAAACGCGGAAGTAGTTCAGTGGTAGAACATCACCTTGCCAAGGTGGGGGTCGCGGGTTCGAATCCCGTCTTCCGCTCCAACTATACTATACCATCCATGCCGGGGTGGTGGAATTGGCAGACACACAGGACTTAAAATCCTGCGGTAGGTGACTACCGTGCCGGTTCAAGTCCGGCCCTCGGCACTTATTGTTGCGCCCGTAGCTCAATTGGATAGAGCGTTTGACTACGGATCAAAAGGTTAGGGGTTCGACTCCTCTCGGGCGCGCCATACATACTTTTGAAAAACGGGAAGTAGCTCAGCTTGGTAGAGCACATGGTTTGGGACCATGGGGTCGCAGGTTCGAATCCTGTCTTCCCGACCATTTTGGGGCCTTAGCTCAGCTGGGAGAGCGCCTGCTTTGCACGCAGGAGGTCAGCGGTTCGATCCCGCTAGGCTCCACTTGATTTTAATTGTTTTTGGCGGTGTAGCTCAGCTGGCTAGAGCGTACGGTTCATACCCGTGAGGTCGGGGGTTCGATCCCCTCCGCCGCTACCATTGGACCTTTAGCTCAGTTGGTTAGAGCAGACGGCTCATAACCGTCCGGTCGTAGGTTCGAGTCCTACAAGGTCCACCACTTATACGGAGGAATACCCAAGTCTGGCTGAAGGGATCGGTCTTGAAAACCGACAGGGGTGTCAAAGCCCGCGGGGGTTCGAATCCCTCTTCCTCCGCCATATCTAATTTAATTATCATCGCGGGGTGGAGCAGTTCGGTAGCTCGTCGGGCTCATAACCCGAAGGTCGCAGGTTCAAATCCTGCCCCCGCAACCAAAAAAATGGTCCGGTAGTTCAGTTGGTTAGAATGCCTGCCTGTCACGCAGGAGGTCGCGGGTTCGAGTCCCGTCCGGACCGCCATTTATAAAAAGGCTCGGTAGCTCAGTTGGTAGAGCAACGGACTGAAAATCCGTGTGTCGGCGGTTCGATTCCGTCCCGAGCCACCATTTAATTTAATATTGTTTTGGCGGTTGTGGCGAAGTGGTTAACGCACCAGATTGTGGCTCTGGCACTCGTGGGTTCGATTCCCATCAATCGCCCCAAACAACATGCGGGTGTAGTTTAGTGGTAAAACCTCAGCCTTCCAAGCTGATGTCGTGGGTTCGATTCCCATCACCCGCTCCATTTTTATATTGTCATGGGCCTGTAGCTCAGCTGGTTAGAGCGCACGCCTGATAAGCGTGAGGTCGGTGGTTCGAGTCCACTCAGGCCCACCATGATGATTTTTCCACAGTAGCTCAGTGGTAGAGCTATCGGCTGTTAACCGATCGGTCGCAGGTTCGAATCCTGCCTGTGGAGCCATACGGAGAAGTACTCAAGTGGCTGAAGAGGCGCCCCTGCTAAGGGTGTAGGTCGTGTAAGCGGCGCGAGGGTTCAAATCCCTCCTTCTCCGCCATAAGGCCCGTTGGTCAAGCGGTTAAGACACCGCCCTTTCACGGCGGTAACACGGGTTCGAATCCCGTACGGGTCATTAAAAAAACCTTGCATAGTATGCAAGGTTTTTTTATTATGCGTTCATAGCGTAAATGGTAAAAGACAGGTATGTGGCAAAAGCGCTCCATAATAAATAAGGAACCAGAAGCCAGGCTGAAGCTTTACTGTATTTACCGGCAATGAGCAACAGAATGAGTGTTGTCACAGCCACAAGCAGACAATCGATAGATGCAGCAAGCAAATTTTTCTGTGTGAATTGAAAATAGCTGAATCCTTGATTCACGATATAATTGATGAGGAGCATCACCCAAAAAGCTTTGGATTCTTTACATGAAAACCTTGCGTATATCAAGGCTGCTGAGAGCGAAATAAGCGCAAACAAAACCGCCCATATGATGCCGATCACTGATCCGCTCGGCGTCCAGTCAGGTTTTTGCAGCGCGTCGTACCATTCCCGGTCGATGGGAAAGAGAAACCCTGCTAAAGAAAACAAGACATATGTAATGATAAATACAATAATTGCACCGATATACTTCTTTTTCATTTGTTCCCTCCGCCATTCAATGTCAATACGTTAGTTCCCTCTTTTGGAAAGATCAAGCCTTTTAAAGATCCATGCACCATTAAGTGTATGAGTTTTCAGTGTGAAAATGCAGCAAACCAATTATTTGTATTCAAAAACCCCGGCAGGCCGGGGTTTTAATCAGCATGAAGATCGCCAAAGGTCGTCATAATTCCTTCTTCGTCCAGTTCCTGCTCATATTTTTCGTGTGCTTTGCTTGGATACACGGAAATGTTTTTTCCGGTAATATCTGTCGCGATAAAGTTTTCATAATCCTCAGCATAGCCGATGTTTTCTTCTGAGTTCATTGTCATATCCCCATAGCTGAGCGGCGGATCTTCTAAATCCTGAGGCGTTTCTGAGTTTCCGTATTCCTCAACATCCTGATAAGCATCTTCACTATCGTAAGCCGCCCGGATTGATTCATCATCATCAAATTCAAACTGTCCGAACGGTGTTTCCTCTTCAATCGGCCTGTCTTTGGAAACGGCATCCTGCGAGGAATATTCCGCCAATGTCGTAGCCGTCGGCAGAGCTTCGAGTCTGTCATAAGGAATGTCCTTGCCGCTGACTTCACATGTGCCGTATGTGCCGTTTTCAATTTGTTTCAGAGAGTAATCAATATCGCGAAGGTGCTCCCGTTCATGGTCGAGCAGAGCCAGGTCTTTTTCCCGCTCGTATAATTCGGTCGCCTGATCGCCGGGATGATTGTCATAGGAAGACAATTCGCCGGATGATTGATACGGGAATTCATCAGTTAACTGAAATTGATCATTTTCTTTAAAGCGGCTTAAAATATCATCTCTGGCTTCTTCCAATTCTTTTTTTAAGTGTGTGATCTGTTCGTTTGTAAGCACATCAATCCCTCGTTTCTATGTGATGCTTACTGTTAGTATGAACGTTTTTGCGCAGAAAAATGGTGGATAAAAATAGTCATTTTCCCACGGGGAAGTAAAAGGATACAGTGATTGCCGAGAGTGGGGAAAGAAAATTCAAGTTTGTTTCTTTATTCATTTGCGCAAAAAGGTTTATAATAAGAAATGCGGGCATTTTGTCGTGCTCAAATCTGTGTGTTTGACACAAATTCATCACAGGTGTATTGTATTAAAAGCATTTAACGGATTATGGAGGAATGTCTCATGGTGACAACGGTGCAGCATACGTTCCGAGAGGAAGCAGATCATGCATTACATAAAGCCAAACAAGTCAACCATGCTGTCTTATTGAGCTATTCAAGACGTATTGCGTCTTTAGACCCTCTATCATTTTTCAAAGACGGAGCAAAAAAATATAAAGGCAAACGATTTTTTTGGTCAGAACCCGGTAGTGAATTAACAATAGTCGGTCTTGGCACAGAAGCGCTGTTCCAATCGAATGAAAAAAATGGAAAACGTTATCACGACGTTTTTGAACAATGGGAGCGCTTTAAAAAGACGGCTTTTCATATTCATGAAGAAGAAGAGGCGGCGCATACCGCGGTCGGCCCTGTCTTATTCGGCGGTTTTTCATTTAATCCCGCTGAAGAGAGAGGAGACGAATGGAACGGGTTCGAAGAAGGGCTGTTCTTTATCCCCTCACTCATGCTGACAAAGACGGCAGATGGTGATTATTTAACCGTCAATCAATGGGCGGCAGACGGTAATCAGGCAGAAGATACGCTGAAACGTCTGAAATCTTTTTCAGAAGCTTTTGCAGTTTCTTCAATTCAGTATGAAGAATATCCTGTTTTAACAAAAGCGGAAGAACTTGATGTGGAAAACTGGCTTGAGGCCATTAAAACAGCAACAAATGATATGAAGGCAAATCAATATGATAAAGTCGTGCTGGCAAGGGAAGTCGTTTTGTCATATGATGGGCCTATTCCGGCGGAGAGCGTTGTCCGCAAGCTTTTGACGGACCAAACGACAAGCTATGTTTTTGCGATTGAGCAGGGAAATAAATGCTTTGTCGGCGCTTCACCGGAACGGCTGATCAAAAAATCCGGCAAAGACGTTATGTCCACCTGTCTGGCAGGTTCAATTAAGCGCGGAGAAAATCAACAAGAAGATGACCGTCTCGGCAAAGAGCTGCTGCATGACGAAAAAAATCTTGCGGAACATGATTTTGTGGTTCAGATGATACACGATTCTTTCTTGGCGAGCTGCAGCGATGTGAAAAAGCCTGCAGGTCCGCAATTATATAAAACAAAAAGTGTTCAGCATCTATATACGCCGATCACAGGCCATCTTAAAACCTCCGCTTCGCTGTTTGATTTAATTGAAAAGCTGCATCCCACTCCGGCATTGGGCGGAGCTCCCCAGCAGAAAGCTGTTGAAGTTATCGCTGATATTGAACCGATGACACGCGGATGGTACGCGGCTCCGATCGGCTGGATGGACGGCAGGGAAAACGGAGAATTTGTCGTGGCTATCCGATCAGGGCTGATTGAAGGCAAAAGTGCGCGGCTTTTCGCAGGCTGCGGTATTGTTGAAGATTCAGATCCGCAATCAGAATATGAAGAAACACAAATTAAACTAAAGCCGATGATCTCTGCTTTAGGAGGTGAAAGGCTTTGACAAACCCGATTACACATTATATCGGAAGTTTTATTGATGAATTCGCTCTATCTGGTGTCACCGACGCGGTTGTTTGCCCGGGATCGAGGTCAACTCCCCTGGCGGTTTTGGCGGCGGCCCACCCGGATATTCAAGTCCATATACAGATTGATGAACGATCCGCAGGTTTTTTCGCACTCGGTCTTGCAAAAGCCCGCCAGCGTCCGGTCATGCTGATTTGTACGTCAGGAACGGCAGCGGCTAACTTCTATCCGGCCGTGATTGAAGCTCATTATTCAAGAGTGCCTCTTATTGTCCTGACTGCTGACCGGCCTCATGAATTGAGGGAAGTGGGGGCGCCTCAGGCGATTAACCAGCATTTTCTGTTCGGTAACTTTGTTAAGTTTTTCACAGACTCGGCTCTGCCTGAGGAAAATCCTCAAATGCTGAGCTATATCAGAACATTGGCCGGCAGAGCCGTAAGTGAAGCCGGGAAGCGCCCGATGGGGCCAGTCCATATCAATGTGCCGCTCAGAGAGCCTTTGATGCCGGATTTATCAGCCGGACCTTTTGAAAGAATGAGAAAGGGGAAGCACGTCTCAGTCACAACAGGGATGCAGTCAGCTGATCAAGACGCGCTCTGTCATATTACAGAGCGTCTCGCGGGTACCGAAAGAGGTATGATCGTCTGCGGCGAAATTCACGGTGAAGCAGAAAAGCAGCAAATCATCGCGCTTGCCGAGATGCTTCAGTTCCCGATTTTGGCTGATCCGCTTTCAAACCTCCGAAACGGGGAGCATGATAAGACGCTGATTATTGATGCTTATGACTCGTTCTTAAAAGATGAAGAAATAAAAGAGGCGCTGCGCCCTGAGGCTGTGATCCGCTTCGGCCCGATGCCGGTTTCCAAACCGCTCTTTTTATGGCTCAGAGATGATCCTGCCATTGAGCAGTTTATCGTCGATGAAGACGGAGGATGGAGAGATCCCACCCAGGCCGGCGCGCATATGATTCATTGCCATCCGTCGGTGTTTTTGGAAGCGGTCCGTTCAGCTGAAACCGGAAAACGGCCGTCCGGATGGCTTGAGAAATGGCAGTTTGTCAATGCGCGGTTCCGGAGTCATTTACAGGCCGCGAGCATGGATGATTTATCATTTGAAGGAAATGTATATCGTCAGCTTCAGCACCTTGTCCCTGAAGGCAGTTCGATTTTTGTCGGCAACAGCATGCCGATCCGCGACGTGGATACTTTCTTTGAAAAACAAGATCGTTCCTTCCGTGTCTATGCCAACCGCGGTGCTAACGGCATTGACGGAGTTGTCTCCTCGGCTATGGGGCTGTGTGAAGGTACAAAAGCTCCTGTCACGCTTGTCATTGGAGATTTATCGTTTTACCATGATTTAAACGGGCTGTTAGCGGCTAAAAAACTTGGAATTCCGCTTACGGTTATTTTAATAAACAATGATGGCGGCGGGATTTTCTCGTTTTTGCCGCAGGCATCTGATAAGACTCATTTTGAAGAACTGTTCGGTACGCCGACGGGTCTTGATTTCCGGCATGCCGCCGCACTGTACGGCGGGACGTATACTTGTCCTGAGACATGGGAAGCATTTAAGGATGCGTATCAGCCGCAGGCGGACAAGCCCGGACTTCATATAATCGAGCTGAAAACAGATCGGACATCAAGAGTTCAATTCCATCGTGATCTGCTGCAGGCCGCAGTGCGGGAAGTGAAAAAAGAATGGAAACTGTAACAGTTAAAACGGCTGACGGCGTATGCTATCGTGCTGCTGATAGCGGACACGAATCGTCTGAAGCTATTGTTTGTCTGCATGGATTTACGGGCAGCAAAGAATCATGGATGTTTTTACGCGGCATGTTTCCCGGCGAGCGAATGGTGATGATTGACTGCCTGGGTCACGGGGAGACAGACGCGCCTGTGCAAGCGGCAAGGTATAGTGCGAGCCGGCAGGTTGCGGACCTTGCCGCCGTTTTTGATCAATTAAAACTTCACAAAGTGAAACTTATTGGTTATTCTATGGGGGGAAGACTTGCGTATTCCTTTGCACAGGCATTTCCGCATCGGGTGTCAGCGCTTGTTTTGGAAAGTACAACCCCGGGCCTCAGCACGCTTCAGGAACGCAAAAAGCGGATTCAGTCAGACCGGAAGCTTGCTGACTTTATATTGAGGGAAGGTATAACATCGTTTGTTGATTATTGGGAGAGCATTCCGTTGTTTGCCACGCAGCTTTCTCTGCCGGACAGCGTAAAGGCGTCCATCCGTGTCGGCAGGCTGAAGAATAATCCGTCCGGACTTGCAGGAAGCCTGCTCGGAATGGGGACGGGCTCACAGCCTTCCTGGTGGGAGGCATTACACCGCATCAAGGCGCCCGTCCTGCTCATATGCGGTGAATGGGATGAAAAGTTTTGCGCTATTAATCAAAAGGTGCATAACCTGCTCCCATCAAGTAAAATAGAGGTTGTCAAACAGGCGGGGCACACGGTACATGTGGAACAGCCGCGAATTTTTGGTAAGATAGTAAGTGAGTTTTTATACGGCTTGTAAAGCATAAAGAAAATAGCTTTTCGGCCGGACTCAGGCAAAAATGAAGGAGGTCATATCAATGGCTGCAGAATGGAAAAGTGAACGTCAGTACGATGAAATCCTGTACGAGACGTATAACGGTATTGCAAAAATAACAATTAACCGCCCGGAGGTACATAACGCATTTACTCCTAAGACGGTATCAGAAATGATTGACGCATTTGCTTGTGCGCGTGATGACTCTAATATTGGTGTCATCGTTCTTGCGGGAGCGGGAGATAAAGCATTCTGTTCAGGCGGAGACCAAAAAGTCCGCGGTCACGGCGGATATGTCGGAGACGATCAGATCCCGCGTCTGAATGTGCTTGATCTTCAGCGTTTGATCCGCGTGATTCCTAAACCGGTCGTAGCGATGGTATCAGGCTATGCCATCGGCGGAGGCCATGTGCTTCATATCGTCTGTGATTTAACGATTGCGGCCGATAACGCGATTTTCGGTCAAACCGGCCCGAAAGTGGGAAGCTTTGATGCCGGTTACGGCTCAGGTTACCTGGCGCGTATCGTCGGACATAAGAAAGCCCGTGAAATCTGGTACCTGTGCCGTCAATACAACGCGCAGGAAGCGCTCGACATGGGGCTTGTCAATACGGTTGTCCCATTAGAGAAACTTGAAGAGGAAACAATTAAATGGTGTGAAGAAATGCTTGAGAAAAGCCCTACAGCCCTTCGTTTCCTTAAAGCGGCATTTAACGCTGATACAGACGGCCTCGCCGGAATTCAGCAATTTGCAGGAGATGCAACGCTTCTTTATTACACGACTGACGAAGCGAAAGAAGGCCGTGATTCCTTTAAAGAGAAACGCAGTCCCGATTTCGGTCAATTCCCTCGTTTTCCGTGATCAGATGACACTACGAAACAGCTTGAGCCGCTCTGGTCCAAGCTGTTTTCTTTTCAAAAACAGTACTTTTACCTCGGAGATGATAACATGCTGACAGAACAGCCGAATTGGCTCATTCAAAGGGCTCAGCTGACACCGGAGAGAATCGCTCTCAAATTTGAAAACAAACAGATGACATTCAGAGAATTATATCATGCTTCTAAACAAATGGCCGCGCGGCTGTCCAAATACTGCTCGCTTAAAAAAGGAGACAGGGCCGCGATTTTGCTTTCTAACAGACCGGAAATGGTTTATGCCGTTCACGCCTGCTTCTTATTAGGGGCGGAAGCTGTGCTGTTGAATACGAAGCTCTCAAAACAGGAACGGTTGTTTCAGCTCGAAGATTCACAGGCAAAGCTTTTATTAACGGAGGACGGTTTTTGCCGCGAAGAATATGAATCTGCGGTCGCCACCGCAGATGTGGACGAGCTGCAGGCTGAAGAGGCGGGTGACATGGAGCCGGAAGCTTATGTAACACTTGATGATACGGCGACTCTTATGTATACGTCAGGAACAACGGGAAGGCCGAAGGGGGTGCAGCAGACTTTCGGTAATCATTATTCCAGCGCTGTATCGTCTGCGCTGAATCTGGGGGTCACAGAGCGGGACCGCTGGCTTATTGCGCTGCCGCTGTTTCATATCAGCGGTCTGTCTGCGCTGTTTAAGTCGGTCATTTACGGCATGCCTGTCGTGCTTCATCAAAAATTTTCTGTCACTGATGTGCTGGACAGCATCAGCTCCCATCAGGTCACGATCATTTCAGCGGTGCAGACCATGCTCTCGGGCCTGCTTGCGGAAACTGAACAATGTCCTGCATCACTGCGCTGCATTCTGCTTGGCGGGGGTCCGGCACCGCTGCCGCTCCTTGAAGAATGCCGCAGGAAACAATTTCCGGTATTCCAATCTTACGGCTTGACTGAAACCTGCTCACAGATTGTCACGCTTTCTCCGGAATTCAGCATGGACAAGCTCGGCTCGGCCGGTAAACCGCTGTTTTCATGCGAAATTAGAATTGAAAAGGACGGAAACCCTTGTGCGCCGTTTGAACATGGTGAAATTACGGTGAAAGGCCCGAATGTAATGAAAGGGTATTATCATCGTGACGACGCGAACCAGGCCGCTTTTCATAATGGATGGTTTAAAACGGGCGATCTTGGCTATTTGGATGATGAAGGGTTTTTATACGTGCTGGACAGGCGGTCGGACCTCATCATTTCAGGCGGAGAGAACATCTACCCGGCAGAAGTGGAAGCGGCGCTGCTTGCCCATCCGGCTGTAGCGGAGGTTGGTGTTTCGGGAGCCGAAGATCCGAAGTGGGGGAAAGTGCCGCATGCTTTTCTCGTGCTGACTTCTTCTGTCAGTTCTGAGGAGCTGACCGCCTTTTGCCGTGAGCGGCTTGCAAAATATAAAATACCGGCTGCTTTTTTCGAGGTTGACGAGCTCCCGCGGAACGCGTCCAATAAACTGATGAGGCATCGGCTGAATGAGCTTCGTAAAGGAGAATTGTCATGATTAAGATTGAAAAAATCACCCTTTATCATGTAAGTATGAGGCTGAAAAAACCGTTTAAAACAAGTATTGAAACGCTGCAGGATCGTAAATTTTTGATCGTGGAAGCGATCGATGAAACCGGGAGAACCGGCTGGGGGGAGGTATCGGCGTTTTCTTCTCCGTGGTATACAGAAGAAACGATTCAGACATGCGCGCATATGCTGAGAGATTTTTTCATCCCAAATGTCGTAGGCCGCGAGTTTTTCCATCCGTCAGAAGTGCCTGACAGTCTCGCGCGTTTCAAAGGAAACCGCATGGCAAAAGCGGGGCTTGAATCAGCCGTGTGGGATCTATATGCCAAGAAAAAGGGGATATCTCTCGCAGAAGCCTTAGGGGGCAAAAGAGATAAAGTGCCCGCCGGCGTGGCGGTGGGTCTGGCTTCGGCTGATGAGATGCTTCGGGAAATTGAGCAATACGTAAAAGAAGGTTATCAACGTATAAAAATAAAAATTCAGCCCCGCCATGACGTTGATTTGGTCAGAGCCATCCGCAGCCGTTTTCCGAACGTACCGCTGATGGCGGATGCCAACTCGGCTTATGAACTGAAAGACATCAGCAGGCTGAAAGAGTTGGATGAATTCCAGCTCATGATGATAGAACAGCCGCTTCAGGCAGACGATATTGTCGATCACCGCCACCTGCAGAAACACTTGAGAACCGCGGTATGCCTTGATGAAAGCATATGCTCATATGATGATGCAAGGCGGGCGATTGAGCTTGGGAGCTGTAAAATCATTAACATAAAACCGGCGCGTGTAGGGGGCCTGACAGAGGCTTTAAAAATACATGACTTATGCAGAGAGCATCACATGCCGGTTTGGTGCGGCGGAATGTTTGAAACCGGCATTTCGAGAGCGCAGACAGTCGCGCTTGCTTCGCTGCCGCAATTTACAATACCGGGTGATATTTCCTCATCAGACCGATACTGGGAGGAGGATATTGTCACTCCCGACATCCGTATCGAAGAGGGATTCATCTCTGTCCCGGACGGTCCCGGACTGGGTGTCGAAGTCAATCAGGAAATAATGAGAAAATACGTCACCCAAATGGACGTTTTTACGACAAACAACTGATAAAAAGACATTTCAGCGAGTTGAGCTGCCTGTATGCTGCTGTTATATTGAAACTGTTCATTATCACCCCTTCCCCCGTTTGAACCGGCTGTATCAGCCGGTTTTTTTAATAGGCAAATGCGATGATTTTTTTATTCTTCAAACAGTGTCGGCTTTACATCGCAGGTGCTGCTTTCCGGCTGGGGCAAACATGTACATCTTGATAAAAAATTCTGTGCTTGTCATGAATGCGATACTGATTGTATCGCATGCCGCCGCCTATATTTGCCGCCGAACCGCCTTTCTGCCATGCTTCTCATCCGCGCGGTTTTCTCCGGTTCAGGGATGATATCAAAAAGGCTTGCGGCGCGGAAATGAAAAAGAGCTGTATAAAACAGCTCTTTTCTTTTATAAATCTTGCGGTTTAAAGGTTTTGCAATCCGTTTCTTCACTTTTTTCAGCGGTTTCGCCTGTATGGCTGACCACATAAATAGCGTCGGCCGTGCATTTGTTTCCTCTGCCCCAATATGAACAGTTATTGACTTCACACAGAATTTTTTGGTCCATGCTGGCTCCCCTCCAAGATAAAAGGTACGCCATTAGTATGAGCCGCCCTGATTTTTGTTATTCCTCCTGGCGGATATAACGTCTGTCTTTCATAAAGAGCTTCCAGAAGAAATAAAACCCGGGGAACAAAATGATGAAAGCGACGATATACGTCATAAACAGCGCCCTGAAGGTTGCAGGCTCCGTAAATCCTGACATGACCGTAATATCCGGATAAATCATATAAGGAAGATGAGCCCGTCCGTATGCATAGCTTGCCAAAAAGTATTGAAGCGCTATGGCGATCATGGCGATTCTCGGTTTGCCGAGGTTGCGGCCGAAGCGCTTATTCGGCAAAAACAGAGCCACGCCGGCAATGATAAATGTAATGACAGACAGAATGAGCCATGTCTTGTCTTTCATCATCCCCGTATACAGCCACCCGGCTTCAGAGCGTAATGTCAGCATAATGAAGAAGGCAAACAGAAGCGACAGCGGACCTGTTATTAAAGAGCTCCGTCTGTAGATGCGGTACGCATGCTCCTCTTCCGCAACATTTGAAAAATCGGCCAGAAGCAGTGAAGATAAAAATAAAGTGCTTAAAATGGCAAAGCCGATAAACGCATACGCATTAAGGCTTGTAAAGACATTTGCCAAATTTAGGTGATACACTCCGCCCGTCTTTTCAATAAATCCTCCGTGTGTGACCGGAAGGACCAAAATCAGCACAGCGGGAATAATGAAGCCTGAAATTCCGGAGATATATCTCATGATTTTTCTTTCCTTCGCGGTATTGGAGAAGACGAGAAAGCCGCTGCGGATGGCTAAGAGCAGTAAAATAATACTTCCCGGGATCAATAAAACGGTTCCCAGCACGAAGGTTGCCCCTGGAAAGAAGCTGAATAGGGCGACAACGATCGCGACGATAAAGACGTTGGTCACTTCCCATGTCGGGGACAAATAACGGTTGGCGATGTTTGTCGCCTTTGTTTGTTCTCTATTTAAATAAATCATCGACCAAAAGCCGGCTCCGAAGTCCATCGTTGCCATGACCGCGTAGATAAACACGAAGCCCCATACGATTGATATCGCAATGAGAGCATCCATGGTAATGTCCATTTCAATTCAGCCCTTTCTATTGTTAGGATTCCACCGCTTTTACATCCTCCTCAACAGGATGTTTGCGGAAATAATAAAGCAGCACATAAATGACTGCGGCTGCCAAAATGGCGTAAACCACTGTGAACAGGATGAACAGCAAACCGATTGAACCGGTTGTCGTGACGACATCAGACGTTTTCAGGAGATGGTAAATCACCCATGGCTGCCGCCCCGTACAAGCGAATATCCACCCGAATTCAATTCCGATCAGACTGAGCGGTCCTGCGGTTAAAAATAAAATCAAAAGCCAAGTCGGAAAGCTGTCTTTCTTTAAAATTTTTCTCCACACGATGCCGATGATGGAGTACAAAATGAGCAGCATCCCGATGCCGACCATTCCGTTAAACAGTGTATGGATGAATAAAGGCGGCCACTCGTCTTTCGGAAACGCGTTCAATCCTTTGACGACGGTATCAAAGCTGTTTGCGGCCAAAAAGCTTAAAGCCCACGGCACTTCTATCGCCCATTTTACTTTTTCTTCTTTTGCATCAGTAAAACCCCCGATCGCAAGCGGAGCGTGTGATCTAGTTTCAAACAGCCCTTCTGCGGCCGCAAGCTTCTCAGGCTGGTATTCGTAAAGAAGCTGGGCTGACTCGTGACCGTTTAAAGAGGCAAGAATGGAGAATATCCCGCCGATCGTTAAGGCAAGCAGCAGCGCTTTTCGGTGAAAGCGGTATACCTGCTCCTGTTTTCTCGTTCTCAGCATTTTATAAGCCGCTACTGACGCGACGATAAATGCACCGGTCATGAAAGCCGTCAGAACGACATGGCCCGCGGTGGTGAAAAAGCTTGGATTAAAAAACGCTGCCCACGGTTCGACGTCAGTGATTTTGCCGTTTAAAATTTTAAAGCCGGCCGGCGTTCCTTCAAATGCGTGAACATTTGTGATTAAGACGGCGGATGCCGCGGCGCCGATCAAAACGAAAATAACGGCAATGATGCGCATCGCCGGAGTCAGCCGATCAGCGGCGTAGACATAAATGGACATAAACAGCGCTTCGATAAAGAAAGCATAAATTTCAATCTGAAACGGAAGTGACATCACCCTGCCGATGACCTCCATGAATCCGGGCCACAAAAGGGCAAGCTGTGTACCCGCGATCGTTCCGGTCGGTATCGCCACGCCGAGCAGAACAGCCTGCGCCTTCGTCCACCTTTTCGCCATAATGGCATAATGCGGATCTTTTGTTTTTTGATAAATCAATTCAGCCATTAAAATCATCAGAGGCAAGCCGACACCAAGCGTCGCAAAAATAATATGAAAGCCCATGGTTGTCCCGAACAGACTTCTGGCTAATACTAAATCATCCACGATCATAAACCGCCTTTCTAAATTACCGTTTTATGTAATGTGGTTATATTATTTGCTGAAGCGATTAGATTATTCTTCCGATTCCATATATGTGCAGGGTTTAGAAATCAAGGGATCAGGGCATATATGATTGACAAGCGCCTATTTAAGGTTTAGAATAAAACGTAATTATTACGATTTGAGAAAGGGAGATCAGCATGAAAAAAGATATTCATCCGGATAACCATCAAGTGATTTTTCAAGATGTGAACAGCGGCTACCGCTTTTTAAGCCATTCTACGAAAACGTCAGAGGAAACGGCAGAGTGGGAAGACGGAAAAACATACCCGCTGATTAAAGTAGAAGTCAGCTCAGATACGCATCCGTTTTATACAGGCCGCCAAAAATTCAACGAAAAAGGCGGGAGAGTCGAACAGTTCAACAAAAAATACAATATGGGGAAATAAGACAAGCCCAATGGGGTTTGTCTTATTTATTGAGCACTTTGTCATCTCGTGCGGGGAGTGACGAAATGACCCGCCTTATGTTATATTGTGAATAAAAAAGCAGAAAGGAAACACCAAGATGAGTCTTCTAAACGATATCATGCAATTTAATGAGCAGTTCACTAAAAACAAAGATTATGAAAAATACCAAACATCTAAATTCCCGGATAAAAAGATGGCAATTTTGTCCTGTATGGACACACGTCTTGTAGAATTGCTTCCGCATGCGATGAACATGCGAAACGGCGATGTGAAAATTATTAAAAGTGCCGGCGCGCTTGTCGCCCACCCGTTCGGAAGCATCATGCGCAGCCTTTTAGTGGCCGTATACGAATTAAACGCTGATGAAGTCTGCGTTATCGGCCACCATGATTGCGGCATGAGCAAAATCAACAGCGAGGATATGCTTGATAAAATTATCGACCGCGGTATTCCGAAAGAGCGGATTGACATGCTGAAGCACTCAGGTGTTGATCTTGATCAATGGCTGAAAAGCTTTGATTCAGTAGAAGCGAGTGTTACAGACAGCGTAAACGTCATTAAACACCATCCGCTATTCCCTGACAATGTCCCGGTGCACGGTCTGGTGATTGATCCTGAAACCGGTAAACTGGATCTGGTGATCGACGGCTACCAGCATATGGACTAATGTTTTTGTTTTTTGTCCGGTACGGGATCAACACCGCCCGGATGAAAAGGGTGGCACTTTAAAATCCGCTTCAGTGTCAGCCATCCGCCTTTTAATGCGCCGTGAGTCTTGACGGCTTCGATTCCGTACTGCGAACACGTCGGATAAAAGCGGCATGACGGCGGCGTCAGCGGAGAGATGAACTTCTGGTATCCGCGGATTAACGCAATCATTATGGTTTTCATCAAAAAACCACCTTTCTGATGCTAGTATAGAAAAAAAATTTCAGATTGAAAAGCTTCCGCCACAATTCTTATCGGAAAACTGTGTTATAATGGATGCATATTCTGAAAAAAAGGGAGTGCCATTATGCCTTCAGTAGAAAGTTTTGAGCTAGACCATAATGCGGTTGTGGCTCCGTATGTAAGACATTGCGGAGTGCATAAAGTCGGAACAGACGGCGTCGTGAATAAGTTTGACATTCGCTTCTGCCAGCCGAACAAACAGGCGATGAAGCCGGATACGATTCATACGCTTGAGCACTTGCTTGCGTTTACGATTCGCACACATTCTGAGAAATACGATCACTTCGACATCATAGATATCTCACCGATGGGCTGCCAGACAGGCTATTATCTTGTTGTCAGCGGCGAGCCGACAGCGGAAGAAATTGTAGACCTGCTTGACGCTACGCTGAAAGAAGCCATCGATATTACGGAGATTCCGGCGGCCAACGAAAAACAGTGCGGCCAGGCGAAACTTCATGATTTAGAAGGCGCGAAACGGCTGATGCGTTTCTGGCTGTCACAAGATAAAGAAGATTTGCTGAAAGTGTTCGGATAAAAAACAGGCCTTTTTGCTGACATGCAAAAAGGCTTTTTTACATATTTCTAAAAAATGTCACACCTTATGTGTAAGCGTTTGCTAAAATAGAAGCAAACATGAAGGAGTGATGGGATGAAACGGGCTGTATTGGCAGGTATGTGCGGTATGGTATTTCTATTATCTTCCTGCGGGGGCAATTCGGACAAAACCTCCGCGGATGAGGAGCCTAAAGCGCTTGAGGTCAAGCTTACAGGACCGGAAACGGCAGCACCGCATGAAAAAACGGAATACAAGGCGGAGGTTTTTTACGGCGGCAAGCGTGTCACGGATGCGGATGAAGTCATGTTTGAAGTATGGAAAGATGGAAAAAAAGGAAGCAGCAAAACAAGCAAGGCCAAGGAGGAAAAAGGGGCGTATCACCTGCGGACTGAATTTGATGAAGAGGGTGTGTATACCGTTCAATCCCACGTAACGGCAAAACAGCAGCATAATATGCCGACTGTAAAAGTGCGTGTCGGGGATGCTGAAGCTGCCGATGATTCCTCCGGCCATGAGGAACAGACGCATCATCATTAAGGATTGTTTTTATCCGTCAAGCCTTTTGATGCGTCCTCCGGCGGGTCAATCGTATGTTTTACGTTATAAGCTCTTACAGTCGACCAGATGGATAAAAGCAGCACGGCGAGCACGATAAGAAAGCCGAAGCCCAGAAGAAGCAGCATAAAATCCCTCCTTTTTAACAAATCATAACATATTTTCCATCCGTAAAATCAAGGGCTAAAAATTTATGTTTTAACACACGATATATAGGGTATATCAATAGTAAATCAAAGGAGGAAGATAGGCATGTCAGAAAAACTATTGGAAGCGGTCAATAAACAAGTTGCAAACTGGACGGTCATGTATGTGAAATTACATAACTATCATTGGTACGTCAAAGGGAAGGACTTTTTCACATTGCACGAAAAGTTCGAGGAGCTGTATAACGAAACGGCTACATATATTGACGATCTGGCAGAACGTCTGCTGGCATTGAACGGCAAGCCGATCGGCACAATGACGGAATCATTGAAGACTGCTTCTATAAAAGAGGCGGAAGGCAATGAGAGCGCAGAACAAATGGTACAGAACATTTATGATGATTTCACTGTCATTGCGGAAGAGCTGAAAAGCGGCATGGATCTCGCAGATGAGGTCGGAGACGAAACGACCGGAGATATGCTGCTTGCCATTCACCAGAATATCGAAAAACATAACTGGATGCTGAAAGCGTATTTAGGATAATCAACAAGGGAAGACCGGGGCTATAAAGCACTCGGTCTTTTATTTGGCTGCCGAAGAGAGGTGTTGTCCATTTTTCTGAAAAATCCAGTCCGTTCCATTCACTTTTCATAGAATAATGTAAGGCCGTTTCTGTGAAAGGATGTTGGATCAAGTGGGCAAAGACTTTGGCATCTTTTCGTTTTTTGCAGTGATCGTGTCGGCAGCGGGGTTTTTCTTTGGCGGTTTTCAGTATTCGTTTCTGATTTTGCTATCGGTCATGGCGATTGAGTTTATCAGTACAAGCTTAAAAGAATCTCTTTTGCAGCAGCTGAGCACAAGAAAGCTTTTTGCGCGGCTGGTCAAAAAAATCGTGACCCTGGCATTAGTCTCAGTTTGCCATTTTTTTGATCAGCTGCTTCATTCAGAAGGCGCCATCCGCAATTTGGCTATTATGTTTTATATCTTATACGAATCGGTTCAGATCGTGATTACGGCAAGCTCGCTGGGCATACCGGTTCCGCAGGTGCTCGTCGACCTATTGGATACCCTGAAAAATAAATTCAAGCGCAAACCGTAACATTTGCTTCAAAGGAGGCTATACTAGCGGGTAGGATGGTTTTCCTCTGAATTTTTGATAAAGGGCTTCCGAACAAACGCAACTGTGGTATGATGTATGGAAGATATGAAGGAACGGATTAGAGGGATAAACATGTACGAGTTTAAAGACTATTATCAGAATACTGTTCAGCTCTCCTTTGAACACCAGCCTTTTTCAGACAGCCCGAAGCATGTATGGGTCATATGCCGATATGGAGATAAGTGGCTTTTGACTGAGCACGAAGACCGGGGGTTTGAATTTCCGGGCGGAAAAGTGGAGCCGATGGAATGTGCGGAGGAAGCGGCCCTGCGCGAGGTGAAAGAAGAAACCGGCGCCGCGGTAAGACATCTGAAGTACGTCGGACAGTATAAAGTTCTCGGCAGGGAAAAGGTAATCGTGAAGAATATTTATTTTGCCGATATTGAAAAGCTTGAAAAACAGGCTGACTATTTTGAAACAAAGGGGCCGGTGCTGTTCAGCGAACTGCCGGAGAATCTCCCCCGAAATAAAAAATTCAGTTTCATTATGAAAGATTCGGTGCTTCCGATCAGTCTGAAAAAGCTGAAAGAGGACGGCGTATTTCAATCATAAAAAACGGAGACCCGGCGCTTACGCACGGGTCTTTTTTATATTTTTCCTTTCGTCCATTTTCTTTCTAACAGTTCGACTCCCTGATACATCAATGTCGCAAAAATCGCGATGATCAGAAGGCTTAAGAACACAAGAGTGAAATTGAAGACCTGGAATCCGTAAATGATCATGTAGCCCAGACCTTTTTCGGAAACGAGAAACTCGCCGACGATGACGCCGACCCAGGATAAACCGACGTTCACTTTAAGCGCGGAAATAATCGCGGGGGCGCATGCCGGCAGAATGACTTCTTTAAACATGATGCTTCTTTTCGCTCCGAATGTTTTCATCACCTTAATATAGTTTTCATCCACTTCCTGAAAAGCCGTAAAGACGACGATTGTCGTGATAATGACACTGATGACTGCTCCCATGGCGACAATGCTTGTGAAATTCGGTCCGAGTGCCACGATGAGAATCGGTCCGAGTGCGACCTTCGGCATCGCGTTTAAAATGACGAGGTACGGGTCTAAAACCCGGGCGAGCCTGTTTGACCACCATAACAGAGCGGCGAGGCATGTGCCGAGAAGCGTGCCGAGCAAAAAGCCGAGAACGGTTTCTCCTAAGGTTACGCCGATGTGCGCCGCAAGGGATCCGTCCGCAATCTTTTCAACTAAAAGCCTGCAAACGGCGGAGGGTGAGCTGAAGATTAACGGATCGATCCAGCCCGCCCTGCTCGATATTTCCCACCCGGCAAAAAATACGATGAAAATGGCGGCCTGATACGCACGGATCCGGAGCTTTTCTTTTTGGTGTCTTTTCTTAAACTGCTGATGAAGCTGTTCAATCGTGCCGCTGCTGTTTTTCAAGGGAATTCAGCTCCTTCCATATGGTTTGAAACAGCGGCTGAAAGGCCGGATCCTGACGCGCGTCAAACGGATCTAAAGCCGCGAGCTCCTTAGGCACGGTGAATATTTGGTGGATGGTGCCCGGCTGATTCGAAAATAAATAGATCGTATCGCTCATGGCGATGGCTTCACCGATATCGTGGGTGACGAGCACGGCGGTTTTTTGAAAATCCTTTAATGTTCTGAAGACAAGGTTTTCCAAAGAAAGCTTCGTTTGAAAGTCCAGCGCGGAAAACGGTTCATCAAGGAGCAGCAGTCCAGGGTCCGGCGCAAGAGTTCTGGCAAGTGCCGCCCGCTGCCGCATTCCGCCTGAGAGCTCTTTCGGATATTTCTTTTCAACGCCGATTAATCCGAGCTTAGGCAGAAGGCTGAGAACTTCAGCTCTTTTTTCTTCTGTTAATGTTTTTGAAATGTGTAAACCGAGCAGCACGTTTTCCTCAATTGATTTCCAAGGAAATAAATAATCCTGCTGAAGCATATAACCGATTTGGTGTTCTTTATGGTTCGGCACGCTTCCTTCGATCAGCACCCGGCCTTGCGCAGGGGTGATAAGTCCGGCCAGAATGGACAGGAGTGTTGTTTTTCCGCATCCGCTCGGCCCGAGAAAGGAGATGAAATCCCCTTTTTCAATCTGAAAATGTATATCTTTCACGGCGGTTGTCTTTTCTTTCAGCGAGAAATAAGTATGTGTTACATGATCCACATGTAAAAAAGACATTCATGTTCCTCCTATTGTTCTGAGGTGACTTTTTTGGCGATTTTTGTGTTGACGAGTTTGCTGTACGGAATGTGTTTCGGGAGCTCTCCGGCTTCATCCATAATAGATTGAAGCAGTTCCCATTCATCCTTTTGCAGAACTGGGTCTGCAGAGAATGACTTTTGTTTTTTATAGCGCTCTATCGATGTTTCGATAATGGCCGGGTCTGTATCGGCAAATTCCTTCTGAATCGTTTTTGCGATGTCTTTGGCCGGATGGCTTTCCACCCATTGCTGGGCGCGATAAATGGCGCGGGTGAATTTTTCCGCCGTCTTTTCATTGTTTTTCAAATAACTTTCTTTTGCCATAAAGGTTGTGTATGGCACTTGGCCGGAAGCTTCTCCGAAGGATGCGACGATATGACCGATGCCTTCTTTTTCAAATTGGGATGCCGTCGGTTCAAACAGCTGCACATAATCACCCGTTCCGGATGCGAATGCGTTGGAAATATTGGCGAAATCAATGTTTTGAACGAGGTTAATGTCTTTTTTCGGCTCTATGTGATTCTTTTTCAGGACGTACTCACCGGCCATTTGGGGCATGCCGCCTTTTCGCTGGCCGAGAAATGTTTTTCCTTTTAAATCGTTCCATTTGAATGATTTCTCATCCTTCCGCGACACGAGAAATGTGCCGTCCGTCTGCGTCAGCTGCGCGAAGTTGATGACCGGATCTTTTGCTCCCTGCGCCTCCACGTAAATGGATGTTTCAGAACCGACCAGCGCGATGTCTGACCCGTTTGACAAAAGCGATGTCATCGTTTTGTCTCCGCCCCATGTTGTTTGAAGTGACACTTGGAGCCCTTCTTTTTTAAAAAAACCTTTTGCTTCAGCGACATACAGAGGCGTATAGAAGATGGAGTGTGTGACTTCCGCCACCTTTACCTTCGTCAGACTTTCTTCCTGTCTGCAAGCCGGAAGAATGAGCAGGAAAAAGGCGCATATGACAAAAACGCAGCCCGCTTTGAGCCATTTGTTCACGGTGTAACCTCCTTGTTTAAGCGTTAAAATAACCTTTTCTGCTTTACATATCGTATGATGGGTATAAAAAATGTGTGAGTGCCCATATTCACGTTGGGAAAGAATAAAAAAACTGATGATATAAGGAGGCGCATTGTTTTGCTGGTAGAAAAGAAAAGGTTCCCGTCTCCGAGTCCGCATGTCCGCCTCTTTGCGGTATGCTATGAGTCAGAAGGTCTGAAGGTAAAGGGGCTCCTTGCCGAACCTGCGGCGCCGGGAACATATGACGGTTTTTTATATTTGCGCGGCGGCATAAAAAATGTCGGCATGGTACGCCCCGGAAGAATCGTTCAATTCGCTTCCCAAGGCTTTGTCGTGTTTGCGCCTTATTACAGAGGCAACCAGGGCGGCGAGGGAAATGAAGATTTTGCGGGAGAGGACAGAGAGGACGCGTTTTCCGCTTTCCGCCTTCTTCGGGAGCATCCGAACGTCAGGGAAGGGCGGGTGCATATTTTCGGTTTTTCCCGGGGCGGAATCATGGGGCTTTTGACCGCGATTGAAATGGGGCATCAAGCGGCTTCACTCGTTTCATGGGGCGGTGTGAGCGATATGGTGCTTACTTATGAAGAGCGGAAGGATATGCGGCGGATGATGAAGCGGGTGATCGGGGGCACGCCGAAAAAGGTGCCGGATGAATACAGATGGCGTTCGCCGTTTGAAAAAGCAGACCGCATTCAGGCCCCTGTGCTGCTCATCCATGGAGAGAATGATGAGAATGTTTCGATCGAACACGCCCGGATGATCGAGGACAAGCTGAAAGAGGCGGGGAAACCGGTGGAAACTTGGTATTACAGCGGTTTTACGCATTATTTTCCGCCGCAGGAAAACAGACGCATTGTCCGGCGGCTGGCGGAATGGATGAAGACACGGTAAGATGCCTGATTTATGATATGATAATAAAGAATAAGAGAATGAAAGGGGATTTTCATTTTGGGAATGCCTGTTGAATTTAATACCATGATTGTGACAAAAGGCAATGAAAAACGGATAGAGGAAAATATCTTTTTATTGGAGAAAGAGGGCTACCGCGTCTATCCTCTTGATATTCCGATGGACGTGCGCAAAACGAAAACCGGAGAGAAATCCGGCACCGGCGAGGTCCAAAAGCTCGAATGGGCGAACGGCCGGACAAGCATTACATACAGACTCACTTCGCTTCATTCGACAAACTGAAAAAACAAAAGCCGAGGGCATAAACGCCCTTGGCTTTTTTGATTACACGAGAGGTCCGCCGGCTTTGGCAATCGAGTCTGCATGGGAAAACTTTTTAAAGTTTTCTTTAAACTCATTGGCTAAAAACAGCGCTTTTTCGTTGTATGCTTGTTTATCGCTCCATGTGTTTTCAGGCTGAAGAACTTCATCCGGCACGCCCGGAACATGAACGGGACTGTGCAGGCCGAAAATGCTGTCTGCCGTCATGTCAGTCTGGTTCAGTCTGCCGTCAATAGCGGCTTTGACCATCGCTCTTGTATACGAAAGTTTCATCCGTTCTCCGACTCCGTACCCTCCGCCGGTCCAGCCTGTGTTGACCAGGAAGACTTGAACGCCGTGTTCGTCGATTTTACGCCCGAGCATTTCGGCATATACATGTGCCGGAAGCGGAAGGAACGGTGAACCGAAGCACGTCGAGAAAGTCGTTTGCGGAGATGTCACGCCGCGTTCGGTTCCCGCGAGTTTACTGGTGTATCCGCTTAAGAAGTGATACATCGCCTGTTCCTTCGTCAGTTTGCTGATCGGAGGAAGCACGCCGAATGCGTCCGCCGTTAGAAAGACGATCGCCTGCGGATGGCCGGCAATGCTCGGCTGCACGATATTGCCGATCATCTCAATCGGATATGCGGCTCTTGTGTTTTCCGTGTAGAAGGAATTGTCGTAATCCGCTTCACCCGTTTTTTCATCAAGCACGACATTCTCAAGAACAGACCCGAAGCGGATCGCACGAAAAATCTGCGGTTCTTTTTCCTCGCTCAGATTGATACATTTAGCGTAACATCCGCCTTCAATGTTGAAAACGCCGGAATCTGACCAGCCGTGCTCGTCATCTCCGATCAGTTTGCGGTCCGCATCGGCTGAAAGCGTCGTTTTCCCTGTGCCGGAAAGGCCGAAAAACAGGGCGACATCGCCTTTTTCACCGACGTTGGCTGAGCAGTGCATCGGCAGTATATCCTGCTGCGGAAGCAGGAAGTTCATAATGGAGAATATTGATTTTTTCATTTCTCCGGCGTATTCGGTACCGCCGATTAAAATGACGCGCTTTTCGAAAGAGACAATGATAAATGTTTCCGAATGCGTCCCGTCCGTCTCCGGGTCTGCTTTAAAATGCGGAGCTGAGAGAATGATGAAAGGCTGCGCTTGCGGGTCTCTTTCATCCGTTTCCGGTCTGATAAACAGCTGGCGCGCGAATAAATTGTGCCACGCAAATTCATTTACGACCGTAATCGGCAGTCTGTATTTTTCATCCGCTCCCGCGAATCCTTCAAACACAAACAGTTCATCCCGCTGTTTTAAGTAGCTGACGACTTTGGCGTACAGCTTTTCAAACGCCTCTTCAGAAATGGGCTGATTCACCGCGCCCCAATCAATTTGATTTTCTGTGCTTTGTTCACGGACGATAAATTTATCTTTAGGTGACCGGCCTGTATATGCGCCGGTGGTGGCGCGTACGGCGCCCGTTGATGTCAGCGTTCCTTCATTTCGGCTGATTACTTTTTCGGTAAGTTTTGGAGCCGATAAATTATGATGCACATTCGGACTTGCAAGTAATGCTTGAAGATCTGCGGTTAAATCAACTAATTTCATAAAAACCTTCCTTTGCCGGTTTATTTGTATTTCGCTGAATGTGGAATTAGTATAACATATATCTGAAAATAGTCTATACTATTTGCGGTTTTTTGTTTGTGTTTTTCCATTGCTTCCCGAAATAAAGGCGCGCAATCGCTTTAATTCATATTGACACTTTCCGCCCTTTTACGATAAGATATTTCATTGAGCGGATACTCTTATCCCGAGCTGGCGGAGGGACAGGCCCGATGAAGCCCAGCAACCGGTTTCTCTGTAAAAAAGCAGGTGAAAACACTGTGGGAAACCAAGGTGCTAACCTGATGCAAGGTTTAATATTTTCCTTGAGCGATAAGAGTGAAAGGCACACAGACCAAACCCTTTCCTCGAGTGGAAAAGGTTTTTTTATTTCATAAAATATGCCAATTAACATTCTCTGATATAGTATGACATTGTATTAAGAGGGAGCGAGTTCCGTATCATATGAGAAGGTCTTGCAAAAGATCTTTTTTCAGGAGGAAAAGTGAATGAGTAAAAACCGTCGACTATTTACATCTGAATCTGTTACTGAGGGTCATCCGGACAAAATCTGTGACCAAATTTCTGACAGTATCTTAGATGAGATTTTAAAAAATGACCCGAACGCGCGCGTGGCCTGCGAAACATCTGTAACGACAGGACTTGTGCTGGTAAGCGGAGAGATTACTACATCAACATACGTTGACATTCCGAAAACAGTCCGTGAAACGATTAAAGAAATCGGCTACACACGCGCCAAATACGGATTTGATGCGGAGACTTGCGCTGTTTTAACATCAATTGATGAACAGTCTGCGGATATCGCAATGGGTGTCGATCAGGCTCTTGAAGCGCGTGAAGGCACAATGAGCGATGCTGAAATCGAAGCAATCGGAGCGGGAGACCAAGGCCTGATGTTCGGTTATGCGTGTAACGAAACGAAAGAGCTTATGCCGCTTCCGATCTCTTTGGCGCATAAATTAGCCCGCCGTTTGAGCGAAGTCCGCAAAGAAGACATTCTTCCGTACCTTCGCCCTGACGGCAAAACGCAAGTTACCGTTGAATATGATGAAAACAACAAGCCGGTCCGCATCGACGCGATCGTCATTTCAACTCAGCACCACCCGGAAATTACGCTTGAGCAGATTCAGCGCAATCTGAAAGAGCATGTCATTAACCCTGTCGTGCCTGAGGAACTGATCGATGAAGAAACAAAATACTTCATCAACCCTACGGGACGTTTCGTAATCGGCGGACCTCAAGGTGATGCGGGTCTTACCGGCCGTAAAATCATCGTTGACACATACGGCGGATATGCACGTCACGGCGGCGGCGCATTCTCCGGTAAGGATGCGACGAAGGTAGACCGTTCTGCGGCATACGCTGCGAGATACGTAGCGAAAAACATCGTGGCAGCAGGTCTTGCTGATTCTTGTGAAGTGCAGCTTGCATACGCGATCGGCGTGGCACAGCCTGTTTCTATTTCCATCAATACATTTGATACAGGAAAAGCTTCTGAAGAAAAACTGATCGAAGTCGTACGGAATAACTTCGACCTGAGACCTGCCGGCATTATTAAAATGCTTGATCTGCGCCGCCCGATCTATAAGCAGACAGCTGCTTACGGCCACTTCGGACGTCATGATGTTGATCTTCCTTGGGAGCGTACTGACAAGGCGGATGCGCTTCGCAAAGAAGCACTAGGAGAATAATTTTATAGCCGCTTACTTAAGCGGCTTTCCCTTTTTGTAGATGCTGCCATGCTTATTTTTTACATAGCGTGAAACCAATGGCGTAACAAAGCGTCTATAAAAAGGGGGTCCAATTAGAAAATTACACTTATGGAGGCTATACTATGTGTGGATTTGTCGGTGTTTTTAATAAGCATCCATTAACTCAAACCGCAGATCAAGAAGAGCTAATCAAACAAATGAACCAAATGATCGTTCACCGCGGTCCTGACAGCGATGGGTATTATCATGACGAGCACGTCGGATTCGGCTTCAGACGGCTCAGTATTATTGACGTAGAAAACGGCGGACAGCCTTTATCATATGAAGACGAAAAATATTGGATCATTTTTAACGGCGAAATCTATAACTACATTGAATTGAGAGAAGAGCTTGAAGCGAAAGGCTACACTTTCAATACAGATTCCGATACCGAAGTGCTCCTTGCGACATACCGTCATTATAAAGAAGAAGCCGCTTCAAAGCTTCGCGGAATGTTTGCGTTTTTAATCTGGAACAAAGCTGACCGCGTCATGTACGGCGCGAGAGACCCGTTCGGAATTAAACCGCTGTATTACACAACCATCGGGGACAAAGTATATTTTGCATCTGAAAGAAAGAGTTTAATGGCCGCTCAAAACGGTATTGATCTTGATACAGCTTCTTTACAGCAATATATGTCTTTCCAATTCGTTCCTGAACCGAGCACGCTTGACGCTGAAGTGAAAAAAGTCGAGCCGGGCAGCCAGTTTACGATCCGCCCGGAAGGCGACATCGCGTTTAAAACATATTTCAAAGCGAACTTCAAGCCTGTTCAGTCTGATGAAGATAAATTGGTGAAAGAAGTCAGAGACGCAATCTTTGACTCTGTCAAAGTTCACATGAGAAGTGACGTTCCTGTCGGTTCGTTTCTATCCGGCGGTATCGACTCTTCTTTTATCGTCTCAGTTGCGAAAGAATTTCACCCGAGCCTTAAAACATTTTCCGTCGGTTTTGAGCAGCAGGGCTTCAGTGAAGTTGACGTAGCGAAGGAAACGGCTGCCGCGCTCGGGATTGAAAATATAAGCAAAGTCATTTCTCCTGAGGAGTATATGAATGAGCTTCCGAAAATCGTCTGGCACTTTGATGACCCGCTTGCAGATCCGGCGGCGATTCCTTTGTACTTTGTCGCGAAAGAAGCGAAAAAGCATGTAACGGTTGCATTATCCGGGGAAGGCGCGGACGAGCTGTTCGGCGGGTACAATATTTACCGCGAACCGCTTTCGCTTAAACCGTTTGAACGCATTCCGTCCGGTCTGAAAAAAATGCTTCTTCATGTGGCGTCCGTCATGCCTGAAGGAATGAGAGGGAAAAGCCTCTTAGTCCGCGGCTGCACACCGCTTGAGGAGCGCTATATCGGTAATGCGAAGATTTTTGAAGAGCCCGTGAAAAAACAGCTGCTCAAACATTACAATCCAGAGCTTTCATACCGTGATGTCACGAAGCCGTACTTTACGGAAAGCCGTTCATACAGCGACATTAATAAAATGCAGTATGTTGACATCCATACGTGGATGCGCGGCGACATCCTGTTAAAGGCTGACAAAATGACGATGGCCAACTCATTGGAACTGCGCGTGCCGTTCCTTGATAAAGTCGTGTTTGACGTGGCCTCTAAAATTCCGGATGAACTGAAAACGAAAAACGGCACGACGAAATACCTTCTGCGCAAAGCTGCTGAAGGGGTAGTGCCTGATCATGTGCTTAACCGCAAAAAACTCGGCTTCCCTGTGCCGATCCGCCACTGGCTGAAAAATGAAATGAACGAATGGGTTCGCAACATCATTCGTGAAAGTGAAACAGATGCTTATATTGAAAAGGATTATGTCCTTCAGCTTCTGGAAGATCATTGTGCCGACAGAGCGGACAACAGCCGCAAAATCTGGACCGTGCTGATCTTCATGATCTGGCACAGTATCAATGTTGAAAAAAGACTGGTGCCGGAAGAGCTGAATCATCAGCCGAAAGAAGTCATTTTCGTTTAATCCAAAAGGGCTTTCGATGTTATCGAAGGCCTTTTTTTTATTGTTTTTTGTAAACCGTCTATTCCGCTCTGTTTTCGACAAAGTATTACGCAATATTCAGAAAAAGGTTATAATAGGACTAATCGGGTAGATTCCGGAAAGAGTTTTCTGGCTATTTCGTCTCGGTTTGTTGTTTCTTTGTCAAAATCAGGGGGAGGGAGAGTTATGCAAAACAAAGAAAAAACGCTTCACCGCGGCTTGGAAGAGCGGCATATCTCGCTTATGTCGTTGGGCGCCGCGATTGGAGTCGGGCTGTTTCTCGGGTCAGCTTCTGCCATAAAGCTTGCCGGGCCGGGGATTTTAGCCGCTTACGCCTGCAGCGGACTGATTATGTTTTTTATTATGCGGGCATTGGGGGAAATGGCGATTCAAAAGCCTGTAGCCGGCTCGTTCAGCCGGTATGCCAGAGATTATCTCGGTCCGCTTGCCGGGTTTTTAACAGGCTGGAATTATTGGTTTTTATGGGTCGTTACCTGCATGGCGGAAATCACCGCGGTCGGCATTTATATGGGCTACTGGTTCCCTGACGTGCCGTCATGGATCTGGGCGCTTTGTGCACTCGTCATTATGACGGCTGTCAACTTTCTGGCGGTCAAAGCGTACGGTGAGCTTGAATTCTGGTTTGCGCTCATTAAAGTCTTGGCGATTCTGTCAATGATCGCGATCGGTCTGGTGATGATCGTATTCGGTCTCGGAAACGGAGGCGTTGCGCTCGGAATCAGCAATTTATGGAGCCACGGCGGCTTTTTCCCGAATGGGATTAAAGGGGTGCTGCTGTCGCTTCAGATGGTCATGTTTGCCTATCTCGGGATTGAGCTGATCGGTGTCACAGCCGGTGAGGTCAAAAATCCGGAAAAATCACTGGCGCGGGCCATAGATACTGTTTTTTGGCGCATTCTCATTTTTTACGTCGGAGCTTTGTTTGTCATTATGTCAATTTATCCGTGGCAGGAAATCGGTTCAGGCGGAAGCCCGTTTGTTTTGACATTTGAAAAAATCGGAATACCCGCTGCAGCCGGAATCATTAACTTTGTCGTATTGACGGCGGCTCTTTCTTCCTGCAACAGCGGGATCTTCAGCACGGGGCGTATGCTGTTCAATCTGGCGGAACAAAATGAAGCGCCTAAAGCATATGGTACGGTCACAAAAGGCGGTGTGCCGGGAAAAGCGGTATTGGTTTCAGCGGGTGCGTTATGCATCGGCGTCCTGTTGAACTACGTGGTGCCGGCGAAAGTGTTTACGTGGGTGACGAGCATTGCGACGTTCGGAGCAATTTGGACATGGTCGATTATTTTGCTTTCCCAAATGAAATACCGTAAAAGCTTACAGCCGGAAGAACGGAAAAAACTCAAATATAAAATGCCTTTATACCCCTTTTCCTCATATATCTCGCTGGCATTTCTGGCTTTTGTCGTTGTGCTGATGGCTTTTGATGCAGAGACCAGGGTGGCCGTCATCATCGGTCCTGTCTGGTTCGGCATATTATTAGCCGCCTATTACGGCAAAGGTTTCCATAAAAGAAAAGACATAGATCTGGAAAACGGACAGACATTCGCCGAAAAAGCGTAAAAAAAGAGCCCGCTGAAATGGGCTCTTTTTTCATAGGATCGGGTAAAAGGGGGAAGAATAAAACAAATTCCTGAACATTTTGCTTCTGTTTCCTGACAATCGGGAGAATGCAAATGGTTTTTACTTAAATAATATTTTGAAAAATGGTACAGTAGTAAAACAAAGCTGATCTTTTTTATTTCTCTTGCATTGTTTTATAGTATCGGCCTTTTTCAACATATTCCGTTCTGATTCTTTCCATGTCCCGTATGTCTTCTTCTGTCAGCCGGCGGATAACCTTTGCGGGCCGGCCGAACGCAAGACAGCCGGGAGGAATGGTTTTGCCCGGAGGAACGAGACTTCCGGCGCCGATAAACGCGCCTTCTCCGATTTCCGCCCCGTCAAGAATGACGGAGCCCATACCGATTAAAGCATTCTTTCTGATGATTGCGCTGTGCAGTGTAACCTGATGGCCGATCGTGACGTCATCTTCAATAAGAAGCGGGCGGTTCGGGCTTTGATGCAGACAGCTCAAGTCTTGTATGCTGACTCTTTTTCCGATCCTTGTCGGCGCAACATCCCCCCGGATGACTGCCGAGAACCAGATGCTCGATTGTTCTCCGATCACGACGTCGCCCGTTATGACGGCGTTATCCGCAATGAACGCTTCAGGATGTATGTCCGGCGTAAATTGTTTATAAGGGTAGATTATCATGTCTCATCCTTCTTTCTCTAAATTTATGTAAGAGGTGAACTGCATGTGGACTTGGAAAGCAGACAGGCCCGTCGGTACCATTGTCATTATCCACGGGGCGAGCGAATACCACGGGCGTTATAAATGGCTCGTTGAAATGTGGAGATCTTCCGGATATAACGTGGTGATGGGCGATTTGCCCGGTCAGGGAACGTCGACCCGCGCCAGAGGGCATATTCGCTCTTTCCAAGAATACATTGATGAAGTAGATATATGGATTGATAAAGCGAGAACGCTTGAAGCGCCCGTTTTCCTTTTGGGCCACAGCATGGGCGGACTGATTGCGATAGAATGGTTTAAGCAGCAGAGAAATCCCCGCATTACGGCACTCATTTTATCATCACCTTGTCTGGGTCTGCAAATAAAAGTCAATAAAGTCCTTGATTTTGCGTCTAAAGGACTGAACGTCCTCGCTCCGTCCCTCAGAGTGGATTCCGGCTTATCACCTGATATGGCAACGAGGAATGCGGATATGATTGAAGCGGATCAAAACGATTCTTTATATGTCACGAAGGTATCCGTAAGATGGTACAGAGAGCTTTTAAAAACCATTGATGCCGCTATGGTGCCGACTGATGCGTTTTTAAAGGTGCCGCTTTTGCTTATGCAGGGCGGTGATGACAAAATCGTCGATAAAATGAAAGTCCGCAAATGGTTTTCCGGTGTGGCTTCCCATAATAAATCGTACCGGGAATGGGAAGGGCTTTATCATGAAATTTTTAATGAACCGGAAAGAGAAACTGTGTTTAAGGCGGCAAAAGCCTTTACAGATCAGTATATTTGAATTCGCTGGGGGTGCATATGTTGACAGTACCGGAACATCCTTTTAACCTTATGGCAAAAGTGTATCGGGAAATTTTTCCGCTCGTTCATCAGGAATTGAACATGTGGCGGGAAAAATCAGATTCCATTAAAAATACCGAACTGCGGCAGCAGGCGGCCGCAAGTATCCGCGATAAGTCGTTTCATTGTGAAGGAGGCGGCATTTTAGCCCTGCTTTCGGGAGAGCAGAAACAGAAATGCGTGCAATTTATCATCGCGTATCAGACAATCAGTGATTATCTGGACAATCTGTGCGACCGCAGCACCTCGCTTGATCCGGAGGACTTCCGCATGCTTCATCTTTCCATGCGTGACGCGCTGACGGTCGGTGCCGAGGTGCGGCCGTACTATCAGTACAGAGAGGAGCGGGATGACGGCGGTTATCTTCATGAGCTGGTCAGAACATGCCAGCGGGTGCTCGGGTCAATAGAACATTACGGTATCATTAAACCTTATTTGCTTGAGCTGTGTGATTATTATTGCGATCTTCAGGTTCATAAGCATGTCGTTGAGCATGAACGCGTTCCGAGGCTTAAAGCCTGGTTTGAGCAGTACCGGTCGCAGCTTCCGGAAATGGAGTGGTTTGAGTTCTCGGCCTGCGCGGGATCGACGCTAGGCATTTTCTGTCTCGTTGCTTACTCATTCCAGCCTGATTTTAACGAACATACCGCTGAGAAAATCCGCAGCAGTTATTTTCCGTACATACAAGGGCTGCACATACTGCTCGATTATTTAATTGACCAGGAAGAAGATCTGCTTGAAGGCGATCTGAATTTCTGTACGTATTATCAGTCCCATGAAGAAATGATGCAGAGACTGCAGCATTTTATTGAAAAAGCGGATGAACATTTGCAAGGCATTCCGCATGAAAATTTTCACCGGCTGATCAACAGGGGGCTGCTCGGCGTCTATTTATCCGATGACAAAGTCGCCGGCCAAAAAGAAATGGGCCGCCTCGCGCGAAAGCTGATCAGGGCAAGCGGAAAAACGTCATTTTTCTTTTATATCAACGGAAGAGCTTACCGCAAATTTCAGAAGATGGCTTGGACGAAAAGTTCGTAATGGGTGAAAGTGCTTACACTTAATATTTCTGATAAAAAAGAGACATGCGCATTTTACGCTGTCTCTTTTTTTAACGGTTTCTTTTTTGCCGCAAGGTGCATTGCGAATTTGCCGATCAGCCCGATGACAAAAAATGCAGCAAACCACCAGTAATAGGTTTTCGCGAACTCAAATCCTAAATGTCTTGATAAAATGATGACAAACATTACATAGGGAACACTTGAAAATATGATGCGAAGAATATTCAAACTGCCGCTCCTCTCAGATGTTACGCTTAAAAGATGAACTTTTTTCCATTATTTCATAGTAATTGATTTTTCTTGAAAAGTAAATACAAAAAGAATCGGCCCGCTTATGACAGGCCGATTCTTTATTTGCCGGCAGATTTCTTTTCAATCGCTATAATAAACGGCGGGTCGTTTTGCTGGTTGAGAAAGCCGTAGCTCAGCACGCGGGCTTTTTCCTGATCAAGATTGCTGCAGTATTCCAGTAATGCACTTTTTTCCGTCTTGCCTTCAGGATGCCCGTGGTACACAACGAGAACGATCAGCCCGTTCTCCTTCAGCAGTTCAAGGAGCTGTTCGATCGCGGAAATGGTTGAGTGACCGTTTGTCGTAATGCTTTTATCGCCGCCTGGCAGATAGCCGAGATTAAAGACGGCGCAAGCCACACGACCGTGCGCATCTTCAGGCAGCGATGCCTTTATTTGATCATGGCTCTTATGGTGAAGCGTGACGCGCGGGCCGAAGTCGGCACCGAGCCGCTCCTTCGTTTTAGCGAGTGCGTCCGCTTGAATATCAAAGGCATGGACATGTCCTGTCTCACCGACAAGGCCGGCCAGGAAATATGTATCATGTCCGTTGCCCATCGTCGCGTCAACCGTGATATCACCTTCCTGTGCGGCGGACTTCAGCAATTCTTTACTGAAAGGGAGGATGTGCATCAAGGTCATAGGGCGGTCTCCTCCCCGATCTTTCTGAAGAGCTTTCCTTGATAGCTTCCCCGTGTTTCCAGCTCTTTTTGAATGGCGCCCAGTACTTCCCACTTATTGACGCTCCACATCGGCCCGACCATTAATTCGATCGGCCCATCTCCCGTAATGCGGTGAACGATCATTTCCGGGGGAATGATTTCGAGCTGATCACATACAAGACTTACATATTCTTCTTGAGAAAGGAACTCCAGCTTTCCTTTTTCATATTGCTTCACCATCGGTGTGCCTTTTAATAAGTGAAGCAGGTGAATTTTAATGCCTTGCACATCCAAATCAGCGACGGCTTTGGCCGTCTCCATCATCATGTCCCTGTTTTCAAGCGGAAGCCCGTTAATGATATGGGAACAAACGCGGATGCCGTGTTTTCTCAGTTTATTGACACCCTCAACATAGCAGTCAAAATCATGGGCGCGGTTGATCAGAAGGGCGGTCCGCTCATGCACGGTCTGCAGCCCGAGTTCAACCCACAAATAGGTCCGCTCATTCAGTTCTGCCAAATATTCCACGACATCGTCCGGCAGGCAGTCCGGACGGGTCGCGATAGACATGCCGACAACGCCGTCAAGCTTGAGGACGGATTCAAATTTTTCACGCAGCTCCTCTACAGGGGCATGCGTATTCGTGAACGCCTGGAAATATGCGATATATTTGCCGTCTTTCCACTTTTCGTGCATGCGGTTTTTGATATCGTGAAATTGCGTGAGTAAGTCATCGGCTCGATTGCCGGCAAAATCACCGGAGCCCGCCGCGCTGCAGAATGTGCAGCCGCCGTGTGCAACCGTGCCGTCCCGATTCGGGCAGTCAAAACCGCCGTCAAGCGCGACTTTAAACACTTTATGCCCGAAATGCTCCCGCAGGTGATAATTTAATGTATGGTACCGTTTTTCCGTATTTGAATAAGGAAAAGGGTTATTCTCGTTCAATGTTCAAAAAGCCTCCCTCACATCAGATGCATCCTAAAATTGTAGCATGAATGATGGGGGTTCACAATCTGAAAACAGGATGCGGCTTTCTTTTGTTTATTATGACTCCAGGCAGGATTCTCATTCTTTTAGCTTAAACACGGAAAATTTGGTTCTCTTTCCTGCAACCTTCGGGTGTTATTATTTTGGGTCCGCTCAAACTAAGCTTGATTTCCCATTCACTGAGGAGGGGTTTCGTTGGCAACAAGACAATCAGTAGATGAACATCTCCAAAGAAGCGAACAGGCGTATGAATTTGCGAATGAGCAATTTATGACCGCTTCAAAACAAGAGCATTATAATGATAATGAGTACAGTGAAGCGCAAATGATGCTTGAAAACGCGGTGAATGAATTAAACAAGCTGTCATTATCTGCGAATGATCAGCAAAGAGAGCAGCTTTACCGAATGAGATTGCAGCTGCAGACCTTGCAAAACAATATGATTTTGCAGCGTAATTTTGATTACTGACCGCGCCGTTTCAAATGGTTCAGCAAACCTGCCGGAATCCCGGCGGGTTTTTTTGTATTTCTTTTAAAAAAGAATTGACAATAGGCCTGAGTGTGTTTATTGTATTACGTGTACTACTTGATGTAATACACATAAAACACTCAAAAAATGAAATCGACATATAAATGTTAAGCATAGGGAAGGGGAACTTTCATGAAAAACAAAAGATCCGTAAAACAAGATGTGCCTCTTATTATCGCCGCCTCGGTTTTGGCCAGCAGTCTGTTTGTCGTTCTTGTCGTCATCGGTTTTCAATGGCAGAACATTTAAAGAAAGAGAGCAGCTCGTAAAAGAAAGAAGGGAAGTAAATGATTCAAATCGATCCGAGAAGCTCAACTCCGATTTATGAGCAGATCATACAGCAATTGAAAGAGCTTTGTTTAAAAGGGATCATGAAGCCGGGGGATAAACTTCCTTCTGTCAGGGAATTGGCAACGATTATTATCGCCAATCCGAACACAGTCAGCAAAGCGTACAAGGAGCTCGAACGCGATGGTGTCATTGAAACGCTGAGGGGAAGAGGAACGTATATATCGGAGAATGCAAAAACGACATTGGTTGAAGGGAAGATGACGATGATAAAAGAGCAATTGAAACAGCTCATCATCGATGCCCATTACGCGGGAGTTGAGCTGGAGAAGCTGCAGGAATGGATAAAGGAAATCAGCGCTGATGTGAAAGGAGGCAAGGATCATGATTGAATTGCGGAATCTCTCAAAAACGATAGACGGTAAAGAAGTGCTCAAAGATATTTCGCTCACCATCGGAAAAGGGGAAATTTTCGGGCTGCTCGGGCGAAACGGATCAGGGAAAACAACACTGCTCCGGCTCATTCAGCAGATTCTGCTTCCGGATCAAGGGACGGTTTTATTTAATCAGGTGGAAATAAAGCGTCATCCGAAAGTCAAACAGAATATCATTTATATGCCTGTTGAAAATCCTTTTTATGACAAGTATACATATAAACAGCTTGTTGCGATTGTAAGCAGAATCTATCCGAATTTTGATGTGACTTACGCCAATGAGCTGATGAACAGGTACGGCATTCCGGAAACGAAGAAATATCGTGAATTATCGACAGGCCTGAAAAAACAGCTTGCGCTCGTCCTTGCCTTTGCTTCACGCCCGGCTCTTATCCTTTTGGATGAACCGACGGACGGAATTGACGCCGTAACGCGTCATGACGTGCTTCAGCTTATGGTGGATGAAGTAGCTGAACGGGAAACGAGCATTCTGATTACCTCACACCGTTTAGAAGATATTGAGCGAATGTGCAACCGGATCGGGTTTTTGGAAGGAAATCAGCTGACGAATGTGATGGACTTGGATGATATGAAGGAAGAGTACATGAAAATCCAAATGGCATTTGAAGAGGACGTCGCCTTGAAGATCAGGGAACAAAATATACCGATTCTCGACCATGCCGGTGTGTTTTATACGGTGCTGATTCAAAAGAACGATGAGAAGAAAAAGAACTTTCTGCAAGAGCTGCAGCCTAAAGTATGGAACGAGCTTCCTGTGAACTTAGAAGAAGTTTTCATCGCGAAGTTTGGAGGGAACCGGAGATGGTAGACAGGGGATTGCTGTACAGGGAATGGGTGCAGAATCGAACTGTTCTTGTGATGGTCGGCATTTTTTTAGCGGCGGTCAATCCATTTGAAGTGTTAAATACCTATCTGGTTTATCAAGGCTGTCTGGACACCCACGGAGCATATTGTAAGTTTTATGTGAATTCTTTGGATAGCGGAATGCTGAACTTAAACTGGGCGCCCGCTGTGATTTTGGCGGTTTGCTTATTCGGACTGGAGCGTACGAAAGGAACCATTGATGCGCTTTTCAGTCTGCCTTATTCCCGCGCTCAGGTGTTTCACACTAAATTTTGGCTCGGGGCGGCGGTCATTACCGGCGCTCAGGTGATCGGCTACGGGCTGGCTGAGCTGCTCATTCTTCTGTTAAAGCCTGAGCGCGTATATTTCTTCCACCATTACAGCGTCGGAGAGATTATTGTGAGTGTTTTGGCTTTTACATTGGTCGCGAGCGCAGGCTGCTTAACGGGGAATACGTTCGCCCAGCTGTTAACGGCGTTTGCTGTGTCGATATCACCATACCTGATTATTACACTGCCGCTGTCCAATGCGGAAGTCATTTTCGGAGCCGGCATGTATGAGCTGATGCCGTCAGAAGATGCTTATCTCGAAGTATACAATCTTTTTCAATATTTGAATCCGATCATGTACATGGATACAGATTGGGTATCTGCCAGCAAGTATATATTAATCATTCCGGCAGTGATGAGCATTGTATTTTATGCCATCGGGTACTTTTGCTATGTCAGGCAGCCGGTGGAACGGAACGGCCATTTTTTTCTCTGGAGACAGCTTGACCGGCCCATTCAGATTGTGGTGATCATCATCGCCGTTCTCGGTTTTGGCCTGGCGGGGTACTCGACGGGACAGACGATGACAGGGTATGTGGCCGGGATGCTGGTCGGAGGAGTTCTCGGATTTTTGGTCAGTTATTTTGCCATATATAAAAAAACGAAGCATGTGTAAGAAAGGAGGACCGGAATGATACCGCGGGGATTGTTGTACACAGAATGGAAGAAAAATCAGTGGTTGTTTTTGTTGAGCGGTATTTTTTTAATAGCGGCAAACCCTTTTATGATTTATTACTACTATTTATCATACCAAGGACGTTTGAATTATCTGGATCCGCAATATTGTGAATTTACCGTGAGTTATACGAATGGGTCGCTTCTTTCCTTCAGCTGGATTGTGAGTGTCATCATTGCTGTCTTCTTATTAGGCTTGGAACGGACAAAGGGAACGATGGATGCTTTGTTAAGCATGCCTTACAGCAGAGGCCAAATCTTTCAGACTAAATTCTGGCTCGGCGGGGCAGTCATTGTTGTTCCTCAGGCGATAGGCTATGGAGCGGCGTCATTGCTGATATCTTTGCTGAAACCGAGCCATACGTACGATTTTGATCATTTTTCAATCGGAATGATTGTCATCAGTTTTATGGCTTACGCCTTGTTAATGGCATCCGGAGCAATAACGGGACATATATTCGCCCAGCTGTTAACGGCGTTTACCGTAACGATTCTGCCTTTTTTACTCATCGGTCTGCCGGCCGCGAATTTGGAGGTCGTTTTCGGTGTTAGTGTGGGAGATCAATTTTCTTTTATCAGCAGTTATATCGAATCCCGTCTTTTTATATTTGTAACCCCTATTGGATATGTGTTTAACGAGTGGATCAGAGAAAGGGATTTGGTTTTAATCATTCCGATGGTGATGAGTCTTGTCTTTTATCTGATCGGTTACGTCAGCTTTCTGAAACATCCGAATGAACGGAACGGCAGATTCTTTCTATGGAGAAAATTGGACCGTCCGGTGCAGATTTTGGTGATTGCGTTTGCCGTTATGGGTTTCGGTGTTTTCGGATATGGGGTCACAGACACGATGTTCGGCTATTTAGCCGGCATTATCTTCGGCGCGGTTATCGGGTTTTTCATCAGTTATTTTACGGTTTACAGGAAGTCAAAGCATATGTAGATCCGTTTGAAAATGAGCAGTTTGGAGGAAGGCAAGGTGCCGATTAGCGGTTTGCTTTATAAAGAATGTAAGCAGCGGCAGACGCTGCTGCTGCTTACAGCGGGGTTCTTATCTATCTTAGGCCCTTTGGCAATTATAAATGAGTATTTTCACTATAAGGATTGTTTACGTGCACTTCAGCTGTACCCGGGGTCAGTTTGTACATTCAGCATCGATTACAGCAATTATCGGAATTTGATTGGGCTTCATTTCATTCCGCCGGTTGTTATGGGGCTTTTTCTGATAAGAGCAGGCCGGGCTGAAAGGATGTTTACACTGAGTCTTCCGTATTCGAGAAGTCGGATATTTCATACGAAGTTTTTCTTGGGAGCAGCCGTGTTAGCCGGCTCGCAGTTTGTTTCTTACGGAGTATCAGACATATTGTTTCTAGCGCTTAAACCTGACGCTGTCCATCATTTTCAATCATTCAGCGCAGGGATGCTGGTCATCAGCTTGATGATTTATGCATTAGTGACAGCTGCCGGCACGATAACGGGCAATTTAGCGGCGCAGCTGATCACAGCGTTCACGGTTTCCGTCTTTCCGATCGTGGTTATGACGATTTACCTGTTAAACGCTGAGTTCCTTTTTGGCAGGCAGGCTGTGCCGGATATTGATTTCCCTTGGAGCGGATTTCTGATCTATTTCATGCCTGCGGCTTACATCCATACATCATGGATGTATTACATGAAAAACGCATTGTTCATCTCCGCATTAATGGGATTTTGTTTCTATCTATTCGGCTATGTGAATTTCCTGAAAATGCCGAATGAACGAAGCGGACATTTTATCCTGAGCAAACACATTGAACGCATCATTCAAGTGCTCGTCATGTCGCTCAGTATGATGGGAAGTGCGGGGGTATGCGGATATGCTTATAACGGTTCGTATACCGGTTACATATTCGGCATGCTCATCGGTGCGGTTATCGGGTTTTTCATCAGTTATTACTTCATCTATAAAAAAACGAAACAGATATAAGGGGGAGTGGTGTACGTGATAGAGGTACAGCATATCGATCATTCATTTAAAATCGGCAGGAAAGGCAGAGAGAGTGAGGTTCCGGTACTGAAGGATGTCTCTTTGACCGTTGAAAAAGGGGAAATTGCCTGTATCGTCGGGCGGAGCGGTTCCGGAAAATCAACGCTTCTGAATTTAATTTCGGGATACATAGCGCCGACAAAGGGCCGTATCGTCATTAACGGCACTGATGTGACGGGTTTCAATGAAAAAGAGTGGGCGCAGTTCCGCCTCGGGTATTTCGGCTTTATTTTTCAAAGCTTTCAGCTCATTCCGAGTCTGACAACCTATGAAAATGTTGAAATGCCGCTTGCCTTAAAAGGCGTCAAACCGTCTGAACGCAAGCAGAAAGTCGCGGATATGCTGAAACGGGTCGGACTTGAGAATCATGCGAATCATTATCCGAATGAGCTGTCAGGCGGCCAGCAGCAGCGTGTCAGTATCGCAAGAGCCCTCATTTTAAATCCGTCAATTATTTTAGCCGATGAGCCGACGGGAAGCCTCGATTCAGAAACGGAACTTGAGGTGCTTGCATTAATTCAGCAGCTGAACCGGGAGCGCGGGATTACATTTGTCATCATTACGCATGACGATGAAGTCGCTTCGATCGCGCATTCAAAATTCCAGCTGCATGACGGTGTATTAAAAGGGGGCGTTACTGTTGAGATTTAAGGATCAGATTCACTTTATCAGAAGAAATATGAAGAAAAACCGGCTGCGTGTTTTCATGACGGTGCTGGCGACGACAATGGCGTGCGCGTTTTTAGTGGTGCTGGCTTCCGTCGGATTCGGCATCCAAAAAACGATTACAGACATTACCATGAGCCAGCAGATTGTTACGGAAATCAATGTGCTCGGCCAAGAGAACGGAAAAGCCGTGAAGAAATCAGACTTGGAAAAGTATAAAAATGTCAAGTCTGTCGTTGAGAGAACACAAGTGTATGAACCGAACAAAGCGTCATTGGGAAACCGAACAAATGAAGATTCAGCCATTGTGCTGACAAACATGAAAGATGAAGTCAAAGCCAATATGGAGCTTGATCAGGGAAGAGTCGCCCGCACAGAGAATGAAATCGTGGTCGGCTATGATTTTGCGAAGAACCTATTGACGAAAAAAGAGGCTGACGCTTACGACAAAGAGTTAAAGGATCACCAAGGCGACATGTCGGAGGTGAAAAAACCAAAAGGCTATACGAAAGACCTGCTTAATAAAACGATACAGCTGAGCATCTCCAAAACAAACAAAGACGGAGACGTTGAAAAAACGAAAACGTACGACTTCAAAGTAGTCGGAATTACAAAAAAACCGTCCCAAGATTGGATGGAGGATACAAATATTTTTGTGAGTGATCAATTCAAAAAAGACTTCTCGACATTCTTGGATCTGAAGAATGGAAATGCGGAAAAAAGCATCAATGTGTATGCGGACAAATTCGATCATGTCGATCAGCTTACCCATGACCTCACGGATGACGGCTTTTATGTCAGATCTGTCACAACCGAGCTGAAGGGCGTCAACACCTTTTTCCTCGTCTTTAAAATCGGCCTGATCTTTGTCGGCTTTATCGCCGTCGTGATTTCTGCCATCGGTATTTTCAATACGATGACGATGGCGGTGACGGAACGAACGCAGGAAATCGGGATTATGAAAGCGATCGGCGCAAGCCCGTCCATCATCCGCAGAATGTTCCTGATGGAAAGCGCCTATATCGGGATATTAGGTTCTGTCATCGGGATTATCATTTCTTACGGAGTGAGTTTTGCCGTCAATCTGGCTGTGCCGGTTATCTTGAAAGCGGTAGGGGGAAACACCGGAGCTGAAGATCTTCATTATACCTTCTCCTATATCCCGCTCAGCCTCGTTGTGATCGCAGTTGTCATTTGTGCGGGGGTCGCGGTAATTTCCGGTATGAATCCGGCCCGCAAAGCGACAAAAACCAACGTTCTGACCGCATTAAGAAGAGAACTGTAAAGGAAAAAAGCCGGCTGGACATCAGCCGGTTTTTCCTCTATCTATCAGAAAAGGGCGGATACCATGTTTCACATTTTGTTAATAGAAGACGATAACACTTTGTTTCACGAGATGAAAGAGAGATTAACGGGCTGGTCATTTGCGGTGCACGGAATAAAGGATTTCAGCCGGGTCATCCGGGAGTTTACCGAAATCAAGCCTGATTTGGTGATCATTGACGTACAGCTGCCGAAATTTGACGGCTTTCATTGGTGCAGAATGATACGCTCCCAATCAAACGTGCCGATTCTCTTTTTGTCCTCGCGCGATCATCCCGCGGATATGGTCATGTCGATGCAGCTCGGGGCAGATGATTTTATTCAGAAGCCTTTTCACTTTGATGTGTTAATCGCGAAAATACAGGCCGTGTTCCGCCGTGTGCACCAATACGGCACAGAACCGGCGCTGATGAAAAGATGGTGCGGGGCGGTCATTGACACAGAAACCAACACGGTCAGCCGTAAAAACGGTTCGGTCGAACTGACCAAAAACGAAATGCTGATCTTAAAACTGCTGGCTGAACAGAAAAATAAAATCGTCAGCCGGGAAGAACTCATCAGAAGCCTATGGAATGATGAGCGTTTCGTCAGTGATAATACGCTGACGGTGAATGTCAACCGGCTGCGGAAAAAACTCGATCAATTAGGCATCGGGAAAATGATTGAAACCAAGGTCGGGCAGGGATACATCGCAAAGGAAGAAGACGGTCTTTATGATTAAATCATTTCTGCTCGAAAGAAAAAGCTGGATCGCGATGTTTCTTTTGCAGCAGGCTGTGCTCCTTTTTGCGGCATATATTGATCCGTCTATTCCGTTTCTTTCAGTGCTGTATGTTGTTTACCTGTCGCTTCTTGTGTTTCTTGTATTTCTCTTGTTCCGCTATCGGAAAGAGACCGCCTATTATAAAAGCTTAAGAGAGTGGGACGCCAATTTAGACATGTCTTATCTTAAAGCGCCTGACAGTCCGTTTGAGTCTATCGTTGAAGAAAGCATTGAAGGGCAGACAGAGCAATTACGAAAAAGCTCACTTGATCTTCAGGCGGCGTCAGAGCATGAAAAGGATGACCTGATGTCATGGATTCACGAGGTCAAAACACCGCTGACAGCGATGCATCTCATGATCGAGCGCCTTGATGAACAGCCGCTGAAAGCCCCTTTGCTGTATGAATGGCTGCGGATTCACCATCTCCTGGACCAGCAGCTTCATCAGAAACGATTGTCCTTTATTGAAAATGATTTATCATTCCAGCGCATTCAGCTCAGACCGCTCGTTTTCAAAGAAATTAAAAATCTGCAATCATGGTGCATACAAAAAGGGATCGGGTTTGACATTCAGCTTGATTCACCGGACGTTCACAGTGACGGAAAATGGCTTTCCTTCATCATCAGGCAGCTGTTAAGCAATGCCGTCAAATACAGTGAAGCGGATGACATTACCGTAAAAAGCTATGAACAAAACGGCCGGGTGCATGTCGATATTGAAGACCGCGGCATCGGCATCGAGCCCAAAGATCTTCCGCGCATTTTTGAAAAAGGATTTACCTCGACGCGAATGAGGCGAGATCACGCGTCAACGGGGATGGGCCTGTATTTGGCTCAAAAAGCCGCGGCTCCTCTTCTCATCCAAATCAGCGTGCGCTCTGAGCCGGAAAGCGGCACGGTTTTTACCTTGGTGTTTCCGAAACAGAACGATGCCGTCAGCATGTTCAGCGTGTGACAAAAGTGTCACATGCTTTTCTCTTTTGTTCGCTTAATCAAACGAAAAAAACGGCTTCTGTTTTTAAAATAAAGATAACCAATGTAAAAGGAGACTCATAACGTGATGATTTTAGAAGCAGGCAATATCCAAAAAAGCTACGGAAACAAGCTGAATAAACAAGAGGTGCTGAAAGGAATTGATCTTCAGATTCACAAAGGGGAATTCGTCAGCATTATGGGCCCGTCAGGATCAGGGAAAACGACCCTTTTGAATGTGCTTTCCTCCATTGATAAAGTGAGCGCGGGCACCATTAAACTGAACGAGACGGAGATTACATCCATGAAAGAAAAACAGCTTGCCGAATTTAGAAAACGGCATCTCGGCTTTATTTTTCAGGATTATAATTTATTGGACACGCTGACCGTGAAGGAAAACATACTCCTTCCGTTATCCATTACGAAAATGTCTAAGAAAGAGGCGGACCTGCGATTTGCCGAGACGGCAGAGGAGCTTGGGATCTATGATTTGAGACATAAGTATCCGAGTGAAATTTCCGGCGGGCAAAAACAGCGGACGTCTGCCGCAAGAGCTGTTATTCACGAGCCGGGCATTATTTTTGCTGATGAGCCGACCGGAGCGCTCGATTCAAAGGCTGCCACGGATTTATTGAATAAACTCAGCCGCCTGAATCAAAAACGCCGCGCCACCATTGTGATGGTGACGCATGATCCGGTTGCCGCCAGCTATTCCGGACGTGTGGTTTTCATTAAAGACGGCCGTGTGTATACACAGCTGAATAAAGGCGGCCAGGACAGACCGGACTTTTTTCAGGATATTATGAAAACGCAAAGTGTATTGGGCGGGGTTCAGGCATGAGTATTCATCATTTGATCTTCCAGAACCTGAAAAAGAATATGAAAAACTATTACCTTTACGTTTTTGCGCTGGTGTTCAGCGCCGCCCTTTATTTCGCGTTTGTCACGATGCAATACGATCCTGCGCTTGATGAAATGAAAAGCTCCATAAAAGGAGCGGCGGCAATCCGGGCCGCCTCTGTACTGCTTGTGGCGATCGTGTCGGTATTTCTTTTATACGCCAACACCATTTTTATTAAACGGCGCGGCCGGGAAATCGGCTTATTCCGATTAATCGGCATGACGAAAATGCACATTTTCCGCATACTCAGCGCAGAAAATTTCATTTTGTATTTCGGATCGATTTGGATCGGTATTTTTGCCGGCTTTTCCCTCTCGAAATTATGTATGATGATGCTGTTTCATACAGTCGATGTGAAAGCCTCTGTCTCACTGTTTTTTTCTAGCAAGGCGCTCGTTCAGACGTTAATTGTGTTCGGGGCAATTTACGTGCTGATTATGATGATGAATTACTTATTTATTAAACGGCAAAGCATTTTGTCTTTATTTAAAACCGCGTCATCGTCAGAAAGCGGCATAAGACGGCTTTCTTGGGTGCAGATGTTGATCGGCGTTGTCGGTATTGCGGCCATTATCGCCGGCTATGCCGTGTCCGCGGATTTATTCGGAGGCAGTTTTACGAGCATGAATGAACTGTTTTCGGCCATGGTGTTTATTCTAGGCTCGGTCATTATCGGAACCTATCTGTTTTATAAAGGTTCGGTCAGCTTTCTGGCAAATCTCATCCGGAAATCAAAAGGCGGGTATCTGAATGTCAGTGAAGTGCTGTCTTTGTCATCCATCATGTTCCGGATGAAGTCAAACGCCGTATTGCTGACGATTATTACGACTCTTTCGGCGCTGGCAATCGGTTTACTGTCTTTAAGCTATATCTCGTACTACTCCGCGGAAAAATCGGCTGAGCAAAATACAGCCGCGGACTTTGCGTTTGATAACCAAAAGGAGACTGACTCATTTACCGCTTTATTGAAGAAAAACGGAATTGAACACAAAGTAAAAACAATCAAGACCATTCAAGCCGGTGTCAATATGAAGAACATCATAAACGGCGACATGAAAAGCTTTCAACAAGACCCGTCCAGCCTGGCGCTGCCGATTATAAGCGAGAAAGACGCAGAAGGGACGGAGCTTTCTGACGGAGAAGCCGTGTTTACCGGATATAATGATATGATGAAAAGATTTCTCGACCTGAAAACGTCAGGTTCCATTGATATAAACGGCAAAACGGATAAAATACCGCTGGCGTATAAGGGCTTGAAGAACGACTTCCTCCTGTCATATACATTTACAAGCGGAGGGCTGCCGACCGTTATCGTCACGCAGCAGGTATTCGACCGGATCGAGAAAGATATCGACCCGTCCATCCAGGGAAAATCAAATCGGTTTTTCGGCATTACACTCAAACGAGAAGAGGACATCCAAAAAGCTGATGGTCTGTTTCAGGCGCAGCACTATTCAGACGGCGCGCTTTCACAATTTGAAACGGCTGACACGCAAAAGAAAAACATGGGGCTGATCATGTTTATTGTCGGCTTTTTAGGATTAACCTTTCTGATCACCTCAGGCTGTATCCTTTATTTTAAACAAATGGGCGAGTGTGAGGATGAGAAGGCTGATTATACGATATTGCGGAAGCTCGGCTTCACAACGGGAGATCTGCTGAAAGGCATCCGCCGGAAGCAGGCGTATCATTTCGGCATTCCGCTCGTTCTCGGGCTGTTCCACAGCTATTTTGCCGTTCAATCAGGATGGTTTTTATTCGGAACGGAAGTGTGGACGCCGATGATCATCGTCATGGCGCTGTATACGCTGCTGTACTCCATCTTCGGCATGCTGTCGGTGCTGTATTATAAAAAGGTCATTCAATCCGCCTTGTAAAACAAGTTGAGGAGCCTCCGCATAAGCGGAGGCTTTTTTTGTATGAATAGAAGAAAGCGATTTTTAAAAGAATAGACATACGTCATTTTTTCGCGCGGGGGAGCCTTATGCAGAAGTATTTTCAATTGAAATCTGAAACAGGGGCCTTTCATCTTTTTTCCAAGGAACACATTTTCACGCTGTTGATCATCGGATTGCTGGGGGCGGGCGTGATCGTATTCCGGAAAAAGCTCAACCAGAGTCGCATGATCCGCTATGTACTATTCATTCTCCTTGCCGTGTCGCAGATCAGCTATCATATACGGCTGCTTTGTCATCATGCCTGGTCGCTGAAAACAGCTCTGCCGCTGCAGCTGAGCGACCTTTCCGTCTATTTGGCGATGCTGATGGTTATGACAAAAAGCAAAAAGCTGTTCGCCTTCCTCTATTTTGCCGGTTTGGGCAGCGCCGTACAGGCGATGGCAACACCTGATTTAGGGGCGTATTCTTTCCCGCATTTTCGGTACATCGTGTTTTTCGTCTCCCACGGCTGTGTTTTTCTTACCTGTCTATTCATGGCCGCTGCAGAAAAGTACAGACCGTCTGCGCGCGGGCTGTGGGTGTCGGTGCTGATCGTAAATCTGTACGGGGCGTGTGTCTTTTTTATTGATCGTGTGCTGAATGCAAATTACCTATATTTAATGAAAAAACCGAAGACCGCTTCGCTTCTGAATGTTTTCGGACCTTGGCCGTGGTATCTTCTATCAATGGAAGCGGCGGTGATATTGAGCTTTTTCATTCTGTATATTCCGTTTTGGCTGCTGAGGAAAAGAGCATGAAGCCGGTCTGTTTTTGCGAATCCAATCATTTGTAATTTTTTCAACATTCCGGCATTATTTTTTTCAGATTCTGATGTTGAAAAAAGACGTCCGCGGCGATAGAATGAATGTGCTATGATAACGTGATCGATACGGAGCCGCGGCTTGCGGTTTCCGTTTTTTCATGGGGTTTTTTATAGAGAGAGGGGGATCGGTATGCCGCGCGCTTTGAAGATATTAATCATCGGAATGTTTATCAATGTGACGGGCGCATCTTTTTTGTGGCCGCTGAATACGATCTATATTCATAATCATTTAGGGAAATCGCTGACTGTTGCGGGGATTGTTCTGATGCTGAATTCCGGGGCCAGTGTGGCGGGGAATTTATGCGGCGGATTTTTGTTTGATAAAATCGGCGGATTCAAATCCATTATGCTGGGCATTATGATCACATTGGCAAGTCTTCTCGGACTCGTTCTGTTTCACCAATGGCCCGTTTATATTTGGCTGCTCATCATTGTCGGCTTCGGTTCCGGTATCGTGTTTCCGGCCAGTTACGCCATGGCGGGAGCGGTATGGAAAGAAGGCGGGCGGAGAGCTTTTAATGCGATTTATGTAGCTCAGAACGCAGGTGTCGCCGTGGGCTCGGCACTCGGCGGGATGGTTGCGGCGTACTCGTTTACGTACGTGTTTTTAGCCAATGCTTTGCTGTATGTGCTGTTTTTCCTTATCGTATTTTTCGGGTTTCGAAATATCAAAACCGGAAATGCGAGCCAGGTTTCTGTTCTGGACTACGAGCCTGTCAGCAGCAGAACGAAATTTACGGCGCTTCTCATATTGAGCGGCGGGTATGTTCTCGGGTGGATTGCCTATTCGCAGTGGTCCACAACCGTTGCGTCACATACTCAAAGCATCGGTATGCCGCTTTCATTATACAGTGTGCTCTGGACCGTAAACGGAATATTAATTGTCGCCGGACAGCCTCTCATAGGAGCTGTTCTGAAAAAATGGTCCGGTGCGTTAAAAACGCAGATGGTCATCGGCTTTTGTATTTTTATCGTCTCGTTCGGTGTGCTTCTTAGCGCCAGGCAATTTCCGATGTACCTCACCGCAATGGTGATTTTAACCGTCGGAGAAATGCTTGTCTGGCCTGCCGTTCCTACCATTGCCAATCAGCTTGCGCCTAAGGGGAAAGAAGGGTTTTACCAAGGATTCGTCAACAGTGCGGCGACGGGCGGCAGAATGATCGGGCCGCTCCTTGGCGGTGTGCTGGTTGATCAGTACGGCATGAGCGTGCTGCTGTTGATCCTGATGGTGCTTCTTGTTGTCAGCATCGCAGCGACGGTGCTGTACGACAAACGCCTGAAAACCGTTAATAAACAAAACGTCCAAGTGCGATGACGACATAAAAAAATCCCGCTGTTTCGGCGGGATTTTTTTGTTTATACGACCGGAAGCACGTTGACGGCGTCCTTAACGTTTAAATATGTCTTTAATGAAGAAAAGCTGGCATCAAGCTGATTCATTCTCATGGCGAGGGAAGGCTTGATACCCGTGATAATCAGTTCTGTGCCGATTAATTTAAGCAGGTGGTGCAATTTGAAAATCCGGTCTGCGGTCTGTTCGTTTACCTCGGCCAAACCTGATAAGTCTATAATTAAGTAATCATCTTTAGATGCGGTTAATATGTCCGTCAAAGTTGTCACAATTGAATCAAATCGTTCTTCCGTTAAGTTTCCCACTAACGGCAAGGCGGAGATGCCGTTTCGGATCGGAACAATCGGTGTTGAAAGCGTCGTGATTTCTGTGAGGGAATCCTCAAGGAGCTTTTCGTATTCTTTCTGCTCTGTAATGTCTTTTTGAAAACCGACAAAATAGAGCTTGTCTTCAACATACAGAGGATCAATGTTGAGTTCATTCCAAAACGGGGTGCCGTCTTTTTTGATATTTTTCAGCCGCACCGTGATCTTTTCTTTCTGGTTTAAGCTCTTTCTTATTTTCGCGACTTGTTGACGGTCGGTTTCTTTGCTTTGCAGAAATCTGCAGTTCTTACCTAATATCTCTTCGGAAGAGTAGCCTGTCATATCCATAAATCCCTGATTTGTATATATGATGGGATTGTCCTCAAGAGAGGGGTCTGTAATCACCACGCCGATGCGTGCGTGATCAAGCGCCTTTTTGATAAGCTCCAGCTGCTCCAGTTTTCCGGATACATTTGAGTCAGCCATGTAAAACCCCCTTTTGGCCGTAAAGCTGCGCGCTTTTTTCAGCCGTTGTTTCTCCCCTTTTTAAATGAATCTACAGTAACCGTAGCATAACATATGTTCTGATTCAAGCAGCCGAAGTTTGCAATTTGTCATTCGGGCTTGTCCTCATATACACTGAATATATAAGGGGAAGGCACATCATCGCTAAGTAAGTGACTAGGTCATTGTCACTGGGTGAAAAATGAATCTAATGCATCAAGCTTACCGATCATGTGTTCACATATAATGGAAGAAACAAGCTTTTTACATTCCTGTTCAATCGCCGGTATGTAGATATCGAAAATCATCGTATTCGTAAGGGGGCTGGATGGCCTGAAGTCGCTTTACTAAATAAGGGCTTTAGGAAGGTGATGAAGATGCTGCATCAGGTAATAATTGCTTGTGTAATTGGAGGCATCATGGGGGTTCTCGGTCATGTGAAAAAGAGAGGCAGGCTGGAGAAACCCAGAATGACAAAGCGGTTTATTTATCTCGGTTTTTTGGAAGATGGTTTTATCGGAATGGCTGCTTCCATCTTACTTGTCTTATCCGCTGACCCCGATTCAGGAATTCAACTCGTCATCTTATCCATAATCGCAGGCTACGGCGGAGAAGCTGTTCTCAGGAGCTTTGATTTTGTCAGAGAACAAAACAGTGATTCGGCCGAAGCAAAACCACACCAGCAAAAAAATCCTCCATCAAAATAATATCCCCGCTCACGACCCGTTCCGGGTACATTCCCATTGTATACAAACCTGCTTGCACTTATGAACAGAATTCTATAAAATACAGGTAAGATTACGGTAGCGATAAGAACAGTGAAGAGGAGCAGTAAGAAGCAGATTTCGCACTCAGAGAGTTGACGGCCGGTGCAAGTCAATCAAGTCTGTTTCCGAACTCGCCTCAGAGTTGCAGCGGCAAAACCGCTGACGCATAACTGCGTTAAAAGTATCAAGTGAGTGCGGCTTAAAACCGCGCTAACGAGGGTGGTACCGCGGGAAACAAAAATCTCTCGTCCCTTTTAGGGATGAGGGAGTTTTTTTTAGTTTTAGAATAATCTGAATATAATCTTCCTCATCCCGTCAATACTTGGACTACATACGCCGTATTCAATCAGAAGGAGGTTTTTACGTTGAGTTTTCAGCACGAAAAAATAGAAAAGAAATGGCAGAATTACTGGTTGGATCATAAAACGTTCGCCGTCAGTGAAGAGAATGACAAGCCGAAGTTTTACGCGCTTGACATGTTTCCGTATCCTTCAGGAGCCGGCCTTCATGTCGGACATCCGGAAGGCTATACGGCAACCGATATCCTTTCTCGCATGAGACGCATGCAAGGGTACAATGTGCTTCATCCGATGGGATGGGACGCGTTCGGGCTTCCTGCCGAGCAATACGCGCTTGACACGGGAAATGATCCGGCTGAGTTCACAAAACAAAATATAGATAATTTCCGCCGCCAGATCCAATCACTCGGATTTTCTTATGATTGGGATCGTGAAATCAATACGACTGATCCGGACTATTACAAGTGGACGCAATGGATCTTCACCAAGCTGTACGAAAAAGGGCTCGCATACGTAGACGAAGTGCCGGTCAACTGGTGCCCGGCGCTCGGAACGGTGCTTGCGAACGAAGAAGTCATTGACGGCAAAAGCGAGCGGGGCGGCCATCCGGTTGAACGCCGCCCGATGAGACAATGGATGCTGAAAATCACCGCTTATGCGGACAGGCTTCTTGAAGATTTAGAAGAACTTGACTGGCCGGAAAGCATTAAAGACATGCAGCGCAACTGGATCGGACGCTCAGAAGGCGCAAACGTGCATTTCGCGATCGACGGCACTGATGACACGTTTACGGTTTTTACGACAAGACCGGATACGCTGTTCGGCGCGGCTTATGCCGTACTGGCTCCTGAGCATGAGCTTGTGGAGGCCATCACGACACCTGAACAAAAAGAAGCGGTAGACGCTTATGTTAAAGAAGTTCAGGCGAAAAGTGACCTGGAACGGACAGATCTTGCGAAAACAAAAACGGGCGTCTTCACAGGCGCATATGCCGTAAACCCTGCAAACGGGGAAAAGCTGCCGATCTGGATAGCGGATTATGTCCTCGCCTCTTACGGAACGGGCGCTGTAATGGCCGTGCCGGCGCATGACGAACGTGATTTTGAATTCGCCAAAGTGTTCAGCCTGCCTGTCAAAGAAGTCGTAAAAGGCGGAAACACGGAAGAGGAAGCGTACACGGGAGACGGAGAACATGTCAATTCCGGCTTTCTGAACGGACTGAATAAAGCGGAAGCGATTGAAAAAATGATCGCCTGGCTTGAAGAAACGAAAAACGGTGAGAAAAAAGTGACATACCGTCTGCGTGATTGGCTGTTCAGCCGCCAGCGCTATTGGGGCGAGCCGATTCCGGTCATTCATTGGGAAGACGGCACGTCAACAGCCGTTCCGGCGGAAGAGCTGCCGCTGATTCTGCCGAAAACCGATGAGATCAAACCGAGCGGAACAGGTGAATCACCGCTTGCCAACATTAAAGAGTGGGTGGAAGTCACTGATCCTGAAACGGGCAGAAAAGGCAGAAGAGAAACGAACACGATGCCGCAATGGGCGGGAAGCTGCTGGTATTTCCTCCGCTTTATCGACCCGAAAAATCCGGATCAGCTCGCTTCACCTGAGAAATTGGATAAATGGCTGCCCGTCGATATTTACATCGGAGGAGCGGAGCATGCCGTGCTTCACCTTCTGTACGCTCGTTTCTGGCATAAATTCCTCTATGATATCGGTGTCGTGCCGACGAAAGAACCGTTCCAAAAGCTGTATAACCAAGGGATGATTCTCGGGGAAAACAATGAAAAAATGAGTAAATCCCGCGGAAACGTCGTCAATCCGGATGAAATTGTGGCGTCTCACGGAGCAGATACGCTTCGCCTGTACGAAATGTTTATGGGGCCGCTTGACGCATCTATCGCCTGGTCTGAATCAGGTCTTGACGGAGCGCGCCGCTTCCTTGACCGCGTATGGCGTTTGTTTATCGAGGAAAACGGCGAGCTGACGGGTAAAGTGACAGAAGGCGCGGGCGAAACTCTTGAGCGCGTCTATCATGAAACGGTTATGAAAGTGACAGAAAACTTCGAAGCCCTTCGTTTTAACACGGGCATTTCTCAGCTGATGGTCTTCATTAATGAAGCTTACAAAGCGAATGAACTGCCGAGAGAATATATCGAAGGTTTTGTGAAGCTGCTTTCTCCTGTTGCGCCGCATTTGGCGGAAGAACTGTGGGAAAAACTCGGCCACGAAGGTTCGATTGCATACGAGGCTTGGCCTGCTTATGATGAATCAAAACTGGTGGACGATGAAGTGGAAATCGTCGTCCAGCTGAACGGAAAAGTAAAAGCGAAATTAATGGTTCCGGCTGATGCTGATAAAGCAGCGTTAGAACAGCTCGCACAAGCTGACGAAAAAGTAAAAGAGCAGCTTGAAGGAAAAACGATCCGAAAAATCATTGCCGTACCAGGCAAGCTTGTCAATATCGTGGCAAACTGACCGGACGAAGCCCCTCTCTTACAGAGAGGGGCTTTTTTATCAGGCCTCTATCATAGAAATTGCACCGCGGGCTTTGGTATACTTAACACCATAAAGATGAATGGGAGTGTCACGCATTGAAAATAAATGAAATCAGCACAGCCGCACTGGAAGAAAAATTAAAAGCGGGAGAAGAGCTGTATCTGATTGATGTCAGAGAAGATGAAGAAGTTGCCGAAGGAATGATTCCGGAGGCCGTTCATATCCGCATGGGGGACATCCCTGAGAAGATGGATGCGTTAGACAAGGACAAGGAATATGTATTTATCTGCCGTTCCGGAAAAAGAAGCATGAACGTTTGTATGTATTTACATGAGCAGGGCTTCCGTACAGTTAATGTTGAAGGCGGCATGCTGGAGTGGGAAGGCGAAACAAAGCCGAAGAAATAACGCTTTGAAGTGAAAGAAGAAAAGGGACGTGCGTCTTTTTCTTCTTTTTTTATAAAAAAACGGGAGGCGAATCAGGTGAAACCGATGATCCGCGCGATGAAAACAAACGATATCAAACAGGTCCGGCAAGTCGCAGAACGAAGCTGGCATCATACATATGAAGGGATTATTCCCAGACACATTCAGGATCAGTTTCTCGAATCCGCCTATCAGGATGGGATGATGGAACGCCGGCTCTTGCATTCTTTGTTCTTTGTGGCAGAAGAAGAGGGGCGAGTGCTCGGTTTTGCAAATGTCACCCCGGTTCAAAAAGACGGAAATGCGGAGCTGACCGCCATCTATATTGACCCGGATTGCCAGGGAAGCGGGATAGGCACGGCACTTCTTAAAGAATGCATCAGGCAGTCCGGCGGGGTAAAAAAGCTTTATGTCCATGCAGAAAAAGAGAACCGCATCGCCTTGTCCTTTTATCAAGCGAAAGGGTTTCAAAGGGTATGTGAATTTGAAGAAGATTTTAAAGGACACACCTTACAGACGGTCAAACTGGTGCTGAACATATAAAAGCGTCCGGCCCGCTCAGGACCGGATCGCGAATGATCAATGATAAGCCGGAAGCCGGTCTTTGTGCGCTTCAAATAAGTCATCGCACAAAGAGATGATGTCATTCATGGAAAGCTCGGCGCACGTATGCGGATCAAGCATGGCCGCTTGATATACGGCTTCCTTTTTTAATGTAACGGCTGCTTCGATGGTTAAAAGCTGTGTGTTAATGTTTGTTCTGTTGAGCGCCGCGAGCTGCTCCGGAAGTTCGCCGGAATAGCACGGCATAATTTGGTTTTTGGCGGCGGCGCACGGCACTTCAACGACCGCTTTCGCCGGCAGATTCGGTATCAGCCCGGTATTCAGCACATTGCCGCCGAATGTGAACGGACGGCCCGTCTCCATCGCTTCTATAATTCTCGAACCGTATTCTTTCGAGCGTTCATGCGTCAGGTTTTGGTTGTTGATGATGCCGTCTCTCATCGTTTCCCAATTTTTGATTTGATCCGCGCATCTCCTCGGATATTCATCAAGCGGAATTTGGAGTTCATCTATCAGCTCCGGATACCGGCTTTTTATAAAATACGGGTGATATTCGGCATTATGCTCAGATGATTCCGTCACGTAGCAGCCGAATTTATCCATCAGCTCAAACCGCACCATGTCCTTATGTTTCGTCTTTTGTTTTTCGCGTGCCCGTCTTTTAATTTCCGGATATAAATCAATTCCGTCTTTTTTAATCTCCAAAAGCCAAGCCATATGGTTGATGCCGGCAATGCGTTCTTCCGTACCTTCGTGATCCATGCCGAGTGAGTCGAACAGATCTTTGGTACAGACCTGGACGCTGTGGCACAGGCCGACCGTTTTGACATTTGTATGTCTGAGCATCGCTCCGGTCAGAGAGGCCATCGGATTTGTATAGTTTAACAGCCACGCATCCGGGCAGACCTCTTCCATGTCTTTTGCGATGTCAAATAAAACGGGGATGGTGCGAAGGGAACGGAAAATGCCGCCTATTCCGACGGTATCGGCAATCGTCTGGCGGAGACCGTACCGTTTCGGGATGTCAAAGTCAATGACCGTCGCGGGTTTATAGCCTCCGACCTGAATGGCGTTTATCACATATCTGGCCTGTGTAAGCGCCTGTTTTCGGTCATCGTAAGAGATGATGGATATACTCGTATTGTAGCGGTCCCTCATGTTTTCCAGCATGAGCTGGGATTCTTTCAGCCGTACAGCGTCAATATCATAAAGCGCGAATTCAAATCCGTTTAATGCTTCAGTCAGTAAGCAGTCCCCCAGTACATTTTTTGCGAAAATCGTGCTTCCCGCTCCGATAAACGTAATTTTCTTCAACAGAAATTCCTCCCTTTTCTTCTCAGCCTTTGACCGCCCCGGAGGACAGCCCTGAGATAAAATATTTTTGAAGCGCCAAAAACAATACGACCATCGGCAGCATCGCCATAATTGCGGCTGCGGCGACTAAGTGAAGATTGTTCGCGTTTTCGCCGAAGAATCCCGCCATGGCCACGGTCAATGTCTGCACCTTTTGATCTTGTAAAAAGAAAATCGCAAATTGGTAATCGTTCCAGATAAACACGCAGGAAATAATGCAGACCGTTGCGGTAATCGGTTTCAACAAAGGAAACACGATCGTATAAAAAGTCCTGATCAATCCCGCGCCGTCCATCCTGGCGGCTTCCTCAAGTTCTTTCGGAATAGAGGAGCGGATAAACCCTGAATATAAGAAAACGGTCAGCGGCATATATGCAGCCGTATTAATGAGAATGGCTGCGGCATGCGTATTGACCAGCCCCGCATCAGCGACCATCTTGTATAAAGGAACCATGGAAGTCAAAGGCGGGATGATCATGATTGAAATCAAAAGGCCGAAGACGATTTTGTTCAGCTTTGTATTTCTTCTTGCGAGCGGGTATGCGGCAAGCGAACCCATAAAAATTAGCAAGGCGGCGGAAACGGCTGTAATGATGATCGTGTTCAGAAAGGATTGCCCGAGAGAGGCGCGCTCCCATGCTTCACGAAAATTCTGAAATGAAAAGGCGGATGGCAGCGACCATTTTGAACTGTAGTCTCCTTTTGCTTTTAATGACGTGGTCAGCAAAATATAAAAGGGGACAATATGAACGCACGAGATAACGGCAGCCAACAGCGTAAAGATCCGCATTCGGGCTGTTTTCATGACATTTCCGTCTCCTTTCGCTTGAAATACACGAGAGCCGAAAAGCTGATGACAAGAATAATAACGGACATAAACACGCCTTGGGCGGCGGCATATCCCGCATCCTGCCGTTTAAAATATAAATCATACATAAACGTCGACATCGATTGAGAGGAATTGCCCGGCCCGCCTGCGGTCAGCGCGAAAATGACATCAAACAGCTTCAGCCCTCCGATGATATTGATGACCATGTTGATGGTGACAGCCGGCATCAATAATGGCAGGGTGATGGTGAAAAACGGCTGAAGACCTCCCGCGCCATCCATTTTTGCGGCTTCGTAATAATCTTTCGGAATGCTTTGCAGCCCCGCCAAATATACAATCATCGCAATGCCTGCGTATTGATACGTGTTAATCATGACGATAATCCAAGGGTTTGCCGCAGGGCTTGCCAAGGCGTTGACAGGACCGATTCCCAGTGCGCCAAGTACATCATTCAGCGCACCCCCGTCATATGAGAAAATAAAATACCAAATGTATCCCATAATCAGCGGACTGATAATGACGGGCAGGTAGACGATCGTTCTTGTGAGCGCCTTCATTTTTAAGCTCTGATTCAAAAGCAGCGCATATAAAAGTCCGAGCATATTCTGAAAAAAAGTGCTTCCGATGCCGTAAAGCAAAGTGTTTTTCACAACAAGCCACGTGTCCGGATCTGTAAAAAGCCTTTTATATTGAGTGACCCCCACCCATTGATACGTCTGTGAGAAGCCGTTCCAGTTTGTAAATGTGATAAAAGCGCCTTTGACAAACGGAAAAATCATGAAAATAAAAACCGTGGCAAGAGCGGGAACGTACATCCACCACAGTGACGCGGGTTTTACCGGCTTTTGATGTTGAAATCCTTGGGGTTCTCTTGCAAGATCACTCATTCTTTTTCAGCTCCTTGTGAATCAGATTGAAGACGGAGCCGCTTATATTCCCTGCCGAGTTTCGCCGAAATTTCCGCGGGGGTTAAGATATCGGCCATCAGCTCCTGCCCGGCTGTCCCCATCACATCCCACATTCCGTTCGGCAAATAAAGGCGGTCAAAATAAGGCTGCACCTTAATATGCTGATAGCGCTTATAGTCATTTGCGTAGAAAATGTCCGTTTGCACATTCACTAATCCGGCCGGAAGCGAGGTCGCTTCGGCAATTGATTTCGCATGCTCGGGACGGGCCATAAATGCGATGAACTGTTTCGCTTCTTCAAGCCGCGGGGAATCCTTGAATGCCGCCAGCGTGTAACGTTCGCCTCCGATCCAAACCGGCGCGTCTCCCTTGTGGACGGCCGGGGTCGGTATGATGCCGACTTTTACCTTAGGATTGATTTGAGCGACGTCTTGGCCGAGGGTGCCGCCCTGCAGCGTAAAGGCGATTTTGTTTTGCGCCATCAGTTCAATGAGCTGGGACCGTTTTGCCGTCACGGCATCTATATTGAGCAGGTTTTCCTTTTGCATCTCTTTCAGTTTGTCAGATAAATAGGTGAAGTGTGTCCAGCGGAAGGTTCCGTTTAACAGCTGTTTTTTGAAACGGTGTGCGGGATCTGTGATGAGAAGCGGTGCGGCGAATTGATCGTAATATTGGGCAAATGAGCTTTTCTCATAGCCGGCAAACCAGAAGGGGGTGACTGTTCCGCCGCTTTTTTCTTTAATCTGTCTCAGTGCCTTCATAAAATCATCCATTGTTTCCGGCGGTTTGATTCTGTATTTTTCCAACATTGTGCGGTTGTAGGCCAGTCCGTCCTTTGCCTGATTCAGAGGGAAGGCGTATATTCTGCCTTTGGCGTCTTTGAGCATGCTGTTTAAATTCGGATCGAGCCGCTTCGTCCAAGACATGCCGCTGAGGTCGGCGGTATATTCTCCGTAGCGGATTTTGGCCCAGCCGTGTGTGTCGAAAAGATCGGGCATGTCACCGGCCGCCATTCTGACCCTCATCATATTTTCGTAGTCATTGCCTGGGAAATGAACGTTTACTTGAATGTCCGGATGTTCTTTTTGGAATGAATCAGCCAACTTTCTGAATACGGCGCGTTCGCTGTCTGAGGATATTGTGGAATAGACTGTCAATGTTTTCTGCTTTTCTCCGGCGCCGCTCCGTTCTGCCGAGCAGCCGGGAAGTATCATGCAAGTAAAAGAAAGAAACAAAGCCAGTAAGCGTTTCATCTTTTCCTCCTTTAAATATGATATAAACGCTGCGGGACATGTCACCTCCTTTCTTGTGAGCCGCAGCTTTGTCTGACAATCAATGAAGTGGGGAGCGTCACGGCCAGCGGGACGGTTCTGCCGTTTAAACGGTCGAGAAGCAATTTGACACCCGTCCGGCCCATCTCTTCCGTGTATACTTTTACCGTTGATAACGGCGTGCTGGCGTATTCTGCCTCATCAATTCCGTTGAAGCTGACAATTGCCGTATCGCGCGGGACTTGAAGGCCGGCTTCCTGCAAGGCTTTTAAAGCGCCGACAGCCATCGAATCACTTGCGATAAAAAAGGCATCGGGGAGACTTCCGCCTTTGATGGCTTCATTCATCAGCCGGAACCCTTCGTGCATGCTGTATTCGCCGATCAGTACATGCTCCGGCCCGGCGCCGGCCATTTGTAAGAAAGCGGTCAGACGCTTATCCTCAATCGTTTTATTGCTGTTTACACCGTCTATGACGGTATGCTCCCGCTCCCGGCCGCCGATATAACCGAGCCGCTGGTAACCGAGCGACAGAAGATGTTCTATCGCCTTCTGCGCTGCGGCATAAAAATCCACGCTGACGGAATCGTAGCGGGCGGGATCGGGGGTGCCGTTAACAAATACCGCGTGCCTGAAAGCGGCGCTGATATTCGTAAGCGCCTCGTCTTGCAGGCTGCCGATTACGATCACGCCGTCCAGTTCGTGAAACATATGCTCTTGAAAAGAACCGAGATGGATAGAAGATGTGATAAAAACTTTTTGCCGAAAGCATTCTTCCTCAATGCCTTTTCGGATCGCTGAAAAATAAGGATCCTGCCGTTCTTCTTCCGGTGACAGGCAGCTGACAACGCCGATCAGGGGCGCTGAATCGCTGCGGCTGCGGTTCTTCCGTTTTTTTGCCGACGGCTGATAGCCCAGCTCATCGGCGATCCTCAGAACTTTTTCTCTTGTTTCATCAGTCACGGCCAAAGAGTCATCCTTATTCAAAATTCTCGATACTGTCGCGCTGGATACAGATGCCTGTAAGGCAATATCTTTGAGACGGACCATTTCGCATCTCCTTTTTACTAAATATTTACTAAACAGAAATGACCTGGTTATTGTTAAAATGATATTATCATACGTTAGTAAGCGTTTTCAACTACTATTTTTGGTTACTTTTAGTAAAAATCAGTAAAAAAGAAAATCTGTTTTTCTCTATCATATTTCAATTGAACCGGAATAAATTGATAGAGAAAGGAGAGGGTGATGTGCTGAAGATAGCTGTTTTTGATGAGGAGCATGAAAAGGATCTGCAGACTGAAGTCAATACATTTTTAAAGGGGATTTCTGATGAACAGCTCGTTGATATTAAATATACGGTAGCGGCGGCCTGTGATCCTGAAGGTGAGCAGCTTTATTGTTTTTCCGCTCTCATTTTATACCGAAAATAAAAAAGCCCGGATGAAATACCGGGCTTTTTTATGCATTATGCTTTTTTGACGCGGGGACTTCTCGGTTTTTGGTATTTCTCCGCTTGTTTGATTCCTTTTCTTTCGCTCGCTAATGACTTGTACAGAGACACGATCATCAGAAGGATCACGACTGAAAACGGAACCGCGGCGAGAATGGCCGTGTTTTGCAGTGCGGCCAGACCGCCGGAATATAATAATACAGCTGCCACGGCGGACTGGATGACGCCCCAGATGATTTTCACCCGGTTGGACGGGTCCAAAGAGCCGTAAGACGTTTGCATTCCAAGCACAAATGTCGCTGAATCCGCTGATGTAATAAAGAATACAGCGATCAGAACAAGCGTTAATACGGATGTCACCATTGTCAGCGGATAGTGGCTGAGTGCGCCGAACAGCATCGTATCCGTTGACATTCCCGCGACATTGAATACGCCTTTCTGCTGAAGATCCATCGCGGATACACCGAAAATCGCAAACCATAAGAAAGCCAATATACAAGGTGTCACCAACACCCCGATTAAAAATTCCCGGATCGTCCGGCCCCTTGATACACGGGCGATGAAAATGCCGACAAACGGCGACCAGGATATCCACCAGGCCCAATAGAAAATGGTCCAGCTGTTAATCCATTCGCGTTTTTGGGGATCATTCGGAGACAAGCGAAAGCTCATCTGCACGATATTTTGGATGTATTGGCCGATAGAATCGGTAAATGAGTTCATAATCAGCACCGTCGGGCCTGCAATGAGCATAAAGATCATTAAAATAGCCGCGAGCGCCATGTTGGTATTGCTTAAATATTTAATCCCTTTGCCGATTCCGCTCCACGCAGAAATCAAAAATAACACGGTCACGACAGCGATCAGGATCAGCTGAATGGAAAATGTTTTCGGAATGCCGAATAAATAATGCAGACCGCCGTTGATCTGAGTCGCTCCGAGCCCTAAGCTTGTCGCCACACCGACAACGGTCGCAAACACCGCGATACAGTCAATTGCTTTGCCGATCGGGCCGTTTACTTTATCGCCCAAAAGCGGTGTCAGTGTGCTGCTGATCAAACCGGGCGCGTCTTTTCTGAATTGAAAATAAGCGATACATAAAGCGACGACCGCATAGATGGCCCAAGCGTGCAGCCCCCAGTGGAAAAACGTGTACCGGAGCGCATCACGAAATGCTTGGGGTGTTTCTGTTTCACCTGAGGGAGAGCTGATGGCGTAATGGCTGATCGGTTCCGCAGCCCCGTAAAATACCAAACCGATTCCCATGCCCGCGCTGAAAAGCATGGCAAACCATGATAATAAGCCGAATTCCGGTTTTTCCCCGGGTTTTCCGAGTTTTATTGTGCCGATCGGACTCACAATGAGAAAGAGACAGAAACCGACAAATATAGAAACGACCAGCAGATAATACCAGCCGAAAGAATCCGTAATAAATTTTTGTGCCGTATCAGTGACTTGCTGCAGGCTGTCAGGAGAAATGGCCCCCCATAAAACCGCAGCGGCTGTGATGACAATCACAATCCAAAAAACACTGGAGATGTTCTTCTTCAAACGTTCTCACCCTCTGACTATTTTTTTCAATACGCCACTTTTTAGTATGGTCGCACGATTGCAGATCATTCCTTTCTTCCTGTTCCCTCAATCAGGTGAAACAAAACGCAGAAAACTGTATCATGCTTTTGGTCAATTATCAACGGGGACGCTCAGGTAAATGCGCTTTAAACCATTTACAGCGAGCGTGAGAAACGTCCTGCATTCAAACCGGCGAGACGCCCCGTGACAAAGGCTGAAGTGATATTGTAGCCCCCGGTATAGCCGTGAATGTCGAGTATTTCTCCGCAAAAATATAAGCCTTCCATTTTTTTAGACGCCATTTGTTTCGGCTCAATCTCTTTTACGGAAACACCTCCGCCTGTGACAAACGCTTTGTCCAAAGAAAGCGTTCCGTCAGCGGCAACCGTAAATTGTTTGCAGTCTTTGACAAAAGCCCTGAATTGATCCTTCGGCAGTTCCGTAAAGCTTGTCTGCGGATCAAGACCGTTCCGTTCCAGAAGAAAAAGCAGATACCGTTCCTGCATCCACGGCTTCAGCGCGTTTTTGAGCGCTTTTTTCGGTGCGTCTTTCAGTTCCTTGTGCATCTTTTGAAATAACTCTTCCTCGTTGATGCCGGGAAACAGATCGATGCGTAATTTGACATCGGGCTGCTTTTTCAGTTCTTTGACGACAAACTGGCTGCAGCGGAGAATGGCGGGGCCTGACAAGCCGAAATGGGTAAACAGCATGTCCATCACGTGTGTGACAATAGGTTTGCCTTTTTTATTCAGGACGCTGACGGCCGCGTTTCTAAGGGACAGCCCCTGAAGTGTTTTTTGTTTAATAAACGGTTCTGACGACGTAACCGGCACTTCCGTCGGAAAGAGTTCGGTCACGGTATGACCGGCCGCTTCCGCCCATGCATAGCCGTCTCCGGTGCTGCCGGTATGCGGGACTGATTTTCCGCCGACCGCGATAATGACGGCGTCTGCGTTAATGTGTTCGTCATTGTTTGTCGTAATGCCCGCTGTCCTGCCGTTCTCGTACCGCACCTCTTTGATTTTTTCATTTGTGCGGATGGTGACATTCAGTTGTTTTAATCGGTTCAAAAGCGCATCGACAACGCTTTGCGCTTTGTCCGTCACCGGGAACATGCGCCCGTGGTCTTCTTCTTTCAGCTGAATGCCGAGTTTTTCAAAAAAGGCGATGATATCTTCATTATTAAATTCGGAAAACGCGCTGTATAAAAAGCGGCCGTTGCCGGGGATGTGTTTGATGATTTCTTCAACGGGGAGGCGGTTGGTCACGTTGCAGCGCCCGCCGCCGGAAATCGCCAGCTTCCGTCCCAGCTTGTTTCCTTTATCGATTAATAATACGTCCGCCCCTTCTTCGCCTGCGGCAATCGCAGCCATTAAACCGGACGGACCGCCGCCGATCACAATGACGTCATAATGTTTCATATTTCATCAACAACTTTCTTTTTCACGTATAATAGGCGGAAATGTCCGCTTTCTGCTATTATAGCGAAAGAAAGGGATTCCTTAAACGTATTTTGTTTTTTTAAGAGCTTTCCCAAAAAGTTTCCCGCTGTATTTATTACCGTCTAATTGCCCAGTTGTGTTAAAATAGAAAAGTTGAATCTTCGTAGAAAATGGTGATGAGGAAACATGTCAAGCAAATTGTTAAGGGGCACGTTCGTGCTGACGCTCGGCACCTATATATCGCGGATTTTAGGGATGATTTATCTGATCCCGTTCGGAGCGATGGTCGGAGCGACGGGCGGAGCTTTGTTTCAATACGGATATAATCAATATACACTGTTTTTAAACATTGCCACGATGGGATTTCCCGCCGCGGTTTCAAAATTTGTCTCGAAATATAACTCCAAAGGAGACTATGAGACGAGCAGGCGGATGCTGAGAGCGGGAATGTCGGTTATGCTCGTAACCGGGATGATCGCTTTTTCAATTCTTTATATTTCGGCGCCGTTTTTTGCGGAAACATCTCTCGGCGGCACGAGTAACAACGGACTTACGATTGACCACGTCGTTTATGTGATCCGGATGGTCAGTCTGGCACTTTTGGTCGTGCCGATTATGAGTCTTGTGCGCGGTTTTTTCCAAGGTCATCAGATGATGGGGCCGACAGCCGTTTCACAGGTTGTGGAGCAGCTTGCCCGGATCATCTTTTTATTGGGCGCAACGTATTTGATTTTAAGAGTGATCAACGGCGGCCTTGTCATCGCAGTCGGATACGCGACTTTTGCGGCGCTGATCGGATCATTCGGAGGGCTTGTCGTCCTTTATATTTACTGGAATAAGCGGAAGGGCGATCTTCTGGCGATGAAGCCGAATCTCGTCCCGTCTGCGAACTTAAGTTATAAAAAAATGTTCATTGAGCTTTTCAGTTATGCCGCTCCTTATGTATTTGTCGGACTGGCGATTCCTTTGTATTCGTATATCGATACGAATACGTTTAATAAAGCGATGATTGCGGCGGGCCATAAGGATATCAGCCAGGACATGCTTGCGATTGTCACCCTTTATGTGCCGAAGCTTGTGATGATCCCGGTTTCTCTGGCGACCGCTTTCGGTCTGACGCTGATTCCGACGATTACTGAATCGTTTACGAGCAGGAATTATAAGCTTTTAAACCAGCAGATTAACCAGACGATGCAAATCATTCTGTTTTTGGTTATTCCCGCTGTTGTCGGGATGTCCGTGTTATCGGGTCCGGCCTATACATTCTTCTACGGCTCTGAAAGTCTTCGCCCGGATATCGGACAGGATATATTGTTCTGGTACGCGCCTGTCGCGATTCTGTTTTCTCTGTTTACCGTAAACGCCGCGATCCTGCAAGGGATTAATAAGCAGAAATTTGCTGTCGTGAGCCTTTTCATCGGCGTCATTATCAAAGTGGTGCTGAACGTGCCGCTGATCAAGCTGTTTCAGGGAGACGGGGCCATCTTGGCAACGGCGCTCGGTTATATCGCTTCTCTTCTGTACGGTTTTGTCATGATTAAGCGCCATGCGGGCTATTCGTATACGGTACTTATAAAACGGGTCATTTTAATCGCAGTCCTGTCCGTCGTGATGGGAGTCGCGGTCAAGATGACTCAATGGCTGCTCAGCTTCTTTGTAACATACCAAAGCGGCCAGGTGCATGCGGCGATTGTCGTCTTTGTCTGCGCCGCTGTCGGCGGTGCGGTGTACATGTTTGCCGCATACCGAATCGGATTTTTACAGAAAATGTTTGGAAACCGTCTGCCCCGCGTTTTGAGAAGAGGCAGGCATTCCGCCCATTGAGAAATAATGAATAGTCCGCTTATCGCGGGCTTTTCTTTTTAAAGGAGAGGATCAGGATGAGACTTGATAAGCTGCTTGCCAACAGCGGATTCGGCTCAAGAAAAGATGTGAAAAAAATCGTCAAGGCCGGGGCTGTCATGATTGACGGAGAGCCGGCGAAAGATGTGAAAACCCATGTCGATCCGGAAAAACAGGACATCACGGTATACGGAGAGCCGGCAGACTATCGTGAATTTATTTATGTCATGATGAATAAGCCGCAAGGAGTGCTGTCTGCTACAGAAGACAGCCGCCAGCAAACGGTGGTTGATCTGCTGACGCCTGAAGAACAGCGATTTGAACCGTTTCCGGCGGGACGTCTTGATAAGGATACGGAAGGCTTTTTGCTTCTCACCAATGACGGGCAGCTCGCTCATCGCCTCCTTTCTCCGAAAAAGCATGTGCCTAAAACATATGAGGTCCGGTTAACTTCACCTCTGTCACCGGAAGACATCGTTCATCTGGAAAGAGGCGTCGTCATTGAAGGAGGCTATAAGACGAAGCCGGCAGCCGTTGAAATTATTACAGAAAGCCCGGATGAAACGGTGATACACTTGACCATTACAGAAGGCAAATATCATCAGGTGAAGCTGATGGCAAAGGCTGTCGGAAATGAAGTGGCTTATTTGAAGCGGCTTTCGATGGGGGCTGTTTCTCTTGACCCGGATCTTAAACCGGGAGAATTCCGCGAGCTGACTGAAGAGGAGCTCGAAACGCTGAGAGGCGCAGAAGTGTAATCGATATCAGAAAAGCCCAAAACAGATTTGTTTTGGGCTTTTTATATAGAGGAACAAAAAACAAGGCAAAGACGCTGCTTTGCCTTGCAGCATGTCAGGCCGAAAAGGGCCTTATGTAATTGTTCGCTTAAGATGTAATTTTCACTTTTTTTCGTGTTGTCTCCCACTTGCCTCGGCTAGGACTATGAACAAGATCATTGTATGCTAACACATTTAAGTCTCGCTGAATGGTTCTAGGTGTAATGCCGAATTCATCAACCAGTTCCTGTGTTGTCACAAGGCCTTTTTCCTGGATGAACATGTAAACTGATTTAATCCGAGTCAGCATACGATTTGTTGAAGGTTTCAAAAAACCACTCCCTATCATAAGATCGGATGGACTTGATATACCACAACTTTCGACTCTAAAACTTCGTACGAATAAGCAACAAAGGATGACATTCTGTTTTTTCTCTTTTAACTGCCTCCATTATACACGATATGGACGACATGAATCTAGGAATAAGCGCAGGTAATTTTTTCAAATGGGTACAGCCTTGGTGCATTACTATGTCCGGCCCGCTTTTATTATTATGGAAACTGAAACTTTTTTTATACATGTCCGTATGAAAACGGGGGAGTGAGAAGTTTGGGAGAATTATTGAATGCAAACATTGTCTGCGCCGGTTATGCTGACAGGCCGAAGGTGATTTCTGATGTATCTCTGTCAGTCAACGCTGGTGAAATTGCCGGTTTAATCGGAGCGAACGGCGCGGGGAAAAGTACAGTGATAAAGGCGGTTCTCGGGCTGTCCCGGGATATTGAAGGCGGTATTGAGTGGAATGATTCGTCTTATGCTTACATACCGGAGCGTCCGAGTTTTTACGATGAACTGACACTTTGGGAGCACCTCGAGCTGACCGGGTCATTGCGGGGTATAGAAGGGGAAGAGTGCCGTGAGCGGGCAGGGCGGCTGCTTGAAGAGTTTTCGCTGACGTCTGTAAAACATGATTTGCCTTCCGGTTTTTCAAAAGGGATGCAGCAAAAGCTGATGCTTATACAGGCATTTTTGGCGAAGCCGGATATTTACATCATTGATGAGCCTTTTATCGGACTTGATCCGATCTCAACAAAGCTGTTTACCGACATGCTGATTGCTGAGAAAGAAAGGGGCGCGGGGATTTTGATGTGCACGCATGTTCTGGATACGGCGGAAAAAATCTGCGACCGATTTTATTTGCTGGATCAGGGCGCTCTGCTTCTTCAAGGCACATTAGAGGAGCTTCAGGAAAAAACGGGGAGCCGTTCACTGCTGGATTGCTTTTATTCAGCGGTTCGGAGCAGTCAGCGATGACCGGGCGGGCTCTGTTTTTTCAAAGGCTGTTTCATTATTGGCGGTATCAATGGAAGGTGTTTCAGACGGTCATTGATTGGACGGTCGCGCTGTATATCGTTCTTCCCGCTGCCGCATTTGCCGTTTATCAATATGCTGAATGGCTGAACGGCAGGGGGCTTCTTAATGGAGGGGCAGGAGTATTAGGATGGGGCTGGCTGTATGTATTCAGTGCCCTGCTGTTATGCACAGGTTTTATTCATACCTTTTTGCTGGAAGCGGATCACGTGTTTTTGGTGCATGCAAAACATCTGATGCAAAAGCTGAAACGGTACGCGCTTTTGTATTCGATGTTCCTTTCCCTTATCAATTGGGGTGCGCTTGCCGTATTATTATTTCCCTTATGGCGCCAGTACGGTGACTGTACCTTACCGGCATATTCAGGTATGTTTTGCTGTCTGTTCGGCTTCCATACCGCGATATTAGCGGTGCACCGGCACAGAAAAAACAGCAGGCGGACATTCGGGAATCAGGCGGCGGGCTGGCTGAAAGTGATGGTTCTGATGGCGGGTGCGTTTTTTATGATCACCTTTGCCGCCGAATGGTATTGGCTTTGGCCGGCGGGATGTATATTGTTCATCTGTTCCGCTCTTTTGACTTGGAGAGGGACGGAGACATTATCGGCCTTTGAGGAAGAAGTGCTTGAGGAGAACAGGCGGAAGCTTTCACTCGCCGCCTCTGTTTTGATGCTCAGCCATGATGTGCAGCTCCCGAATGGTAAAAATAAAGGGCGGAACAAGCCGTTTTTATATCCCGGCTCAAAGCACATCTTTACAAAACGGTCGGCGTATACGGCGTGGAAAGAATTGTTCTTTAAAGTGCTGATCCGAAACGGCGGGTATCTCCGGCAGCTTTACCTTTTAACCGCGGCTTTTACGGCTCTTATTCTCGTTCTTCCGCTCTTAGTGAAGCCGGCAGTCCTTATTTTATTTGCGATCGTCAGCCGCTATGCCGCGTCACTTTTATTTGACCGGATCACGGGTAAACCGGTTTTAAGCGGTATCAAGAGAGACAGCGATGACTATTTCCGGGCGCGAAACAGCGCATTAACCGTCATTCAAATCATCTGTTCCGCCTGGTGTCTCATTGCCGCGATTCTTTCCGTTCTTTATATGTAAAAATCCCTTTCCGAAAAGGAAAGGGATTTTTCTTAATGTCCGTTCAAAATAAAAAGCTGAATAAAAAACAGTACGGCGAAGATGAGGACTAGAGGATGGATTTCGCGCCATTTTTTCTTAGCTGCTTTAACAAGCGGATATGAAATGAAGCCGAGTGCGATTCCGGTTGAAATACTGGACGTTAAAGGCATCGCCAAAATGACGAGAAAGGCCGGGAACGCTTCGTCAAGCTCATTCCAGCGGATATTCGACACAGCACCCATCATCAGGCTGCCGACAATAATCAGAGCCGGTGACGTAATCGCGGACACTTCCGATAAGACGCTGACAAGCGGGCTGAAAAACATGGAAACGGCAAACATAACGGCAATCGTCAGCGCCGTCAGACCCGTTCTTCCGCCGGCGGCCACACCTGCTGAAGATTCAACGAACGCGGTCGTCGGGCTGGTGCCGAAGATGCTTCCGACCGTCGTAGCGGTCGAATCAGCCAACAGCGCTCTTCTGGCATTCGGCAGCTGATTGTTTTTGATCAATCCCGCTTGTTCGGCGACACCGATCATGGTGCCGGTCGTGTCAAAAATCGTAACGAGAAGAAAAGAAAACACAACGGCGTACAGACCGTGATGCACGACATCCCCGAGGGCTCCGAACGGATTTGTGATCAAAAGCCCCTCCGGCAGGCGCGGGAATGAAACGAACCCTTTCGCAAAATGGATCTGTCCGGTCAAAAAGGCAATGACGGCGGTCAGCGCCATTCCGATGAACAGAGCCCCGTTTACATTCAGCACCATCAGCACGATACTGATGATAAGTCCGATAAGCGTTAAAATGACGGCGGGCGAATGAAGATCGCCGAGTGCGACCAGATTGGATTTATCAGCCGTGATGATTCCGGATTGGCGTAAGCCGATAAAAGCGATAAATAAGCCGATGCCGGTCGTAATTCCGTATTTTAAATTGTCCGGAATCGCTTCTATAAGTTGTTTTCTTAAAGGCGTTAACGATAAAATAATAAAGATGACTCCCGCGATAAAAACGGCGCTGAAAGCCGTCTGATACGTAATGCCGCTGCCTGTGCCGACAACGTGAAAGGCGAGATACGCGTTTAAGCCCATGCCGGGGGCAATGGCGATCGGAAAATTCGCAGCGAGAGCCATCCATAAAGTTCCGACAATGGAAGCGATAATCGTCGCGGTGAATACCTGGTCAAACGGAATCCCCGCATTGGAAAGGATCACCGGATTGACGACAATGATATACACCATTGTGAAAAAGGTGGTCAATCCCGCGGTAATTTCTCTTTTTATTGTCGTTTGATGCTTGTCGAGATGAAACATAAGTACCTCCAATGACGAACATTTTTTCAAAACATCATCTATATTATTCGTTTTATCGACATTTTGCAAGTCTTTATCAAGAAAGGGGATTTGTGATGAACTGGGAAGTTGAAGTCATCAGAAACAAAGAAGATCTGATCCGTGACACGCAGAAGTTTTTGCAGATCAACAGCGTAATGGACGAATCAACAGCCGGTCCCGGCCGGCCGTTTGGAGAAGGCGTCAATGCCAGCCTGACGTCACTGCTGGAATTCGGTAAAAAAGAAGGCTTCACCGTAAAGAATCTTGACGGCTATGCGGGCCATATTGAATGGGGAACGGGTGACGAAATCGTCGGCGTTTTGTGCCACGTCGATGTCGTTCCGCCCGGAGACGGCTGGACGAGCGATCCGTTTTCAGCCGATATCAGGGATGGCCGGATATATGCCAGAGGCGCCATTGATGATAAAGGGCCGACAATGGCGGCGTTTTATGCGCTGAAAATCGTCAAAGACATGCAGCTCCCTTTATCCAAACGCGTGAGAATCATCATCGGAACGGATGAAGAAAGTGATTGGAGATGCGTGGATCACTACTTCAAACACGAAAAAATGCCTGACATCGGCTTTGCTCCTGACGCAGATTTTCCGATCATTAACGCGGAAAAAGGAATTATAGATGCGTCACTGCGCATTGTAAAAAGCGCTTCTGACAAAGACGCAAAAAACGTGCTTCTGTCATTCCGTTCAGGACTGCGTTTGAACATGGTGCCGGATGCGGCTGAAGCGGTTATTGAAGGGAACGGTCTTGATGCCGTGCACGCGTATTTCAGCAAATGGCTTGAGCAGTCAAAAACACAAGGTGAAGCAGTTTCGGAAAATGGAAAACTGACGCTTCGGGTGTACGGAAAATCATGCCACGCGATGGAACCGGATAATGGTGTCAATGCCGGCTTAAAGCTTGCTGAATGCCTTAACGGAACAGAGCTGGATGGAGCCGGAAAGCACTTTGTCAAAACCATCAGTGACTATTTTTCAAATGATACACGAGGCAAAAAGCTGAAAATTGATTGCAGGGATGACATCAGCGGAGAGCTGACATTGAATGTCGGCACCTTTACATACAGAAAGGGTGAGGAAGGAGAACTCGGCATCAACATCCGTTATCCCGTCACTTCAGACGGCAAAGTCATCCGTGATGCTTTTACGTCTGCTGAAGAATTCCGGCTTGAAGAATTTAAAGACAGCAAACCGCACCACGTTTCTGCTGATCATCCGCTCGTAAAGACGCTTCAAAAGGTTTACGAAGGACAAACGGGAAAGAAAGCGGATCTGATTTCAATCGGCGGAGGAACGTATGCGAGATCCCTTTCGGCGGGCGTCGCGTTCGGGCCGCTGTTCCCCGGCCGGCCTGACAGCGCGCATCAAAAGGATGAGTACATTGAAATCGATGACCTTCTCAGGTCAACGGCTTTATATGCCGAAGCCATTTATGAGCTTGCCAAGTGATAATAAAAAGGGACGCCGAAAGCGGCATCCCTTTTTATCATTCAAATGACCATAAATCCGTTGATAAATAACGTTCTCCCGTATCGGCCGTCATACAGATGACGATCTGTTCGGAAGGGAGGCGTTTGGCGGTTTCAATGGCGGCAAAGCAGGCGGCGCCTGAAGACGGGCCGACGAGTATGCCTTCTTCCCGGGCCAGACGCCGTGTTGTCGTATACGCATCTTCATCAGATATTTTCATGATTTCATCGTAAACGTCCTGATTCAGTATGCCGGGAATAAATCCGGGGCTTGTCCCGACAAGCTTATGAGCGCCGGGTTTTCCGCCAGACAGGACGGGAGATCCCGCAGGCTCGGCGACATGAACAATCATATCCGGGAAAAGCTCTTTCAGCGTTTCTCCGGTTCCGGTAATGGTTCCGCCCGTTCCCGCCGTTGCCACAAAAGCACCGAGCGGTCTGTTGAGCTGCTGAACGGCCTGATAGATTTCAATGGCTGTCGTTTTTCGGTGGGCATCTGGATTTGCGCCGTTATCGAATTGCATCGGGATAAAACTTCCCGGAATCTGTTCGGCGAGTTCTTTCGCTTTTTTGATGCTGCCGGGCATTCTTTCCGCCCCCGGTGTTAACACAACCTCCGCGCCGTACGCTTTCAGGAGGTTGATGCGTTCTTTCGTCATCGTGTCAGGCATGACGAGGATTGCCTTGTAGCCGCGCGCCGCCGCGTTCATCGCCAGGCCGATGCCTGTGTTGCCGCTTGTCGGTTCGATGATGACAGAGCCGGGTTTTAAATGCCCGCTGTTTTCCGCTTCAATGATCATATTGTAAGCCGCTCTGTCTTTGACACTGCCGCTCGGGTTAAACGATTCTAATTTTAAATAGACCTGTGCTGCATGTTCTGGCTGAAGGCGATTGAGCTTTACGATCGGTGTGCCGCCGATCAGCTCCGCCGTGCTGTTTGCGATTTTCAAGGCCGGCTCATTCCTTTCTGTATAAAACTGTTGGTACATAATATCCTATCATAATGAGCGGACAGGGTTCTCCTCTCCGCTTATCCGTTTTATAATAACACCATAACCAAAGAGGGGGAGATCCTCGTATGAAAGCTTCATTGCCGCATTATTTTATCGGCATTCCGATTCCGGCTGACATTGCTGAACCGATTTGGGAAGCAGCCAAAAAGGAGCCGGCGTTATCATTCAAAAAATGGGTGCACCCGCATGACTATCATATTACACTCATTTTTCTCGGAGCCGCGGATGAAGAACGGCTTGCGAAATTATCGTCTCTGCTCGCAGATGCTGCGTCGGCAGCGCAGCCGTTTACCGTACAGTTTCAGCATCTGGATATTTTCGGCGACCGCAGACAGCCGAGAGTGCTTCACCTTGAGCCCGAACGGAATGAACTGCTCTTTGATTTGCGGGAAAAAACAAAACAGGCTGTTTTGAAAGCCGGTTTTCAAGTGGAAAAACGGCCGTATCACCCTCATATGACGATGGCGCGGAAGTGGGCGGGAGACCGGCCGTTTCCTGACGATGTGCCGTTTGAAAGCGGCAGGGTGCAAAGTGCCGTCAGCCGGTTTTCCCTGTTTCAGACCCATCTTGACCGGTCGCCTAAATACGAAGAAATCGCACAGTTTCAATTGACATAAACAAATATTCGGAGTGGAGAAATCACATGGCACAGATCATCAAAATTCACGACTGCATATCCAGATATGAACTTGATCCATACCATTATATGAACCAGTTTATCCGGCTGAAGAAAGAACGCTGGGAGGCGCTTCTTGAAGCGTTTGACCGGATGACGGAAGAAACGGAAACGGAAACGGCTGCCGGCGGGGAAACCGATCAAGCGCCGGCCAGGAAAAAATTTTCCTTAAAAAAGAGAAAAGAAGAAAATACGGCCGATATAAATGAAAAGAGGCACCAATGGTTTGATGAACCGGAGGGAGAAGAGGCGCTGTTCGGGAATCTTCCGTCTCAAAAGTCTGAGCTCGCGCCTTTTTTCAAAGATCAGCTGTATGACTTTCAATTAAAATGGGCGAGCTCCACGCTTTCTCAAAAGTCTGAGCTTTCGCAGGCGGTCAAAGGGGACAGGATGTTAAAAATGCTGGCTCAAAAGCTGCCCGATTCCTATTTTGTGATGTATCATCCGGTTCTGCAAATTCAGCAGGCGTCCGTCGAACTGAGCATTATCATCATCTCGCCGCTGGAGATTTTCTGCGCCGCTTTTATGGAAGCGGAAGAGGACAGCGTATATATCGGATCAAAACACCGTTTTTGGGAAGAAAGAGGCTCCGGCAGCACGCGCCAAGTATTGAATCCGTCTCTCAGCCTGCACCGGACGGGCTCGGTCGTTTCGCAAATCATAAAAGAAAAGCAGGCCGACATTCCCGTGCGGAAGCTTTTGCTCAGCAGAACGTCTTATATTGATTACCCGGAGCCGCCGTATGGGCTGGAAATAGCTGATAAACGGACTGCCGCAGGGTGGCTGGAAAAGCAGCAGAAAAATACGGCGCCGATCAAGCACCACCAGCTGAAGGCGGCGAAGGCTCTTTTGTCTTACGGGTTGAGCGATTCAAGCCGGAGACAGGAATGGCTTGATTAAAGCGGACGTTTGCCGGCTGTCTCTTCATCTATGAAGCAGGTGAAACAAACGATGAGTCAATGGTTTTTTATTATTAATCCGGTCTCAGGAGGCGGGCGGGGCCGGCGTGTCTGGAAATCAGTTCAAAAAGAGCTGACCAGGCGCGGGGTCAGCCACCGCTCTTTTTTGACCGGGCATCCCGGACATGCGGAGGTGCTGGCGAGACAGATTTCAATGATGCAGGATCATAAGCTTAAGCGGCTGTTCGTCATCGGCGGTGACGGGACGATGCATGAAGTCATTAACGGACTGAAAGGAACGGATCAGATTGAGCTGACCTTTGTGCCCGCCGGTTCGTACAATGACTTTTCCAAAGGGCTCGGTATTAAGAAGTCGGCGCTCCTCCAAGAAATCAAAAGTCTGCACCGCCCGCTCACACGGAAATTTTTTGCGGGAAACATCAACTTTTTTCATGACAAAGCGCAATCACTTTATTTTATTAACCACCTGTCTGTCGGTTTCGATGCCTCAGTTTTGAAGGCAGCCGTGAATTTTCCGTTATCGCGCATTCTTCGGTTTTTGCGTCTCGGTTTTGTGATTTACCCGCTCGCGCATTTACATACGGCCTCGGGGTTTCAGCCGTTCAGATTTGTTTGCACGGCAGACGGCCAGAGGCGTGAATTCCGCAATGTCTGGTTTGTCATTGCGGCTAATCATCCTTATTACGGAGGCGGCATGAAAGCGGCGCCTTCAGCAAATCCCCGTCAAAACCATTTTGATATTGTCATTGCAGAAAACCTGTCCTTTTTCTCGCTGTATCGTTTTTTATGGGCGATGAGCTTCGGCCGGCATATCAAAATGGACGGAGTGACGATGATAAAGGGGAAGGAATTCGTTTTTGAAACAGATGGGAAAATTCCGTTTCACGCTGACGGCGAGCTGATCGGAACGACGCCGTTTCGGCTTATGCCGGGCGGCGCGCCGTTGAAAATAAAAACATAATAAACAAATGAAACCCGTCAAATGTTTCACGGAAAAGAGCGGTTCGCGGCATAAATCTTCAGAATTCACAGGTGTTCTTGCTAGTTTTGCTTGACGAAGTTTGTGCTGTAGCGCTAAAATTTATAGGACGGCTATTGATTAGCATATGAGACTCTCAATAGCTGTCTTTTTTATTCTCATGAAATTGTTTATGACAGGCCGCTCCGCCAATAGAGAAAGGCTGGAGGCCTATTCTAAAATATTTTAAGAAATGATGGGTTGAACATTGATATGAACTGGTTGGGACAATTACTAGGTAGCGATTGGGAGATCTTCCCCGCCGGAGGAGCTACAGGAGATGCATATTATGCGAAACATAACGGCCAACAGCTTTTTTTAAAACGTAATAGCTCGCCCTTTTTAGCCGTGTTATCCGCCGAAGGCATTGTTCCGAAGCTGGTTTGGACAAAACGGATGGAAAACGGAGACGTCATTACGGCTCAGCATTGGATGGCGGGCAGGGAGCTGAAGGCAAAGGATATGAGCGGACGCCCGGTGGCTGAGCTGCTCCGCAAAATCCACACATCAAAAGCTTTGCTCGACATGCTGAAAAGATTGGGAAAAGAACCGCTTGATCCGGGCGCCCTTTTGTCGCAGCTGAAGCAGGCCGTCTTTGCTGTGCGGCAATTTTCGCCGCTTATTCAGGAAGGCCTTGCTTATTTGGAAGCTCATGTGGATCAGGTGCAATTCGGTGAAAAAGTCGTTTGCCATTGTGATGTGAATCATAATAACTGGCTTCTGTCAGAAGACAACCAGCTGTATTTAATAGATTGGGACGGCGCCATGATAGCCGATCCGGCCATGGATCTCGGCCCTTTATTGTATCATTACGTCGAAGAGCCAGCGTGGGACAGCTGGCTTGGGATGTACGGCATGAAGCTCACGGAAGGGCTTCGGCTGCGGATGGCGTGGTACATGTTATCGGAGACCATCACCTTCATCGCCTGGCACAAATCAAAAGGAAACGACAAAGCGTATCATGATGCCATGGAAGAGCTTCATGCCCTGATGAAGCGGATTGTCAAGTAGTCAGGAGTACGAATCCATCTGCTCCACCCATTGGGACAAATGGTTTTGGTGCTCCTGAATATGCGTGTCGATGGAATCGGCCGTGATGCCGGACTGGCTGTAGCGGTAGACATCCTCGAGCACGTTTTTTATATTTGAATCAAGCCCGGTGTTGGCCATCAGTGATTTGATGACGCGCTCCAGCTGTTCATACTCGGCAACCGTGCCGCAGCAATCCAATTGATGGTCGGCCAATATGTCCTTTAATAACCGGACCTGATGTTCGCTTGTTAAGCCCATGATTCATATACACATCCTTTCTGTGTCATACATTGTGCAAAGCGGTGCGGTTTTATGCATCACATGAGTGTTCCGGACCGGGGGAGCCTCTTTTTTTATGCAGCCGGCGCCTTTAAAAGGCGCTTGCGGCTCTTTATGTTTCATGGTATGTTGTTACTCGAAATTATAGATAGAGGTGTCAATCATATGAGAATGCGCCATAAACCTTGGGCGAATGATTTTCTGGCAGAAAACGCTGACATCGCCATCAGTGATCCGGCCCAGTATAAAGGGCGATGGAACACGGTCTTTGGCAATGACAACCCGATCCATATTGAAGTCGGTACGGGAAAAGGGCAGTTCATTTCTGGAATGGCCAAGCAGAATCCGGATATCAACTATATCGGAATTGAGCTGTTTAAAAGCGTCATCGTCACTGCCGTCCAAAAAGTAAAGGACAGCGGGGCTCACAATGTCCGTTTGTTAAATATAGACGCGGAAACACTGAATGACGTATTTGAACGGGGAGAAATCAAGCGCGTATATTTAAACTTTTCTGACCCGTGGCCGAAAAACCGTCACGAAAAGCGCCGTTTAACATTTAAAACGTTCTTGAAAAAATACGAAGAAGTGATGGGCGAAACAGGTGAGATTCATTTTAAAACCGATAACCGCGGTTTATTCGAATACTCTCTGAAAAGCTTTTCCGAATACGGCCTGCTTCTGACGGAAGTCAGTCTTGATCTGCACAACAGCGATCCGAAGGGCAATATTATGACAGAATACGAAGAAAAATTCTCCGCGCTCGGCCAGCCGATTTACCGGGCCGAAGTTGAATGGAGAACAAAAGACAGACTCTGATGCGGGAGTCTGTTTTTTTATGCCGCCATTTGCTACCATTACATCAGGAGGGATCAAGATGGAGACATTGAATATTGGGAATATTTCATTAACATGGCTGGACGGCGGTGTAACGCATATGGACGGCGGAGCGATGTTCGGCGTTGTCCCGAAGCCTTTATGGTCGAGAAAATACCCCGTAAATGACAAAAACCAGATTGAATTAAGAACAGACCCGATTCTGATCAGAACAAACGGCCTGAATCTATTGGTTGACGCGGGTATCGGCAGAGGGAAATTTTCTGATAAACAAAAAAGGAATTACGGTGTAACACAGGAATCCAATTTAAAACACTCTCTTCGTGAACTCGGGCTTTCCTGTGAGGACATTCATATTGCGGCGATGACCCATCTTCATTTTGACCATGCATGCGGCTTGACGGAATACAGCGGAGAGGAGCTTGTCTCTGTTTTCCCGAATGCCCGCATTATCACTTCTGCAACAGAGTGGCGCGAAATGAGAAACCCTAATATCAGATCGAAAAATACATATTGGAGAGAAAATTGGGAGGCGGTACAAGATCAGGTCGAAACCTTTGAGAACGAGTATCAGCTGACAGAAGGCATTACGATGCACCACACCGGCGGCCACAGCGACGGCCACAGCGTCATCGTCTTAGAAGACGGCGGGGAGACGGCTGTGCATTTTGCCGACCTGATGCCGACGAATGCGCATAAAAATCCGCTATGGGTGCTGGCATACGATGATTATCCGATGACCTCCATTCCAGAAAAGCAGAAATGGCAGACGTTCGCGGCAGAAAAAGACGCCTGGCTGATCTTCTATCACGATGCGATTTACAGAGCGGTAAAATGGGGAGAAGACGGCGAAGTGGCTGCATCTGTCAGACGGGAGAAAAAATAGGCGGATCGATGATTTACCTGTATGAATTTCGGGAATAAAAGCAAACCTAAGACAAATTGCTTTGAAAGGAAGAGACAGGTGAATCAATTTCAAGTGACGAAAGATGGAGAAATCAAAACAACTCTGCGCGGATTAGAAGTGCTTTCTACGCCTTTTTTAAATAAAGGGGTGGCCTTTACACAGGAGGAAAGAAAGGAACTCGGGCTCGAGGGATTTCTGCCGCCGAAAGTATTGACAATCGAAGAGCAGGCGAGGCGGGCCTACGAACAATTCAGTTCGCAGCCTGATGAGCTGAGCAAAAATGTCTACTTGACCGCTCTCCATGATCGGAATGAAACGTTATTTTACAGGCTGTTAAATGATCATTTAGGCGAAATGCTGCCGATCGTATATACGCCGACCGTCGGCACCGCGATCCAGCGTTACAGCCACGAGTACAGAAAACCCCGCGGTCTGTATTTGTCAATAGATGACCCTGAAGGAATGCGCGCCGCATTTCAGCAGTTCGGAAAAAATGAAAACATTGACTTAATCGTTGCCACAGATGCGGAGGGTATTCTGGGAATCGGTGACTGGGGCGTCGGCGGCATCGCCATTTCTGTCGGAAAACTCGCGGTGTATACGGCGGCGGCCGGAATTGATCCGTCACGAGTGCTTGCGGTCGTATTAGATGCCGGGACAAATCAAGAAAGCCTCTTAAATGACCCGCTGTACGTCGGAAACCAGCATTCAAGAGTGCGCGGCGAGAAATATGACCGCTTTATTGATGAGTATGTCTCGCTTGCCCGGGAAACATTCCCGAATGCGCTGCTTCATTGGGAGGATTTCGGTACGGCTAACGCCCGCGGCATATTAAAACGGTATAAAGATAAAGTCTGTACGTTTAACGATGACATTCAAGGAACGGGCGCGGTGTCACTTGCAGCTGTTTTAGCGTGTGCGAAAGCATCAAAAGTGCCTTTAAAAGAGCATAAAGTCGTCGTCTTCGGCGCGGGAACGGCCGGTATCGGAATTGCTGAGCAGCTGCGCGAAGCTATGGTGCATGACGGATTAAGCGAAGAAGAATCATACAGCCGCTTTTGGTGTATCGACAGAAACGGATTGTTAACGGATGATATGAAGGACCTGCGTGATTTTCAGGTTCCGTACGCCCGCCCTGCTGATGAAGTGAAAGAGTACGGCCGCAGCGGTGAAGGCGGATCAATTGATCTGGCGGAGACGGTGCGTCAGGCCAAGCCGACGATCCTGATCGGCACATCCACCGTTTCAGGCGCATTTACGGAAGAAATCGTCAAAGAAATGGCCTCACATGTCAAACGGCCGGCTATTTTGCCGATGTCAAATCCGACGACATTATCAGAAGCAAAACCTGAAGATTTAATTAAATGGACGGAAGGCCGCGCGCTTGTCACAACGGGAAGTCCGTTTCCGCCTGTTGCGTATAACGGCGTTACCTACCATATCGGACAGGCGAACAACGCGCTCGTATTCCCGGGACTCGGGCTCGGCACGATTGTGACAAAAGCAAGGCTCATTACGGACAATATGTTCGTTGCCTGCGCGAATGCCATCGCCGGTATGGTGGACGTCGGCAAGCCGGGAGCGCCGATGCTTCCGAAAGTGGAGGATCTCAGGACGGTATCGGCAACAGTGGCGGTAGCCGTAGCTAAAGCTGCGATTCAGGACGGTGTAGCGGAAACGGAACCCGAGGATCTGATCCAAGCGGTGCAGGACGCGATGTGGAACCCCGTATATAAACGAATTCGGCCGATGTAACCGAATAAAGCCCAAAACGCTGATGGTTTTGGGCTTTATTTTTTGCTTGTCCGAATTATGAGGCGACAGAATCAATGACATCGACAATCTGGCCTGTTTTTGCATTAACCATAACTTCATATTGCTCCAGTTCGCCGAATGCCGAACGTGTCACGCCGGTTTTGTATACCTGGATGGTTTCTCCGTTTACCTGGTAGGGCTCGGGCTCTGTGTAAATCCATGATCCGTCTATCGGCCCGCGCTGTTTAAAAGCCGCTTTCACGATACGGAGCGCTTTTTCTGAAGAGATATAAGGTTTCATCGCATACTTTTTCACTGCGATGGCAGCGCATAATCCGACTCCTGCACCTAAGAGAAAATGACGTAATTTCAATATGAAGCACCTCCAATTATGTCGTAGTTTTTATTATACAGAAGATGCCAGACGGTGTTAAGTAAAGCGGCGGTTTTACAGCCCATTCAATCTGAGCGCTTGGAAAACAGTTGTTTTTCTAATAAAATAAAAGCATTACATAGAAATGAGGGGAAAATATGAATGAGGAAACGAAAACGCTTTTCCGGACGCTGACGCAGCTTCCCGGCGCACCGGGAAATGAACATCAGGTCCGCTCCTTTATGAAACGGGAGCTTGCGAAATATGCGGATGACATCGTGCAGGACAGACTCGGAAGTGTTTTCGGAGTAAGGCGCGGCGCTGAAGATGCGCCGACCGTTATGGTAGCCGGGCATATGGATGAAGTCGGGTTTATGGTGACACAGATTACGGATAACGGCATGCTGAGATTTCAGACGCTCGGCGGCTGGTGGAGCCAGGTGCTGCTTGCCCAGCGCGTCGAGGTGCAGACGGATAACGGACCGATTATCGGCGTCATCTCAAGCATCCCGCCCCACATTTTAACGGATGCCCAGCGCGCAAAGCCGATGGAGATCAAAAATATGATGATTGATATCGGTGCCGATGACAGAGAGGACGCGGTCAAAATGGGGATCAGACCGGGACAGCAGGTCGTGCCGGTCTGCCCGTTCACCCCGATGGCCAACGAGAAGAAAATATTGTCCAAAGCGTGGGATAACCGCTACGGCTGCGGGTTAAGCATTGAACTATTAAAAGAGCTGCACGGAAAAGACCTGCCGAACAATCTGTACGCCGGGGCCACCGTTCAGGAGGAAGTCGGCTTGAGAGGGGCGCAGACAGCGGCCAACATGATTCAGCCTGATCTCTTCTTCGCGCTTGATGCCAGCCCGGCAAATGATATGAGCGGTGATAAGGAGCTGTTCGGCCGTCTCGGCGAGGGGGTGCTGCTCCGCATTCTCGACAGAACGACGGTCATGCACCGCGGGATGAGAGAGTTCGTCCTTGATATGGCGGAAACGTACAATATCCCTTATCAATATTTCGCTTCAGGCGGAGGAACGGATGCCGGACGGGTCCACATATCAAACAGCGGGGTTCCGTCTGCCGTCATCGGCATTTGTTCAAGATACATTCATACAAATGCCGCTATCATCCATGTCGATGATTATGCCGCGGCGAAAGAAATGCTCATTAAGCTGGTCATGGCGAGTGACAAACAGACGGTCGAAACGATCAGAGAAAATGTGTAAAAAAATAAGCAGTCAATAAGTCCCTTTGAACACTTATTGACTGCTGTTTTTACATTCTGTTTTAAGCCGCATGATCGAGACAGTTCATTAAAGCGTATTGAAAATAGAATTAGGTAACACATATTATTTTTCAATATTATTATCAAAATGGTTCCAATCCAAATAAACAACCACGAATCTTTATTGCAATGCGTTTTTAAATCAAAAACATGCTGCAAGCATTGAGATGAGCAGCGATTTCACAAAAGTCGAGTCATTTGCATTTTTTATTTGTTCTGCAAGGAGGTATGATTATGACAAAAAAGACAAACATAAAATTTCCTCTTGAACTGATTCATACTGAAGTGGTGAGTTTAGGTAAGCAGGACCGCATAAAGGCGGCCTGCTTATTCTGTTTCAAATAAATAAGAAAGTGCTTTCATCGCTTGATTTACGGTTTCGACCGTGATATTCGCTTTTCCGGAAAGCTCTTTCAGCGGATGATGAAGTTCTTTCGGACGGATGAGAATGAGCGGCTTTCCTTTTGCGACGGCATAAGAAGCATCCATCGCGGTATTCCACTGTTTATATTTCTCGCCAAACAGGGCGATCACAAAATCGGCTTTTTCCATCAGCACCTCTGTACGGAAATTGTTGATATCAGAAGCTCTGGCGTCTTTTAAAACAGAATCGGGCTGCACGCCCATAATCTCTTCTCCGATATTGTCTGAGCGTTCATGGTTTTCCATCGGGCCGACAAACGTAATCGGCAGGTTCAGCGCTTTTGTTTTTTGTTTGATTTCATCCCGCCAATCACTGTGGATTTCACCGGCTAAATACACGACAAACTGCATCTTTTGCCCCTCCTTATGTACATATTCAGAATTTCGTACGGCTACAAGCAAAATGGTAAACGAAACTTGCTTGATAATGCAAATGAAATATGATAATGATATTGCATATAGTTGGTCTTGCCGTAAACAGTCTGGTATGATCCAATTGGACAAACATCAGCATATAAAAAACTCATAATCCAGATGGAGGAATGACAATGAAAAAGATTGAAAGCACGGAAGAATTGCAAAAAGCGGTACAAGACGATTGGGCGGTATTTATGTTTTCAGCGGATTGGTGCCCGGACTGCCGCTTTGTGGAGCCGTTTCTCCCTGAGCTGGAAGCGGACTTTCCCGAATTCACTTATTACTACGTAGACCGCGATCAATTTATTGATACATGCGCGGAATGGGAAATTTACGGCATTCCGAGCTTTGTTGTGTTTAACGGAGGAAAAGAAGTGAACCGCTTCGTCAGCAAAGACCGTAAAACAAAAGAAGAAATTGAGCAATTTTTAACCGATTCCCTTGCTAAAGCATAAAGGAGGCCACGGGCTTTGAAAATGACGTCAAGGAAGCTGGCGGATTTATTAAAACAGCGCCTGCAGCACGAGAACCGATCCTTCTTTTTTGACAGAGAAAAAGACACCCTCCGTGTTGAGGATCAAACGACCAAAAAAGGCATCACATTGGAGCTCCCGCCGATCATTGCGAAGTGGGAGACAAAAAAAGAAGAAGCGATCGACGAAATCGTCTACTATGTGTCAGAAGCGATGGAGGCGATGGAAGGCAGCGGACAGGAGATGTCCGGAAAGGAAGCCGGAATCTATCCGGTCATCCGCTCTACGTCATTTCCCGATCAAACGAGCGACGGCATTCCGCTCGTGTATGATGACCATACGGCCGAAACGAGAATCTACTACGCGCTTGATCTCGGTAAGACGTACCGCTTAATTGACAGCCGTATGCTCGAGAAAGAAAGCTGGACAAAAGAACGCATCAGGGAGACGGCGTCATTCAATCTCCGCTCTCTTCCTTCGGTCGTGAAACAGGATACGGTTGCGGACAATTATTTTTATTTTTTCAGGGCGAATGACGGCTATGACGCCAGCCGGATTCTCAATGATTCGATTCTTCATGAATACAAGCAGGCCGCTGAAGGCGAATTAGCGATTTCCGTTCCGCATCAGGATGTATTAATACTTGCTGACATTCGAAATGAATCGGGTTATGATATTTTAGGGCAAATGTCCATGAGCTTCTTTGCAAGCGGCACGGTGCCGATTACGGCCCTTTCATTTCTGTATAATGAAGGCAGACTGGAACCTGTGTTTATCATGGCGAAAAGCCGGCCGAAAAAGGATTAGAAAGGATTTTTCTTATGAACGCTTTTTACAATAAAGAAGGTGTGGGAGATACGCTTCTGATCTCTCTTAAAGATGCAGCACGCGAAGAAATCGGCTATGAAAGAGAAGGCGATGTCGTCAGAATCTTTAACAAAGAAACAAAAGAAACGACGGGCTTTAACATTTTTAACGTGTCTTCTTACTTACAGATTGAGGACAACGGCCCCGTCGCTTTGTCTGAGACATTCGTTCAGGATGTGAATGAAATACTGAACAGAAACGGCGTTTCAGAAACGCTGACGGTTGACCTTTCTCCGAAATTTGTTGTCGGTCACGTTGAATCGAAAGAAAAACATCCGAATGCGGATAAACTGAATATCTGCCAAGTGAATGTGGGAGAGGAAACCCTTCAAATCGTTTGCGGCGCGCCGAACGTGGACAAAGGGCAAAAAGTCGTCGTCGCTAAAGTCGGCGCGGTAATGCCGAGCGGACTTGTGATTAAAGACGCTGAATTAAGAGGCGTTCCGTCAAGCGGCATGATCTGCTCCGCGAAAGAACTCGCTTTGCCGGATGCGCCGGCGGAAAAAGGGATTCTTGTTCTTGAAGACAGCCGCGAGGCCGGCGAAGCATTTCAATTCTAACTCCCATAAATAAGCGCACAGAATCGAATGATGTGAGAGAAAGCCGTTAAGCAGGCCTGCTTAACGGCTTTCTTCAGTTGGGAGCTTAATCTTTTCTGAACCGCCCGGCAATGGTATACTAAATATCGTCCCAGACTACTAAAAAGGGAGTTAGAGAGTGATTAAACATGAGTTGGCTGAATAAATTTTTTGACTTATTTTTAGGTGAAAAAGAAGAAGAGCATGAACGTGAACCGAACACGCATGCCCAAATCCCGAAACAGCACATACCGGATCAGCCAGAAGGCAAATTAACGCGCATGGAAGATCCTAAAATATATTACGAATATCCGAAAGGGAATTTCCGCTTCCCGGTCGTTCCGGACGGCTATAAGCGAACGGAGCAAAACCAAAGACAGCGGGAAAGGCACGAACGCCGCCAGCCGTCCCGGGGTTATGCCGCCGGGAAGGAGCAAACCGAGCGGAAACAGCATACACATAAAGAGCCTGATGCCGTGAAAAAGCCCTTTAAACCGTCATCCATTCCTTCACCGGTTTACGGCTTTCAATCTCAGCACAGCATAAAAAAAGCGCCTATTTCCGAAAAGCGGCGTGAAGAGAACGTAACATTGCTGTCAGAGGAGCAATTTGTTCCGCCAAAATCCGGTCAGGAAACGGAAAAAGAGCCCGTCTTCACAACATCCGGTATAACAAAACAGACGAATGACCGGCCAGAACCGTTTGCGAAACAAGAAACGGAAGAAATCCAGGCCGTTAAAAAAGAGGAGCTTCACACCGAGGCTGAGAATGCAAAAGAGCAAGTGTTTGCAGCACCAGAACCGCAGCAGGCTGAAGAGCGGGAGCACACCGAAAGCGCGGAGTCTGCCGGCTTTACAGAAGAACAAGAGCATGAACAAACCCGACCGCAGCCTATTAAAGAGCCTGAGTATGAAGCATCCCGAACGGCTGAAAACACAGAGGAACAAGCGGCGCTGCAGGGGGAATATCAGGAGCCTGAGCCGGAAAAAGCACCTCCTTTTGAAACCGCAGAAGAACCGGTGTATACATACACAGAACCCGGATACGATGAGGAAGTTCAGCCGCAGTCTGAAGACAAGCCCGAATCAGCTGAAACCGACGCGAAACAGGAAGCAGACTCTCAGCCTGAGTACAATGAAGCAGACCGGCATTCAGACCTTGAGCCTGAACCTGCAAGCATTGAGACGGCTGATGCCCCGTCCCGGCTCGCCGAGGAAAAAACGGAGCATCACGGACAGCCTCAGACTGTGAGAAAAGCGGAGCGGCCGAAAGAGCGCAATGTTCCGTTTAACGTCATGATGCTTAAAAGCGATAAACACAAGCAGACGAAGACGCCAGAGGGCGGAGCGAGCTATGTCTTTCCGAATCTGTCGCTTCTGGACGTACCGCCGGCGCAAAGACATGACGACCAATCGTGGATTGAAGAACAGCGCGAGCTTTTAAACGTTACGCTGAAAAACTTTAATGTGCGCGCCCAAGTCGTTCATGTCACACAAGGCCCGTCCGTCACACGTTTTGAAGTGCATCCTGAGCCCGGAGTGAAAGTAAACAAAATTACAAACTTAGCAGATGATATAAAGCTGAGTTTATCTGCCAAGGATATTCGGATTGAGGCGCCGATCCCCGGTAAAAACACGATCGGCATTGAAGTTCCGAACCGCGTAAGCAAAGTCGTCGATTTAAGGCAGATGATCAGAAGCGCCGCTTTCAGGACGAATCCGTCTCCGCTTACCGCCGCGCTCGGTGTCGATATTTCCGGAAACCCGGTCGTCATTGATTTGAAAAAGATGCCGCACGGGTTGATAGCGGGTGCGACAGGATCGGGAAAAAGCGTCTGCATCAATACCATTTTGGTCAGTCTGCTTTATAAGGCGGATCCGAGTGATGTCAAAATGCTTCTGATTGATCCGAAAATGGTCGAGCTTGCGCCTTATAACCAAATACCGCATTTGGTCAGCCCCGTCATCACGGACGCCAAAGCCGCGACCGCCGCGTTAAAATGGGTTGTGGAAGAGATGGAACGGCGGTATGAACTGTTTGCCCATTCGGGTGTGAGAGATATCGGCCGCTTTAATGAATTAACGGCCGATCATAAGACAGGCGAAAAGCTTCCGTACCTCGTAGTGGTCATTGATGAGCTTGCCGATTTAATGATGGTCGCGCCGAACGATGTGGAAGAAAGCATCGCCAGAATCGCGCAGAAAGCGAGAGCCTGCGGCATTCATCTGCTTGTCGCGACACAGCGTCCGTCTGTCGATGTCATTACCGGAATGATCAAGGCGAACATACCGACGAGAATTGCATTCTCCGTCTCAAGCCAGGTAGATTCCAGAACGATCATCGACATGGCGGGAGCGGAAAAGCTGCTCGGAAAAGGCGACATGCTGTACTGGGAAAACGGTACCGGAAAACCGGTGCGCCTGCAGGGCAACTTTGTATCCGACAGAGAGATTGACCGCGTCGTCTCTCATGTCAGAAAGCAGCTGCCGCCTTCTTATTTGTTTGAACAGGAAGAACTGATCAGGCAGGGAACCGCCCTTAAGGAAGAAGACGAACTGTTTCCTGAGGCGTGCCAATTCGTCGTGGAGCAAAACAGCGCCAGCACCTCAAGCCTTCAAAGAAGGTTCAGAATCGGTTATAACCGCGCCGCGAGGCTGATTGACATGATGGAAGCCGAAGGCATGATCTCAGAAGCGAAGGGCAGCAAACCCCGTGAAGTGCTGATTACGGCCGCTGACATTTCTCAAGAATAAGAATATCGTTCATTTTTCTCACAAACATGGTATGATAGTGGATGGACCATCAAAACTGCATCACTGTCACGCGCTGAAATATCATGCGGCAGGTTTAATCAAAAAGAAAGTTACAGATACTGACGATAACGTAAAAATAAATGGAAGCGCCGCTGTGCGGGCTTTTCGCCCGCTGCGGTCGCAAAATGAAATGAGCGTCATATACTGGGGAACAGATAGACGTTTGTTGGAGGTACGATTATGACTGTTTATCATTTTGTTGGAATAAAAGGGACAGGTATGAGCCCGCTTGCTCAAATCCTGCATGATACGGGGTATCAGGTGCAGGGATCGGATATCGAGAAGCAGATTTTCACTCAGGCTGCCCTTGAAAAAAGAAATATCCCGATCTATCCGTTCAGCGCCGATAACATCAAACCCGGCTTAACGGTAATCGCCGGAAACGCATTTCCTGATTCTCATCCGGAAATCGCAAAGGCGCTCGATGAAGGGATTCCTGTCATCAGATATCATAAATTTTTAGCTGAATATATGAAAAAATACACAAGTGTCGCGGTAACGGGCGCACACGGCAAGACGTCCACAACGGGCCTCTTGGCACACGTGATGCAGCAGGCGAAGCCGACTTCGTTTCTTATCGGGGACGGGACGGGCAGAGGAAATGAAAGCAGCGAATACTTTGTATTTGAAGCTTGCGAGTACCGCCGTCATTTCTTAAGCTATCAGCCTGATTATGCGATTATGACGAATATTGATTTTGACCACCCTGATTATTTCGCCAACATTGACGATGTGTTTGATGCTTTCCAAAACATGGCGCTTCAAGTCAACAAAGGCATCATTGCCTGCGGTGATGACGAGTACCTGCCGAAAATTCACGCCAATGTGCCAGTCGTTTATTACGGCACGGGAGAAGAAAACGATTTTCAAGCGAGAAACATCGTAAAAAATACGGAAGGCACGACATTTGACGTCTTTGTCCGCAATACGTTTTACGATACGTTCTACATCCCGGCATACGGCCATCACAATGTCCTCAATTCCTTAGCGGTCATTGCGCTCTGCCACTATGAAGAGATAGACGTGAACATGATTAAGCTCGGACTTGAATCATTCGGCGGCGTCAAACGCAGATTCAATGAGAAAGTGATCGGCAGCCAGGTACTGATCGACGACTACGCCCACCATCCGACTGAAATCAAAGTCACGATTGAGGCGGCGCGCCAAAAATATCCCGAACGTGAAATCATCGCGGTATTTCAGCCGCATACGTTTACACGGACGCAATCATTCCTGGATGAATTCGCAGAAAGCTTAAGCGCGGCCGACCGCGTGTATCTGTGCGACATTTTCGGCTCTGCCCGCGAGAACGTCGGCAAGCTCACGATCACGGATCTTCAGGAAAAAATCGATAACGCAGAACTCATTGAAGAAAATGACACATCCGTGTTGAAAGCGCATGAAGGCGCAGTGCTGATCTTCATGGGCGCCGGAGACATTCAAAAATATATGAGAGCCTATGAAAACGTCATAGCGTAACAAAAAAGCAGTGGGGCTCTCACTGCTTTTTTGCGCGTGCTGCAAAAGGGATTTACCGATAAACGGAGAAATAGTATACATACAGACCTTTCATATATGTTTATCATTTTGAGAATTGGGTATATACCACTATATCCTGCATTATAAGGAGGTATTAGATGATCATCATTCTTTACTTAAGCGTCGCACTCATTGCCGTTGCATTTCTCATCCTCGTCATCTATCTGTCCAAAACATTAAAGTCCGTGCAGATGACTTTAACAAACGTAGCCTCGACTTTAGACGGCCTTGAAGGGCAGATGAAAGGCATTACCGCAGAGACAACCGAGCTGTTACATAAGACAAACCGTCTCGCGGAAGACATTCAGGAAAAATCAGAGAAATTAAATACGGTTGTCCATGCTGTTCAGGAAGTGGGAACTTCCGTCCAGCAGTTTAATACATCCATAAAGCAGGCAGCAGGTTCCGTTACGGCCTCTGTAAGAGAGAATCAGGATAAGATCAGTCAGGTTGTCACCTGGAGCCAGGCCGCTATGGAAATATGGGACAAGTGGAAGCAAAAGAAAAAAACATCGCTTTAATCATAAGAAAAATCCACTAAGGAGGAATCATAATGAGCAAAGATGGAATCAATAGTAAGGATTTTTTAATCGGAACGCTGATCGGGGGAATTATCGGCGCGACAACGGCGTTGTTTCTGGCGCCTAAATCAGGTAAGGAGCTGCGCGACGATCTCGGCAGTCAGGCTTCTGCGTTAAAGGATAAGACGGACAGAATGACGGCCGATGCGAAAGAAAAAGGCTCTCAATATGTCAGCATCGCCAAGGACAAAACATCTAATATCACCCAGCTGGTAGCTGATCAGTCAGGCCAGATTATGAATAAAGTGAAGGATTTAAAAGACCGTTCTAAGAGCACACTAACCGAGAAAGCCGAAGAGACGAGAAGCGAAATGCAGGACACGGCCCAAAGCATCAAGGCCGAAGCGGAAGACGCCGGGGAAAAAGCCGGTCAGGCAAATCGCTGACCTTCAATAAGGAGAGATAACCGACATGACAAAACAGCTGATATCATCTGAAGAAGAGTTCAAAAATGCCGCTGAGAAAGAAAACACGCTCGTGTTTTTGAAACACAGCACAACCTGCCCGATCAGCCAAGCCGCGTTTCAGGAGTTTGACGCCTTTGCATCGGAGCATTCAGAAGTACCTTCTTATTACCTGCATGTGCAGGACAGCCGGCCGCTTTCAAACTATATCGCCGAGACATACGGCGTGAAACATGAAAGCCCGCAAGTATTCGTCATTACAAACGGCGAAGTGAAATGGCACGCGTCTCATTCACAAATCACAAAAAACGCAATAGAGCAGCACCTTTCATAATTGCTGGCCGCCGGTTGATACCGGCGGTTTTTTTTTTGAAAAAAACTATTGATCATTTCAGCCGGATCATGTAGGATATCAATATATACTACTTCAACGCATAAAAGCTTAAAAGCGTTTTGGTGATAAAGTCGAATGTGAAAAAATTTATTATTTCATATTCCTATTTTCGCATAACTGTAGTAAGATGCATGTTAACCATTAAAATAAAACATAGCATAGAAGGGATGAAAAAGATGAGCAACAAGGAATTAGAGAGCCTAAGACAGCAGGCAGACGCACTAAACTTAGAAATCCTTAAATTAATCAATGAACGCGGAGCCGTTGTAAAAGAAATCGGTAAAGCAAAGGAAGCACAGGGTGTCAACCGATTTGACCCTGTCAGAGAGCGTACAATGCTTAACCGCATTATTGAAAGCAATGACGGCCCATTTGAAAACTCAACGATCCAGCATATTTTCAAAGAAATTTTCAAAGCCGGACTTGAACTTCAAGAAGAGGATCACAGCAAAGCGTTGCTCGTCTCCCGGAAGAAAAAAGCAGAAGATACGATCGTTGACATTAAAGGCGAAAAAATCGGTGACGGCGATCAGAGATTCATCGTCGGACCTTGTGCCGTAGAAAGCTATGAGCAGGTTGCCGAAGTCGCGGCCGCCGCGAAAAAACAAGGCATTAAAATCCTGCGCGGGGGCGCGTTTAAACCCCGCACAAGTCCGTATGATTTCCAAGGTCTCGGTGTAGAAGGCCTGCAAATTCTTAAACGCGTCGCTGATGAATATGACCTCGCGGTGATCAGTGAAATCGTAACGCCCGCCCACATTGAGCAAGCGATTGATTACATTGACGTCATTCAGATCGGCGCGCGGAACATGCAAAACTTTGAATTGCTGAAAGCCGCCGGCTCCGTTAAAAAGCCGGTATTGTTAAAACGCGGTCTTGCCGCAACAATTTCAGAATTTATCAATGCAGCTGAATACATCATGTCACAAGGAAACGACCAAATCATTCTTTGTGAACGCGGAATCAGAACGTACGAAACGGCAACGAGAAACACGCTCGACATTTCTGCCGTGCCGATTTTGAAACAGGAAACTCACTTGCCGGTGTTTGTTGACGTCACACACTCAACAGGCCGCCGTGATCTCCTGCTTCCGACAGCAAAAGCGGCGCTTGCGATCGGCGCTGACGGCGTGATGGCCGAAGTTCACCCTGATCCTTCCGTTGCCCTGTCAGACTCTGCGCAGCAGATGGATATCCCTGAATTCGAGAAATGGCTGAACGAATTAAAGCCGATGCTGAAAGTAAAAGCATAATACAATGTTCCGCTCTTTAAAGGCCGCCTCGCGCGGCTTTTTTTCGTATCTTCATTTTATTTAATTATAAAATGAAAGTGAACGTTTTCATCACTGGGAAAAACGTGTATAATTTCATGAGAGATATTTAAATTTGATGAATAATGAAAAATAATGTACACTACTGACTTACGCTTACAATCATAAACGACAGAATGCGAAATCGTACGACATTTCTTTACATAAAGTGTTTATGCTATAGATAAGGATAAGTGTATCCAGTAAAAGGAGTGGTTTCAGTGAGCAACATTACGATATACGATGTGGCCAGAGAAGCAAATGTCAGTATGGCGACTGTTTCCCGCGTCGTGAACGGCAACCCGAATGTAAAACCGACGACCAGAAAAAAAGTATTGGAAGCCATTGACCGGCTCGGCTACCGTCCGAACGCGGTGGCAAGAGGGCTTGCAAGCAAAAAAACGACAACGGTCGGCGTCATCATCCCTGATATCTCAAGCATTTTCTACTCGGAACTTGCGCGTGGAATTGAAGATATCGCGACGATGTACAAATATAATATTATTTTAAGCAACTCGGATCAAAATCTTGAGAAAGAACTGCATCTGTTAAATACGATGCTCGGCAAACAAGTGGACGGTATCGTATTTATGGGCGGCAACATTACGGACGAGCATGTCGAAGAATTTAAGCGCTCTCCTGTGCCGATCGTCTTGGCTGCATCAGTGGAAGAACAGGGCGAGACGCCTTCTGTCGCCATTGATTATGAACAGGCGATTTATGATGCCGTTAAGCTTTTCATTGATAAAGGGCATCGTGATATTGCTTTCGTCTCCGGACCGATGCAAGAGCCGATCAACCGTTCGAAAAAACTGCAAGGGTACAAACGGGCGCTTGAAGAAGCGGCGATTCCGTTTAACGAGCAATTCGTAGCGGAAGGCGATTACACTTATGATTCCGGTATGGAGGCGCTTCAAAGCTTGATGGGCCTTGACCGGAAACCGACGGCGATTCTTTCTGCGACGGATGAAATGGCTCTCGGCATTATCCATGCGGCCCAAGATCAAGGTCTTTCGATACCTGATGATCTTGATATTATCGGTTTTGACAATACGAGATTGAGCCTGATGGTCCGCCCTCAGCTTTCAACAGTCGTGCAGCCTACGTACGATATCGGCGCCGTGGCGATGAGACTTTTGACAAAACTGATGAACAAAGAGCCGGTTGAAGAGCATATCGTCGAATTGCCCCACCGCATCGAATTAAGACAATCAACCAAGTCATAAAAAAACGGAAAAGCAAGCTTCACTCTGAGGGGTGGAATCTTGCTTTTTTACTTGAGTAAGGAGAAGATATGAAACGTTTTGATTATCTGACGCCCGTTGGCTTTATGTTAGGCTGTATTATCGTCGCAATCGGTATTCTGTCAGGGACGGGACTGGCGGGAATCAGTTCATTTTTAGATCTGACTTCTTTTTTAATCGTCACAGGCGGCCTTGCCGCGGCGGTCTTTATCAGCTTTCCGCCGAGGGATTTAAAGAAAACCCCTTCTGTTCTGAAACAGGTATTCTCCCGTCAGGATGACAATGTGAAAGAGCTTGTCAGAGTATTTGTCAGCCTTTCGGAGCAGGCGCGCAGGCAGGGGCTGCTGTCTCTGGATGACCAGGCGCGGGAGATCAATGATCCGTTTTTAAAAAAAGGGCTTTTGCTTGCGATTGACGGCTGGGACGAGGAAACGATCCGGCTGGTGATGGATTCTGAGATCGCCGCAATGGAAGAAAGACACAGAAAAGGAAGACGCGTTTTTGAAAAAGCCGGTGATTTCGCACCCGCCTGGGGAATGATCGGGACGCTCGTCGGACTCGTTCTCATGCTCAAAAACTTAAATGATCCGCATACCCTCGGACCGAACATGGCCGTTGCGCTATTGACGACGCTGTACGGAGCGTTGCTTGCCAATTTGGTGTTTATCCCAATCGCGGCAAAGCTTGAAGAAAAAACGGAAAGTGAAATTTTCATCAAACAGGTCATGATCGAAGGGGTTGTCGGCATCCAATCGGGCAAAAATCCCCGCAACCTCGAAAGTCAGCTCGTCGTCTTCAGCTCAAGAGAAGACTGGCGTAAAGGACAGCCTGCGAACAAGAAAAAGGGCGCTGTCCATGAAGCTTAGAAAAGAGCGTTTTGAAAGAAGAAACAAACCGGAACATTCCGGCGGTTCACCGAGATGGATGGTGACGTTCGCTGACTTGATCACGCTCATTCTCGTGTTCTTTATCTTGCTTTTTTCGATGTCGCAAATAGACGCGGAAAAATTTCAATCTGCCGTTTCATCGATTCATACAAACGGCGGCGGGGGTGAACCGGCGTCATCAGACAAAGCAAACGAAAATAAAGAACAGGATTTGCTGTTACAAAACGTGAAGACATACATAAAAGCGCATCATTTGAGTTCGAAATTGACGGCGAAGCGCGATGAGCGCGGAGTGGTTCTTGTGCTGCAGGAGGCCGTTCTGTTTCAGACGGGAAAAGCGGATGTGCTGAAAAACGCCGAGCCGGTTCTGCATCAGATCGCGGTGCTTTTAAAAACAATTCCGAATAACATACAGGTAGAGGGCCATACGGACAGCCGCCGGATTTCCACCTATCAATTCCCGTCGAACTGGGAGCTGTCTTCTGCAAGAGCGGCGAGTGTGATCCGGTATTTTACCGCGAATGAAGACTTTTCCGCCAAACGGTTTATCTCTGCCGGGTATGCGGATACGAAACCTGTGAAGGACAACAAAAGTCCCGGACATATGAAAGAAAACCGCCGTGTAGAAATTGTGATCAAAAAAACGACCTCCTCATAAGGTCGTTTTTATTTTGTTTTATACCGCTGCTCAGACCGGATGGCAAAAAGTGCTTTTTCCACGGTTTGGGCATTTTTTTCTGAAATTTCTTCTTTGCGGGGAATCGGAGGATATAATTGTTCAGGATCACTCCAAAAAGCGGGCAACGTGCAGGGGGAGTGCTTCTGCCATTTATCAATCCATTTCTGCGGTATGCGCTCCCCGGGATCAATCCCTTTCATCTCAAGCCAAATGCGGCTCCATGCTCTCGGGACGACTCTCCAAATATCGTATCCGCCGCCGCCGACCGCGATCCATCTGCCGCTGCAATATTGATGGGCTAATGAATGAGCGAGCCGCGGGATCTCCTGATAAATGGAGATTGTATTGGACAGGTGTGTCAACGGGTCGTAATAATGGGCGTCCGCACCGTTTTGGGTAAGTATGACATCCGGCTTAAAAAAAGCCGCGATTTCTGAGGCGGCCGTTTTGTAAGCGTGGAGAAAGGAATCGTCCTCTGTGAAAGCGTCCAGCGGAATGTTAAAAGAATAGCCGTAGCCTTGCCCGCTTCCTTTTTCCAGTACCTGCCCCGTCCCGGGAAATAAATAACGCCCGGTCTCGTGAAAAGAAACAGTGCAGACATCAGACCTGTCGTAAAACGTAAATTGAACGCCGTCGCCGTGGTGGGCGTCTGTATCAATGTATAACACTTTTGCCCCGTAGTTCTTCTGGATGTATTGGATGGCCACGGCGCTGTCATTATAGATACAAAAGCCTGACGCCCTGCCGCGGAAGCCGTGGTGAAGGCCGCCTCCTAAATTGCAGGCGTGCCTAGCTTGTCCCGTCATGACGTAATCAGCCGCCGTTAAGGTGCCGCCCACCAGAAGCGACGCAGCTTCATGCATGCCGGCAAAAACGGGGGTGTCTTCCGTTCCGAGACCGTAGCTTTCTCCTTCTGCGGCAGGGAGCCGGCCCGCACCCGCAAGTTCCACCGCCTGTATATAATCCTCTGTATGAACGAGAGCCAGCTCTTCTTTAGAGGCCGTGCGCGGAATGACGATGTCTCCTTCGTCAAACGCGTCCGCCGCCTGAAGCAGATCGTATGTTAAAAGCACGCGCTGCTGATTGAACGGATGATCCTGATGAAATTGATACGTCTGATAAGAAGGCGAATAAACAAAAACGCTGTCTTTCATGGCTGATCCCTCAAATGCTTCGGCCATAAGACATTGTATCCGGCTTCATGAACGGCACGGATAAAAGGGAGCGGATTCATCGTCTTCACCCGGAAGACGAGAATGTTCGACCCGGCGGAATCATGGGGATAGACGAGCACACTCAGGATTTGAAGCTGAAGATCACGGCACAAGCAGCTGAGATCAGCAAGGCTTTTTGTCATATCCGTCACCAGGATTTCCACCTGGGATCCCGGCTGGGCCGCGCCTGTCAGGCTGACGAAAGTCCGGAGCACGTCGGTTTTCGTTAAAATGCCCGTCAGCTTATGGTTTACCGTAATCGGCAGACAGCCGATGCCGTGCTCATAAAAGGAGGCGGATATTTCTTCCACAAAGTCAAGCGGATGGGCGCAGATGACATCCCGCTTCATAATGGTCTCCACTTTGTTTGTCAGAAACGCGCCGCGTTCCTTTTGTTCAAAGCTGCCGGGGCCGGCCTGTTTAATGTCTCTGTCTGTGACAATACCGGTGACGTGCAGCTCGTCGTCGATGACAGGGAGATGGCGGATATGATATACCTTCATTTTACGGACGGCTGTTTCAATGGAGTCGTGTTTTGAGACGGTGATGACGTCCCGTTTCATGATTTGTTCTGCAATCATCTTTTTATCCCCTTTGTATGTCAGTCAATACATAAATCGCTGATAAAAACGAAGCCTGTCGAACTGTTCAATTGACTCCTGACTGACGTGCCTGCCGATGCGGGCCATCAGACAATTGGCCGGATGAGAGCTGATTTCCGGTTCATCCGTTGCAAACCAGACAAGACCCCCGGCATTCATCATCTTTTCCATGATCTTTCTGTATTCCCACACATCTTTTTTCATTCCTTTTAAATCCCAATGCCAGTAATATTCCGTCGTCATGATGATGTACCGTTCCATCTGTTCATCCATCATGCTGACTGTCAGCAACGTTTTTCCGACAGAACAGCCCCTGTAGCCGGGAGCGACCTCGATCGCCCCGAGTTCAAGGAGGTCTTCCATATTTCCGTCAGACCACCGTTCAAGCGGATCAGGATATAAATACGTCACATAGCCGATAATCGTCTGTCCGTCCCTGGCGATAATGATCCGACCTTCAGGAAGCCTGGCGATCTCGATTAACGCTTTGTGCTGTTCATGAGGAAGGCGAAAGGCTGTCAGGCCTTCATGAAACTCATACTGTGCTAGGTCCTCTGGAGGAATGGGCCCTTCTACCAATAGAGGGCCGGCTGCTGTCTGAATTGATGAAGAATGGTACGTTTTATGATGTTTCACTGATTCACCGCCTGTCGGTTCTTAATAAAAACACATCTCTCTTAAGCATAACAAAATATAAAGCGTTTTCAATAGTGTTGTAATTTATATTTTAAAAATTGAGAAAACTGTGAACATCTACTATAATTAGTCTATAGATAAGCAAAGGGGGATGTTGCATGAATTTGAAAGCGTTGCCGGCGGAAAAGGGGAATTATCATCTGCGAAATTATGAGGAAACGTACCGCAGCTTCGATTGGAAAGAGGTCGAAGCGGAGTTTTCCTGGCATCAGACGGGGAAGCTGAATGCGGCGTACGAAGCGATTGACCGTCATGCCGAATCATTTCGAAAAAACAAAGTAGCGCTGTATTACAAGGACGCAAACCGGGATGAAAAATATACATTTAAAGAAATGATGGAGGAATCGAATCGGGCGGGAAATGTACTGAGACGGTATGGAAACGTGGAAAAAGGGGACCGCGTTTTTATTTTCATGCCGCGTTCGCCGGAGCTTTACTTTATTATGCTCGGCGCAATTAAAATCGGTGCAATCGCCGGCCCTTTATTTGAAGCGTTTATGGAAGGCGCCGTCAAAGACCGCCTGTTGAACAGCCAGGCAAAGGTTGTCGTGACGACACCTGAACTGGCCGAACGGATTCCGGCGGACAGCCTGCCCGACCTCGAGCATATTTTCATTGTCGGCGGCAGCAAAGAAGCGGGAGATAAAATCATCCATTATGATAAAGCGGCTGAGGGAGAAAGCACGAGACTTGATATTGAATGGATGGACAGAAGAGACGGCTACCTGCTTCACTACACATCAGGGTCTACCGGAACGCCCAAAGGTGTGCTCCATGTTCATGAAGCCATGATTCAGCAATACCAGACCGGCAAGTGGGTGCTTGATCTTAAAGAAGACGATATTTACTGGTGCACTGCGGACCCGGGCTGGGTGACCGGGACGGTGTACGGGATATTTGCGCCGTGGCTGAACGGAGCGGCGAACGTGATCGTCGGCGGCAGATTCAGTCCGGAAAACTGGTACGGCACGATTGAGAAGCTCGGTGTCAGCGTCTGGTACAGCGCTCCGACGGCTTTCAGAATGCTTATGGGCGCCGGAGATGAAATGGCATCCAAATTTGACCTTACTTCACTTCGTCACGTCCTGAGTGTCGGAGAACCTCTGAACCCCGAGGTCATCAAGTGGGGACATAAAGTATTCGGCAAGCGCATCCACGACACGTGGTGGATGACAGAAACGGGCGGACAGCTCATCTGCAATTATCCTTGCATGGAGATCAAGCCGGGTTCAATGGGGAAACCGATTCCGGGAGTGGAAGCGGCGATCGTTGACAATCAGGGAAATGAGCTTCCGCCGTACCGGATGGGAAATCTCGCCATTAAAAAGGGCTGGCCGTCGATGATGGATTCCATTTGGAACAACAAAGAGAAATATGATTCTTATTTCATGCCGGGCGGCTGGTATGTTTCCGGAGATTCTGCTTATATGGATGAAGACGGTTATTTCTGGTTCCAAGGCAGAGTCGATGATGTCATTATGACATCCGGCGAGCGCGTCGGCCCGTTTGAAGTCGAAAGCAAACTTGTTGAACATCCGGCGATTGCCGAAGCCGGGGTCATCGGAAAGCCGGATCCTGTCCGGGGAGAAATTATTAAAGCGTTTATCGCGCTCAGAGAAGGGCATGAGCCATCCGATCAGCTGAAGGAGGACATTCGCCTCTTTGTAAAACAGGGGCTTGCCGCGCATGCCGCACCGCGGGAAATTGAATTCAAAGATAAACTTCCGAAAACACGGAGCGGAAAAATCATGAGACGTGTGCTGAAGGCGTGGGAGCTGAACCTGCCGGCAGGCGACCTGTCCACAATGGAAGATTAAAGACGGCGTTGACATCGTATCTTATTTATGTTAAAAATGAGTAAGCTTCATACGAAAAGGTTTTGATTGAGACAAGTAGGATATCTGATTGTTCCAGAGAGCTGATGGCCGGTGAAAATCAGCACATAAGATATGCCGAATACACTCATGAACCGCTTTTGCGAACAAAGCTATTCCAAGGCTTTCAGTAGTGAAAGAACGGACACGGTCCGTTATCAAAAAGAGTGATAAAAGCTTTTTTATGTTTTTATTAGTAGGGTGGTACCGCGATTATATCGTCCCTTCGTTTTAAACGAAGGGGCGTTTTTTATTTTCATAAACAAAGGAGCAGACAAAATGACTAACTTATTAGAGGATTTATCATTCCGCGGCTTAATCCAGCAAATGACGGATGAAGAAGGACTGAATAAACAGCTGAGCGAAGAAAAAATCCGTTTATACTCAGGGTTTGACCCGACGGCTGACAGCCTGCACATCGGACACCTTCTGCCGATATTGACACTGCGCCGTTTCCAGCTTGCAGGCCACCATCCGATTGCGCTTGTAGGCGGCGCGACGGGACTGATCGGCGATCCGAGCGGCAAAAAAGCGGAGCGTACGTTAAATACTCAGGATATCGTTGTCGAATGGTCGCAAAAAATTAAAAATCAGCTTTCCCGATTTTTAGATTTCGAGGCGGGAGAAAACCCCGCTGTCATAGCGAACAACTTTGATTGGATCGGAAAGCTGAGCATCATTGAATTTCTCCGCGACGTCGGAAAGAACTTCGGAATTAACTACATGCTTGCGAAAGATACTGTAAGCTCAAGAATTGAAACCGGAATTTCTTACACGGAATTCAGCTACATGATCCTGCAATCCTACGATTTTCTGAATCTGTACAGAGAAAAGAACTGCAAACTCCAAATCGGAGGCAGTGACCAGTGGGGCAACATCACGGCCGGTCTTGAACTGATCAGAAAATCAGAAGAAGAAGGGGCGAAAGCTTTCGGTCTTACCATTCCGCTCGTCACAAAAGCTGACGGCACGAAATTCGGCAAAACGGAAGGCGGCGCCATTTGGCTTGATAAAGAAAAAACATCGCCGTACGAATTCTACCAGTTCTGGATCAATACAGATGACCGCGACGTCGTCAAATACTTAAAATACTTTACTTTCTTGTCAAAAGAGGAAATTGAAGCTTATGCTGAAAAAACGGAGACGGCTCCTGAGAAAAGAGAAGCGCAGAAACGTCTCGCTGAAGAGGTGACGGTTCTTGTACACGGCCGCGAAGCGCTTGAGCAGGCCGTTCATATCTCCCAGGCGCTGTTCAGCGGCAATATTAAAGAGCTTTCTGCTCAAGACGTCAAGGTAGGATTTAAAGATGTACCTTCGTTTGAAAAAGACCGCTCTGAAGAACTGTCTTTAGTAGACGTGCTAGTGGAATCTAAATTATCGCCTTCAAAACGGCAGGCCCGCGAAGACATTCAAAACGGAGCTGTTTACATTAACGGCGAGCGCCAGACGGACATCGGGCATCTTCTGACTGCGGAAGACCGCATTGAAGATCAATTTACCGTACTGCGCCGCGGAAAGAAAAAATACTTCCTGATCACGTACTAAAAATAAAAAGCAGTCCGGCCGCTCCATGCGGCAGGCTGCTTTTTTATGTTTTGTGAATACTGCACGGGGAAATGAGTACAGTACATGGTATAAGCAAAACAGGGAAGGGGTGCTGCGCCGTGAATTTTATGTTTACCATCGCCAAAGAAAGATTGCAACGGGATCATTGGGAACAGCAGCAAAGCATAAACGCCGAAGCCGAAGCCGAGGAATCAGAGACGGAAGAAGAAAATCCGATATCATAAAGGTAAAGCCTCCATTCTGCGGAATGGAGGCTTTTGATTGTCACCATATCAGCCTGACGGCGGCCATCAGCACGACTCCTGTGATGACCGTGATGGATAAGCTTTTTGTCAGCATCGCACAAAGCAATGTCGGGATGAGAACGATCATTGCTTTCCAATCAAAGGTCAAAGCGCTGTTTGTTTTCACAATCATGCTTTCCGTTACCAGAGCAGTCAAAATGCAAAGCGGAATAAAGGAGAGCCATTTTAAAGCCAATTCAGGCATCTGAATGTTCCGGACAAATATAAACGGAACAATGCGCGGCACAAGTGTAACAATCATGCAGCCGAGTATAATCCAGATCATTTGTGTGCTGATGCTCATTTGTCCGTCACCACCCCGATCGTTGCCACAATCACGGTTGAGACGATGACCGCGATGTGTGACGGGACGAAATACGATAACAAGACCATAAAAATGATCATATAGAGAATTAAGGAGAGGCTGTGCTTCAGCTTTTCCGAAGCGGATGACTGCAATTGCAGCACAAGCAGCGCCGCAAACATAGCGGGCAAAGCAAAGTCCAGGCCGAGCGCGTAAGGATCAGATATCCATTGCCCGAGAAGCCCGCCCATCACGCAGGAAATAACCCAGCACATGTAAGCGGTTATATTGAGGCCGTTCATCCACTTATCGTATAACCTGCCGTTCTGAGCCGCTTTGTTCACCGCTACTCCGAAAGATTCGTCAGTAAGCAGAGCCCCGAAGCCGATATTTTTTGCCAGAGAGTATTTCGTGAAATACGGCGCGATGGTCAGGCTCAGCAGAAGGTGCCGCAGATTGACGATAAACGTCGTTAAAATAATGGCGGAAATCGGACTCCCGGAAACAAGGAGCGAGCAAATAATAAATTGGGCGGCGCCGGCATAGACACACAAGGATAACAAACAGATTTCAAGAATGCTTAGATGAGAGGCAACGCCGACGATGCCGAAAGCAAAACCGATGCTCATATAGCCCAGCAGCGTAGGCACACAATCCCGCACCCCCTGTAAAAACGTATCGTTCATTTCCCGGGAAACGGCGGTTTTTTGCACTTCTGTGTTAATCATTTTTTATACTCCTTTCATAGAGATTATAATGATAACGACTAATGAAAAAATCAAAGAAAATACGGTTCACATTTATATGAACCGATTTCCGGTGACGACATGAAATAACGAATGGTTTTGTTTCATCAGGCCTTCAACTTTTTCAGCCCCGACTTCTTTCACAAGCTCTGCGAACATCAGATCGTGCCTCATATATTCCATGGCCACGAGAACGAGAGCGGGATCTTCTGATTTAATGGCCCAGGCATTCGTCTGCGGAGAAAAATTGGCGATTAAGACTTCTTTATTATCTCGGGCAGCTATCGTTAATCTTCCGCCCATCCGTTTCTCCGCCACTTCAGGAGACATATTATGATTTGTCGTATTTCCGAGCTTCACTTCCGGAGGGCCGAACACAATCGAAAAGACGGGCAATTGTTCGGCGGCGCGTTTATTAGCGGCTTCTTGAATAAAGGGAATCTGCTGTTCCCAGACAGACAGCCACAACTCTTCCTCGGCTTTTTCAATCATATCCTTCATCTCATTGATGACATGATCATTCGTGCTGATGCGGCGGATGACATTCATCTCCTGCTCGCTTTCCAGCGCCAATAACTTTTCCTCAAGGTAGCCGAATGAGTTCTCGAAATCGTGCCGGAGCCGGTCGATTAATTCCTTTCCGGCCAGCGGGGCATATGTAACCGGATCAGACGGTACAATATGGACAGCGCCTTTATCAACTAATTTCCCCAACACCTCATAGATCATTGAGCGGGGGACGCCTGACCTTTTGCTGATTTCATATCCGGTAACAGGCGAGTGTTTCAACAAGCCGATATATGCTTTACATTCATATTGAGAAAATCCAAACTTCTGTAATTCTTTCAGAACATCGTCCATAAACATCCTCCGTAGTGGTTATTCATGAAACTACTATAATGTAAGCGGTTATATCTTGTCAATGGGACTTGAGTGCTGAAAGAAAGGTTTGCCTGTTTTGTCGCTTTCCAACTTAGTTTATGATGAGTTACATGTATGGCTTTTGTGAAAAACGTTGCCGTAGACCCACACGAATGCCGTTTGATACGATAAATACAAGAAGTCAAAAAGAGGAGGATCACGGTGGAAAACACCTCTAAAATCGCTTTTTTATCGGTTATAAGCAATTCCCTGGTCGTCATGCTCAAAATAGTGGTGGGGATAATAACCGGATCTGTCGCGATACTTTCTGAAGCCATTCATTCTTTTTTAGATTTGATCGCCGCCTTCATCGCCTTTATCTCCGTCAGGATTTCAAAAAAGCCGGCTGATACAGGGCATCCGTACGGTCATGGAAAAGTCGAGAATCTGTCGGGGACCATCGAGACGATTCTGATTTTTGCGGCAGGGATTTGGATGATATATGAATGCGTTCAAAAACTGGTGAACCCGGCGCCGGTTCATCTGCCCGTATTGGGAATTGTTGTGATGCTTGCGGGGGCTCTCATTAATTTGATCGTTTCGAAGTTCGTAAAAAGAGAAGCCGAAAAGGTTAATTCCGTGGCAATGAAATCAAATGCCCTGCATTTACTGACTGACGTGTACACATCATTAGGCGTAGCGGCAAGCCTTTTGGTCGTTACCTTAACGGAGTGGTACATACTTGATCCCATTATAGGTATGGTGCTGGCGGTGTATATCATATATGAAGCGTTTAAATTAATGAAAGAAGCATTCCCGCCGCTGATTGATACCCGTTTGTCGGAAGAGGAAGAAAAAACAATTTTAAAGATTATCGAAACATTTCAACAGGAATTTATTGAAATTCACGATTTTCGTACAAGACGCTCCGGCCCGCAAGAGTATATTGATTTTCACCTGGTCGTAGCCTCTCACGTGACGATTAAAGACGTGCACGACCTGTGTGACCGCATTGAAAGAGATATTACGGATGAATTCAAACAAGCACAGGTAATGATTCACCCCGAGCCGGAGAGCGAGAGGAAGAAATAAATCGATCTTATGTTTGCGTTTGTTCCCGGCAAAATGCCTGCAAAAGCCCGTTCCCACGGGTCTTTTTGTTGTACAAATGTCCATTTCTCGCTCATATGAGAGAGAAGCTTATACACGTGAGGGATACATTTCATACGTTATGTTGTAAAGAAAAAGGGAGGTGAACAGAATTGAACGCTATTTCTGTTAAAGAAATTGAACATGGAGTTGCCGTTGCGGAAAGAGAAGGTTTAGGGGAGTATTTATACCAAGAACCGGTTTCCAAAAAATGTTCGGGCCGTTCCCGCAGCAGAAAACGGACACACCGTTCCCGCAGCAGAAAACGGACACACCGTTCCCGCAGCAGAAAACGGAGTCATCACCGGACACACCGCTCCCGCAGCAGAAAACGGAGTCATCACCGGACACACCGCTCCCGCAGCAGAAGACGGAGTCATCACCGGACACACCGCTCCCGCAGCAGAAGACGGAGCCATCACCGGACACACCGTTCACGCAGCAGACGGTCCCATCAAAAACGTACCCGCAAGCGCTGTTTTAAATGCTGACTGCAGACTCTATTACAAGTAACGGAGATCTGCTATAATGGCAAGAGAACTGCATAAAAGATCCGGTATCATCATCTGCGGACACTGAACTGACAACATGGCGCTGTTTGTTCGTGTCCGTTTTTCGTGTCAAAAAAAGATGCCGGAGGATAAAAAGGAAGGGATGACGCCGAATGAAGCTGAATGAGGACTTTTATAACTCTGAAGGAAAGACAGTCTCTTCGCAAAACATAAGCAGCAAGCTTTTGCATATCACGGACAGCGGGCATATCAGCGTTGACTTCATCAGCATAAGCAGGCTGCGGAAGGCTTCAAAGATCGCGATCTTAGGTGACAGCGTCGCCCGGGGGCTGCGTGCGGAATACGGCTTTGGTGACATTCTGAAAGACCGGACAGACGCTGAAATAACCAATCTCTCTGTCAGCGGCGTTAATATGAGCAACAACGGAAGCGATAACATTTATCAGCAAGCGCTTAAAACAAAGGGACATGATGTCATTATTGTCCAGGGAACAGATGATGATTGGTGCAACCACATTCCCATCGGCACAGATGAAAAGGATATCACCACATTTTACGGAGGCTTCTGTCAAGTGATTCAGCAGCTGCGAAGCGGAAATAAAGGCGCGAGCATCATTGTGGTGACCCCAACGAGACAAGCAAAAATATCAAAAGGAAAAATCGTCCGCCGTGATACTGATAAAAATAAACTGGGCCTGAAGCTGGCTGACTATGTGAAAGCCCAAAAAGAAGCCTGCACACTCCTCTCTGTACCGTATGCCGACCTGTTTGATACAGATCTCATCGACCCGTATAATCCCGCTTTCCGAAGCATGTGCATGTCAGAAGGTCTTCATCCGAACGAGAAAGGGCATCAAATCATATTTCAGGAAATCTGCCGGAATTATTATTACTATTATGGGTAACACAGCGCTAACAGATTATTTTCGGCCTTGCTTTTCTAAAAGCTCAATTATTCTTTGAGATGCGTGTTTTTGCGCTCTCAAAAGCGAGACGATATTACCGGTAAAACCGATTAAAATGATCAGCAGCAAAATGATCATCCACATCAGTGAACCTCCCGTCGAGTGTTGAAAAACCCACTCTTTATTTTACTTATTATGGATGGGGAAGAGAATAGGTCTAACGATTGGTGTTTCTTTATAAATCCATAAAAAAATGCACAGACTGAACGGGTCTGTGCATTTTTATTCGCTTATTTCAGCAGGTTCAATGATTCACGATTAAAGGCTTCCAAATCGTCAGGCGTTCTGCTCGTTACGATGTTATGGCTCACGACGACTTCTTCATCTTTATAATGTGCGCCGGCATTGATTAAGTCTTTGCGGATGCTGCGGAATCCAGTGATATCTTTTCCTTTAAGAAGGTCGGTATCAATCAGCAGCTGCGGGCCGTGGCAGATCGCGAAAACGGGTTTCTGATTTTCCACGAATGCTTTAGTGAATTCACCCGGGCGGTCATCTCCGCGCAGAAGATCCGGTGAAAAGCCTCCGGGAATCAATAACGCATCGAATTCCTTTGGGTCTGCGTCTGAGATCGCTTGATCGATCTTTACTTTCTCACCGTGCTTGCCCGTCACTTCTTTCCCTGCTTCCAAATCTATTGTCACCACACTGTGTCCCGCTTCTTTAAATGCTTCCGCCGGGCTTGTATATTCAATATCCTCAAATTGATCTGTCATCAGAACTGCGATTTTTTTGCTCATACATCATGCCTCCTGTGAATTTGTATATGACAAGAATATCAGGCGGATTGCCGCCTCACAACGTATTTGCTTGAAGATACGGCATGAAAAAAAGACCCCTCTGAAAAAGAGGAGCCAAAAGGTACGGAGGTCTGCTGAAACTTACGTGTTTAACTTGAGATAAGGCAAGAAATCGAACCAATTACTTTTTGCGTCTTTTTTTATCCTTTTTACACCCGCATTTCCCCGGTTCGCCCGGATCAATGACTTCGTGAATTGTTTCTTCCTGATAAACGTGGCGGGGAACATAACGGATATGTTCTCTGTTAATGTGTTTGATGGGATGGACGTAAACCACTTCTTTGTCAGTATACTTGTCAGTCACAATATACTTAGGGTCACAGTAATACACTTTCGATTTTTTACCCATTCATCTCACCTCCCGTACTTTATTAAATGCTGAAAAGGAGGATTTTGCATCGGACAAGTACACCATGGCAAGTCCACAATTTTTCAGCTGCAATTTCGTTTTTCTGGTTTTTCCTGAATCCGTCTCAAATTGGTATGGCTAACCCTTTTTGAACGGGGAAATCTATAAAAAAGAATTCAAAAACGATTCTTTTCTCAGGTCAATCGAGATGCATACATCTTTAGGGGGATTTCAGAATGCTCGATGAAAAAACGATTGAAATCATTAAAAGCACAGTGCCGGTCTTAGAAGAGCGTGGTGAAGAAATCACAGGCCGATTTTATGACCTGCTTTTTCAGCATCACCCTGAGCTGCTGAATATCTTTAATCAGACGAATCAAAAGAAAAAAACACAGCGTACGGCCTTGTCGAATGCTGTGATTGCGGCCGCAGCCAATATTGACCGGCTGGAAAACATAGTACCCGTCGTCAAACAAATCAGCCATAAGCACCGGAGTATCGGTGTTAAGCCCGAGCATTATCCAATCGTTGGAAAGTACTTGTTAATCTCGATAAAGGATGTGCTAAAAGACAGGGCTGCTCCTGAGGTCATTCAGGCATGGGAAAAAGCATACGGCGTCATTGCAGATGCTTTTATCGGAATTGAGAAGGACATGTATGAACAAGCGGAAACGCAAAAAGGCGGCTGGAAAGACGATAAGGCGTTTAAAATTGATAAAAAGGTAAAAGAAAGCAAAGAGATAACGTCGTTTTATTTAAAACCGGAAGACGGACAAGTTCTCCCCGAATTCAAAGCGGGACAGTATATCAGTGTAAAAGTATACATTCCGGACACGGGCTATACGCATGTCCGCCAGTACAGTTTGTCGGATGTATCCGGTAAGGATTATTACCGGATTTCCGTGAAAAAAGACGGAATTGTTTCTTCATATCTGCATGACCAATTACACGAAAAGGATTCAATTGAGATCAGCGCTCCGGCCGGGGATTTCGTATTAGACCCTGATTCCAAAAAGAATCTGGTTCTCATCAGTGCCGGTGTCGGAATTACCCCGATGATCAGCATGTTAAAGACGGTTGCCAAAACCCAGCCGCAGCGAAACGTTCTCTTTATCCATGCGGCAAGGAGCGGAGAGTATCATGCGCTGCGGCATGAAGCTGAAGAAGCCGCAGAACACTCATCCGTTGACACCGTCTTTATTTACAGTGAGCCGTCCGAACAAGACCGTTCAGAAAACATTCGTTTTCGGGAAGGCCGGATTGACAAACAGCTGTTAGAAGAAGTGATGACAGATAAAGATGCTGATTTTTACCTGTGCGGATCCCCGTCGTTCATTAAAGAAATGAAAAAGCTGATTTCTGAATTCAATACAACGCTGGAATCGATTCACTATGAATTATTTGAACCGCAGCTGAGTATGGTGTGATTGAAGAAGGAAGGACGATGATTTTAATGTATGAAGCACCCGGGTTGGGTGCTTTTTTATTTTATATCGGCCCCTTTGCGGAGTGGGTATTTTCTTCCTTGAATAAGCAGTTCCTGAAATGTCATTCCATCCTTGGAAATATTGCTTTTACAAGTAAACGGGGTTCTCGGTTCTGCCGATCTCGGAATTTTTGACCGCCATCAAAATCAGCCGCATGTAAAACATATGGCCTGCGAGTTGGATATTTGCGTTATTACGTCAGTCAGCTTTCACGGAGCGTTGAACAGCGGCAGGACATAAGAGAATCGGAACAAATTGAATTGGTCGCGGTTGTCATTGGGTTTCTTCATCGGAAGAATTATTACGAAAAGTAAAGCGAGAGCAAAGTTAAAAGCAGCGAAACGGCCGGTCAAAACTGTTTAACTGAGTTTCATTAAAGAATACGGTTTGTTCCTGATTTGGAGCGTAGATTTGACAGTTAGAGATTGCTATAGAGAAACACTGAGGCATAATTATTATTCTCTTATCCTGCTAATTGAGTTTTTTGGTTTAGAGCAAGGATCAGGAATAGGTTGCTAAATTTTTATCTGCAGGAAAATTTAAGGATAAAATAGACGCCTTATTTGTTGGATAAGAACAACAGGTTAAAAAAGGAGACAAGAGCAAGGGATTTGGAGAATAATAATGAAATCTTATTTGATTGGAAATTAATGAAACTATCCGTCATTCAGATGGTAAGATTAATGGAGGAGTGTTAATATGAATATAGATGTTGAAATATTTAAGATGGCACAAGAGGTAAAATGTGCTAAGAGTGTCAAAAATGTGTTTTGGGCATCGTCTTTCCTAAAATCTAAAGGAGACCGATGGAAAAAGAGGCTTTACTTCTTTCTTGGAGTTGTTAGTATAATAGCTTACTTTTTCATCGGAAGGAAATTTTTGTTTAAGAATTTATATTATTCATTAGAAGATTTGACTGCTAAATTAGATATTTCGAAGTCTAACGCCATTATATTAACTATAAGCCTTTCAATCTTTCCAATTATGGTGATAATTGCGGTTACTTTAAGGAAATATGCTATGTTGGTTGATCGTAAATGGGGAATAAGTGATTTATATTATTCACTTTCTTATAAGGCCTTAAAAAAATATTTACACAGAAAAAATTATAACAATAAAGTTATTGAAAAACGCATTTTACCTTATATAATATCGAAAAACTCCAATCTTGAGTTATATTCCATTGGTTCATTTCTGAAAATTGTGATCCCGTCTATTGTAGTATCAATACCTGTTAGTATATTGGGGTATTGTTTACCACAAGTATTAATGAATCAGCCAGTTTAGTAGAATTTAAGGGATTTTTATTAACTCTTGGTTCTATTACAATTATGTTATGGTTTATTGGTGCAACATCATTTAAAGCATTACCCACATTAAGTATTTTTAGTGAAAAAAAAGCATATAAGGAACTGGAACGGATTTTACAAGGATATTTATTAGAGAAAGAAATCAAACTAGGTAGTAGAAAGAAGATAAAGCGAAAAGTTTAAGTAAGCCCTAGACGGAAAGCCTGTGGACACTGATCATTGTACAGATTTACTGTGCTCTGATTGGTGTCCGTTTTTTGTTTTCCGGAAAAGGCGGCAAAGAAATGCTGATATAAATGCGTAGGATTCATCTGAGCGCTTCCCTTACCTTGGGATTGGCAAAGGATGAAACGATCCGGGAGCGCCTTTTTTAAGGGGAAATAACAGGAGGAAACATATGAAGGATTTAATCATTGAATATAAAAGCGCATTGACAGATATTAAAAAGGTATACCGGCAGTGAGCCTGATTCAAGCGATTGGGATATAGGGAAAGAATAGCGGATGCTTTATCTGTACTGACAGACCGCGAGAAAGATATTTTTATCATGCACGCTGTGCAAAATTTGTCTTTTGAAGAAATAGCCGCTTTACTCAATATAAAAAAAGGAACCGTTCAAAAGAATATTGAACGATCCCGCTTAAAAATTGAAAAATTGAGCAATTGACAGCCTTTTTTGTTTATCTTAAATTGGCTGTCTTTTTTTTATGATGATCTTTTATTAATGCCAAGCCGCTCACGTAATGCAAATTGAAGAAGCTGTGAAAAGTTTACACCTTCTTTTTCTGCTGCTTCCGCCAGCCATTTAGGTACAGTAAGTGTCTTTTTCACCGCTTTGTTTTCCATTTCATCACGGACAATATCTGTCCAGGCGCTTACCATAACAACAAAACCGGTTGCCGGCACTTTGATATCTTTTGGAGCGGATGGGGAAGGGATGTCTTCGCCGTCTTCTTCCATGCCATATAGAAAGCCTTCGAGCGTATCTTTTGCCATGCTCATAGCATCATCCACGTTCTCGCCTTCTGAAATGCATCCGGGTAAATCGGGAAAGGTAATTGTGTAGCCGTCGCTTCCGTCTTCTCCTGCATCAAAAATCGCCGGAAATAAATACTTTGCCATATATATAAAACCTCCTTACAAGGGGGTTGTTAAAAGTATAGAATTTAGTGTGCTGGGTTCGAAGTCTTTTTTGGATGTGGGACTGTTACCGTGCCCGGTTTGGTTGGATGTTAAAGTGGTGATGACTACCAACAACCCGCTTTAAATACCACCCATCTTTTGTAAGTATCTTTATGATATCTCTTGAAGACTTCATGTTTCCCTCCCTTCATATATATTATAACACGTATTATTTATACGTGTCTGTGCCTATTTTTAAAAAATATCATTTTTTGTCTTACGGTTGGGACTAATATGTGAAAGGAACTTTTGTTCGACAAATTTCGCAGGAGGTTCCATTGTCGCTCTCATTTATTGATAATATAATTAAGGAGAGTGGAAACTTTGTTTAATAGTGGTTATTTAGGAGTGGCAGAAAAAGTAACGAGTACAACTTCAAGTATTTCTAGTTCAATTTGGATACCAATAGCTACAATATTGGCTGCCTTAATTGGTGCGTGGATTAGCGGGAGAGTTGCTAAAAAGGCAGCACTAAAAAGCACAATAAGTACAGAAAGAATACTGTGGATGAATAATTTAAGAGACCAGTTCGTGGATTTTAATAAGTTAGCTTATGCATACTCTTCCAATAAAAATACTATTGAAAAAAATAAAGAGAAAAATGATTTTGATTTTACAGAAAAACATTATGAATTAAGAGCTTTATGCGATCGTATTAATCTTTTGTTAAATCCCAATGAAGAGTTTTCTGATAGATTATCTAAAAAATTAGTAAAAATTATTGGTCTTTTAACCGGTGATTACAATTATAATGTCAAAGCATATGACAATCACATTAAAGAATTAAATTTAATTCAACAAGTGATTTTGAAAGCTGAGTGGAAGCGAATAAAAATCGAAATAAAAAAGGGGGAAGAATTATCAGATAAGAAAATCGCCAAAATTTATAAAGAGAAAGCTATAAGTTTAGGATTAGAAAAAAAAGATGAGAAGCACAAGTTTTTTCGAAAGATCAAACGTAAATTTGAATGGAAAAAGAAAAATAAATAAATTATAGTTAGATCGCCCAGCAGGACGCTTTTTTATATCCTCTGTAAATTGCATTCGGAAATCGTTCGACAAATTTTACGAATGGTTCCTTTGTCACGCTCTTTTGCCGAAAATAAAGGTAGGAGGTGATAGAATGAGTGATTTAGAGAAAAGATTGAAGTTTATTTAATACAGACAGGAATTGTTATTTCGGGACGATTCTGTTTCACGTTTGTTTTTCGAATATAAAATAACAGAAGAACAAGTAGATCAAATTTATGATCTTTTTGATGACTACCGAACCCGTATTGAGAATAAAATGGACGTACACCACGGTTCCTTTGAACAAGCTTTGTATAAAATTGTTCCTGAACAAAATGGCAATTATCACTTTGTTGAATTTTTAGCCAAAGAGCTTTTTGATGCCGGTAGATGGCAAGAAGTATTTGAGAAGTTATACGGCAATATATGCTTAAATATCAACAACTATTTAAGAAATAATCAGAGCATCCTACGGGGTGCTTTTTATATTCCTCTGTAAACTGATTTGGTAAATTGTTCGACAAAATTCGCAAATTGTTCCATTGTCACGCCCTTTTCCCGATAATAAGGTGGGAGGACGATAAAGTGGGTACATTAAAAAATGAGTTTGAGAAATTGAATCTGTTTGTGAAATTTACAAAAGAGGAGTATGTAAATGATATTTTAGATGGAAAGCTATACATGAAGAATTTTAAACACTTCATAGATTTAGAAAAGAAAGAGAAAATTAAAGGACAGGGAGACAAGTTCGAAGCTGCTTTTGTAACAAGAGCAGTCGATTTAAGAATCATAGACCTTAGAACAAAAAAAGTCATAGGAGTGAGTAAAGAAGCAGAAATTATTGAAAGGTACACTGAGGCATCAAAGATTCCATTATATTGTTTTACCTATTTTCCTAGTGAAGATTTTAAAATTTTAGAAGAAAAAGATGAGAAGATAATTATTGGACTAGATTTGAATCCAGAAGAAAAGGATGTATTTATTAAAGATTTTGGTGAGAAAGCGATAATTTTTCCGGGTGATTTCTTAAAAAAAGTACTCTCGTCTTTGAAAAAACAAAATATTCTAGGCGTAGCGAAACTAGTGCAATATTGCGATTTTAATTTTCTAGATGAAAATAGAAGGAAACTTTTTGAGAATGGTTCTATTGATATGTTTTTTTGGAAGGACCTTTTTTTTAAAACTCAAAGAGAAATTAGGATAGTGCTTCCAGATAAACGAATTGAGGATAGCATTATAATTAATTTTGAAGGGATTCGGGATCAAGTTATTGTCTTGGATACCGAAGATTTGTTAGAAGGTGAATTTGAGATTCCAAAATCTATACTTTATTAATTCAAGTTTAGCACCCTTTAAGGTGCTTTTTTATATTCTCTGTAAACAGCTTCCGGTAAATCGTTCGACAAATTTTGCGGATGGTTTCATTGTCATGCTCTTTTGCCGATAAAAGGGATTGAGGTGATAATATGCAAAACCATTCGTTGATGGAAGCGAAAGAAATATCGAAATACCTAGAAAAAAGATACGGGAAACCCTATAAAGAAAATCTGACCATTCAGCAAGTTGTTAAAGAAGCATTAAAAAGAGATCACAGTGAAGAGCAATTGAAACTGATGGTTAATAGATTAGATTCGAATCTCAATGTTTCAAGTGATCTAAGCTCTCTTACAACTATTCCTTTTACATTACTTACATCAGCTCTTGCCGCAGTGCTTAGTGTCTTTGTTGTTATGTTCACTTTCTATTTCAATACTACTAATAGTTTTTCCAACACTATGTTACAAAAGGATAAAGAAAATAAGATAAATCCTGGAGACATCCTTAATACTATTATTGAAATTGGAATGCAACTAGTTTCGCCAATATTTTATTTTAGTATTATTATGACTCTTATAATGTTTGGGACGTGGGGGTGGCTCACAACTAAAAGTAAGAGATATTATGAACAGCAGCGGGGTTTTAAGTTGTTATTAGACGAAGTAATGGAAGAGTTTAAAAAAGAATCTAAAAAAGAATCTAAAGGATAGGCATTGGACAGTTGGCATCATTCTACGGGATGGTGCTTTTTTATATTCTCTGTAAACTGCTTCCGGTAAATCTCAGGGAGAACAATTGGCGGTTAACGCTGAGTGCGGGGGTAGTTTAGAAAGAATATGATTGGAGGGATTACATGAAAACAATTAGTCAAGCCTTTGAGGAATTAGGAAATAATCTAAGGTGTGCGGCTGAAAGGATGCCAACACCCAAGCCGCTATCCACAGAAGCTTTTATTATGTTGAGTAAAGGAGATAGAGCATGGAAACAATTTATGCGCACTCATTTGAGATGTCATGGTTTATTGCGCTCACGTTCTTCTGCTTGTCGTGTGTAGTCTGTTCAGGTAAATCAGAAAAGGAATAAGCATGGGAAGGCAACGTGACGAATTAGACAAAATATATAATACAGCACGCTGGAAGCGAGTAAGGAAAGTCGTTCTGATAAGGGACGGCTATTTGTGTTGTGAGTGACGTTGTCGTGGATTAATAACGGAGGCAAATACCAACACATTAAGAGATGATCCAAGCGTGGCATTTAATCTTGATAATCATAAAACGATCTGTTTAAAGTGCCACAACAGGAGGCACCCGGAAAGAAGTGGTGGGGAGGAGGAACAAACGATTATACGTAAGTAACACTTATAGCGGAAAAAATATGGAAGGGTTTTTCTCCATAATAGAGAATTTTTAAGGAAGGATATTAAAGCAGGTAAATCATATTCAAAGTCGTATTATCCTAAAAAGACAAAGTTTTTTATGTTCCAACATACTTCGGTAGCCGGATGGAAAGGTTCACTTCCTGATACTTCAACTGGAACATTGGCTCCTGCTCTTGTGAATAAAATAGCAATGCTCTAATAGTAAGAGGTGGCTCAATGGCAGTTTTTGTTGAAAAAACGCTTCAAGGTCTAAAAGAATTAATTGATGAAGAAGGCCGCTTAAACATTTTAGGGAATGAAGGAGCTCTTTTAGAAACAGAATGTACTTTCTTTAAAGGTGCAACAGATCTGGAGATTGAGAGTTTTGAGAAGAAAATAAAAGTCTCACTTCCTGAAGATTATAAAACCTTTTTAAAATTGCATAACGGAGCCAGAATATTTGATTTGTTGATTTACGGTGAGAATGTAGGTGGGGGTTTGCATATTCTTAATTTAGAAGATATTGAAAAGTATATGCAAAATGGTTTTTTAGAGCCTCAGTTTATTCCCGTCGCACATCTGTTAGACGGATGTTATTTGTTAATTAACAAAACCAAAATGTCCGCAGATCCAAACTATTTATGGTTCCGCGGATTTATTGAGTATGAACCCATGCAACTTAATTTTGAGATATTCTTAGATAGGTATATTTTATCTCAGGGATCAAGTTTTTGGGAATGGAATATTTACACTGCTGAAAATTATTATAGGACTCACCAGGGTGATGAGGATTAACCTTTCCTACAGTTGGGTTGGTTCATTTTTACTATTAGACTTCGACTTGAACTTTTAAAAATAGGTTTAATTTGGGAGGCAAACCGATTAATTGGTGTATAGAGGATTTATAAAAAGCGCAGATACTCTGCGCTTTTTATTTAAGTATTTTCCGAATCATTCGCAGCCCGTTTTTGGAAGAAGGATAACGGAAAGCGAAGTCGAAGCGGTTCGTTTGTTTGACGACGCTTTTTTTGTGCGTAAATGCGTTAAAGCTGTCAAATCCGTGATAGCTGCCGATGCCGCTTTCTCCGACGCCGCCGAATGGCAAATACGGTGTCGCGACGTGCATTAACGTATCATTGACACAGCCGCCGCCAAATGACAGATTCTCTAAAACAGTTCGCTCGATTCCTTTGTTTGTTGTGAAGACATAAAGAGCGAGCGGTTTTGGGCGTGATTGGACTTTTTCGATGACTTCATCGATATCGCCGTATGTAAACAGCGGAAGAATCGGCCCGAAAATCTCCTCCTGCATCACTGGAGAGTCATCCTTCACTTGATCTAGAATCGTCGGCGCTATTTTGTGGTGATCAGGATTAAATTGTCCGCCTGTAAGCGGGACGCCATCATTCAGAAAGCTGAGCAGCCGCTGATAGTGGCGTTCACTGACGATTTTGCAGTACTGCGGATTTTGTTCAGGCTGGGGGCCGTAAAATTCACTGATCGCATGCTTCATTTCTTCTATGAGCTTCGTTTTGATATCTTGGTGGACAAATAAATAATCCGGTGCGATACAGGTTTGCCCTGCATTTGTAAATTTCCCGAAGACGATGCGTTTGGCGGCAAGCTGTATATCAGCATCCTTATGGACAATGCAGGGACTTTTGCCGCCGAGCTCCAAGGTAACGGGAATTAATTGTTTGGAGGCGGCCTCCATAACGATTTTTCCCACGGCAACGCTTCCTGTGAAGAAAATATAGTCAAAGGGCTGCTGTAATAACACAGTGCTGACGTCGGGCCCGCCCTCCGCCATAGCGACATAATCACTCGGAAAAACGCTGCTGATAAGTTTAGAAAGAACAGCGGAAACCGCAGGCGTATATTCTGACGGTTTGAGAACGACTGTGTTTCCGGCCGCAATGGCTCCAATCAAGGGTGAAAGCGCCAGCTGCAAGGGATAATTCCAAGGCGCAATCACCAAAACGGTTCCATATGGCTCAGGGATAATCATGCTTTTCGAGCCCAGGTGAGTCAGAGGCGTTTTGACTCGTTTCGGTTTGACCCATTTTCTCAGCCGCTTCATCACAAAACTGATTTCCTCCAGTACAATTCCGATTTCTGTCGTGTACGCCTCCTGTTCGGATTTGTGGAGATCCTGATAGAGAGCGGCTGCTATATCGGCTTCTTGTGTTTTGATGGCTTGTTTCAGCTTTTGCAATATGTTCAGCCTTGATTCTAGCGGTCTCGTATGCCCCGCCGCAAAATAGGCTTTGTGCTTGCTGACGATAGAGGGGATGCTGTTCATTCCGTCTCTCCTTTTTATAAGGTATGATGATTCATTATGTAAAAAATCGCTCCTGCCTGTCAAATGCTTATGGTGTGTCAGAAAAAATAACAAACTCATTTCTGCGTTTGCGGCAGGAATTTGATGAAAAAGAGAATTCTTTTTGCGGCATTATCTGTTGCAGGCATTATGGGGTTTTCTAATGTACATGTAGCTGAAAAGCCAGTTGGCACATAAAAAAAGCCCCGGACAGGGGCTTTTTTTAATAAAGAGAGGGAGCAGCCCAAAAGAAAAACCCCGGAAACATTGTCATTGACAACATGTCCGGGGTTTAATCCAATGCTCTTTAAAGAGCGTTTTACTTAACGGGAGTAGAACTCAACGATAAGCGCTTCGTTAATTTCCGGAGCAAGCTCAGAGCGCTCTGGAAGACGAGTGAATGTACCTTCAAGCTTTTCAGCGTCGAAAGTAAGGTACTCAGGAACGAAGTTGTTTACTTCTACAGATTCTTTGATGATAGAAAGGTTTCTTGATTTTTCGCGAACACCGATTGTTTGACCAGGTTTTACTTGGTAAGACGGAATGTCAACGCGGCTTCCGTCAACAAGGATGTGACCGTGGTTAACTAATTGGCGAGCTTGACGGCGAGTGCGTGCAAGACCGAGCTTGTACACAACGTTATCAAGACGTGCATCTAAAAGAATCATGAAGTTTTCGCCGTGTTTACCAGTCATTTTTGCAGCTTTGTCAAACAATGTGCGGAATTGACGTTCGTTTACACCGTACATGTGACGAAGTTTTTGCTTTTCTTGCAATTGCAAACCGTATTCTGATAGTTTTTTACGCTGTCCCGGACCGTGGGGACCTGGTGCGTAAGGGCGTTTTTCTAATTCTTTACCTGTACCGCTAAGAGAGATTCCTAAACGGCGGGACAGTTTCCAAGATGGACCTGTATAGCGAGCCATAATGTGACTCCTCCTTTGGTTTTATTTTGTGGAAAATAAAAACCGTCTGTTCGATCCGACCGTGCACATTTTGTTTTCATGTATCCTCGCTCCAGCAGCAGAGAGTTACACGATACACCTTACAGCTAAGGAACAAAATGCAAACACAGAAGCTGAACAAAAAGGCTGCAATATTTCACACAAAGAACATTATATGATTTTTCCCCGCCGCCGTCAACCATTTCTCCATGAAGAGTGCCGGTTTATGATATAATGTACAAAAATGAGTAGTACATGTTTAGGTGATAAAAATGAAAAAACAAACAATTGATGAAGTGACGGCCTTTCATCAGAAAATGCTTTCTTTTTTCTTAACGAAATCTGAATCCGTCTCATTATCCGACTCGCTGTTATGGCTGGCCTCAGCTCTAGAATCCTGCTTTACATCTCTTTCATTGACCCTTTCACCGGCAGAATCAACACGTTTCACCATAAAAACAGAAGATGAACCGCATTATGCTCCGCTGAAAGAGAGTGACGGCCGTTTTATGATCAGGAATCAGACGTCCGGCAGATCCTTTTATCTGCGCTCGGAAGGCGGGCTGCCGATCCCGGAATCATTGCCTGAGATCGTTACTCAGTTTATCAATCAATCTGTGAGACAAAGCGGACTGTTTGACAAAACGAAGCATCAGCGGAAAATTCACAGAATGACAGAAATGTTCCATTCGCTTTTGGATCAAAATGAGGTTTTGGAAAAACTGCAGGCAAGTTTGAGTACGGCTTTCCGGTCTTTCCGCTTTTCACTGTTTATCACGCAGGATCAGGATACGGACAGACAGCTTCCCGCAAAAGAATTACATATGGACGGAAAAGATGCCGACCCGTCTGCCCTGAAGGTTTATTTATCGGGGAGACTGCTCAGAAAAGGCAGGTCATCTGCTTACCTGCCGATCAAAGGCCAGCAGGGGACTTACGGGGTTCTGAAGACGGAGGGGCTGCAGGATGCCGTTCTTTCGTGCAGTACTCTCAGTGAAATGCTGCTGCTTGCGGGCGCAGCGGGAAAAGCATTTGAAAATGCGCAGCTCTATGAGCAATCGAAAAAAAGCATTGCGAATCTGGAGCTCATTAATGAAACATCGCGCCAGCTGAATCAGCGCCTCAGACTCACTGACACGATGCGGGAACTCGCCGCCATTATGACCCAATCATTTCATGCGGAAGAAGTGGCTTTTTTTCATATTGATCATTTTGAGACGCAAAATCTGCTTCCGGGACATACCGCTTTTTTTAAGACAGAACGTGCGAACCCCTATATCAGCATTGTGAAAGAAAAGCTGTTCGAGGGAGAAAAGGGCGTGTTTATCGGCAGCGGAAAGACTGTATTCGGCGAAAACGGCTTCGGCTCGCTGATGGCGGTGCCGATGATCGAAAATGACACCGTCTTCGGGTTCGCGATTTTATTGAAAAAGGATTTATATGCTTTTACGTTTGAAATGTATAAGCTTTTTCAAGCGCTCATTCACCATGCGACATTAGCGGTCACGAACTCCATGCTGCGCGACAGGCTTGAGCATCTTGTTCAGACAGACCAGCTGACGGAGCTGTATTCAAGAACCTATTTGGATGAGAAAATTCAATACAGCATGAAAATTCATAAACGGGGTGTATTCATCCTCGTTGATATCGATAATTTCAAAACCATTAATGATACATACGGTCATCAAACGGGAGATTCGATCCTGATTCAGGTGGCCTCCGTTATGAAAAACCATATTCGTGAGCATGATGTCGCTGCGAGGTGGGGGGGCGAGGAGCTGGCTGTCTATCTGCCGAATATCAACGTGTCATCCGGAGAACGCATCGCTAAAAGGCTTGTTCGCGCCATCCGGGAAAACACCGAGCCGCGCGTGACGATTTCCTGCGGCGTTTCCTGCTGGTCAAAGACAGGCCCGATGCCGTTGAAAATGCTCGTTCAGCAAGCGGACGAGGCGCTTTATATCGCCAAACGGAACGGCAAAAACCGGCTGATCATCCATCAAAACAGCACGACGACATAAAAAAGGAGCCGGCCTGCCGGCCGGGCTCCTTTTTTTATCCTAATCGTTTTTCAAGCGTTTCAACAAACTTTGCTAAATAGGTTTCGTCCGTTTCATCAAAACGGTTTTTCACGGGGCTGTCAATGTCCAGCACACCGATCACTTCACCGTTTACGCGGATCGGGAGAACGATTTCTGACTGGGAAGCCGCGTCACAGGCGATATGTCCCGGGAACGCATTCACATCGGCAATCCGCTGCACGTCGCCGTTAGAGTAGGCAGTGCCGCATACGCCTCTGCCGAACGGAATGCGCACACAGGCAGGAAGTCCTTGAAACGGTCCGAGCACAAGCTCGCCCTCTTTAGCGAAGTAAAACCCCGCCCAGTTGACTTCATGTAATGAATGGTATAAAAGCGCTGATGCATTCGCGTAATTTGCGATCGCATCCGTTTCATCTTCTGTCATGGCTTCGAGCTGTTTAAGCAGAAGCTGATAACTTTTTTCTTTATCTCCGGATTGTTTTTCGACATGAAACATGGAAAACCCTCACTTTTTCTATAATATCAAACAAAGTTCCGGCCGTTCTGCCGGCATTTGTCGAGAAGTTCTTACAGGAACGGCGCCTTTCTGCTTGAATTGTTACACATAAAGGGGTGAGCCGTATGAAAGTAAGCACCAAAGACAAAATTATTAACGCCGCTGTCCAGCTGTTTAACCAAAAAGGTTATTCCGGCACGTCCGTCCGTGAAATCGCAAAGTCAGCTGATGTAAATGTTGCGCACATCTCCTACTATTTTAAAGGGAAAGGCGGATTAATGGAACATTTAGTTTCCGAGTTTTACGAAGGCTATACTGAAGCGCTGGAAAAAGCCGCCGTCAGTATGAACGGTGAAGACGCGCAGGAACGCATCCTGCGGGTGATTTTCGATATTTTATCCTATCAGCACGATAACCGTCAATTAACGCGGTTTGTGTACCGGGAAGTGACGATTGATTCCGTGCTTATCAGGGAAATTATGTCTACTTACTTAATGAAAGAAAAATATATTTTCCAGCTGGTAATTGAAGAAGGGCAGTCACGCTACAGACGGCTGACGCTGCCCGTGCCGCATTTTATTCTGCAATTGAAATCCCTCTTGATGATGCCGTATCTTCAGCCTCAATACATTACGGAGGTGCTCTATATGCAGCCTCATGAACCGTACTTTTATAAAAGGTATTTTGAAGAGGTGAAGATATGGATCGAAAGCGTGTTCCGACGGCCTGATGCGGCGCTTATGAAGTAATGATGCTTTTGTACGTTTCATAGGAACTGCCGACATCTTCCGCTTGATGGGCGTCCGACCCGAATATGAGCGGGATTTTTTTTTGCTTCGCCGTCTCAGCCATCCAATCCTCCATGTATACTTCCCCGGCAAACTTCTTTCTGAGCCCGGATGTATTCACATCCAGCTCCATTCCGTGTTCTTTCACGGCGTCAAGACAGCGGGCCGCAAGCTCTCTTATTTGAGGTGACATGCTGTAAGGGAAAAGGCGTGCGAATTTTTTGACGAGCGTGATATGGCCGACCCGTTTTGGCTTAAAGGGGCCGAGAGGTGTTACAATGGAAGAATACACAGTTTCATAGTATTGTTCATATACGGCTTCAACGCTTCCGAAGTGGTCGGCAAGCTGCCGAAACGCATGCTCGTCAAAATCGAGGCAGATATAAGACGGACCGGTCTTCAAAAAATGAACGGATAAAATGCCGTCATCCAGTGAGGGGCCGTACGTGTTCAGAAACGCCGCGGTTTCCTCTTCATACCCTGTGATAAAATCGGTTTCTAGCCCGGTCAGAATGCTGATTTGTCCATCGTATTCCTTTTTCAGCTGTGACAGCCGCTCCAAATAAACCTCCATCTGTCTGAGATCCATCGCGCTGTCCTGAAACGGTACGGGGTCTTGAAATGACGGAGGAAGGGGGGCGTGCTCTGTAAATGTGATCGAGTCAAAGCCTCTTTCCAGGGCCTTTTCGACATATTCTTTCAGCGCATCCTTCGAGCCGTGAGGGCAAAAAGGCGTGTGGATATGAGCGTCTCGTTTTTCCATTTGTGTCACTCCATTAAAAAATTGCAGAATCCTGCCGAAATTATGCAAAAAGTTTTTGATTTCTGGTCAAAAAATGTTGGTTACATGGTATCATAATAACAATGAAAACGACAGATTTTCTCAATACATATATTGAAATCTTTCTGAATACATAAAACACCCTGACAGATTAAGAGAACAACAAGGGGGCTCATTATGGAGTTAGTCATCGGATTATTGGTTATACTGCTCGCGCTCTTTGCGGCGGGCTACTTTTTCAGGAAAAAAATTTATACGGAAATTGACCGGCTGGAGTCATGGAAGATTGAAATTTTAAACCGTTCGATAGTGGAAGAAATGTCCAAGATCAAACATCTGAAAATGACCGGAGAGACGGAAGAGTTCTTTGAAAGATGGCGCGAAGAGTGGGATGAAATTGTCACAGCCCATCTGCCGAAAGTAGAAGAGCTCCTTTATGATGCCGAAGAGAACGCCGACAAATACCGGTTCAAAAAAGCGAATCAGGTGCTTGTCCACATCGACGACCTCCTCACTGCAGCCGAATCAAATATAGAAGGCATACTGCGTGAGATCAGCGACCTTGTGACGAGCGAGGAAAAAAGCCGCGGAGAGATTGAACAGGTGCGTGAGCGGTATTCAAAAGCGCGAAAAAACCTTCTGGCGTACAGCCATCTCTACGGAGAGCTATATAACAGCCTGGAGACGGATCTCGACGAAATCTGGAGCGGCATAAAAAAGTTCGAAGAAGAGACGGAAAGCGGCAATTACATCAAAGCGAGAAAAGTGCTGCTTGAACAGGACCGCAGACTGGATCAGCTTCAAACATACATAGATGACGTTCCGAAACTGCTCGCGGACTGTAAACAGACCGTGCCGAACCAAATTGCCAAGCTGAAAGACGGCTACCGGGAAATGACGGAAAAAGGCTACAAATTGGAGCATATTCAAATCGAAAAAGAGCTGGAGACACTCACAAATCAATTGAAACGGGCCGAAAGCGCGCTTTTGGAAGAATTAGATGTCGACGAAGCGTCCGCCATTCTTCAGCTGATTGATGAAACCATTCAATCGATGTATGAACAGCTGGAAGGCGAAGTGGAAGCCGGACAGTCCGTATTAAGCAAAATGCCTGAGCTGATCATCGCGTATGAGAAGCTTGAGGAAGAAAAAGACCGCACAAAAACCGAAACGGAGCTCGTCAAGGAAAGCTATCAGCTGACGGCGGGAGAAATCGGTAGACAGCATGCTTTCGAAAAACAGCTGGAAACGATCGGCCGGCTCCTTGAGCAGGCGAGAGAAAAGCTTGACGGCGAGCATGTCGCTTACTCTCTGCTGATTGAAGAAGTCGAGGCCATCGAAAAGCAGATGGAAGAGGCTCAGAAAGAACATGCCGAATACCGTGAAAATCTGCAGGCGCTCAGAAAAGAAGAACTGCAGGCGCGGGAAACGCTGATGCATCTTCGGAAAACCATTTCTGACACGGCCCGAATGCTGCAAAAAAGCAACGTGCCGGGAATTCCTGAAGAAGTCAAGGACAAGCTCGAGACGGCAAATCATCATATAGAAGAGACCGTCAGCCAATTGGAAGAGCTGCCGTTAAACATGGAGGAAGCCGCCAAACATCTGACCGAAGCTGAAAAGGTGGTTGCGGAAGTCAGCGAAGAGGCGGAAGAACTTGTGATTCAGGTGAAGCTGATTGAGCGGATCATCCAGTACGGCAACCGCTTCCGAAGCCAGAATCATATTTTATCCGAACAGCTGAAAGAAGCGGAACGGCTGTTTTACGCTTACAGCTATAATGAAGCTTATGAGATGGCAGCAGCTGCTGTTGAAAAAGCAGCTCCCGGCGCCGTGAAAAAAATTAAAGCTGATCAATCTGCTTCATAGACGCACAAGCAAAAACTGCACCCTGATGGAAATCAGAGGTGCAGTTTTTTTGTTTCTCACGGAATATAAAAAGCGCCTATGGCTGATATACATCAAACCGCAGGCGCTGAATGTTACGATTTTGCTTTATTTAATTCGATGGGCGGGCTGATAAAAAACGTGATGATGCAGCCGATGATCGCTCCGGCAATGCCCGGAAGCACCCAGCCGATTCCCATGCTGTAAAGCGGAAGATTTGCGTTTAAGAATGAATCTAATGATCCGAGCGGAATGCCTGCTGCCTTCAAACCGTCCAGGATACTGAACAGTCCCGTTCCGATCAGGCAGGCGATATAGACTTCGCGTCTTTCCTTAAAGATTTTATCAATAAAGGAAAGGACGATAATGACAATCGCCAGCGGATAAATGGCTGATAAAATAGGAACTGAAAATGCAATAATCTCAGCAAGTCCGAAATTTGAAATCGCCAGACTGAACAGCGTGACAATCGTAACCACCATTTTGTATGATAAAGCGGGAATCAATTTTGAAAAATATTCGCCGCAAGATGTGACAAGCCCGATGCTTGTCGTTAAACACGCAACGGTGATGGCGGCGCCGAGAACGATGTTTCCCAGTGAACCGAACAGGTAATCAGATGAAGCTGATAAAATCTTTGCGCCTTCGCCGAGCGGCCCGACAGCGTCCGTGCTTGTCGCTCCCAGATAGGCCAAAGATAAATAAATGAATGTCAAACCCGCCGCTGCAATCAGACCCGCTTTAATACAAGCGGCCGCGAGCGCTTTACGCTGGGTGACGCCCCTGCTTTTAACAGCGTTGACGACAACGACGCCGAAGACGATTGAGGCGAGCGCATCCATTGTTTTATAGCCTTCCAAAAATCCTTTGAACACCGGCGTTCCGGAATATGCCTGATGTACGGCGCCCAGCCCGCCCATCGGAGTGACTATGGCTTTTACGACAATGATTAAAATGATACCGAATTTAATGGGAGTCAAAATCTTTCCGACTCTGTCCACGATTTTGGACGGGTTAAGAGCTAAATAATACGTAATAGAAAAAAAGATCAACGTGAAAACAAATAAAGATAATCTTTCCGGGATGCCGCTTAAAAACGGAACTGCACCGATTTCATATGAAACGGTTCCGGTTCTCGGAATCGCGAAAAGCGGCCCGATTGATAAATAAAGCACAACGGTGAAAATAGTGCCGAATACCGGGTGAGCTTTATCGGCAAGTCCTTTCGCGTCTTTGCCTGTTAATGCGATGGCGATAATACCCAAAAGCGGCAGTCCTACGCCGGTCAGTAAGAAACCGCCCATCGCTTTCCAGACATTATGCCCCGCCGCTTGCCCAAGCTCCGGCGGATATATCATATTTCCTGCCCCGAAAAAAAGTGCGAAGAGCATGAAACCGATAATAACGGTATCTTTGACAGGTAGTGAGTGTTTCATAAAAGTCCTCCTAAATACTATGTTGAAATATTCTGTCAATTAATTGTCAGATAATATAACAAAACGAACATTACTTATTATATGGCAATGTACAGAGAAGTCAATACTCGATTTATTGCAAATTTCTATTTACTTTTGTTATGGTAGCATAAATATCATACGATGTACCGTTTTCATAAAAGGAGTAAAAAAAATGATATATTTAGACAACAGTTCAACGACCGAGCCGTATGAAGAGGTTTTGGAAGTGTATAAACAGACGAGCAGCCGTTATTTCGGCAATCCTTCGTCTCTGCACCAGTTAGGAACTGAGACGGAACAGCTCCTTGAAGCGGCCGCTCAGCAAATAAAAAGAACCTTACGTTTAAAAAATTATGATATTGTATTTACATCAGGCGCGACTGAAGCGAATAACGCTGCGTTAAAGGGAGCGGCCTGGGCAAACATGAGTAAAGGAAGACATATCATTGCTTCGGCGATTGAGCATCCTTCTGTGACGGAGACGCTTGATCAGCTGACAGAGCTGTTCGGCTTTGAAGTCACATATCTTCCGGCCGATCAAAACGGCTTCGTTTCTTTGAAAGACGTCAAATCGGCTATCAGGCCGGATACGATAATCGTCAGCGTCATGCATGTCAATAACGAAGTCGGCTCCATTCAGCCCGTAAAGGAAATCGGCGGGTTTTTGAAGCAGCACCGGAATATTCTGTTTCATGTTGATCATGTGCAGGGCATTCATAAAGTTCCTCTGTCTATAGAAGAAGCGGGCATTGACCTTTGCACCGTTTCAGGGCATAAGTTTCATGGCTTAAAAGGGACCGGAGCGCTTATCGTCAAAAAAGGAACGCGGCTCATTCCGCTTATAACGGGCGGCTCGCAGCAAAAAGGCGTCCGCGCCGGAACAGAACACACGGCAGGCGCCGTTTCCCTTGCGAAAGCGATCAATCTTTCCGCGCGTGACATGAATGAGCGGCTTTCTTCCGTGGAGGCTGCCAAGAATGCGCTCATGGAAAGGCTGAGCGGGACGGACGGGGTCGTCATCAACACTCCCGCCGAAAATAGCGCGCCGCATATCATTAATTTTTCCGTTCCGGGTGTGAAGGCGGAAGTGCTGCTGCACATGCTTGAGGAAAAAGGAATATATGTCTCCACAACCGCGGCATGTTCGGCAAGAGAGCACAAACCGAGCCGTGTTCTTCTGCAAATGAATAAAGGCGAACAGATTGCATCAAGCAGCATCAGAGTCAGCCTGAACTTCAGCCATACGGCTGACATCACGGAGCCGTTTATGGCCGCGCTGGCGCCGGCTGTTCAAAAACTAAAAAAAATGATGAGGTAGCATATGAATTACGATCATATTTTAATCCGTTTTGGTGAAATATCCACAAAAGGAAAAAACAGACGCAGTTTTATTGAAAGATTAAAACAGAATATCCGCCTGGTATTAAAGGATTATAAAAAAGTAAAATACTTTTCAAACCGGGACCGGATGTCAATTACACTTAATGGAGAAAACCCGGAGGAAATTTGTTCCTTATTAAAGAATATATTCGGCATTCAAAGTTTCAGTCTCGCAATTAAATGCGAAAGCAAGCTGGAAGACATTAAAAAAACGGCTTTAGCCGCGATAGAAGGCGAATATAAACCGGGGAATACGTTTAAGGTCGAGACCAAACGGGCTTACAAGCAGTTTGAATTAGATACGAATGCGATGAACGCTGAAATCGGCGGCCATATTTTGAAAAACACGGATGGATTAACCGTCGATGTGAAAAATCCCGATATTCCGCTTCGGATTGAAATCAGGGAGGAAGCGACATTCCTGACCATTCGTAACGAAAAAGGCGCCGGAGGCCTTCCTGTCGGTTCCGCGGGTAAAGCGATGCTGATGCTTTCCGGCGGTTTTGACAGTCCGGTCGCCGGTTTTTACGCGATGAAACGGGGATTATCAGTTGAAGCCGTACATTTCTTCAGTCCGCCGTATACGAGCGAACGGGCAAAGCAGAAAGTCATGGATCTCGCGGGATGCCTCGCGAAGTTCGGCGGCAGTATGACGCTTCATATCGTGCCGTTTACAAAGACGCAGGAACTCATTCAAAAACAAATCCCGGAAAACTATACGATGACGGCGACGCGGCGTCTTATGCTGCAAATCGCGGACAGAATCAGAGAAGAACGAAAAGCGCTCGCGATCATTACGGGGGAAAGCCTCGGGCAGGTAGCGAGCCAGACGCTTGAAAGCATGTATGCGATCAATGCCGTGACGGCAACACCGGTTTTGCGCCCTTTAATCGGAATGGACAAAACAGAAATCATCGAGAAATCAAAAGAAATCGGCACTTATGAAACAAGCATTCAGCCGTTTGAGGACTGCTGCACCATCTTTACGCCGCCAAGTCCGAAAACACGTCCGAAAAAAGAAAAAATCGAGCACTTCGAAAGCTTCGTTGATTTTGAACCGCTGATTGCAGAGGCCGCTGCCGGCATCGAAACCATCACTGTTTACTCAGAGCAGGAAGCTCACGATAAGTTTGCCGGCCTGTTTTAAAACTGTATACAATTACCAAAGTTTTTTTGAATGAAGACATGTGTTTTATCACATTCTATACTCACAAGGAGGTGATACACATGTCACAATCAAACAGCGGAAACAGCAACCAGCTTTTAGTGCCAGGCGCTGCTCAAGCTATCGACCAAATGAAGTACGAAATCGCTTCTGAATTCGGTGTAAACCTTGGACCGGAAACAACTTCTCGCGCCAACGGTTCTGTCGGTGGAGAAATCACAAAACGTCTTGTCTCTTTTGCTCAGCAAAGCATGGGCGGAAGCAGCCAGCAGCAGTTTTAATCACAACTTCACATAATGGCTAAGAGAGCGGGGAATTCCCCCGCTCTTTTTTCATGAGTATAGATAGAAGCGGGAAGCAATTTATGCATATTTTTATTGTAATGGCCTATGTTTATGTATAATGGGGAAAGAAAGTGAGGAGTTGTTCGTGTTAAAACGAGAAGATTTAATCGCCCCAAAGAACTATAACCTTGTAAATGAAATCGAAAAGTTCAGCCGTTCCAAAGAGAAGAACGCGCTTATTTGGGAAGATCAAACAGGCGGCAAGAAAGTCTGGACGTATGAAAAATTGATGGAAGAAACGAATAAAATCGGAGCCCGCCTGAAAGGTCTCGGATTTGAAAAAGGCGATAAGCTGATTGTCATGGTTCCGAGAGTGCTTGAAGCGTATGCCGTTTATTTAGCGATCTTAAAAGCGGGGATGGTCGTCATTCCTTGCTCGGAAATGCTGCGCGCCAAAGACCTTGAATACCGGATCAAACACGCCGAAGTGAAAGGCGCTATCGTTTATCCTTCATTTATAAACGCATTTGACGAGGTGAATACCGAGCAGCTGGTGACATTGTCAATCGGTGAAAATGATGCCGGCTGGAAAAACCTCCTAACGATTGAAGCGGACGGAGACAGTTTTCAAACAGCTGATACAACAAGAGAGGACATGGCGTTTTTGTCCTATACTTCAGGCACGACCGGCCAGCCTAAAGGCGTTGTACATACACACGGCTGGGCCTTTGCCCATTTAAAAACATCAGCCGGTGCATGGCTGGATATTTCCGAAGACGATACAGTGTGGGCCACCGCGGCGCCCGGCTGGCAGAAATGGGTGTGGAGCCCGCTGCTCGCCGTTCTGGGAAGCGGCGCGACAGGATTCATTTATCACGGCAGATTCAACGCCAAGACGTATTTAGAGCTGCTGGAGCGCCATCAAGTAAATGTCTTCTGCTGTACCCCGACGGAATACCGCCTGATGGCAAAAGTGGAGGAGCTGGACAAATATGATCTTTCTGCTCTTCACAGCGCAGTTTCTGCGGGTGAGCCATTAAACCGGGAAGTCATTGACGTATTCCGGAAGCATTTCGGCATTAAAGTGAGAGACGGATACGGCCAAACGGAGAGCACCCTGTTAGTCGGCGTCCTGAAGGATATGGATATTAAGCCGGGAAGCATGGGCAAACCGACCCCCGGAAATCAAGTAGAGATTATAAACGATAAGGGCGAAATATGCGAAACAGGCGAAACTGGCGATATCGCCGTGCATTTGAGCACACCGGCCTTATTCAAGGAATATTATAAAGATCCCGAAAGAACGAAAAAGCAGATTCGCGGAGATTACTTTCTTACAGGAGACCGCGCGAAAAAAGACGAGGACGGCTACTTTTGGTTTGAGAGCCGCAATGATGACATTATCGTCAGCTCCGGATATACAATCGGGCCTTTTGAAGTAGAGGACGCGCTCGTGAAGCATCCGGAAGTGAAAGAATGTGCAGTCGTGGCGAGCCCGGATGAAATCAGAGGTTCAATCGTAAAAGCTTATGTCGTTTTACAAGACGATGAAAAGCGCAGTGACGAACTTGTCAAAGAACTGCAAAACCACGTAAAAACGATTACGGCGCCTTACAAATATCCGAGAGAAATTGAATTTGTCGAAAGCCTGCCGAAAACGGCGTCCGCAAAAATCAGACGTGTGGAGTTGAGACAGCGTGAAGAACGGCTGAAGGCTGATAAAAAAGCATAATACAGGATAAAGGGTGAGCGGGGATGAAAGCGATTTGGCACGGCGGCACCATCTATACAATGCTTGACGAGAATCATGTCACTGAAGCCGTTTATACCGAAGACGGCATCATCAAACAGACGGGCGGCTTCCGGGAGCTCCAGGGAACATACGGTTCGCCTGATACGGAGGAAATCGATTTACATGGAGCTGTCATGTTCCCGGGGTTTTCGGACAGTCATATGCATTTAATCGGACACGGGGAAAAACAGCTTCGCCTCGATTTGTCGCAGCTGACGTCAAAAGAAGCGATCCTGCGGGCCGCAAAAGAAGCAGAGCGTGAATTGGAAGATGGCGAATGGCTGATCGGCGAAGGCTGGGATGAAAATCTGTTTGAACGGCCGGATTACGTCACGAAGCATGACCTTGACCCGCTCTTTCCCGACCGCCCCGTCCTGCTGAAGCGGGTATGCCGGCACGCCGTTGCGGTTAATTCGGCCGCATTGCGCGAGGCGGGAATTACAACCGAAACACCTGATCCAAACGGCGGGATTATCGTCCGGGACGGCACCGGTCCGACAGGTCTTCTGCTGGATAAAGCCCAAGAGCTTGTGACACAGGCCCTGCCGCCCGTCTCACTTCACTATGTCAAACGCGCGCTTCAAACGGCGATTACGGACTGCTGGTCAAAAGGCCTGACAGGCGGGCATTCAGAAGATCTGGCTTACTACGGAGACGCGTCCGTTCCCGTTGCCGCGTACGAGTCATTAACCGGCAGCGGCCTTTATCCTTTTCGCGCCCATCTGCTCGTTCATCACGAAGCCGTCGACAGCTGGAGCGCTCTGGATAAATCGACCGGACCTTACCTGGAATACGGAGCGATGAAAATTTTTGCTGACGGCGCGCTCGGAGGCAGAACCGCTCTGTTGAAAAAGCCTTATCATGATAATCCGTCAGTTTCCGGCGTTCAGGTGCACGATGACGAGACCCTTGCCGCTCTTGTTTATAAAGCGAGAGAGAAAGGAATGGAAATCGCCGTACACGCGATTGGCGACCTTGCATTTGAAAAGGTGCTCGATGTTATCGAAAGATATCCGGCAAAGCCCGGACAGCTAGACAGGCTCATTCATGCGCAAGTATTAGATGACGGATTGATTGAAAGAGCCGCCCGGCTGCCGATCGGACTTGATCTTCAGCCGCATTTTGTGGCCAGTGATTTTCCGTGGGTGATTGACCGGCTCGGAGAAGAGCGGATGAAAACGGCTTTCGCCTGGAAAACACTGCTGTCAAAAGGGCTGCTGTGCGCCGGAGGCTCAGACGCCCCGATTGAGCCGGCCGATCCGCTTCTGGGCATTCAATCGGCTGTGCTCCGTACAAGCAAGCAGCACCCGGAAGGTCCGGCCTATTATGAAAAAGAGTGCCTGACCGTGTACGAAGCCATTCAGCTTTACACGGAGGGAAGCGCGGCCATCGTCCATAAAGAACATAGCCGCGGACGGATCGCCCCCGGCTATGATGCCGACTTTACCGTACTCAGCGGTGATCCGTTCAGGACGGATCCGAAAAAGCTTCATGAATTGGAAGCGGTCAAAACCGTCGTCGGCGGCCGTATCGTATATGAAAAAGAGGACAGGCAGTGATGCCCGTCCTCTTTTTTTATGATAAAAATGATCGCTTTACTTTTTCCCAGAAAGAGTTGTCTTTCAGTTTCACCGTTTTGATTTTTTTATCGGATAGTGTAATCTCAACCTTTTTGACATTCCGCGTGCTGAGCGCTTCATTATCAAGCCCGATAATCGGATGCTCATTTCCGTCCTGCACCACCTGCAGTGTCAGCTTCCGGTCTGAGCTTAAAATAAATGGAGATCCGAGTGTACGGTATGTGTTGTTGTTCAACGACGCCAGTTCGGATACCTGCATGCAGGAAATCAAAGGATCAACAACGGCGCCTGAGACAGATTTATTGTAGGCGGTGCTGCCCGTCGGGGTGGAAATGATCATCCCGTCTCCTCTGAACGTCTCAAAATGAAGATCATCAATTAACACATCCATCACAAACGTTTTAATAATGCTTGAACGGATGGAAACCTCGTTTAAACAGTGAAAATGATTGCTGCCGTCCACCGTTACGTGAATGAGCGGGTATTTTCTGACCTCAAGCTGTTCCGCGGTCATGCTGGCCGCCATTTTTTCAGGCTCATCGCTGTGAAAATCACAGTACAAATGGGCTTTCCCTTTTTTAGCGATGCCGACATACAGGCAGTCATCACGGAATCCGGTTTTTCTGACGGCTTGCAGAAATGAGCCGTCGCTGCCGATGCTGGCGATAATACCGGCATCCTCCGGTTGAGCCGCAACTGTAAAACCGTGCGATTCAGCAAGCTGCTTCAAAGAGCTGACTTGTTCTTTTGTTTCGTTGTTTTGTTTGTGAAAAAAATAAACATTGCGGCGAAGATCGGTCATATCCCCATTCCCCTTTGCTGTCATATTTACGTTTTTCTCCCAGCAGGTATTGTGTTAAAATACCTGTGGCAATAGTGTAACATGTTTCCTGTTTATCCGTTAAGAGAAAGCGCTTCATGAAAAAAATGAATCTTTTTTTACGGGGGAACGTACGAATATTGACAGAAAAGGAGGAGAACAAATGAATGCAAAAAGATGGATTGCGCTCGTCATCGCGCTCGGCATTTTCGGCGTATCAGTCATTGCAAGTGTGACCGTCGGGGTGCTGAAGAATATCGGAGATACCGGGTCTGACTTTGCATCACTGACAGATGACACAGAGGAAGTGACGCTGGATAAGGGCAGCCCCGGCAGTAAAATCGCCGTGCTTGAAGTGGACGGCACGATTGAGGATAACGGCGGGTCCGCTGGCCTGCTCAGCTCAGGCGGGTATGATCACAGATCATTTTTAAAACAGGTTGAGCGTGCGAAAGAAGATAAAAGCGTCAAAGGAATTGTACTGAAAATCAATTCCCCCGGCGGAGGCGTTTACGAAAGCGCGGAAATACATAAAAAACTGGAAGAACTAAAGAAAGAAACGAAGAAACCGATTTATGTATCCATGGGCTCCATGGCGGCATCGGGAGGCTACTATATTTCAACGGCCGCCGATAAAATCTATGCTTCACCGGAAACGCTCACGGGTTCACTGGGCGTCATCATGGAAAGCGTCAATTATTCCAAGCTCGCCGATGAACTCGGCATCAAGTTTGAAACCATTAAAAGCGGCGCGCATAAAGACATCATGTCCCCGACCCGCGACATGACGAAGGAAGAAAGAAAGATCATGCAGACAATGGTCAACGATTCTTATGAAGGATTTGTCAATGTCATTTCAAAAGGCCGGCACATGTCAAAAGCGGATGTGAAAAAAATTGCCGACGGCCGTGTTTACGACGGCAGACAAGCGAAAAAAATCGGCCTCGTTGATGAGCTCGGTTTTTACGATGATACGATCAGCGCGATGAAAAAGGACCATAAAAATATGAAAAACGCTTCAGTCATCACATACGAGGAAGGATTCGGATTAGGCTCGCTCTTTTCCATGAGCGCAGCGAAAATGTTTAAAAGCGAAATTGATTTTCTGAATATGAAAGAACTCATTTCGCAATCCGGTTCGCCGCGGATGATGTATCTCTATGCAAAGTAGGGGGGAAGAAAGAATGGACGCGACTTACGAAGGCTTTCACGGCAAAGAAGAGGAAGCCGAACAACAGAAGGCGCCCGAGCAGGCATATGCAGGCTTTTGGATCAGGTTTTGGGCGTTTCTTCTTGATTGGCTGGTGGTCTGGGGACTTAACCATCTCATCGTTTCACCGATTTTCACGCTGATGAAGCTCCCGGCAACAAGCGGAATGTTTACAATCTCAGCTTATTCCGTCACAACCCTGATCGTCTACCTCGCCTATTTTGTGTTCATGACGAAATGGTTTCATCAGACACTCGGCAAAATGGTCTTCGGGTTAAAGGTCACTTCTTTGACGCCCGGAAAGCCGCTGACTTGGAGCACCGTCATTTTCAGAGAAGCGGTGGGGCGTTATATCGATAAAATCTGGATTCTCTATATCGTCATTGCGTTTACGCCCAAAAAGCAGGGCATTCACGATTTGATCGCCGACACAACGGTGATTCACGAAGCGCTGTACCGCAAATAAAAGCAGTAAACCCGGAATAAACGTCCGGGTTTATTTTTTTGGGTTTTGGCGATAATGCTGCTAAGGAAGTGAAGCTTATGGGATATGCCGCAGCAGCTGTTATTCTCATTCTCATTTTGGTCTGGCTGCTCATGAGGATGAAAATCCATCTGACTTTCGAATATCTTCACGATAAAGATAACGACAAACTGACGTTTAAACTCTCGGCCTTATACGGGCTGGTCCGTTTTAAAAAAACGCTGCCCGTCATTAAAGTAAACAGCGAAGACGCGTCTATTGATGTCAAACAGGACACGAAATCAGAAATGAAAGGTCAGAAAAAAGAGAAGAAAAAAATCACATATGAAGATGTCAAACAGAGCATTCACAGAATAGAAATGATTCTGCACCAAGTCTTTCAGATGCGCCAAATCGCCGCCTCATTTCTTGCGGGAGTCCGTGTTACGAAGTTCGAATGGGTGACGGTTATCGGAATAAAAGACGCCGCCGTTACGGGAATCGCCGCCGGCGGATTGTGGGCCGTAAAGGGAGGCCTTACGGCGATGCTGTATGATCATCTGCGTTTCATACATAAACCGGTGTACGAAGTCATTCCTTCTTTTCAAGTGCCTGCATCCAAGACGCATTTGCAGTGTATATTCTTTTTTCGTTTTGGACATCTTATAGGTGCAGCTTTCAAATTGCTCAAATACGGGCGGAACGGACTTTCTATCATACGAAAGAAACAGCCGGTTCCGGTTGCTTCAAAGAATGATTCATCAGTTTAAGGAGGAGCGCATATGGCAGACCACCCCATTCAAGGTTTAATGAAAACCGCTATGGAAAATTTAAAAGAAATGATTGACGTGAATACAATCATCGGCGATCCTGTTGAAACGCCTGACGGCAGCGTAATCTTAACGGTTTCAAAGGTTGGATTCGGATTTGCGGCGGGCGGAAGCGAGTTTGGAGGAAAGCCGGCTGAAAAAAGAACCGATGATGATGAAAGAAAAGAGCAGAAGCTCCCGTTCGGCGGCGGAAGCGGCGGCGGAGTATCCATTACGCCGATTGCGTTTCTGATTGTCGGAACAAACGGCGTGCGTATGCTTCATTTAGACGAAAACACCCATCTGATTGATAAACTGTTAGACTCCGCGCCTCAAACGATTGAACGCATCCAGCATATGTTTAAAAAGAATGAAAAAGGCCGGAACCAAAAAAGAACGGATATCGATTTATAACAGAAAAGTTAACTGCCGCCCGCAGTTAGCTTTTTTTACGATGCGGCATAACCTTTGCAGTTTGCATAAAACTCGACTATGATAGAGCTATACATAGATAAAGGGAGGAATCAGAATGGCTGAAATTACATTTAAAGGCGGAGCCGTGACGCTGATCGGACAAGAAGTGAAACCGGGTGACCAAGCTCCTGACTTCACGGTTTTGACAAACGGATTAGAAGAGAAGACATTAGCAGATATGAAAGGGAAAGTAACGATCATATCCGTTATTCCTTCCATTGACACAGGCGTATGTGACGCGCAGACACGCCGCTTCAACGAAGAAGCCGCAAAACTCGGTGATGTGAACGTTTATACAATCAGCGCCGACCTTCCGTTTGCACAAGCGCGCTGGTGCGGAGCGAACGGAATTGATAAAGTGGAAACATTATCGGATCATAAAGAGATGTCATTTGGTGAAGCATTCGGTGTTTACATCAAAGAACTTCGTCTTTTGGCACGTTCCGTATTCGTCCTTGATCAGGACGGAAAAGTCGTTTACGCGGAATACGTAAGCGAAGCGACAAACCACCCGAATTATGAAAAGCCTATCGAAGCTGCAAAAGCGTTAATCAAGTAAAGAAAGAAAAAGAGCTCCGGGTGCTGCCGCGGAGCTCTTTTCATGGCAAGGAGGAAACAGCATGCAACACGACCATGTCGGTCAGATTTATGAACTTTTAGATAAAGCCGCCCAAGTGATAGCAGAAGGCCTTGAGATTTCTTATATTGAGGGGCTTGCGGAGGCGGGAGAGATGTATTTTCTTGAAACGGCCGACCAGCTTCCGCTTCAGGAAAAGCAAGCCGGCGAGCTTAAAAGCCTGCTTGCGAAAGCAGACTTCAGAAAATGGGAGCATGAATGGATCCGCAAGGCGTTCCAGCTCGCCATTTTAAAAGGACTGAAAGATAAGTCCCATCCGAACAGACAGATGACGCCTGATACGATCGGCCTTTTCATCAGTTACCTCGTGAATAAATTTACGGGCGGCCGAAAAGGCCTGACATTGCTGGACCCTGCCTGCGGCACCGGAAATCTTCTGCTGACCGCGGCAAACCAGCTTTCTGACAAAGCGGCAAAAAGCTTCGGCATTGAAATCGACGATGTCCTTCTGAAGATCGCTTATGCTCAGGCGAATCTGCAGGAAAAAGAAATGGAGCTGTTCTGCCAGGACAGTCTTCAGCCGTTATTTATCGAACCGGCCGATGCGGTTATCTGCGATTTGCCGGTCGGCTACTATCCGAATGACGAAGGCGCTGAAGCGTTTGAGCTGAAAGCGGATGAAGGCCACTCATTTGCTCACCACTTATTTATTGAGCAGAGCGTCAAACATACAAAACCGGGCGGATACTTATTTTTTATGATTCCGAACCATCTGTTTGACAGCGCGCAAAGCGATAAACTGAAGCGGTTTTTTGCGGAAAAAGTGTATATCAACGCCCTTCTCCAGCTGCCGGCTACGATGTTTAAAGACGAAGCGCAGGCAAAGAGCATTTTAATCTTGCAGAAAAAAGGCGAAGACACAAAGCCGCCGAAACAAGCGCTTTTGGCGAATCTTCCTTCTTTTGCGAACCAGCAGGCGATGCGGGAGATGATGGCAAAATTGGATCAGTGGATTCAAAAAGAAAAATAATGGCGAAAAAGCAGTGTGAGACGCAAAATCCCGCGCTGCTTTTCGCTTTTTAAAATGAATGGAAATCAGGGCGAAAACACAAATTAAGGAAAGAAAATAACATTCCGTAAGGCCGTGCCGTCCATTTGGCACAAATGAGATTTATCAGAAAATATCGACTTCGTGTTGTAAGCGGTACCAATGTGGATGTTGACTTGAAATGCTGGGTTGACAATGTTTAAATGGAAAAGTCAGATATTTTTTGGACCGCAGTTATGGTCTGGGAAAAAAGAACGAACAAACGAAGAAGAATTTTGATAGGAGCGTCATTTATGTCTAAAATTATTGCAATTAACGCAGGAAGCTCATCTTTAAAATTTCAGTTATTCGAAATGCCTTCAGAAAAGGTGCTAACAAAAGGTTTAGTAGAACGGATCGGTATCGCCGACAGCGTTTTCACTATCTCTGTTAACGGCGAAAAAAATACAGAAGTGACAGATATTCCGGATCATGCGGTTGCGGTGAAGATGCTGCTTCACAAGCTGACTGAATTCGGTATTATAAAGGATTTAAATGAAATTGACGGAATCGGCCACCGTGTGGTTCACGGCGGAGAAAAATTCAGCGATTCTGTTTTGCTTACGGATGAAACAATCCGTGAGATTGAAGAGATTTCAGAACTTGCGCCGCTTCATAATCCGGCTAACATCGTCGGCATTAAAGCCTTTAAAGAAGTGCTTCCGGATGTGCCTGCGGTTGCAGTGTTTGATACGGCGTTCCACCAAACGATGCCTGAGCAATCTTACCTGTACAGCCTTCCGTACGAATACTACGAGAAATACGGCATCCGTAAATACGGTTTCCACGGCACTTCTCATAAATACGTGACACAGCGCGCAGCTGAGCTTCTCGGCCGCCCGCTTGAAGATTTGCGTCTGATTTCCTGCCACCTCGGTAACGGCGCAAGTATTGCGGCCGTAGAAGGCGGAAAATCCATTGATACGTCAATGGGCTTCACACCGCTTGCGGGTGTTGCGATGGGAACACGTTCAGGAAACATCGACCCTGCATTGATCCCGTACATTATGGAAAAAACGGATCAGACGGCAGATGAAGTATTAAATACGTTAAATAAAAAGAGCGGACTGCTTGGCATATCCGGTTTCTCAAGCGACCTTCGCGATATCGTAGAAGCTTCAAAAGAAGGAAACGAAAGAGCGGAAACGGCTCTTGAAGTGTTTGCAAGCAGAATCCATAAATACATCGGTTCTTACGCTGCGAGAATGAGCGGCGTTGACGCGATTATTTTCACTGCGGGTATCGGTGAAAACAGCGTTGAAGTCAGAGAACGCGTGCTTCGCGGCTTAGAATTCATGGGTGTATATTGGGATCCTGCGCTGAACAACGTGCGCGGCGAGGAAGCGTTTATCAGCTACCCTCACTCTCCTGTCAAAGTCATCATCATTCCGACTGACGAAGAGGTCATGATCGCACGCGACGTTGTCCGCCTTGCACAGTAATGATCGAAAAAAGCACATCCTTTAGGGTGTGCTTTTTTATTGAATGCCCCAGAGTCAAACGTTACGATATGTTTAATACATAAACGATGAGGTGAAGCAATGAGTGTGCATGAACATAAACAAGAAGCCCCGTCAGCCGTGCGCTGCAAGGTGATTACAGTCAGCGACACGAGAACGAAAGAAACCGACAAAAGCGGGCGCGTCATGATGGATTTCATCAGAGAAGCGGGATTTGAAACGGTCGCTTATGACATTGTAAAAGATGAAAAAGATGAATTGCAGAAAGCCGTTTTATCCGGCTGTATGGATGAATATACAGATGCGGTGCTGTTAAACGGAGGGACGGGCATTGCCGAAAGGGATGTCACAATTGAAGCGGTCACGCCGCTGTTTTCAAAAGAACTCCCGGGATTCGGCGAGCTGTTCCGCATGCTGAGCTATACGGAGGACATCGGTTCCGCCGCCATTTTGTCCAGAGCGGCAGCGGGTGTGATCCGAAATACCGCAGTCTTCTGCACGCCCGGCTCCTCAGGCGCCGTAAAGCTTGCAATGAGTAAACTGATTATTCCTGAACTGCCTCATGTGCTCCGGGAAATCCGAAAAGATTTATAAATGTATAAAAAGGCTTTGCTCCGCTCAAAAAATTGGGTGGGGTTTTTTTTATAAAAGGCTTGAAAAAACAGAATTTACTTGTTACAGTGTATACATACAAAATGCATTTTTATTAATTAAAACTAATTTTTATACAAAGGGAGCTTTTAACATGGCAGAACAAAAAAAGGTTGTATTGGCATACTCAGGAGGTCTTGATACTTCTGTAGCGATAAAATGGCTGCAAGAACAGGGATACGATGTTGTTGCATGCTGCTTAGATGTTGGGGAAGGAAAGGATTTGGCATTCGTTCAGCAAAAAGCGCTGGAAGTTGGCGCCGTAAATTCGTATGTGATTGATGCGAAAGAAGAATTTGCCCGGGAGTACGCGCTCATTTCTATGCAGGCCCATACAATGTATGAAGGCAAGTATCCGCTCGTATCTGCACTATCCCGTCCGTTAATCGCGAAAAAACTCGTTGAAGTGGCGGAAAAGGAAAACGCGGTGGCCGTAGCGCACGGCTGCACGGGAAAAGGCAACGATCAGGTTCGTTTCGAAGTATCCATTAAATCATTAAACCCTGATCTGGAGGTTATTGCTCCGGTCCGTGAGTGGCAATGGTCGCGTGAAGAAGAAATTGAATACGCTGCAAGCCGCGGCATACCGATTCCGATCAATCTTGACAGCCCGTATTCCATCGACCAGAACCTATGGGGACGCGCCAATGAATGCGGTATATTAGAAGATCCGTGGGCGGCGCCGCCTGAAGGGGCATATGACCTGACAGCATCTCTTGAAAACACGCCGGACGTTCCGGAAATCATCGAAATCGCATTTGAAGCCGGTGTTCCGGTTTCAATCGACGGCGTAACCTACCCGCTCGCTGATTTAATTCTCAAGCTGAACGAGACTGCCGGAAAACACGGCATCGGCCGGATTGACCATGTGGAAAACCGCCTGGTCGGCATTAAGTCCCGTGAAGTTTATGAGTGCCCGGGCGCCATGACTTTGATTACGGCTCACAAAGAGCTTGAGGATCTGACTTTAGTGAAAGAAGTGGCCCATTTCAAACCGGCAATTGAACAAAAACTGTCTGAAATCATCTATAACGGTTTATGGTTCTCGCCGTTAAAAGACGCGCTGCTTGCATTCCTGAAAGAAACCCAAAAGCACGTCACCGGCGTTGTGCGAGTCAAGCTGTTTAAAGGCCATGCCATTGTAGAAGGACGCAAGTCGGAATATTCACTCTACGATGAAAAACTTGCGACATATACAAAAGACGATGCGTTTGACCATCACGCGGCAATCGGTTTTATCGAGCTTTGGGGACTGCCGACAAAAGTAAACAGCATTGTGAAAAAGAAGGAGCAGATTGAAGCATGAAGAAGCTTTGGGGAGGCCGTTTTCAAAAAACACCGGAAAAGTGGGTCGATGAGTTCGGCGCATCCATCACATTCGACCAAAACTTAGTCAAAGAGGATATTACAGGGTCTCTCGCTCATGCGGCAATGCTGAAAAAATGCGGCATTCTGACGGAAGAAGAAGAAGGAGCCATCCGACAGGGGCTGCAGACCCTCCTGCAAAAAGCAGAGGAAGGAACGCTTGAATTCTCTGTTGATTATGAAGATATCCATTTGAATATTGAAAAAATGCTGATCGAAGAAATCGGACCGCTAGGCGGCAAGCTCCATACCGGCAGAAGCCGGAATGACCAGGTGGCGACCGACATGCATTTGTATTTGAAAGATCATGTCTCGCATATCATCGTGCTGATTGAACAATTCCAAAAAGCGCTGATCGAAAAAGCGGAGGCCAATGTCGAGACCATTCTGCCGGGGTACACCCATTTGCAGCGGGCCCAGCCGATTTCTTTCGCCCACCATCTGCTTGCTTATTTTTGGATGCTTGAACGGGATAAAGAGCGTTTTCGGGATGCTATGAAGCGGATTAACATATCGCCGCTCGGATGCGGGGCGCTTGCCGGAACTACGTTTCCGATAGACCGTAACTATTCGGCGGAGCTGCTTGGTTTTGACTCCATTTATGAGAACAGTCTTGACGGAGTCAGTGACAGAGATTTTATTCTCGAGTTTTTAAGCGGCAGCAGCATGCTGATGATGCACCTTTCACGTTTATCAGAAGAAATCATTCTATGGTGCTCGCAGGAATTCAGATTCATTGAACTGGATGATACGTACGCGACGGGAAGCAGCATGATGCCGCAGAAGAAAAACCCCGACATGGCGGAGCTGATCCGCGGTAAAACCGGACGCGTATACGGTGATATGATGGGGCTTTTCACGATTATGAAAGGGCTCCCGCTCGCTTACAACAAAGACCTGCAGGAAGATAAAGAGGGCATGTTTGACACGGTGAAAACCGTAGAAGGAAGCCTTCAGATTTTCACGGGCATGATTGAAACGATGAAGGTAAACAAAGACATCATGAAACAAGCGACAAAACAAGATTTTTCAAACGCGACGGAACTTGCCGATTATTTAGCTAAAAAAGGCATGCCGTTCAGAGAAGCGCATGAAGTGGTCGGCAAGCTTGTGTACAGCTGTATTGAAAAAGGAATCTATTTAAGTGACATGGCATTTGAAGAATTCCTTCAAGCCAGCAGTCTCTTTGAAGAAGATATCTATACCGTGCTCGATCCGCATCATGCGGTTGAAAAAAGAATGAGCGCCGGCGGAACGGGTTTTCAGCAGGTAGAACAGGCGCTCGTAAAAGCAAAAGCCTGCGCCGGCATTTAATTTGCTGAAATTTCCTTCATATTTTCCCGTCATATCAGACACCCTACATCTATAAAAGATGGGAGGTAGAAGGAATGCGCAAAGAACAAGACCGTTACATCTATGATGAAAAAGAAAGTGAAGAAACGGCCAGGCTCATCTCAGAGGCATACCAAAGCGGTTATGTCGGCATGGAGGAAGCCTCGGCTCCTTCAGAAAATTAAGCTGTCTGTAAAGACGGCTTTTTTTTCGTGCGGACGAAGTGCAAAAAAGTGATATTGCCGTTTGTTTATAGTAAAGTAGAGGGAGAAACGTCTTGATTTTATTGAAGCGGCTACGTTGCCTGGGGAGGGTATTCAATGTGCGACATGCTCTAATCACTGCCGGTACAAAGGGATTGGGCCGAAAAGTGACTGAAATGCTTCTGGAAAAAGGCTTTTCTGTCACAGTGAATTACAGACAGGACGAAGAAGCGGTCGCTTGTCTGAAGGCGGATTATCCCGGGTGCCATGACAGATTGCAATTCGTTAAGGGCGATGTAACCCGGAAAGAAGATCTCATGCGGATCGCCGATGCAGCCCTTCAGCGGTTTGGAAGGATTGACATACTGATTAACAATGCCGGGCCGTACATATTTGAGCGCAAAAAGCTTGCCGATTACTCCGATGACGAATGGTATGGCATGCTTGAAGGGAATTTAAGCGCCGTTTTCCATCTGTTTAAAGCGGTTATCCCGGTCATGAGACAGCAGCGCTTCGGCCGGATTATTACATACGGTTTTCAAGGAGCGGACCATGCCCCCGGCTGGCTTCACCGTTCCGCTTTCGGAGCGGCTAAAGTCGGATTGGCTTCGTTAACGAAAACCATTGCGATTGAAGAAGCCGAATCAGGCATTACAGCCAATATGGTCTGCCCGGGCGATATTGTAGGAGATATGAAAGAAGCGTCTATAGAGGAAGCAAGACGGAAAATCGGCAAAGAAAAGACGCCGATCGGCAGGTCCGGAACCGGAGAGGACATTGCGAGAATCATCGCCTTTTTATGTGAAGAAGATTCCGATCTTGTAACCGGAACGGTCATTGAAGCAACAGGCGGGCTGAATGTGATTAACAGGCATCAATCCCTGTAAGTTTTTTCGTTTGTCAAAAAGGGAACTTGATAAATATTAATTTTTTATGAGGTGAAAACGATGAAAGTGACTTATCACGGACATTCTGTCATTCAAGTGGAAACGAAAACCCATAACATTATTTTTGATCCGTTTCTGACCGGAAACAGTCTGACAAATTTGAAACCGGAAGAAGTGAAAGCGGATGTCATCCTGCTTACTCACGGACACAATGACCATGTTGGAGATACAGAGCAGATCGCCAAACAAAACGATGCGCTCGTCATTGCGCCGAACGAGCTGGCCGTTTATCTCGGCTTTAAAGGGTTAAAGGTCCACCCGATGCATATCGGAGGGGCGCACCAATTTGATTTCGGCAAAGTAAAACTGACACAGGCGTTCCACGGATCGGCGGTCACTGATGAAGAAAACAAAACCATCACATACACCGGGATGCCGGCCGGGATTTTATTAACGATTGACGGCAAAACGATTTTCCACGCCGGCGATACGGCGCTGTTCTCAGATATGAAACTGATCGGGGAACTGAATCACATTGACCTGGCGTTTCTGCCGATCGGTGATAACTTCACCATGGGGCCTGAAGATGCGAAACTCGCGGCTGAATGGCTGAGAGCGAAACAGGTCGTTCCCGTTCATTACAATACATTCCCCGTCATTGAACAGGACCCTGACGCTTTCGCTGAAAGTCTGCCCGGAGGCGTCGGCAAAGTCATGGCGGTCGGCGAGACCATTGAGCTTGCCTGACATATGTGTCAAAGACCTTCTGAATCAAGCATTCAGAAGGTCTTTTTTGTGATGCCGCCTTTTTTCGGGCGTCTCATTGCGAATGAATCCCCCGTACCCTTATAATAAAAGAGAAGACTGTCCTTAGAGGTGAAACGCTTGGCAACAAAGCATGAACAAATCCTATCATACATAGATTCGCTTCCTGTCGGTGAAAAAATTTCGGTCAGAAGAATTGCGAAAGAAATGAAAGTCAGTGAAGGAACGGCTTACAGAGCCATTAAGGAAGCCGAAAACAAAGGATTCGTTTCCACTATTGAACGTGTGGGGACCATCCGGATTGAACAGAAGAAAAAAGAAAATATTGAAAAGCTGACATACGCTGAGGTCGTCAATGTGATCGACGGCCAGGTGCTCGGCGGAAAAGCAGGTCTGCATAAAACGTTGAATAAGTTTGTGATCGGGGCGATGGAGCTTGACGCGATGATGCGTTATACGGCCGCGGGGAACCTGTTAATCGTCGGGAACCGAATCAACGCCCACCGCCAGGCGCTTGAAGCGGGCGCGGCCGTTTTGGTAACAGGAGGGTTTAATACCGACGACAGCATTATCGAGCTGGCCGATATGCTTGAGCTTCCGATTCTCTCCACGAGCTACGATACCTTTACGGTAGCCGCGATGATCAACCGGGCGATCTATGATCAGCTCATAAAAAAAGAGATTGTGCTCGTGGAAGATATTTTGACGCCCGCAGATCGGACAGTGACGCTGTTCCCTAAGGATAAACTGGAGAAATGGTACGAAAAGAACTATGAAACCGGACACGGCCGCTTTCCGGTTATCGATCAGCAGATGAAAATCCACGGAATCCTCACGCCGAAAGATATCGCGGGGCATGACCGGTCAGTTCCCATTGAAAAAGTAATGACCAAAAACCCTGTCACGGTGATCGGAAAAACATCTGTCGCCTCAGCGGCTCAAATGATGGTTTGGGAAGGAATTGAAGTGCTTCCGGTGACAGACGGGCATCACAAACTGATCGGAATGATCAGCCGCCAGGATGTCTTAAAAGCGCTTCAGATGGTTCAAAAGCAGCCTCAGGTCGGAGAAAAGCTGGATGATATTGTTTCAAGGGGATTTAAAGAAGAGGAAGATAACAAAACGCCGGCCGTTTATCAATATGAAGTCACGCCGCAAATGACCAATCAGCTCGGCACGATTTCTTACGGGGTGTTTACCACGATTTTAACCCAGGCCGCCAGCCGATTTTTACGCTCCCGCAAACGCGGCGAGCTGGTCATTGAAAGCATTACGATTTTCTTCCTGAAGCCCGTACAGATGGAGTCGGTCATTGAAGTGAAACCGCGCATTTTAGAGGCGGGCCGGAAATTCGGGAAAATGGAAGTGGAAGTGTCAAGCCAAAGCGGCATCGTTTCAAAAGCGATGCTCATGGTGCAGCTGATGGAGAGAAGTTAAGGGACGCACCCGGGTCCCTTGGCATTCATTATGCGTGGTCCCTCTCCGCTTCCTTTGCATGGATAGGCTCATAATGCTTATAGGCTTTATACCCGGCCCATGCGCTGCCTGCTCCGATTAAAATGAAGACGCCGCCGATGACCAGGGTCAGAACGGAGTGGAACAGAATCATTTGGTTTACTCCGTACAAAAGCACCAGCGCGCCTAATGCCATACTTGATTTAGCCGAAAAACATTCCTTCTCCAGCGCCCGTTTCGTCTGGATTCCTTTTACTTTGTAATACACGTAAAAGCAGGCAGAAAGCCCGATGAGAAAAACAAAAACCAGCATAAATGAAATCCTCCATTATATGAGTTTGCAAAACCGTTTATACCGTTGCTGAAAGATTTTCCTTTTCCATGGATAAAGAGTATGATTAAATGAATAAAAACGAAAAGGAGAAAACGATGAAATCCGAACTGATCAGAACCATATCATTATATGACACCATTATCTTACATAGACATGTGAGGCCTGACCCGGACGCCTACGGTTCGCAGTGCGGCCTTACGGAAATCCTGCGGGAAACGTATCCCGAAAAAAATATTTTTGCCGTCGGACAGCCTGAACCGTCCTTGTCTTTTTTATATTCCCTCGATGAGGTGGATGACGAAACCTATAAAGATGCTCTTGTCATCGTGTGCGACACCGCAAACCAAGGCAGGGTCGACGATCAGCGCTACCATTCCGGCGCAAAGCTCATGAAAATAGACCACCATCCAAATGAAGATCCGTATGGCGATCTGTTATGGGTCGATACGAATGCAAGCTCCGTAAGCGAAATGATCTATGAGCTGTACCTGGAAGGAAAGCAGCACGGCTGGAAACTGAATACGAAAGCAGCTGAGCTGATCTACGCGGGTATCGTCGGTGATACGGGGCGCTTCTTGTTCCCGAACACCACAAAAAAGACATTAAAATACGCGGGAGAGCTCATTGAGTTCCCATTTTCATCGTCAGAGCTGTTCAATCAATTGTATGAAACAAAGTTAAATGTGGTGAAGCTTAACGGCTTTATTTATCAAAATGTGTCACTGTCTGAAAACGGCGTCGCTTCCGTTTTCATTAAAAAAGACATTTTGGAGACATATGGAACCACCGCTTCTGAAGCGTCGCAGCTTGTCGGAACACTCGGAAATATTTCGGGTATCCGCGCTTGGGTGTTTTTCGTAGAAGAAGACGATCAAATCAGAGTCCGGTTCCGTTCAAAAGGTCCGGTCATCAACGGAATTGCCCGGAAATACAATGGAGGCGGACATCCGCTTGCGGCCGGCGCATCCATCTTCAGCTGGGATGAAACCGATCAGATTCTTGCTGATCTGGAAGAGGTATGTAACGAACACAAGTAGAGGGGAGACCCTCTTTCTTAGTGTTCATCTGTCACGGGGATGAACCAGCAGCCGAATTCAGTCAGGTCTTCGTAGACGCGGAGATTACAGATTTGGAGTTCTTTTTTTATGAGGGAAGCGAGTGTGTCTGTTTCTGCATATGCGGAATAGCCTTGTCTGATTCGGGCTGCATGATCTTTTGCCAAGCGGCGTTCACTAAAAACCTCCATTTTCCCTTCCTCCCTTCAGAATCGTTGAAAATGTCTCATCTACAGTTTATAAAAAAGCGGAGAAAAAAGCGACAGATCTATGGAAAATTTTTAAAAATGACATAATTACGTCGCAAAAGAAATATGAATTTCGACAGACAATCTCGTATAAATCGTCAGTTCCTTTACTTCAGCTTTAAATTCCTTCTCATTTATGGTGTATATTTTGTTTTCAATCGTCCGTTTTAAAAGCTCCTTTGTTTTATACACGCTTTCAATATCCTTTGTGATGACTTCAGAAATATTATCTTTCACCTGTTCCTCAAATTTCATCTTGTCAGGCTGGGCGATTCTGTATTTTTCCCAATTAATCAGCTTCACATCAACACTTTGGATGAGAAGTCTTTGCTTATTATCCTCATTTAATTTATGAAGATCTTTCTGATAGATGGAGATTTGGTTTTTTAAATCCCGCGCGTGCTCCCGCTGCTTTTCAATTAACGTCACCTGTTCTTCCTGAAACGTTCCGTATGTAAACAGAAAGAACAGCCAGCTGACGATGGCTCCGCACATCATTCCCGCAAAAAAACGCTGCCATCCCGGTTTTTTATAATACTCGGGAATTCTCATGATGACATATTCTCCTGGGTCAGCCATGAAATAATCAGCCAGCCGGTCTGCGCGCCGCCCATTGCTGAAATAATTAAAAGAAGCTGTTTGAAGATGTCGCGCGTGTTGCCTTCCCACAGCCCCCGCTCGAAACTGTATACCGCGTCAAATGTTCCCCCGATGGCCGCGACAAGCGCCCAGATTTTCAGCCTGTTCGCCAATTTTGTGATCGCCGTCAGCGGAGGCTCGCCTGATAAATAAGCTCCGAGGCCGCCGATCAGCGCGCCGCCGAGCAACACACCGAGAGCGATAAAATAACTGCTGATGAAATTCGCCATAAAGCCGGCTTCCTGATCCATATATACACCACCTCACTTTTCTATCATATTGAGCGAAACGGACAAGTATGATGATGAGTCAAAAAAGAACATTTGTTTCTTAAGAAAACCCGTCTTATAATGTAGAAAGGCAAAATGAACGTATGGGAAAGGAGTGGCGGCATTGTCGTCTTTTGTTCACCTGCAAGTACATAGCGGCTACAGCCTGTTAAACAGCGCCGCTTCTGTAAAAGAGCTTGTTACACAAGCGAAGGAACTCGGATATTCATCATTGGCGCTGACGGACGAAAATGTGATGTACGGCGCCATTGAGTTTTATAAAGCATGCAAATCAAACGGAATTAAGCCGATTATCGGTCTGACGGCTTCTATATACACGGACGATACAGAGCTTGAAGCACACCCGCTCATTCTTTTAGCGGAGACAAACACCGGTTATCAGAACCTGGTGAAAATCTCAAGTGCGCTGCAATCCATGGCAAAGGGCGGCATGAAGCGAAAATGGATGAAGAGCTATCATGAGGGGCTGATCGCCATTACGCCCGGTGAAAACGGGTACATTGAAAGCCTGCTTCAAGCCGGGAAGTTTGAAGAAGCGGTCCGGGCTGCCGAAGGATTCCGGGAGCTGTTCGGAGACGGCCGTTTTTATTTAGGGTACCAGCCGTTTAAAGGACATGAGGCGTTATCAGAAGAGATTCTCCGCCTGTCAGCCGAGACGGAAATCGCTGTCTGCGCTGCGGGGGATGTCCGCTATATCAAGAAAGAGGATCAAGATGCGTACCGCTGTCTGTGCGCTATTAAAGCCGGAGAGAAATGGGAGGATCAGAGCGGGAATCTGCCGGACTTATACTTGAGGACGCCTGAAGAAATGGCAGAGCTTTACACGCGGCATCCGGAAGCGATTGAAGCAGCCGCCCGTATCGCCCGGCAATGCCGGGTCGATGTCAGCCTCGGACAGACACAGCTTCCGTCTTTTCCGGCGCCGGACGGCAAATCAGCCGATGACTATTTGGCGGAAGTCTGTCATGAGGGGCTGCGTCTCCGTTTCGGCACTCCTGATGAGCGGGCTGTCCGCCGGCTTGAATATGAGCTGGACGTCATCAGGCGCATGAAATTCAGTGATTATTTTCTCATCGTATGGGACTTTATGAAGTACGCGCATGAAAAGGGCATTGTGACAGGCCCGGGAAGGGGGTCCGCGGCAGGCTCGCTTGTCGCTTACTCGCTTTTCATTACCGACGTGGATCCGCTTAAACATTCTCTGCTGTTTGAGAGATTTCTTAATCCCGAGCGGATCAGCATGCCGGATATTGATATCGATTTCCCTGATACGAGAAGGGATGAGGTCATTCAGTATGTACAAAATAAGTACGGGGCCATGCACGTCGCCCAGATTATCACCTTCGGGACATTGGCCGCAAAGGCGGCGTTAAGGGATACCGGGAGAGTGTTCGGAATCAGCCCGAAAGAAGCCGACCAGCTTGCCCGCCTGATTCCGTCAAAACCGGGAATGACGCTTGAGGAGGCGAGGCGGCAGTCCGCTCAGCTGAACAGGCGGCTGTCCGAATCCGCCGTTCTTCATAAAGTGTTTCAGATCGCAAGGAAAATTGAAGGTCTTCCGAGACACACGTCAACACACGCGGCCGGGGTCGTTCTCAGTAAAGAGCCGCTTTCGGAAGTTGTCCCTCTTCAAGAAGGGCATGACGGCGTGTATTTAACGCAGTATGCGATGGATCACCTGGAAGATCTCGGTCTTTTGAAAATGGACTTTTTAGGTTTGCGCAACCTGACGCTTATTGAATCCATTAAAACGATGATTGAAAAAGAGACGAATACGAAAATTGATTTTTCCGAGATTTCTTATCAGGATGAAAAAACGTTCTCGCTATTGTCAAACGGTGATACGACGGGCATTTTTCAGCTGGAATCATCAGGAATGAGAAACGTGCTGAAGCGCCTGAAGCCGTCAAGACTGGAAGACATTGTCGCGGTTAACGCGCTTTACAGGCCGGGACCGATGGAAAATATTCCGTTATTTATCGATCGGAAGCACGGCCGCGCGCGTGTGGAAGTGCCGCACGAGGACGTAAGAAATATTCTCAGTGACACTTACGGCGTCATCGTCTATCAAGAACAGATAATGATGATCGCCTCGCGCATGGCAGGGTTTTCATTAGGTGAAGCGGATCTGCTCAGACGGGCTGTCAGCAAAAAGCAAAAGGACATTCTGGACAGAGAGCGAAGCCATTTTGTTGAAGGGTGCTTAAAAAAGGAGTATTCTGTAGTCACTGCAAACGAGGTCTACGATCTGATTGTAAAATTCGCTAACTACGGATTCAACAGAAGCCATGCTGTCGCATACAGCATGATCGGCTATCAGCTCGCCTATTTAAAGGCGCATTATCCGTTATATTTTATGTGCGGGCTGTTGACGAGCGTCATCGGCAATGAGGACAAAATATCGCAATATCTGCATGAAGCGAAGGGGAGCGGGATTCAAGTCCTTCCGCCGTCAATAAACAAAAGCGGTTTTCCGTTTGCGCCGGAAAACGGAGCCGTCAGATACAGTTTGCGGGCCGTTAAAAACGTAGGCGTCTCGGCAGTGAAAGATATTTATAAAGCAAGAACACATAAACCGTTCGAGGATCTTTTCGATTTCTGCTTTCGCGTACCTGCAAAAAGCGTGAATCGGAAAACCATCGAAGCCCTTATATTTTCTGGCGCCATGGACGAATTCAATCAAAATCGCGCCGCCTTGCTGGCTTCCGTTGATGTGGCTTTAGAGCACGCTGAACTTTTTCGTGCAGACGATGACCAAATGGGATTGTTTTTGGAAGAATCGTTCTCCATTAAGCCAAAATATGTAGAGGCTGAGGAATTTCCGCTCGTGGACAAGCTTCGGTTCGAAAAAGAAGCTCTCGGTGTTTATTTCTCAAGCCATCCTTTGTCTGCTTTCAGGGATCTCCTGAACAAACGGGGGGCGCAAGCGATCACAGCAGCGCGGCAGATGCCGAAGGGACAGCTGTCAATCGGCGCTTTGCTCGCGGGCATCAAAACGATTCGGACAAAGACAGGTCAGCATATGGCGTTTCTCACATTAAGCGATGAAACGGGAGAAATGGAAGCCGTCGTGTTTCCTGACCAATATAGAAGGCTGTCTCCGCTGTTAAAAGAAGGCGCGCTTTTATTCGCCGCCGGAAAAATGGAAGAGCGTCAGGAGAAGACACAATTCATCATGTCATCCGCCTCTCTTCTTGAGCAGACGGAGGCAGACAGAGCGCCGTCTGTTTACATCAAAATCGAAGGCAGCCGGCACAATCAGGAGTTTTTGGAAAAGATGAAGCGTATTTTACTGGAGCATAAAGGGGAAACCGGCGTTTATCTATATTATGAAAAAGACAAGCAGACGATCAGGCTGCCGGATACTTTTCATATTCAGGCGGACCATCAGGCGTTATACCGTTTAAAAGAGCTGCTGGGCCGCGAAAACGTCGTGTTAAAATAGTGGTAACAATAATCGTTTTGTTATACAATTGAAACAATTGTGCTATCTTATTTAAAGATTCTGAAATTTTTCACCTCCAGCGATTGTACCAGTCTATGCGGCAGAATATGTAACAAAGTACTTAAAAGGAGTGTTTAGAATGTCATTAAGAGAAGAAGCGTTACATTTACACAAAGTAAATCAAGGAAAGCTGGAATCAAAAGCAAAGGTAGAAGTCAGAAACGCGGACGACTTAAGCCTTGCCTACTCTCCCGGAGTAGCTGAGCCTTGTAAAGAGATTTATGACGATAAAAATAAAGTATATGATTATACAATGAAGGGGAACATGGTAGCAGTCGTAACAGACGGATCAGCCGTTCTCGGTCTCGGTAATATCGGGCCTGAAGCTTCACTTCCGGTCATGGAAGGGAAAGCGGTGCTGTTCAAAAGTTTCGCGGGCGTGGATGCATTCCCGATCGCGCTTGACACAAACGATGTGGACAAAATCATTGACACTGTGAAGCTGCTTGCACCGACATTCGGCGGTGTCAACCTTGAAGATATTGCGGCGCCGAACTGCTTCATTATCGAAGAGCGCTTGAAAAAAGAAACAAACATTCCGGTTTTCCACGATGATCAGCACGGCACTGCCATCGTAACCGTTGCCGGACTTGTAAACGCGCTGAAATTATCAGGAAAATCCATGTCATCCATTAAAGTTGTGGCAAACGGAGCGGGAGCGGCAGGCATCGCGATCATTAAGCTTCTTTACCATTTCGGCGTACGCGACATCGTGATGTGCGACTCTAAAGGAGCGATTTACGAAGGGCGTCCGGCTGGCATGAACGCGGTGAAAAACGAAGTGGCAAAGTTTACAAACCAAGACCGAAACGACGGTTCGCTGCAGGATGTCATTAAAGATGCAGACGTCTTTATCGGCGTATCAGTCGAAGGCGCGCTGACAAAAGAAATGGTGGAGAGCATGGCGAAAGATCCGATTATCTTCGCAATGGCCAACCCGAATCCGGAAATCATGCCTGAAGACGCGCGCGCAGCCGGCGCTAGCGTAATCGGAACAGGCCGTTCTGATTTCCCGAACCAGGTTAACAACGTACTGGCATTCCCAGGAATTTTCCGCGGGGCGCTTGACGTACGCGCGACTCACATCAACGAAGAAATGAAAATTGCTGCGGTTGAAGCGATTGCTTCCCTTGTTTCAGAGGAAGAATTAAGCGCTGATTATGTCATCCCGGCTCCATTTGACAAACGCGTGGCTCCTGCCGTTGCGAAAGCTGTTGCGAAAGCAGCGATGGAAACGGGCGTCGCCAGAATTACGGTCGATCCTGAAGAAGTGGCTGAAAAAACAAGACAGCTCACGGTCATCGGCGAATAATAACACAAAAATGAAATGGCAGCGCGTTGGAAAAAAACAACGCGCTGCTGTTCAATATACGGACTGCCGGCATTTTTTTAAGGGCAGGTCTTAAAAAAATTTCAGCAGAATCCTTATTTCTTTTGAAAACGCTGACAGATAAGGCTGAACAACGCTTTTGACGGTATGAAATCCGTCCGTTTCCGTCTGTTTTGCAGCAAAAAATGTCGAATGGAGGATGACACCGTTTGACAAAAAAAGTACAATAGTTTCGGTAAAGTTATTATTAAGTCTATCTAATCGGAAGACATGCAGTGAAGAGAACCCTTCACAAAAGGGAGGTAATCATTTGTTAAAGGATATATTCACAAAAAAGAAAAAATATGCTTCCGTGCCGTCTGAGCAGGCAAAACATGATGTTCCGGAAGGCATTATGACAAAGTGCCCCAAATGTAAAAAAATCATGCTCACAAAAGAGTTAGATAAAAACCTGCGCGTCTGCATGAACTGCGGGCACCATTTCCCGATGAATGCAAAGCAGCGCATTGAAAGCCTCCTGGATGAAGATTCATTCGAAGAATTCAACCAGGGAATGATATCTGAAAACCCGCTCGGTTTCCCGGAATACTTAGAAAAAATCGAAAAAGACCGTGAGAAAACATCTCTGAATGAAGCGGTGGTTACCGGAAAAGGAACCATCAGCGGATTCCCTGCCGTGATCGCGATCATGGATTCAACATTCCGAATGGGCAGCATGGGTTCGGTTGTCGGCGAAAAAATCACGCTTGCAATTGAAAAAGCAAAAGAGGAAAAAGTCCCGTTTATCATCTTTACCGCTTCCGGCGGCGCACGTATGCAGGAGGGGGTCTTAAGTCTTATGCAAATGGCAAAGACAAGCTCTGCATTAAAACTGTTCAGTGAGGAGCAGGGACTGATTATTTCTGTCATGACCCACCCGACGACAGGCGGCGTATCGGCCAGTTTCGCGTCTCTCGGTGATTATAATTTCGCTGAACCGGGCGCCTTGATCGGATTTGCAGGAAGACGTATTATTGAACAGACGATCGGGGAAAAACTGCCGGAAGATTTCCAGACGGCGGAATTTTTATTAAAGCACGGCCAGCTTGATGCGGTGATTCACCGAAACGACATGAAAGACAAACTCGCATTTCTGCTGGACATGCACCAAACAGGAGGTGAGCATGAGTGGCTGCAAGATTAGAATTTGAAAAACCGGTGATTGAACTGCAGACGAAAATCGCCGAACTGAAAAAATTCACCCAAGATTCGGAGATGGATTTAAGCGCTGAAATCGCAAGGCTTGAAGACCGGCTCAGCAAGCTCCAGGATGAGATTTATAAAAATCTGAAGCCGTGGGACAGAGTGCAGATCGCACGCCTTCCCGACCGGCCGACGACGCTTGATTACATTCAATACCTGTTTACCGACTTTTTTGAGTGCCACGGAGACAGAACATACGGAGATGATGCTGCGATTGTCGGCGGAGTCGCCAAATATCACGGCATGCCGGTCACCGTCATCGGACATCAGCGCGGAAAAGACACGAAAGAAAACCTTGTCCGCAATTTCGGGATGCCTCACCCTGAGGGCTACCGCAAAGCGCTTCGTCTCATGAAGCAGGCGGATAAGTTCAACCGCCCGATTATCTGCTTCATCGACACGAAGGGAGCGTACCCGGGTAAAGCGGCGGAGGAACGGGGACAAAGTGAAGCCATCGCCAAGAACCTGTTCGAGATGGCCGGCCTGACAGTGCCTGTCGTTTGTATCGTCATCGGGGAAGGCGGCAGCGGAGGCGCGCTTGCGTTAGGTGTGGGCAACCGCATGCTGATGCTTGAGAACTCGACGTATTCCGTTATTTCTCCTGAAGGAGCCGCGTCCATTTTGTGGAAAGATTCCAGCCTTGCGAAAAAAGCGGCCGAAACCATGAAGATTACTGCGCCCGATTTATTAGAATTAGGAATTATTGATGATATGATTAAAGAAGTGAAGGGCGGAGCTCACCATGATATCAAGCAGCAGGCGGGCTACATTGACGGTATTCTTAAAGAAACGTTAAAATCTCTTCTTCAATTGAACGCCGAAGAATTGATCTCACAGCGCTATGAAAAATATAAAGCAATCGGGAAAGTTTCGGTTGAGGATCAATATATCGGGGTAAACTGAATAGACGTGAAGCCTATGGCTCACGTTTATTTTTTGTGATTTTTGTGATATTCCTTAAATTTTATTTAAAAACAATTTATTTAATTGTATAATAGGTAAGGTTTCATGGGAGCTCAGGCGTCCCTTTTCATTGTTTTAGGGCAATGATCATGATATGTTTAACATATATATGTTGCTGAGGTGAATAGGAAATGAAGCGTATAGGAGTACTAACGAGCGGCGGGGATTCCCCGGGTATGAACGCTGCGGTGCGCGCGGTTGTGCGGAAAGCTATCTACCACGACGTCGAAGTGTACGGAATTTATAACGGTTATTCAGGATTAATCAGCGGAAAAATAGAAAAACTGGAGCTGGGTTCGGTCGGTGACATCATCCACCGCGGCGGAACAAAGCTGTATACGGCCAGATGTCCTGAATTCAAAACAGTTGAAGGCCGTGAAAAAGGAATCGAAAATTTAAAGAAACTCGGCATTGAAGGTCTTGTCGTCATCGGCGGAGACGGTTCATACATGGGTGCGAAAAAATTAACGGAACACGGGTTTCCGTGTGTAGGTGTACCGGGTACGATAGATAATGACATCCCGGGAACTGATTTTACGATCGGATTTGATACGGCGTTAAACACCGTAATTGATGCGATTGATAAAATCCGTGACACCGCTACGTCTCATGAGCGTACATACGTTATTGAAGTGATGGGGCGCCATGCGGGCGACATTGCTTTATGGGCAGGTCTTGCAGGCGGAGCGGAATCAATTTTAATTCCTGAAGCGGACTACGATATGGAGGAAATTATCGGCCGTTTGAAGAGAGGGCACGACCGCGGCAAAAAACACAGTATCATCATCGTTGCAGAAGGGGTAGGCAGCGGGGTTGAATTCGGAAAACGCATTGAAGAAGAAACGAACCTTGAAACACGGGTATCCGTTTTAGGGCACATCCAGCGCGGCGGATCTCCAAGCGCTTCTGACCGGGTTCTTGCAAGCCGCCTCGGCGCTTACGCGGTTGAGCTTCTGCTTAAAGGAAAAGGCGGACGCTGCGTAGGTATACAAAACAACAAGCTTGTAGACCATGATATTATAGAAATTTTAGAATCAAAACATACTGTTGAACCAAACATGTATCAGCTTTCAAAAGAACTGTCTATTTAAGGCGGAAGAAGCTGAAGATTTCAGAAGGAAGTGAACGAGTTGAAAAAAACAAAAATCGTTTGTACAATCGGTCCGGCCAGTGAAAGTGTAGAAATGCTGACAAAATTGATGGAAGCGGGTATGAACGTTGCTCGTCTGAATTTTTCACACGGTGATTTCGAAGAGCACGGCGCAAGAATCAAAAACATCAGAGAAGCCAGCAAAAAGCTCGGCAAAAACGTGGGGATTCTCCTCGATACGAAAGGTCCGGAAATCCGCACGCACGATATGGAAAACGGCGCGCTTGAGCTTCAGGCGGGAAATGAAATTATCGTTTCTACGAAACAGGTGCTGGGAACGCTTGAAAAATTCTCAGTTTCTTATGAAGGCCTGGCAGACGACGTGTCAGCAGGGTCTATCATCCTGCTGGATGACGGTTTAATCGGATTGGAAGTGCTGGAATCAAATCCGGAAAAACACGAAATCAAAACAAAAATCTTAAACAGCGGCACGCTGAAAAATAAAAAAGGCGTAAACGTTCCCGGCGTCAGCGTCAACCTTCCCGGAATTACTGAAAAAGACGCCAAAGACATCGTATTCGGTATCGAGCAAGGCGTTGATTTCATCGCTGCGTCATTTGTACGCCGTTCTACGGATGTCCTGGAAATCCGCGAACTGCTTGAAGAGCATAACGCGTCTGACATTCAAATCATTCCTAAGATCGAGAACCAGGAAGGCGTGGACAACCTGGATGCGATCCTGGAAGTATCTGACGGCCTAATGGTAGCGCGCGGAGACCTCGGCGTAGAGATTCCGGCCGAAGAAGTGCCGCTCGTGCAAAAAGAAATGATCAAAAAATGCAACGCGCTCGGCAAACCGGTTATTACTGCGACACAAATGCTTGACAGCATGCAGCGCAACCCTCGTCCGACACGTGCTGAAGCAAGTGACGTTGCCAACGCCATTTTCGACGGCACAGATGCGATCATGCTTTCCGGTGAGACGGCTGCGGGACAATATCCTGTTGAGGCGGTTCAAACAATGTTTAACATCGCCACACGTACGGAAGAATCTCTGAACTACAAAGAAATTCTGTCTAAACGCAGAGATCAGGTCGGTATGACGATTACCGATGCGATCGGCCAATCAGTTGCGCACACGGCGATCAATCTGAGTGCGGCAGCTATCGTGACGCCTACAGAAAGCGGCCATACGGCGCGTATGATCGCGAAATACCGTCCGCAGGCTCCGATTGTAGCCGTTACGGTTAATGAGTCTGTATCACGCAAACTCGGCCTTGTATTCGGTGTATTCCCGTCAAGCGGCCAAAACGCGAATTCTACCGATGAAATGCTTGAAGACGCGGTTCAAAAATCACTTGACAGCGGCATCGTGAAACGCGGTGATCTGATTGTCATTACAGCAGGTTCTGTCGGTGAATCAGGCACGACGAATCTGATGAAAGTCCACACTGTCGGCAGCATTATCGCGAAAGGGCAAGGCATCGGACGCAAATCTGCATTCGGTCCGGTCGTTGTTGCAAAAAATGCGAAAGAAGCTGAACAAAAAATGACAGACGGCGCAGTATTGGTTGCTTCAAGCACTGACCGCGACATGATCGCTTCACTTGAAAAAGCATCAGCGCTCATCACTGAAGAAGGCGGTCTGACAAGCCATGCAGCCGTTGTCGGTTTAAGCTTGGGCATTCCGGTTATTGTCGGCCTTGAGAACGCAACTTCAGTTTTAACAGAAGGACAGGTTATCACAGTTGACGCTGCCCGCGGCGCTGTGTATGAAGGCCGCGCAAGCGTTCTTTAAACAGCTTTAAAAAAGAGAGGGGGGTTCTCCCTTCTCTTTTGTCTTTAGGCTGATTTTCCTATTCCTATGCGGGCGGTGACGCGCTTTTAGAAGGGCAGGAGGGCAGAAAAATGAGAGTGTTATTCTTACTGTTTATCGTATGTCCGGCAATTGAAATCGGTTTGTTTCTGCTGGCGGGAAAATGGCTCGGTATTTTTCCGACCTTCCTTCTCATCATTTTGACAGGCGTGTTAGGCGCTTTGGTGGCAAAAAGACAGGGAACCGATGTGTATCATCGGGTGATGCGCGACCTGCAGCACGGCAAAATGCCGGGGGAAGCGCTTCTTGACGGGATATGCGTCTTTTTCGGAGGCCTGCTTTTGATGCTTCCGGGTTTTCTGTCCGATATTGCAGGGGCCTGTCTTCTGATTCCGTTCACTCGGAACCGCATGAAGCCGCTTTTGTTCAAATGGCTGAGAGGGATGTCAAAAAACAAGCGGATCATTATCAAATAAAAACGGCAGCCTTCTTACAGGGCTGCTGTTTTTATTTGGATTGAACAGTAATATAGGCCCATATTTCTTTTAAAGCGCCCGTTGTGATAAAGGCCTGAATGAAAACGAGCAGCGCGGGCCCCGCAGCCAGTCCTAAAATTCCGAACAATTTAAAGCCGGCAAACAGGGCGATTAAGGTCGCAAGCGGATCAAGTCCGATTGACTTGCTTAAAATTTTCGGCTCCGTCAGCTGGCGCTGAATGAGAACCACAATATATAAAACACCGAGACCGATCGCTTGAGGAAGCTGACCGGCAATGGCCAAATACATAATCCAGGGAACAAAGACCGACCCGGCGCCGAGATACGGGAGCAGATCAACCAGGCCGATAAAAAAGGCGATGGTTGCCGCATGCTCAATCCCTAAAAGAAAAAGTCCGATAAAGACAATGATCATCGTGAAAAGTATGAGCACGGCCTGCGCCTTAATGAAACCTGCCATCGCTTTTTTCAGCTCTCCCGATACGGCCTTGGCGTTTGCCGAAACCCGTTCCGGAAAAATGGAATAAAGCAGCGCCTTCAGCTTATGCCAGTCCTTTGTCATAAAAAAAGTCGCCAGCATTGCGAAAATGAAGACGGCAGCTGTATTGGGAAGGAAGGCAATCCATTTCGGCACCAGCTCCAAAAGATGTGAAAGCATGAGCCCCGCGTTTTTAGCGGCTGTATCACCGAGGGTCTGAATATGCGTCACGATGGAGGCCTGCTGATTGGTTTCCAGCCCGTTAAATAGGACGGTCAGCTCGTGGTACAATGGCTGAATGCGGGAAGTGAACAGCTCTTCGCAATACGTCATAAAGGCGCTGATATGGGGAGGGAGCGTTTTGGCCAGATAGGCGGTTCCCGAAATGATTTCCGCAACGAGAAATGTTGCCGCGCCGAGAAGAATAAGCAAAAAGAAGACCAGGACAATGACTGTATTGACTGACCGTGGCAGCCCCGTCAGTTTGTCCAGCCAGTCAACAACGGGAATGATCGCTGATGACAGAATAAGGGCGATCAGAAACGGATAAGTTAACGGAAATGAGGCGTAACCGGCCGCTAAAGCGCCGCCGGCCGCAGCGAGTACAAACAGCGCGCGGAAAAAAACAGTTGCATAGTGCGGATTCACATCGATCCTCCTCTCGGTCGGCACGTCCTATTACATTAGTTTATTCGTCAAAAAAAAGGATATGATTACAGATATGATGAAAGAGGGTGCTTTCAGGATGTTTACACAGGCGAATTTATTTTTACTATTATTGCTGGCCATCGCATTGGTAGCCAAAAATCAGTCATTGCTTTTTGCCGTCGGCTTTCTCATTGTGATAAAAGCTGTCGGTCTTGATCAGAAACTATTTCCGGTTATTCAGTCAAAAGGCATCAACTGGGGGGTCACCGTCATTACAATCGCCGTTTTAGTGCCGATTGCCACAGGTGATATCGGTTTTAAACAGCTTGGAGAAGCGATGAAATCATATTATGCGTGGATCGCTCTCGGTGCCGGGATCGCGGTTGCCTTAATCGCCAAAAACGGTCTTACCTTATTGGAAAACGACCCTCATATTACAACGGCGCTGGTCATCGGCACGATACTTGCCGTCGCGCTTTTCGGAGGCGTTGCCGTCGGCCCGTTAATCGGCGCCGGAATCGCCTACTTGGCCATGCAAATCGTTAAAATATTCACTTCATAAAGTAAAAAAAGCGGCGTAAAGCTGCTTTTTTTTTGCGGGTGAAAATAAGAGTTTGCAGCGCATTTTGTAGTTCAGACAAATGCTATTTGCATTATTCCGAGGAATGAAGTGGCTTACCATGTAACAAAGAACTTCGGAATCGACGGCGCATATTGTGCGATGACAGCGGATGCAGTAAGACGATTCCAATTGATGAATGGATTAAAAGCTGATGGAATTTATGCACTTGAACCAAATCAAAACTTGAAGTGTTGTTAAAATAAGCGGAGACCCTTTCCTTCAATTTGAAAGTTTGTTAAATTTATAGTGAGAATGAAAAAACACAATTCGGTTGGTAGTCCGGATGCATGATTTAAAATGTCAGTAACCTTCCCCTCCTCGGGATGTCCATCATTCTTCAGTAAATTTAGGAGGAGGGAATCGTTATGAAATTAACGGTTTACTACGATGGTCAGTTTTGGGTAGGAGTCATTGAAGTTGTGAATGATGGGAAATTAAGAGCCATTCGTCATTTGTTTGGACAAGAGCCCAAGGATTCAGAAATCATGCATTTTGTTCATAATCAACTTTTACAGACTCTCTCCCGTACTGAACAAGCAGGGGTTTGTGTTAAAGCAAAATCTAAGAAGTTAAACCCAAAAAGATTACAACGGCAAGCTTCTAAAGAGATGAAAAATATCGGGATATCAACTAAGGCGCAAAAAGCGATAAAACAGGAGCTTGAAGCAAGAAAAGAAAAGAAAAAACAACTGAACAGAAAACAAAGAGAAAAAATAAAGGAACAAAAATATTTAATCAGAAAACAAAAAGCAAAAGAAAAGCATAGGGGCAAATAGTTGGAGAACCCGATGGAGCCCTTCGATTGAAAAGTTGAGCGGCATCAGTTTTTTCTTCGGACTGATTTAGAAAGAAGAAGCAGAAATCAAGCCCTTCTCGAGATGAGGAGGGTTTTTCTGCATTTATTTAACTTCACTTACATCAGTAAATGAGTCAGCTTCAATTGATGAACGGTTTGATGAGGATATTTACGGGCTGTGCAAAAGCGAAAATCTTGTCTTGGCTGAAGTAATCATAAACTCTCTTTTTTTATGAAGGGAGATGATTAATTTGAAAAACTAATTGTATTGTTGATCTTATATTTTCGTTAAGCTCTATCACAGTGGCTGCTGTTAAAACAGAACACCGCCAGAACCTAAAAGATTCTCAAGAGCTATTTGATGTTTTTATGTAAGAACTTTTATGTAAGAACTTTTATGTAAAGATATATTAACAATGTCCGTAAATTCTATAAGGCTGCCACTAAGAGACATTAATGGGAAGGCTTTATATTATAGCAAGGACCATATTTTCGTCTTTGTCTTTGGCCCATAAATGCCGTCAGCAGTCAGGCCGTACATGGACTGGAATCGTTTGACTGCATTTGCTGTTTTCGGTCCGATAAAATTGAGAACTCTGCCCCATTCATATTATTCACTTTCCTAAGAAGGGGATTAAATTTGCGGTGAAGTTGTCGCGCCTGTCCTTTTAATGTTTCCCCAAAGCTCCCCCAAATGAAGACATAGAATACATGGTTTTACAAAGCATCTGAAAGCAAGCGATTAAATTTATCAACGCCAAGCCTTGATATATAGGGCTTTTAAAACATTTTTAGTTAAAAGTCTACAAATTAATCAGATTATTGTTTATAATAAGAATAGGCTTAAACTTAAATAAGCTTATAAGAATTTGTTATGTTCCTCTATAAGCATACCGGTTATGTAACCGCAACCAGTGAAATGTAAGCATTTTCTTAAAGGGGAAAGGGATTGTTTGCATGACTCATTTTAAGTAAGCCGTATGTTTTATATACTCTTTAAAGGGGAATTTTGATTGAAAAGGAGAGGTTGAATATGACAGCAACACGCGGTCTTGAAGGGGTTGTAGCAACAACATCATCTGTAAGCTCTATTATCGACGATACCCTTACATATGTAGGGTACGATATTGACGACTTGACAGAGAATGCAAGTTTTGAAGAAATCATTTATTTGCTGTGGCATCTGCGCCTGCCGAATAAAACGGAACTTGCTGAACTGAAAAAACAGCTTGCGAAAGAAGCTGCCGTTCCACAAGAAATCATTGAGCACTTCAAATCCTATCCCCTCAATAACGTACATCCAATGGCTGCGCTCCGGACGGCGATTTCATTACTCGGTCTGACTGACAGTGAAGCCGATGTCATGAATCCGGAAGCGAACTACAGAAAAGCCATCCGTCTGCAGGCGAAAGTGCCGGGCATTGTCGCCGCTTTCTCAAGAATCCGCAAAGGACTTGATCCTGTTGAACCGAAGGAAGAGTACGGAATCGCGGAGAACTTCCTTTACACCTTAAACGGTGAAGAGCCTTCTCCGATCGAAGTGGAAGCGTTTAACAAAGCGCTCATTCTTCATGCGGATCATGAGCTGAACGCATCAACATTTACGGCGAGAGTATGTGTCGCCACCTTATCTGATATTTACTCAGGCATCACCGCCGCCATCGGCGCTTTAAAAGGACCGCTTCACGGCGGAGCCAATGAAGCCGTCATGAAAATGCTGACAGAAATCGGCGAAGTGGAAAACGCCGAGCCTTATATCCGCAGCAAAATGGAGAAAAAGGAAAAAGTAATGGGCTTCGGACACCGTGTGTATAAGCATGGAGACCCGCGCGCCAAACACTTAAAAGAAATGAGCAAACGCCTGACGAATCTGACGGGTGAAAGCAAATGGTACGAGATGTCAATCCGTGTCGAAGAAATCGTGACGTCGGAGAAAAAACTTCCGCCTAACGTTGATTTCTATTCCGCATCTGTATACCACAGTCTCGGCATTGATCACGATCTGTTCACGCCGATCTTTGCGGTCAGCAGAATGTCAGGATGGATCGCCCATATTCTTGAACAGTACGATAACAACCGCCTCATCCGCCCGCGCGCTGATTACACGGGCCCGGATAAGCAGACTTTTGTTCCGATTGATGAAAGAGCCTGATCAAACGGGAGGCTGGTGATTTTCATGTCGTTAGCCTCTTGTTAATCAAGCCCGGATTGGTTTACAATTTTGATAGAATCTTGAGAAAAGTCATTTTATTTTTTATACAAGAAAAATAAAATGTTTTCTAAATATGAATTACATACTGGGAGGTAATATTGTGTCACAAGGTGAAAAAATTACAGTCTCTAATGGAGTATTAAACGTACCAAATAATCCGATTATCCCGTTTATTGAAGGCGACGGCACAGGCCCTGATATTTGGAACGCCGCTTCTAAAGTATTGGAAGCCGCTGTTGAAAAAGCATATAAAGGCGAGAAAAAAATCACGTGGAAAGAAGTTTATGCCGGTGAAAAGGCTTATAATAAAACAGGTGAGTGGCTTCCTGCCGAAACGCTGGAAGACATCAGAGAGTACTTCATTGCTATCAAAGGTCCTCTGACGACACCGGTCGGCGGCGGTATCCGTTCACTGAACGTGGCGCTGAGACAGGAGCTTGATTTGTTTACGTGCCTGCGCCCTGTCAGATATTTCACTGGAGTGCCTTCTCCGGTCAAACGTCCTGAAGATACGGATATGGTCATTTTCCGCGAGAATACGGAAGATATTTACGCCGGAATTGAGTATGCGAAAGGTTCTGAAGAAGTTGAAAAGCTGATCAGCTTCCTGCAAAATGAAATGGGCGTTAACAAAATCCGTTTCCCTGAAACGTCAGGAATCGGCATCAAGCCTGTTTCTGAAGAAGGCACAAGCCGCTTAGTCAGAGCTGCCATTGAGTATGCGATCGAAAACGGCCGTAAGTCTGTCACGCTTGTCCACAAAGGAAACATCATGAAGTTCACTGAAGGGGCATTTAAAAACTGGGGCTACGAGCTTGCCGAAAGAGAATACGGAGATAAAGTATTCACTTGGGCTGAATATGACCGCATTGTCGAAAAAGACGGAAAAGAAGCGGCTGATAAAGCGCAAAGCGAAGCGGAAGCGGCAGGGAAAATCATCGTCAAAGACAGCATCGCTGATATTTTCCTTCAGCAGATCTTAACCCGTCCGAGCGAATTCGACGTCGTGGCGACAATGAACTTAAACGGAGACTATATCTCTGATGCGCTTGCCGCTCAGGTAGGCGGAATCGGGATCGCGCCTGGAGCGAACATCAACTATGAAACAGGGCATGCGATTTTCGAAGCGACTCACGGAACGGCTCCTAAATATGCCGGCCTTGACAAAGTCAACCCGTCATCCGTCATCCTTTCAGGAGTGCTTCTTCTTGAACACCTGAACTGGAATGAGGCTGCTGACTTGATCATTAAATCTATGGAAAAAACGATTGCTTCAAAAGTAGTAACGTACGATTTTGCTAGATTAATGGACGGTGCAACTGAAGTGAAATGTTCAGAGTTCGGTGAAGAGCTCATCAAAAACATGGACTGAACCTAAAGCAGACTTCTAATGAAGCCAAAAAAGGAGAAGAGAATCATGGGAAAAACACGCAGTAAAGTTTCTGTTATCGGAGCAGGATTTACGGGAGCGACAACAGCCTTTCTTACAGCTCAAAAAGAGCTTGCGGACGTTGTGCTCGTTGATATTCCGCAATTAGAAAACCCGACAAAAGGAAAAGCGCTAGACATGCTCGAAGCAAGTCCGGTTCAAGGATTTGACGCGAAAATCACAGGCACGTCCAACTACGAGGACACAGCCGGTTCTGATATCGTCGTCATCACAGCCGGAATTGCGAGAAAACCAGGCATGAGCCGTGATGATCTCGTATCTACAAACGAAAAAATCATGAGAAGCGTCACACGTGAGATCGTGAAATATTCTCCTGACTGCATTATCGTTGTATTGACAAACCCTGTTGATGCGATGACATATGCGGTGTACAAAGAATCAGGCTTCCCGAAAGAACGCGTCATCGGACAATCCGGAGTGCTTGACACTGCGCGATTCAGAACATTCGTCGCTGAAGAATTAAACCTGTCTGTAAAAGATGTGACCGGTTTTGTTCTTGGCGGACACGGTGACGACATGGTTCCTCTCGTCCGTTATTCCTATGCGGGCGGCATTCCGCTTGAAACGCTTATCCCGAAAGACCGTCTTGATGCGATTGTAGAACGCACAAGAAAAGGCGGCGGGGAAATCGTCAACCTTCTCGGAAACGGAAGCGCCTACTACGCGCCTGCTGCATCACTGACTGAAATGGTAGAAGCCATTTTGAAAGATCAGCGCCGCGTGCTTCCGACCATCGCTTACTTAGAAGGCGAATACGGTCATGAAGGCATTTACTTAGGCGTACCGACGATTATCGGAGGAAACGGCCTAGAGCAAATCATCGAGCTTGAACTGACAGACTATGAAAAAGCGCAGCTGAGTAAATCAGTTGAATCTGTCAAAAACGTGATGAAAGTATTGTCATAAGAAAAAAGGGAAGGCTTCCGAATCAGAAGCCTTCCTCTTTTTACAATTAATGAAAGCGTTTTCTTTTTCCCTGAGCGATCCTTTCTCTGAAAATGATCAAAAAGGCGAATTGTCTGAACGGGCAGTATTGGATAAAATGAAATCATAAAGTGATATGCAGCACATAAAATAGAGAAAATTGGATGTCGGGGAAAATAGACAGCGGAGGGCGCAGCATGAACAAAAAAATTTTAGTTGTAGATGATGAACAATCTATCGTTACTCTTTTACAGTATAATCTGGAACGGTCCGGCTATGATGTCATAACCGCATCAGACGGTGAAGAGGCTCTGGAGCTGGCAGAGAATGAAAATCCGGATTTAATCGTACTGGATGTCATGCTGCCGAAAGTGGACGGAATCGACGTCTGTAAACAGCTCAGACAGCAGAAAATGATGGTTCCGATCTTGATGCTGACAGCAAAAGATGAGGAATTTGATAAGGTGCTGGGACTGGAGCTCGGAGCGGATGATTACATGACAAAGCCGTTCAGTCCGCGGGAAGTCACTGCGCGGGTGAAAGCCATTTTAAGAAGGGCTGACATTTCTTCGCTGTCACAAGGCAGAGAAGAGGAAAAGGACGGGCAGATCCTCATCGGCGAGCTGAAAATTCTTCCTGAGCATTACGAAGCGTATTTTAAGTCAGAACAGCTGGAATTGACGCCTAAAGAATTTGAACTGCTTCTGTATTTGGGAAAACACAAGGGAAGAGTGCTGACGAGAGATCTTCTGCTGAGCGCGGTCTGGAACTATGATTTTGCCGGGGATACCCGGATTGTTGACGTTCATATCAGCCATCTGCGCGACAAAATCGAATCAAATACCAAAAAACCCATCTATATTAAAACAATCAGAGGTTTGGGGTATAAACTGGAGGAGCCAAAAATGAATGAATAAAGTCCGTGTGCGTCTGTTCGCTTTACTCGTTGTATGTATCATATTGGTTTTCAGTGTTCTCGGTCTTTTTTTACAGCAGCTTATTTCTTCATCCGCTGAAGAAAGAACGGCGGATCAGCTGAAAAAGGAATCGGTATACATAGCGGGCCTTCTTGACACCGGCCGAATCGGCAATAAAAGCAATGAAACGGTAATCCGTGACGCCGGCCGCACCCTCGGTATAAACGTCTCCGTGCTCAACGAGAAGGGTGACGCCGTATATCATTCCGGCAGTCGTGCTGATGATTCAGCCGTAAAGGAGTTCATTTCTCACAATAAAAGCGAGGAAGCTGTACAGTCGAAAAGCAAAGTCATCCGCGGCACTGCCGTAAAAAATGACGCAGGGAAAATTGCGGGGTATGTACTCGTTTCCTCGGAGATCAACGGCGGTTCAAGCGTTACCGGAGAAATGTGGGGCATGCTGGCAGCAAGTCTTTGTACCGCTTTTATCATTATCGTTTTCTTTTATACAAACATGACGTCCCGTTACAAAAAATCAATCGACGCCGCGACAAAGGTGGCGACGGAGCTGTCCAAGGGGAATTATGACGCCCGCTCCTACAGCGGTTACGCAAGGCGGTCGGACCGTCTCGGGCGTGCGATGAACAGCCTGGCGGTCGATTTAATGGAAATGACAAGAACGCAGGATATGCAGCGCGATCGTCTGTTAACCGTCATTGAAAATATCGGATCCGGTTTGATTTTAATAGACGGGAGAGGTTTTATCAATCTCGTGAACCGGTCATACACGAAGCAGTTTCATACAAAGCCTGAACGTCTGCTTCGGCGCCTTTACCACGATGCGTTTGAACATGAGGAGATCATTCGGCTTGTCGAAGACATTTTTATGACGGAGACGAAAAAATGCCAGCTGCTCAGACTTCCCATCAACATTGAGCGGCGCTACTTTGAAGTTGACGGCGTTCCGATCATGGGCCCTGACGATGAATGGAAGGGCATCGTCCTCGTTTTTCACGATATGACGGAAATTAAAAAATTGGAGCAGATGAGAAAGGACTTCGTCGCCAATGTCTCCCATGAACTGAAAACACCGATCACCTCGATTAAAGGATTTACGGAAACACTGTTAGACGGAGCGATGAAAGACGAAAAGGCGCTTTCAGACTTTCTGTCTATCATTCTGAAAGAAAGTGAGCGGCTCCAATCTCTCGTGCAGGATTTATTGGATTTATCCAAGATGGAGCAGCAAAACTTTACGATGCGCGTAGAGTCCTTTGATGCTGCAAAAATTCTGCATGAAATTGAGGCGCTTTTGCAGCATAAGGCTGAGGAAAAAGGCATCAGCTTTCAGCTCGATCTCCCGGAAGAGCCGATTTTTGTGACGGGTGATGCGCACAGGCTGAAGCAGGTATTTTTGAATCTGGCGAACAATGCCCTGACCTACACGCCTGAAAAAGGGACGGTGGGGATTTCGGTACATGTGAAAGAAACCGTCGTCGATATCAAAGTGTCCGATACGGGAATCGGCATTCAGAAGGAAGAGATCCCGCGGATATTCGAGAGATTCTACCGCGTGGATAAAGACAGAAGCCGCAACTCGGGAGGAACCGGACTCGGCCTTGCCATCGTGAAGCACTTAATAGAAGCCCATGAAGGTAAAATCGAGGTCACAAGCGAGCCGGGACAGGGAACTGTGTTCACTGTGACGCTGAAGCGGCAGCCGGAAGCGTGATCAGCTTTACAAAGGATTAACAATTTCTTCATGACCTGTTAAACCTATCTTGTTAGGATGTAACAGAACCCCTTCATCCAAGGAGCCAATTTTGACGGCGGGAACGCGTTTTTTGTTCCCGTCCTTTTTTGCGTTTTCACGGGGTCCGCTCATTTTCCTTTCAAATTGAACTTTGTTAAAATAAGAGAAGCTGTGAGATTAAAAAACAGAGGAATGACGAGCTTTTGCTCTTAGGAGGATATTGAATGACGGAACGAAAAAAATTAGTGCTTGTCGACGGAAACAGTCTGGCGTACCGGGCGTTTTTTGCATTGCCGCTTTTAAGCAATGAAAAAGGCATTCATACAAATGCCGTATACGGGTTTGCGATGATTTTAATGAAAATGCTGGAAGATGAAAAACCGACCCATATGCTGGTGGCTTTTGATGCGGGAAAAACCACTTTCCGCCACAGCACGTTTAAAGAATATAAAGGCGGAAGACAAAAAACGCCGCCGGAGCTTTCAGAACAGATGCCGTTCATCCGTGAGCTCCTCGATGCCTACAACATCAGCCGCTACGAGCTTCCTGAATATGAAGCGGACGATATTATCGGCACGCTTGCCGTATCTGCTGAAAAAGACGGCTTTGAAGTGAAGGTCGTTTCGGGGGACAAGGACTTAACCCAGCTTGCCACCGGGAAAACGACCGTTGCCATTACGAGAAAAGGCATTACCGACGTAGAAGATTACACGCCGGAGCACGTGCAGGAAAAGTACGGTCTGACCCCTTTGCAGATCATTGATATGAAGGGATTAATGGGGGATTCATCCGATAACATACCGGGCGTCCCCGGCGTCGGGGAAAAAACCGCGATTAAGCTCTTAAAGCAGTTCCATTCGGTTGAGAAACTGCTTGATTCCATTGATGAAGTCAGCGGAAAAAAATTAAAAGAAAAGCTTGAAGAATATAAGGAACAAGCCCTGATGAGCAAAGAGCTGGCGACGATTATGACAAATGCGCCGATTGAAGTCAAGCCCGAAGATTTAGATTACCAAGGGTTTGACCGTGAACAAGTTGTTGCCATTTTTAAAGACCTCGGTTTTAATACGCTTCTTGAGCGGCTCGGTGAAGAAAGCGGGGAAACGGCGGAAGAAAATTTTGAAGACATCAATGTCGAAATGGCAGAAGAAATCACCGAAGATATGCTCGTTTCGCCGTCCGCTTTGGTCGTCGAACAAATCGGTGATAACTATCACGAAGAACCGATCCTCGGCTTTTCCATCGTGAATGAAACAGGTCTTTATTATATTCCGAAAGAAATCGCCATTCAGTCTGAAGCTTTTAAATCTTGGGCTGAAGATGAATCGATGAAAAAGTGGGTGTTCGACAGCAAACGTTCCGTCGTCGCTTTGCGCTGGCAGGGAATTGAGCTGAAGGGAACGGAATTTGACGCGCTTCTTGCTGCCTACATTATAAACCCGGGCAATTCGTACGACGATGTCGCGAGCGTAGCGAAAGAATACGGGCTGAATATCGTTTCAAAAGATGAAGCGGTATACGGAAAAGGCGCAAAACGCGCCGTTCCCGCTGAAAAAGAGCTTGCCGATCATCTCGCGCGGAAAGCGTCTGCCGTTAACAGCCTCCGTGACAAACTGCTTGACGCTTTGGAAGAAAATAATCAGCTTGAGCTTTATGAAGATCTTGAACTCCCGCTTGCGCTAATTCTCGGAGAAATGGAATCAATGGGCGTCAAAGTGGATGTGGAAAGACTGAAGCGAATGGGAGAAGAGCTCAAGGCAAAACTGAAAGAATATGAAGAAAAAATCCATGACATCGCCGGTGAGCCGTTTAACATCAATTCACCAAAACAGCTCGGCGTCATTCTGTTTGAAAAACTCGGCCTGCCGCCAGTAAAGAAAACAAAAACGGGCTATTCCACTTCAGCTGATGTGCTTGAGAAGCTCGCAGACAAACATGATATCGTCGCATACATTCTGCAATACAGACAAATCGGCAAACTCCAATCGACTTATATTGAAGGGCTGCTGAAAGTCACGCGCAAGGGTTCTCATAAGGTGCATACACGATTCAATCAGGCATTGACTCAAACCGGACGCCTCAGCTCAACGGATCCGAACCTGCAAAATATTCCGATCCGGCTGGAGGAAGGGCGGAAAATCCGTCAGGCTTTCGTACCGTCCGAACCGGACTGGCTTATTTTCGCCGCCGATTATTCACAAATTGAATTAAGGGTGCTTGCGCATATTTCAAAAGATGAAAATCTGATCGAAGCGTTTACGAATGACATGGACATTCACACAAAAACCGCCATGGACGTGTTTCATGTCAGTGAAGATGAAGTGACACAAGCGATGCGCCGCCAGGCAAAGGCCGTCAATTTCGGGATCGTTTACGGCATCAGCGATTACGGGCTTTCGCAAAATCTCGGCATCACCCGGAAAGAAGCGGGCGCTTTTATTGACCGCTATTTGGAGAGCTTCCCGGGCGTCAAGGCATATATGGAAGAATCGGTGCAGGAAGCGAAACAAAAAGGATATGTGACGACACTTATGCAGCGTCGCCGCTATATCCCTGAGCTGACCAGCCGCAACTTCAACCTGCGGAGCTTTGCGGAACGGACGGCCATGAATACGCCGATTCAGGGAAGCGCCGCTGATATTATTAAAAAAGCCATGATTGACATGGCAGTTGAGCTGAAAGAGAAAAAACTGAAGGCGCGGCTGCTGCTTCAGGTGCACGATGAATTGATTTTTGAAGCGCCTAAGGAAGAAATTGAAATATTAGAGAAGCTGGTGCCTGAAGTGATGGAGCATGCTTTGGCATTAGACGTGCCGCTGAAGGCTGATTATGCTTCAGGGCCGTCCTGGTACGATGCAAAATAAACAGAAAAAAAGGAAGTGATGATTGTGCCGGAATTACCAGAAGTTGAAACGGTCCGGCGCACTCTGACCGGTCTTGTGAAGGGGAAAACGATTGAATCGGCGGATATCAGATGGCCGAATATCATCAAAAAACCCGCCGAGCCGGAGGAATTCGCGCGGCAGATTGCAGGAGAAACGATCCGATCCATCGGAAGAAGGGGAAAGTTTTTGCTTTTCCATCTGGATCATTATGTCATGGTGTCCCACCTGCGGATGGAGGGGAAATACGGTCTTCATCAGGCCGATGAGCCTGACGATAAACATGTGCACGTCGTGTTTCACATGACGGACGGAACACAGCTCCGCTACCGGGATGTCCGGAAATTCGGCACGATGCATTTATTTGCGCCGGGAGAGGAACGGATTGCATTGCCGCTTTCACAGCTCGGGCCCGAACCAGATGATGAAGCATTTACCGCCGATTATTTAAAAGAGCGGCTTGCAAAAACGAACCGCGCGGTGAAAACCGCCCTGCTCGATCAAAAAGCGGTCGTCGGCCTCGGCAACATTTATGTCGATGAAGCTTTATTCCGGGCGCGTATTCATCCTGAGACAAAAGCGAACAGTCTGTCGGACGGGCAGATAAAAACGCTTCATACAGAAATTAAAGACACCCTTCAGGAAGCGATTGACGCGGGCGGGAGCACCGTCCGGTCTTATATCAATTCTCAAGGGGAAATCGGAATGTTTCAGCTCAAACATTACGTATACGGCAAAAAGGATGAACCGTGCAAAACGTGCGGCACGATGATTTCTAAAATCGTGGTCGGCGGAAGGGGAACGCATTTTTGCGCCCGCTGCCAAAAAAAATCATAAACTGAAGCTGTTCAAGCAGGCGGCAGCAGAATGACTTTTTTCTAACACAGTTGATGACCTTTCTCCATATATATATTGTGATTCACCCAATAGGCATATGCCACAATTGCCGATCAAGAGAAAGGGAGAAACGGATATGGAGATTGTTTCTTTGCTGCTTTTGGCTTTTGCTGTCAGCTTGGACAGTTTTTCAGTCGGGTTTACGTACGGTTTGAGAAAAATGAAAATCCCGTTCAAAGCGATTGCCGTGATCGCCTGCTGTTCAGCCTCTGTGATGTTTATATCCATGCTGATCGGCCATTTTCTGACAAAGATTTTTCCCGTATCCGTCACGGAGAAACTGGGCGGGCTGATCTTAATCGGAATCGGGGCATGGGTCATCTGGCAATTTTTTAAACCGGCTAAAGAGCCGGATTACTTATTGCATGAAAAAACGCTGCTTAATCTTGAAGTGAAATCGCTCGGCATCGTCATTCATATTTTGAAAAAACCGACCAGCGCCGATATTGATCAATCCGGAACCATTAACGGAGTCGAGGCGCTTCTGCTCGGTATCGCCTTATCCATTGACGCGTTTGGCGCCGGGCTGGGAGCGGCCATTCTCGGCTTTTCTCCGGTTATGATGAGCGTGACTGTCGGGGTGATGAGCTCGCTGTTTGTTTCACTCGGCATAAACGCGGGGCATTTGCTCTCAAGATGGAATTGGATAGATAAAATGACATTTTTGCCTGGAGTCCTGCTGATTATCATCGGGATTTGGAAAATGTAAGAAGGAGTGGGCTTTTTGAGCTTGGTCATCGGTTTAACGGGAGGCATCGCAAGCGGCAAAAGCACGGTAGCGCGTATGCTGATCGACAAAAAAATAACAGTCATTGATGCGGATGTCATCGCGAAACAGGCGGTGGAAAAAGGAATGCCGGCTTACGGACAAATTGTGGAAGCATTCGGAAAAGACATCCTGCTGGAAAATGGCGATATTGACAGAAAAATACTCGGTTCTATCGTTTTCACTGACGAACAGAAGCGTCTGAAGCTGAATCAGATCGTTCATCCGGCAGTGCGTGCGGAAATGCTGAAACAGCGGGATGAAGCCATTGCGAGAAAAGAGCAGTTCGTCGTTTTGGATATACCGCTTTTGTATGAAAGCCGGCTTGATTATCTTGTCGGCAAGGTGCTCGTCGTCACCGTACCGGCAGACATTCAGCTCAAACGGCTGATGGAGCGGAATTCCCTGACAGAAGAAGAAGCGATGAGCCGGATAACGTCGCAAATGCCTTTAGCGGACAAAGCAAAAAAAGCTGACGCCGTCATTGATAACAGCGGCAGTCTTGAACATACAAAGCACCAGCTTGAGGAAGTATTGAGCGGCTGGGCATAAACAAACACCGTTCGGAAAGCCGAACGGTGTTTTTCTGGTTAAAAATCAAAATTGTCAGGGTCCGGACCGACACGGAGATTTTCGTTCAGATCATCAATCCGCTTCATATCGTCAGCTGACAGTTCGAAATCAAAGACATTTGCATTTTCTTCAATACGGTGTTTTTTAGTTGATTTCGGAATGGTGATGACACCGTTTTGCAAATCCCAGCGCAAAATCACTTGAGCGGCTGATTTGCCGTATTTCTCAGCGATCTCCTGTAAGACGGGGTGATCAAGCAGCTGCCCTTGCATCAATGGCGACCACGCTTCAAGCTGAATGCCTTGTTCAGTGCAGAAAGCAAGCAGTTCTTTCTGTGTCAGGCGCGGGTGGTACTCCACCTGGTTGATCATCGGCTTGATTTCCGTTTCTTTCATAAGATGTTTCAGATGGTGAATTTGGAAATTGCTGACCCCGATCGCCTTAATGCGTCCATCCCGGTAGAGGGTTTCGAGCGCCCGCCACGCATCGATGTACTTTCCTTCGACAGGCCAATGGATCAAATATAAATCTAAATAATCTAAACCGAGTTTTTCTAAGCTTGTGTCAAACGCTTTTAACGTTTCTTCATATCCTAAATCGGCATTCCATACTTTTGACGTGACAAAAATGTCTTCACGTTTTAATCCCGCTTCTTGCAGCCCTTGGCGGATCCCTTCGCCGACACCTTCTTCATTTCCGTAAATCGCGGCGGTATCAACGCTGCGATAGCCGTGCACCAATGCCGTTTTCACCGCGTTGACGAGTTCCGCGCCTTCCTCTACTTTGAAAACTCCGATGCCGAACCAAGGCATCTCTACTCCGTTATGCAATGTTGCTTTTGCTTGTAAATGTGTTGTCATGTATATATTCCTCCTATTATTTTCTGTTGAAAAAATCAAAATGCGCTGAAGAAAAACTCACCTCCTTTCAATGGCAGTGCGGTCCCGCTTTTCAAGCTTCCGGCTCCATCCGGTTAATACGACCGCGCTGAGCACCATCAGCGCCCCGATCCAAGCGGTATGAATGATTCCGATTGAGTCTGTAATGATTCCGCCGGCAAACGAGCCGATCGCGATTCCGGCATTAAATGCCGCGATATTTAAGGCTGATGCTGTATCAACGGCGCTTGGCGCAAAACGTTCACTCAGCATCACGACATATACTTGAAGCCCCGGCACATTCATAAACGCCAACAGCCCCATGAAAATAATGGTGATCAGCCCGGCTGTTTTAAACGGCGCGGTAAAAGTCAGGACAAACAGCACAGCAGCCTGGACAATGAACATATAAAACAAGGCTTTCAGCGGATTCCGGTTTGATAAACGGCCGCCAATCATGTTTCCGATGGCAATCGCAATTCCGTAAATGAGCAGGATGGCCGCGACGGTTTCTTTCTGAAAACCGGTTACCTCCTGAAGAAGCGGAGATAAATACGTAAACACGACAAACGTTCCGCCGTAGCCTAACGCCGTAATAATAAATAAAAGCAATAACCGGCCGTTTGTGACGAGTTTGACCTGCTCGGAAAATGCGGTTTTCGTCCCTTTTCGCAAATGTGACGGAACGAGAAGCGCGTTTGTGAGGAATGCGATGATTCCTACCGCCACAATGACGGCAAAGGCAATCCTCCATCCGAATTGCTGGCCGAGATAGGTGCCGAACGGAACGCCGGTCACCGTAGCCACCGTCAGCCCCGTGAACATGATAGAAATCGCGCTTGCTCTTTTATGCTCCGGCACGATATTGGCGGCGATCGTTGCCCCGATTGACATGAAAATGCCGTGGGAAAAAGCCGAAATGCCCCGTGCCGCCAGTAAGACGCCGATTGAGGAAGCGCTCGCTGCGAGTGTATTTCCGGCGATAAAAATCAACATCACCCAGAGCAGCAGCGTTTTCCGCGACATGCCGGATGTGAGAGACGTTAAAACCGGCGCGCCGAAAGTCACGCCCAGAGCATACATGGAAACGGTAAGTCCCGCCGTTGTCACAGGTATATGCAGATCTTGAGATATAAGCGGCAGCAGTCCGACGCTGATAAATTCGGTTGTGCCGATCGCAAAAGCGCTGACGGCTAATGCCAGCAGCGCTGGTAAATAGCTTTGGCGATGTGAAGACATCTGTTTTCCTCCTTGAACGATAATGTATGGTTGAAATGATGCCGGGTAAACGATATAAGTATAAGAGTACATTCCTTTTCAGCCGGCAAATGTCATTATGATTGATAGAAGTGTCATTGAAAAGAACGTACTTTTAAGTGCCATAGGCACTTTTTAGTTCCTATAGATGAGGAGGAATTACCGTTGCTGAAGAAAAAATACAATATATCCGTAGAGGCGGCGCTTGAAGTGATCGGCGGAAAATGGAAGTGTGTGATCCTCTGCCACCTCATGCGCGGGAAAAAACGGACAAGCGAATTGAAGCGGCTTATGCCGGACATCACCCAGAAGATGCTGACACAGCAATTGCGGGAGCTGGAAGCTGACGGCGTCATCAACCGGATCGTGTACAATCAGGTGCCGCCGAAAGTGGAATACGAGCTGAGTGAATACGGGCACAGTCTGGAAAGAATTTTAAATGCGCTGTGTGACTGGGGCGCGATGCATATTGCTAAACGGTACGGCGAGGTGTCTTCCGTTTTAGAGGACAGCATTTTAAATGACAAATTTAAAGAACCGGGACAAATATAAGAAAAAAAGCAGGCAGCCTGAGACGCTGATCCTGCTTTTTTTATGGAAGAAAGATCATTTTATATGCAAAAAAACCGATTGAACAACATATTGATCGGTATAAGGGTGGATTTTTATCAAGTTGTACTGGCGGATTTCTTTTAATGTGTTATACTATATATAAATAAAGGTAAATTAGAGTGGCATATTAAAAAGGGGTGACCTGAGCATGAAGGTAAAAGTAGCAATCAACGGGTTTGGAAGAATCGGAAGAATGGTGTTCAGAAAAGCAATGGAAGATGATCAAATTCAAATAACAGCCATTAATGCAAGCTATCCCCCGGAAACGCTTGCTCATTTGATAAAGTATGACACAATTCACGGCAAATACGATCAAGAAGTTGAGACCGCTGACGACAGCCTGATTGTCAACGGAAAACATATTATGCTGTTCAATCGCCGGGACCCGAGAGAGCTTCCGTGGAAAGAATGCGGAATAGACATCGTTGTAGAAGCAACGGGGAAATTTAATTCAAAAGAAAAAGCGATGAGCCATATTGAAGCAGGGGCGAAAAAAGTCATTTTGACGGCTCCGGGCAAAAATGAAGACGTTACCATTGTCATGGGAGTAAATGAAGAGCAGTTCAATCCCGATGAACATGTCATTATTTCAAATGCATCCTGCACGACAAACTGTCTTGCGCCGGTCGTCAAAGTGCTTGATCAGGAATTCGGGATTGAAAGCGGCCTGATGACGACTGTTCACGCTTACACGAATGATCAAAAAAATATCGACAATCCGCATAAAGATCTGCGGAGGGCGAGAGCGTGCGGAGAATCCATCATTCCGACTTCTACAGGCGCCGCCAAAGCGCTGTCGCTCGTGCTGCCTCATTTGAAAGGAAAACTTCACGGTCTTGCTTTGCGTGTTCCCGTTCCGAATGTGTCATTAGTGGACCTTGTCTGCGATCTGAAAACAGATGTGTCTGCCGAGCAAGTGAACGCCGCTTTCCAAAGAGCCGCAAAAACGTCGATGTACGGAATTCTTGATTATTCGGATGAGCCGCTCGTTTCTTCGGATTATAATACGAATTCACACTCTGCGATCATCGACGGACTGACAACGATGGTGATGGAAGACCGAAAAGTAAAGGTGCTCGCCTGGTATGACAATGAATGGGGATATTCCTGCCGGGTCGTTGATCTTATCCGTCACGTCGCCGCGCGAATGAAACACCCGTCAGCTGTGTAGACTAAAGATCATGGACATTTGTTAGAAAAAAACCCTTAACGGCATATTCGCAAAAAACACACCTTGCAAAATAAACTTAAACACAGTATACTATCTTTCGTGAACTTCTTGCTCGTGACTGCTTCGGAATTACTTAAAGGGTTAGGACCTCTCCGGACTAACTTTCCCCCGTGGTAAATGGCCGGGTCAGTTCTCGGAAATTCACTTTTTTAATTCTTGTTAAGGGGGGTCCATGATTATGGAAACAATGGGGCGTCACGTCATCTCCGAGCTGTGGGGATGCGATTTTGATAAGCTCAATGACATGGATTTTATTGAAAAAACGTTTGTAAATGCTGCTTTGAAATCAGGAGCTGAAGTGCGCGAGGTCGCATTTCACAAATTTGCACCGCAAGGCGTAAGCGGAGTCGTTATTATCTCTGAGTCACATTTAACGATTCACAGTTTTCCTGAACACGGATATGCAAGCATTGATGTTTATACTTGTGGAGACCTGGATCCTAATGTGGCTGCGGATTACATTGCGGACGCATTACATGCAGATACAAGAGAAAACATTGAAATACCGAGAGGAATGGGGCCTGTACAGATTAAACAGGCACAAGCGAAAGTACTGTAATTTTCAAAACGCAAACACAAGGGAGCTAAGCTGAAAAAGCCATTACGCGCTTTGAAGCTGATGCTCCTTTTCTAATGTAAAAAAACAGCATTGCTTTTTCTTTAAGCATTTTTTTTGTAAAATAGAAAAGATAAGGCCGGTCTATCGGCTCTCCCAACAAATAGGCTCATCCTAGAAACGTTGGCGGGCATTTACCGGAAGCTTGCGAACCGCATTACAGCAACGAAACAGATGGGAGCTGATCCAATTTGAAATGTCCTTCATGCCAGCATAACGGTTCCCGCGTACTTGATTCACGGCCTGCGGACGAAGGGAAATCAATCCGCAGAAGGCGGGAATGCGAAGCCTGCCATTACCGCTTCACTACATTTGAGAAGTTTGAAGAGATGCCTCTGATCGTCGTGAAAAAAGAAGGCGTCCGGGAAGAATTCAGCCGTGAAAAAATGCTGCGCGGGTTAATTAAAGCTTGTGAAAAAAGGCCCGTTCCTTTAAAAACATTGGAAGACATGTGCTTTGACATTGAAAAAGAGCTGAGAAACCAAGGCGTATCTGAAGTCAAAAGCGAACTTGTCGGAGAAATGGTAATGGACCGCCTGGCGAAAATCGATGAGGTGTCTTATGTCCGCTTTGCCTCCGTCTACCGGCAGTTTAAGGATATAAACGTGTTTATCGATGAATTGAAAGATTTAATAAAGAAAGAACGCTGAGAGAGCTAAGAGATTGTGTCTGGCTCTTTTCTCATGAGCAAAATTGGCATTTGATAGATCGCAGAAACGGTGTAAAATGAGAGTAGAAACATATCGGAAGGTTTGAGAATCATGGCTGACTATTGGAATGACGTATTGCCTGTAGATCCTTATACGGTCAAAAGCCGTTCGCTTCTTCAGGATGTCGACAGACAGGTTTTGACACATCTGTACCAGCCGCTGATCGGTTCTTTTGCATTCTCCCTTTATATGACCTTGTGGGGGGAGCTTGAGCAGAACCGCTTGTGGGGAGCGGAATCCACGCACAGGCAGCTGATGGGCATGATGCAGTCAAATTTAAAAAAGATTCATCATGAACAGGGAAAGCTTGAAGGAATCGGGCTGCTGAAAGTGTATATCCGGGAGTCCGAGCAAAAAGAGCGGATGTTTATTTATGAGCTGCTGCCCCCGCTCAGGCCGAATGATTTTTTTGAAGACGGCATGCTGAATGTCTTTCTTTATAACAGAGTCGGTAAAACGAAATACCAGCAGCTGAGACAATTTTACACGCACCCTTCCGTCGGCGCGGGCGCAAGGGAAATTACCCGTCCGTTTAATCACGCCTTTGCCTCTTTTCAGCCGAGTGAATGGAAAATGACGCCTGATATGGAAGAGGCGATGAAGCTCCCCCAGGACTATGAGACGGCGTCTGTCGGACAAGCGCCTTCCTATACGGTGACGGAGGAAGTGTTTGATTTTGAGCTGTTTTTAGCGGGGTTATCAGAAACGATGATACCGCGCAAATCAATCACACAGGATGTGCGGGAGAGCATTAAAAAGCTTTCATATTTATACGGAATAGATCCTATCTCCATGCAGCACGTCGTCATGACCGCAATTAATGAACAGGATACGATAACGGCAGAAGCGCTGAGGAAAGCGGCCAGCGACTGGTACCAAATTGAAAGAAGCGGCAAGCTTCCCGAACTGATTGATAAAACACAGCCTGTCACCTTGAGAGAAAATCGGACGGAAAAGGACGATTCATTGAACGGCGAACTCATCGCACAGCTTGAGACCATATCACCGAGAAAGCTTCTTCAGGACATTGCGGACGGGACCGAGCCGTCAAAAGCCGACCTGCAGATTATCGCCGATATTATGTTCGAACAAAAGCTTGAGCCCGGCGTCACCAATGTGCTGATTTATTATGTCATGCTGAAAACGGATATGAAGCTGTCCAAAAACTATATCCAAAAAATCGCCGCCCACTGGGCCAGAAAGAAAGTCAAAACGGTACGGGAAGCAATGAAGCTCGCAATCGAAGAGCACAGGCAATATCTTGATTGGGCGGACGGCAAAACAAACGGCGCGGCGCGCGGCAAAAAAACCGTCCGGGAAGAAAAGCGCCCTGATTGGATGAAAGAAGAAACCGGGAAGAAACAAGAACAGCCGGCTCTTTCCGCACAGGATCTTGAAAAACAGAAGAAAAAAATGATGGAAGAAATGAAAAAACTGAAAAAATACTCTGCCTATTGAGACAGAGAAGCGGGGTGATATTGAATGGAACCGATCAGCCGATCCTTAGAAGGCGTGACGAAAAGACCTGACTTTCAAAAACGCCTGGAACGAATGCAGCAGCAAGTCATGGCCGACGAAGACGTCCAGGCTTTTTTGAAGGAACAGAAAGATGTAATCAATCAAAGCATGATTGACAGAGGGTTAAATAAACTGTACGAATTCGTTCAGCAAAGCAAACAGTGCGCCTTCTGTTCGAAAGACAGCCGGACGAACAGCCTGCTTGAAGGCTACCATCCGAAGCTTGTGATCAACGGGCGTTCCATTGATATTGAATATTACGAATGTCCGGAAAAGAGAAAGCTCGACCGCCAGAAAAGGCAAAAGTCCCTGATGAAGAGCATGTATATCCAGCAGGATCTTCTCGGCGCGACGTTTCAGCAGATCGACATTACCGATCCGAGCAGACTCGGCATTTTCCAGCATGTGACGGATTTTCTGAAGAGCTATAATGAAACGGGAAAAGGCAAAGGCCTGTATCTGTACGGAAAATTCGGAATCGGAAAGACATTTATTTTAGCCGCCATTGCCAACGAACTGGCGGAAAAAGAGTATTCATCAATGATCGTATATGTTCCCGAATTTGTCAGAGAGCTGAAAAACTCGCTCCAGGATCAGTCGCTGGAGGCGAAACTGAATATGGTGAAAACGACGCCCGTACTGATGCTTGATGACATCGGAGCGGAATCAATGACAAGCTGGGTCAGGGATGAAGTCATCGGCACCGTGCTTCAGCACAGAATGAGCCAGCAGCTTCCCACTTTCTTCTCGTCTAATTTTTCACCAGACGAGCTGAAGCATCATTTTACGTATTCACAGCGGGGAGAAAAGGAAGAAGTAAAAGCGGCAAGACTGATGGAGCGGATTTTATATTTGGCTTCGCCCGTCCGTCTTGACGGGGAAAACCGCCGCCGTTCATGATGCCGGCGTCCAATGGGAAGGATTTGAGGGAATGAGGAATAAGAAGGCTGTCACTTGGGCTGCGGCTGCGGCGGGAGCGGGTCTTTTGCTGTGGGCAAACCGCAAATATCTGAATCTGTCGCCTAAGGAGATCCGGCTGTGGGTGTTATCGTTCGGTGTTTTTGCGCCGCTTGTGTTTATCGGAATTTCCATCGTCAGGCCTTTTGTGCTGTTTCCCGTATCAATCGTTTCCGTCGCCGGAGGATTGGCGTTCGGCCCGTTTTTCGGCACCATGTATACGCTGGCGGGCTCAATGGGCGCTGCCGCCGCGTCTTTTTTTGCGGCGGGGCTGTTTGCCTTTAATGTGAAAAGCCGTCATGGAAAAATGGAAGCCATTCAAAAGCAGATGAAAACCAATGGCTTCTTTTATATTTTTATCCTGCGCATTCTGCCTGTTAACTTTGATGTGATCAGCTATGCCGCGGGCCTATCGAAAGTCAGGCCGGTAACGTATTTTTTGGCGACCGCAGCGGGCATCATTCCGGGGACGATCGTCCTGAATGTGCTCGGCGCGAGCTTTATGTCCGGCAATGTGCTGACCGTACTCTGCGTGATCTGTCTTTACGTCGTATTTTTATCGCTTCCCGTTATATTTAAAAAGAAGGTGCGTCATTTGTTCGGCGGTGAAAGCTAACCTTTACGTCTATTTTAAAAACATCCCCCATATACTTGTAACAGATGCCGTAAGGGGGGACAAATATGCTTGAAGTGATCTTTGAAGATGACCACGATACCGCCGCTTTTTTACATCTCATTCAGCAATCGGACGACCGGAGACATTTTATTGTCCGTGAAGGCATAAAAAAAGTCGGAATCGCAAGGTCTGAAACGGCTTTTTGCGTTCAGCGCTTTATTGAGCCGATACTTGTCAGGTTTTTTTTGGAATGCAAAGAAGACGAGCATATGCTTTCGCTTATTGAGGACGCATACTGCTTCACCGATCAGGATGAACAGCAGCAAATCCTTCAGCTTGCACACAGCATTATGGAAGGAGAGCTTGAGGATCATCCGTTTGAGCCGAAGAAAGAGCCGCGCGCACAGTTTATTTCAGATGCGCTCCGGACGATTTCACTTGATGCGGGTGTTTTTTCCGTGCGTTCGTTTCAGACGTTCCGGCTCGGCAGGTATTATGAGAGGCTCAGAGAATACGCGGAGGCTGCGATAGATGAATACCGGATGGAACAGGAATATCAAAACTTTATCCAGTCTCTGAGAGATTATGTGACATCCAATCCGCCGCGGATGAAGAAAGTCCGCATCGTACATGAACGGGCTTTTACGCTGTGGGAGCTGCGCTATGTGTCAGAACGGGAACAGAAAAAATACATAGACAGACGGTTTGTGCGGGAGCACCCGATGTATATAGATTCCCATCTCCTTGCGCCGCTGATCTCCATTGCGCCTGAGACGGTCGAACTGTATACGGACAAACCGGAACATATGATGTCCAGAACGATTCAAAACGTGTTTCAGGAGAGGGTGCGCCTTTTTCCGCTGGGCGCGTTTGCAGCCGAGAAGACGGAAGGATAGCCGCTCGGACGGCCTTGCGTAAGCGGCAGGGCTGTCTGTGCGAAATCAGACGGAAAACCGAGTTGCATTTTTCTCACAGACATTTTATAATACATAAAAGATTAATGATTGCTACACGTATTGATAAGGACATGAAGCATTGATACCGGCTTTATAAGAGAGGAGAGCCCAGGCTGAAAGCTTTCCAGCTATGGATCATTGTCTTTACCGCCTTTGAACTTCAGCTGTGAACGCCGGAATAAGCGCCAGTAATAGCTGACGGGAACTCCCGTTACAGAGTTTAGAGCCGCAGGTGCCGAAACAATCGGCCGCGCGGAAAAAAGGGTGGAACCACGATTCCGTTTATTTAACCTCGTCCCTTTCATAGGGGGCGGGGTTTTTGATTTGCATAAAAAAAGGAGTGACGAAGATGTCAGATATGATCAACATCACATTTCCGGACGGAGCGGTAAAGGAATTTCCGAAAGGAACAACAACAGAAGATATCGCGGCATCCATCAGTCCGGGATTAAAGAAAAAGTCTTTAGCCGGAAAACTGAACGGACAGGAAATTGATTTAAGAACGCCGATTCAAGAGGACGGTGCCGTAGAAATCATTACAGAAGGCACAGAAGAAGGCTTGAACATCATGCGGCACAGCACGGCGCATTTATTGGCCCAGGCGATTAAACGCATTTATAAAGATGTGAAATTCGGAGTCGGCCCCGTCATTGAAAACGGGTTCTATTATGACGTTGAAATGGAGCAGGCGCTGACGCCGGATGACCTTCCGAAGATTGAAAAAGAAATGAAACGCATCATTGGTGAAAATCTGCCGATCATCCGAAAAGAAGTGAGCCGTGATGAAGCAAAAGCCATGTTTGCGGAAATCGGCGATAATCTGAAGCTTGAATTGCTGGATGCCATCCCAGAAGACGAAACGGTCTCCATTTATGAGCAGGGCGAATTTTTTGACCTGTGCCGCGGCGTGCATGTGCCGTCTACAGGCAAAATTAAAGAATTTAAGCTGCTGAGCCTTGCGGGCGCATACTGGCGCGGCGACAGCAAAAACCAAATGCTTCAGCGCATTTACGGCACGGCCTTCTTTAAAAAGGATGACTTGAAAGAGCATTTGCGCATGCTTGAAGAAGCGAAAGAGCGTGACCACCGAAAACTGGGCAAAGAATTAAAGTTGTTTGCCAACTCTCAAAAAGTCGGACAAGGTCTGCCGCTCTGGCTGCCGAAAGGCGCGACCATCCGCCGCGTGATCGAGCGCTACATTGTGGATAAAGAGCTGAGCCTCGGTTATGAGCACGTCTATACGCCTGTCCTCGGAAGCAAAGACCTGTACGAAACATCAGGGCACTGGGATCATTATCAGGATACAATGTTCCCTCCGATGGAAATGGACAATGAAACACTCGTGCTCCGTCCGATGAACTGTCCTCACCATATGATGATTTACAAACAGGACATTCACAGCTACCGCGAGCTTCCGATCCGGATTGCAGAGCTGGGAACGATGCACCGATACGAAATGTCCGGGGCGCTTTCAGGTCTTCAGCGCGTACGCGGCATGACGTTAAATGACGCGCACATTTTCGTCCGCCCTGATCAGATTAAAGAAGAATTCATCCGCACCGTCCGTTTGATTCAAGACGTATACGAAGACTTCGGCCTGAGTGATTACACATTCCGCCTGTCTTACCGCGATCCTGAAGATACGGAAAAATATTTTGATGATGATGAGATGTGGAACAAAGCGCAATCCATGCTGAAGGCGGCAATGGATGAGATGGGGCACGACTATTATGAAGCGGAAGGCGAAGCGGCGTTTTACGGCCCTAAGCTTGACGTGCAGGTGAAAACGGCGATCGGCAAAGAAGAGACATTGTCAACTGTACAGCTTGACTTCCTTCTTCCGGAACGCTTTGATCTCACTTACGTCGGAGAAGACGGCAAACAGCACCGCCCTGTCGTTATTCACCGCGGAGTCGTGTCAACGATGGAGCGTTTCGTTGCTTTCTTAATCGAAGAGCACAAGGGCGCCCTTCCGACATGGCTTGCGCCGGTGCAATTCCAAGTCATTCCTGTATCACCGTCCGTGCATCTTGACTATGCGAAAAAAGTGCAGGAGCGCCTGCAGCGCGAAGGCCTGCGTGTCGAGCTTGACAGCCGGGACGAAAAAATCGGCTATAAAATCCGTGAAGCGCAAATGCAAAAAATCCCGTACATGCTTGTGGTCGGTGACCAAGAAGCGGAAAACGGCGCGGTAAACGTCCGGAAATACGGCGAGCAGAAATCAGAAACCGTCTCATTGGACGATTTTGTGAAAAAGGCTGTAGCCGAAGCGAAAAAATAACCGGAAATACAAAAACCCCGTTCATTCAGAATGGGGTTTTTTAGCGTATAAAATTATCTTTCTTTTTGTTTCTCTATAATCGCAAACAGCTCGTGAAGATCGCTGATCACGTAATCAGGCGCAATGTCCGTATCATTTTTCTTTTGCGTCCGGTTTACCCAGACTGTCGTAATGCCTGCCCGTTTCGCTCCCAATATATCAGTATTGAGGTTATCTCCGACCATCATGGCGTCTTCTTTTTTCAGGTTCAGGAGGCCGAGGCAATGTTCGAATATGGAGGCATCGGGTTTCCCTTTTCCGAAAGCGCCTGAGATGACGATTTCATTAAAATAAGGCGCGAGCTCAGGAACGCCGGCGAGTTTTTCTTTCTGCAGGCTGGGATCGCCGTTTGTCAGCAGAAGCAATTCATAAACACCTTTCAGCTTATCAAGCACCGCAAACGTTTCATCATACACATACGGACGCTGTCTGCGTTCCGCCGCGAAAAACTCCGCCAAATATTCGCCGTAAGCCGCATCGTCTATACCGACGCTTTTTAAGCCGTTCGTCCAGGCGTTTCGTCTGTATTCCGGCGCAATCCGATTCAGCTGTTTAAATCCTTCGCTGACCGGCTCGGAAAAATTCGCCCACAATCCTTCAAACGGATTAATGCCGATCATGACCGTATAAGGATAGGTTTCGTATGACATATACAATTCCCGTGCCGCTTTCCGAACCGCCTCTTCAAATGTATGCGGGTCAAGGCCATATTTTTTTTCCGCTTGTAAACATGTTTCCCTGAATGTTGTTCTGACGCTTTTTTCATCCCATAACAGTGTATCGTCCAAATCAAAAAATACGGCTTTCATGATCTTCTCCTCTTTGTTATATTCTGAAACTCTCTGCCGCAAGGCTCCCGTTTATTCTACAATAGATACATAGACTGTGAAAGATGTTTTCAGATGATTTGAAAAAAACAGGCAGGTTTGTGTCAGATTCTGTCTCAGGCTCTAAAACGTGATAAAATACAATTTGAAAGAACAGGTGAAAAGTATGCTGCATTTGATCATCATGATGCTGGAAAGAGTCGGAATTATCGTCATATTGGGATTTGTTCTGGCTCATACCAGATTGTTCAGACAGGCGCTCCAGCAGCCTGAGAGCTATAAAGGCAAAGCGGTGCTGATTTCAATTTTCTCGCTGTTCAGTATCATCAGCAACTATACGGGAATAGAAATTCAGCGGAATACAATCATGAATAATGACTGGGTGTTTCAAATTAATCCGTCCGGTTCAATTGCCAATACAAGAATTATGGGCGTTGAAATCGGCGGACTCTTAGGCGGCCCGTATGTGGGAATCGGCGTCGGCATACTGGCCGGCCTGCATCGTTTATCACTCGGCGGCGCGACCGCAGTCAGCTGTGCCGTCTCATCCGTTTTAGCGGGCATTTTGTCCGGCTGGATCGGACGGTATTTCAGAAAACGCTATGCGATGCCGACACCGCGTGTGGCCGCGCTTGTCGGACTCGGAATGGAATCGCTGCAAATGCTGCTCATCCTCTTGATGGCCAAGCCGTTTTCTGATGCTTGGACGCTTGTGAGCATCATCGGCATCCCGATGATATTGGTAAACGGGTCAGGGACTTTTATTTTTCTTTCGATCATTCAGTCGATTATCCGGAAGGAAGAACGGGCGAGAGCCCTTGAAACCCATAGGGTGCTGATGATTGCCGATCAGACGCTTCCGTTTTTCCGCCAGGGACTGAATGAAAGCTCATGCAAAAGCGTCGCCGCCATCATTCACAGGCAAACAGGAACGGACGCGGTATCGCTTACGGATAACGAAAAGATTTTGGCGCACGTCGGCGCGGGTGCCGACCATCATATTCCGTCTGAAAGCCTGATCACCGGATTGTCAAAACGCGTCATTAAAACGGGTCATATTATGAAAGCGACATCAAAGGAAGAAATTGAATGCACGCACGATCCCTGTCCGCTGCATGCGGCGATTGTATTGCCGCTGACGTCAAACGGCAAAACGATCGGGACGCTGAAAATGTACTTTAAAAGCCCGTCAGGTTTAAGCCGGGTTGAAGAAGAGCTTGCAGAAGGACTCGCCATGCTGTTTTCCACTCAGCTTGAACTCGGCGAGGCGGAACTGCAGAGCAAATTGCTGAAAGACGCAGAAATAAAGGCGCTTCAAGCACAGGTCAATCCGCATTTTCTGTTTAATGCGATCAATACGATTTCTGCACTTTGCCGTACGGATGTGGAAAAAACCCGAAAGCTTCTGCTGCAGCTCAGCGTCTATTTCCGTTCCAATCTGCAGGGAGCAAGGCAGCTGCTCATCCCGCTTTCTAAAGAACTGAACCATCTGCAGGCGTATTTATCATTGGAGCAGGCCCGTTTTCCCGGGAAATATAAAATCAGTCTTGAAATCGAACGCGGTTTGGAGGACATCGAAATTCCTCCTTTTGTGCTGCAGATTCTCGTCGAAAATGCGCTTCGCCATGCATTTTCAAGAAAGCAGGACAGCTGTGCAGTCAATGTCAGCGTGGTATCCGCCGGTCAGTCGGTTTTAATGCGGGTTGGAGATAACGGGCGGGGAATTGATCCGGAATTGCTGTCCGTGCTCGGAAACCGTCCGCTCCCGTCTAAAGAAGGGACGGGAACCGCGCTTTACAATTTAAATCAGCGGCTGATCGGGCTGTTCGGCCCACAAGCAGCCCTGCGATTGGAAAGTGAGGCCGGCAAAGGTACGGACGTATCATTTGAGCTGCCTTTGAAACTGATGACTAAAGGAGAAGAACATGCTGAAGGTGTTAATCGTTGATGATGAAATGCTGGCAAGAGATGAATTAGCTTATTTGCTGAAACGGACGAATGAAGTAAGTGACATAAACGAAGCTGAAAATATTGAATCCGCTTTTGACAGTATGATGGATCAAAAACCGGATCTGCTGTTTTTGGACGTTGATTTGTCAGGAGAAAACGGATTTGACATTGCCAAACGGCTGAAAAACATGAAAAATCCGCCGGCCGTCGTTTTTGCGACGGCGTATGACCAATTTGCTTTAAAAGCTTTTGAAGTCGACGCGCTCGATTATTTAACGAAGCCTTTTGATGAAGAAAGAGTGCGCCAGACGATCAGAAAGTTTAAAAGAGTGAAGCTGGACAGGGCAGGAGCCGTCTCGGAGCAGCCGTCCGCAGCCGGAGCGCATAAACTGGCTGTATCAGCCGGTGAATCTATTGTCATTTTAGATACGAAGGACATTATTTACGCCGGCATGGAGGACGGACACGTTTCCGTCAAAACGTTTGCCGCGTCTTATTCCGTTCATGAAACTTTGGCGGTCATTGAGAAAAAACTGCCTGATACGGGTTTCTTGAGAGTGCACCGCGCGTTCATCGTGAATACGGAGCATATTACGGAAATTCATCCGTGGTTTAATTCGACTTACAATCTGATCTTAAAAGACGGCTCTAAAATTCCCGTCAGCCGTACATACGCCAAGGACTTAAAAAAGCTGCTTCATATTATATGAGGCGGCTTTTGCATTTCAGCAGCCGTTTTTTGCATTTCAGAATGAATATTCAGCCGTTTGTTATGAAAGCGCTTTAAAAATCAATTTCTCTTTTATAATGGACCTAACAAAGAGAAAGAGGTGAAGAAAATGAGTGCGAAAAAAGTGTACGGATTTCTGACACAAGCATTTATTTTTGCCGTAATTATGCTCATATCTAATGGGATTGCAGCGATTGTCCCCATTCCTATACCCGCTTCCGTAGTAGGTTTGGTGTTATTATTTGTCCTCTTATGCCTGAAAGTGATTAAGCTTGAACAAGTAGAAACGCTGGGAACATCATTAACGTCACTGATCGGATTTTTATTTGTCCCGTCGGGCATCTCCGTGATGAATTCACTTGGCGTCATGCAGCAGTACGGCGTGCAGATCGCACTCGTCATCTTACTCGCCACCATCATTCTGTTAGGGGCGACGGGCCTTTTTTCTCAGCTGATCTTGTCTGTCAGCCAAAAACGTCAGAAGGCTGCTCCGGCTGATAAACAAACGGTGCGCCGTTCCAATCAGGAAAACGAACTTGTGCAGCATTAGGAGGGAAAACGGATGAGTCCATATTTCGGTATTGTCGTTTCACTTGCGGCCTTTGGCATCGGCACGTATTTATTTAAAAAAACGAGAGGCTTTTTCCTCTTCACCCCGCTGTTTGTCGCGATGGTGCTTGGAATCCTTTTTCTGAAGCTCGGCGGTTTTTCATATGAAGATTATAAAAGCGGAGGAGACATTATCAAATTCTTCCTGGAGCCCGCGACGATCGCTTTTGCCATCCCTTTATACAAACAGCGTGACAAGCTGAAAAAATACTGGTGGCAGATTATGTCCTCCATCATTGTCGGCTCTATCTGCTCAGTCACGATTGTCTATTTGATCGCAAAAGGCATTCATCTCGACGCGGCCGTTATGAAAAGCATGCTTCCGCAGGCGGCGACAACGGCAATTGCCCTTCCGCTGTCAAAAGGGATCGGCGGCATCACCGACATCACCGCTTTCGCCGTTATTTTCAACGCCGTTATCGTCTATGCTCTGGGCGCTCTATTCTTAAAACTGTTTAAAGTAAAGCACCCAATCTCTAAGGGACTGGCTCTCGGCACATCAGGACACGCACTCGGTGTTGCGGTCGGCATTGAGATGGGGGAAGTAGAAGCGGCAATGGCAAGTATCGCGGTTGTCGTCGTAGGAGTGGTGACGGTGCTGGTCATTCCGGTATTCGTTCAGCTCATCGGAGGATAAACCCGGGTCATAGACCCGGGTTTTTTATTGTGTTGGCACGTCCGCGGGCGGCAAAGAACGAAATTTCACATTTTTCCTTGCGCTCACACTGGCATCGTGTTAAAATGAGAAAGTTGATCCGGAGAAGTCATTCTTGACTAATGATCCGGTATTGTGTAGAATAGTTATTGAATTGAATATAAATCACAAGCAGAGGCACCCGCTTCTCACCTGATTGACACATTCATGTAGTTGGCAGGTTGACCGTACATTTTTATTTATGCAGATGTTCGTAGTGTGGGTGTGTTGTCATGCCCGCACTTTTTGTTTGCCTGCAGAATGCAGTCAAAAAGCGTTGTGAATCAATTCGAAGAAACTATGGAGGTGGCTCATTATTAGCAAAGATCAATTGGTTAATGAGGGTATCCGTGCACGTGAAGTTCGTCTGATCGGACAAAATGGCGATCAGCTCGGCATCAAGTCCCGTCAGGAAGCACTTGAAATCGCCGGCCGCGCAAATCTTGACCTTGTGTTAGTTGCAGCAAATGCAAAACCGCCTGTCTGCCGCATCATGGACTACGGTAAGTTCCGATTCGAGCAGCAGAAAAAGGACAAAGAAGCACGCAAAAATCAAAAAATCATTAACTTAAAAGAAGTTAGATTAAGTCCGACGATCGATGAGCATGACTTTAACACGAAATTGCGCAATGCGATTAAATTCCTTGAAAAAGGCGATAAAGTGAAAGCTTCTATCCGCTTTAAAGGGCGCGCAATCACTCATAAAGAAATCGGCCAGCGCGTATTGGACCGTTTCTCTGAAGCATGTGCGGAAGTTGCGACAGTCGAAACAAAACCAAAAATGGACGGCCGCAGCATGTTCTTAATGCTCGCGCCGAAAAACGAAAAGCAATAAGGAGGAAATCCCATGCCAAAAATGAAAACTCACCGCGGATCTGCTAAACGTTTTAAAAAGACAGGTTCTGGGAAGTTAAAACGTTCTCATGCATACACAAGTCACTTATTCGCCAACAAATCCCAAAAGCAAAAGCGTAAGCTTCGCAAGGGTGCTATTGTGAGCGCAGGAGACTTCAAACGCATCAAACAACAGCTTGCCAACATCAAGTAATCGGACAAGGAACAATTAGGAGGGAAATCTAATGCCAAGAGTAAAAGGCGGAACTGTTACACGTAAGCGTCGTAAAAAGGTTCTTAAATTAGCAAAAGGTTATTTCGGTTCAAAACATACATTATACAAAGTAGCAAACCAGCAGGTCATGAAATCAGGAAACTATGCATTCCGTGACCGCCGTCAGAAAAAACGTGATTTCCGTAAGCTTTGGATCACTCGTATCAACGCTGCTGCACGTATGAACGGTCTTTCTTACAGCCGTTTAATGCACGGTCTTAAGCTTTCAGGCATCGAAGTAAACCGCAAAATGCTTGCTGATCTTGCTGTAAACGATCTTACTGCTTTCAATCAGCTTGCTGATGCTGCTAAAGCTCAGTTAGACAAGTAAGTTGAAAAAGCCGCTCTCTTTCCGGGAGCGGTTTTTTTACGTAAAGGGTGACAATCAATGGCTCTCTTCATTTACGCCGTATTGATAAACGGATACGGCTTTTGGATCATGGGCGCTGATAAAAGAAGAGCAAAGGCGCACAGGTGGAGAATATCAGAGAAACGAATATGGCTCACAGCCGCCATGTTCGGCTCACTCGGCGTATGGATCGGCATGCGCACCTTCAGGCATAAGACGAAGCACAAATCCTTTTTATACGGGGTGCCGCTGCTTTTTCTCACTGAAGCCGCCCTTATGCTCATGTATTTGATGTATAAAAAATAAAAAGCAGGAGAGCTTATCGCTCGCCTGCTTTTTTCGCTTTTTTGATGGGCTGGTCCCAATCAATCTTGCAATTCGGGTACCGCTCCAATACCTTTTTTTCGACTTCTTCAAAATCACCTGCAGAAAAGCGGTTCAGCTTTTCCGGATTTTCGGTCCATACAAATATCGTATGAATAAACAGCGGATGATCTTTGGAAGGGATATGCTTTTCTCCTTCAAAGAGCACTCCTTTATAAGTAAGCTGGAGATTTTTTCGCGTGTTTTTCTGTTCGTCAATAAAATAAAAATTCTCTTTTGATTGCGCCAGTCTGAGCCTTCTTTTCGGGTTTGCGTAAAATTTGACGCACATGTAAATAAAATAAATAAGAAGTGCAAGCAAGACAATCCTCAATACTGTAATGGCCATATGTGTGAAGGCACCTCCTCACCTTTGTCATGATCTGATGTAATACGAAAAACAAAACAAAAAGTTTCATTTTTTTAAAAGAAATAGATAAAAACATTTACCCGTTTTTCAGGCGAATTAATCGTATGCTTCAGCATTGGTTTTGTATAATAAGAAGGGTAGTGAAAAAAAGGAGGTTTATTGATGACAAAATTAGATGAAACGCTCACCATGCTGAAAGCGTTAACGGATGCAAAAGGGATACCGGGAAATGAGAGAGAAGTAAGACAAGTGATGAAATCATACATAGAACCATTTGCCGATGATGTCACAACAGACCGGCTGGGAAGTTTAATCGCCAAAAAAACCGGCAAAGAAAACGGTCCGAAAATCATGATCTCAGGGCATTTAGACGAAGTCGGTTTTATGGTGACGCAAATCACTGATAAAGGCTTTCTCCGCTTTCAAACCGTCGGCGGCTGGTGGTCTCAGGTCATGCTGGCCCAGCGCGTCACCGTCGTGACAAAAAAAGGGGACATCACGGGGATCATCGGTTCGAAACCGCCTCACATTCTGCCTCCTGACGCCAGAAAAAAAGCCGCTGATATTAAAGAGATGTTCATCGATATCGGGGCGTCCAGCCGTGAAGAAGCAATGGAATGGGGCGTTCTTCCGGGTGATCAGATTGTGCCGTATTTTGAATTTACAGTGATGAACAATGAAAAGCATTTATTGGCGAAAGCGTGGGACAACCGTATCGGCTGTGCGATTGCCATCGATGTATTAAAAAATCTGAAAAACAGTGATCACCCGAATGAAGTATACGGGGTCGGAACGGTTCAAGAAGAAGTCGGGCTGCGCGGGGCGAAAACAGCGGCACATACGATCCAGCCTGATATCGCGTTCGGTGTGGATGTCGGAATTGCCGGAGATACACCGGGAATTTCTGAAAAAGAGGCGCAAAGCAAAATCGGCGAAGGGCCGCAAATTATTCTGTATGACGCGTCAATGGTATCTCACAAAGGGCTGCGCGACCTTGTCGTAAACACGGCGGAAGAAGCGGGAATTCCGTATCAATTCGATTCCATTGCCGGAGGGGGCACGGATTCAGGTTCTATTCATTTAACCGCAAACGGAGTGCCGGCGCTGTCCATTACGATCGCGACGCGCTACATTCACACTCATGCCGCTATTTTGCATCGGGATGATTATGAGAATACGGTAAAATTGATCACAGAAGTGATTAAAAAATTAGACCGGGAAACGGTTGACCGTATTACTTATCAATAAAGATACGGAAGAATCTGCTTTTTTAAGCAGATTCTTTTTTTTGTCTGTACAAATATGAGCCTTGCGTCTACAATAAGAAAAGACATAGAAAAATCTGACAACATGTTTTTTTGAAAGCGCTTTAAAAAAAGGGAGGTTTACAAATGAAAAACAGATTCAGACGCATGATCCGCTTTTCATGCGCAGCCGTTACAGCCGGTCTGCTTCTGATGTCTTCATCTCCGGCATCTGCCGCGTTTTGGGGGGCATCAAATGAATTGCTTCATGATCCGACAATGGCGAAGGAAGGAAACACGTGGTACGCTTTCGGAACCGGTTTGGAAGGGGAGAGGGGGCTTCGCGTCTTAAAGGCGGGCAGCGGCGGCGTATGGACCGTTCAGAAATCAATCTTTACTTCCCCGCTGTCATGGTGGGGCAATTATGTGCCGAATTACGGGCTGAATCAATGGGCCCCCGATGTTCAATATTTTAACGGAAAGTATTGGCTGTATTATGCCGTTTCTTCATTCGGCAAAAATACCTCCGCGATCGGTCTTGCATCATCTACAAGTCTCAGTTCGGGAAACTGGAAGGACGAAGGGCTCGTCATCCGTTCAACAAGCGCCAATAACTACAATGCAATTGATCCGGAGCTGACAATTGATAAAGACGGAAACCCCTGGCTTGCCTTCGGTTCTTTTTGGAGCGGCATTAAGCTGACAAAGCTTGATAAAAATACAATGAAACCGACGGGATCACTTTATTCCATCGCTGCCAGGCCGAATAACGGCGGAGCTTTGGAAGCGCCGGCCATCACCTACCAGAACGGCTACTATTACTTAATGGTGTCGTTTGATAAATGCTGTTCAGGCGTGAATAGTACGTACAAAATCGCTTATGGAAGATCCAAAAGCATCACCGGCCCATATCTCGATAAAAGCGGGAAAAGCATGTCTGAAGGCGGAGGGACGATTCTTGATTCCGGCAATGACCGCTGGAAAGGCCCGGGCGGTCAAGATATTGTGAACGGGAATATTTTAGTGCGTCATGCGTATGATGCCGAAAACAGCGGAATTCCGAAGATGCTCATCAATGATATCGATTGGAGTTCAGGCTGGCCTTCCTATTAATTGATCAGCCGGGCATGTGTGTCCGGCTTTTTTACTTGCAATAAAAGATTGACAGTTTGATTCCTCCTTAACTATAATGAAGTTGTTCGTACAAATAAAAGAATAAAAGTTTTATTATTTATATTCGTACGTATATTTATTTAAAAATGCAAGCGCTTTATTTTGATGGGAAGGGGAAATGAATGTGCTTCAGAACAAAGAATATGAATTTTGGTTTGTAACGGGAAGCCAGCACTTATACGGAGAGGAAACGCTGCAGCTTGTCGATAAACACGCAAAGGGAATATGTGACGGTCTCTGCGGGGTGTCATCAAGATACAAGATCAGGCATAAACCGGTTGTCACGTCATCTGAAACGATCAGAGAGGTTTTGCGGGAAGCGCAGTATCAAGAAAACTGTGCCGGGGTCGTGACATGGATGCATACATTTTCCCCTGCGAAAATGTGGATTGAAGGTCTTTCTGCTTTTCAAAAGCCGATGCTTCATCTGCATACCCAATATCACCGCGACATCCCGTGGGAAACGATTGATATGGACTTTATGAACAGCAACCAATCCGCTCACGGAGACCGGGAATACGGATATATCCAGTCAAGAATGGGGCAGACGAGAAAAGTCATCGCAGGCTATTGGGATGATGAGGAAGTCAAACATGACATTTCGCAATGGATGAACACGGCTGCCGCTTGGAATGAAAGCAGGAATATTAAAGTAGCCCGGTTCGGCGACAATATGCGGAATGTGGCGGTTACTGACGGAGACAAAGTCGGCGCCCACATTCAATTCGGCTGGCAGGTTGACGGGTACGGAATCGGCGATCTTACCGAGGTGATGAACAATGTCACCGACGCAGAAATTGAGGCGCTTTATGAGGAATACGACAAATTGTATGTCATCAGCGACGAAACGAAGCGGGATGAAGCAAAAGTTGCTGCCATTAAAGAACAGGCGAAAATTGAACTCGGATTAACGGCCTTTCTCGAACGGGGCGGATATACAGCGTTTTCGACCTCCTTTGAAGTTTTGCACGGAATGAAGCAGCTTCCGGGTCTTGCCGTTCAGCGTCTCATGGAAAAAGGGTACGGATTTGCCGGCGAAGGCGATTGGAAAACGGCTGCCCTTGTGCGAATGATGAAAATAATGGCGGACGGAGAACAAACCTCCTTCATGGAAGATTATACGTACCATTTTGAACCGGGTCATGCGATGATTCTCGGATCACATATGCTTGAAGTATGTCCGACGATCGCTCTTGATCAGCCGAAAATCGAAGTCCATCCTCTCTCAATCGGAGGGAAGGAAGATCCGGCCCGGCTGGTCTTTAACGGAATCGGCGGTTCAGCCATCATCGCCAGCATCATTGATATCGGCGGGCGATTCCGTCTCATTCTGAATGAAGCGGAAGGCAGGGAAATTGATCATGATATGCCGAATCTCCCTGTGGCGCGGGTGCTGTGGAAGCCGGAGCCATCACTGAAAACAGCTGCGGAAGCATGGATTTTGGCGGGGGGCGCCCACCATACCTGTATGTCCTTCCGGCTTACGGCTGAACAGATGCTTGACTGGGCTGAGATGGCAGGCATTGAAAGCATCTTTATTTCCCGCAATACCGAAATACATGAGCTGAAAAAAGAGCTGAAATGGAATGACGTATTATACCGGCTGGGAGGGAATTGATATGGCGTATACGATTGGTATTGATTTCGGCACATTGTCCGGCCGGGCGGTGCTTGTCAATGTCCGCACGGGCGAAGAAATCGCGTCTGCGGTAAAAGAATACACTCATGCCGTCATCGACCGCACGTTGCCGAAGACGGGTGAAAAACTCCCTCGGGACTGGGCGCTTCAGCATCCTGCCGATTATATCGAAGTTCTGGAAACGGCGATTCCGAACCTGCTTGAGCAGGCGGGCGCTGATCCAAAAGACGTGATCGGCATAGGAATTGATTTTACCGCCTGTACGATTTTGCCGATAGACGGCGCGGGGCAGCCGCTTTGTATGCTGCCGGAATTTGAACGGGAGCCCCACAGTTATGTGAAGCTGTGGAAGCATCATGCGGCTCAAAAACATGCAGACCGTTTGAACACGATTGCCGAAGACACAAAGGAACCATTCCTTAAAAGATACGGCGGTAAAATTTCTTCTGAATGGATGATCCCGAAAATCATGCAAATCGCGGAAGAAGCGCCGCATATATACAAGGCGGCAGATCGGATTGTGGAAGCGGCAGACTGGATCGTCTATCAATTGTGCGGTTCATTGAAGCGAAGCAACTGCACGGCCGGCTACAAAGCAATCTGGAATGAGGAGACGGGATATCCGCCGGATCATTTTTTCGAAAAGCTCAACCCGTTAATGAAAACGATTACAAAGGATAAATTAAGCGGCACGATTTATTCAGTCGGGGAAAAAGCAGGAGGTTTGACCGAAAAAATGGCGGAGCTGACCGGGCTTCTGCCGGGGACGGCCGTTGCCGTCGCCAATGTCGACGCTCACGTGTCAGTGCCCGCGGTCGGTATTACAGAGCCGGGGAAAATGCTGATGATCATGGGAACGTCTACCTGCCATGTGCTGCTCGGCGAGGAAGAACATATCGTCCCCGGTATGTGCGGGGTCGTCAATAACGGCATTTTGCCCGGATATGCGGGATATGAAGCGGGGCAGTCCTGTGTCGGCGACCACTTTGAATGGTTCGTCAAAACGTGCGTTCCGAGAGACTATGAGAAGGAAGCTGAGGATAAACACATAGACATTCACGAGCTGCTCAGCAAAAAAGCGGCAGAACTTGTTCCGGGGGAAAGCGGCCTTCTCGCGCTTGACTGGTGGAACGGAAACCGCTCAACCTTGGTGGACGCCGATTTGACGGGCATGATGCTCGGCATGACGCTGCACACGAAGCCCGAAGAAATCTACAGGGCATTGATTGAAGCGACGGCGTTCGGAACGAGGATGATTATCGAAACGTTCCGGGAAAACGGCGTTCCGGTCGAAGAGCTTTACGCAGCCGGAGGAATCGCCGAAAAAAATCAGTTTGTCATGCAGATTTACGCAGACGTCACAAATATGGACATTCAATTATCCGGATCTCCGCAGGCGCCTGCACTGGGCTCCGCGATTTTCGGAGCGCTCGCCGCGGGACGGGAAAACGGGGGATTCTCCAATATTGCTGAAGCATGCGCACATATGGGGAAATTAAAAGACGGCTTTTATGCCCCGAACCGGGAAAGAGCTGAGATTTATGACAGCTTATATGCGGAATATAAAGAGCTCGTACACTACTTCGGCAAAGAAAACAATGTCATGAAACGCCTGAAAGCCATTAAAAACCGCGATTTTGCGAAAGGGGGGAGCCTCCATGCTTGAAGCGTTAAAAGAAGAAGTGCTCGCGGCCAATCTGAAGCTCGAGGAACATAACCTTGTCACGTTTACATGGGGGAATGTCAGCGGCATTGACAGAGAGAGCGGGAGAATCGTCATTAAACCGAGCGGTGTCGATTACAGTGAGCTGACCGCTGACAAACTGGTCGTTCTGAATGAGGACGGAGACATTCTGGAAGGCTCGCTGAAACCGTCTTCTGACACGCCGACCCATCTTTATCTGTATAAAGCGTTTCCGGCTATCGGCGGAATCGTTCATACTCACTCCCGCTGGGCGACGAGCTGGGCGCAGTCCGGAAGAGACATACCCGCTCTCGGAACGACTCACGCGGATTACTTTGAAAGCGCTATACCCTGCACGAGGGAAATGTATGAAGAAGAAATTGTGAAAGATTACGAGTATCATACAGGCAAAGTTATAGCCGAAACCTTTCAAAACGAACCGTATGAACAAAATCCGGGTGTCCTCGTCCACAGCCACGGCCCGTTCTGCTGGGGAACGGACGCGCTGAATGCCCTGCATAACGCCGTTGTGCTCGAAACGGTAGCGGAAATGGCCTACCATTCGCTTATGCTGAACAAACAGCTCAGTCCGATCGACAGAGTGCTGCATGATAAGCATTTTTACAGAAAACACGGGGCGAATGCTTATTATGGCCAAACTTGACGCAGCCGGGTTTCTGATTGATTTAGACGGAACCGTATTCAGGGGGCGGGAGCTGATTGACGGCGCAAAAGAAGCCGTTCATACCCTTCAGTCACTGGGCAAAGCCGTTGTCTTTTTAAGCAACCGCGGCAATCTATCAAGAGCAATGTGCCGAAAGAAACTGCTGGGTGCAGGTATCCGCACGGATGAACGGAGCATCGTGCTGTCCTCCAGTGTGACGGCATCATTTTTAAAGAAGCATTATCCTTTGTCAAAGGTCTGGGTGTTAGGAGAGAAAGGGCTGACTGATGAACTCGCTTTAGCGGGTGTCGTCCTGGCGCAAAACCCGCAGGCGGCAGACTGGCTTGTCATCTCCCTGCATGAAACCGTCACCTATGAGGATCTGAATCTCGCTTTTAAGGCGGCTTCCTCCGGCGCGCGCATCATCGCCACGAACCGGGACCGCTCCTTTCCGAATGAAGGCGGCCATGCCATGGATGTCGCGGGAATGATCGGGGCCATTGAAGCATCCGCCGGAGCAAAAACGGAGCTTGTCATCGGCAAACCGTCTTGGCTGATGGCTGAGGCGGCATGTGAAGCGCTCGGACTTCCCCCTGAGGAATGCGCCATTATCGGAGACAGCCTCGAATCTGATATCGCAATGGGCAGGCTGTACGGAATGAAAAGCGTATTGGTTCTGACGGGGTCGGCCAAACTTGGGGAGCCCCGTCTATATGAACCTGACATCGTCCTTGATTCTATTAAAGACCTGACAGAATTAGCGAAGGAGGGAATCCTTTTATGAAACGTTCTCCTGAGGACATTCAATCCGAGTTTGACAAGGAAGGGGCCAGCCGCTCACCGATTCAAATAGAAGATATCGTGATCGGGGCGAATGCAAAAGAAGAGCTTCTCAGATTTCTGCAAAAAAAATGCTGGAATCATCCGGTCCTCGTCTGTGACCGGAACACGTACGAGGCGGCGGGACGTCTGCTTGCGGACGAATTAAGGGCAGGCGGAATCAAAGCATCAAAAGTCATCATTCCGGAGCATGAAGCCGGGGCCGCCGCGGCTGATGAGAGGACATTGGTCTATACGCTGATCAATCTCGCGGAAGAGACGGATGTCATCATTGCGGCCGGTTCAGGAACGATTCACGACATTACGCGGTTTGCCGCTTATCAGCGCGGTTTGCCGTTTATCTCATTCCCCACCGCTCCGTCAGTCGATGGTTTTACATCGGCGGGAGCGCCGCTCATATTAAACGGAATCAAAACGACGATCCAAACGAAAGCACCGATCGCCTTATTTGCCGATACGAATGTATTAAAAGAAGCGCCCCGTTCAATGACAGCCGCGGGCTTCGGAGACATGCTCGGAAAAATAACATCGCTGGCAGATTGGGAGATTTCCCGCAGTCTTGCGGGTGAGCCGTACTCAGAAGCCGGGGCGAAGCTTGTGAAAGACGCGCTTTGGCAGTGCATTGATCACCGCGCTGACATTGCCATGGGAACGGAGGCCGGCATTCAGATACTGATGGAAGCGCTGATCGTTTCGGGTCTTGTCATGCTTGCTCTCGACCACTCCCGCCCCGCCTCAGGAGGAGAGCATCACATCTCGCATTGGATTGAGATGGAAATGCTGAAGGCAAAACAGCCTCCGATTCTCCACGGTGCGAAGGTCGGCTGTGCGTGCGCGGTGCTGAGTGATATTTACAAAGAACTGGCTTGTCACGAAAAGCTTGCTGAACTGCCGCCGCACTTTCGCGAGGCGATTCAGTCCGCATATGAAGGGCTTCCCGACGGCAAAACAATTGCCGGGTGGCTCTCATCTGCGGGAGGTCCCGCCTGTTTCGATGAGATCGGTGTAAAAAAGGACCTTGTCAGCGATGCGCTTAAGCATGCGCACACACTGCGAGACCGTTATACCGGTTTAACCATCATAAATGAAAATGCAGCGCTCTTTGCACATCATTTGCATCAATAGCCGCACGGCCTAAAGTGGAAGGGGTAATGACATGAAAAAAACAACCGCTGTATGTTTGGTGCTGATGATGCTCTTCTTGTTTACCGCCGGCTGTTCACAAGAACGGACTGCCGGCCGGCCGGGAGAAACGGAGCTGACGTTTTGGACGTTTAACGGCCTGCACGAACAGTTTTATCAGGAAATGGTCAAAGAATGGAATCAGAAGTATCCGGATCGCAAAATCAAGCTGAATACCGTTGTTTATCCTTATGGACAAATGCATGATAATTTATCGGTTTCGCTGATCGCGGGTGAGGGGCTTCCCGATATAGCCGACGTGGAATTAAGCCGGTTCTCGAACTTTCTGAAGGGGAAGGATATCCCGCTTGCCGATCTGACGCCGCTGATTGAAAAAGACCGCGATAAGTTTGTGGAAGCGCGTCTGGCCTTATACAGCAAAAACGGAAAATTGTACGGCCTTGATACACATGTGGGGACGACCGTCATGTTTTACAACATGGATATCATGAAAAAAGCGGGCGTTGATCCCGCCTCCATTAAGACATGGGAAGATTACCGGCGGGCAGGGAAAAAAGTGCGTAAGGCCGCTGGGAAACCGATGGGAACGGTTGAAACAAACGATTCCGCCACATTCCTATCCATGATTTCGCAGCAAGGGTCAGGCTACTACAGCAAAAACGGAAAATTGATTCTGAACAGCAAGACGAATACAGATACACTGAATGATGTAAAGGACATGGTAAATGATAAAACCCTTCTGCCGGCTCCCGGCGGCGGCCATCACAGCGAAGAATACTACGGTTTTATGAATCAGGGCGGGGCAGCCTCAGTGCTGATGCCCATTTGGTACATGGGACGGTTTATCGATTATATGCCTGATTTAAAAGGAAAAATGGCGATTTACCCTATGCCGGCCTGGAAAGAAGGCGGTGACAGATCAGCGGGTTTAGGCGGAACAGCCACCGTCGTGCCGAAGCAGGCTGAACATCTGGAGCTCGCGAAAGAATTTCTCGGATTTGCGAAAGGTTCAAAGGAAGGGAACATAAAGCTGTGGACGGTGCTCGGCTTTGACCCGCTCCGCTGGGACGTGTGGGATTCAAAAGAATTGAAGGAGAAAAACAAGTACACGGATTTCTTCCGGAACGGTACGTCAATTTTTTCCTCGCTTCTTGAAATAAAAGATGAGATCAATCCGATTTATCTGCATGAAGACTTCTCTAAAGCGGCTGATCTCGTTGTCAGACAGGTGCTGTTCGATGCGCTGAAGACGCAGGAAAAAACACCTGAGGAAGCCTTGGACGAGGCGGCAGAGCAATTGGAAAAATAGGAGAAGCCGCCCTATTTAACAGTGAAAGCGGGGGAGCTTTTATGAGACCTGTAAAGACAGAGACAGCGCAAACCGTTTCTGCAGTCCGGAAGAAGCCGCGCCGGCGCAATGTGCTGTATTCAAAAAAAGCGGCGCCTTATCTTTTTACGGCGCCATTTATCATTTCGTTTCTCGTTTTCTTTTTGTATCCGATCATCAGCGTGTTTATCATGAGCTTTCAGCGGATACTGCCGGGAGAAATTACATTTGTCGGGTTTTCCAATTATACCGCTCTTCTTAATCCAACCTTTTATACGGCATTATTTAACACATTGGAATATACTTTCTGGACGCTGATCGTGCTGATTCCGGTGCCGCTTCTTTTGGCGGTGATTCTGAATTCGAAGCTCGTCAGGTTCAGAAATGTGTTTAAATCGGCTCTGTTTGTACCGGCTTTAACATCGACGATCGTAGCGGGGATTATTTTCCGGCTGATGTTCGGAGAAATGAATACGTCGCTTGCAAACGAGCTGATGATGAAGCTTGGCGCATCACCCCAAAACTGGCTCAACAACAAAGGTACCGGCATGTTTTTAATGGTGCTGCTTGCGTCATGGAGGTGGATGGGCATTAACATTCTTTACTTTCTGGCCGGATTGCAAAACGTGCCGAAAGAATTGTATGAGGCGGCTGAAATTGACGGGGCAAGTACGTGGAAAAAGTTCCGGCATATCACCCTTCCATTTTTAAAGCCGGTGTCCGTTTATGTGTTAACGATCAGTATGATCGGCGGTTTCAGAATGTTTGAGGAAAGCTATGTGCTTTGGCAGAATAATTCCCCGGGCAATATCGGCCTTACGCTTGTCGGTTATTTATATCAGCAGGGGCTTGCATACAACGAAATGGGGTACGGGGCCGCAATCGGAATTGTGCTTTTGCTTGTCATCTTACTAGTCAGCCTTGTTTCACTGAAACTGTCCGGTTCGTTTAAAGGGGAGGGATAAGCGTTGCGTAACAATCACATGTTTTCCGTGTACAGAGTCGCGTTTACCTTGTTTTTTATCATGCTGAGCCTGCTGTATATCTTTCCGATGATCTGTCTATTGCTCGGTTCTTTAAAGCCGTCATCTGAGCTGATGCGCATCGGGCTGAATCTGCGTCTTGATCCGGATGTGATGAGCCTTGATAACTACACCTATTTGTTCAACGGGGGGAGCATTTATTTCAAATGGTTTTTTAACAGCCTGCTGCTCGGCGTCCTCACCACGGTTCTCACGCTGTTTTTTTCCTCTTTGATCGGCTACGGACTCGGTGTCTACGAGTTTAAAGGCAGAAATATTATTTTCGTTCTTGTGCTGATCATTATGATGGTGCCTCTTGAAGTGATGATGCTTCCGTTGTTCAAATTGACGGTGGGTCTTCATTTGATCGATTCTTATACGGGGGTGATTCTGCCGTTTATTGTGTCGCCTGTCGCCGTGTTCTTTTTCCGGCAATATGCGCTCGGACTTCCGAAGGATCTGCTTGATTCAGCGAGAATGGACGGCTGCACCGAATTCGGCATTTTCTTCAGAATAATGGCGCCGCTCATGAAACCGGCATTCGGAGCAATGATCATTCTTCAATCTTTAAACAGCTGGAATAACTTTTTATGGCCGCTGATCGTGCTTCGGTCGAAAGAAATGTTTACGCTTCCAATCGGACTTTCAGGGCTGCTGAGTCCGTACGGCAACAACTATGACATGCTGATTTCCGGGTCCGTTTTTGCGATACTGCCGGTGATCATCATATTCTTGTTTTTCCAAAAATACTTCATTTCCGGCCTCACAGTAGGCGGAGTGAAGGGATAGAGAGAGGGAGGAAATGTAATGAAAAAAGCGGGGATTACAGCAGATAAAGAATATATCATCGGTGAAGTGGACAAACGGATGTACGGATCTTTTATAGAACATATGGGCCGGGCGGTGTATGAAGGCATTTATGAGCCCGGACACCCGAAAGCCGACAAGGACGGTTTCAGAACAGACGTGCAGGAGTTAATCAAGGAATTGCAAGTGCCGTTCATCCGCTATCCGGGAGGGAATTTTCTCTCAGGCTACAATTGGGAGGACGGCGTCGGGCCGGTGAAGAACCGCCCGCGGAGGCTTGATTTGGCATGGCAGACGACAGAAACGAACGAAGTGGGGACGAATGAATTTTTAACGTGGGCGAAAAAAGTGAACGCCGAAGTGAATATGGCGGTCAATCTCGGGACGAGAGGGATCGATGCCGCCCGGAACCTCGTCGAATACTGCAACCATCCTGAAGGGTCATACTGGAGCGACTTACGAAAATCGCACGGATATGAAAAACCTTACGGCATCAAAACATGGTGCTTAGGAAATGAGATGGACGGCCCTTGGCAGATCGGTCATAAAACGGCGCATGAATACGGACGGCTTGCCGCTGAAACAGCAAAGGTGATGAAATGGACGGACCCGACGATCGAATTGGTGGCTTGCGGAAGCTCAAACAGCGGCATGCCGTCCTTCATCGAGTGGGAGGCCGAGGTGCTTGAGCATACGTACGAGCATGTAGATTACATCTCACTGCATACGTATTACGGCAACCATGAAAATGATCTTGAGAACTATTTGGCGAAGTCTATGGATTTAGACCATTTTATTAAATCCGTCACAGCCGTATGTGATTATATGAAAGCGAAAAAACGCAGCAAAAAAACGATTCACCTTTCTTTAGATGAATGGAATGTGTGGTATCACTCAAATGAAGCGGATAAAAAAGTGGAGCCATGGATTACGGCTCGGCCGATTCTCGAAGACATCTACAATTTTGAAGATGCGCTGTTGATCGGTTCACTGCTGATTACGATGCTGCAGCATGCGGACAGACTGAAGATCGCCTGTCTCGCCCAGCTTGTCAACGTGATTGCGCCTATCATGACTGAAAAGGGCGGAGAAGCATGGAGGCAGCCGATCTTTTACCCTTACATGCACGCCTCAGTCTACGGGAGAGGGGCTTCAATGAAGCTGCTGATCACCTCCCCGAAATACGACTCGGCGGACTTTACGGATGTGCCGTATGTTGAGGCCGCGGCCGTTTACCGCGAAGAGGATGAAGCCCTGACCATTTTCGCCGTCAACAAAAGCAAGGAACTGATGGAAACGGAGATCAAACTGAGAGGGTTTGAAGATTACCGCATCATTGAGCATATCGTGCTGGAGCATCAGGATATGAAAGCGACCAATCAAAAAAACAGAAAAGAAGTCATTCCTCACTCCAACGGAACGTCTTCGGCAAACGCTGAAGGGATAACGGCACATTTTACTCCGCTGTCCTGGAATGTCATCCGTTTATCAGGAAAATAATGTTCCGAAAAGCCGGGCTGCCGCTGCCGGCTTTTTTTTTACGCAAAAATCATCTCCTGTTATCTGATAATTGTGATAATATTTAGAAAAAGAGAAAAGGGGCTGGGATTAAATGAATGCGATTACAATCGTCATAGCGTCTATATGTATTTTGGCGATCGCCTATCGGCTTTACGGTACCTTTATGATGGTCAAAGTATTAAAAATCAATGATCAGACACCGACTCCGGCCCATGTGCTTGAGGATGGGAAAGATTATGTGCCGACGAATAAGTGGGTATCATTCGGCCACCACTTCGCGGCAATCGCCGCTGCCGGCCCGCTTGTGGGACCGATTCTGGCAGCTCAGTTCGGCTATCTGCCCGGGCTTTTATGGCTGTTAATCGGGGCGGTGATCGGGGGAGCCGTGCACGATATTGTCGTATTGTTTGCATCAATGCGGAAAAACGGGAAAACGCTTTCTGAAGTCGCTAAAGAAGAGCTCGGCCCGGTGGCGGGCTTTTGCACCGGTCTTTCGATGCTGTTTATCATTACGATCACGATGGCGGGGCTGTCCATGGTTGTGCTTCATGCGCTTGAGAAAAACCCGTGGGGAACGTTTGCGGTGGGGATTACGATTCCGATCGCGATGGGGGTCGGCCTCTACTATAAAAAAACGGGCAATCTCAAACTCGCATCAACAGTCGGGTTTCTTTTGTTAATGGCCGGTGTTGTAATCGGGCCGCGGCTGCAGACAACGGCTCTCGGGGACATGCTGACACTGGATGCGAAAACGCTTGCAGTGGCGCTTCCCGTCTATGCGTTTTTCGCCGCGGCGCTTCCGGTTTGGCTTTTGCTGGCTCCGCGTGACTATTTAAGCAGTTTTATGAAAATCGGGGTTTTTGCCGCTTTGATCGCAGGCGTCTTTTTCGTCAATCCCGCCATTAAATTCCCGGCCGTAACGGAGTTTATTCACGGCGGAGGGCCGGTGATCGCGGGTCCTGTCTGGCCGTTTATTTCAATAACGATTGCCTGCGGCGCCATTTCGGGCTTTCATGCATTTGTCGGTTCCGGCACAACGCCGAAAATGCTGGATAAATGGAGTGATATAAAACCGGTTGCTTTCGGAGCGATGCTTGTGGAATGTCTCGTCGGAATTATGGCGCTCATTGCAGCTGCCGCTCTTGAGCCCGCCGACTATTTTGCTATTAACAGCACGCCTGAAATATTCCGCACCCTCGGGATGAATGTCGTCCATCTGCCTGAATTGAGCAAAGAAATCGGGCTCAGTCTGGAGGGAAGAACGGGCGGCGCTGTTACGCTTGCCGTCGGAATGACGTATATCTTTACGGAGATTCCGTTTTTCAGTCATTTGGCTTCATACTTTTTTCAATTCGTCATTATGTTTGAAGCGGTGTTTATTTTAACGGCGATTGATGCGGGAACCCGTGTCGCCCGGTACTTGATTCAAGAGTTTTTCGGAGAGGTCTATAAGCCGCTGAAAAAAACAGACTGGCTGCCGGGCTCGATTTTCTCAAGCGCGCTCGCCTGCCTGCTGTGGGGCTATCTTCTGTATTCGGGCGACATCAGTTCCATTTGGGCGCTGTTCGGCGTATCCAATCAGCTTATGGCATCTGTCGGCTTAATCATCGGTGCGACCGTCGTATTAAAAATAGCGGATAAGCGGCGCTATATGCTGACATGCCTGATTCCTCTCGCTTATTTGTACGTGACCGTCAACTATGCGGGTTATTGGATGGTGCGGTATGTGTATTTGAACCCCGAAGCGGCAGGATACAACGTGCTGAATGGCGTTTTATCCATTATCATGCTCATTCTCGGGCTTGTGATTATCATTGCGGCTGTGAAAAAATGGGCGAATGTATGGCGTGATCCGAGTGCCAGACTGGAAGCTTCAATACCCGGATAAATCCGCGGCCGTCCGAACATTGCAGCATCATAAAAAAGCAGAGAGCCGATCGGTCTCTCTGCTATCAGCTTATGACAAATCCGCCGCTTCCAAAAGGTAATCCGCCAAATGAACCGCGCGGACACGGTCTGTTAATCCTTCGCGTAAAATGCCGAGCTGCATTTGCAAAAGGCATCCGGGATTGGCTGTCACGATGACGGCCGCCTCCGTTTTTCCGGCGGCTTTCATCTTGCTGTCTAATATTTTCATAGACATCTCTGACTCTGTTATATTATAAATTCCCGCCGACCCGCAGCAGCTGTCGGCCTTTTCCATTTCTCTGTACTCAGCCCCTTTAATGCTTTTCAAAAGCGTTCGCGGTTCCTCTGACGTATGCATCACATTGCGGAGATGGCAGGAGTCCTGATATGTGACGATATGAGGAGACTGCGCCCGCAGGTTTTTTTGATGGAACTTCAGGTCAACCAGTACGGATGAAAAGTCTTTGAGCTTCCGGACGAATTGTTCGGCACGTTCCGCCCATCCAGGTTCATCTTTCAGTAAATGCGGATATTCCTGAAGAAAGGCGCCGCATCCGCCGGCGTTTGTAATGATATAATCAGCGTCAAGTGCCTCAAAAGCGGCGATATTCCGCTTGGCCAGTTCTTTTCCCATCTCTTTTTCTCCGCTGTGCCCGTGAAGCGCGCCGCAGCACGCCTGGCCGTCCGGAACCGCGATTTCACACCCGGCCGCCTGTAAAAGCGCCGTTGTCGCATGATTTGTCGCTAAAAACATCGTATCCATTAAGCAGCCCGAGAAAAAAGCGGCCCGTTTTTGGACGGGACCCGCGGCAGGAAGAAAACGCGGCCTTTCCTTCATGTCTTTCCGTTTCGGGGCGGGCGGGAGCACTTGTTCCATCGTGCGCAGATGTTCAGGCAAAACGCGCAGCATACCGGTTTTTCTGACGGCTGTCTGCAGTCCCGATCTTTGGTATATTCCGAGAAGATTCACGGCTGCCTGCATGCGGTTTTGATGAGGGAAAAGCCCGGTGAAGGCGGCTTTCCGCAAGAGGCGCACGCCCGGCTTATGTTTTTTATTTTGATGAATGATATCCCTCGCTTCTTCAAGCAGCTGTCCGTAATTGACCCCTGCCGGACAAACGGGCTCGCATGCCCGGCATCCGAGACACAGCGAAAGTGAGCGTTCGACATCTTCATCCGGCTCGATCAGTCCGTCTGTGACGGCTTTCATCAGGGCGATCCGGCCGCGCGGCGAATGGGATTCTTGAAATCCCGATTCGATATAGGTCGGACAGGAAGGAAGGCAAAAGCCGCAGCGCATACAATTCAGCAATTCACCTTCATCCATGCGGGTTTTGAATTCTGTTTGAATGTGTTGCTGCTCTTTAGCCGTTGTCATTTCATCACCACCACGCGTTTCCTTGATGAATTGGCGAATATTTTTCCCGGATTCAGCAGATTTTGGGGATCAAGCGCTTGTTTGATCGCTTTCATGGCGGTGATGCCTTCTGTTTTCAGCTTCATTTCTAAATACGGCGCTTTTACGATACCGACCCCGTGTTCACCCGTTATCGTCCCGCCCAGCTCAATCGCTTTTTCAAAAATGGCGGCAAAAGCTTTTTCGACACGTTCCATCTCCTCTGCATTTCGGATATCGGTGGTGCACGTCGGATGAAGGTTGCCGTCTCCGGCATGGCCGAATGTGCAGATGGACAGGCCGTATGTTTCTGCAATCTCGTTAATGGCTTTGACCATGCCGGCAATTTGTGATCTCGGCACGGTCGCGTCTTCCAGAATCGTTGTCGGTTTCAGCCGGGCAAGGGCTGATAATGCGGACCGTCTGGCCTCTGTAAGCGCGAATGCCTCTTCCTCGGTTTCGGCCGTTTGGACGGATATGGCTGCTCCGTTTTTACAGATGGCTTCGATTTTTTCCATATCCCGTCTGACCGTTTCGATGTCACCGTCCTGTTCGATCAGCAGCACCGCTTTTGCGTCGGTCGGAAGCCCGATCTTGGCGTAATCTTCAATGACCTGCAGTGTCGGCTGATCCAGAAATTCGAGTGTGGCCGGAATGATTTTTTCAGCGATGATGGCAGAAACAGATTCCGCAGCCGCTTCAATATGTTCATAGAGTGCAAGCAGCGTTTTTTTCGTTTCCGGCTTCGGAACCAGCTTTAAAGTCGCTTCCGTCACAACGCAGAGCGTACCTTCTGATCCGACGAAAAGCCGGGTCAGATCATAACCGGCGACATCCTTTGTCAGCTTTCCTCCTGTGCGGATGATATCGCCTGAAGCCAAGACGGCTTCAAGGCCGAGGACATAATCCCGGGTGACGCCGTACTTCAAACCGCGCAGTCCGCCGGAATTTTCATTAATATTCCCGCCGATCGTCGATATTTTCATGCTGCTCGGATCAGGCGGATAAAATAAACCTTTTTGCTCAACCGCACGGATCATATCTTGCGTAATCACGCCCGGCTGGACGGTTGCCGTCAAATTTTCTTCATCAATTTCAAGAATGCGGTTCATATGTTTGAATAAAAGCACAAGCCCGCCTTCAGACGGACATGTGCCGCCGCATAAGTTTGTGCCTGAACCCCTCGGCACGATCGGAATGTCATGCCTGCTGCAAATCGTTAATATACGGGACACGTCATCCGCGCTGCGGGGGGCGATTACCGCATCCGGCATGGCTTGCAGCTGAGGAGCCGCATCATAAGAATACACTAGACGCCCCGCCGCCGAATCATCATAATTCTCCTTCCCGACCGTCCGGATGAACGCTTCTTTTGCCTCTCGTGAAATCATGTTCTCCCAACCTCCCTGATAAGAAAAGCGTTTTCATTTAATTGTAAAGAAAAACGATTCCGCACACTATGGAGAAACATATGAAAAATGATGATATGATTACGTACTTTTTGTATGTTGATCTAAAAAGCGGAGCGCCAAATAAAAAGCCGTTATGTCTTCGGGATGGTCAAGCTTCATATTTGTCAGTGATTCCAGTTTGGAAAGACGGTAGCGCAATGTATTGATATGAATATGCATGTCGTCGGCGGTGCGCTTTAACGATAATTGCCGGTCGAAAAAGGCACGCAGCGTATCCAGAAGTTCTTCCCGGCCGAGTACATGCTTGAGAACCCGCCGTGAAAATTCCGACCGCGTGCCGGGTGCGATATCGGCAATACACATATCCAGTTTTAAATCTTCTTCAAAGACGGCCTGCTTGTCACCGATTCCGGCTGAAAGTGCTTTATCCGCCTGTTCGTATGATTCCGCGAGGCGCTCTCCCGGAACGATCCGTCCGATGCCGGCGGTGACAGGCTGCCCAAAAACGGCGCCGATCTTTTTGATGAGCTGTGTTTTGGAAGCCGAATTTGCTTCATGATTAATGAGAATGCGTTCATTTCCCCAGCGGACAAACAGGTCTTCAGGGCATTCGTTCTGCCAGAGCCGCCCGAGCTCCTCCGCTTTATATTGCTCATAACGTCCTTGAATGAGTATGATCCGGCGGTATGCGTGAAGGTCTGCGCCGATGAGCTTTGCTTTTTCTAAAAAGCCCGGAGACCATTCTTTCAGCTGCAGCCAATCAACCATAAAGGATTCAAGCATTCTCGCACGCCACTGCGCTTCTTCCATATGGCGCGTTTCTTTAATAAACAGCTCCGTCATTTTCCTGAGCAATTCTCCGAAAGGCAGGATATCGTCAGGGTCTCCTGTCAGACCGAACACTCCGATCACCTCATGGCCTGAAAAAACGGGGAGGTTCAGTCCTGCTTTTACGCCCTGGAGCCGTTTTTCATCTTCTTTCGTAATGATGACATTCCGTTTTTCGCGGGCGCAGATCAGTGCGCCTTCATGAAACCATCCGGCGCGCGCCTCGTTGGTGCCTGCGATGATCATCCCTTTTGTATCGGCAATAATCACTTCGCGGCTGTACATATGTTTGACTTCGGCAATCAATTTTTTTGCCAGTTCCGGCTGTAACTGCATGGCGATCCCCCTCGCCATTATTATACAAAAAAAACCGGGTGTGCCATCACCCGGTTCATGCTTATTGCGCAGGTTTTAATCCGCCTTCAAGTGTTTTGAGCATTTCATTTTTTTCTGAGTCTGACGCATGCTGCCAAAGAACTTCGAATAAGACGCCGAGGCCCGGAAGCATTTTTTCTTCACCGCTTTGGATGGCGTCAACGATAGTATGCTCCAGCTGATCCTGGTTATTGCCGGTTACATTGGCAATAACGGCGTTGCGTAAATTAAGATCCATTACAACCGCTCCTTTTTCCTGAATGTGATACGCATATTCTTACCGCGCACGCGGTTTATTATGTGCTGTTCTTGAGATATAATAACAACATGCATGAAAAAAGGAGAGCACAGACATAAAGTGAAACGAATCGACTCTGCAAAAAACCAAAAAGTGAAGGACTGGAAAAAACTTCACACAAAAAAAGAGAGACTTAAAACGAATACATTTCTGATAGAAGGAGAGCATCTGGCAGAAGAAGCGCTCAAATCAAAGGGAACGGTAAAAGAAATTCTCGTAAACGATGAGAGCGCCATCCCGGCCGATCTGGACATGAGCATTCCGTGCTACGTGCTGAGCGAAGACGCGTTTTCAGCCGTGACGGAAACGGAAACGCCGCAGCGGATCGCCGCGGTCTGCCATATGCCGGATAAGCGGCCTGATCAGCTGAAGCGGCTGCTTCTGATTGATGCCGTACAGGACCCGGGGAATTTAGGAACAATGATCAGAACGGCAGATGCGGCGGGAATCGACGCCGTTGTCCTTGGTGAGGGAACGGCAGACCCGTACAACGGAAAAACGCTGCGTTCAGCACAGGGATCTCATTTTCATATTCCCATTTTGAAACGTCCGCTTGATGAGTTTACCGCTGAGCTGAAATCACAAGGCGTCGCGATCTACGGCACGGCGCTTGAAAACGGTGCCGCTTATCAAAGCGTGAAGCCTGAAGAATCGTTCGCGTTAATCGTCGGGAACGAGGGGGCGGGAGTGGACGCCGGCCTTCTGCAAAAAACCGATCTCAACCTGTACGTTCCGCTGTACGGACAGGCGGAATCGCTGAATGTGGCGGTAGCGGCCGCCATCCTCGTTTATCATCTCAGAGGATAGGTTGCGAAAAGCCTTGGATTTCACTATAATAGATAGCAATAATGTAAAAACCGTGACAGAGGACGTCAATTTTTGCACACGCTGCCTTCCAGGGAGAAAATGCCGCTGACTGAGAGCATTTTTATCGCAGCACAGAAATTGATTTTCACCTCTCGAGTTGTCACCGGGACCGCGCCAAACGCGCGTAAAGGTGAACCGGAACGATCGTTTCCGTTATGTCAATGAAGCTGTCGGCAGATGAAGTCTGCCTTAAAAAGGGTGGTACCGCGGCCACAACTCGTCCCTTCTCTCAAGGGGCGGGTTTTTTTGTTTTCTGAAAAAGGCATAGAACGGTTTGGTTTACATAAAAGGAGGATGCATGATGGAAGAGAAGCTTAAACAACTTGAACTGGAAGCTGCAGAAAAAGTAGAAGCGGCGGGTTCATTAAAAGAAGTTAACGACATTCGGGTGCAATATCTCGGAAAAAAAGGGCCGATTACAGAAGTTCTCCGCGGCATGGGCAAACTGTCCGCCGAAGAGCGCCCGAAAATGGGAGCGCTCGCCAATGAAGTGAGAGAGCGCATTGCAGCAGCCATTACGGCGAAAAATGAACAGCTTGAACAAGAAGAGATGAATAAAAAACTCAGCAGCCAGACGATTGACGTCACGTTGCCGGGCAGTCAGGTAAACATTGGCGGACGCCATCCGCTGACGGTCGTTATTGAAGAAATTGAAGATTTATTTATCGGCATGGGATATACCGTCGAAGAAGGCCCTGAAGTGGAAACGGATTATTACAACTTTGAGGCGCTGAACCTGCCGAAGGAACATCCGGCCCGCGACATGCAGGACAGCTTTTACATTACAGAAGAAATGCTGATGAGAACGCAGACGTCACCGGTGCAGACGCGAACGATGGAAAAGCATAAAGGAAAAGGCCCCGTCAAAATCATTTGTCCCGGTAAAGTGTATCGCCGCGACAACGATGACGCGACACATTCCCATCAGTTCATGCAGATCGAGGGTCTCGTCGTGGACCGCAAAATCAGCATGAGCGACCTGAAAGGCACGCTTGAATTGGTTGCCAAAAAAATGTTCGGCCAAGACCGTGAAATCAGGCTCCGTCCGAGCTTCTTCCCATTCACAGAGCCTTCTGTCGAGGTGGATGTAACCTGCTTTAAGTGCGGCGGCCAAGGCTGCTCCGTCTGCAAAAAAACAGGCTGGATCGAAATTCTCGGCGCCGGCATGGTTCACCCGAACGTGCTGAAGATGGCCGGATTCAATCCTGAGGAATACCAGGGTTTCGCTTTCGGAATGGGTGTTGAACGTATCGCGATGCTGAAATACGGCATTGAAGATATCCGCCATTTCTATACCAATGATGTCAGATTCATTTCGCAGTTTAAACAGGCGTAAGAGGAGGATACACATGTTTGTTTCATATAAATGGTTAGAAGATTACGTTGACTTGCAGGGAATCGACCCGGCCGTGCTTGCAGAAAAAATTACAAGAGCCGGTATTGAAGTTGAGGGTATTGAGTATAAAGGGGAAGGCGTAAAAGGCGTTGTCATCGGACACGTGCTTGAGCGTGAACAGCACCCGAATGCCGACAAACTCAACAAATGCCTTGTTGATATCGGTGCGGAGGAACCCGTTCAGATTATCTGCGGCGCCCCGAATGTTGATAAAGGACAGAAGGTTGCCGTTGCAACGGTCGGAGCCGTGCTTCCCGGCAATTTCAAAATTAAAAAAGCCAAGCTGCGCGGCGAAGCGTCTCACGGCATGATCTGTTCCCTTCAGGAGCTCGGCATTGAAAGCAAGCTCGTGGCGAAAGAATATGCGGAAGGCATTTTCGTTTTTCCGAATGATGCTGAAACGGGAGCTGACGCAATGGCGGCCCTTCAGCTTGATGATGCGATTTTAGAATTGGGCTTAACGCCGAACCGCGCCGACGCGATGAACATGCTTGGCGTGGCTTATGAAGTTGCGGCTATCCTCGGCGCAGAGGTAAAGCTTCCGGAGGCTTCATATGAAAAAGCGGCAGAAAAAGCGGCGGATGCTGTCTCCGTCAAGATTGAAGATACGCAGGCCAATCCGCATTATGCCGCAAAAATCATTAAAAACGTCAAAATCGGCCCGTCACCGCTTTGGATGCAGACGAAGCTGATGAATGCAGGCATCCGCCCGCATAATAACGTCGTGGACATTACAAACTTCGTCCTCCTTGAGTACGGACAGCCGCTTCACGCTTTCGATTACGACCGATTCGGTTCAAAAGAGGTCGTCGTCAGAAAAGCGGCGGAAAACGAAACCATCGTGACGCTGGATGAACAAGAGCGCAAGCTGTCAAGCAGCCATTTGGTCATCACAAACGGAAAAAAAGCGCAAGCCGTTGCGGGAGTCATGGGCGGAGCTGAGTCTGAAGTCCGTGAAGACACCACTGCGATTTTACTGGAAGCCGCTTATTTCGACGGACAGACCGTCCGCAAAGCATCGAGAGACCTCGGACTGAGAAGCGAAGCGAGCGCCAGATATGAAAAAGGCATTGATCCGGCCCGCGTTTTGCTGGCGGCTGAACGGGCCTGCAGTCTCATTCAGGCGTATGCCGGCGGAGAAGTGCTCTCAGGCACGGTTGAAGAAAACCATCTGAAAATCGAAGCAAACAACATTCACGTGTCTGTTGAAAAAGTGAACGCCGTGCTCGGCATGGCAATCGCTAAAGAAGAAATCATCAGCATTTACAAGCGCCTCGGGTTTGCAGTCGGTGAAGCTGAAGACGTTCTTGTCGTAACGGTGCCGTCGCGCCGCGGAGATATTAGAATAGAAGAAGACCTGATTGAAGAAGCGGCGAGATTGTACGGATATGACAATATTCCGTCCACGCTTCCGGAAACGGCCGGCACGACAGGCGGCTTGACACCGTATCAGGCAAAACGCCGGAAAGTGAGACGTTTTCTTGAAGGAGCGGGTCTTTCACAAGCGACCACTTATTCATTAACGAATGATAAAAAAGCGGCCGCTTTTGCGATTGAAAAATCATTCAACACGATGCTTGCTCTGCCAATGAGCGAAGAAAGAAGCATTCTCAGACACAGCCTCGTGCCGAATCTTCTTGAAGCCGTTTCATACAATCTGGCCAGACAGACTGATTCCGTTGCTTTATATGAAACGGGTTCTGTATTTCTGACGAAAGAAGAAAACACAAAACCGGTTGAAAAAGAAAGAGTTGCCGGAGCTGTAACCGGATTGTGGCGCAAAAATTTATGGCAGGGTGAGAAAAAGCCGGTTGATTTCTTCGTCGCCAAAGGAATCGTTGAAGGCCTGCTGCATCAATTGAATGTGTCAGATCGGGTTGAATTTGTCCAGTCTGAACGCAAAAACATGCATCCCGGCCGGACGGCAAACATTCTATTGAACGGTTCGCTTGCCGGATTTATCGGCCAGGTGCATCCGGCAATGGAAAAAGAGCTGGATATCAAAGAAACGTATGTGTTCGAGCTTGATCTGCACGCGCTTCTGACCGAGGAAACAGAACCTGTCGTGTATACGCCGATTCCGAAGTACCCGTCCGTCACGCGCGACATTGCGCTTGTGGCAGATAAAACCGTTACAAGCGGACAGCTCGAAGCCGTGATCAAAGAAGCCGGCGGCGCGCTGCTGAAAGAAGTCACCGTATTTGATGTGTACGAAGGTGAGCATATGGAAGAGGGCAAAAAATCCGTCGCCTTCTCGCTCCAATATGTTAACCCTGAACAAACATTGACAGAAGAAGAAGTGACAAAAGTACATGAAAACGTGCTGAAAGCGCTGGAAGAAACGTATCAGGCGGTATTAAGAGGATAAAGAAAAAGCTTGCAGATCATTCTGCAAGCTTTTTTTATTATGACCGTTTCCGTTCTACAAGGCGTTTCGCTTTTTGCGTATTGGCAAAATGAAGTTTGGTGAACGTTCTGAGCGCACCTTCTCCCTTATTGATGATCAGCTTGGCGGCAGCTTCATCGACGTGCGGCCCCGCGCCCTTTGGAATCGTCATCCCAGCCTCACGGGAAAGCTTATCCATTTCAATTAAGAAAGAATATCGCGCAATGATAGAGGCTGCGGCGACGGAAAGATGTATGCTTTCCGCTTTCGTGCTGAAAAACGTTTTTTCTTTTACGATATCCCGTCCGGAAAGATGCTTAAAATAAATGCCGGGCTCTGCGAATTGGTCAATCAGAATCGCTTCCGGTTTAACGCCGTTCATTTTTCTCAGCAGATTGGAAATCGCCTGATTATGAAGGAGCGCCTTCATTTTTCCTTGGCTCATGCCTTTTTCCTGCATCTGATTATATTTTTCGTTTTTTAACACAAGCAGGCTGTAAGGAATGGTTTTAATTAACAGTTTGGCGATTTCAATAATCTGCGGATCTTTTAAATCCTTCGAATCCTTCACACCGAGTTCTTTCATTAAAGAAAGCTTGGTTTTGTCTGCGTAAGCGCAGGCAACCGTTATCGGCCCGAAGTAATCGCCTGTTCCGACCTCATCAGAGCCGATCACTGACATGGAGGCAATGCCCGCCGGGGGAGCGTAAAGCGGATCAACCGCTTTTTTGACGGTTTTCTTTGCTTTCGGTGCCTCAGCCGTTCCCCAGCGGGCCGCTTCTGTGCCGGCGTTTTTTCCTTGAAAGAGAACCTTGCCCGAGCGGTAGGCTGTAATGGTACAGCCCGGAGGCTTGGCCTGGAAGACGGCGCCCTGCGGAACGGCGGGAGTTAGGGAGCCGGCATAGGATTGTTTCATTTGTTCCATAGCGGAAGCGGATACTTTTATAACAGAATGGGACACGATATAATCTCCTTTTTTGGCACTTTTCACTGTATATACCAGTGTATCATAACAGCCCGAGGCTCGTCTTTCCATTCAAACGATAATCGTGGTATGATAGGAACTAGGATTCTCGCGGAATGGAGGAGAAACGTTGTCTGACGGCAAAAAAACCAAAACGACAGTAAACATTTACGGCCAGCACTTCACCATTATCGGAGAAGAAAGCAAAGCGCACATGCGCCATGTGGCCGGAATGGTTGATGATAAAATGAGAGAAATCAACGAGAAAAATCCATATCTTGATATAAATAAGCTCGCTGTATTGACTGCGGTCAATGTCGTGCATGATTATATGAAACTGCAAGAAAAATATGAAATACTGGAGCGGCAGCTTAAAGAAAAGGAATGAACACCATATGATAGATATCATCATCTTAGTTCTGCTCTTAATGGGCACATTGCTTGGATTAAAAAGAGGGTTTATCCTCCAATTTATATATTTAACGAGCTTCATCCTCTCGATTGCGTTTGCGGCGCTTTTTTACAAAAATCTGGCCCCGCATCTGAGTTTTATACCCGCGCCTGATTTTTCCGGCGGGCAGGCGGCTCTGTCTTTTATTAAAGGAAACGTGGAGACGGCTTATTACAACGCGATCGCGTTTGTCATTTTGTTTATCATCGCAAAGATTCTGCTCCGGATTATCGGAGCGGCGCTTAATATCATCGCCGGCATTCCGGTCATTAAACAGATCAACAAACTGCTGGGCGGGGTGCTTGGATTTCTGGAAGTCTATTTATTTGCGTTTATCCTGTTATACGTCGCATCCGTACTGCCGGTAAGCGCGCTTCAGGATATGCTCGCACAATCGACGCTTGCAAATATCATCACACATCATACGCCGTATCTGTCAGGGCTCCTGCAAGAACTGTGGGCCCAGTACGGGGCATAAAAAACTTCTCTTGACCGGAGAAGTTTTTTTCAAGCTCTGCGTCAGTTGTGCCGGAGGAGAAAAATTTGTATGATGAAAAGCAGGAAACGACTGGGGGTTAACAGTATGCATAAAAAAGATATCATCAGGCTGCTTGAAACGATTGCGGTCTATATGGAACTGAAAGGGGACAACCCGTTTAAAATATCAGCCTTCCGAAAAGCGGCAGCGGCGCTTGAGCAGGATGACCGCAGCCTGTCGGAAATCGACGACATGATGTCTTTATCCGGAATCGGAAAAGGCACCTACGGCGTCATTCGTGAATATATGCAGGAAGGTGTGTCCGGCACGCTTCTCCAATTGCAGAAAGAAGTCCCGGAAGGCTTGGTTCCTCTTTTGAAGCTTCCGGGCCTCGGCGGCAAAAAAATCGCCAAGCTGTACCAGGAACTGGGTGTTCATGACGCGGAATCGCTGAAAGAAGCATGCGAGCAGCAAAAAGTACAGGGGCTCGCCGGTTTCGGCAAAAAAACGGAGGAGAAAATCCTTCAGGCTCTCGGAGAAGCCGGAAAACAGCCGGAACGGTTTCCGATCGGCTATGCGCTCAGCATTGCTTCAGTCATTGAAGAACATTTGGCCCGGCTGACGGATATTCAGAAATATTCCCGGGCCGGCAGTCTCAGAAGAGCGCGGGAAACCGTAAAAGATCTGGATTACATTATCGCTACAGATCATCCGGAGGCTGTCAGAGAACAGCTTCTTTCCCTCCCGAACGTAAAAGACGTGATAGCGAGCGGGGATACAAAAGTATCGGTTATCCTCACATTTGAATATGAGACGAGTGTGGATTTCCGGCTTGTGACAGAGGAACAGTTTGCCACCACACTGCATCATTTTACCGGTTCTAAAGATCACAACATTAAAATGCGCCAGCTGGCGAAAGAGCGCGGTGAACGGATCAGTGAATACGGAGTAGAAACCATAGAAACGGGAGACGTCAAAACATTCCCGAGCGAAGAAGCGTTTTACGCCCACTTCGGTCTGCCGTTTATTCCTCCTGAGCTCAGAGAAAGCGGGCAGGAGGTCGACACGTACCGGGAAGAAACGGACCTTGTGGAGCATAAAGCGATAAAAGGCGATCTCCACATGCACTCAGCCTGGAGTGACGGCGCTTTTTCCATCAGAGAAATGGCAGAAGCATGTATGGCAAAAGGCTACCAGTACATGGCGATCACCGATCATTCCCAATATTTAAAGGTAGCCAACGGGTTAACGGCCGAACGGCTCAAAAAACAGGCGGAAGAAATTGACGCGTTAAACGCTGAATTTGAACATTTTCATATTTTTAAAGGCGTAGAAATGGACATTCTCCCCGACGGTTCGCTTGATTATGATGACAGTGTTCTGTCTGAAATGGATCTTGTCATCGCATCTATTCATTCAAGTTTCAGCCAGCCGGAGCATGTCATTATGAAACGGCTTGAACAGGCGCTGACGAATAAGCACGTGGACATTATCGCCCACCCGACGGGCCGCCTGATCGGCAGACGGGCCGGCTATGAAGTCGACATCGATATGCTGATTGAGCTCGCCGCCAAAACAAATACGGCGCTTGAACTGAATGCAAACCCCGCGCGCCTCGATTTACGGACTGAGCATCTGATCAAAGCAAATGAAAAAGGTGTGACTTTGGTCATTAATACCGATGCCCATAATATCGAGATGCTCGATGATATGAAAACGGGCGTGACCGCTGCGCGCAAAGGCTGGACGGAGACAAAACATGTGTTAAACGCCCGGCCGCTACATGAGGTCAAAGCATTTCTGACGCGCAATGATTAAGTAAGGAGGACCATAATACCGTGCAGCAAAAAGTGTTATCATCACTTGAATTTCATAAAGTAAAAGAACAGATTACCGCACATGCCGCCTCATCGCTCGGCCGGGAGAAACTTCTGCAGCTGAAACCTTTGACGGATCTAACCGACATCCAAAAACAGCTGGATGAAGTCGAAGAAGCATCCGCAATCATGCGCTTGAGAGGCCATGCTCCGTTCGGCGGCCTGACCGACATAAGATCCGCTTTACGGCGGGCGGAAATCGGCAGTGTGCTGACGCCGGCGGAATTCACCGAATTGTCCGGGCTGCTGTATGCCGTTAAACAAATGAAGCATTTTATCAGCCAAATGACAGAAGACGGCGTCGGCATTCCGCTGATACAGGCCCATGCAGAAGAGCTGATTACATTAGGCGATTTGGAAAGGGAGATTAACTCCTGCATTGATGACCATGGTGAAGTGCTTGATCATGCGTCTCCCGCTTTAAGGGGAATCCGCACACAGCTCAGGACGCTTGAATCAAGAGTCAGAGACCGGCTTGAATCGATGCTGCGTTCATCTTCCGCTTCTAAAATGCTGTCTGACACCATCGTTACGATTCGGAATGACCGCTTTGTCATCCCGGTCAAACAGGAGTACAGATCAAGCTACGGCGGAATTGTCCACGATACATCTTCATCCGGTGCGACACTGTTTATTGAACCGCAGGCGATCGTAGATATGAACAACTCGCTTCAGCAGGCGAAAGTAAAAGAAAAACAGGAAATCGAACGGATTCTCCGGATGCTGACGGAGCATACCGCTGAACACACACAAGAAATCGCTCAAAATGTGGAAGTGCTGCAGACACTGGATTTCATTTTCGCCAAAGCGAGATACGCAAAAGCAATGAAGGCGATAAAACCATTCATGAACGGAGACGGCTTTATCCGTCTGAAAAAAGCGCGCCATCCGCTGCTGCCCCAAGATCAAGTCGTGGCCAACGATATTGAACTGGGCGGAGATTATTCAACGATCGTCATCACGGGACCGAATACGGGCGGTAAAACCGTTACGTTAAAAACACTCGGGTTGCTGACGATAATGGCGCAGGCAGGATTGCACATACCGGCTGATGAGGGATCGGAAGCAGCCGTATTTGACAATGTGTTTGCCGATATCGGCGATGAACAGTCGATCGAACAAAGTCTGAGTACGTTCTCATCCCACATGGTCAATATCGTCAATATATTAAAAGACGTGTCTGAAAACAGTCTTGTGCTGTTCGATGAACTCGGTGCCGGAACAGATCCGCAGGAAGGGGCGGCGCTTGCCATGAGCATCCTTGACGAAGTTCACCGGACAAACGCCAGAGTGCTTGCGACAACCCATTATCCGGAACTGAAAGCATACGGATATAACAGACAAGGCGTCATGAATGCCAGCGTTGAATTTGACATTGAAACGCTTTCGCCTACCTACAAGCTTCTGATCGGAGTGCCGGGCCGAAGCAACGCATTTGAAATCTCAAGACGCCTTGGGCTTCCGGAGCATATCATCGGCCAGGCGAAGTCAGAAATGACCGCCGAACATAACGAAGTCGATCTGATGATCGCATCGCTTGAAAAAAGCAAAAAAAGAGCGGATGAAGAGCTTTCTGAAACCGAATCACTCAGAAAAGAAGCAGAAAAACTGCACAAAGAGCTTCAGCAGCAAATCATTGAGCTGAACGCCCAAAAAGATAAAATGATGGAAGAAGCCGAGCGGAAAGCTGCTGAAAAACTGGAAGCCGCCGCAAATGAAGCCGAACAGATTATCCGCGAGCTCAGGTCCATCAAGCAAGAACACAGATCCTTTAAGGAACACGAGCTGATTGACGCCAAAAAACGTCTCGGAGACGCGATGCCGGCTTTTGAAAAATCAAAGCAGCCAGAAAGAAAAACAGAGAAAAAACGCGAGCTGAAGCCGGGCGACGAAGTAAAGGTGCTCACATTCGGACAAAAAGGGGCGCTGCTTGAAAAAACCGGCGAGAAAGAATGGAACGTCCAAATCGGCATCCTCAAAATGAAGGTGAAGGAAAAAGATCTCGAGTTTCTCAAATCGGCTCCTGAACCGAAAAAAGAAAAAGCAATCACCGCCGTAAAAGGGAAGGATTATCACGTATCCCTTGAACTTGACCTCAGGGGAGAGCGTTACGAAAACGCCCTCAGCCGCGTCGAAAAATATTTAGATGACGCGGTGCTTGCCGGCTATCCGAGAGTGTCCATCATTCACGGAAAAGGCACGGGCGCCCTCCGAAAAGGGGTGCAGGATCTTCTGAAAAACCACCGCAGCGTGAAAAGCTCGCGGTTCGGGGAAGCGGGAGAAGGAGGATCAGGCGTAACGATTGTCGAACTAAAATAAAAAGGGAGAAAACGTCATGAATGCTTTTTGGGAAAATGAGCTTGTTGAAATCGCGGCTTATTACAGTGTGGCCGTCTTGTGTCTCGTCATTTTTCTGACCGTGTTTGAATTGGTGACATCCTATAAAAACTGGGTGGAAATCCAAAAAGGCAATCTTGCGGTGGCAATGGCGACCGGAGGGAAAATTCTCGGTATCGCAAATGTCTTTCAGCACAGCATCGCCCAGCATAATTCGCTTTTGCAAATGATCGGCTGGGGCGTATACGGATTTATTATGCTTTTAATCAGCTATTTTATCTTTGAATTTCTGACGCCCCGGTTTAAAATTGATAAAGAAATTGAAAAAGATAACAGAGCTGTCGGCTTTATTTCATTTGTCATCTCAGTCGGCCTGTCATTTGTGGTGGCCGCCGGGATTTAAGGGGACGGGGAAAAATGGAGAAGCTTGCGAAAGTGCTGCTGTCGGCAGCGGGGATTTTTCTGTTCATCGGACTTATTTATCTGGTCATGACATCTTAATACTGAAAAAAGGCTGCCGAACTCAAATCGGCGGCCTTTTTTTATTGAGAATACCAGTTTATGCAGGCCGTATCAGAGCAAATGACGGCTTCCCAATTCATGGCGTGGACAACAGACGGCATGTCTTGTTCTTCCATAAGAAAGAGTGTCGTAAAAGAATCATATATGCTCATAAAAGCGGCGCGCCGCTTTACATCGGCAATGATCATGTCAGCCCGCAGCAGTCCGCATACATCCGAAGCCGCCGTTTGATTGAGTAAAAATATGCCTTTCTCTTCGAACGGCTCATAATAAGTGCAGCGCTTTATGCCTTTTGAACGGAACACATCCAAAAGTCCCGGAATCAAAAATGGCGAAGTGACATCATCGCTCGGCAAGTACAGATCGGGATGGAGCCGATTTAACCGCTCGGCGGATTCAGGATGTGCATATTCCTCCCGCAATGCCGTGACAGCAGTCATAAGCGCAAGCGCCGTTTCTTTTTCAGAACGCAGGCCGCAAATGCTCATGACGGTTTGCCAGGAAACGGGTCTGCCCATCGCGATGATCTCCTCATCACTCGGATACATATGTTCATAAGGCCGTTTGCGCTTTTGCTCTTCCCACCCATCCGGCATCCGGACAAAGGGATGAAGCAAAAAGGCGGCCGACGTAAACGGCTTCGGCAGCTGGCGCAGGATAGGAACTCCCTCTTCAAAATGCAGCGTTTCCAGCAAACTCAACACCTCCTGAGACTCGAAATTTCACATGAAACGCTTTCCAATTCCAATCACCCTTCTGCTATAATAATAGTGTATAGGAAAACAGAAGGGAGAGGTATTATGCAGTCTGAAAAGCCATGGCTTTCTCAATATCCCGAAGAGATTCCGCATGAGCTTGAATTTACTGATCAAACCCTGCCATCCAATCTGACAAACTCCGCAGCTCAATTCCCGAACCACACCGCCATTTATTTTCTCGGAAAAAAACTCACATTCCAAGACGTTCTCACAGATTCATTAAAGCTAGCCGCTTTTTTACGCAAAACAGGTCTGAAAAAAGGTGACAGAGCCGCCATTATGCTGCCCAATTGTCCGCAGTCGGTCATCGCTTTTTACGGCGTATTGTTTGCCGGCGGCATTGTCGTTCAGACCAATCCTCTCTACACGGAACACGAGCTTGAGTATCAGCTGAAAGACAGTGCGCCGCGCGTGATCATCACCCTCGATATGCTGTTTCCGAAAGTGATAAAAATGAAAACGTTATCACTGGTCGGACGCATTATTACAACAAGTATAAAAGACTTTTTGCCGTTTCCGAAAAAAATGCTTTATACGCTCACGCAAAAACAACAGGTGCATATTGATTACGATGGCTGCGAACAAATTCACAAATTAGCGGATATTTTAAAAGACGAAAAAGCGGAGGAAGCAGAGCCATTTGATATTGACTCTGCGCATGACATCGCCGTGCTTCAATACACGGGCGGAACAACCGGCTATCCGAAAGGCGTCATGCTCACACACCGAAACATTCAGGCCAATACAGAAATGTGCGCCGCCTGGATGTATAAAATGAAAAAGGGAGCCGAAAAGGTGCTCGGCATCGTGCCTTTTTTTCATGTGTACGGATTGACCGCCGTGCTCAATTTTTCCATTATGCAGGGATGTGAAATGATCCTTCTTCCCAAATTCAATCCTCTTGATACCCTGAAAACAATCGACAGGCTGAAGCCGACGGTTTTCCCCGGGGCGCCGACGATTTACATCGGGCTGCTGCATCACCCGGAGCTGGATAAGTATGATTTGTCCTCCATTGTAAGCTGTCCGAGCGGTTCAGCGGCGCTGCCCGTTGAGGTCAAACAGAAATTTGAAAAAGTGACCGGAGGAAAGCTTGTGGAAGGCTACGGATTATCCGAGGCATCACCGGTTACCCATTCAAACTTCATCTGGGGAAAAAATAAACCCGGCAGCATCGGCTGTCCCTGGCCCAATACCGACGCCGGAATATATTCAGAAGAAAAAAGCGGGCTTGCGGAGCCGTATGAACACGGCGAGCTGATCGTAAAAGGCCCTCAGGTCATGAAAGGATACTGGAATAAGCAGGAGGAGACGGCGCGTGTCATCAGAGACGGCTGGCTGTTTACCGGAGATATGGGATATATGGATGAGGAAGGATTTTTCTACATCGCCGACAGGAAAAAAGACATCATCATTGCCGGCGGATACAACATCTACCCCCGGGAGGTGGAAGAGGCGCTTTATGAGCATGAAGCTGTTCAGGAAATCGTCGTAGCGGGCATTCCTGATTCCTACAGGGGGGAAACGGTGAAAGCATTTATCGTTTTGAAAAAAGGCGCTGAGGCAGATCCCGATGAGCTTGATGCGTTTGCAAGAGAGCGGCTTGCGCCGTACAAAGTCCCGAAGCTGTACGAATTCAGAAAAGAGCTTCCGAAAACGGCCGTCGGAAAAATATTAAGAAGGCGTTTAGTCGAAGAGGAAGATGCTTCCCATGAAAACAAGGTGCCTTAAAAGAAAAACTTGACAAAATCCGGATTCCTTTTTATTATGAAGTTATGAATGAATAGTCATTCATTTATTGAAGGAAGGAACGATGACATTGAACCAAAAACGGCCAAAGTATATGCAGATTATTGATGCAGCAGTAGAAGTCATAGCGGAAAACGGCTATCACCAATCACAGGTGTCCAAAATCGCCAAGCAGGCCGGCGTTGCGGACGGCACCATCTATTTATATTTCAAAAACAAAGAGGATATACTCATTTCTCTTTTTAAAGAAAAGATGGGCCAGTTCATTGAACGCATGGAAGAAGAAGTGAAAGAAAAAACGACGGCAAAAGAAAAACTCGCTCTCGTTATTAAGCAGCATTTCACACTGCTCGGCAATGACCGCCACCTCGCGATTGTGACCCAGCTTGAGCTCAGACAGTCGAATATCAAGCTGCGCCTGAAAATCAATGATATTTTAAAAGGTTATTTAAACATGCTGGACACCATTTTGACCGAAGGAATCGAGTCGGGCGAATGGAAAGATAATCTCGACGTCCGCCTCGCCCGGCAGATGATATTCGGGACGATAGATGAAACAGTGACAACATGGGTGATGAACGATCAGAAATATGATCTTCCGGATTTGTCAGACAAGGTATTGGAGCTGTTGGTGTCAGGGATTCATCAAAACTAAAGGGGGTTGACGGATGAACAGCCTTTCGATGGCGGTAGAACAATCTGTTGCGGTGATCACCATTAATCATCAGCCGGCCAACGCGCTGTCCGGTGCGGTTTTAGATGAGTTGTCCGGTCTGTTCGACCGCTGTGAAACAGATGACAGTGTCAGAAGCATCATTATTCGCGGAGAGGGGAAATTTTTCTCGGCGGGCGCCGATATAAAGGAATTTACGTCGCTTAAAAATCTTGAGCAATCTTCTGCCATGGCGGATAAAGGCCAGCAGCTGATGGAAAGAATTGAAGGGTTTCCGAAGCCCGTTATCGCGGCGATTCACGGCGCTGCGCTCGGCGGCGGCCTTGAGCTTGCCATGGCCTGCCATATCAGAATCGCAACATTGGATGCAAAGCTCGGCCTGCCCGAGCTGAATCTCGGCATTATTCCGGGCTTTGCCGGGACGCAGCGGCTTCCCCGGTACGTCGGTACGGCGAAAGCGCTTGAAATGATCGGCACTTCAGAACCTGTGACCGGAGAAGAAGCGCTCAGCCTCGGTCTTGTCACGATAGGCGCCGAACATGAGGAAGAGCTGCTGCAAAAAGCGAAAATGCTCGCGGGCAAGTTTGCGGAAAAAAGCCCGCAGTCGATGGCTTCTCTGCTTGAGCTCCTTTATTCAAACAAGGTCTATTCTTATGACGGCGGCTTAAAGCTTGAAGCAAAGCGCTTTGGGGAAGCATTTGCATCAGATGACGCAAAAGAAGGCATTCAGGCATTTCTCGAAAAAAGAAAGCCTCAATTCGGTGGGCGAAGATAAAGGGGATAAGAATATGAATCTATTTGTACTGATGAAACGGACGTTTGACACAGAAGAGAAAATCGTCATTGAAGCAGGAAAGATTCAGGAGGACGGGGCCGAATTTATCATTAATCCGTATGATGAATACGCCATTGAAGAAGCCATTCAGCTGAAGGAAGAGCACGGCGGAACCGTGACCGCCGTAACCGTCGGCGGAGAAGATGCGGAGAAAGAACTGAGAACCGCCCTTGCGATGGGCTGTGACCAGGCGGTGTTAATCAATATTGAAGATGATCTGAGCGATCCTGATCAATACTCCATTTCAACTATCTTATATCATTATTTCAAGGACCGGGAATATGATCTGATTCTCGGCGGAAATGTCGCGATTGACGGCGGTTCCGGCCAAGTGGCTCCAAGGCTTGCCGAACTGCTGAACATTCCTTGCGTCACAACGATTACAAAACTGACAATCAGCGGCGATGAAGCTGTGGCAGAGAAAGACAACGAAGGGGATACCGAAATCATTAAAACCTCACTTCCTTTAGTCATCACGGCACAGCAAGGCTTAAACGAGCCGCGCTATCCGTCGCTTCCGGGCATTATGAAGGCGAAGAAAAAACCGCTGGAAGAACTTGAGCTCGATGATCTCGGCATTGATGAAGATGATGCCGCACCGAAGCTCAAAACGATCGAACGTTTTCTGCCGCCGCAAAAAGAAGCGGGCAGACTGATCGAAGGAGAAGCCGCTGAGCAGGCGAAAGAGCTTGTGTCACTGCTGAGAAAAGAAGCCAAAGTCGTATAAACCGATATTAAAGAAACTGGGGGATGTCAGAATGGGAAAAAAAGTGATCGTACTCGGAGAAATTCGTGACGGCGCCTTACGGAACGTCACCTTTGAAGCCATAGCCGCAGGCAAAACCATTTCCGGCGGAGGAGATGTCATCGGCGTGCTGATGGGAAAAGGCGCGGCTGATGCAGCATCAGAACTCATTCAGTACGGCGCCGACAAAGTATTTACAGCCGATTCGCCGGGGCTTTCTCAGTATACGGCGGACGGATATGCCGCGGTTCTCGGGGATTTGATCGAAAATGAAAAGCCTGATGCGGTCATTTTCGGCCACACTTCTATGGGAAAAGATTTGTCACCTAAGCTTGCGGCCCGGTTTGAAACGGGGCTGATTTCAGACAGCACGGATGTAAGCGTTACCGGAGACAACATCGTTTTTACAAGACCGATCTATTCCGGAAAAGCCTTTGAACAGGTGATTTCAACCGATCCTTTCATTCTGGCGACAATTCGTCCGAATAATATTCAGGCATTAGAAAAAGACGCGAACCGGACGGGTGATATTGAAGAGCTTGCGGCGCCTCCGGCAGATTTGCGGACGGTCATTGAAGAAGTAGTCAAAAAAACGGCGGACGGCGTGGATTTATCAGAAGCGAAAATTATCGTAGCAGGCGGCCGCGGTGTAAAAAGCAAAGATGGATTTGAACCGTTAAAAGAACTTGCCGAGGTGCTCGGAGCAGCGGTGGGCGCTTCGCGCGGCGCGTGTGACGCGGACTACTGCGACTATTCTCTTCAAATCGGCCAGACGGGAAAAGTCGTCACGCCGGATTTGTATATCGCCTGCGGCATTTCCGGAGCGATTCAGCATTTGGCGGGCATGTCAAACAGTAAGGTCATCGTTGCCATTAACAAAGACCCGGAAGCGGAAATATTTAAAATAGCGGACTACGGAATTGTCGGCGATTTGTTCGAAGTGGTACCGCTTCTGACCCAGGAATTTAAAAATGCCAATATTCATTCATAATCAAAACCCTCTGGCTTATTTGTCAGAGGGTTTTGATTTGTGTTAATTAGTTCGTACAAATTACAGATTAATAAAACAATAGATTGACATGTACGAACCAATGTAATAAGCTTTTGTAAAGCGCTTACAAACTTATCCATTCAGCATACATCCCAGATAGATCGGCTCTAGTGCTTTCATTCTTATTAAGGGGAAGGAATGATCAAGTTTGTCTCACAATACGGCAGTCATTCAAACTGATATCACACGGGGAACCATTAATAAAAACATATACGGACATTTCGCGGAACACCTGGGAAGAGGCATATATGAGGGCATCTGGGTCGGAAAAGATTCCGATATTCCGAATACCGGAGGGGTCAGGACGGATGTCGCCGCCGCCCTCAAACAGCTTCAGATTCCCGTCCTCAGGTGGCCGGGCGGCTGTTTTGCTGATGAATATCATTGGGCAAACGGTGTAGGGAAACGCAAAACCATGCTGAATACCCATTGGGGCGGGACGATTGATTCTAATGAATTCGGCACGCACGAGTTTATGATGCTTTGTGAACTGCTCGGATGTGAACCGTACATCGCCGGAAACGTCGGCAGCGGAACGGTTAAAGAAATGGCTGATTGGATTGAATACATGACGTTTGAAGCAGGCACGCCGATGTCCGACTGGAGAAAAGAAAACGGGCGGGAAACACCGTGGAAGCTGAAATATTTCGGAATAGGAAATGAGAACTGGGGCTGCGGCGGAAACATGCATCCTGAGTATTATGCCGACCTTTACAGAAACTTTCAAACCTATGTCCGCAATTACAGCGGTAATGAAATCTATAAAATTGCCGGCGGCGCGAATGTCGACGATTACCGCTGGACTGAAATTTTAATGAAAAAAGCCGCTGATCTCATGGACGGGCTGAGCCTGCATTATTACACAATACCGGGCGACTTCTGGAAGGGGAAAGGATCAGCGACGGAGTTTACGGAAGATGAATGGTTCATCACGATGAAAAAAGCGGCGCATATGGATGAATTGATCACAAGGCACAGCGCCATCATGGATCAGTACGATCCCGAAAAAAGAGTCGGGCTGATCATTGATGAATGGGGCACGTGGCTTGATCCTGAGCCGGGCACGAATCCGGGCTTTCTGTATCAGCAGAATACGATCCGCGACGCCCTTGTCGCCGCCGCGCATTTTCACATTTTTCATCAGCACGCAGACCGCGTACAGATGGCCAATATCGCGCAAACCGTCAACGTGCTTCAGGCAATGATCCTGACAGAAGGGAACGATATGCTGTTGACGCCGACGTATCATGTGTTTGATATGTTTAAGGTGCACCAGGACGCATCTCTTTTAGCCTCAGAAACAATAGCGGCCGGGTACGAATGGAATGACGGCCGGCTCCCGCAAGTCAGCATTTCAGCGTCCAAACAGCAAAACGGAGACATACATATCAGCATTTGCAATATCGATCATCTGCACAAAGCTGACGTGAAGATTGAACTGCGGGGCATGAAAAAGACAGGGACGCCTTCGGGAACGATTCTGCACGCGGAAAAAATGAATGCCCGCAATACATTCAGCAGTCCGGAAAACGTCAAACCGAAGCCGTTTTCCGGGTTTGCTCAAAAGGGAGGAAAACTTGAGGCGGAGCTTCCTCCGATGGCGATTGTATTAATCACGCTGCCTGCGGGTCCATCTTAAGTTTTGAACGCCCGCCGCCCGGTTATAATACACTGTATAAATAAGATTATTTCCGGCGGGTTCGGGAGAAAATAATATAAGCATTAAATTAGCATGAACGAATGGGAGATGCTATACTAAAAATCATCATTTGACAATTGGAGGAATAACAAATGGCTATCGTAAAAGCAACTGATCAATCGTTCTCAGCTGAAACAAGTGAAGGTGTCGTATTGGCTGATTTCTGGGCTCCTTGGTGCGGACCTTGTAAAATGATCGCGCCCGTTCTTGAAGAGCTTGATCAAGAAATGGGAGACAAATTGAAAATCGTCAAAATCGACGTGGATGAAAACCAAGAAACTGCCGGTAAATACGGCGTCATGAGCATCCCGACACTTCTCGTGCTAAAAGACGGAGAAGTCGTTGAAACATCTGTCGGCTTCAAACCGAAAGAAGCTCTTGAAGAGCTTGTAAACAAACATCTGTAAGCCGAAAGCTTCCGTTACGGCAGGGCGATTCCTTTGAAAGGGAATCGCCTTTTTTTGATCTTCCAAAAGCTGAGAATGGAGAAAAACAAATGTTCGTGATACACTGAATGGACACGAGAAATGAATGTAAGGAAGGGTAACGTATGAATAAACAACTGAAAGAAAAGCTGGCCCTCCTTCCCGATCAGCCGGGCTGTTATTTAATGAAAGACCGTCAAAAAACAGTCATCTACGTGGGGAAAGCGAAAGTCTTGAAAAACAGGGTGCGGTCTTATTTCACCGGTTCTCACGACGCAAAAACCCAACGGCTTGTGACGGAGATTGAGGACTTTGAATATATCGTGACTTCCTCCAATCTTGAAGCGCTTATTTTGGAAATGAATCTGATTAAAAAATACGATCCGAAATACAACGTCATGCTGAAAGATGATAAAACCTATCCCTTTATAAAAATCACCCATGAACGCCATCCTCGGCTGATTGTCACCCGGAATGTCAAAAAAGACAAAGGACGCTATTTCGGCCCGTATCCGAATGTGCAGGCGGCGCGGGAAACGAAAAAACTGCTGGACCGCCTTTACCCGCTCAGGAAATGCTCAAAGCTTCCGGACCGCGTCTGTCTTTATTATCATCTCGGACAATGCCTCGCCCCATGTGTAAAGGATATATCTGAGGAGACAAACCGCGAGATTGTTGAAGACATCACCCGTTTTTTAAAGGGAGGGCATAACGAAATCAAAAAAGAGCTTGAAGCGAAAATGGCAGAAGCGGCCGAAAAGCTTGAATTTGAACGGGCTAAAGAATTCCGCGACCAGCTTGCTCACATTGAATCGACGATGGAGAAGCAGAAAATGACCATGAATGACCTTCTGGACCGCGATGTGTTTGCATATGCCTACGATAAAGGCTGGATGTGCGTCCAAGTCTTTTTTATACGCCAAGGAAAACTGATCGAACGCGATGTCAGCATGTTTCCGATGTATCAGGAAGCGGATGAAGAGTTTCTGACCTTCATCGGCCAGTTCTATTCCAAAAACAATCACTTTCTGCCTAAGGAAATTCTGGTGCCTGACAGCGTTGACAGGGACATGATCAGCGAGCTGTTGGAAACCGCCGTGCATCAGCCGAAAAAAGGCCCGAAAAAAGAGCTGCTTTTGCTTGCGCACAAAAATGCGAAAATCGCCCTGCGGGAAAAATTCTCGTTAATCGAGCGGGATGAGGAACGGTCAATCGGTGCAGCCGAACGGCTTGGCGACGCACTGAATATTTACACGCCGCATCGGATTGAAGCGTTTGACAACTCCAATATTCAAGGCACAAACCCCGTATCGGCCATGATTGTCTTTATAGACGGAAAACCGAATAAAAAGGAATACCGCAAATATAAAATTAAAACCGTAACAGGGCCGGACGATTACGGCTCAATGAGGGAAGTCGTCAGAAGAAGATACACGAGGGTGCTCCGCGAAAATCTTCCGCTGCCGGATTTAATCATCATTGACGGCGGAAAAGGGCAGATTAACGCGGCGCGCGACGTGCTCGAGAATGAGCTCGGCCTTGATGTCCCGGTAGCGGGATTGGCGAAAGATGATAAGCACCGGACATCGAACCTTTTGATCGGCGACCCGCTTGAACCGGTGTTTCTGGAGCGGAACAGCCAAGAGTTTTACCTGCTTCAGCGCATTCAGGACGAAGTTCACCGTTTTGCGATCAGCTTTCACAGACAGATCCGGGGAAAAAGCGTCTTTCAATCCGTTCTGGATGATATCCCCGGAATCGGCGAAAAACGCAAAAAAATGCTCTTAAAACATTTCGGATCTGTCAAAAAGATGAAGGAAGCAAGCCTTGACGATATCAAAAAAGCCGGTGTCCCGGCCGCGGCGGCCCAGCTGCTGTTTGAAAAATTAAAAAAATAGTATTGTGCTTTCCTGAAAAATCTGCTAGAATGTGAACTAATTTCATAAGATCGTGTTATATGGTGAAGATAGAGGTGCGAACTTCAATAGTAAGCCTTTGGAGAATGATGGATTCTGCGAAAAAGGCTGAAAGGGGAGCGTCGCCGAAGTGTATCACATCCCATCGGTGTGATTTGCTGGCCTTGCATTAAATAAATGTAAGGCTGTCAAGAATTCATTTTCTTGGAGGGCTATCTCGTTGTTCATAATCAATCGTACTGATATGAAAAAGCAATGAGAGCTATTCCTCTCATTGCTTTTTTTATTGTGGACAAAACGCTCTTTTCTCCTCACCCGCACGAACCAAAATGTAAAGGGTGGTCTAGTATGGGTCTTATCGTACAAAAATTCGGAGGCACTTCCGTCGGCTCTGCCGAAAAAATTCAAAATGCCGCAAATCGCGCCATTGCTGAAAAGCAAAAAGGCCATGATGTCGTAGTCGTCGTTTCGGCAATGGGAAAATCAACCGACGCGCTCGTTAACCTCGCGGCTGAAATCACATCTGAACCAAGCAGACGCGAGATGGATATGCTTTTGTCTACGGGGGAGCAGGTCACGATTTCGCTTTTGGCCATGGCGCTTCAGGAAAAAGGATATGACGCCGTCTCTTATACGGGCTGGCAGGCGGGTGTCCGCACGGAAGCCGTTCACGGCAATGCGAGAATTACGGATATTGATATCACGGCGATTCGTTCGCAGCTTGCAGAAGGTAAAATTACAGTCGTTGCCGGTTTTCAGGGCGTAACGGAAGACGGCGGCATCACGACGCTCGGACGGGGCGGTTCCGATACCACGGCGGTCGCTCTTGCAGCAGCGCTGGAAGCGGATAAATGCGACATTTATACAGATGTTCCGGGCGTATTTACGACAGATCCGCGGTATGTCCGGTCAGCGAGAAAACTGGCGGGAATTTCTTATGATGAAATGCTGGAGCTTGCAAATCTAGGAGCGGGTGTTCTTCACCCGCGGGCGGTTGAGTTCGCGAAAAACTACCAAGTGCCTTTAGAAGTGCGGTCAAGCACGGAGCATGAAGCCGGAACATTAATTGAGGAGGAATCATCAATGGAGCAGAATTTAATCGTCAGAGGAATTGCATTTGAAGACCAGATCACGAGGGTGTCCGTTACGGGCCTTGCAAGCGGACTGACAACACTTTCAACAATCTTCACCGCGCTGGCAAAACGAAACATCAACGTTGACATTATTATTCAGACACAGTCGGACGATGGGGAAGCGGATATTTCTTTCTCAGTGAAAACGGAAGATGCCGCGCAAACGGTCGCCGTGCTTGAAGAATATAAAAACGCGCTTGACTATGAAAAAATTGAAACCGAAAGAAAACTGGCGAAAGTCTCCATTGTCGGGTCGGGCATGGTTTCAAATCCCGGCGTCGCCGCGGACATGTTTGCCGTACTGGCGGAAAAAAATGTACAAGTCAAAATGGTAAGCACATCCGAAATAAAAGTATCAGCGGTTGTCAACGAAAATGATATGGTGAAAGCGGTCGAAGCGCTTCATGACGCGTTTGAGCTTTCTAAACAGCCGTCTGCCGTATAAACGGGCAGGCAAAAAGGCGGGACTTGGAGTCACCGCCTTTTTTCAATTATACAGGGTCCTTCATATCCCATTTTACGGTCAGGACGACTTTATCCGCTCTCTTTTTTACCTGTTCATAAGATTCTGCAATCTGATCGTTCATCAATTGAATCTGTTCGGCTATAAAACCGGCTTCAAGCTGGAAACAAGGCTCTTTCTGATGTTTGAGCCTGTTGGACACGAGCGGTCCTTCCAGTTCAAATTCCAATTCTTGTTTTTTTGATCCTGCGTTTGTCAAAGTTCCCCAGCCGGCTTTTTCAAAAAAGGCGGGGATTTCTTCCCACGATTGAAGAGGAAATTTGCGGGCGAGGCGTTTTCCCGCCCAATACATCATCGATGAATGCTCCGGGCCGAGGATATCCGGAAGCATGATTTCCCGGATTAATTCGTAGCCGTATGCGCTGACGTCGAGTTCAGTTAAAGGTTCTAAAGCTGCTTCATAATTATTCTTCATATTATGTATTCCCCTCTCTCCTTCGTTTATTATAGCTTAAACAGGGGGGAGGATTACAGGATGATCCTATAAAACCCGTGAAAAAAAGTGAGAAAGATATCGCAGGAAAATAAAATTTTCCCTCCAGATAATCAATTCCGAAAATTATAATTTATGTACACGTTTTCTTGACGCCCTTTTGAGGGAGGAGTAAAATGAAATTGTCAATAAATTTTAATAAAGTGCTTACAATTGAAACGAAGTGGGGGCAGAGATTTTAGTACATTTCGCACTTAAATCAAACAGGGGGTAAAGTAATGTCTGGGAACAGAGAGTTTTATTTTCGAAGATTGCATTCCTTGCTCGGTGTTATTCCGGTCGGCATCTTTTTGATCCAGCATTTAGTCGTCAACCAATTTGCCGCAAGGGGAGCGGATGCGTTTAACAAGGCGGCCGGCTTTATGGACAGTCTGCCGTTCAGGTATGCGTTAGAAATTTTTATTATTTTCTTACCTTTAATTTATCATGCGGTTTACGGTGTGTACATAGCATTTACTGCGAAAAACAACGCTGGCCACTACAGTTATTTCAGAAACTGGATGTTTGTGCTTCAGCGTGTCACTGGTATTCTCACCCTTATTTTCGTCAGCTGGCATGTGTGGCAGACGCGGATTGCCGCGCAGATGGGCGCTGAAGTCAACTTCGATATGATGGCGAATATTCTGAGCTCGCCGTTTATGCTCGGTTTTTACATTGTAGGCGTTTTATCGGTCATTTTCCACTTTTCAAACGGCTTATGGTCTTTTGCGGTCACATGGGGGATCACGGTCACGCCGCGTTCTCAAAGAATTTCGACTTACGTGACGCTGATTATATTTTTAGCGCTTTCATACGTAGGTTTAAAAGCGATTTTTGCGTTTGTGTAAGAGAACTAGATTACTAGAGGGAGAGGGGCTATCATGAGTCAATCAAGCATTATCGTAGTCGGCGGGGGTCTAGCCGGCCTCATGGCGACAATTAAAGCAGCGGAATCAGGCACGGCCGTTAAATTGTTTTCCATCGTTCCGGTCAAACGCTCTCACTCGGTCTGCGCGCAGGGCGGGATAAACGGAGCTGTCAACACAAAAGGGGAAGGAGACTCTCCGTTTGAGCATTTTGATGACACGGTATACGGAGGCGACTTTTTGGCAAACCAGCCTCCTGTAAAAGCGATGTGTGAAGCGGCGCCGTCCATTATCCACTTATTGGACCGCATGGGGGTTATGTTTAACAGAACGCCGGAAGGGCTCTTAGACTTCCGCCGTTTCGGGGGTACACAGCATCACAGAACCGCTTACGCGGGAGCGACGACGGGTCAGCAGCTTCTTTACGCACTGGACGAGCAGGTGCGCAGATATGAAGTGGCGGGTCTCGTCACAAAATACGAAGGCTGGGAATTCCTCGGCGCCGTTCTTGACGATGAGCGCACGTGCCGCGGTATCGTAGCCCAAAATCTGACCAATATGCAAATCGAGTCATTCCGTTCTGACGCCGTTATTATGGCGACGGGAGGACCCGGAATCGTATTCGGAAAATCAACAAACAGTATGATCAACACGGGATCTGCCGCATCAATCGTCTATCAGCAGGGCGCTTATTATGCAAACGGCGAATTTATCCAAATTCACCCGACAGCAATCCCGGGGGACGATAAACTGCGTCTGATGAGTGAATCGGCGCGCGGCGAGGGCGGAAGAGTCTGGACGTACAAAGACGGAAAACCTTGGTACTTCCTCGAGGAAAAATATCCGGCTTACGGAAACCTCGTGCCGCGGGATATTGCGACACGTGAAATCTTTGACGTGTGCGTGAATCAGAAACTCGGCATCAACGGAGAAAACATGGTGTATCTCGATCTGTCGCACAAAGATCCGAAAGAGCTTGACGTTAAGCTTGGCGGCATTATCGAAATCTATGAAAAATTCATGGGCGATGATCCGCGCAAGCTTCCGATGAAAATTTTCCCTGCCGTTCACTATTCAATGGGCGGACTGTGGGTTGATTATGATCAGATGACAAGCATCCGCGGACTGTTCGCAGCGGGTGAATGTGATTATTCAATGCACGGAGGAAACCGTTTAGGGGCGAACTCTCTGCTTTCCGCCATCTACGGAGGAATGGTGGCCGGACCGAATGCGGTGAAATATGTTTCCGGACTTGAAACATCAGCGGAAGACCTGTCTTCTTCATTATTTGATTCCTATGTGAAAAAAGAAGAAGAAAAATGGGCCGATATCATGAAGATGGACGGCGACGAAAATGCCTACGTGCTTCACCGTGAGCTCGGAGAATGGATGACGGCCAACGTCACGGTGGTCCGCCACAACGACAAGCTTTTGAAAACGGATGACAAAATCCAAGAGCTGATGGAACGCTTTAAGAAAATCAATATCAACGATACGACAAAATGGAGCAACCAAGGGGCGATGTTCACCCGCCAGTTCTCCAATATGCTTCAGCTTGCCAGAGTCATCACGCTCGGCGCATATAACCGAAATGAAAGCCGGGGAGCGCACTATAAACCGGATTTCCCTGAAAGAAATGACGATGAGTGGCTCAAAACGACGATGGCTAAACATGCCGGTCCGTTTGAAGCTCCGGAATTTGAATATCAGGATGTCGATGTATCACTGATTGCGCCCCGTAAACGCGACTACTCGAAGAAGAAGGTGGCGAAATAATCATGAGTGAGAAAAAGATACGGTTTATCATTACACGCCAGGATACGCCCGAAAGCGCGCCATACGATGAAGAATTCGAAATCAATTACCGCCCGAATCTGAACGTGATTTCCGCCCTGATGGAAATCCGCAGAAATCCCGTGAATGCAAAAGGAGAGAAAACCACTCCGGTCGCATGGGACATGAACTGTCTTGAAGAAGTATGCGGCGCCTGCTCCATGGTCATCAACGGAAGACCGCGCCAGTCGTGTACGGCGCTGATTGATAAGCTGGAACAGCCGATCCGTCTGAAGCCGATGAAAACATTCCCGGTTGTCCGTGACCTTCAGGTTGACCGCAGCAGAATGTTTGATTCACTGAAAAAAGTGAAAGCATGGGTGCCGATTGACGGAACTTACGATTTGGGGCCGGGGCCGAGAATGCCGGAAAAACGCCGCCAGTGGGCATATGAATTGTCTAAATGCATGACATGCGGCGTCTGCCTTGAAGCCTGCCCGAACGTCAACAGCAAGTCGAAATTCATGGGGCCTGCCCCGATGTCACAAGTGCGTCTGTTTAATGCCCATCCGACGGGCGCGATGAACAAAGCAGAACGTTTAGAAGCTTTAATGACAGACGGCGGCCTCGGAGATTGCGGGAATTCACAAAACTGTGTTCAATCCTGCCCGAAAGGCATTCCGCTTACGACTTCAATCGCTGCTTTGAACAGAGATACCAATTTACAAGCATTCCGTAATTTCTTCGGAAGCGACAGAGTATAAGAAAGAGAAAAAGAGCCTCTTCCGCACGGGAGAGGTTTTTTTATAAGGAGCTGAAGGTGATGAAACAACCGCAATATATTGATATCCCGTTTGAAGAATGGAGACAGTCGTTTTCTTTCTTTACTGAAGTATCGGTTCGTTTTTCAGAAACGGATATGTTCGGCCATATGAATAATGTAACCCCTTTCATCTATTTTGAAGAAGCACGGATCGCTTATTTTAAACAGCGGGGCATGACGGCGCAAAACTCGGAAACGATGACGGTCGTCGCAAGCCAGCAGTGCGACTATATGCGTCAGGTGATGCCGTATGAAAATCTGCGGATTTATGTGAAAGCAAGCGCTGCCGGAAATGCGTCCGTCACCCTTCATTACCTTGGAGAAAATGAGTCGGGCCTGCCGTGCTTTACAGGTTCCGTCGTTATGGTTCAAGTGTCGAAGAAAAGCGGCAAAGCGGTCAGCTGGACGGAGCGGGAGAAAGGCATTCTGCTCGCCTGAACGGATAACTATTTCTCTAAGAGACGTCACCTCCGAAGCGCCCTTTACATATGATATCTTGACTATATAAACCCATTCGTTTCAGATTCGCTCTCACCTTAGCAAGGAGGGTTACAATACTTGAAGGAGAAAGATTTTCAATCAAAGCCGCTGCTGACCAAAAGAGAAAGAGAAGTATTCGAATTGCTCGTTCAAGACAAGACAACAAAGGAAATTGCAAGCGAGCTATTTATCAGTGAAAAAACTGTACGGAATCACATTTCAAATGCCATGCAGAAGTTAGGTGTGAAAGGGCGTTCGCAAGCTGTTGTCGAGCTTCTTAGAATGGGTGAGCTAGAGCTCTGATTCTTGCCGGTTTTCCTTCTTTACGAGAAGGAGCCGGTTATTTGCGTTGGCGCCCGGGCTGATGGGCATGCGGTGAAAATCCCGGTTTTTCCTTTTTCTCCGTCAGTCTTGCATTTTCTTAAAAAAAGAAGGAAAATAGACACGGAGCGCAAAGCCCAGAAAGATCCTTGAGTGAGGGATGGACAAATGACATCAAAATCTGTAGAGCATGTTGCGGATATCGAAAAATCACTCCGCCATATCGCTGCGATCATTAAACAAAAAGGAAGAGAAATCCTTAACCAATATGCAATTACACCGCCGCAATTCGTGGGGCTTCAATGGCTTTATGAATTGGGGGATATGACAATAGGCGAATTATCAGGCAAAATGTATTTGGCTTGCAGCACGACGACGGATCTGATAGACCGCATGGAAAAAAATAAGCTTGTCGAGCGGGTCAAAGACCCGGCTGACAGACGGGTCGTCAGAATTCATCTTCTCGCTGAAGGAGAGCGCATTATCCAAGAAGTGATTTTGAAAAGACAGGCTTATTTGCGGGATATGTTTGCGACATTTTCCGAAGAAGAAACAGCCGCTTTCGAAAAATCATTATTGAAACTGCAGCATGAAATGAAAAGAAAATGAGGCGATTTTGTTGGAACAGCCGATAGGAGTCATTGATTCCGGGGTTGGCGGGTTAACCGTTGCTAAGGAAATCATGAGACAGCTACCGAAGGAAAATATCATCTATGTGGGAGATACAAAACGCTGCCCGTACGGCCCGCGTCCTGAAGAAGAAGTTCTTCAATACACGTGGGAAATGACCGATTACCTGCTGGAAAACCACCATATCAAAATGCTCGTGATCGCCTGCAATACGGCCACGGCCATTGCCTTGGAGGATATTCAGCGCAAAACGGATATTCCGGTTGTCGGCGTCATTCAGCCGGGTGCGAGAACGGCGATAAAGGTCACGAAAAACCAGCATATCGGCGTCATCGGCACGGTCAATACCATTAAAAGCAGAGCGTATGAGCAGGCGCTGCTCGGGTTAAACGCAGAACTTCAAGTTGAGAACACGGCTTGTCCGCTGCTCGTGCCGTTTGTGGAAAGCGGACGGTTTCTTCAGGAATCAGCGGAGGAAGCGGTTGAAGCATCGCTTGAACCTTTAAAAGGTACATCAATTGACACCTTGATTTTAGGATGTACGCATTATCCGATTTTAAAAGACCCGATTCAGAATTATATGGGAGAGCATGTGAAAATCATTTCCTCCGGAGACGAGACGGCGAGAGAAGTGAGCACCATCTTGTCTTATAAAGGTTTGTTAAACCAATCGAAACATGCACCGGAGCATCAATTTCTTACAACGGGAGAGCGGAACGGCTTCGCAAAAATTGCCGAAGACTGGTTCGGTCACGAAATCGGCCATGTCGAGTGCATCTCCCTTCAAGAGCCGGTCAGAAAATAAATCAAAAAACCCGCTGTTTACAGCGGGTTTTTTTGCGCTTCCCGGTCTATTTCCCGGACAGGGCTCGTATACATCATAGTACAAACAGCCTTAGGAGGGAAAAGTATGCTGAAAAAAGGACCTGCAGTCATTGCTGCAACATGTCTTACTTCGGCTTTTGTGTTATCTGGATGCGGTTTGTTTCAATCCGATAAAACAGCCGGGGAAATTGACCCGCCTCAAGACATTTCATATGTAAAGGATGAAGCGGGAATTCAGGCAAAACCAAAGCAGTCAGAGAAAAACGGCACTTCTAAAGCCGACCAGCCGGCCAATACAGTCATGCGAGAGCTGTATCTGATTGATAAAAACGGCTATGTCGCAGCACAGACACTGCCTCTTCCGAACAGTGAGGGAACCGCAAAGCAGGCCCTTGAGTACTTGGTTCAGGGAGGGCCTGTATCAGAAATCCTGCCGAACGGCTTCAGAGCGGTGCTCCCTGCGGATACGACGGTAAATGTCGATATTAAAAAAGACGGAACTGCCGTCGCTGATTTTTCGAAGGAATTTAAAAACTATAAAAAAGAAGACGAACAAAAAATCCTGCAATCGATTACATGGACGCTTACCCAATTCAGCTCAATAGATAAAGTCAAAATCAGAATCAACGGGCACGAATTGAAAGAAATGCCGGTGGGCGGCACGCCGATTACGGGCGACTTAAGCAGAAAAGACGGGATTAATATTGAAACGGCCGGAGTGAATGATCTGACAGACACCCATCCGCTGACTGTATATTATCTGGCGGAAACAGAGACAAGCGAATACTACGTGCCTGTTACAAAGCGGATTGACAATTCGGAAACAAATGACATCACCGCTGCCGTTGAACAGCTCACCGACGGACCGGGCAAAGCAAGCGGGCTTTTGACGGACTTTAATAACGATGTTAAGCTTCTCAGCAAGCCGAAAGTGAAAGACGGCCAGGTTACACTGGACTTTAACAGCTCTATTTACGGAAGCGCCGACGAAAAAACAAAAATGGTGTCATCGGGCGTACTGGACAGCATCGTTCTCACGTTAACCGAACAGCCGTCGATTAAAAGTGTTTCTATAAAAGTAAACGGAAAATCAGAACTGGTGAATGAAAAAGGAGAATCCCTTTCAAAACCTGTTTCGAGGCCGGCACAAGTGAATACGGGTAGTTTTTAATTTGCGATTTTTGATATACTAGTAAAAAAGAGGTTAGCGTTCCGGCTGCCTCTTTCTTTATTCACAATCCGGAACAAAAGGTTTATGTACATATAATCGGAGGTAAAATATGAGACACGACGGAAGACAGCACGATGAGCTGCGCCCTATCACATTTGATTTGGATTTTATCACTCACCCGGAAGGCTCTGTTTTAATTACAGCGGGAAATACAAAGGTCATCTGTAATGCATCTGTGGAAGACCGGGTGCCGCCATTTTTACGCGGCGGAGGAAAAGGCTGGATCACAGCGGAATACAGCATGCTTCCCCGCGCGACGAATCAAAGAACGATAAGAGAATCTTCAAAAGGAAAGGTCTCCGGCAGAACGATGGAAATTCAGCGGCTGATCGGGCGCGCGCTCCGGGCCGTCGTTGATTTGGAGAAGCTCGGCGAACGGACGATCTGGATCGACTGTGACGTCATTCAAGCTGACGGCGGAACAAGAACGGCTTCCATTACCGGCGCATTCTTGGCAATGGCCATTGCGACCGGCAAACTCGTAAAAAGCGGCGTTATCAAAACCTCTCCCGTGACAGATTATCTCGCGGCCATTTCTGTCGGGATGGATAAAGAAGAAGGCCTTCTTTTAGATCTGAATTATGAAGAGGATTCGGCGGCTGAAGTTGACATGAATATCATCATGACGGGAAGCGGACGTTTTGTAGAGCTTCAAGGGACGGGCGAAGAAGCCACATTCTCCCGTGAAGATTTAAACGGACTGTTAAGCCTTGCCGAAAAAGGAATCCAGACGCTTATTCAAAAGCAAAAAGAAGTGCTCGGAGAAACATTGCCTGAACTGAAATAAGAAAGAGAGGCCTGATCAGCGTGAAAGAAGTCATTATTGCGACACACAATCAGGGAAAAGTGAAAGAATTCAAGGAAATACTCGAACCGAAAGGCTACAGTGTCTCTTCTTTGGCGGAAATCGGATTTACGGAAGAAATTGAGGAAACCGGACATACCTTTGAAGAAAACGCCATCTTAAAAGCGGAAGCCGTGGCAAAAGCCGTCAACAAAATGGTCATTGCAGACGACTCCGGTTTATCAGTGGACAACCTTGGAGGCAGACCGGGCGTTTATTCAGCCCGTTATGCCGGAGAAGCAAAAGATGATAAGGCGAATATGGACAAGGTGCTGTCAGAATTAAAAGGCATCGAAAAAGAGCAGCGCACGGCCCGTTTCCGCTGCGCCCTTGCCGTCAGCATGCCGGGGCAGGAAACAAAAACGGTCGAAGGTCATGTTGAAGGGTATATTGCAGAAGGACCCGAGGGAGATAACGGGTTCGGCTATGATCCCATTTTTATTGTAAAAGATAAAGATAAAACCATGGCCCAGCTGACAAGCGCTGAGAAAAACAAAATCAGCCACAGGGCTGAGGCGCTCAAGAAACTGTCAAAGCTGCTTGATTCATAAGGGGGAGCGTATGCAATGAAAGTGCTGATAATAAGTGACAGTCACGGCCTTGAAGACGAGCTGGAGACGATTGCAAAGCGGCACGAAGACGAAGCGGATCTGATGATTCATTGCGGTGATTCAGAGCTTGACGCCGCACATCCGGCACTCACGCCGTATCACACGGTAAAAGGCAATTGCGACTTTGGCGGCGGGTTTCAGGATGAACTCCTTCTGGACGCCGGCTCAAAGAAAATTCTGGCTGTTCACGGGCATCTTCACGGCATTAAACAGTCACTTTTAACTGTTTTTTACCGGGCGGAAGAGCTTGGGGCGGATATCGTCTGCTTCGGCCACTCACATATTGCCGGGAGTGAAGTGCTTCGGAGCAAGCTTTTGATTAATCCGGGCAGCATCCGTCTTCCGAGAGTCCGCAATGTGAAAAGCTATGCCATTCTTACTCTTACAGAAAGAGAAGGCGCCGTGACATTTTACGACGAAACGGGTCGGGAATTGAAGGACTTGGGGAATACAATCAGTTTTTAACAAGTGATGGGGGAGATTTCATTCTTCCCCATCAAAAGTTTTTAAAAAAATATTGACTTATGATTTGAACCTGTATATAATAAATCTTGTCGCTGATACATAAAGCAAAAGCTGTCCCAGTAGCTCAGCTGGATAGAGCAACGGCCTTCTAAGCCGTCGGTCGGGAGTTCGAATCTCTCCTGGGACGTACAAAAAAAGAGCTGGTGACATCAGAGTGAAAACTGATGCCGCTGGCCTTTTTTATCGGATGACTATATTGTCAATTCGCTGATATCATGGTAAAATGATCAGCAGATATTTGTTTTTCATGTCCCAGTAGCTCAGCCGGATAGAGCAACGGCCTTCTAAGCCGTCGGTCGGGAGTTCGAATCTCTCCTGGGACGTATAAAAAAACCTCAAGCCCTGACAATGGGTTTGAGGTTTTTTTGTATTTTATTTTTATTTTACGAAACAAAAGTTCCGTATTTGATGAAAATTGTAAAGTAATTTTAATATAAATGAAACTTAATGTAATATTTACCGTAATAAATATATGTATAAAGATACTTAAGGCGCCCTTGAGTGATAAATTATCTGATTTCTATCATATGTTTTGTCGATGATTGATAGAAAGACAGCAGGAGGAATTAGCTTTTGAAGTACGCATTTGCATATAAAAATCACAATATAGAAACGATCTTTTGCGGAAAAGACGAGCTGTTTGAGGAACTGAAACAATTTTTAATCACTCAATGCGGTTTAATCATTGTTGAGGTTTCAAGGGCTGATTACTATACGGAGCAGGAAATGAATCAGTGGAATGACCGTTATACTCTGTGAATAAGAAAAGAAACCGGCCGTGTGAGACCGGTTTTTGTATCATCTGAATCCGCTCGGAGCGCTGAAGCCCCCGGCATGGCCGCTGAAACCGCCTCCGAGCGCGCCGGGATGTGCCCCGGCGCCGAGGCTTCCGCCGACGTCACTGAAGGTTTGGCCGTAGTACCCGGATGTATAAGGGTACGGAACGAATTGCTGTCCGGCGAATGACAGCGTGCTTTGCGGGGTCTGCTGTCCGTATCCGGATGACGGGAATCCCTGCTGAAAAGAAGGGCCGCCTTGATATGGTGCTGTATGCATCGGGGCCGGAGGATAATAAGACTGCGGCGGTAAGACCGGTAAAGGCGGAAATCCAGGAGGCAGGCCCTGCATGCCTGATAACATCTTATTCATGACATCACTCATTTCTTACGAGATAAGAACAGTGTATGCGTATGTCTGTATAAAGAGCCTGTTCAATCGAACGGAATATCTGACAAGCATGCCGGAAGGACAGAGAAAAATCGCGTAATAAAATGTGACATATTCGTATATGAACGGAAAAATTTCATGTAATCTTGAGAGATTAATAAAAAAATGATAAAAACTTTTAATATTTACAGATCCCTTTGTACCAGTAATGAAAGCGTATACAAAGTAGATTGATTAATCTAAATTATCTAATAATTATAAAAATGCTGTTGACACTGTCTGCAAACGGGCGTAATATGAGTTCAAACAAAAATAAATAAATGATTCACGCTAAAAAGAAAAATCATAAAACAATGAAAAAACAAACAAATGAAGGTTCTTTTTTAATAAAAGAGCTGCCATAATAAAAAGCGCAGAAGAGGATAAGTAGCTTTGCTGAAGTTTTTCACAGAGAGCCGGTAACGCTGAGAGCCGGTAAAACAAATCAAAGTGAACTCCCCTCAGAGTGCCGGTCTGAAATGTAAAGAGTAGGACTCGGCCGAGTGAACGCAATGTTTACTCGTTATCAAAACGGATAATCATTATCCATGAGACGGTCTGCATATGACCGTAAACAAGGGTGGTACCGCGGAGAGCAAAGCCTTTTCGCCCCTTTTGGCTATCGCATGAAATGCTTGGCTGAATGTGGGTGGGAAGGCTTTTTTATTTGCGTCAGCCGGCGCTGCGTTTTATGAATTGGATTTTAGAAGGGAACATTGAAAAGGAGGAACTGAAAATGGGCACAAATGTACAGGCGGATTCTTTGTCTGCCGATTGTACAAAAACAATGAACGGGGCTCTGATGCTGATTGAATCATTAAAGAAAGAAAATGTCGAGATGATCTTCGGCTATCCGGGGGGAGCCGTCCTTCCGATTTACGATAAACTGTATCAATCAGGATTGGTTCACATCCTGCCCCGCCACGAGCAAGGCGCGATCCATGCGGCAGAAGGGTATGCGAGAGTCTCCGGAAAGCCGGGGGTTGTGATTGCTACCTCCGGACCCGGAGCGACAAATTTAGTTACCGGTCTTGCGGATGCGATGATTGATTCACTGCCGCTCGTAGTGTTTACCGGTCAGGTGGCCACTTCGGTCATCGGCAGCGACGCTTTCCAGGAAGCCGACATTTTAGGAATTACGATGCCGATTACGAAACACAGCTACCAAGTCCGCCGTCCGGAAGATCTCCCTCGTGTGATTAAAGAGGCGTTCCATATCGCCACGACGGGAAGACCGGGCCCGGTATTAATTGATATACCGAAGGATGTCGCAGCATTTGAAGGAGAATTCAGATATGATCACGAGATCAATCTTCCGGGTTATCAGCCGGTAAAAGAGCCTAACTATCTGCAGATCCGAAAGCTCGTGGAAGCTGTCAGCAGTGCGAAAAAGCCGGTTATTTTAGCCGGAGCGGGTGTTTTGCACGGTAAAGCTTCAGAAGATTTAAAAAATTATGCCGAACAGCAGCAAATTCCGGTAGCGCACACGCTTCTCGGTCTGGGCGGTTTCCCGGCAGACCATCCTCTTTTTCTGGGAATGGCGGGGATGCACGGCACATACACAGCGAATATGGCGCTTTATCACTGTGACTTGCTGATCAGCATAGGAGCGCGGTTCGATGACCGCGTGACCGGAAATCTGAAGCATTTTGCAAAATCGGCCAAAGTAGCGCATATCGATATTGATCCTGCTGAAATCGGAAAAATTATTGAAACGCAGATTCCGGTGGTCGGCGACAGTAAAATCGTCCTTCAGGAATTATTGAAACAAAACGGAAAACAGGGACAGACAGAGGAATGGAAACAGCAGCTTTCAGAATGGAAAGAAGAATATCCGCTTTGGTATACAGACAACAGAGAAGAGGGCTTGAAACCCCAAAAGCTGATTGAGTATATTCACCAATTCACAAACGGTGAGGCGATTGTGGCGACGGATGTCGGCCAGCACCAGATGTGGGCGGCTCAGTTTTATCCTTTCCGAAAGGCTGATAAGTGGGTTACCTCGGGGGGACTCGGCACAATGGGCTTCGGCCTTCCGGCGGCTATCGGTGCGCAGCTGGCCGATCGTAACGCCACGGTCGTTGCCATCCTCGGAGACGGCGGTTTTCAGATGACCCTTCAGGAATTAGATGTCATCCGGCAGCTGAATCTTCCTGTCAAAGTGGTTATCTTGAACAACGAATGTCTGGGCATGGTCAGACAGTGGCAGGAAATCTTCTATGAAGAACGCTATTCTGAATCCAAATTCTCGGCGCAGCCTGACTTTGTCAAATTGTCAGAAGCCTACGGCATTAAAGGCGTCCGGATTTCATCGGAAGAAGAGGCGGAAGAAGAGCTTAAAAAGGCGCTTTCATCAAAAGAACCGGCCGTTATTGACGTCCGGGTCGCCAAAAGCGAGAAAGTATTCCCGATGATTGCGCCGGGTAAAGGACTTCATGAAATGGTGGGGGTGAAACCTTGAAACGCATTATCACATTAACGGTGGTCAACCGCTCGGGGGTATTAAACCGGATCACCGGCCTGTTTACAAAAAGACACTATAATATCGAAAGCATCACTGTAGGCCACACGGAAACAAGCGGTGTTTCAAGGATTACATTTGTCGTCCATGTGGAAGGCGAAAATGACGTAGAGCAGCTGACAAAGCAGCTTAACAAACAAATTGACGTCCTGAAAGTGACGGATATTACAAACCAATCGATTGTACAGCGTGAGCTGGCATTAATCAAAGTTGTTTCCGCACCGTCGGCCAGAACGGAAATCAATGGAATCATTGAGCCGTTCAGAGCTTCCGTCGTTGATGTCTCAAGAGACAGCATCGTCGTTCAGGTTACCGGCGAATCTAATAAAATCGAAGCGCTCATAGAGCTTCTCAAACCTTACGGAATTAAAGAAATCGCGAGAACGGGCACAACGGCTTTTGCGAGGGGAACCCAGCAGAAGGCGTCATCCAATAAAACAATTTCAATTGTATAACACAAAAAAGGGAGAGATTAAAATGGTAAAAGTATATTATAACGGTGATATCAAAGAGAACGTATTGGCAGGTAAAAAAGTAGCGATTATCGGTTACGGTTCACAAGGTCATGCACACGCGCTGAACTTAAAAGAAAGCGGTATTGATGTCATTGTCGGCGTCAGACAAGGTAAATCATTTACACAGGCCCAAGAAGACGGTCATCAAGTCTTTTCGGTAAGAGAAGCGGCTGCCCAGGCTGATATCATTATGGTTCTTCTTCCGGATGAACAGCAGCAAAAAGTATATGAAGCTGAAATCAAAGATGAATTGACGGCGGGCAAGTCATTGGTATTCGCACACGGATTTAACGTCCATTTCCATCAGATCGTGCCTCCTGCTGATGTGGATGTATTCCTTGTCGCCCCTAAAGGACCGGGACACCTTGTCAGAAGAACATATGAACAAGGCGCGGGCGTACCGGCATTGTTTGCCATCTACCAGGATGTATCAGGCGAAGCGAAAGATACGGCTCTTGCTTATGCAAAAGGAATCGGCGGAGCGCGTGCGGGGGTTCTTGAAACAACATTTAAAGAAGAAACGGAAACGGATTTGTTCGGTGAGCAGGCTGTTCTGTGCGGAGGTTTAACGGCGCTTGTCAAAGCGGGTTTTGAAACGCTGACAGAAGCCGGCTACCAGCCTGAACTCGCATACTTCGAGTGTCTGCACGAACTGAAGCTGATCGTAGACTTGATGTATGAAGAAGGATTGGCGGGCATGAGATACTCTATCTCCGATACGGCTCAATGGGGAGACTTTGTATCAGGACCGCGCGTAGTCGATGCGAAGGTAAAAGAATCGATGAAACAAGTATTAACGGATATTCAAAACGGTACATTCGCAAAAGAATGGATCGTGGAAAACCAAGTGAACCGTCCTCGTTTCAATGCGATCAATGCAAGCGAAAACGAGCATCAGATTGAAAAGGTCGGCAGACAGCTTCGTGAAATGATGCCGTTTGTCAAACAAGGCAAGAAGAAGGAAGCGGTGGTCTCCGTTGCGCAAAATTAATGTTTTCGACACGACCCTTCGTGACGGTGAACAATCTCCCGGGGTCAACCTCAATTCCCGGGAGAAACTGGCGATAGCCAAGCAGCTTGAAAGACTCGGGGTGGACATTATTGAAGCGGGATTTCCCGCTTCATCCCGAGGTGATTTTTTAGCCGTGCAGGAAATCGCAAGAACGATTAAAAATTGTTCGGTAACAGGGCTTGCCCGATCTGTCAAAGGTGATATCGACGCAGCCTGGGAAGCGCTGAAAGACGGGGCCAGCCCGCGCATTCACATCTTTATCGCCACCTCTGACATTCATCTGAAGCATAAGCTGAAAATGACGCGGGAAGAGGTTAAGAAAAAAGCGGTTGAAATGGTGAAGTATGCAAAAGAACGCTTTCCGATCGTTCAATGGTCGGCAGAAGACGCATGCCGCACCGAACTTCCGTTTCTGGCTGAAATCGTGGAAAAAGTGATTGATGCCGGCGCGAGCGTCATCAACCTGCCGGACACTGTAGGTTACCTGACGCCGGCTGAATACGGAAACATCTTTAAATATATGAAGGAACACGTTCCGAATATCAGCCGGGTAAAGCTCTCAGCCCATTGCCACGATGATCTCGGAATGGCGGTTGCCAACTCACTTTCGGCAATTGAGAACGGCGCTGATCAAATTGAATGCGCCATTAACGGCATAGGAGAAAGAGCCGGGAACGCCGCGCTAGAGGAAATCGCCGTTGCGCTTCATGTCAGAAATGACGCGCATCAAGCCGATTCATCTCTCAATCTTCATGAATTGAAGCGGACGAGTGATCTTGTCAGCAAACTGACGGGCATGGCCGTTCCCCGCAATAAAGCAATCGTCGGAGATAACGCTTTCGCACATGAATCCGGCATTCACCAAGACGGTTTCCTGAAAGAAAAATCAACATATGAAATCATTTCACCGGAACTTGTCGGCGTGACTGCTGATGCGCTCGTACTCGGAAAGCATTCCGGACGCCATGCGTTCAAAGACCGCCTGAATGCGCTTGGATTCCAGTTTGATAGTGAGGAAATCAATAAATTTTTTACGATGTTTAAAGAACTGACCGAAAAGAAAAAAGAAATCACCGATGATGACTTGATTTCTCTTATTTTAGAAGAAAAAGTGACGGACAAAAAAATCGGCTATGAATTTTTGTCTCTGCAAGTGCATTACGGGACGTCTCAGGTGCCGACTGCAACAGTCTCTTTGAAAAATCAGGAAAACGAACAGCTGATGCAAGAGGCCGCAACGGGGGCGGGCAGCGTAGAAGCCGTTTATAATACGCTCGGGCGCTGCATCGATAAAAATATTGAACTGACAGACTACCGCATCCAATCCAACCGGAAAGGCGAAGACGCGCTGGCTCAAGTTTACGTCAGAGTGACCGTGAACGGAAAAGAAACATCAGGGCGGGGAATCGCGCAGGATGTTCTGGAAGCTTCTGCTAAAGCTTATCTGAACGCCGTGAACCGGCAGTTGGTGCTGGATTGCAATTTAGACGGATTAAAGAGACAGACTGCGGTCGGCTCGTAATAGAAAGGAGAACGTTTGATTTGAAAAAACGCATTGCTTTGCTTCCCGGTGACGGAATCGGACCGGAAGTGGCGGAATCAGCGGCAGATGTATTGAAAAGCGTTGCCGAACAATTCGGACATGAATTTGAATTTGAAAACGGACTGATCGGGGGAGCGGCCATTGACGCCCATCAAAACCCCCTTCCTGAGGAGACGGTGGCTCTTTGTGAAAGATCCGACGCCATCCTGCTCGGGGCAGTCGGCGGACCGAAATGGGACCAAAATCCTCCGGAGCTCAGACCGGAAAAAGGCCTGCTCGGCATCAGAAAAAAACTCGGCCTGTTTGCCAATCTGCGTCCCGTGACCGTATTTGAAAGCTTGTCTGAGGCGTCTCCGCTGAAAAAAGAATATATCAGCGGCGTCGACTTTGTAATCGTCAGGGAACTGACGGGCGGCCTCTACTTCGGAGAACCGAGCAGGCAGTATGTCAATGAAGCGGGAGAAAAGGAAGCGGTCGATACCCTTTTTTATAAGAAAGAAGAAATCGCACGCGTTGTCAGAGAAGCCTTTAAGATGGCTGCCGGCAGAAAAGGAAAAGTGACGTCCGTTGATAAGGCGAATGTGCTTTCTTCAAGCAGACTGTGGCGTGAAACGGCAGATGAAATCGCAAAAGAATTTCCTGATGTGACGCTTGAACATATGCTTGTCGATAATGCCGCGATGCAGCTCATCTACGCTCCGAGCCAGTTTGACGTCATCGTAACTGAGAATATGTTCGGCGATATTTTAAGCGATGAAGCCTCCATGCTGACAGGCTCGCTCGGCATGCTGCCGTCAGCCAGTTTATCAAGTTCAGGTCTTCACTTGTTTGAACCCGTGCATGGATCTGCGCCTGACATCGCCGGTAAAGGGATGGCCAATCCGTTTGCGGCGATTTTATCAGCGGCGATGCTTTTGAGAACATCTTTCGGACTTGAAAACGAAGCGCAGGCGGTGGAAAAAGCGGTCGCAAAGGTGCTTGCAGACGGCAGCCGTACACGTGATATCGCCCGGGACGGCCAATATGCCGGAACGCATGACATTACTGAAAAAGTAAAAGCCGCATTAGCCGGCTCGAATACAAAATCTATAGTATGACGCTTTAAAGCGGTCTTAGTTCATAGGTAGAGGGAGGAAACAAAGATGATGCCTCGAACAATCATCGAAAAGATTTGGGATCGGCATGTTGTAAAAAGCGGTGAAGGAAAACCCGACCTTCTCTATATTGATCTGCACCTCATTCATGAGGTGACGTCTCCTCAGGCGTTTGAAGGGTTAAGGCAGAAGGGAAGAAAGGTCAGACGGCCGCAGAACACATTCGCGACGATGGACCACAATATTCCGACCGTCAACCGTTTTGACATTAAAGATGAAGTCGCAAAGCGCCAAGTAACCGCGCTTGAACGGAATTGCGAGGAGTTCGGCGTCCGTCTTGCGGATCTTCACAGCGCAGACCAGGGGATCGTTCATGTAGTCGGGCCTGAGCTTGGTCTGACACTTCCGGGAAAAACGATCGTTTGCGGAGACAGCCATACATCGACTCACGGCGCGTTCGGAGCGCTTGCCTTCGGTATCGGCACAAGTGAGGTGGAACATGTTCTTTCCACACAGACATTATGGCAGCAACGGCCGAAAACGCTTGAAATCCGCGTTGACGGAACGCTCCAAAAAGGAGTGACAGCGAAGGATGTCATCTTGTCGGTCATCGGAAAATACGGGGTGAAATTCGGTACCGGATATGTCATTGAATACACCGGGGAAGTATTCAGAAACATGTCTATGGACGAACGCATGACCGTCTGCAATATGTCAATAGAAGCGGGAGCACGGGCGGGACTGATCGCTCCAGATGACACGACGATTGAATACTGTAAAAACCGTAAATACGCGCCAAAAGGCGAGGAATTTGAAAAAGCCGCCGCAGAATGGAAAGCGTTAAAAACCGATCCGGGCGCCGTATACGATCATTCCATCGTGTTAGACGGCAGCGAGATTTCTCCAATGGTAACATGGGGCGTCAATCCCGGCATGGTTCTTCCGGTCGATGCCCAAATACCGGCGCCGGAAACGATTGATTCTGAAGACGGTAAAAAAGAAGCCATCCGCGCGTACGAATACATGGGAATTTCACCGAATCAAAAAATTGAAGATATTAAAGTCGAGCATGTGTTTATCGGCTCCTGTACAAATTCGCGGATGACCGATCTTCGCCAGGCTGCGGATATGATCAAAGGCCGAAAAGTCGCCGACAGCGTCAGAGCCATTGTGGTGCCGGGTTCTCAAAGCGTGAAACAGCAGGCCGAGGAAGAAGGGCTGCACCGCGTGTTTCTCGAGGCCGGCTTTGAATGGAGAGAATCAGGCTGCAGCATGTGCCTCAGTATGAATAATGATGTCGTGCCTGAAGGGGAACGATGCGCTTCCACTTCCAACCGCAACTTCGAAGGCAGACAGGGAAAAGGCGCGAGAACACACCTTGTCAGCCCGGCGATGGCGGCAATGGCGGCCATTCACGGGCATTTCGTCGATGTAAGAAAGTTTTATCAAGAAAAAACAGTTGTGTAAGGAGTGCGCGAAAAGATGGAACCTTTAAAAACGCATACGGGAAAAGCGGCCGTCTTAAACCGGATCAACGTCGATACGGACCAGATTATTCCGAAACAGTTTTTGAAAAGAATTGAAAGAACCGGATACGGCAGATTCGCGTTTTTTGATTGGAGATACCTTGAGAACGGTGAGCCTGACCCTGAATTTGAATTAAACCGTAAAGTCTATGAAGGCGCGTCCATATTAATTGCCGGAGAGAATTTCGGCTGCGGATCATCCCGTGAACACGCTCCTTGGGCGTTGGATGATTACGGCTTCAAAATCATCATTGCTCCGTCATTTGCCGATATTTTTCATCAAAACTGTTTTAAAAACGGTATGCTTCCCATCCGTATGCCGTATGATCAGTGGAAAAAACTCGCCGGCCAATATGAAAATCAGTCTCTTAACATGACGGTTGATTTGGAAAACCAGCTCATTCATGACAGTGAAGGAAAAGAGATTTCATTTGAAGTCGATCCTCACTGGAAGGAAATGCTGATTAACGGTTATGATGAAATTTCATTAACGCTTCTGCTGGAGGACGACATTCAGCAGTTTGAATCGAAAAGGAGTTCATGGCTTCAAGCCTGAAAAAAGCTGCCCGGCATCTGTCCGGCAGCTTTTTTTACCGTGTGCATCATCCTTTCTTGTGTTTCATGACGCGTGTTGATACACTTGAACAAAATAGCGCCTGAAAGGAAATAAAGTATGACGCATGACAAGAAAAAAGCTGATATCATTCCTTTCCCCCGTCTGAAAGAACGCTTGGTTGATAAAGGGATGGCCGCCATGAAGGATAAACAGTATGAGGAGGCCCTCGAACTGTTTTCAGAGGCGGTAAGCCACGGCGATACCGAGTCCGACGTACATTTAGGCATGGCGATTTGTTTTCTGGAACTCGGGGAATTGGAAGAAGCAAAACAAGTTTGCGAGAAAATGCTGAATGAAGGGTACGGCCATTATTTCACCGTGCTGCAGGTGTACATGACCATTTTAATTCAGCTGAAACAATATGAAGAAGTCAAAAGCACAATTGAAGCTGTGCTGGAAGAAAACCAGCTGCCCGCAGAAAGTGCGGAGCAATTCTACCGGCTGCTCGAATTCAGCCGCAAAATGACCGATCCCGATCAGCAGGATGAGGCGTGGGAGGAGGAATACGAGGACATTCTTGATGCGGAAAAAGTGCTGAACAGCCCCGCTGAACAAATGAATCTGATTCATTCTCTTAAAGACCGCAATATTGCAAAATACACGGGTCTCTTAAAAACAATTCTTCAAGATCCGGGCGCGCATCCGCTTATCAAGACGATGATTTTGACGCTGATGGCGGAGCATGACTACAGCAAGCCGGTTCATATTACAAAATTCGGCGATTCAATGACCGCGGTTCCGAGTGAAACGGTTCAGCCTGATGCAGCTCCGATTTTGCATCGCGTTCTTCGGGTGCTTGATGAAACGCTCGGCAATGAAAACCCTACATTATACGCTGCCGTCGAGGAGCTGTGGAGAAGGCATCTGTACGTCCTGCACCCTTTTATGCCGAAGTTTTTGAACGCGGATTTATGGGCGGCTGCGCTTCATAAGGTCGGTTACGAGATGCACGGCATTGACATTGAGCCGGAGGAACTTCATATGATGTACGAGTTTGACAGCCGCGAACTCGAAGAAGCCTGCACGATGATTAAGGATATTGAAGAAATTTCTTATTTGTAAATCACACCATATAGTTGAAAGCGGTAGGCGTTATGTTATAATATAGTGGTTGTATTTATGTATAGCGGTTTAACTGAAATGAGAATTACGGTTGGACAGGCTGCCAGTTCATTACATAATGATTCTGATTCAAAGCGGTTTTTTCTTTGACAAAGCCGCGGATTGCTTTAGAATGGAAGACCGACACAACCTGAATAGATTTTTGGAGGGAAACACATGTCTGTAAAATGGGAAAAACAAGAAGGCAACGAAGGCGTATTAACGGTTGAAGTTGATGCGGATACGTTCAAAACAGCTCTTGATGATGCATTTAAAAAAGTAGTAAAACAGGTTTCTATTCCTGGATTCCGCAAAGGGAAAGTTCCCCGCGGTTTATTCGAACAGCGTTTCGGCGTTGAAGCTCTTTACCAGGATGCTTTAGATATTTTACTTCCTGTAGAATACCCTAAAGCGGTTGAAGAAGCCGGCATTGAGCCTGTAGACCGCCCTGAAATCGATGTTGAAAAAATCGAAAAAGGCGAAAGCTTAATTTTCACTGCAAAAGTGACTGTAAAACCGGAAGTGAAACTTGGCGATTACAAAGGCTTAGGAATCGAAAAAGATGACACTGCTGTTACTGACGAAGATGTACAAAACGAACTTAAAGCGCTTCAAGAGCGTCAGGCTGAGCTTGTCGTGAAAGAAGAAGGCGCTGTTGAAAACGGCGATACAGTCGTTCTTGACTTCGAAGGTTTCGTTGACGGCGAAGCGTTTGAAGGCGGAAAAGCTGAGAACTACTCACTTGAAGTAGGATCAGGTTCATTCATCCCGGGCTTCGAAGAGCAGTTAACAGGCCTTGAAGCAGGCGCTGAAAAGGATGTTGAAGTAACATTCCCTGAAGAGTACCACGCTGAAGAGCTTGCCGGAAAACCAGCTGTTTTCAAAGTGAAAATTCATGAAATCAAAGCGAAAGAGCTTCCTGAGCTTAACGACGAATTCGCAAAAGACATTGACGAAGAAGTTGAAACGCTTGCTGAATTAACTGAGAAAACAAAAAAACGCCTTGAAGAAGCAAAAGAAAACGAAGCTGACGCTAAATTGCGTGAAGAGCTTGTTCTGAAAGCATCTGAAAATGCTGAAGCTGATGTTCCTCAAGCGATGATCGACACTGAGCTTGACCGCATGCTGAAAGAATTCGAACAGCGTCTGCAAATGCAAGGCATGAACCTTGAGCTTTACACTCAATTCTCAGGCCAAGACGAAAACGCGTTAAAAGAGCAAATGAAAGAAGATGCCGCAAAACGCGTAAAATCAAACCTGACTCTTGAAGCGATCGCTCAAGCAGAAAACCTTGAAGTAACGGACGAAGAAGTTGAAGCTGAGCTGACTAAAATGGCTGAAGCTTACAACATGCCGGTTGAAAACATCAAGCAGGCAATCGGTTCAACTGACGCGATGAAAGAAGATTTAAAAGTTCGAAAAGCAATTGATTTTCTTGTAGAAAACCGTTAATATGGTTCATAATAATAGACATAATAAAACAGGGCGCGATTAATTCGTGCCTTGTTTTGTACAATTATGATATAACTCTTTTTCTTGGGGCAAGATAGTCATTGCCGGGCTGTTTTTCGTCATACATATAGAATGTGCAAGTGCGAAACACATTGTTACCGTCTTACTGGAAAGTATGGTAAAATGCAATACATACTCGATCGTAGCAAGAACCGTTTTCTTTTGCCCTTCAGGTAAAAGAAAAAGTGAGACAAGATTAAGGGGTGAAAGAATGTTTAAATTCAACGAGGAAAAAGGACAATTGAAATGCTCGTTCTGCGGAAAAACGCAAGATCAGGTTCGTAAGCTGGTTGCAGGACCGGGTGTATATATATGCGACGAATGTATTGAGCTCTGTACAGAAATCGTAGAGGAAGAGCTTGGTACGGAAGAAGAAGTCGAATTTAAAGACGTTCCGAAGCCGCAGGAAATCCGTGAGATTCTGAATGAATATGTCATCGGACAGGATCAGGCGAAGAAATCACTTGCGGTTGCGGTATACAACCATTACAAACGCATCAATTCCAACAGTAAAGTGGATGATGTTGAGCTTTCTAAAAGTAATATTTCTTTAATCGGACCGACTGGAAGCGGGAAAACACTTCTTGCCCAGACGCTTGCGCGTATTCTGAACGTTCCGTTTGCGATCGCGGACGCTACATCTCTGACTGAAGCCGGATATGTCGGTGAGGACGTAGAAAACATCCTCCTCAAGCTGATTCAGGCAGCAGACTATGATGTGGAAAAAGCAGAAAAAGGCATTATTTATATCGATGAAATCGATAAAGTAGCGCGGAAATCTGAAAACCCGTCCATTACACGCGACGTATCAGGCGAAGGCGTTCAGCAGGCGCTGCTGAAAATTCTTGAAGGAACGGTTGCAAGCGTGCCGCCTCAAGGAGGACGCAAACATCCTCATCAGGAATTCATCCAGATCGATACGACGAACATTCTGTTCATTTGCGGCGGTGCATTTGACGGCATTGAACAAATCATCAAACGCCGTCTCGGACAAAAAGTCATCGGCTTCGGCTCAGATAATAAAGCGGCAGACCTGGAAAAAGAAGAACTGCTTTCTAAAGTTCTCCCGGAAGACTTGCTCCGTTTCGGTCTGATTCCTGAATTCATCGGCCGTCTTCCTGTCATTGCAAGCCTTGAGCAGCTTGACGAAACGGCACTGGTTGAAATTCTGACTAAACCGAAAAACGCACTCGTCAAACAATACAAGAAAATGTTAGAACTTGATGATGTCGAGCTTGAATTTGAAGGCGAGGCATTATCTGAAATTGCGAAAAAAGCGATCGAGCGTAAAACAGGCGCACGCGGCCTGCGTTCTATCATTGAAGGCATCATGCTTGACGTCATGTTTGATCTGCCGTCCCGCGATGATATTGAAAAATGTGTCATTACCGGAGCGACAGTCGCAGACGGTGAAGCGCCGCGTCTTGTATTAAAAGACGGCACTGTTGTCGGCCAAGATAAAACATCAGCATAACACGACAAAACCTCCTGACCCGATTTGATCAGGAGGTTTTTTTCTTGTCCTGACCCTTCTGAAAATGTTTATTCCGGGCTTTGCTGGGAGATACTAGCGGACAGAGGAATGAATTGGATACATAAATCGTTTTTTCAGGAGGGACCAGTATGAGTTGGACAGGGATCGCATTATTTGTACAGCTGTTTTTCGGGATAGTCATCGGACTATATTTTTGGAATCTGCTCAAAAACCAGCGAACACAAAAAGTGACGATAGATAAAGAATCAAAAAAGGAAATGGAACAGCTGCGCAAAATGCGCGCCATCAGTTTATCAGAACCTTTATCAGAAAAGGTGCGGCCGAAAAGCTTTCAGGACATTGTCGGCCAGGAAGACGGAATTAAAGCGTTAAAAGCAGCGCTTTGCGGACCGAACCCGCAGCACGTCATTATTTACGGTCCTCCGGGAGTCGGTAAAACGGCTGCGGCGCGGCTGGTATTGGAAGAAGCGAAAAAACATAAACAGTCACCGTTTCAAAAGCAGGCTGTTTTTGTTGAACTTGATGCGACGACCGCGCGGTTTGATGAACGGGGGATTGCCGATCCGCTTATCGGTTCAGTGCATGATCCGATTTATCAGGGAGCGGGTGCGATGGGCCAGGCGGGCATTCCGCAGCCGAAACAGGGGGCTGTGACTCATGCGCACGGCGGGGTATTGTTTATTGATGAAATCGGCGAGCTTCACCCGATTCAGATGAATAAAATGCTGAAGGTGCTTGAAGATCGAAAAGTATTTTTAGACAGTGCGTATTACAGTGAAGAAAATACGCAAATACCGAATCACATCCATGATATTTTTCAAAATGGGCTTCCGGCAGATTTCCGTTTGATCGGAGCGACAACGAGAATGCCGACTGAAATTCCGCCGGCCATCCGTTCGCGCTGTCTTGAAGTATTTTTCCGCGAGCTGGAAAAGGATGAACTTAAAATCGTTGCGAAGAAAGCAGCCGACAAAATTCAGAAAGAGATTTCTGATGAAGCTCTCAGCGTGCTGACCGCATATACGAGAAACGGACGTGAAGCCGTCAATATGATCCAGATCGCCGCCGGCATGGCGGTGACTGAGGACAGAAAAGAAATCACGACAGAAGATATAGAATGGGTTGTTCATTCCAGTCAGCTCACACCTAAAAATGAGCAGAAAATCGCCGATGAACCGCAAGTCGGCATCGTGAACGGACTCGCCGTCTACGGGCCGAACAGCGGCGCATTGCTGGAAATCGAAGTGAATGTCACACCGGCGCAGGACAAAGGAAGCCTGAATATCACGGGAATTGCAGAGGAAGAAAGCATCGGCAGCCAATCGAAGTCGATCCGCCGCAAAAGCATGGCGAAGGGATCTGTGGAAAATGTTCTGACGGTTCTCCGCACAATGGGCATCAAACCTTCAGACTATGACATTCACGTCAATTTTCCGGGCGGAGGCCCGATTGACGGACCTTCAGCAGGTATCGCGATGGCCGCGGGGATTTTTTCCGCGATTCACCGCATCCCGATCGACCATACGGTGGCGATGACGGGAGAAATCAGCCTGACGGGGCTTGTCAAACCGATCGGCGGCGTCATTCCGAAAATTAAAGCCGCAAAACAGGCCGGAGCAAAAACGGTCATTATCCCATATGAAAATCAGCAGTCCATTCTGAAACGAATAGACGGAATCACCATTAAAGCGGTAAAAACGTTTCAGGAAGTGCTTGACGTCATATTGGTTGACCCTCCTTCAGAACAAAAACCGTTTGATATCCAAATGAATAAAGAATCTGTATAAACCCCATTTTTATAATGGGGTTTTTTTATGGAGGACATCTTTTCCTTTTTCAGAACAGAAAGAAAGGGTATACTACGAAGAGACTGTTTTATATACAGGGCAGGCGGATAAGCCGATTAAAGCCCGATCCCGGAATTGTACAACGATGAAAAAGTTGTATTATAATGGTTCATACTAAAGTCACGGAGGTGTCAGTCACATGGCAGAAGATACAAAACGCAGCATCCCGCTCCTCCCTTTAAGAGGCTTATTGGTATACCCGACAATGGTTTTACATTTAGATGTAGGCCGTGACAAGTCGGTTCAGGCTCTTGAACAGGCAATGATGCATGATCATATGATTTTTTTAGCCACTCAGCAGGATATTTCGATAGACGAACCGGGTGAAGAGGATATTTTCGCCGTCGGCACTTATACAAAAATTAAACAGATGCTGAAGCTGCCCAACGGTACGATCAGAGTGCTTGTAGAAGGAATTCAGCGGGCGCAGATCCTTGAATACACCGAACTCGAAGATTATACTTCGGTCGATATACAGCTGATGCATGAGGATGATTCAAAAGACGTGGAAGACGAAGCGCTTATGCGGACGCTGCTGGACCATTTTGACCAGTACATAAAAATTTCTAAAAAAATTTCCGCAGAAACGTATGCGGCTGTGACTGATATTGAAGAGCCCGGCAGAATGGCGGATATCGTCGCTTCTCATCTCCCGCTGAAATTAAAGGACAAGCAGGACATTTTAGAAACGGCGGATATTAAAGAACGTCTGAATAAGGTCATTCGTTCCATTCATAATGAAAAAGAAGTGCTGGAGATTGAGAAAAAAATCGGTCAGCGCGTCAAACGTTCGATGGAACGCACTCAAAAGGAATACTATTTGCGTGAACAGATGAAAGCCATTCAGAAGGAGCTTGGCGACAAAGAAGGAAAAACCGGCGAAGTTCAGTCGCTCACGGAAAAGATAGAAGAAGCAGGCATGCCTGAGCGTGTCAAAGAAACGGCGCTTAAGGAATTAAGCCGTTACGAAAAAGTGCCGTCAAGCTCAGCGGAAAGCTCTGTTATCCGCAACTATATCGACTGGCTCATCGCCCTTCCGTGGTCGGATGAAACAGAAGATAAACTTGATATTAAAAAAGCCGGGGAAATCTTAGATAAAGAGCATCACGGCTTAGAGAAAGTGAAAGAGCGGATTTTGGAGTATTTGGCCGTGAAACAGCTGACGAAAACGCTGAAAGGGCCGATTCTTTGTCTCGCCGGACCTCCGGGAGTCGGTAAAACATCTCTTGCAAAATCAATCAGTACGAGCATGGGACGCCGTTTTGTGAGAATTTCACTGGGCGGAGTGCGCGATGAGTCTGAAATCCGCGGGCACCGGCGCACATACGTCGGGGCGATGCCGGGCCGGATTATCCAGGGAATGAAAAAAGCCGGCAAACAAAATCCGGTCTTTCTCCTCGACGAGATCGACAAAATGTCGTCTGATTTCAGAGGCGATCCGTCTTCGGCGATGCTTGAGGTGCTGGATCCGGAACAAAACAGCACATTCAGCGACCACTATATTGAAGAGACGTTCGATTTATCGAAAGTGCTGTTTATCGCGACTGCGAATAACCTTGCTTCCATCCCGGGCCCTCTCAGAGACAGAATGGAGATTATCAGCCTGTCAGGCTACACTGAAAACGAAAAGCTGGAGATCGTGAAAGACCACCTGCTTCCGAAACAAATCAAAGAGCACGGCCTCACAAAGAGCAGCCTGCAGATTCGGGATCAGGCGATTACGGACATCATCCGCTACTATACGAGGGAAGCCGGCGTGAGAACGCTTGAACGCCAGATTGCCGCCATTTGCCGAAAGGCTGCGAAAGCCATTGTGTCTGAGGAGAGAAAACGCATTACGGTTACAGAGAAAAATCTGGCCGACTATCTCGGAAAACGGATATTCAGATACGGACAGGCGGAAACCGAAGATCAAATCGGGGTTGTCACGGGGCTCGCGTATACGACGGTCGGCGGAGATACGCTGTCAATCGAAGTGTCATTGTCACCGGGAAAAGGAAAGCTGATTCTGACCGGGAAGCTTGGAGATGTCATGCGGGAATCAGCGCAGGCCGCTTTCAGTTATGTCCGTTCGAAAGCGGAACAGTTCGGAATCGACCCGAAATTCCATGAGAAGTATGACATTCATATCCATGTCCCTGAAGGAGCGGTGCCGAAAGACGGCCCTTCTGCCGGAATTACGATGGCCACGGCGCTCGTTTCAGCATTAACGGACCGTGCGGTAAAACGCGAAGTCGGTATGACGGGAGAAATCACGCTGCGGGGCCGCGTGCTTCCGATCGGCGGACTGAAAGAAAAGGCGCTCGGCGCGCACAGAGCGGGCCTGACCACGATTATTGCCCCTAAAGATAACGAAAAAGATATAGAGGATATTCCAGAAAGCGTCAGAGAAGGACTGAAGTTTATATTCGTTTCTCACCTGGATGACGTTTTGGAACATGCCTTAGTAGGAGAGAAGAAATGAAAGTCACAAAGTCAGAAATCGTGATCAGCGCGGTCAAACCTGAGCAGTACCCAGATGGGGGGCTTCCGGAAATCGCGCTGGCGGGAAGATCAAATGTAGGAAAGTCATCTTTTATCAATTCATTAATCAATCGGAAAAACTTGGCCAGAACGTCATCAAAACCGGGGAAAACACAGACTTTAAACTTTTACATCATCAATGATGAATTGCATTTTGTCGACGTTCCCGGGTACGGATTTGCGAAAGTTTCCAAAAGCGAGCGTGAAGCATGGGGGAGAATGATTGAAACCTATATGACGACCCGCGAAGAGCTGAAAGCCTGCGTGCAGATTGTCGACCTCAGGCACGCGCCGTCTGCTGAAGACGTGAACATGTATGAATTCCTGAAGTATTACGGCATTCCCGTCATCGTTATCGCGACAAAAGCGGATAAGATTCCAAAAGGAAAATGGGACAAGCACTTAAAGGTTGTCAAACAGACGCTTGATATGGATCCTGAAGATGAGCTGATTTTATTTTCCTCTGAAACGAAAAAAGGCAAAGATGAAGCATGGGGAGCCATTAAAAAAATGATCAGCCGGTAATGAAAAACCCAAAACGCAGTGCGTTTTGGGTTTTATCGTATAGTTTTGTTCCGCTTGATAAACAATAATAAAAGGCTGATTCCGATGAAAACATACGGCCAGTATGTTTTGAAGTGTTCCGTCGGAATATGGACGGACTCCAGCCACGCCGTAATTTGTTTAAAGAAGTATAAAAAGAGGGAAAAACCAATCATGGCAGCCGCTTCGTATACATATTCTTTTCTGGCAGCCGCAAATAAGGAGAATCCGAAGACGAAGAGAATCATTTCAAAATCTCCCGGCCACCATGAGAGCTCAGGTTTGGCGAAAAAGTGTAAACCTATGCCGAAAAGAAGCATGCCGATCAGGACGTGAGGCCCGGCCGCTTCCTTTTTGCCCTGATACAAGAGCACGGCCCCCAAGAGCATAAGGAGCACCGGCCATTCCCCCTGATTCGCAAACAGGTGAACCTGTCCGCTCTGAAGCCATGCGAATAATGAAGCGGCAAGCAGAAGTCCCGGTAATAAAATTGATGTTTTTTTCATCCTGTCACCTACCCGCAGTAAAGGATTTTTAGTATGATGATTACAGTGGAAACGAGCTTTTTATACTATAGCATAACATTTTTGAAATCTGTTCACATTTTCCCGAAGAAACTATGTTATAATTATTATAAATAATAAATTCTATGTTAGAATGATTATAAATAAATTGCGATGTACGGGGGTGCATGAAAGCGATGCATATTCTTGTTGTGGGAGTAGATTATAAATCCGCCCCTATTGAAATACGCGAAAAAATAAGTTTTCAGCCGGATGAGCTTGCAGAAGCGATGCTCCGTTTAAAAGAAGAAAAAAGCGTTCTTGAAAACATTATCGTGTCAACCTGCAACCGCACCGAAATATATGCGGTGGTCGACCAGCTTCATACCGGCCGTTATTATATAAAGACATTTTTATCCGAATGGTTCTCGCTGCCGAAAGAAGAGCTGTCTCCGTTTCTGAAATTTTATGAGAGCGACGCGGCGATCGAGCATTTATTCCGTGTGGCGTGCGGTTTGGATTCCATGGTCATAGGAGAGACGCAAATACTCGGCCAGGTCCGCTCGAGCTTTAAAACGGCGCAGGCAGAAAAGACGATCGGCACCATTTTCAATGAGCTGTTTAAACAGGCGGTGACCGTCGGCAAACGCACACATGCCGAAACCGATATCGGCGCCAATGCCGTTTCCGTCAGTTACGCCGCCGTTGAACTCGCGAAAAAAATCTTCGGCTCATTGTCAAATAAGCACATTTTGATTCTCGGTGCGGGAAAAATGGGCGAGCTCGCCGCAGAAAACCTGCACGGTCAGGGTATCGGCAAAGTAACGGTCATCAACAGAACGTTTTTGAAGGCAAAAGCGCTTGCTGACCGTTTCTCCGGAGAAGCGCGCAGCTTAAACCAGCTTGAACATGCACTTGCTGAAGCTGATATTTTAATCAGTTCGACAGGCGCAAGTGATTTCGTCGTGTCTAAAGAGATGATGGAGAGAGCGGGCAGACAGCGGAAAGGCCGTCCGTTATTTATGGTGGATATCGCTGTGCCGAGAGACCTCGATCCGGCGCTGAATGATCTTGAAGGTGTTTTTCTGTACGATATTGATGACCTTGAAGGAATCGTTGAAGCCAACTTACAAGAACGCCGCGAAACCGCTGAAAAAGTCGAGCTGTTTATTGAAGCGGCAATTGTTGAGTTTAAGCAGTGGCTTAATACGCTCGGGGTCGTGCCGGTCATTTCGGCGCTGCGTGAAAAGGCGCTGTCCATCCAGTCCGATACGATGCAGAGCATTGAGCGCAAGCTGCCTCATCTGACGGTAAGAGAGAAAAAACTTCTCAGCAAACATACGAAAAGCATCATTAATCAAATGCTGCGCGACCCGATTCTGAAAGCGAAAGAGCTTGCGGCTGAAGCGGATTCAGATGAAAAGCTGAAGCTGTTTATGCAGATTTTCGATATTGAGGAAGAGGCCGGCCGCCAGCTGGACAAAAGCCTGGATAACCGCCAGACGGTTCATTCGTTTCAAAAGGCAGAAGCAAAAACGGGCTTACGTCCGCTTGTAAGTGAGTGAGGGCTGTATGATTGATACAGCAATGGCAAGACTTAATGAAGCGACAATTGTTATTTATGCAGTAAGCGTCCTTTTTTACTTTATAGATTTTCTTCAACACAACCGGAAGGCTGGAAAAATAGCCTTCTGGTTGCTTTCTATTGTCTGGACTCTGCAAACCGTCTATCTTTCTTATTTCATGTGGCAGACGGGCAGATTTCCGGTCTTGAATATTACAGAGGCCCTTTACTTTTATGCGTGGGTGCTTGTCACGCTTTCACTTGTGGTCACGCAGATTCTTCGGGTTGATTTTATCGTGTTTTTCACGAATGTCATCGGTTTCTCGATGATTGCGATCCATACGTTTTCACCGACGGATCAGCATTCGGCCGCCTTTTCCGGCCAGCTGGTCTCAGAGCTTTTGGTCATTCATATTACAATGGCGATTCTGTCTTACGGCGCTTTTTCCCTTTCTTTTGTCTTTTCGCTTCTTTATCAGTTTCAATATTCTTTATTAAAGAAGAAAAAATGGGGAAAATGGCTGTTGAGAATTGAAGATTTGTCAAAACTTGATTATATGGCTTACGTTTTAAATGTCATCGGGGTTCCGATGCTGCTGTTGAGCCTGATATTAGGCGTGATCTGGGCGTATGTGTCGCTGGAAACGCTGTACTGGTTTGATTCAAAAGTGCTCGGCTCGTTTATTGTGCTGCTTTTATACAGCTACTATTTATATATCAGAATGATTAAGGAACTGCAGGGAAAAGTGGCGGCGTTATGGAATTCAGCATGTTTTCTCGTGCTGATGATTAATTACTTCCTGCTCGGAAGCCTGTCACAATTCCATTGGTTCAGTTAACGCACGCGCCCAAACAGATTCGGGAGGAAAGAAAATGAGAACGATTAAGGTAGGTTCCAGACGGAGCAAACTGGCTATGACCCAGACAAAATGGGTGATTAACAAACTGAAGGAATTGAATCCTTCCTATGACTTTGAAATCCGGGAGATTGTCACAAAAGGCGACCGCATCCTCGATGTTACACTGTCAAAAGTGGGCGGCAAAGGTTTGTTTGTCAAAGAGATTGAACAGGCGCTGCTGCATCAGGAGATTGATATGGCGGTTCACAGCATGAAAGACATGCCCGCCGTTTTGCCTGAGGGTCTTGTCATAGGCTGCATACCGAAACGTGAGGATCCGCGTGATGCGCTCATTTCAAAAGGGCATCAAAAGCTGGACGGCATAAAAGAAGGGGGCATCATCGGCACCAGCAGTTTAAGAAGAAGCGCCCAGATTCTTGCTGAACGCCCTGACCTTACAATTAAGTGGATCAGAGGCAATATCGATACGAGACTTCAAAAGCTTGAAACGGAAGATTACGATGCTATTATTTTAGCGGCTGCGGGGCTTTCGAGAATGGGCTGGAAAGATGATGTCGTATCTGAATTCCTCGAACCGGACCGCTGTCTGCCTGCGGTCGGCCAAGGCGCTCTTGCCATTGAATGCAGAGAGTCGGATGAAGAGCTTTTGAAGCTGTTTGCGCAATTTACCGATGAGTATACGCAGCGCACGGTGGCAGCCGAACGGGCTTTCTTACACGCGATGGAAGGCGGCTGCCAAGTGCCGATAGCCGGGTATGCGTCCGTCAATGACCGGGATGAGGTTGAATTGGTCGGTCTTGTCGCGTCTCCGGACGGAAAGACGATTTATAAAGAAACAGCGGCGGGACATGATCCGGAAGAAATCGGGAAACGCTGTGCGGCGATGATGTCTGAAAAAGGAGCCAAAGCACTAATCGACAGCGTGAAACAGGAGCTCGAACAGGATGGCAAATGACCTTCCTTTACAAGGAAAGACCGTGCTCGTCACCCGGAACAAAAGACAGGCAGCACCGTTCCGAAAAAAAGTGGAGGCGCTCGGCGGAACGGCTGTTTCCGCCTCTCTGATCGCTTTTCAGGAAGCGCTCCCGGATGAATGTGCGGACAGTCTGCGGGAAGACCTTTCTGAACCGGGCTGGCTTGTGTTTACAAGCGTAAACGGTGTCCGGTTCTTTTTTTCCTACCTTGATCAGCATGGCCTTGCGCTTCCGGGACGGAAAAAAATCGCAGCCGTCGGTGAAAAGACTGCGCGCGCCCTGAAAGAGCGGGGAGCCCGGACGGATGCGATGCCTGACGAGTATGTGGCGGAATGTCTGGCTGATACTTTAAAACGGCACGCATCAGCTGCCGAACCCATTTCAGTGATAAAGGGCAATTTATCACGCGATGTCATAAAAGCGGAGCTTGAGCCGCTTGGCTATCAAATAAGGGAATGGGTGTTATACAATACCATTCAGGATGAAAAAGGCATGGACGAGCTGAGACGGGCTGCATCCCGCTCTCATTTTGATTTTATTACGTTTACCAGCTCATCGGCGGTGCATACGTTTATGCACGCGGTCGGAGACGGAGAAAAAGCGTGGGAAAACAGCGGTGCGAGCTATATCAGCATCGGCCCTTTGACAGAGAAAGCGCTCTTGGAATACGGGATCTCATCCCATGTGCCTGACACCTATACGATTGAAGGCATGCTGGACGTCATGTGCAGCATGTCGGGAAAGGATAGATAATGATGAATCAAACATTTAACAGACACCGCCGTTTGCGCGCGAACGCTGCGATGAGAGATTTAGTAAAAGAAACACGTCTTCACCCTTCAGATTTTATTTACCCGTTATTTGTCGTTGAAGGACTCGAAGGAAAAAAAGAAGTTCCTTCCATGCCGGGGGTTTATCATGTATCACTCGATTTGTTAAAGGATGAAATGGCTGAGCTGATATCGCTCGGCATTAAGTCGGTCATCGTTTTCGGCGTGCCGGAAGAAAAAGACGCCTGCGGAACCCAGGCTTTTCACGACCACGGCATTGTGCAGAAAGGGATTGCTGAGATTAAAAAGCATTATCCTGAAATGATCGTCATCGCTGATACATGTCTTTGTGAATACACGGATCACGGCCATTGCGGCGTCGTGAAAGACGGAGTAATCCTGAATGACGAGTCGCTTGAACTGCTGGCGCAGACAGCCGTCAGCCAGGCTAAAGCCGGCGCTGACATCATCGCTCCTTCAAATATGATGGACGGTTTTGTCACAGTGATCAGGGAAGCGCTCGACAAAGAAGGATTCACGAATGTTCCGATCATGTCTTATGCCGTGAAATATTCAAGTGAATTTTACGGTCCGTTCCGCGACGCGGCTGACAGCACGCCGCAGTTCGGTGACCGAAAAACATATCAGATGGATCCGGCCAACCGCCTGGAAGCGCTACGTGAGGCTGAATCAGACGCGGCAGAAGGCGCTGACTTTTTAATCGTCAAACCGTCTATGTCATACTTAGATATTATGCGTGATGTGAAAAACCGCCATCACCTGCCGCTGGTCGCATATAATGTGAGCGGGGAGTATTCCATGGTGAAAGCGGCAGCCCAAAACGGCTGGATTAAAGAAAAAGAAATGGTGCTGGAAATTTTAACGGGCATGAAACGTGCAGGAGCCGATCTGATTATGACGTATCATGCAAAAGACGCAGCAAAATGGCTTGCTGAGTAACGATTTCATTTGACGGGAGCTGAGGCAGATGAGAAGCTATGAAAAATCAAAAGCCGCTTTTAAAGAAGCGCAGAAACTGATGCCGGGCGGAGTGAACAGCCCGGTGCGCGCGTTTAAATCAGTTGATATGGACCCGATCTTTATGCAGCGCGGAAAAGGATCGAAAATTTTTGATATTGACGGCAATGAATATATCGACTACGTCCTGAGCTGGGGGCCGCTCATTTTGGGTCACACGAACGACCGGGTCGTTGAAAGCCTGAAAAAAGTAGCCGAGAACGGGACAAGTTTCGGGGCATCCACTGAAGTGGAAAACGAACTGGCCAAATTGGTCATTGACCGTGTGCCGTCTGTTGAAATCGTGCGGATGGTCAGCTCCGGCACAGAGGCGACAATGAGCGCCCTGCGTCTGGCAAGAGGATATACCGGCCGCAACAAAATTTTGAAATTTGAAGGCTGTTACCACGGCCATGGTGATTCGCTGCTGATCAAAGCGGGATCCGGAGTGGCGACACTCGGCCTGCCGGACAGCCCGGGCGTGCCGGAAGGAATAGCGATGAATACGATTACCGTTCCATACAACGACTTGGAAAGCGTTGCACTCGCATTCCGGGAGTACGGTGAAGATATTGCCGGGGTCATTGTTGAACCGGTAGCGGGCAATATGGGCGTTGTTCCGCCGCAGGAAGGCTTTTTACAAGGACTTCGCGACATTACGGAACAGTATGGCGCGCTGCTCATTTTTGATGAGGTCATGACCGGTTTTCGCGTGGACTATAACTGTGCGCAAGGATATTTCGGCGTGACGCCTGATTTAACGTGTCTCGGCAAAGTCATCGGCGGCGGTCTTCCTGTCGGTGCGTATGGCGGCAAAGCCGAAATCATGGAACGAATCGCGCCGAGCGGTCCGATCTACCAGGCGGGAACATTGTCAGGAAATCCGCTTGCCATGACAGCGGGACTTGAGACGTTACAGCAGCTCACACCTGAATCTTACCAAGAATTTGTGAAAAAAGGCGATATGCTTGAAGAAGGCATTTCAAAAGCAGCTGCAGCACATGGCATTCCGCACACGTTTAACCGGGCGGGGTCAATGATCGGCTTCTTTTTCACCAATGAGCCTGTCATTAACTATGAATCAGCCAAATCTTCTGATTTAAAGCTGTTCGCCAAGTATTATAAAGGGATGGCCGACGCAGGCGTATTTCTGCCGCCGTCTCAATTTGAAGGATTGTTTCTCTCCACTGCGCATACAATGGAGGATATTGAAAATACCATTCAAGCCGCTGAGAAAGTGTTCCAGGCGATCAGCCGCTGATACCGAAAAGCCGATGCAAGCAAGACTTGTATCGGCTTTTTTCAATGCTTCCATTATCATATTTTCCCGGATTGCGGCATACACCTTTAGTGACATCTAATTGTATGGATTAGATGAAAGGAGGATATGAACTTGCCGCATAATCACCGATTGCAATTTTCTGTTGAAGAATCAATCTGTTTCCAAAAAGGACAGGAAGTTTCTGAATTACTTTCGATTTCATTAGACCCTGACATCAGGGTGCAGGAAGTAAATGATTATGTCTCAATTAAAGGATCATTAGAACTTACTGGCGAGTACAACATAGATCACAGCAGTCATTTTGAAGAGCTTAATAGTGAGCTGAGGCATGTAGAGGAAGTGAGGGCGAGGGAGGATGGCACGGCCGAGCTCATTCATTGTTTCCCGGTGGACATCACGATTCCGAAAAATAAAGTGAGCCACCTCAATGATGTTTTCGTATTTATTGATGCCTTTGATTATCAGCTGACGGATTCAAGGATCTTAACCATTCAAGCTGATTTGGCAATTGAAGGGCTGCTTGAGGAATCCGAGCCAAAAGAGCCGGAGATCCCTTTGTACGTGGCGCCTGAATTTGCCAGAGAAGAAATGATCAATCTTGCCGGACATCATTCAGAGGACGAAAATGAACCAGAATTAATGATACGCCATGAGCCTGAAATACCTTTGACTGTATCAGAAGAAGCAGCACAAGAAACTGAGAAAAACGAGGAAGAAATCCCGCCTTTACTCAGGCAGCAGGAAGAAGAGCAGAAAGCAGCTCCGATTCTGAGGGAGCGGGAAGAAGAGCAGGAAGCAGCCCCGATTCTGAGGGAGCGGGGAGAAGAAGAGCAGGAAGCAGCCCCGATTCTGAGGGAGCAGGAAGAAGAGCAGGAAGCAGCTCCGATTCTGAGGGAGCGGAAGGAAGAAGAGCAGAAAACAGCCCCGATTCTGAGGGAGCGGGAAGAAGAAGAGCAGGAAGCAGCCCCGATTCTGAGGGAGCGGGAAGAAGAAGAGCAGGAAGCAGCCCCGATTCTGAGGGAGCGGGAAGAAGAGCAGGAAACTGCCCCGATTTTGAGTGAGCAAGAAGAAGAGCAGGAAGCAGTCCCGATTCTGAGGGAGCAGGAAGAAGAGCAGGAAGCAGTCCCGATTCTGGGGGAGTGGGAAGAAGAGCAGGAAGCAGCCCCGATTATGAGGGAGCGGGAAGAAGAGCAGGAAGCAGTCCCGATTCTGAGGGAGCAGGAAGAAGAGCAGGAAACTGCCCCGATTCTGAGGGAGCAAGAAGAGGTGCCGAAACCTGTTTCCTTTACTGAGCCTCCTCCTCCCGTTTCCTTTCAGCACGAAGAAGAACCGGAAGAAGCTGAGGAGCCTGCAATCATGTCAGCCGTGAGGAATGAACCCGTATTTGAGGATGATTCAGCAGAAGCGCAGGAAGAGCCAAAAGATGATATCGAACCGGTTTTCCCTGCATTCACTCTGACTCCGCATGCAGAAAAAACAAAAATTGCGGAACAGCCCTTCCTTCAAAAAGAAGAACAGCCAGAGGCCGAGCCGCTTCTCCGTCAGAGCGATCATAAGGCGGCAGAAGACGAAGATGAGCCTGCGGTTTTTCAAGAAGAGCAGGCGCCCGTTTATCGTGAGTTCGTTCCGGAACGGCAGGAAGAGGAGTTTTACAGCGCTCCTAAGCTGCTTGAAGAAGAGGCTCATGATGAAGAAGGGTTTGAAATTGAGGTAAGGAAGATGGCGCCGCCGGAGGAGGAAACCGGGAAGCCTCTCGATTTGTCTTTTCAGTTTTCCAAACTGCCGCCGGAGGAGCCGGCGCAAGCGGAACAGCCTGAGCCGCTTAAGCCTGAAAGAAAGAATGAAGAAGCGGCACCGGGAACCGAGCAGAAGGAAAATGACAACTCTCATTACTTGACAAAATTATTTACAAGGGAAGAAGAAAAGTTTTCAAGAATGAAAATTTGTATCGTGCAGCAGCAAGATACAATCGACCGGGTGTGTGAACGATATGACATTACATCCCAGCAGCTCATCCGAACGAATGCTTTATCGTTTGATGACGAGCTTGAGGAAGGTCAGCTTCTGTATATACCTGAATATAATAACAGCCATGTGTAAGCACAAAGAGGCCGTAAAAATGTGGTGAATGGAATGGAAGCAGTCCAATCAGTGCTTCAGGAATACGGGCTGACGGCTGAGTACATTGAGCCTGTCAGCCCGCATGTTTGGAAGGTCTACTCAAACTACGGCATTTTTGCTTTGAAACAGCTCAAGCCGGCCCGCAGCAGTGAATTTACGGATCTTATGATTGAGATTGAGGAGAAAGGCTACCGATCATTTGTGCCGATCTGCCGCACGTATGCAGGCGATTTTTTTGCGGGAAGACAGACGGAGAATTCTTATTATTTAATGCCTTGGCTTCAGTACGATCAGGAAGAAGAACGGGACCAAAAACATGTTTACCTTTTTAAAGAGGTCGCGAAGCTCCATTCTGCGACTGTGCGGGACATCCAAATCCGGACTGAAGATATCAGCCGCTTTTATGAAGCAACGAAAAGAGATTGGGAAAATGATAAACTTGTCTATGAACAATTCGCCGACCGGGCGGAAAAAGAGTGGTACCTTTCACCTTTTGAACTGCAGGCTGTTACGTATCTTACAGAAACGGTTTCCGCCGTCAATTTTGCTCTCGAACGTCTGGAAGAATGGTTTGACGCGGCAAAGGATCATGACAAGACGAGAGCGGTGATCAACCACGGCAGTTTATCGAGCCGCCACTTTCTGTATAATGATGCGGGATCGGGCTTTTTCACGAATTTCGAGAAAGCTGCGCTGGGTCCTCCGCAAAATGACCTGCTCGGCTTTTACTCCAGAATGTTCAGAAGCTATCCGAAAGCATGTCCAGAATGCCTGGACTGGTTTTATACGTATCACAAATCATTCCCGCTCCGTGAAGCGGAAATCAGCCTGTTTCTCAGCTATATGGCTTATCCGTCCGCCATGTACAAAGTGCTGAAACGGTATCAGACCGGCCAAAGGGGCTCTGAAAAAGAAGAGTGCACGCAATTATTAAGAGCGTTTTGGCAGATGAAAAATGTTGAACCTTTTCTCATGAAGGTTCATCAGATTGAGCGGGAGAAAAAAATAAAAGCGGAAAACGAGTCCTCTTCATAACGGGACTCGTTTTTTTATATCCAATCCAAATGCAGGGCGCACGCTAAAAACAGCAGGATGGCAAGCAGCAGGACATCAAAAGTCGTCGGAAAGAAAATCGTCCTGATCCCCTGAAAGATCGTAATCGGGATAATGACTTGCACGGATACAAGGCGGACCTGTCTGGCCCACTGGGGGAGCGAATAAGAATTGAATTTTTTTCTCACGGGCAATTCCTCCTCACATTCGCCTTTCTATGTATCGTATGTAAGGGGAAGAGCGGGGTGCATGCCCATTTATGTATGACGGCAGCGGTTTTTGGAAAAGATGATTGACGAATCAAAAACACTTTTACTATAATAAAGAACATAATAAATAAGATCATGAGCTGATATAAATACACCTGCTTTGAACGGGAAGAGTACAAGAAAGACGCATGAAGAGAGAGAAGCTACTGTGCTGAAAGGCTTCTTATGCCGTCTCATTGGAAGGTCGCCCGGGAGCATAATTTCTTGAACATACAGTAGAGAAATTCGGGCCGCACCCGTTATCCGTTTAAGTGCATGAACAAATCTGTTCATGAAAAAAGGTGGTACCGCGAAAGAGCTTTTCGTCCTTTATCAGGATGAAGGCTCTTTTTTAGTTGCTCAGCCATTTCTAAACATGCTGGAGGGTTATCATGGATACAAACGAACAAACAATGCCGACAAAATATGATCCGTCTGCGATTGAAAAAGGCCGCTATGATTTTTGGCTGAAAGGAAAATATTTTGAAGCGGGCGGCGATCAAACGAAACAGCCGTATTCTGTCGTCATTCCGCCGCCGAACGTGACGGGCAGGCTGCACCTCGGACATGCGTGGGATACGACGCTGCAAGATATCGTTACACGTATGAAACGCATGCAGGGCTATGACGTGCTCTGGCTTCCGGGCATGGATCACGCCGGCATCGCCACTCAGGCAAAAGTCGAAGCGAAACTCCGCGAGCAGGGCACAAGCCGTTATGACCTCGGCCGTGAAAAGTTTTTAGAAGAAACGTGGAAGTGGAAAGAAGAGTATGCTGATTTCATCCGCAGCCAATGGGCCAAGATGGGACTCGGACTCGATTATTCACGCGAACGTTTCACTCTTGATGAAGGGCTGAACAAAGCCGTGCGTGAAGTATTCGTCAAGTTGTACGAGAAAGGCTTGATTTACAGAGGCGAATATATCATCAACTGGGACCCTGCCACAAAAACGGCTTTATCCGATATTGAAGTGATTTACAAAGACGTACAGGGCGCGTTTTATCATTTGCGCTACCCGTTAGCAGACGGTTCAGGCTCAATTGAAATCGCGACCACCCGTCCGGAAACGATGCTTGGCGACACGGCTGTCGCAGTTCATCCTGAAGATGAGCGCTACAAGCACTTAATCGGCAAAACGGTGATTCTGCCGATTACAAACCGCGAAATTCCGATCGTCGGCGATGATTATGTTGATATGGAATTCGGATCAGGCGCCGTTAAAATCACGCCTGCCCATGACCCGAATGACTTTGAACTCGGAAACCGCCACAATTTAGAGCGGATTCTCGTCATGAATGAAGACGGAACAATGAATGAAAAAGCGCTGCAATATAACGGCATGGACCGGTTTGAATGCCGCAAAAAACTCGTCAAAGATCTTCAGGAATCCGGCGTTCTCTTTAAAATCGAAGACCATATGCATTCTGTCGGCCACAGTGAGAGAAGCGGCGCTGTTGTTGAGCCGTACCTGTCCACACAATGGTTTGTCAAAATGCAGCCGCTGGCCGATGCTGCGGTTGACCTTCAGGCAAAAGAAGAGAAGGTTCACTTCGTTCCTGACCGGTTCGAGAAAACGTACCTGCACTGGATGGAAAATATCCGTGATTGGTGTATTTCCCGTCAGCTGTGGTGGGGCCACCGCATCCCGGCTTGGTATCATAAAGAAACAAAAGAAGTGTACGTCGGCCTTGAGGCGCCTGAGGACAGCGAAAATTGGGAACAGGATTCAGACGTGCTTGATACATGGTTCAGCTCCGCGCTTTGGCCGTTTTCTACAATGGGCTGGCCTGATGAAAACGCTGAAGACTTTAAGCGGTATTACTCAACCGATGTTCTTGTAACGGGATATGACATCATTTTCTTCTGGGTATCCCGGATGATTTTCCAAGGTCTTGAGTTTACCGGCGAGCGTCCGTTCAAAGACGTGCTGATTCACGGCTTAATCCGTGACGAGCAGGGCAGAAAAATGAGTAAATCCCTTGGGAACGGCGTGGACCCGATGGATGTCATCGACAAGTACGGAGCGGATTCCCTGCGCTATTTCCTGGCAACCGGAAGTTCACCGGGACAGGATCTCCGTTTCAGCTATGAAAAAGTGGAATCCACATGGAATTTCGCAAATAAAATTTGGAACGCCTCCCGTTTTGCCTTAATGAACATGGACGGCATGACGTATGACGAGCTTGATCTGTCCGGTGAAAAATCAGTTGCTGATAAGTGGATCCTCACAAGACTGAATGAAACGATAGAAGACGTAACGCAGCTTGCGGATCGTTATGAATTCGGTGAAGTCGGACGCCACCTGTACAACTTTATCTGGGACGATGTGTGCGACTGGTATATCGAAATGGCGAAGCTTCCGCTGTACGGGGAAGATGAAGCGGCGAAGAAAACAACCCGGTCTGTTCTGGCATACGTGCTTGACCAGACGATGCGTCTTCTTCACCCGTTTATGCCATTCTTAACGGAAGAAATCTGGCAGCACCTTCCTCATGAAGGCGAGTCAATCACGATCAGCTCTTGGCCGGTTCCGGTGTCGGAACATACGGATAAAGAGGCAGCGGCGGATATGAAACTGCTCGTTGAATTAATCCGTTCTGTCCGCAATATCCGGAGCGAAGTCAACACGCCGATGAGCAAGCAGGTTGAACTTTACATTAAAACATCTACCGAAGACATTGCCGGCCGCCTTGAGAAGAACCGTTCTTACGTTGAACGCTTTACGAATCCGAGCACGCTGAAAATCGGGACGGATATCGCTGCGGCAGACAAAGCGATGACAGCTGTCGTCACCGGAGCGGAAGTCATTCTGCCGCTTGAAGGGCTGATTAACATTGATGAGGAGATCGCCCGTCTGCAAAAAGAATTCGACAAGCTGACAAAAGAAGTCGAACGCGTTCAGAAAAAACTCGGCAACGAAGGATTCATTAAAAAAGCTCCTGAGCATGTCATTGAAGAAGAACGCGGAAAAGAGAAAGACTACACGGCAAAACGCGAAGCTGTCCGGCAGCGGATTGCAGAGCTGAAAGGCTGATAAAACAGCGGGGCGGTTTCCTAAGAAACCGCCTTGTCGTATAAAAGAGGGGATTTCATTGTTTAATACGTACAAAGAAGCGATCAGCTGGATTCACGGCAGACTCAAGTTCGGCGTTAAGCCGGGCCTTCTCCGTATGGAAAAGCTGATGGAAAAACTGGAACACCCGGAAAAGAACATTCGCGCCATTCATGTGGCGGGCACAAACGGCAAAGGATCAACCGTCTCTTTTATCCGTTCCGTGCTTCAAGAAGCCGGTTATACGGTCGGCACGTTCACATCGCCTTACATGATTACGTTTAATGAGCGTATCAGCGTCAACGGCACGCCGATTACCGATGAGGAATGGAGAACGCTCGTTAATGACATAAAGCCGATAGTCGATGAGCTCGATAAGACTGATGCCGGAACGGTGACAGAATTTGAAATCATTACAGCGTGTGCATTTTTATATTTTGCGAAGCGGGCTGATATCGATTTTGTTATTTTTGAAGCGGGGCTCGGCGGCACATTTGATTCAACCAATATTGTGAAACCGCTCCTGTCGGTCATTACAAGTATCGGACATGACCATATGGCCATTTTAGGCAATACCATCGAGGAGATCGCCGGGCAGAAAGCCGGTATCATTAAAAATTCCATTCCGGTCATTACGGGTGTCAATCAGCCGGAAGCACTCGGCGTTATTGAAGCGGAAGCCGAAAAAAAGCAGGCTCCGTATCAGTCACTATATAAAACGTGCAGACTGTTTAATGAAGCGGCGCTTCCGTCCGGCGAAAGCTTTTCGCTGGAAACAGAAACGAAATGCTATGAAAACATTCAAACGTCGCTGATCGGCATTCACCAAAGGCAGAATGCGGCATTGGCGATATTGGCGGCTGAATGGCTGAATCGCCTGGAAGCCGCAGTCATTTCAGAAGAAGCGATGCGAAACGGCCTGAAAAAAGCTTCCTGGCCGGGCCGGTTTGAACGTCTTCAAAGCCGCCCTTTAGTGTTTGCGGACGGCGCGCATAACGAAGAGGGCGTTGAAACGCTGACAGAAACGATCAGGCAGCGCTTTGCCGATAAAAACGTCCATGTCGTATTCAGCGCATTAAAAGACAAACCGTATCAGGAAATGATTAAAAAGCTTGAAACCGAAGCAGATTCCATTCACTTTGTATCATTTGACTTTCCGCGTGCTTCAAGCGCCGAAGCTCTTTACAATGCAAGCAGTCTTGCGTCTAAGAGCTTCGATGAGAACCCGGACAGTGTGAAAGAATGGATAGAACAAAAAGACGGGGCGGATGATGTCATCATCATTACCGGCTCCTTATATTTTATTTCAGAAATGAGAAAGCGGCTTATCTGACAGCCCCTCGGATGCCCGGCAGACCATTTTCCGGTTTTGCCGGGTGTTTTTATGCTGAAAATATATTTTCAGCCATTTCAGTCATGGTGTTTTTCTTTGCTATAATCTGAGCCAGATTGATAGTAAAGGTGTGGTCTGAGTGCTTTTGATTCTGTTTTTTCTCGGCTTGATTTTCGGTTCTTTTTTTTATACAGCAGCGTGCCGTATCCCGCTTCGAATCTCGGTTATTTCGCCGCGTTCAGCCTGCTCGTTCTGCGGCTTGCCGCTCTCCTGGGGGGAGCTTGTGCCCGTCGTCTCCTATATTCTGCAAAGAGGCAGATGCAGAAACTGCCGTGCGAAGCTGTCGGTTATGTATCCGGCGGCGGAATGCTGGACGGCGTGTTTATTCACGGCTGCAGGCATTCATTTCGGTTTCTCAAAAGAACTGTTAGTTGCGCTGTTATTTCTGTCTCTGCTGATGATTGTTACTGTGACGGATCTGCAATATATGCTGATTCCTGACAAGGTTCTGCTGTTTTTTCTTCCGCTTTTCATCGCCGGCCGTATGTTTTCTCCGCTGGATTCATGGTATGCGGGGTTTGCAGGAGCTGTTTGTGGATTTGCTCTGCTTGTTTTTATCATGTTTGTCAGTAAAGGAGGCATCGGCGCAGGTGATGTGAAACTGTTTGGGGTGATCGGCCTGACGCTCGGCGTGAAGCTCGTGCTCATTGCATTCTTTCTTTCCGTTATGATCGGAGCCGTATACGGTATGTGCGCCGCAGCCCGGGGCAGGCTTGGTAAAAAGCAGCCATTTCCGTTTGCGCCGGCCATCTCAGCCGGGAGCGCTTTGAGTTATTTATACGGAGAAGAGCTGTTTTCGTTTTACATCAAGCTCGCTTCAGGCGGGGCTTGAAAAATTTGGCGAACGTTTTTTGGACAAGACGACAAAAGTCTTGTTCTTTTTTTTTTCGCCTATGCTAAAGTGTGAACCATGATCAGTTCAAGGTACGGCCAAGACGAATGCAAGGGGGAAGAGACGTTGAAAAAAAGGAAGAGCAAAAAGCACAGCAAAGCTAAAAACAATGCCCTTAAAGTAACCATTAACGGACAAGAAGAAACGATGTATGGACAAGAAGATGTGAATGAAGGCGGGGAGAAGACCGTCACATTTTCCAATTGGGAAGAAACAAAAAAGGCGGAACAGGAGACCGCCGCTTCCCATGAAGATCCGAAAGAAGAAGATTTCAATTGGGATCATGAGAAGAATTCTGAGGTATTTGAAGATGACCCGAAAGTCGTTCCGCCATACCAGAAGAAAAAAACAGGCCCTCATTTTCCGAAAAAAAAGCAGCCGTCTTCTCCAGTTAAAAAAGCGGTCACGACAATTGCCGTTGCGGCTGTTTTAGGCACCGGGCTCGGCCTTGTCGCCTTAAATATGTCGGGAAGTAAAGAAGCCTCCGCTCCGGCATCAGCTGACAAAGGTTCACAAGGGCAGACGGTGAAAGCGGGAGATGTTTCTAAAGACAAATCTGAAACAGCCGGCACAGGAGATGCGGAATCTTCAGTGGGAAACTATAAAACATATGCGGTGCAGGCCGGAAAATTTTCATCAGAAAAAGGAGCGCAAACGCTTGTTGACCAGCTGACTGAAAAAGGATACTCGGCCGTCTCTCTGGCAAAAGAAGACGGATACACATACGTGATCGCCGGGCTTGCAGCGGAAAAAAGCTTATCACAGCAATTGGGTCAGACACTGATAGACCATGATTTTGAGGCTTGGGGCGGAAAAGAGCTCAGCTTTGCGGTCGATTCAGGGCTGGAAGACTCTTTTAAACAGGCATCTGAGCTCTCCGCCAAAGCGATTACCGGTAAAGATCTTTCAAAAACGGAAGTGGCTGAAGCGGCAAAAGCGGCAGACGGCGCAGACGCCGCTGACAAAAAGCAGAAAGAGGCCGTGCTTCAAGCGCTGAAAGAACTGGAAACGTCGGGTTCGGAATCCGGCTGGAAAGCCCAAAAAGAGCTTTTAAGTGTTGTAAAATAGTATCTCATTTCCCGTCATCCGGCGGGATTTTTTATTTTGTCATCAAAAAGTTATTTTTCTGAAATTGTGGTTGCCCGTTTGATTTGGTAGGATAGACAAGTATCTTTTTTTCTTAAGCAAACCCTGAAAGGATGACAACCATGACAAAACGCTTAATACTCGCATCACAATCTCCGCGAAGAAAAGAACTCCTTAATCTTCTTCAGATTCCTTACAGCATTATTGCGAGCCGCACAGAAGAAAAATTAAATCGAAACCTTTCGCCGGAAGAAAACGTCCAATGTTTGGCCGAGCAAAAAGCCGGTGCTGTATTGGCCGAAAATCCCGATGCAGTCGTTATCGGGGCTGACACGATGGTGTGCATAGACGGCGAGTGCCTCGGCAAACCGCGTGACAGGGAAGAAGCGGCACAGATGCTGCGGAGGCTTTCCGGCCGAAGCCATCAAGTCATTACGGCGGTCAGCATTCAGACGCATGACCGGAAAGAAACATTCTGTGACACGACGGAAGTGACGTTTTGGCCGCTCAGTGAAGACGACATACAGCTCTACATTGAAACAAAAGAACCGATGGATAAAGCAGGTGCATACGGCATCCAAGGAAAAGGCGCGCTTTTAGTGAAAAAAATAGACGGTGATTTTTATTCTGTCGTCGGGCTTCCTGTCGCTAAAACAATGAGAGCCTTGAAAGAATTTAATATAAAAGCTTGATGTTCAAACCGGGAAGGGGAACAAGGAGGGGTTGATCATCCGTGATCTGCCGTTAAAATTAAGAGATTTCCCCGAAAAAGAAAAACCGAGAGAGCGGCTTCTGCACTTCGGAGCCGAACATCTCTCTAACAATGAATTGCTCGCCATCCTGCTGCGGACGGGAACGAAACATGAGTCCGTCATGAACCTCGCTCACCGGCTGCTGCGGACGTTTGACGGGCTGCGCCTGTTAAAAGGCGCCTCTGCCCAGGAGCTTTCCAGCATTCCGGGAATCGGCACGGTGAAAGCCGTTCAGATTCTTGCCGCAATTGAGCTGGGGAGCCGCATTCATAAGACATCCGCCGGGGAGCATTGCGTCATCCGCTCTCCGGAAGACGGGGCGAAGTATGTGATGGAGGATATGCGCTTTTTATCCCAGGAGCATTTTGTCTGTTTATATTTAAATACCAAAAATCAAGTCATTCATAAACGCACCGTTTTTATCGGAAGTCTGAATTCATCTATTGTCCACCCGCGGGAGGTGTTTAAAGAAGCTTTCAAACGATCCGCCGCGTCCTTCATTTGCGTTCATAATCATCCTTCAGGAGATCCTACACCGAGCAGGGAAGATATAGAGGTAACCAGGCGGCTTTTTGAGTGCGGAAATTTAATCGGCATCGAGCTGCTGGATCATTTGGTCATTGGTGATAAAAAATTTGTGAGTTTAAAGGAAAAAGGATATTTGTAACACTTTTTTTTTCGTTGATTTAAGATATAATAGATTTTATGAGTTTTTCCCTTTAGGGTATTTTTGCTTTAAGAAAGGAAGATACATACATATGTTCGGAATTGGTACAAGAGACCTTGGTATAGATTTGGGAACCGCGAATACGCTTGTGTTTGTTAAAGGTAAAGGAATCGTAGTGAGAGAGCCGTCTGTCGTTGCTCTGCAAACGGATACGAAGTCAATCGTTGCGGTCGGTAACGATGCGAAAAACATGATCGGAAGAACTCCGGGCAACGTGGTTGCGCTCCGTCCGATGAAAGACGGCGTTATCGCTGACTATGAAACAACTGCGACAATGATGAAATACTACATTAATCAGGCTGTGAAAAATAAAGGATTGTTTGCGAGAAAGCCGTACGTTATGGTGTGTGTGCCGTCAGGTATTACGGCCGTTGAAGAACGGGCGGTCATTGACGCGACAAGACAAGCGGGCGCACGTGACGCTTATCCGATTGAAGAACCGTTTGCGGCCGCAATCGGCGCGAATCTTCCGGTATGGGAGCCGACGGGCAGCATGGTCGTTGATATCGGCGGCGGAACAACTGAAGTGGCGATCATTTCTTTAGGCGGCATTGTCACGTCCCAGTCAATCCGCGTAGCCGGTGACGAAATGGACGACTCAATCATCAGCTATATCAGAAAAACATATAATCTGATGATCGGTGACCGTACGGCGGAAGCCATTAAAATGGAAATCGGTTCAGCCGAAACCGGTGAAGAAAATGCGTCAATGGAAATCCGCGGCCGCGATCTTCTGACAGGTCTGCCGAAAACGATCGAAATCACGGGAACGGAAATTGCAAATGCACTGCGTGATACAGTTCTCTCAATCGTTGATGCGGTGAAGAGCACGCTTGAAAAAACACCGCCTGAGCTGGCCGCTGACATTATGGACAGAGGTATTGTATTAACAGGGGGAGGCGCCCTGCTCCGCAATCTCGACAAAGTCATCAGCGACGAAACGAAAATGCCTGTTCTTATCGCTGAAGATCCGCTGGATTGTGTTGCGATCGGCACTGGAAAAGCACTGGAGCACATCCATCTTTTCAAAGGAAAAACAAGATAATCAGGAGTTAAATAGAAGAGGTGTATCACGATGCCGAACAAACGGTTAATGCTATTACTTCTGTGTATTATCATATTGGTGGCTATGATTGGATTCTCGCTGAAGAACGGCCGTAATACCACCTGGCCTGAAAAGCTGATCGGTGATACGACGGGAGTATTTCAAAACATTTTTCACACGCCTGCCGAATATTTTGCAGGGTTCTTCGGGGACATAAAAGACCTGAAAAACACGTACAAAGAAAACGAACGCTTAAGACAAAAGCTGGACGGACAGACACAATATGAAGCGAAGCTCCAAGAACTCAAAGATGAAAACAAGAAGCTGCGTGATGAACTCGGGCATGTCAAATCAATTTCCGACTATGATCCGATTTTAGCGACCGTTATCGCGAGAAACCCTGATCAATGGTACAAGCAGATCATGATCAATAAGGGAACGAAGCATAAAGTGGCCAAAGACATGGCTGTCACGAACGAAAAGGGTGCGCTGGTCGGGAAGATCAAAAGCAGCGGACTCAACAGTTTCACATCCGCCGTTCAGCTGCTGAGCGATGTTGACCGCAATAACAGAGTGGCCACCAAAATCTCCGGCAAAAAGGGAAGCAAAGGCTACGGTTTAATTGAAGGGTATGATAAAAAGAAACAGACCCTGAAAATGACCATCCTTGAACCGGATGAAAAACGTGAAGTGAAGAAAGGCGACCTCGTGGAGACCTCCGGAACGGGCGGCGTATTTCCTCAAGGGCTGACGGTCGGCGAAGTGACCGATGTAGAATCAGATGCTTACGGCCTGACGAAAATCGCTTACGTGAAACCGGCTGCCGACTTGTACGATCTTGACCATGTCATCGTCGTGAACCGAAGCGTAGCAACAGGGGAGGAAGGATCGTGAAACGTTTCCTTCTCCCTTTGATTATGATTTTGGTCTTTTGTGCGGAAAGCATCTATACCGATCTGGTGCGTTTTCCTTTCGTTTCCGTCGAGCAGCAGGTCGTTCCGCATTTTCTTTTGCTTGCGCTGATTTTTATGTCGGCTTATATCAACCAAAAGCATGCGGTGATCTACGGTTTCATTTTCGGATTTCTTTATGACATCAATTATACGGGTGTTTTAGGCGTTTATATGTTTGGTTTTGCCGGATTATGCTATCTGGCGGCCAAAGCGTTTAAAGTGCTGCAGACAAACGCCCTGATGGTCATTCTGGTCGCGGTGCTGAGCGTATGTGTGCTTGAATTTTACGTCTACGGCATTCAGACGTTAATCCGCAGCGGCACTATGACGTTTAACGATTTTGTCATTCAGCGGTTCTTGCCGACCGCTTTGCTGAATATTGCGGGAGCCGTTATATTAGTCCTGCCCTTCAGGCTGTTTTATATAAGTCTGAAGAAAGAATTAAGAGATGAGTAAAAAGGATTTTATCTTTTTTTGACGAAAAGAGTATGTTGTTGAGGTGAACATTGATGAAGACCAAAAAGCAGCAATATGTAACAATAAAAGGAACAAAAAACGGCTTAACATTGCATCTGGATGATGCGTGTTCTTTTGATGAGCTCCTCGATGGTCTTCAAAACATGCTGTCGATTGAACAATATACTGATGGCAAAGGCCAAAAAATCAGTGTTCATATTAAACTCGGGCATCGGTATCTGTATCAGGAACAGGCAGAGCAGCTGACTGATCTGATCGCGTCAAAGAAAGATTTAGTCGTGCATTCAATTGACAGTGAAGTCATCGCCAAAGAAGAAGCGCAGCGGATGAAAGAGGAGCAGGAAATTGTTTCGGTTTCCAAAATCGTCCGTTCGGGCCAGGTGCTTCACGTGACGGGAGATTTGCTTTTAATCGGAGATGTGAATCCCGGCGGTACGATCAGAGCCGGAGGAAATATATTTGTTCTCGGTTCATTAAAAGGGATTGCCCACGCGGGTTATAACGGAAATAACCGGGCTGTGATCGCCGCATCCGAAATGATGCCGACACAATTGAGGATCAATCACGTGTTAAATCGCTCCCCAGACCACATTCAAAAAGGGAACGACATGGAATGTGCTTATTTAGATACTGACGGAAATATGGTCATTGAACGCCTTCAGCAATTGGCTCATTTAAGACCTGATCTAACAAGGCTTGAGGGAGGAATGTGAAATTGGGTGAGGCTATCGTAATAACTTCGGGAAAAGGCGGAGTAGGTAAAACAACAACATCTGCAAACCTCGGTACCGCCTTAGCCATTTTAGGGAAGCGCGTCTGTTTGGTAGACACAGATATCGGACTGCGCAACCTTGATGTCGTAATGGGTCTTGAAAACAGAATTATTTACGACTTAGTAGATGTAATTGAAGGCAGATGCAAGACGCATCAGGCGCTTGTCAAAGACAAACGTTTTGATGATCTGCTACATTTAATGCCGGCTGCCCAGACAAGCGACAAGACGGCTGTTGTCCCTGAGCAGATCAAATTGCTTGTGCAGGAGCTTAAGCAGGAATTTGATTATGTCATTATTGATTGTCCGGCCGGAATTGAACAAGGCTATAAAAATGCCGTCTCCGGAGCTGATAAGGCGATTGTTGTGACGACGCCGGAAATATCAGCGGTGCGGGACGCTGACCGCATTATCGGACTTTTGGAGCAGGAAGATATCGAACCGCCGCGCCTTATCGTGAACCGCATCAGAAATCACCTGGTGAAAAACGGTGACACGATGGATGTAGATGAAGTTGTTCATCATCTGTCTATTGATCTCCTCGGAATCGTTGCTGACGATGATGAAGTGATCAGGGCTTCAAATATCGGCGAACCGATTGCCATGAATTCCAAAAACCGCGCCAGCATTGCGTACCGCAATATCGCCCGGCGCATTTTAGGAGAATCCGTTCCTTTGCAGGTGCTTGAAGAGCAGCAAAAAGGGATGATGGCGAAAATCAAGTCATTTTTCGGCGTGCGTTCATAATATATACCAGAATACAAAGATCTGATGAAGCCCAGCTTATCAGGTCTTTTTTGTTTTTTAAGAGCGCATATTTGCAATGGACAAGACATAGGATGTACAAACCCAACGATTGCAAAGGATGATGGCGATGAGTCACAGAGCTGATGAAATTAGAAAAAGACTGGCCAAAAGAAGAAAACAGCGGCCTGAATCAAAACGGACTTTCGTTCAAAACGCTCAAACGCAGAATTTTCCCGCGTGGCAGACGGTCAAGGAGCAGGAAAAGCACAAGCTTCTTCCGGACTACGAATATCAAACGGAACACCCGCCCGAATTTAACGGGCGGCATCCATTGATCAGCGCTCATTCTATTATTTTAAAATGCCTGCTGGCCGCCTGTCTCGTACTGATCTCCGCTATTGCCTATAAAACTGACAAACAGCCGCTGAGTCAGATCAAACCGGCAATCGCACAAACCTTTCAAAAAGAATTTCAGTTTGCTGCCGTAAGCAATTGGTTCGTATCTTCCTTCGGAAACCCGCTCGCTTTTCTTACGCCGGGAACGAAAAAGAAGGACGGTCAGGTGGCGGTCAGTCAGGATATGGCCGTTCCTGCCGCGGGGAAAATCCAGCAGGACTTTCAAAATAACGGAGAGGGCGTCGTCGTCGAAACCGCCAGTGAAGCCATTGACAGTGTAAAAGAAGGCTACATTATGGAAGTGAGCAAAGATAAAAAAACAGGGCTGACGGTGAAGGTGCAGCACGCCGACAATACAAGCAGCATTTACGGCCGGCTAAAAGATGTTAACGTTTCATTGTACGACTTTGTCGATAAAGGGAAAAAGATCGGTTCGATCAAGCTCAACGATAAAAGTAAAGGCCAGTACTATTTCGCGATCCAGGATGGCGATAAATTCATAGATCCGATCCAGGTGATCACATTTGATGAATAAATGGCTCATCCTCCTTTTTAAAATTCATGTCCATCCTTTTCTTTGGATTATTATGGGGCTCGGTCTTATGACGGGGCACATCAAAGCGCTGCTGTGTCTTTTGCTGGTTGTATCCGTTCATGAGCTGGGGCATGCTGCTCTGGCTGTGTTTTTTTCGTGGCGCATTAAACGCATCTTTCTGCTCCCTTTCGGCGGGACGGTTGAGGTGGAGGAGCACGGAAACCGGCCGCTAAAAGAGGAATTCGCGGTCATTTTGGCGGGCCCGCTTCAGCATGTGTGGCTTCAGGCGGCAGCCTGGCTCTTTTTCATGTCAGGCTTTGCAAGTGAGCAGACATTTGAGATGTTTACCTTTTATAATCTCTCCATTCTTTTCATCAATCTTTTGCCGATCTGGCCGCTTGACGGCGGCAAGTTCGTGTTTTTATACTTCTCTAAACAAATGGCTTTTCAAAAAGCGCATCTCCTCAGCCTGCAGACATCGGCCGTTTCCGCTCTTTTGCTCTGCTGCTGGATTGTGCTGGCCGTCCCCCTTCAGGTCAGCGCATGGGTGCTGTTCGTCTTTCTCGCCGCTTCTTTATGGGATGAATACCGGAAGCGGCATTATATTCAGCTGAGGTTTCTTTTGGAGAGATACTACGGCAAAAACCGCGATGTCGCCATGCTGCATCCTTTGACGGTCGCGGCCGATGCCAAAGTAAAGCATGTCATGGCCGAATTCAAACGGGGATGCAAGCACCCCATTATCATTGAAAAAGCCGGAGAAAAGCTCAGCCAGCTCGATGAAAATGAAGTGCTTCATGCGTATTTTGCCGATAAACGGACAGATTCCTCTATGGAAGACCTGCTGCTGCCTTACTAGAAATAGATTGACATATCCTTTTGGTTCTGATATATTTTTTAATGTTATGGATGTAGCACCAATGCTACAACCGCTCGGGACAGGTGATAAGAGCTTTAAAGCCCCCTGTTGCTGGCGAGTCTTAGTCTAATAGGAGGTGCAGAGAATGTACGCAATCATTAAAACAGGCGGAAAACAAATCAAAGTTGAAGAAGGTCAAACTGTTTACATCGAAAAACTTGCTGCTGAAGCAGGTGAAACAGTGACGTTTGAAGACGTATTGTTTGTTGGCGGAGACAGCGTGAAAGTCGGCAACCCAACAGTTGCAGGCGCGACAGTTACAGCTAAAGTTGAAAAACAAGGCCGTGCGAAAAAAATCACTGTTTTCCGTTACAAGCCAAAGAAAAATGTTCATAAAAAACAAGGTCATCGTCAGCCTTATACTAAATTGACAATCGAAAAAATCAACGCGTAAGCATGATTGAGGCAACAATTCGAAGATCCCGGGATGACGGGGGCATTTTGTCCTTTGAAATGACGGGACATGCCGATTTTGCTGAACATGGACGAGATCTCGTTTGCGCCGGGGTCACGGCTGTCGTTTTCGGAGCGGTCAATGCGGTTATCGCGCTGGCTCCTCTCGAACCGATTCTTGATATAGGCGAGGACGGGGGTTATTTCTACTTTGAATTCCCTGAAGCCGCTGATCAGGAAGCTTTGCAAAAAGCGCAGCTGCTGATTGAAGGCATGATTGTTTCTCTTGAAACGATCGAGCGGGATTACAGTGAACACTTACGGTTGACTGCAAACCAAATATAGGAGGTGAGTTACATGCTTAGATTAGATCTTCAGTTTTTCGCTTCTAAAAAAGGTGTAGGTTCTACAAAGAACGGACGTGACTCTGAATCTAAACGTTTAGGCGCTAAACGTGCAGACGGTCAATTCGTAACAGGCGGATCTATCCTTTACCGTCAACGCGGAACGAAAATCTACCCAGGTGAAAACGTGGGCCGCGGAGGAGATGACACTCTTTTTGCTAAAATCGACGGAACTGTTAAATTCGAACGTTTCGGCCGTGACCGCAAAAAAGTGAGCGTATATCCTGTAGCTCAATAATGACACAAAAAACTCCGGTCGTTGACTGGAGTTTTTTTTGCAGTAAGCGGAGTAACATCAAGAATGAAAAGCAGAGGATGCGTGAGTGAACCCCGCCTTGAATGAGGACATCAGCTTCTCATACCCACTGGATATGTTCCCCAAGCAGTGATACCAAAAATGTTTCTGCCTGGCATCCGCATTGTATGCGATCCGAAAAAGGAACATGATGAACCAGGAAAAACAAGTGTTTTTTTAACAAAGCCTTCTCTGTTATAATTCATAGTACACACTTATCAAGACTCCTAAAAAGAAATTAAACGATTGGGAGTGCGAAAATGAAGGATGTATCGAAGAAACAAGAAGAACCTGTAAGCGATGCGGCTCTGATCAATGAACTGATCCAATTAATGGGCCATTTCCGTCATGATTGGATGAATAAGCTGCAGCTGATAAAAGGAAACTTAAGTTTGCAGAAGTATGACAGGGTCGTTGAAATTATTGACGAAATGGTCATAGATGCAAAGCACGAATCAAAGCTCTCAAACCTGAAAACCCCGCACTTGGCGTTTGACTTTCTGACATTTAATTGGAAGTCCCGTTATATGAGGCTCGAATACGAAGTGCTCGGAGAAATTAAAGATTTATCGGCATATGATCAAAAGCTGTCGAACCTGATGAGAAAACTGTTTCATCTGTTCGGTCTGGCGGTAAGCAATGAAAGTGAAAATCATCTGACCGTATCGCTGCAGACAGATCACCCTGACAGACAGCTTATTGTATATCTCGATTTTCATGGAACGATTGCAAATGCAGATGTGTTTGATGAATTTCGCAAATCGCGGTATGAGGACTTTGATGTCATGCAATTTGAGCTGACCGGCCATGAATGTGTGGCCGAAATTGGAATGAACTAGCGGTTTTTTACGGTTTAGAACGGAGGATATTATGTTTGTAGATCAGGTGAAAGTATATGTAAAAGGCGGCGACGGCGGTAACGGAATGGTTGCGTTCCGCCGTGAAAAATATGTGCCGAAAGGCGGGCCTGCCGGCGGTGACGGAGGTAATGGAGGCGACGTCGTTTTTGAGGTTGATGAAGGACTGCGCACGCTTATGGACTTCCGGTACCAGCGCCATTTCAAAGCGATACGCGGCGAGCACGGCATGTCTAAAAACCAGCACGGCAGAAATGCGGACGATATGGTTGTTAAAGTTCCGCCCGGCACAGTCGTAACGGATGACGATACAAAACAGGTCATTGCCGATCTGACAGAGCACGGGCAGCGCGCCGTCATCGCAAAAGGCGGACGCGGCGGACGCGGAAATACCCGCTTTGCGACACCGGCCAACCCGGCACCGCAGCTGTCAGAGCACGGAGAACCCGGAAAAGAGCGCTATATCGTGCTTGAACTGAAAGTGCTTGCAGACGTAGGTCTCGTCGGCTTTCCGAGCGTCGGAAAATCTACGCTTCTGTCTGTCGTTTCATCGGCAAAGCCGAAAATCGCCGATTATCATTTTACAACGCTTGTTCCGAATCTGGGCATGGTGGAAACGGATGACGGAAGAAGCTTCGTCATGGCGGATCTGCCCGGTTTGATTGAAGGAGCGCACGAAGGAGTCGGCTTAGGCCACCAATTTCTCCGCCATATCGAACGGACGCGCGTCATCGTTCACGTTATTGACATGTCAGCGATGGAAGGCCGTGATCCGTATGAGGATTATGTGACCATTAATCAGGAGCTCAGTGAATATAATCTGCGGCTGACGGAGCGTCCGCAAATTATCGTTGCGAATAAAATGGACATGCCCGAAGCGGCTGAAAATCTTAAAGCGTTTAAAGAAAAGCTTCAGGATGACCATCCTGTCTTCCCGATCAGCGCGGTGACGAGAGAAGGGCTCCGCGATCTTCTGTTTGAAGTCGCCAACCAGCTGGAAACAACGCCTGAATTCCCGCTGTATGATGAAGAAGAACTGGCGGAAAACCGCGTAATGTACACGATGGAAGATGAAGAAATTCCATTTGACATTACCCGTGATCCGGACGGCGCGTTTGTGCTTTCAGGTGACAGTCTGGAACGCCTCTTTAAAATGACTGACTTCTCCCGTGACGAATCCGTCAAGCGTTTTGCAAGACAGATGCGCGGTATGGGCGTTGATGAAGCGCTCAGAGAACGCGGTGCTAAAGACGGCGATATCATCCGGCTGCTGGAATTTGAATTTGAATTTATTGATTAAAAAAATGGAGAGCTTGCAATGCAGGCTCTCTGATGTAAAAGGGAGGGGTGCAGGTGAAAGAAGAGACATTTTATTTAGTGCGTGAAGACGTTCTGCCTGATGCGATGCGGAAAACCCTTGAAGTCAAAAAACTGCTGGACAGAAAAAAGGCTGAATCGGTTGCAGATGCCGTGCAAAAAGTTGATTTAAGCAGAAGCGCTTTTTATAAATACCGAGATGCGGTTTTCCCTTTTTACACGATGGTTAAAGAACAAATAATCACACTTTTCTTTCATTTGGAGGATCGGTCAGGCGCGTTATCCCAGCTTTTGCAGGCGGTGGCTGACTCAGGAAGCAACGTGCTTTCCATTCACCAGACGATTCCGCTTCAGGGCAGGGCGAATGTCACGCTCTCAATCAGTACGTCCGCAATGGAAGAAAACATTCATACGTTAATGAATAAACTGAGAAAATTTGATTTTATAGAAAAAGTTGAGATCTTAGGGTCAGGCGCGTAAGGAGAGAAGAGACATGAAAGTCGGTTATTTAGGGCCAGAAGCCACATTTACACATCTAGCAGTCAGTTCCTGCTTTCAAAACAGCGTGACACAAGCACCTTATCAAACAATACCGGCATGCATGGATGCGGCGGTTGCGGGAGAAGTTGATCTTGCATTTGTTCCTTTGGAAAACGCGCTGGAGGGCTCGGTTAACTTAACGATTGACTACTTGATTCATGAGCAGCCTCTTGCGATCGTGGGGGAAATGACGCTGCCGATTCACCAGCATCTGCTCGTTCACCCTTCGAGAGAAAATGAGTGGAAAAAGCTTGAGAAAATTTATTCTCATTCCCATGCGATTGCGCAATGCCACAAATTTCTTCACCGGCATTTTTCGTCCGTTCCTTATGAGTATGCGAAGTCAACAGGTGCGGCGGCCAAGTATGTCAGTGAGCATTCGGACCTTCCGATCGGCGTGATTGCAAATGAAATGGCGGCCGCTACATACGGATTGAGCATCGTGAAGCGGGATATTCAGGATTATCAGGACAACCACACGAGATTTGTCATTCTTTCGCCTGAAAAAGACGTCTCATTCGAAGTGAATGCGAAACTGTCTTCACGGCCGAAAACGACGATGATGGTAACGCTTCCCCAAGATGACCAATCAGGCGCGCTGCACAGGGTGCTGTCCGCTTTTTCATGGAGAAACCTGAATTTATCAAAGATCGAATCGCGCCCGACAAAAACGGGTCTCGGCAACTATTTCTTTATTATTGATATTGAACAGGCGATGGATCAGGTTCTCATTCCCGGTGCCGTTCAAGAGATGGAAGCCCTCGGCTGCCGGGTCAAGCTTCTGGGAACATATCAATCCTATTCGATATAAAAAAAGCCCTTCAGGGGGCTTTTTTTTAATCTTTTATTAAAATACCCGCGTCGTCCAGCGCTTGGCAGGCTTGGTCAATCCGCTCTTTTGTCGGGGCGCTTAACGTATGGAGATGCACGCCTCCGGTCAGCTGTGAAAGATAAGCGGCATTTGTCGAGTTAATGTGATCCATGAATTGTTTGACTTCTTTCCGTGTGCTGACTCTTATGGCGGCGGTTAAATCGCCGTATACGGGGTGTTCAATAATGACGTCCTTTATGGTGACGCCTTCATCGACAATGAGTTCAAGCTCTTCTTCCGTCCGCTCAGGGCCGTGCAGACAGGCGACAATCCGTTCGGCGTTTTTTTCGCCGCCGGCATTCATGCTGATGTATAAATAGCCTTGGCTCGTCGCGATAATCGGTTCGCTTTTTGCTTTCAAGAGCGATATGTCCTGCACGATCACCTGTCTTGAAACATTTGCTTTTTTGGCCAATTCGCCTCCTGTTAATGGCGAGCCGGCTTCTTTCAGCCAATGAAGCAGCATGTCGCGTCTTTTCGCCCCAGTAAGCTTCGTTCCTTCTGTCAAATTGCTGATTCTCCTTTCTTTTGCTCCCATAGCGCCGTAAATGTATGTATCAGCATATCGAGCTGTTCACATGTTGTTTCGTTTCCGAATGAGATCCGGAAAAACTGCCGCGCTTCCCGTTCGGTTTTTCTCAGCGCCTTCATAGCTGAAGAAGGGCCGTGGCTGCCGGCGGAACATGCGCTCCCGGTTGAGATGCAAATATCGTTACGATTACATTCTAACATAATATATTGTCCTTCAAAGGAGTGAAAAAAACACCCGACAATGTGGGGCAGGCATTCACCGCCGGTTTCTTCCTCTGAAAATGAAATGGGAAGGCCTTGACGCCGAATTTGATCATACAAATAATTCCTCAGCCTGTCAGCATGCTCACGGTGTTCCTCCATATGTTTCACTGCATGCTCCGCAGCAGCGGTAAAAGCGCCGATGGCCGGCACATTCACCGTACCGGGCCTGAACCCGTTTTCATGCACGGTATGCGGATAAACCGGATTCCAGCTGACACCGGGCCGAATGTAAACAGCCCCGGTGCCTTTCGGGCCGTATACTTTATGACCGGAGACGGAAAGGGCGTCGATTCCCGCCTGATCCGCATCAATCGGCAGTTTGCCGAAACTTTGGACACAATCGCAATGCAGCAAAATGTTTCTCTGGTGAAGAAAAGCGGCCAGACGATTCACAGGCTGGATGAGGCCGGTTTCTGAATTGGCGTGCTGTATGGAAACGAGCCCCGTGTCAGGTCGGATATGAGCCGCCAGTATGTCCTCGGTTATAAGGCCGTTTTCGTCGGGATATATGATGGTGACATCAATTCCCCGGTCAGCTAAAAACGCCGCGGCATTATGGATCGAGTGGTGTTCCATTGCGGTCGTAATAAAATGTTTTTTGTGGTCGGGCAGACCGTGCAGCAACGATTGGACGGCCAAGATGTTCGCTTCCGTTCCGCCGCTTGTAAAGTAAATGCCGTCTGCCGCTCCGCCGATCAATTTTCCTGCAGAATGTCTGCAATATTCCAGCACGTCCGCCGCTCTTCCTCCGGCGTCATGAAGGCTGCTTGCATTGCCGTATACCTCTGTGCTGAGATGCTGAAAGACTTTCGCGGCTTCTTTGCTTAAAGGCGTTCCCGCCGCGTAATCAAGATAAATCATACAGCCCGTCTCCTATCCGTTTATGTTAAAAAAAGCTTGAGTTTATTTTATCGTTGTGTAAATATAGGTGTCAAGACAGGTGTAAATATAACAGGAGGGTGATGTATGTCTGAAAAAACAATTATCGTCATTGGTTCGGGGACGGCGGCCCTTGCCTGTGCTTCCTCATTTCCTCCGTCATACCAAGTGACCGTCATTACAAAGAGAAACGTAACGAACAGCAATTCGCATTATGCTCAAGGCGGGATTGCTGTGTCATACGCAAAAGATGACTCTATAGAATCCCATGTGAACGATACACTGTATGCGGGATGCGGACACAATGACGTGACAGCCGTGCGGCATTTGCTGAAAAGCGGACAGAGCATGATAAACAGGCTGATAGAAGGCCATTTCCCTTTTGATACGAAGTCGGATGGAACCTTTTGTCTCGGCAGGGAAGGCGCTCATTCCAAAAGGAGGATTCTGCACGCCGGGGGAGATGCGACCGGACGGATGCTGGTTGAGTTTCTGGTTCGGCAGCTGAGGGACGGCATTCGGATCATTGAACACGAGACGGTTGTTGATCTGCTGATTGAACACGGGCGATGCGCAGGCGTTGCCGTAAAGGATGCTTCAGGCGCCGTTTCTTACAGAAGAGCGGATTGTGTAGTGCTTGCTTCAGGCGGCTGCGGCAGTCTGTACCAATATCACACAAATGATTCCGCCATAACGGGAGACGGCATCGCTCTTGCCTTCCGCGCGGGTGCTGAGATCACGGATATGGAGTTCACCCAATTCCACCCGACCCTCCTTGTGAAAAACGGGACTGTTTACGGTCTGATTTCTGAAGCAGTGAGAGGAGAAGGCGGATATTTAGCGGATCGCTTCGGGCGCAGGATCATGGCTGGCAGACACGCGCTTGAGGATTTGGCGCCCCGGGATGTGGTTTCACGGGCGATTTATGAAGAAATGATGAAAGAAAATCCTGTTTTTATAAATTGCAGCCGAATAGCCGATTTTAACAAACGTTTTCCGACCATAACAGAAATTTGTCAAACAGCCGGCGTTGATCTTGAAAGCGGGATCCCCATAGCACCCGGAATGCATTTTTTAATGGGCGGAGTAAAAGCCGATACATGGGGGAAAACGTCCGTGCCTGATTTGTACGCCATAGGCGAGACCGCCTGCACAGGCTTGCACGGGGCGAACCGCCTTGCGAGCAACTCACTGCTGGAAGCGCTGGCAAGCGGGCAACGATGTGCTGAACATATCATTCATACACCGTTAAACGGAAGATATAAAAAAACCCCGAAGAAAATTGATGTCATCTTACAAGTGCCGGACACAACGCTTCATGTCCTTCAAGCCAAAATGACAACCGGAGCGGGCATCGTCAGGGAAAAAGAAAACCTGCAGGCGCTGGCATCCTGGCTTAACAACGTATCTGTGCGTCATATGAATGTGAAGGATATCACAATGGAACAAGCCGAGCTATCCTGCCTATGGAAGACTGCGCAATTTGTTGTGACCTCAGCCCTTATTCGGGAAGAAAGCAGAGGCGCTCATTTTCGCACTGATTTTCCCGGGACGGAGAAAGAGTGGCACGGAAAACAAATCATTCATTCAACATCTGGAACAGTTATCAGAAAAAACGAAAGGATTGGGGAACTATGGACATTCTGCAGCTGAAACAAATGCTGACTCATTTTTTTCAGGAAGATATCGGAACGGGTGATGCGACGTCACAAGCGATTTTTTCTGATCAGCAATGTAAAGCGCGGATCATCGCAAAAACAGACGGCGTGTTTGCCGGAGAAGACGTTATCCGTGAAGGATGGAAGCTTTTACACGATGATATCCGCATCCGCTCCCTGAAAAAAGACGGAGAACGGATGAAAAGAGGAGACGTGCTCGCTGAAATGGAAGGCCGGGCGGCAGCTCTTCTTACGGGGGAGCGGGTCATTTTGAATCTCATACAAAGAATGTCAGGCATTGCGACCATGACGGATGAGGCCAAAAGGCGTCTTGATGATCCGTCCATCAAGCTTTGTGATACGAGAAAAACGACACCCGGGCTCAGAATGCTGGAAAAATACGCTGTGCGCATCGGAGGCGGCTTTAATCATCGCTTCGGCTTATATGACGGCATCATGATTAAAGATAATCATATTGCCGCCTGCGGATCGATAAAGGCAGCCGTTAAGCGGGCAAGAAAAACGGCGGGGCAGATGCTTGCGGTGGAAGTCGAAATCGAATCCGAACAGCAGCTGCTCGAGGCAATAGAAGCGGGCGCAGACATTATTATGTTTGACAACTGTCCGCCTGAGTCCGTCCGGCGTTTTGCAGGCATGACACCGGGTCATATCAAAACGGAAGCATCCGGAGGCATAACACTCGATACATTGCCCGCTTATAAAGGGACGGGCGTCCAATATATTTCACTCGGATTTCTGACTCATTCAGTAAAAAGCGCCGACATCAGCATGGATGTTGAGGCTGCGGAACAGGGGGATTTTTAAGATGTCTATTTTTGACGTGCTAACTGCATCAGCCGAAATGATGCCGAGCCATTATAAAGACATGAGCACCGGAGAAATGGAAAAGCGTGTCGCCGCCATTAAACGGGCTTTCGGAAAGCGCTTATTCATTCCGGGGCATCACTATCAAAAAGACGAAGTGATACAATTCGCCGATACGGCAGGTGACTCCCTGCAGCTTGCTCAAGTGGCAGAAAAAAATAAAGAGGCGGAATATATTGTGTTTTGCGGCGTGCATTTTATGGCGGAAACCGCTGATATGCTGACTGATGATAACCAAACTGTCATTTTGCCCGACATGCGCGCCGGATGCTCGATGGCTGATATGGCAGATATTCAGCAGACGGACAAAGCATGGCAAGAGCTTCAAGAACTGTACGGTAACACCATCATTCCGTTAACATATGTTAACTCGACGGCGGAAATTAAAGCATTCGTCGGACGGCACGGAGGAGCGACCGTCACCTCTTCGAATGCCCGGAGTGTGCTGAAATGGGCTTTTAAACAAAAAGAAAGAATTTTATTTTTGCCGGATCAGCATTTAGGCAGAAATACGGCCTATGACCTCGGCATTCCGCTGACAGAAATGGCTGTATGGGACCCGGGGCAGAACCGATTGCTTACTGACCATCCGGAAAACATTAAAGTCATCCTTTGGAAAGGGCATTGCTCCGTACACGAAAAGTTTACAGCGGAAAATATTTCTCAGCTGCGGCAGCGGGATTCCGGCATCCGCATTATCGTTCATCCGGAATGTTCGCGGGAAGTGGTCTCGCTCAGTGACGACAGCGGGTCTACCAAATATATTATTGATACGATTGAACAGGCAGAACCGGGAAGCAAGTGGGCGATCGGCACGGAAATGAATCTTGTTCAGCGCCTCATTCACTCGCACCCGGATAAACAGATTGAATCATTGAATCCCGATATGTGTCCGTGTCTGACAATGAACAGAATCGACCTGCCGCATTTATTGTGGTCGCTTGAGCAGCTTGAAAAAGGCGAGCCGAAGGGTGTCATTAAAGTTCCGGAAGCGGTTCGGACAGAAGCGCTTCGTGCTTTGAACAGAATGCTGAGTCATACGTAATCATAAAAATTTCCCCTCCTTCCCAAATTTTTTATCATCATGCCCAGTCCACCGGCATATAGTGTGAAGAAACGTATTGTAATGACAAATGTACCGTTCACGTTTTGTGCATAGGAGGGGAAAACGTTGAAAATTCATATCGTTCAAAAAGGCGATTCGCTCTGGAAAATAGCTGAAAAATACGGAGTTGATCTTGAAGAGTTAAAAAAACTGAATCATCAGCTTAGCAATCCAGACTTAATTATGCCTGGAATGAAGATAAAGGTGCCTTCAGAAGCCGTTCCGGTCAGAAAAGAACCCAAGGCCGGCTTCGGAACGTCTGCGCATAAGCATGAGCATCCATATGCCAAAGAAAAACCGAAATCAGTTGTGGACATTGAAGACACCATACCGGAAGAACCAAAGCCGTCAATTCCGTATGTGCCGCCAATCCCTGAAAAGCATGAAAATGTGCTGCCGGAAGCTGATATGAACCAATATTATCCGTCCAATCAGCTGTTTCAGCCGTGGTCGCCTCCTAAGCCGGAGGAACCGGTGACACATTTTGTCGAGCCGAAAGAAAAAGAGCATGACAATAACATTCCACAACAGGAGGAAATGATCAACATGGAAAACGCGAATTACCCGAATATGCCGAAGGCGCCTGAAGCCGGTAAGATGGAAGAAGAAAACGCCGCTTATCATCTGCCGAACATGCCAAACATTCCGAATGTCCCGTTTCCGAATATGCCGGCCGTTGAACCGCCTTTTATGCATTACCCGATGCCGTGCATGCCTTGTCCTTGTCCGGTTCCGGTGACACCGATGCTGCCGGGTTCGGGACTATGCCATCCGTGCTTCCCGGTAGGCGGGGGTTTCGGCGGTTTTGGAGGAGGTTATGGAGGCTTTCCGGTAATGCCGATGCCGTTACCGTACGGATTCCATCATCACGGATTCCATCATCCGGGATTTGGGCCGCAAGCGGGTTACGGTGAATATGAAAACCAGGCCCATGAAAATGCAGAGCATTATGATGGTTCTGCATCAGGTTTCGGCGGTGCTCCGTACGGTCAAATGCCGTATTACGGCGGATATTCGTCACATTACGCAAACGCGCCTCATCATGATGGAAAATATAAGGATGATGATTGCGGCTGCCATGATTCACATCACCACCACCATCATCACCACGGTTCACATCACCATCACGCAAATGTGCCTGTGCAGCCGTATCCGAATGTGGGTGCAAACGCCGGATATTTTATGCCTTACGGCGGAGCAAATCCTAATGCCGCGCCGAATCAGCCGAGTCCAAATCAAGTATTCGGACGGCCGGAGGAAGAAGAAGATTAATGTTTCGGGACGATGTATGTCGTTCCTTTTTTTATGTCCGACTGAGGAATGGACATAACTGACAAGCTTAAACCCGCCGTCGGCCGCACATCCTAAACATGAGCGGAAAACGCTCAAACAGCGATGAATCCACGGGGGGTTTTTCCATTGGGTAAAAAACTGATGACGATCGCAGGCGTTTTAGCCGTGACGGCAAGCTTAACGGCATGCGGAGCAAATAATGCCATGAATGACGGACGCTACAATCAGTCAACACGTCCGGTCGGATATTATTCGAATGATAATGATAACGGCAGACGCCAGTACGGAATGGACCATCAAGGACCCGTTTCTGAAATGATGGAAAACCGAAACGGCCGTCATAATACGACAAACGTGTCCGACCAGTATGCGCCTAATGACGGGGTTCCGTTAACGACGGACGGCACATATAACGGCCGAAATGTCAATACGCCGCCGGCAGCAATGTCTTATAATGGGTATGACAACGCCGAAAACATCAGGCTGGCGGCAAAAGTTGCAAACCGCGTGAAAAAAGTAAAAGGCGTACAGGATAGTCAGGTCATCGTGACTGACACGAGAGTCGTCATTGCCGTCAGAACAAATCATCCTTTTACGAAAAATGATGATAAACATGTCAAACATGCGGCCAAAAAATTTGCGGACGGCCGTACAATTCAAGTGTTTACCGACAACGCTACTTTTACAAAGCTGCAAGACATGAACAGAAACAGCCGTTAAACGGGACTGCCGGATGATTTCATCCGGCAGTATTTTTATGGATAAAGCTTCATCATTTCTTTACATATTCTTAAAACGCTCTTTATGTTGCGGTGGTAACATAAAAGTAATAAAACGTAACGGAGGGGCCGGAATGAAAAAAACGGAGCATGACAAAAGCCGCGGAGCAAAAACTGTGTATCTGACCGTAAGGGGATACCGGCTCAAACTGACGCCCGGACAAATGAAACTGATTTCAGCCGGCCGGGCATAATCATCGGGGCAGCCCTCATATAGAGGCTGCTTTTTTCCGGCTGAAACAGACAAATGAAAGAAAACGGTTAAGCACCGGCATCTTTGGTCAAACTAGCATCAAGAGTTTGATTGAATAAAGAGGTGTTATTGGTGAAACGAATTTGCGGTGCTCGTCTATTGTTTATGCTTATCTTATCGGCTGCAGTCCTGATTTGCGGAGGAAAAGGCGCATACGGGGCGGAGGTTGAGCATTACGGGCCGCTTCGGGTGCACGTCCAGCTGGAAAAGGTCTATCTGGACGGTGATGTCGGCATCGAACATACGGATGAAACCGTTTTGGCGATGGAGGATTTTTGGGCCGCATATGCGGGCTGGACGCTCGTTGAGCAGAAAAAAGGCTTCGTCCTTTTCCGTAAGCATGTTGATGACATTTCTCCGCTCAGTAAGGTTAACGGTTATATCGGCGTCACGGACGGAGGCGTCATCTCCACTTTTCACGGCCGTCCCGGATCGCTGGCCGAGCCGATTCAATCTTTCTTCCAGATTGATATAGAAAGGCTGGAAAGCCGATTGCAAAAGCACTTGGAACACGGCATACCGTACAGGACAAAAGCGGAGTTTGAGAGCGTGATCGATCATATTAAGACTTACAGCGGCTGACTTTGACGCAAGACATGTGACACATGTCTTTTTTTTCTGAATGGAAGGTGTCAAAGCGAACATACGTTAACTTTTCTATAAGACTTTGGCTGTTTTTGTGTTACAATGATAAGCAGTCAAAGAGGTGAATAGGTGTGATTGAATTCGTGAAGGGGACGATTGATTATGTATCTCCCCAATACATCGTGATTGAAAACGGCGGAATCGGCTATCAGGTCTTCACTCCGAATCCGTTTATTTATAAGGTAAGCAATCAAGAGACCATTTTTACGTATCATCATATAAAAGAAGACGCCTTTTCTTTGTACGGTTTTTCAACCCGGGAAGAAAAAGCGCTTTTCACAAAGCTGCTGAACGTCACCGGCATCGGGCCGAAAGGGGCGCTCGCCATCCTCGGTTCCGGTGACCCCGGAGCCGTCATCGAAGCGATCGAACAGGAAGATGAAGCCTTTTTGGTGAAATTTCCGGGTGTGGGCAAAAAAACGGCGCGGCAGATTATTCTTGATTTGAAAGGCAAACTGGCCGACGTCGTGCCTGAAATGATTGACAACCTGTTCAATCATGAAGCGCGCATTGAAAAACAAGAGGCTGAAACGGCGCTTGACGAGGCGCTTGAAGCGCTTAGGGTTCTCGGCTACGCCGAAAAAGAAATTAAAAAAGTGCTTCCTCACTTAAAAGAGGAAACGGCGCTTTCAACAGATCAATATGTGAAAAAAGCATTGCAAAAATTATTAAAGTAAGGTGATGTTCATGGATGAACGGCTCGTTTCAAGTGAAGCAGACAGCCATGAATCAATAATCGAGCAAAGCCTCAGGCCGCAGAATCTCGCCCAGTATATCGGCCAAAAGAAGGTGAAAGAAAATCTGCGCGTGTTTATCGATGCGGCGAAAATGAGGCAGGAAACGCTGGACCACGTTCTTTTATACGGGCCTCCGGGTCTCGGGAAAACAACGCTTGCGTCTATCGTGGCCAATGAGATGGGGGTGGAGATGCGGACGACGTCAGGTCCCGCCATCGAAAGACCGGGAGATTTGGCAGCCATTTTGACGGCGCTCGAACCAGGGGATGTGCTGTTTATAGACGAAATTCACAGGCTGAACCGCTCGATTGAGGAAGTGCTGTACCCGGCGATGGAGGATTTCTGCCTTGATATCGTCATTGGAAAAGGCCCGTCCGCCCGCTCCGTCCGTCTCGACCTTCCCCCTTTTACGCTTGTAGGAGCGACGACAAGGGTCGGATTATTGACCGCACCGCTCAGAGACCGGTTCGGGGTGCTGTCGCGCCTTGAATACTATACGCAGGAAGAGCTGACAGATATCGTGTCAAGAACGGCTGACGTTTTTGAAGTGGATATCGAAGAAGCTCCGGCTCTGGAGATCGCCAGACGGTCAAGGGGAACGCCGCGGGTTGCAAACCGGCTTCTCAGAAGGGTGAGAGATTTTGCCCAGGTGCTCGGCGACAGCCGCATCACGGAAGAAATCGCTCACGACGCGCTCGAACGTCTTCAAGTCGATGCGCTCGGCCTTGACCATATCGACCATAAGCTGCTGATGGGCATGATCGAAAAATTCAGCGGCGGTCCTGTCGGCCTTGATACGATTTCCGCGACAATCGGCGAAGAACCGCATACAATAGAGGATGTGTACGAACCGTATCTGCTGCAGATCGGATTTCTACAGAGGACGCCGAGGGGACGGGTCGTGACTCCGGCTGTGTATGAACATTTTCGATTGGAGGCGCCCGCCCGTGACTGACTTTCCGAAGGTTCTCATGGTTCTCGGTGCCGTTTTGCTTATTGCCGGCGCAGTCTGGCACTTTGTCGGAAGGCTGCCCGGAGATATTTTCGTTAAGAAGGGAAATGTTACATTTTTCTTTCCCGTTGTCACTTGTATTGTGATCAGTGTGATACTATCCATTCTGCTTAATTTTTTCGGCAGAATGAAATAACAATAGACAGAATAAAGGTGAAATGATGAAAGTCGATTTATTTGATTTTGAACTGCCTGAACGCCTCATTGCCCAAGTGCCGCTGAAAGAGCGTGACGCATCACGGCTGATGGTGCTCGACAAACAGACGGGCGGGCTGACGGACAGTTCGTTTAAAGAGATTGTAAGCTTTTTTAATGAAGGGGATTGTCTCGTCTTGAACAATACCCGTGTGCTGCCTGCAAGATTATTCGGCACAAAAGAAGATACGGGAGCGAAAGTGGAGCTTCTGTTATTAAAACAGGAAGAAAATGATACATGGGAAACGCTCGTAAAGCCGGCGAAACGCGTAAAAAAAGGAACGGTCCTGACATTTGGCGACGGCCGGCTGACAGCGGTCTGCACGGAGGAGCTTGATCACGGAGGCAGAAAAATAGAATTCCGGTATGACGGGATTTTTTACGAAGTGCTTGAATCACTCGGTGAAATGCCGCTGCCTCCTTATATTAAAGAGCAGCTTGATGATAAAGAACGGTATCAGACCGTCTTTTCAAAAGAAATCGGATCTGCCGCAGCTCCGACGGCCGGACTTCATTTTACGGAAGAGATTCTGGACGAGCTGCAGCAAAAGGGTGTGCGGATTGAATTTATCACACTTCATGTGGGACTCGGCACATTCCGCCCAGTCAGTGCGGATGATGTGGAAGAGCATAACATGCACGCGGAATTTTATGAAATGACGGAAGAAACCGCCGCCTCTTTAAACGAGGTCAGAAAGGCGGGAGGGCGCATCGTGTCGGTCGGGACGACATCAACGCGCACCCTGGAAACCATTGCCGGCGAGCATGACGGCGTATTTACCGCCTCAAGCGGCTGGACGTCCATCTTCATTTATCCGGGATATGAATTTAAAGCGATTGACGGCATGATCACCAATTTTCATCTGCCGAAATCTTCCCTTATCATGCTCGTTTCTGCGCTTGCCGGCAGAGAGCATGTTCTTTCCGCCTACCGTCATGCGGTAGAAGAGGAATACCGTTTCTTCAGCTTTGGCGACGCCATGCTGATTATCTAATTTGAATGACAGGAGGCCTCATACAAAGTGGCTGAACAACCGATACGTTATGAATTTATAAAGGAATGCAAACAAACGGGAGCGCGGCTGGGCAGAGTTCATACGCCCCACGGCTCCTTTGAGACGCCTGTATTTATGCCGGTCGGCACGCTTGCTACGGTAAAGACGATGTCTCCGGATGAGCTGAAATCTATGGATGCGGGCATTATTTTAAGCAATACGTACCATTTATGGCTCCGCCCGGGACACGACATTGTAAAAGAAGCGGGCGGGCTTCATAAGTTTATGAACTGGGACCGCGCGATTTTAACAGATTCCGGCGGTTTTCAGGTCTTTTCATTGAGCAAGTTTCGTAATATAGAAGAAGAAGGCGTTCATTTCCGCAATCACTTAAACGGAGACAAGCTGTTTTTATCTCCGGAAAAAGCGATGGAAATTCAAAACGCCCTCGGCTCTGATATCATGATGGCGTTTGATGAGTGTCCGCCGTATCCGGCAGAGTATGATTACATGAAACGCTCTGTAGAACGGACCAGCCGCTGGGCGGAACGCTGCCTGGAGGCGCACGGGCGCTCAGATGAGCAGGGTCTGTTCGGGATCGTACAGGGCGGAGAATACGAAGACCTGCGGACACAAAGTGCAAAAGACTTGGTTTCGCTTGATTTTCCGGGGTATGCCATAGGCGGATTATCTGTCGGCGAGCCGAAGCACGTCATGAACCGAGTGCTTGAGTTTACAACTCCGCTTTTACCGAAGGACAAGCCGAGATATTTAATGGGTGTGGGTTCACCGGATGCCTTAATTGACGGCGCCATCCGCGGCGTGGATATGTTTGACTGCGTACTGCCGACCCGGATTGCCCGAAACGGCACGGTGTTTACGAATGAAGGGCGTCTGAATATGAAAAACGCCAAATATGAGCGTGATTTCCGTCCGATTGACGAAGAGTGCAGCTGCCATACATGCAAAAATTACTCCCGCGCTTACATCAGACATTTGATCCGCTGTAATGAAACGTTTGGAATTCGATTAACAACTTACCATAACCTTCATTTTCTGTTACACTTAATGGAGCAGGTCAGACAAGCCATCCGGGAGGATCGTCTTGGTGATTTCCGAGAAGAGTTCTTTGAGCGTTACGGCTATAATAAGCCAAATGCGAAAAGCTTCTAAATAAAACCATTCTTGAAAGGAGGGAAACAGATGGGTACTTTAGGCACAATCGTTCCTATTATTTTAATGTTTGCAGTGCTTTATTTCCTGCTCATCCGTCCGCAGCAAAAGCAGCAGAAGGCCGTACGCCAGATGCAGGAAGAGCTGAAAAAAGGGGATTCAGTGGTGACAATCGGAGGATTGCACGGCACTGTTGATTCAATTGATGAAAGCAAGGTCGTCATTAAAACAGGTGATAACACCCGTTTAACATTTGACCGCCGCGCAATCAGAGAAGCTTCCGCTGAATAACAGCGAAGCTCATACATACAAAAAAAGAGCGGAGAATCCGCTCTTTTTTTATTACGCTGATCTGCTTCCTTTCAAATTCACTCCGAAAATGCCGCCCAGCATACTGACTCCCAAAAAGCCGAGATGAAACAAAAGCTGACCGGATGTAAACGTTTTTCCGAACCCTAAATATTGAAACAGCAAGATGATTAATGAAAAACAGACGGCGGTTAACGCTCCGATCATCCAGCCTTTTTCCTTCGCTTTGCCGCCCGATATAAAACCTCCCGCAAATAAAGAAAGAAAAGAAAGCGCGGTGATCAGCCAGCTGAAAGATGATTCTTCCATTGAGGTAACCGTCAGTAAAAGCGAAATCGCCAAACTTGTAAGAAGCATCACCGCAAAAATAGCCACTAAACCGTACAAAACGCCTCTTCCCACTTGTTTCGTTTCTTCCATTTTTATCTCCTCTCCGCTCTGCGGCCTGATATATGACAAGCCGGAGCCCGTCTTTTTCTAAATGTATTCTCTGAATGTTCGAATTAGACGTAAATGCATGATGTTCAGCCCGTTTATTACATAATTCAGAGCCGATGGCAAATGCTATGACCGTTGGAGGTGCGATATGGAAGATATTTTCATTATTACGTTTCGTACGATTGTGCTTTATTTTATCATTCTTGTGATTTTCAGACTGATGGGAAAACGGGAAATCGGAGAACTGAGCATTTTAGACCTTGTCGTCTCCATTATGATTGCCGAGATTGCCGTATTGGCAATTGAAAATGTAAAAGATAAGCTTTTGCACACAATAGTGCCGATTGTCGTTTTAATGATTATTCAAGTAAGCCTTGCTTTTATTTCGCTCAAAAGCCAAAAAATACGGCAGCTGCTTGACGGAAAACCCACCATTATTATAAAACAGGGAAAAATTGATGAACGGGCGATGAGATCGCAGCGCTACAATTTTGACGATCTTCTTATGCAGCTGAGGGAGAATAACATCGATAGAATCTCTGACGTGTCGTACGCCATTTTGGAGTCTTCGGGCAAACTGTCAATCGTCAAAAAGAAAAACAATAAGGATAAGCAGATGGAAACATCGCTTATCGTTGACGGGGTCATTCAGAACGAGCATCTGGACAGAATCGGGAAAGATAAACACTGGCTTGAAAAAAATTTAGCAAAAAGAGGATATCGCGATCTTTCGGTTATATCATTCTGCACGTTTACGGACGGCGCTTTTTTTATTGATCTTAAAGATGAAAAAGGGGAGCCATAAATCGGTTTCACCGCGTCACGAACTTGCCGATGACCGGAATCCGGATCAGCTCTTCCCTTTTAATCAGCCTGAATAACAGAAGAAGCGCAATGTACAAAGCCGCCGTCATTGCAATCCAGCCTGTGAGATTAACAGCCTCTGATCCTGAAAAATGAACGGCGTGCTTGATGATGCGGCTGACATAACCGCAAATGAATATGACGGCAAAACAGAGCGCGTATTCTTTTATTTTAATGCTGATCGGAAGCACCTTGCTTACGGTGGCCGCATGCAGCAGGGTGACAAGGACCATCCCCGTTACAATCGCAAGTGCGGCGCCCATGATGCCCAAGGAGGGCCTGGTCGCCAAAACAAAAATTAGGCCGGTTTTGACAGCGGCGCCGATAAAACTGTTCATCATGGCTGCCCCGGCTAAATTGAGAGCCTGCAGCACCGCCTGAAGGGGCCCCTGAAAATAGTAAAGCAGAAAAAACGGCGCCATCACTTTAACAAATACCGCCGCATTAGTTGATCCGTACATGACGGACATCAGTTCATCAGCGAAAGAGAATAAAATAACCACCGAAATGCCTCCGCTTAAAAGACACAGCCTCATCGCCTGTTCCAGACGGTATTCGACAACTTGCAGCTTTTTTTGCTCCATTCCTTCACTGATCGCAGGAACAAGCGCTGTTGACAGAGAATAGGTTATAAAGCTGGGCAGCGTCAAAACCGTCATGGCAAATCCGGTCAGCTCTCCGTACTGGCTGGTGGCGGCAGCGGTGGCCACTCCTGCAATCGCAAGGCTCTGCGCGACGACAATAGGTTCAAAAAACCAAGATAAATTTCCGATGAAGCGGCTTCCGGTTGTCGGGAGCGACACGCTCATCAGCTGGCGGAAGGTTTCTTTTCCATTTGCGATCGACTTGAAAAATTGTTTTCTGATTCTGATTGTTTTATTTGCTTTAAAACAAATGAATAAATAAATAAGAGAGGCAAGCTCCCCGATGACAGACGAAATCATGGCTCCTGCTGCGGCATATTCAATCCCGTACGGCAGAAACACCGTCGTGCAGACTGCGACAAGTGAAATCCGCACGATCTGCTCAAGCACTTGGGAAAACGCCAGCGGGTTCATATTCTGTCTGCCCTGAAAGTAACCGCGGAGCACGCTGGAGATCGCGATAATCGGCACGACGGGCGTAATCGCCAGAAGCGGGTAAACCGTGCGCTGATCCGTCAGCATCGTTTCGGACATAATCGGCGCAAAGCATAAAAACAGCGGCGTGAAGATGAGACTTAATATCCCAGTGACGGTAAGCGACATCACTAAAATGTGTTTCATTTTCTGCCGGTCCCCCCGCGCGCTTGCTTCAGCGACAAGTTTGCTGATGGCAACGGGGAGGCCGAATTGAGTCAAAGTGGTGGCCAAGAAAAATGTCGGGGCAGCCATCATGTATAAACCGACCCCTTCTTCACCGATAAACCGGGCGATAACCACCCGGTTGACAAAGCCGAGCATTCTCGTAATCATCCCGGCTGCGATGAGAATAAGAGTGCCCCTTAAAAAAGTCTGTTTTGCCATTTTATAAACCCCTGCCTTCTCAAACTACCTGGAATCATATACAATAAAGATATGCGCCGATGTCGTCCGAGCATGACAAGTCTTCGAGAAAAATGGAAAAAGGAGCGAGCGCCCAGTGGAGAAACATCCCGCCGAAATGTACAAAGATCATTTGCGGCCTTTCTTGTACAGTAAACTTGAAGAGTTCAAAATCCTCGGATACGATGATGTTGAGCACGAGAGTTTATGGTCATACTTAATACATAAAAAGTGGAAACAGAAAAAGGAACTGCCGCTGCATGAATTGGCCGGTCATATTTTATCAGTTAAAATTGGCGATTTTATGAACTATGCAACCGTTGAAGCTTTTAAGTCGTCTAATTGGCTGGAAAGCGATGAGGGTCAGGAAGCTTTGGATGAACTGCTGAGATAATGATTTGACGGCATAGGTTTAAGGAGGAAATACATAATGAAAAAAGGACGCTTGATTGCGTTTTTCCTGATCGTATTATTGATCGGCACAGGGCTGGGGTATTTTACAAAACCGGCTGCCGATAATATTACGTTAGGATTGGATTTACGCGGCGGGTTTGAAGTTCTGTACGATGTGCAGCCCGTCAAAAAAGGCGATAAAATCACAAAAGACGTGCTCGTCAGCACGGTGCAGGCGCTGAACCGCCGGGCTAACGTTCTCGGCGTAAGCGAGCCGAACATTCAGATTGAAGGAAATAACCGTATCCGCGTTCAGCTGGCTGGCGTCACGAACCAGAACAGGGCGCGCGAAATTCTGTCAACGGAAGCGCAGCTCTCGTTCAGGGATACGAATGATAAAGAGCTGTTAAACGGCTCTGATCTCGTGGAAAACGGCGCGAAGCAAACCTTTGATCCGACGACGAACGAACCGATTGTCAGCGTTAAGCTGAAAGATGCGGATAAGTTCGGAGAAGTGACGAAAAAAGTCAAGAAAATGGCGCCAAATAATCAGCTTGTGATCTGGCTTGATTACCAAAAAGGCGATTCATTTAAAAAAGAAGTCGGTAAAAAACATCCGAAATATGTATCCGCTCCGAATGTGAGCCAGGAATTAAACACGAAGGATGTCACGATTGAAGGCCAGTTCACCGTTCAAAAAGCGAAGGACTTGGCCAATATTTTAAACGCGGGCGCGCTGCCTGTGAAACTGACCGAAAAATACTCTACTTCAGTAGGGGCGCAATTCGGACAGCAGGCTTTGCATGATACGGTAGAGGCCGGCATCATCGGTATTGCAATTGTTTTCTTATTTATGCTGCTTTATTACAGACTGCCTGGACTCATAGCGGTCATTACGCTTTCTGTATACGTGTATATTACGCTTCAAGTGTTTGACTGGATGCAGGCGGTGCTGACGCTTCCGGGTATTGCGGCTCTCATTTTGGGTGTCGGGATGGCGGTTGACGCCAACATCATCACCTATGAACGGATAAAAGAAGAACTGAAACTCGGCAAATCCGTCCGCTCAGCTTTCCGTTCAGGGAACAGACGGTCATTCGCGACGATTTTCGATGCGAACATCACAACGATCATCGCAGCGGTCGTGCTCTTTATTTTCGGGACAAGCTCTGTAAAAGGGTTTGCGACGATGCTGATTCTGTCAATTCTGACAAGCTTTATTACAGCTGTCTTCCTTTCAAGATTCCTGCTCTCCCTTCTCGTGGAAAGCAGATGGCTTGACCGGAAAAAAGGCTGGTTCGGCGTCAAGAAAAAACATATTATGGACATTCAAAAAACGGATGAAAATACTGAACCGCATACGGCATTCCAAAAATGGGATTTCACGAGCAAGCGAAAATATTTCTTTATTTTCTCAAGCGCTGTAACCATTGCAGGAATTATCATCTTGCTGGTCTTTAAGCTCAACCTGGGAATCGATTTTGCAAGCGGGGCGCGGATTGACGTGCAGAGCAATCATGCATTGACGGCGCAGCAGGTTGAAAAAGACTTTGACTCTCTCGGCATGGATCCGGAAAACATCGTGCTCTCGGGTAAAGAGAACCATGTTGCCGCGGCCCGGTTTGTCGGAGAGCCATCCAAAGAAAAAATCGCTGAAATCAAAACGTACTTTAAGGACAAATACGGATCTGAACCGAACGTCAGCACGGTATCGCCGACAGTCGGAAAAGAACTGGCCCGTAATGCTTTATATGCCGTGGCAATTGCATCAATCGGCATCATTATTTACGTATCAATACGTTTCGAGTACAGAATGGCTATCGCCGCAATTGTATCCCTGCTGTATGACGCTTTCTTTATCGTCGCGTTTTTCAGCATTACAAGGCTGGAGGTTGACGTAACCTTTATCGCCGCTATTCTCACCATAATCGGTTACTCGATAAATGATACGATTGTTACATTTGACCGGATACGCGAGCAGATGAAAAAACGCAAGCCGAAGTCATTTGCCGATCTGGAACACATCGTGAATCTGAGTTTGCAGCAAACCTTTACACGTTCGATCAATACGGTCTTGACCGTTGTGATTGTTGTCGTCGTGCTGCTCATTTTGGGCTCATCGTCAATTACAAACTTCTCCGTCGCCTTATTGGTCGGTTTATTGACGGGCGTTTATTCCTCTCTTTACATCGCCGCGCAGCTGTGGCTTGTATGGAAAGGAAAAGAATTTAAAGGGAAAAAATCAATCGAAGAGTAAAAGGAAACAGGCTGTCTTCCGGAAGGCAGCCTGTTTTTTTTAGGCCGCATTGAACTTAAAACCTGCATTTGCTATAATGACATACGCTTACATAATCAATCATCATTGTAAAAACATGTAGGAGGGTTCTTATGAACGTTCGTGAGTCGGAGCTTCCGGGCATCGGCCAGAAAGTAGAAGTCATTACGAAAAATCACGATAAAATCAGTATTATTCTTCATGATGACGGCAGAAAAGAGCTCTATTACTTCGATGAGAATGATCATGACGAATGCTTGGCATCCGTTGAATTTAACGACGAAGAGGCAAGGCAGATTTCCGCTATTTTAGGCGGGATGACGTATAAGCCGAAAGCGCTGGAATCTGTGGAAGTCGCGCTTGATGACCTCGTCATTGAGTGGTTTAAAGCCGAATCTCATGCACCGGCTGTCAGCCGTACAATCGGAGATTTGGAGATCAAGAAACATTACAACGTCCAGATTATTGCGATCGTGAAGAAAAACCGGCAAAAACAGCTGAGTCCCGGTATTGATACCGTAATTGAAGAAGGGGACACCCTCGTCATATCGGGAGAAAGAAGCGGACTGAAAAAGCTGGTCCGCGAGCAGTTGACGGCCCGGATTTCCTGAGGCCGGGGTTTACTCCCGGGAAAACGGGGGAAAAGATAAGAATCAATAATTGGGGGCAGACGCATGAATAAACAATGGACTATTATATTCGCTTTACTATTTACTCTGATTGTCGCCATCTTTGCCGTCATTAACGTGCGGGCGGTTGAGGTTGATTATCTGTTCGGAACCGCTGAATGGCCGCTGATTTTAGTCATTTTAGGCTCTGTGTTAATGGGAGCGCTGATCGTGTTTTCAGCCGGTATCTTTCAAGTGATGAAACTGAAGCGCGAAATTAAAATGCTGCGGGAAGAAAACAGATCCGCAGGTGAATTGACGGCTGATTCGGACGGCAAAAAAACAGCCGCTCCGCCGGAAGAAATGCTTGAAGAGAAAAAAGGATCAGAATAACATTTGAAACCCCTCAGTCCGCTCTAGTATAATAGGGTGGTTGAGGGGTGAATTTATGTTAGCGTCAAAAATGCGCTGGGAAATCCAGCAGCCGGATCAGGAAAAAGTCAAATCACTCACAGAACAATTGGACATAACACCTCTTGTGGCATCACTGCTTGTAAAAAGAGGTTTTGATACTGCCGAAAGCGCAAGGCTGTTTTTACATACAAAGGATGCAGACTTTTATGACCCGTATGAATTAAAGGGAATGCGGGAAGCAGTTGATCGGATAAAACTGGCGGTTTCTCAAGGGGAACCGATTATGATTTACGGAGATTACGATGCAGACGGCGTTACAAGCACGTCAGTGATGCTGACGGCACTCAGACAGCTGTCGGCGGACGTTGACTTTTATATTCCCGACCGTTTTACAGAAGGCTACGGCCCGAATGAACAAGCTTTCCGCTCCATAAAAGAGCGGGGATTTTCGCTGATCATTACAGTGGATACGGGAATCGCCGCCGTCCATGAAGCTGAAGTCGCAAAAGAGCTGGGCTTAGACGTCATTATTACCGACCACCATGAGCCGGGACCCGAGCTTCCTGACGTATTTGCGATCATCCACCCGAAGCAGCCGGGATGCGGCTATCCGTTTAAAGAATTGGCCGGCGTCGGTGTGGCGTTTAAGCTTGCCCACGCGCTTACGGGTTCTTTGCCGGAAGCTATGCTGGACTTGGCGGCAATCGGTACGGTTGCAGATCTGGTGCCTCTTCATGATGAAAACAGATTAATTGCGTCACTCGGAATTGAAAGGCTTCGTACGACAAATCGGCCGGGCCTCAAAGCTCTGATTAAGCTTTCCGGCGGAGATATCGGACAAGCTGATGAGGAAACGATTGGATTTCAGGTCGCACCGAGGCTTAATGCCGTCGGAAGAATAGAACAGGCCGATCCCGCTGTGCACCTGCTGATGACCGAAGATCAGTTTGAAGCGGAGGAACTGGCTTCGGATATTGACCGGCTGAATAAAGAGCGGCAGAAAATGGTGAAAACCATGACCGAAGAGGCTGTTGAAATGGTACAGCAACAAGGCGGAAACCCGTCTGCCATTGTAGTGGCAAAAGCCGGCTGGAATCCGGGCGTCGTCGGTATTGTCGCATCGAAGCTGGCTGAACGTTTTTACCGGCCCGCTGTTGTGCTTGGGATAGATGAGGAGCAGGGAATCGCCAAAGGGTCGGCGCGAAGCATCAGAGGTTTCAACCTTTTTACGAGCCTTTCACAGTGCAGAGACATTCTTCCTCATTTCGGCGGGCATCCGATGGCGGCCGGAATGACGCTGAAGGCTGAAGATGTGGCGGAATTAAGGGACAGGCTGAATCAAATGGCTGAAGAAACCCTTACGGAAGAGGATTTTATTCCCGTTCAGGAGGTTGATCTTGTCTGCGGCGTTGAAGACATAACCGTTGAAAGCATTACAGAATTGAATATGCTGTCGCCGTTCGGCATGCTTAACCCTAAACCGCATGTGATGGTGAAAAATGCCGTGCTTGATGATGTGCGCCTGATCGGAGCGAATAAAAACCACGTGAAAATGACGGTGAAAAGTGATTCCGCCGTCCTTGACTGCGTCGGCTTTAACAAAGGAGAGCTGGAAGCCGGAGTTGTTCCCGGATCAACGATTTCCATTGTCGGCGAGATGTCCATTAATGAATGGAACAACAGAAAGAAGCCCCAGCTGATGATTAAAGATGCTGCGGTGCCGGAATGGCAGCTTTTTGATATTCGAGGCAAGCGGACGTGGGAAGATACGGTCACCGCACTGCCGAAGGAAAAACGGGTGCTCATCAGCTTTAACGAAAAAACCGCTCAGAAGCTCCGTGAAAAAGAGCTGACGGGCGAGCTTGCCGAGATCACTTCGGAATCCGAGGCGGAAGCTCTCCAGCTTGACGGAAAATATGCCGTTTTTCTGGATGTGCCGCCGTCAGCGGATCGCCTGCAGCATTTGCTTGACGGAAAGAAGCCGGAACGGATTTATTTTGTTTTTATCAATCATGAAGAACATTTCCTGTCCTCATTTCCATCGCGGAATGATTTCAAGTGGTTTTACGCATTTCTCTTGAAAAGGGGCGCTTTTGACTTCGGCAAGCATGGTTCAGAGCTTGCGAGACACAGAGGATGGTCAATTGACACAATCAATTTCATGACAAAGGTGTTTTTTGATCTCGGTTTTGTTAAAATAGAAGATGGTGTGCTGTCTGTCGTGAGCGGCGCGAAAAAACGCGACCTGGCAGATTCGCAAACCTATCAGGTAAAACAGCAGCTGATGGAATTAGACCAGAAGCTCAATTATTCCGCAGCCCATGAGCTGAAGGAATGGCTGAATAAGCTGATGAACCAAGGTTCAGAGGCTTATGAAAGTACGAGGAGGACATAGAACAGATGGATCTTAAAAAATACGTAACAATTGTGCCCGATTACCCGAAAGAAGGCGTACAATTTAAAGATATTACGACATTGATGGACAAAGGCGACGTATACCGTTACGCCACTGACCAAATTGTTGAATATGCAAAAGAAAAAGAAATTGATTTAGTTGTCGGGCCTGAAGCGCGTGGCTTTATTATCGGCTGTCCGGTTGCATACGCGCTCGGAGTCGGCTTTGCCCCGGTTCGGAAAGAAGGGAAACTTCCGCGTGAGGTCATTAAAGTCGATTACGGTTTGGAGTACGGAAAAGACGTACTGACGATTCATAAAGATGCGATCCTGCCGGGACAGCGCGTGCTGATTACTGATGACTTGCTTGCAACAGGCGGCACGATCGAAGCAACGATTAAGCTTGTCGAAGAACTGGGCGGCGTCGTAGCCGGTATTGCATTCTTAATCGAGCTTTCTTACCTTGACGGCAGAGACAAGCTTGACGATTACGATATTTTAACATTAATGAAATATTAACCGCATATGGAAAAAAGCACTCGTGTCAGGGTGCTTTTTTCCTATTATTTCATCATCCTGACAGATTCTTTAGGTGTTTTGAACTTCTGCCCTTTACATCTCTCGTTTTTTTCTTGATAATAAACTAATACAGTTTACATTTAAAAAAGGTGATTCCATGGCGAACGAACAAGTATTGACTGCCGAGCAAGTAATAGATAAAGCGCGCACTTATCTGCCGGAGGAGCAGATTGCGTTTGTTGAGAAAGCTTACCTGTATGCGCAAGACGCGCATCGCGAACAGTACCGCAAATCAGGTGAGCCGTACATCATTCATCCGATTCAGGTGGCGGGGATCCTCGTCGATCTGGAAATGGACCCTTCCACAATTGCGGGCGGATTTCTGCATGATGTGGTGGAGGACACGGATGTCACCCTCGACGACCTGAAGGAAGCATTTTCTGAAGAAGTGGCGATGCTTGTCGACGGCGTGACGAAGCTCGGTAAAATTAAGTATAAATCTCAAGAGGAGCAGCAGGCGGAAAACCATCGAAAAATGTTTGTCGCTATGGCTCAGGATATCAGAGTCATATTGATCAAGCTGGCGGATCGCCTTCACAATATGCGGACGTTAAAGCATCTTCCGCAGGAAAAGCAGCGGAGAATTTCAAATGAGACGCTGGAGATTTTCGCTCCGCTGGCCCATCGGCTCGGGATTTCTAAGATCAAATGGGAGCTGGAAGACACCGCTCTCCGTTATTTGAATCCTCAGCAATATTACAGAATCGTCAACCTCATGAAGAAAAAGCGCGCGGAACGCGAACTTTATGTCGAAGAGGTTGTCAATGAAGTGAAAAAACGCGTTGAAGAAGTGAATATTAAAGCGGACTTTTCAGGACGTCCGAAGCACATCTACAGCATTTACCGCAAGATGGCGCTGCAAAATAAACAGTTCAATGAAATATATGATCTGCTCGCCGTCCGTATTCTTGTCGGAAGCATTAAAGACTGCTACGCCGTACTCGGCATTATTCATACGTGCTGGAAGCCGATGCCGGGCAGATTCAAAGATTATATTGCGATGCCTAAGCCGAATATGTATCAGTCTCTGCATACGACCGTAATCGGGCCTAAAGGCGATCCGCTGGAAGTGCAGATCAGAACGTTTGAGATGCATGAGATCGCTGAATACGGGGTGGCCGCACACTGGGCATATAAAGAAGGCAAGGCTGCAAACGAAGAAGCGACATTTGAGAAAAAACTGTCCTGGTTCCGTGAAATTCTGGAATTCCAAAACGAGTCTACCGATGCGGAAGAATTTATGGAATCGCTGAAAATCGATCTGTTTTCTGACATGGTATACGTATTTACGCCAAAAGGCGATGTCATTGAACTGCCGTCAGGCTCTGTGCCGATTGATTTTTCCTACAGGATCCATTCGGAGATCGGCAACAAAACAATCGGGGCGAAAGTGAACGGAAAAATGGTGACGCTTGACCATAAGCTCCGGACGGGCGACATCGTCGAGATTCTGACGTCCAAGCATTCTTACGGTCCGAGCCAAGACTGGGTCAAACTGGCGCAGACGTCCCAGGCGAAACACAAAATCCGCCAATTCTTTAAGAAACAGCGCCGGGAAGAAAACGTCGAAAAAGGCCGTGAGCTTGTCGAGAAAGAAATTAAAAATCTTGATTTTGAAGTGAAAGATGTTTTAACACTCGAAAATCTTCAAAAGGTTGCCGACAAGTTCAATTTCTCAAATGAAGAGGATATGTACGCGGCGGTCGGGTATAACGGCATTACCGCTCTTCAGGTGGCCAACAGGCTCACCGAAAAAGAACGGAAGCTGCGTGACCAGGAAGAGCAGGAAAAAATCGTTCAGGAAGTCACTTCCGAGCCGAAACATTATCCTCAAGGGAGAAAACGGGAAGCGGGTGTGCGCGTAAAAGGCATTGACAACCTTCTCGTCCGCTTGTCGAAATGCTGCAACCCGGTGCCGGGCGACCATATCGTCGGTTTTATTACAAAAGGGCGCGGTGTATCCGTTCACCGGGACGACTGTCCGAACGTCAAAACGAATGAAGCGCAGGAACGTCTGATTCCCGTTGAATGGGAGCATGAATCACAGGTTCAAAGACGCAAAGAATATAACGTTGAGATTGAGATTTTGGGGTATGACCGTCTCGGGCTTTTAAATGAGGTGCTCCAAGCCGTAAATGAAACGAAAACCAACATCTCCTCTGTCTCCGGCAAATCCGACCGCAATAAAGTCGCTACGATTCATATGGCGATTTTTATTCAAAACATCAATCATCTGCACAAAGTGGTCGAGCGGATTAAACAGATCAGAGACATCTATTCAGTCCGGCGGGTAATGAACTAAAAGGAGCTTGCTATGAAATTAGTTGTTCAGCGTGTAACAGAAGCGAGTGTGACGGTTGACGGCGCTGTCGCCGGCCGGATCGGACCCGGTATTATGGCGCTTGTCGGCATCACTCATGAAGATACAGAAGAAGATGCCGCTTACTTGGCGGATAAAATCGTGAATCTTCGGATATTTGATGATGAAAGCGGCAAGATGAATTTATCGCTTTTGGATACGGGCGGGGAGATTTTATCCGTTTCCCAGTTTACGCTTTACGGCGAAACAAAGAAAGGGAGACGCCCGAATTTTATGAATGCGGCTAAACCGGATCAGGCTGTGCTCCTTTATGAAAAGTGGAACGAACTCCTTCGGGAAAAAGGAGTCAAAGTGGAAACCGGAATATTCGGAGCCATGATGGATGTTCAGCTGACGAATTCCGGGCCGATTACATTGATTATGGATTCTAAACAATAAAAAAGCTGCCGTTCGGCAGCTTTTTTTTTATGATTGAAAATAATGTTCCAATCCGCTTTCAATTCCGTCTGTCACTTTTTCCTGATAAGAGCCGCTATGTATGATTGTTTCTTCTTGCGGTTGACTGAGATAGCCGAGCTCATACAGCATGGCAGGCCGTTTATTTTCCCTCAGGACGTAATAATCGCCAAACAGAACGCCGCGATCAGGAATAGGGGAACGCTTCACTACTTCAGAATGGACGTCTGAGGCAAGCTGGCGGTCCTTAGACGGACTGTAATAATAAGCCGTGCTTCCTCTCGTTGACGTATCGGCATAGCTGTCATAGTGAATGCTGATAAAGGCATCCGCATTCCGGTAATGAGAGGTTGAAACCCTGGCCTGCAGGCTGATAAATGTATCATCCTGTCTGGTGATATACACGTTTGCACCGGCCGCTCTCAATTTTCCGGCTAACAGCTTAGCGGTTTTAATCGTTACGTTTTTTTCAAACTTTCCGGAGTAGCCGATCGTTCCGCTGTCTTTTCCTCCGTGTCCGGGATCAACGACGATCGTTTTGTTTTTAAGTGAGCCGCTGCCGCCTGACGTGTTGGGAGAAGGTGCTTCGCCTGTTTCCTCACCGCTTTTTGACGTTTGTACGACCCAGTCTGCCACATATGCGGTTTGTCCGTTTTCAAGCCGGACTTCATACCATTTGCCGCTTGAGCCGACAATCGGGTAGGCTGCGCCTTTATCTGCTCTTTTTACGATAGAAGCGGAAGTCGAGGCCGAGCTCCTTAAGTTGGTGCCGCTGTAAACAATATACGCTTTTTTCGAGGAGCCTGAGCCCGCAGAACCGTCTCCCGAGCCGGATGCGCTGCCCGATGAGTCAGAATCCTTTATGATGTAGTGGCTTGCTGCCCAGCCTTTTTGCCCGTTTGCTTCAATTTTCAGCCAGCCGTGGTCTTCACTTAAGATGGAAACCTTTGTTCCGCGTGATAATTTAGTCATAATCGCTGAATCATGTGACGCTGCACTTCTGACATTCAATGAAGAAACGCCGACCGTCCCGCTTTTTGACCCGCTTCGGGCCGAAGTTGCTTTCGTATCCGATCCGCCGCTGTCCGCGGTGACGTATTCGGAAGAAACCCACCCGGTTGTGCCTTGATAAGAAATGTTCACCCATCCGCTGTTCTTGTCCAGCACGGATGCATGCGCGCCTTGCGGAAGTTTGCCGATGACTTCATACGATGTCCCCGGGCCTTTTCTGATGCGGAGGTCAGGATCGGTGGAAGTGACCGTTCCGCTTTTTGCGGATGAATTGTCTGCTCCCCCGGCTGTTTTTGATATCAGCCAGGAAACGACCCATCCGGTTTTACCGGGGCTCAGCTGAAGCTGTACCCAGTCTCCCTCTTCTTTAACGATCGGGTATCTTTCCCCTTTTTTTACTTCAGCCTTTATTCCGTAGCTCAGGCCGGGACCGCCTCTGACATTGATCTTGTCTGTCGCGATGACCGCTTCTCCCTCTGCGGCGATTGCGGTGTGAAATGACGGAAGAAGCGCTGTGATGATGACGCCGCATAAAATAAGAGCAAGAGTTCTCTTCTTCATGGCTGTCCTCCTTTCTGAACTAACTAAAATACATTCTTGTATAATATCGTATTTTCCTTGCTGAATGTTAAATAAAAATAAAATGGTTTGTTTATACTAGTCATAAATACAGCGAAAAGGTGTGCAAATCATGAAATATCAACCAAAAATGGGGCGCGCGCTGCACGATGCGGAAGGAAATCTGCATTTCAGTGATCAGAGCGATAGAGAAAAGGCGGGTTTTCTTGAAGAGACGGCGACGGAGTTCGGTCTCTTATCGAAAGAAGCGGTCGCAAGGAAAAACAGACGGAATAAAACTTGACAGGGGAGTGCAATCCCATTATTATAATAGAAATTGATGTACATAACTCATGATAACGATTTTGAACCGATAATGGAGAAGAGTAGGTCAGAATGCATGGAAAAGAGAGGAACCGTCCCGGGCTGAAAGCGGATCCGCACTGCATCTTTCTCGAAACAACACTCCGGAGGTTCCCTGCTGAACGCTTTTGCAAGTCATTAGGCAGCGGACGTGAACCTGCGTTAAAGGTCAGAGCGGGGATGCTTCGGCATTCCAACTAGGGTGGCACCACGGGTATAACTCTCGTCCCTACTATACATGTATAGTAGGAGCGGGAGTTTTTTTATTTGAAGAAAGACATTAAGGAGGCCTGTAACATGGCATATCACATTCCAAGAGGCACACAGGACATACTGCCGGGTGAATCAGACAGATGGCAGTTCGTCGAACAAATTATGAGGGAGACGTGCCGCACTTATCAATATAAAGAAATCCGCACGCCGATCTTCGAACATACGGAATTATTCGCAAGAGGCGTCGGTGAGTCTACAGATATCGTGCAGAAAGAAATGTACACGTTTGAAGACCGCAAAGGGAGAAGCTTGACGCTTCGGCCGGAAGGAACAGCCGCCGCAGTCCGCGCGTTCAATGAAAATAAATTATTTGCGAACCCGGTGCAGCCGACGAAGCTTTATTATGTCGGACCGATGTTCCGTTACGAACGTCCGCAGACAGGGCGTTTCCGCCAATTTTATCAATTCGGAATTGAAGCGATCGGCTCCAAAGATCCGGCCGTGGATGCAGAAGTCATTGCGCTTGCGATGAGTATTTACCGTAAAGCCGGTTTGAAACATGTCAAGCTTGTGCTGAACAGCCTTGGTGACCAGGAGAGCCGCAAATCCTACCGGGAAGCGCTCGTCAAACATTTTGAACCGCGCATCGGAGAATTTTGCTCAGACTGCCAATCGCGTCTGCACACAAACCCGCTCAGAATTCTTGACTGCAAGAAAGACAGAGAGCATGAACTGATGAAAACGGCTCCGTCCATTCTTGATTACTTAAATGAAGAATCAGCCGCTTATTTTGAGAAAGTAAAACAATACTTAAACGGTCTCGGCATCCCGTTCGAAATAGATCCGAACCTTGTCAGAGGGCTTGATTATTATAACCATACCGCTTTTGAAATTATGAGCAATGCCGAAGGATTCGGAGCGATTACAACCCTTGCCGGCGGGGGCCGCTATGACGGGCTTGTTGAACAGATCGGCGGACCTGAAGCGCCGGGTATCGGATTTGCGATGAGCATCGAACGACTGCTGGCAGCCATTGACGCTGAGAAAACAGACCTTCCCGTCAATCAGGGGATCGACTGCTACATCGTGACGCTCGGAGAAAAAGCGAAGGATTATTCCGTTTCCCTCGTGTACAAACTGAGAGAAGCGGGCATCTCAAGTGAAATCGATTATGAAAATAAAAAGATGAAGGGCCAATTCAAAACGGCTGACCGTCTCGGCGCACGTTTTATTGCGATTTTAGGGGAAGATGAGCTTGCCCAAAATAAAATCAATGTAAAAGATGCGGAAACAGGAGAGCAGCGTGAAGTGGTGTTAGACGAGCTGATACAAGTGTTAAAGGCAGATCAAAAGCAGTGAAGGAGAGGAACGCTATGTTTGGAAGAACATATTATTGTGGCGAGATAACTGAAAAAGCGATTGGCGAAACCGTCAAACTGAAAGGGTGGGTGCAGAAGCGGCGCGATCTCGGCGGCTTGATTTTCATTGATTTGCGTGACCGCTCGGGTATTGTGCAAGTCGTGTTCAACCCTGACGTATCGAAGGAAGCCCTTGCCGCAGCGGAAGCAATCAGAAACGAATATGTGCTTGATATCGAAGGCACGGTTTCTGCCCGTGAAGAAGGCACGGTGAATCCCAACCTGAAAACCGGTAAAATTGAAATCAAAGCTGAAGCGGTGACGGTGCTCAGTACGGCGAAAACGCCTCCGTTTCCGATCAGTGACCAGGCGGCTGAGGTTTCTGAAGACGTCCGGTTAAAACACCGCTATTTGGATTTGCGCCGCCCGGCGATGTTTCAAACATTGCAAATGCGGCATCAAGTCACAAAATCCATCCGCCATTTCTTGGATGAAAACGGATTTCTTGATATTGAAACACCGATTTTAACAAAAAGTTCTCCCGAAGGCGCCCGTGATTACTTAGTGCCGAGCCGGGTGCATGAAGGGGAATTTTACGCCCTTCCGCAATCGCCGCAGATTTTTAAACAGCTTCTGATGGTGTCGGGCTTTGAACGGTATTATCAAGTGGCCCGCTGCTTCCGCGATGAAGACTTGCGTGCCGACCGCCAGCCGGAATTTACGCAGATTGATATTGAAATGTCCTTTATGAGTCAAGAGGACATCATGGCTCTGGCGGAAGAGATGATGGCGAAAGTCATGCTCGAAACAAAAGGCGTTGAAGTATCGCTTCCGCTTCCGCGAATGACATATGAAGAAGCGATGAACAGCTACGGTTCCGACAAACCCGATACCCGCTTCGGCATGCTGCTGACGGACGTGTCAGACATAGTGAGAGATACTGAATTTAAGGTGTTCTCATCAGCCGTGGCAAACGGCGGCGTTGTAAAAGCGATCAATGTCAAAGGCGCTGCCGGCGACTATTCCAGAAAAGATATCGATGCGCTCGGCGTTTTTGCCGGAAATTACGGCGCGAAAGGTCTCGCTTGGGTGAAAGTAGAAGCTGACGGCGTAAAAGGCCCGATTGCGAAATTCTTTGATGAAGAGAAGCAGGCAAAACTGGCTGAAGCGCTTGATGCTTCTGAAGGCGATCTGCTCCTGTTCGGCGCTGATAAGTTTGAGGTTGTGGCTCAATCCCTCGGCGCGCTTCGCTTAAAGCTCGGCAAAGAACGCGGCCTGATTGACGAAAGCCTCTTCAACTTCCTGTGGGTTGTGGACTGGCCGTTATTGGAGCATGACGAGGAAGAAGGCCGTTTCTATGCGGCTCACCATCCGTTTACAATGCCTGTCCGTGAAGATCTTGGCCTGATTGAAACGGCGCCTGAAGATATGAAAGCGCAGGCTTACGACCTCGTCTTAAACGGCTATGAACTCGGCGGAGGCTCAATCCGTATTTTTGAAAAAGACGTTCAGGAAAAAATGTTCGGGCTTCTCGGCTTTACAAAAGAAGAAGCGGAGCAGGAGTTCGGATACCTTCTTGAAGCCTTTGAATACGGCGCCCCTCCGCACGGCGGAATCGCGCTCGGCTTAGACCGGTTGGTTATGCTTCTTGCAGGCCGCACAAACTTAAGAGATACGATCGCTTTCCCGAAAACGGCAAGCGCAAGCTGCCTTCTTACGGAAGCGCCCGGCGAAGTGAGCGACGCCCAGCTTGAAGAACTTCACCTTTCTGTCAAAAGAAAAGTGAAACAGTAAAGATCAGCAGTTTGTTTCTTGAAAATCAAAATCTGCTGTGATATGATTTTGACAAGTTAAATAAAGTCCTGATGTGTTAGTTGTACACCTAGTTTTGACCGAACATTTTTTTGATTTGGGAGCCCGCATTTTTAAATGGCGTACATGCCTCTTTTCATTCGCTAAAGAGGACTTACAAGATTTAAAAAAGGGCACCCACCTGCTGAGAGCGGGTTCAAAACGAAGGAAAGCTGCAACGGCACAATTGGGACTTTATTTTTTGTGCGCTAAAACCAGCGGCTTTCTGACAAGCCGAGTTTATAAAACCAGAATGTGGAGTGAGTCTCTTGTTACATCAGTTTTCCAGAAATGAGCTAGCGATTGGAAAAGAAGGGCTGGACACGTTAAAAAACAGCACGGTGGCCGTTCTCGGCGTCGGCGGAGTCGGTTCATTCGCAGCCGAAGCATTGGCGAGGTCCGGAGTGGGGCGGATCGTGCTTGTCGATAAAGATGATGTTGACATTACAAACGTAAACCGCCAGCTGCATGCGCTCTTGTCGACGGTGGGACAGCCGAAAACAGAATTGATGAAAGAGCGGATCGCTGATATTAATCCGGATTGTGACGTCGTCGCCTTAAAAATGTTTTATACAGAAGAGACGTATGAGCAGTTCTTTGAGTATCCGCTTGATTACGTCATTGACGCGTCAGATACGATTCATTATAAAATTCATCTGATGAAAGAATGTCTGAAACGGAATGTTCCGCTGATTTCAAGCATGGGAGCGGCGAATAAAACAGACCCGACACGCTTTCAGATTGCTGACATTTCAAAAACCCATACTGATCCGATTGCCAAAGTCGTCCGCACAAGGCTTCGTAAAGAGGGCATTAAAAAAGGCATACAGGTCATTTTTTCTGATGAAAGCCCGATCGTCATCCGTGAAGACGTCAGAAAAGAAGTCGGGAATGATGAAGCGAAAATCCGCAAAGCGCAAATGCCGCCGTCTTCCAACGCCTGGGTTCCGTCAGTGGCCGGTCTGATTATGGGCGGACATGTTGTCATGGAGCTCTTAAAGGACATCGACATTAAACGGGTTAAAGATAAGTAAAAAGAAAAACAGCCTTCTTCAGGAAAGGCTGTTTTTTTATTTGAATCCGCCGTTTACACGAAAGATCTTGTCCGGTTATTTTTTCTGCTTCATCAGTTTTTCATACACTTGCTTTATGGCGGCTTCAAATTTCCCCGTTTGTTTCGGTTTATAGTATTGCTTGTTTTTTAACGGATCGGGCAAATATTGCTGTTCGACCCATCCATTCTCGAAATCGTGAGGATATTGATAGCCGATCCCGCGTCCGAGCTCTTGGGCCCCTTTATAGTGGGCGTCTTTTAAATGTTTCGGCACATCGCCGATTTTACCAGTCCTGATGTCTTTGAGCGCCTCATCAACGGCTGAGATGGCGGAGTTTGATTTTGGCGAGAGGCATAATTCGATTACCGCATTGGCCAGCGGAATTCTCGCTTCCGGAAAGCCGATCCGTTCTGCGGTCTGAATCGCGCTCAGCACCCGGGGGCCTGCCTGCGGGCTTGCGAGGCCGATATCTTCATAGGCGATCACGAGAAGTCTTCTTGATATGCTTTCAAGGTCTCCGGCTTCGATCAGACGGGCCAGATAATGAAGGGCGGCGTTTGCGTCCGAGCCCCGGATCGATTTTTGGAACGCGGATAAGACGTCATAATGCGCATCGCCGTTTTTATCATGGGTATAGCTTTTTTTCTGCAGACATTCTTCCGCCGTTTCCCGTGTAATCCGGATCGTGCCGTCGCTTGATTCCTTTGTGGAGAGCACGGCAAGCTCCAGTGCGTTCAAAGCGGAGCGGACGTCTCCTCCGCATCCTTGTGCGAAATGATCCATCGCGTCGTCGTCCACCGAAACGCTGTAGGAACCGAGTCCCCGGTGTTCATCTGTGAGCGCTCTTTTCAATGCCAGCTTGATCAGATCGGGTGTTAACGGTTCAAGCTCAAATATCTGGGTTCGGCTTCTGATGGCCGGGTTAATGGCATGATAAGGATTGGCGGTCGTCGCGCCGATTAAAATAATCATGCCGTTTTCTAAATAGGGCAGCAGAAAATCCTGCTTTCCCTTATCAAGCCTGTGCACTTCATCAAGGATTAAAATGACCTGACCAGACATTTTCGCTTCCTGTACGACAATCTCCATGTCTTTTTTATTATGAATGACGGCATTCAATTTCCTGAATGCGATGCTTGTCGATCCTGCGATCGCTGTGGCGATGGACGTTTTTCCGATGCCCGGCGGTCCGTACAGGATCATGGATGATAAGTGCTTCGCACGCACCATTCTGCCGATGATTTTATCTTCTTTGACCAAATGTTCCTGGCCGATAATGTCTTCGATATTGGCAGGCCGCATCCGATATGCCAATGGTTTCATGAACATCTCTCCTTACATATACAGGGTAACGGAAAACGGCCGATTAGAAAAGCGAATTGCGGCGGGCCCCGTGTTTCAATGAAAATTAGGATAAGTTATGTTATAATAACAGTTGGTCTATAAGATACTAAACAGATTATTCATATCCATTTACTTGTATAAATTAACAATTAGAATTGACTGGGGTGTTCATATTGAAAATATCGACAAAGGGAAGATACGGGCTCACCATTATGATTGAATTGGCGAAAAAGCATGGAGACGGTCCGACGTCGCTCAAAAGCATCGCCCAAACAAACAGCCTTTCTGAGCATTACTTGGAACAGCTTGTATCACCGCTCAGAAACGCCGGACTCGTAAAAAGCATCAGAGGCGCTTACGGGGGTTACGTGCTCGGGGGCCAGCCTGAAGAGATAACGGCCGGAGATATTATCAGAGTGCTGGAAGGGCCGATCAGCCCGGTAGAAGTGCTTGAGGATGAAGAGCCTGCCAAGCGGGAGTTATGGATCCGCATCCGCGACGCTGTAAAAGACGTGCTGGACAGCACGACGTTAGAAGACCTTGCGAGCTACACGGACGGCGAGCAGGAAGCTTATATGTTCTATATTTAAACCAGAGGTGTAAAGACAATGGAACGGATTTATTTAGATCATGCCGCGACTTCCCCGATGGATGAACGTGTGCTCGAAGAAATGAAGCCCCATTTCTTCGGCAGTTTCGGCAACCCGTCAAGCATTCATTCATTCGGGAGAGAATCCCGGAAATGGGTCGATGAAGCGAGAGCGGACATCGCGCGCGAAATCAGTGCGAAAGAACAGGAAATTATTTTCACAAGCGGCGGCACGGAGGCTGATAATTTAGCGATTTTCGGAACGGCTGCCGCCCGGAAGAATGAAGGAAAGCATATCATTACGACCGCTGTTGAGCATCATGCTGTATTGCACGCCTGCGAAAAGCTGGAAGAAGACGGCTTTGAGGTGACATACCTCATCCCCGGCCCTTCAGGACGGATCAGTGCAAATCAGGTGAAAGAAGCGCTCCGTGATGATACAATCCTTGTTACCGTCATGTATGGCAATAACGAAGTCGGAACCATTCAGCCGATTGACGAAATCGGAGAGCTGTTAAGCGGGCATCAGGCCTATTTTCACACAGATGCCGTCCAGGCATTCGGTTATATGCCGATTGATGTGAAAAAAAGCAGAATTGACATGCTGTCTGTTTCCGGTCACAAGCTTAACGGGCCTAAAGGGACAGGCTTTTTATATGTAAATCAAGAGGTGAAGCTGTCACCGATTCTTCTTGGGGGAGAGCAGGAACGAAAGCGCCGCGCGGGGACGGAAAATGTACCGGGCATCGCCGGCTTAAAAGAAGCGGTCGTCCTTTCAAACCGTGAGAGGGAAGAGAAAACAGCGAAGTATAAGGAGTTTAAGAACATCATCATGAGCACGCTGGAAGAAGCCGGCGTCACAGCGGAGGTGAACGGAGATGCCGAGAAATGCCTGCCTCATATTTTAAACCTTTACTTTCCCGGTGTGCCGGTGGAAGCGCTGCTGGTCAATCTTGACATGGAAGGCATTGCCGTCTCCAGCGGATCTGCTTGTACAGCGGGATCCGTTCTTCCGTCCCATGTGCTTACGGCCATGTTCGGAAGTGAGAGCGGCAGGCTGACTTCGTCAATCCGCCTCAGCTTCGGCCTCGGCAATACGGCGGAACAAATCGAAACAGCCGCCGAAAAGCTTGCCGCCGTCGTTAAACGGCTTGCTTAAAACGGCGGACTTACGTTTTTAATGGAGTGAATGCAAATGGAAAAACGGCCGGAGGATACAAGAGTCGTAGTCGGCATGTCCGGCGGCGTGGACTCTTCCGTGGCGGCCCTTCTGCTGAAGGAGCAGGGCTACGATGTAATCGGAATCTTTATGAAAAACTGGGATGATACGGACGAAAACGGTTTTTGCACGGCGACGGAAGATTATGAAGACGTCATCCGGGTCTGCAACCAGATCGGAATTCCGTATTATGCCGTCAATTTTGAGAAGCAATATTGGGAGAAGGTATTTCAATATTTCCTTGATGAATATAAAGCCGGAAGAACCCCCAATCCGGATGTCATGTGCAATAAAGAAATTAAGTTTAAGGCTTTCTTGGATCATGCTCTGTCACTCGGCGCGGATTATCTTGCGACGGGCCATTACGCCCGCGTGGACAGAAGCGCAGGTACAGTGCGCATGCTCCGCGGTCTGGATGAAAACAAGGACCAGACTTATTTTCTGAATCAGCTCAATCAGGAACAGCTCAGCAAAGTCATGTTCCCGATCGGTGATCTGCAAAAAAGCCGCGTGCGGGAAATCGCCAAAGAAGCGGAACTTGCGACAGCTGCGAAAAAAGACAGCACGGGAATCTGCTTTATCGGCGAACGCAACTTCAAAACGTTTCTCAGCCAATATCTCCCCGCTCAGCCGGGCGATATGATGACAATGGACGGAGAAATAAAAGGGCGTCATGACGGTCTGATGTATTATACAATCGGACAGCGCCACGGTCTTGGAATCGGCGGAAGCGGCGAGCCGTGGTTCGCCGTCGGTAAAGATCTTGAAAAAAACATTCTGTATGTTGATCAAGGATTCCATAATCCGCTTCTGTATTCCGATAAGATCACGGCGACAAATGTCAGCTGGACGCGTCCCGGTCTGATGGACAGCGGCGAAATGACATGCACGGCGAAATTCCGCTACCGTCAGGAAGATCACAAAGTAACGGTGAAAATGACGGGTGATGATGAAGCGGAAATCATTTTTGACGGGCAGGTACGCGCCGTTACGCCGGGACAAGCCGTCGTTTTTTATGACGGAGAAGAGTGCCTCGGCGGCGGAACGATAGATGACGTTTATAAAGACGGAACAAAACTGTGGTACGTATAACACATGTAAAAAACCTCAACTCGCATGTTGGGGTTTTTTAGCGAAAGGAAGTTAAAAATGGATTATAATAAAATCGGGATTGACGCCATGCAGGAGGGCGATTTTGAAAAAGCGGCAGAGGCTTTTACGAAAGCGATTGAGGAAAACGGCCAAGACCCGGTGCCGTACATCAACTTCGCAAATCTGCTTTCTTCTGTGAACGAACTCGAACGGGCGCTTGCATTCTATAACAGAGCGCTTGAATTGGACAATTCGGCGGCAGCCGCTTATTACGGTGCGGGAAACGTATATGTGATGAAAGAATCGTTTTCCGAAGCGAAGGATATGTTTGAAAAAGCGCTTCGTTCCGGAATGGAAAACGGAGATTTGTTTTATATGCTGGGGACCGTTCTCGTTAAATTAGAGCGGCCGAAGCTTGCACTGCCGTATTTGCAGCGTGCCGTTGAATTAAACGAAAATGACACGGAAGCGCGCTTCCAGTTCGGAATGTGTCTTGCAAATGAAGAAATGCTGGATGAAGCGCTTGCGCAGTTTGAGACGGTGATCGAGCAGGATCCAGGCCACGCGGACGCATTTTATAATGCCGGGGTCGCTTACGCGTACAAAGAAAATCGTGAAAAGGCGCTTGAGATGCTGGAAGGCGCAATCGGCATACAGCCTGATCATATGCTTGCGCTTCATGCGAAACAGCTTATCACCCAGTCATAACAAAAGGAGGGAAGGCTCGTGGATCAGCTGAACATCGAAGAACAGCCGTATGTAAAAGGCGTCATTCATACGGTCATTTATCATAATGACACCAACCTGTATACAGTGCTGAAAGTCAAGGTTGCAGAAACGTCTGAGGCGATCGAAGACAAGGTCGTATCCGTAACGGGCTACTTCCCTCTGCTGCAAGAAGATGAGACCTATACATTTTACGGAAAAACTGCCACGCATCCTAAGTTCGGCCTGCAATTTCAGGCTGAACACTTTAAAAAAGAAATTCCGACCACAAAAGAAGGAATCATTCACTATTTATCAAGTGATCTGTTTGAAGGAATCGGAAAAAAAACGGCGGAAGAAATCGTCAAAAAGCTTGGAGACGGCGCGCTCAATAAAATTCTGTCGGATGCGTCGGTGCTTTACGATGTGCCGAAAATGTCGAAAAAGAAAGCGGATAAGCTTGCCGGAGAGCTGCAGCGGCATCAGGGTCTTGAGCAGATTATGATCTCTCTGAACCAATACGGTTTCGGGCCCCAGCTATCCATGAAAATATATCAGGCCTACGAAACGGAAACCTTGGAGAAAATTCAGGAAAATCCTTATCAGCTTGTAAAAGACGTTGAGGGCATCGGCTTTGTGAAAGCTGACGAGCTGGGCGGAAAAATGGGTCTGTCAGGAAACCACCCGGAGCGGATCAAAGCGGCTATCTTATATACGATTGAATCGACATGTCTTTCAGAGGGCCACACGTACATAGAAACAAAGCAGCTGATTATCAATACGCAAACGCTTCTGAATCAGTCAGCTGAAGGCGGCCGCGTCACGGAAATGGATGCGGCTGACGGCATCATCGCCCTCGGGGAGAGTAAGGATATCGTCATCGAAGGAGAGCGCTGCTATTTTCCGTCCTTGTTTTACGCGGAACAAAACGTCGCAAAACGCGTGCTCGACATTGCCGCTCAGACGGAGTATGCCGATCAATTTCCTGAATCGGAATTTCTGCTTGCACTCGGTGAACTGGAAGAACGGATGAATGTTCAATACGCACCAAGCCAAAAGGATGCCATTCAAAAAGCGCTGTCTTCACCGATGCTTTTACTGACCGGAGGACCTGGAACGGGGAAAACGACCGTTATTAAAGGAATCGTGGAATTATACAGTGAACTGCACGGCGTATCCCTTGACCCCGGTGATTATAAAAAAGACGAGGCGTTTCCGGTGCTGCTTGCCGCGCCGACCGGAAGAGCCGCAAAACGGATGAGCGAATCTACGGGTCTGCCGGCTGTTACGATTCACAGGCTGCTCGGCTGGAATGGCGCTGAAGGCTTTACCTACAACGAAGATCAGCCGATTGAAGGGAAACTGATCATTATAGACGAAGCGAGTATGCTTGATATCTGGCTCGCCAGCCATTTGTTTAAGGCGCTTCCTAAGCACATTCAGCTCATTATTGTCGGTGATGAAGACCAGCTTCCTTCAGTAGGACCGGGGCAGGTGCTCAGAGATCTTTTGGCTTCTGAAGTGCTGCCGACCGTGCGCCTGACAGATATTTACCGTCAGGCTGAAGGATCATCCATTGTGGAACTTGCCCATGATATGAAAAAAGGACTGCTTCCAAAGGGGCTGACCGCGCCGACAAAGGACCGCTCATTTATCCGCTGTAATTCTTCACAGATTAAAGAAGTCGTGGATCAGGTCGTCTCGAATGCGTTAAAAAAGGGGTATACCTCCAGAGATATTCAAGTGCTTGCCCCGATGTACAGGGGAAAAGCGGGAATTAACGAGCTGAACATGCTTCTTCAGGACATCATGAATCCGCCTAAAGAAAAAAGGCGGGAGCTGAAATTCGGGGATGTCGTCTACAGGACGGGCGATAAAATATTGCAGCTTGTCAACCAGCCGGAAAACAATGTGTTTAACGGCGATATCGGCGAAATCGTGTCCATTTTTTATGCCAAAGAAAATACGGAAAAAGAAGACATGGTCGTCGTCTCGTTTGACGGCAACGAAATCACCTTTACGAAAAAGGATTTCAGCCAGTTTACCCACGCTTACTGCTGTTCCATTCATAAGTCGCAGGGAAGCGAATTCCCGATTGTCGTCCTGCCTGTCGTCAAAGGCTACTATCGAATGCTCAGGAGAAATCTGCTTTATACCGCCATTACAAGAGCGAAAAAATTCCTGATTCTTTGCGGAGAAGAAGAAGCGCTTGAATGGGGCGTCAAAAACAATGATGCCACCGTCAGACAGACGTCGCTTAAAAACAGGCTCACAGAGCAGACTGAAGAGATGGATGCAGAACTGGCCGCCCTGCAAAAAGAGCTGCCGTTCAGTGTATACGATGCGAACATCGGAATGGAAGGCATCACGCCTTTTGACTTTATGGAAGAAAAAGCGTAAATAAAACCCGGCACATGTTTATGCGCCGGTTTTTCGCCTGTGGAAGTCATTTCAAAGTATGCTGCCCGGCTTCTTGGCAAAACCTATACGTGTTCAACAAAAGGTGGTTGATCACACTTTGAGAACATGCCATGCAGCTGAAGGACGAACAGTATATGACGAAAACACCGGGCGAAGTCTCGGAATGATATCGGATGTATGTTTCTCTCTGGACGGCCGGTTTCTCGGTTTCGTGCTGGAGCAGAAACGCTTGTTTCACAACCGCCATCTTTTTTTAGGGGCAAGTGATATAAAAGAGATGGATCAAGAAGCCGTAGCTGCCGGTCATGCTCATTTGCAGCCTTTGCCGAAGAGCTGTTTCACCTTTGAACAGATTAAAATGCAGCCGGTGAAATCGCCTGATGGTGAAATGTTCGGTTTGCTGGAAGATGTATACTTTTGTTTGGACAGGGGCATAATCGTAGCATATGAACTCTCGGACGGCTTCTTTTCAGATCTGGCTGGCAGACGCCAAGTGCGCCGCGCCGCCGATACGCTTATTGAAGCGGGGAAAGAAGGCATCGTCCTGAACGGATAAGAGGTGTAGTCTGTGCTTGTATGTCCGAACTGCAAAAGTAAAGATATCGGCAAAATCGGCGTAAACCAATACTATTGCTGGGGCTGCTTCATTGAGCTGACGGTGGCCAAAGGCAAAATTGCGACACATCAAGTAGAGGAAGACGGCACGTTAAGCAGTCTTGATGATTTGTTTTCTGAAGACGAACGCAGTATCAATTTTTAAAGTTGAAAGGAGATACGCGCGATGGGCAGAACAATGACCTCTCTGTTGGCTTTAGGAGCTGGAGCCGTTATGTATCGTATGGCTTCTCAGTCCGATATGCTGAATAAAAAAGGTATGAAACGGATGAGAAGACGAGTCATGAAAATGTTTTAAGCAGAAAAAAGGATACTTCTCCGGAAGTATCCTTTTTACGTTTGTCTCGCTTCCAGCCGTCTGGCTGCGAGAGACAGGCTGTAATTAACCGCGAAATACATCAGGGCCGCCAGCAGAAAGATCGGGAAAAAATACCCCCCGTCAGCGCTTTGTCCGTTTAAAATCTGCGCGTTATGAATCAGTTCGGGCAGAGCGATGACGACCGCAAGTGACGTATCCTTTAATAAGGAGATAAACTGGCTCACAATCGGAGGAACCATACGCCTGAGCGCCTGCGGCATGACGACGAGAAAAAGAGTCTGCGTGTACGTCAGTCCTGAAGAACGCGCCGCTTCAATCTGTCCTTTGTCAACGGATTGCAAACCGCTTCTGATGATTTCTGACAGCATGGCCGATTCAAAAATCGTCAGCGCCGTGATGGCGGCCGCGGTAATTTCCAGTTTGATCCCGATTTCCGGAAGGGCAAAAAACGTAAAGAAAATGATTAATAACAGCGGCAGGTTGCGGATGGTTTCCACAATGGCCGCTATAATGCCCGAGACGATAGGAATGTTCGCATAGCGCAAAGTGCCGGCGGCAAGCCCGAAAATAAAACTCAGGACAATGGAGATCAGCGCAACATAAAGTGTGACCAAAAAGCCGTCCCATAAAAACAGCAGATGGTCAGGTGTATAGGCGCCGCTAAAATCCATGTTTTTCACTCTCCTTCTCTAATAACTCTTTCCGAGACGTCTTTCCAAATAGTGAACCCCGATGCTGAGCGGGATCGTTAATATCAAATAAAAAAGCGCGACGAAAATATAGACATCAAACACGACAAGAGTGCTCGAGGACACGAGATCCGCCTGATACATCAAATCGAGTCCCGCCACCACTCCGAGTATTGATGAGTTTTTGACAAGGTTGAGAAATTGGTTTCCGAGCGGGGGAATGACGATTTTTACGGCCTGAGGAAGAATGATATATCTCATCGCCTGACTGTAGGTGAAGCCTGACGATCTGGCCGCTTCCATCTGCCCTTTGGGGACAGTCTGAATTCCGGCTCTGATGGCTTCTGCGATAAAGGCGGACGTGTAAATCGTAAGCGCAATCGTTCCCGCCTGAAAGCCGTCCAGTCTCAGCCCGGCGTTCGGAAGTCCGAAATAAAAAACGAATGTGATGAGGAGAAGAGGGATGTTCCGGATAAATTCCACATACGCAGTGCCGATCCATTGAAGGGGTTTGAAAGCCGTGATTCTCATGACTGCGATCAGAACGCCCACCGCAAAGCTGCCTGCCAGCGCGATGAAGCTCGCAAGCAATGTGTGCAGGAAACCGTCCATATTCATATCGAAGTTTTCCGTTAAAATTGAAAAGTTCATCTATGTCACTCCTTATAAAACGGGGATGAGCATGCCTGCTCATCCCGCGGTCCGTCCTATTTTGCCGGTTCTTCTTTTATCCATTTTTTATAGATTTTTTCGTACCTGCCGTCGGCTTTCATTTTTTTCAAAGAGGCGTTGATTTTTTTGACAAGGCCGGATTGGCCTTTTTTGACGGCGATTCCGTAAGGTTCATCGGTGAAGGTTTCGCCCGTCAGCTGATATTGTTTATTTTCATCCGCCATGCCGTATAAAATCGCATTATCGGTTGTGAGCGCATCTCCCTGTCCCGCTTTAAGCGCAGTGAACGCTTCGGCGTAATTTTCAAATTCCAGCACTGAGGCGTCAGGCGCTTTTTCTCTGATGTTCTGTGAGGAAGTGGAGCCTTTTACCGCTAATACTTTTGAGCCTTTTCCCAGGTCTTCGGTGCTTTTGATGCTGCTTCCTTTTTTGACGAGCAGGGATTGCCCGGCTTCAAAATAAACATCTGAGAAATCAACTTCTTTTTTCCGCTCATCCGTTATCGTCATCGTGGCGGTGATGGCGTCGATATCGCCGTTTTGCAGCATCGGAATTCTCGTTTTTGACGTCACTTCTTTAAATTCCGCTTTCTTCTCATCCCCCAGAATATCTTTTGCGAGCTGTTTTGAGATATCAATATCGAAGCCTTCAATATCACCGGAGCTTGGGTTTTTCAGCCCGAATAACCTCGTGTCGGTTTTGACGCCGAAGATGATTTTGTCTCTGTCTTTAATAGAGGCTAACGTGTCTTTTCCCGTTCCTTTTGAATCCCCGGACGTTTCTTTCCCTCCGCAGGCTGCCAGCATAAAGACGGCCAGCAGTGATATCAATCCGAATGACAACCATTTTGTTACGCGTGACATAAGCGCTCCTCCGTTTCTTTTCAGTGATTTAAAATACGGCTTAAGAATAAACGCGCCCTCTCTTCACGGGGGCTTTCGTAAAATTCAGCCGGTGCAGCTTCTTCTAAGATGGATCCGCCGTCGATAAACACGATGCGGTCCGCCACTTCTTTTGCGAATCCCATTTCATGTGTGACGACTGCCATGGTCATGCCTTCCTTTGCGAGTGTTTTCATGACATCCAGCACTTCCCCGATCATTTCCGGATCAAGCGCGGATGTGGGTTCATCAAACAGCATAATTTCGGGCTTCATCGCAAGCCCCCTGGCGATGGCGACACGCTGCTGCTGGCCGCCGGAAAGCTGTGAAGGATAAGCGTCCGCTTTGTCCGGTATACCGACTTTTTTCAAATAGTATAAGGCCGTTTCCTTTGCTTCTTCTTTTGATTGCTTGAGCACTTTGATCGGTGCGAGCATGATGTTTTGCAGAACGGTTTTGTGCGGGTACAGATGAAAATGCTGAAACACCATTCCGATATTCCGGCGGACCTGATTGATATCCGTTTTCTTGTCACGGATGGAGACGCCGTTTACCGTTAAGGCGCCTCCATCAACTGTTTCCAGCTGATTAATGCAGCGGAGAAGCGTGCTTTTTCCCGATCCTGAAGGTCCGATGATAACGACGACTTCCCCTTTTTTAATGTGCAGATTAATGTTTTTCAGCACGTGGAAATGTCCGTAGTGCTTATTTACATCCTGAAATGAAATCATGGCCATCCTCCTTAAAAAAACATGAGTCATATTGACTGGACAGTTTTGAAATCCCTTAACACATTACGATGGTTATACAGACTTTTATGAATATTAGTTAGACTATTTCGTAATTTCTGATAATTATTTCCATCAAGAGGTCTGCGTCATAAGGCGGAGTTTATGAAACGGGAATAATTCCGGCTTTCTGTCAAAAGATAAAGCAAGAGGTGAAACGTCATGCTTCAAAAACCGCTGCAGCTCTTAATGTGGACGGCTGTATGTCTGCTCGTTTTGTTAACAGTGTATGTCTTTTGCATGCTCGATATGTTATGGTCTCCCATTTGGCTTGTTATAAAATCTCTCTTTATTCCTATATTCATCGCAGTATTTATTGCTTATCTTTTACTTCCGATTACTGAATGGCTTCATAGAAAAGGGATGCCTAGAACTTTAAGCCTGCTTCTGATTTATTGCCTGTTTTTCGGCGGAATCGGCTGGGGGGTTTATAAAGGGGTTCCTGTTTTAATTGAACAGCTGCAGGATCTGTCTGAGAGCATTCCCGGTCTGGCCGAAAACTACAACAGCATGCTGAGGCATCTGCATAATCACACGGATCATTGGCCTGACGGCATGCACCATCGGATGGACAAAATGATTCAGCAGACAGAAACGTTTCTTGCCGGCACGATTGAAAGCACGATCAGAAGCATCCGTTTCGTGCTTGATTATATCCTGATCGCGGCGACGATTCCTTTTCTCGTGTTCTATATGGTGAAGGATATAGACGTTATGAAAAAGACGGTCTGGTATTTGACGCCGAAATCCTGGAGAAAAAGGGGGAGTGAATTTCTGCGGGATGTGGACGACTCTCTCGGTGATTACATCCGCGGTCAGCTTCTCGTTTGTTTTTTGCTCGGGTTCATAGCCGGCGTTTCATTTTGGCTGTTCGGGCTTCCTTACCCGCTGATTTTGGGCCTTGCCATCGGGATTACGAATGTCATCCCGTATTTCGGTCCGTTTATCGGCGCTGTGCCGGCGCTGCTCCTTTCGCTGGCGATTTCCTCCAAGGCTGTGATCATCGTAATCGTCACGATTTTTATTCTTCAATTTATAGAAGGAAACATTTTGAGCCCGCTCATTGTCGGACGAAGTCTCAGGATGCACCCCGTCGTGATCATGCTTGCGCTTCTTGCCGGAGGGGAGCTCGCGGGCATTCCCGGCATGATTCTCGCTGTTCCGGCGGCAGCCGTTTTAAAAGTGACGGCCATTCACTTTTTGCGGATCAGGACGGAACATTGACATTCGGGTTCTGCTTGTCTATAATTTCGAGTAGAATACATACGAATCTCGAGTGACGGATATGAGTACGCCGAAGCCCTGTTTAAGAGAGAAGCTCCGATACGCTGAAAGGAGCTTCAGCAGAAGATCGGCCGAAGCTAATCCTGAGTGCAGTTAAAGGCTGCCGCAATCCTGCGTTACGGGATGAAAGGTGACAGGCCTTTTTCGGCCTGTAATCAGGGTGGTACCGCGAGACAGCTCTCGTCCCTGTGTGAACGCATGGTTTGCATAGGGAGAGAGCTTTTTTGCTGTCGCAAAAGAGAATTTCGGGTAGTGATAAGGAGGAATATAGATGAAACACTTAACTTCTGCTGAAGTGCGTCAAATGTTTTTAGATTTCTTTAAAGAAAAAGGCCATGCCGTTGAACCGAGCGCCTCATTGGTTCCGCATGAAGATCCGTCTTTATTATGGATCAACAGCGGCGTTGCGACGCTGAAAAAATACTTTGACGGCCGCGTTGTGCCGGAGAATCCGAGAATTGTAAACGCGCAAAAATCAATCCGCACAAATGATATTGAAAATGTGGGGAAAACGGCGCGCCACCACACGTTCTTTGAGATGCTCGGAAACTTTTCCATCGGTGATTATTTTAAAGAAGAAGCCATCACGTGGGCATGGGAGTTTTTAACGAGCGAAAAGTGGATCGGCTTTGATCCGGAGCTGCTGTCTGTAACGGTTCACCCTGAGGATGAAGAAGCTTATACGCTATGGGCGGAAAAAATCGGCGTTCCGGAAGAAAGAATCATCCGTCTGGAAGGGAACTTCTGGGATATCGGCGAAGGCCCGAGCGGACCGAATACAGAAATTTTCTATGACCGCGGCGAGAAATACGGCAATGATCCGTCAGATTCTGAATTGTATCCGGGCGGCGAAAATGACCGCTATCTTGAAGTGTGGAACCTGGTATTCTCAGAGTTCAACCACAACCCGGACGGCACGTACACACCGCTTCCGAAGAAAAACATTGATACGGGCATGGGGCTTGAACGGATGGTCTCCGTGATTCAGGACGTCCCGACAAACTTTGACACTGATTTGTTTATGCCGATTATTGAAGCAACAGAGCGTATTTCCGGAGATACTTACGGAAAGGATGCAGTGAAGGATACGGCCTTTAAAGTGATCGCCGATCATATCAGAACGGTCGCATTTGCGGTAAGCGACGGAGCTCTGCCGTCAAATGAAGGGCGCGGGTATGTACTGAGACGCCTCTTGCGCCGGGCGGTGCGATACGCGAAAACCATCGGTATCAGCCGTCCGTTTATGTACGAGCTGGTTCCGACTGTTGCAGGAATTATGGACGCTTTCTATCCGGAGGTGAAAGAAAAGCAAGAGTTTATCGCCAAAGTCATCAAAACGGAGGAAGAGCGCTTCCATGAAACATTAAACGAAGGTCTGGCCATTTTATCCGACGTGATAAAGAAAGAGAAGGAAAAAGGCAGCGGCATCATCTCCGGAAAAGACGTATTCAAACTGTACGATACGTACGGATTCCCGGTTGAATTGACGGAGGAATACGCGGAAGATGAGCAAATGAAGGTTGACCATAAAGGCTTTGAAGCCGAAATGGAAAAACAGCGTGAACGGGCGAGAAATGCGCGCCAAGATGTAGGAAGCATGCAGGTGCAGGGCGGCGCATTGCGCGACATTACCGCAGAAAGCACATTTGTCGGCTACAGTGCCGTAAAAGCTGAAGCGAAGGTGATCGAGCTTCTTCATGACGGGCAATTAATCAGCGAGGCGCATGAAGGGGATACCGTCCAAATTCTTCTTGATAAAACGCCTTTCTATGCTGAAAGCGGCGGACAGATCGGTGACAGAGGAGTGCTGAGAAGCGAGCAGGCTGTCGTAACCATTAAGGACGTGAAAAAAGCTCCGAACGGTCAGCATGTACACGAAGGCACGGTGGATAGCGGCACGATTCAAAAAGGCGCAAGCGTGACGGCTGAAGTTGAAGATCAAATGAGAAGCGGCGTGGTGAAAAACCATACAGCAACCCACCTTCTGCACCAGGCGCTGAAAGACGTTCTCGGCACACATGTCAACCAAGCGGGTTCACTCGTTACCGAAAATCGTCTGCGTTTTGACTTCTCTCATTTCGGTCAAGTGACAAAAGAAGAACTTGAACGCATTGAAGGAATCGTCAACGAAAAAATCTGGGAGAGCATTCCGGTAGCGATTGATTTGAAACCGATCAATGAAGCGAAAGAAATGGGCGCGATGGCCCTGTTCGGCGAGAAATACGGCGATATCGTCCGCGTCGTACAAGTCGGAGATTACAGCCTTGAGCTTTGCGGCGGATGCCATGTCACGAATACGGCTGAAATCGGTCTGTTTAAAATCGTATCCGAATCAGGGATCGGCGCAGGTACGCGAAGAATCGAAGCCGTAACAGGAAAAGGCGCTTATCAGGAAATGAACAGCCAGCTCAGCCTTCTGCAGCACGCTGCGGACGAGCTGAAATCAAACGTAAAAGACGTACCGAAGCGAATTCAGTCTCTTCAAGCAGAGCTGAAGGAAGCGCAAAGAGAAAATGAATCATTGCTCAGCAAACTTGGCAATGTGGAAGCCGGAGCCATTCTGTCTAAAGTAAAAGACATCGGCGGCGTAAAAGTGCTGGCTGAAAAAGTAAATGCGAAAGACATGAACCACCTTCGCACTATGGTGGATGATCTGAAAGCGAAGCTCGGTTCTGCGGTCATCATTCTCGGCGCCGTGCAAAACGAGAAAGTCAACCTTTCAGCAGGCGTGACGAAAGACCTGATCGAAAAAGGCCTTCACGCCGGCAAAATGGTCAAACAAGCGGCTGAAGTCTGCGGAGGCGGAGGCGGAGGCCGTCCGGACATGGCGCAGGCCGGCGGAAAGCAGCCTGAAAAATTGGAAGAGGCGCTCGCATCTGCGGAAGATTGGATAAAATCCGTTTTATAATCCTTTCAACTAGTGTAGAATGATGATAAGATGAGGACCTCAGGCTGAACTTTGCCTGCGAATTTGGGAAAGAGGTGCAAAACGGTGAGCTCGTTTGATAAAACGATGAAATTTAATTTCTCCGATGATTCTGCTGAAACAAACGTCGAAGAAGTGCTGAATACGGTATATGATGCGCTTCAGGAAAAGGGGTACAATCCTATCAACCAGATTGTCGGATACTTGCTGTCTGGAGATCCTGCATACATTCCTAGGCATCGCGACGCCCGGAACTTAATTCGCAAACTGGAACGTGACGAATTAATCGAGGAATTGGTAAAATCCTATCTAGAACAGCATAAAGAGGCGTAAATACATTCATGAGAATATTGGGACTTGATCTTGGTACGAAAACACTCGGCGTAGCTTTAAGCGATGAAATGGGCTGGACCGCTCAAGGCATTGAGACGATAAAAATAAACGAGGCTGAAGGAGATTACGGTCTGGACCGTTTATCCGAGCTGATGAAAGACTATAATGTAGAGAAGATCGTGCTCGGTTTTCCGAAAAACATGAACGGGACGATCGGTCCGAGAGGCGAAGCCAGCCAAACATTTGCGAAACTGCTTGAAACAGCGTACAATGTCCCTGTTGTGCTGTGGGACGAGCGTCTGACGACGATGGCGGCTGAAAAAATGCTGATCGCGGCTGACGTCAGCAGGCAAAAACGAAAAAAAGTCATTGATAAAATGGCGGCTGTCATGATCCTTCAAGGATATCTGGACAGTTTAAACTAAGAGGTGAAAGAAATGGAACACGGCGAAAAACACATTACAATTGTCGATGATCAAGGCAACGAACAGCTTTGCGAAGTGCTGTTCACATTTGAAAACGACACATTCAACAAATCTTACGTACTTTATTATCCGATTGATGCTCAAGACGATGATGAAATCGAAATTCACGCTTCAAGCTTCGAACCGAACGAAAACGGTGAAGACGGCGAACTGATGCCGATTGAAACCGATGAAGAGTGGGAAATGATCGAAGAAACGCTGAACACGTTTTTAGCGGAAGAAGACGAAGAATAAAATGAACAGAAAAAGCCGGAGCGCATATGCGCTTCGGCTTTTTTTTGTAATAAATTGCCGAATGCACATGAATCATGTAGTATAAGAGCTGTTGGGAGGAAAATACTTGTATGAATATCAATCAGACTAAAAATTCATTTCCGCGTAAAAACAAAAAAACAACGATAATACTGTCCTCCGTGATTGCTCTGCTTATCATCATTTGCGGTGCTTTTTTCTATGGAAAATCTCTGCTGTCTCCGGTTGACAAAGGCAGCAAAACGGCAGTCAATATTAATATTCCGAGCGGTTCTTCCGTTTCGGCAATCGCTGAAATTCTTGAGGATCAGCATGTCATCAAAAGCAAAAAAGCATTTCAGCTGTATGTGAAGTATAAAGGCGCTTCCGGGTTTCAGGCGGGATTTTACCACCTGAATAAAGGAATGGATGCGGATGCGATTATCAAAAAACTGACCGCGGGATCAACGGGATATGCCTTTCAGATCTCCGTTCCTGAAGGAAAACAGCTTACACAGATTGCGGATGCGATCGCAAAAGAAACATCATATTCAAAAGAAGAGATTATGGCGAAACTGGATGACAAAACATTCATCGGCAAACTGAAAAAACAGTTTCCTGATACGATAACGGACGCACTTTCAAACAAGAAGCTCAAGCATCCGCTCGAAGGCTATCTGTATCCGGCCACATATCCGTTTAATGATCCGGATGCATCGCTTGACACGATTTTGACGGCAATGGTTCAGGAAACAAACACCCGTATCGAAACGTATAAATCTGAACTGGAAAAAAAGAAACTTTCCGTCCATAACGCTCTGACGATGGCATCGCTTATTGAAGAAGAAGCCACCGCCAAAGCCGACCGTCACAAAATCGCCAGCGTTTTTTACAACAGGCTTGCAGAAAAAATGCCGCTGCAGACTGACCCGACGGTATTATATGCGGCCGGCAGGCATAAAAGCCGGGTCTACTACAAAGACCTGAAAATTGATTCTCCGTTTAATACGTATAAACATAAGGGGCTGCCGCCGGGACCGATTGCAAATGCCGGCGATTCATCATGGGAAGCGGCTCTCCGCCCTGACAAAACGGATTATCTCTATTTCCTTGCAAAATCAAACGGCGAGGTCGTTTTCACCAAAACATTAAAAGACCATAATAAAGCGAAGGAAAAGTATATTTCCAAAAAAGACAGCGAATAAAAGGAGGGCAAAAGCTCTCCTTTTATTCCATTCTGAAAGGTTTTATGATAAAATATATCGGGTTGTTTACTTATGGATAAAGAAGTGTCTTAAGAGAGTGTCCCCGCGGATTCGTCAGGGGCACTCCTTTTTAGAACGGAGGCTGTTTGCCGTGAATGATCGGTATGAACAAATAAACGAGTATATAAACGCGATGCTGAAGCCTCGGCCTGATAAAGTGAAAAAGCTTGAAGCCTATGCAAAAGAGCACCATGTTCCGATTATGGAAGAAGCGGGCATTGAAGTGCTGCTTCAAATGCTGTCGATTCAACAGGCGAAAAACATTTTGGAAATCGGCGCGGCAATCGGATATTCCGCCATACGGATGGCGCTTGAGCTTCCGGATGCGAATATTTACACGATTGAACGGGACGACAAACGCTATGAAGAAGCTGTGAACAATATAAAAGACTTTGAAATGGAAAAACGGATTCACGTAATGCACGGGGATGCGCTGGAACTTTCTGAGTCTGTCCGTGTCACGGCTCCTTATGATGCCATTTTTATCGACGCGGCCAAAGGCCAGTACACGAACTTTTTTGAGCTCTATGAACCGATGCTTGCGCCGGATGGAGTCATTTTTACGGACAATGTTCTGTTTAAAGGACTGGTGGCACAAAATCACTCGGACATTGAGCCGAAAAGAAGACGGAAGCTTGTTGAAAAAATTGATCAATATAACCAATGGCTGATGAACCGGCCTGACTATCAAACGGTCATACTTCCGGTCGGAGACGGCATCGCCATCAGTAAAAAGAAGAGGTGAATGATCATGAAAAAACCTGAACTTTTGGTGACTCCGACTTCTGTACAGGATATTCTTCCGCTCATTCAAGCGGGCGCAACGGCCCTGTTAGTCGGAGAACAGAGATACGGCCTGAGACTGGCCGGGGAATTTTCAAGAGAAGATATAAAAGAAGCCGTAAAGACAGCTCATCAGGAAGGCGCGAAAGTGTACGCCGCCGTCAATGCTATTTTTCACAACGAAAAAGTGGACGAGCTGAACGGCTATCTTGCCTTTTTGCAGGAGGCCGGCGTTGATGCTGCTGTTTTCGGTGATCCGGCCGTTTTAATGGCGGCGCGTGAAGCGGCTCCCGATCTCAAACTGCACTGGAGCACGGAAACAACGGGTACCAACTACTATTCCTGCAATTACTGGGGACGCAAAGGCGCACGGCGGGCAGTGCTGGCTAAAGAATTAAATATGGACAGCATCATTGACATAAAAGAAAACGCCGAAGTGGAAATTGAAATTCAAATCCACGGCATGACGTGCATGTTCCAATCGAAGCGTTCTTTAGTGGGCCATTACTTCGAATACCAGGGAAAAGTCATGGACATCGAACAGAAGAAAAAAGAAGCGGGAATGTTTCTGCATGACAAGGAACGGGGCAATAAATACCCGATTTTTGAAGATGAAAACGGCACGCACATCATGAGCCCGAACGATGTGTGCATGATTGATGAATTAGAGGACCTGATGGACGCCGGCATCGATTCTTTCAAAATTGACGGAGTTTTGAAGTCTCCTGAATACTTAACTGAAGTGACCCGCATGTACAGAGAAGCAATCAATCTGTGCTTTGAAAGCCGAGAGACATACGAAGAGAAAAAAGAGAGCTGGATAGAGCGGATTGAAAGCATTCAGCCTGTGAACAGAAGCATCGACACAGGATTCTTCTTTAAAGAAACGGTCTATTAAAAAGGAGGGTGCAACGGATGACAGCCGTAAATCAAACCATTTCCAAAGTCGTAAACGGAAAACGCGTCATTACGAAAAAACCTGAACTCCTTGCTCCGGCAGGAAACCTTGAAAAATTAAAAATTGCTGTTCATTACGGAGCGGACGCGGTTTTTATCGGAGGACAGGAATACGGACTCCGCTCAAATGCGGATAACTTCTCAATAGAAGAAATCGCAGAGGGCGTAGAATTTGCCAAAAAATACGGGGCAAAAATATATGTGACAACAAACATTTTCGCCCATAATGAAAATATGGACGGTCTGGAAGAATACTTAAAAGCGTTGGGAGACGCAAAAGTTGCCGGAATTATCGTCGCTGATCCGCTGATTATTGAAACATGCCGGAGAGTGGCCCCGGACGTAGAAATTCACCTCAGCACACAGCAGTCCCTTTCAAACTGGAAAGCGGTGCAGTTCTGGAAAGAAGAAGGGCTTGACCGCGTGGTGCTTGCCCGTGAAACGAGCGGACTGGAAATTAAAGAAATGAAGGAAAAGGTGGATATTGAAATCGAAACCTTTATCCACGGCGCTATGTGTATCGCTTATTCAGGACGATGCGTGCTGAGCAATCACATGACGGCCCGGGATTCCAACCGCGGCGGCTGCTGTCAGTCCTGCCGCTGGGATTATGATCTGTATCAGACAGACGGTGCAAACGCGGTCGCGCTCTATGACGAAGAAGACGCTCCGTTTGCGATGAGCCCGAAAGATTTAAAATTGATTGAATCCATTCCGCAAATGATCGAGATGGGTATCGACAGTCTGAAAATTGAAGGCCGGATGAAATCAATTCATTACGTTGCGACGGTTGTCAGCGTGTATCGCAAAGTCATCGACGCATACTGCGCTGATCCTGAAAACTTTGTCATTCAAAAAGAATGGCTGGATGAGCTGGACAAATGTGCAAACCGGGATACCGCGCCTGCTTTCTTTGAAGGCACGCCCGGGTATGAAGAGCAGATGTTCGGCGAACACGGAAAGAAAACAACATTTGATTTTGCCGGTCTCGTGCTCGCGTATAACGAGGAAACTCAAATGGTGACGCTCCAGCAGCGCAATTTCTTTAAACAAGGTGACGAAGTGGAATTTTTCGGTCCTGAAATCGACAATTTCACATTCACAATCGGCACTATTTGGGACGAAGACGGAAACGAGCTTGATGCTGCCCGCCATCCCCTGCAAATCGTTACATTTAAAGTAGACAAAAAGATTTATCCGAGCAACATGATGAGAAAGGGGAAGTAATCACCAATGGGTAAGAGTCCTGTAGTTATAGGCATCGCAGGAGGGTCCGGATCAGGAAAAACAAGCGTCACCCGTTCCATCTATGAACAGTTTAAAGGACACTCGATTTTAATGATCCAGCAAGACCTTTATTATAAAGACCAAAGCCATCTTCCGTTTGAAGAAAGGCTGAACACAAACTATGATCACCCGCTCGCATTTGATAATGACTATTTAATCGAGCATATTCAAGAGCTTTTGAATTACCGGCCGATAGAAAAGCCGATTTATGATTATAAACTGCATACGCGTTCTGAGGAAACCATTCCGGTTGAGCCGAAGGATGTCATTATTCTGGAAGGCATTCTCGTCCTCGAAGATAAAAGACTTCGCGACCTCATGGATATGAAACTTTATGTCGACACGGACGCGGATCTCCGTATCATCAGACGGATTATGAGAGATATTAACGAAAGAGGCCGTTCAATCGATTCTGTCATTGAGCAGTATGTGTCCGTCGTCAGACCGATGCACAATCAGTTTGTTGAACCGACGAAACGCTACGCGGACATCATTATTCCGGAAGGCGGACAAAACCACGTCGCAATTGATCTGATGGTCACGAAGATTCAAACGATCCTTGAACAAAATGCAATTTTGTAATACCATAGCATAGACATAAATAACTCAGACCATATTATGTATAGGCTGGAAGGGAATGAGACAGTTCCCTTCTTTCCCTGTTTATAAACCGAAACATTTGCAGAAAACACACATTCAGTTTAAGATAAACAGTACCTATATGGGAGAGAAGAACGAGGACTGCCCTGTGTTCTCATTCTTGATTTTTTCGTTTATGCTCTCATACATAATCACACGTTATTGTTGAGGGACAACCACCAAGGAGTGAAGGAACATGGCACAAGAAAAAGTTTTTCCGATGACTCACGAAGGAAAACAAAAACTTGAACAAGAATTAGAGCAATTGAAAACGGTTAAACGTAAAGAAGTAGTAGAACGCATTAAAATCGCAAGAAGCTTCGGAGATCTGTCAGAGAACTCTGAGTATGATTCCGCAAAAGAAGAACAGGCATTTGTGGAAGGGCGCATCACGACGCTTGAAAACATGATCCGCAATGCGAAAATCATCGAGGATGACGGCGGTTCAAATGTAGTCGGTTTGGGAAAAACCGTATCATTCATCGAATTGCCCGACGGTGAAGAAGAATCTTACACGATTGTCGGAAGCGCTGAAGCTGATCCGTTTGAAGGAAAAATCTCAAACGACTCGCCAATCGCAAAAAGCCTGCTCGGCAGAAAAGTGGACGAAGAAGTGACAGTTCAGACGCCGGGCGGAGAAATGCTCGTGAAAATTGTGAAAATTTCATAAGATCCGTTTAACAATGAAACACCTCGTCCAAAATGTGGATGAGGTGTTTTTTATGATCGTATCAAAAAGGCTGAAAACGGCCGTGATTTGTTTTCTGCTCGTGTTTTTCTTTCTGCTTGCTAGGCTGGCTGAAATTCAGCTGTTTTTTACAGAATCTTTTTCAAAATCCAATATTAATCTGATTCAGGAAAGCGTCAAGCAGCGGACGGAAGAAGTCCTTATTTCAGACGGACGCGGCTCTTTTCTTGATCGGAACGGCAAAGAGCTGACCGGAAAAAAGCAGCCTGCCGTCATACTGTTTCCCTTTCTCGTGACGCAGGATTGGCCGGTTGACCGGGTATCAGACATTCTCGGAATGAAACAGGGGGAGCTCAGGCAGCTGCTCACGGAAGCAAAAAAACCGGTGATCCTGAACAGCAGAAAAATAAAACATTTGACGAAACAATCCGTGGCAAATATCAATTCTTTGAAATATCCCGGCATTTACGGCGTATATATGAAAGACAGCAAAGAAACAAACATAGCCGCTCATCTGTTGGGCGCGACAAACCAGGACCCTGAGCTTTTGAAAAAGAAATACCCCGGGAGGAAGGAACTGCCGATCACGGCAAAAATCGGGACAAGCGGGATGGAGCGGACGTTTGATGAGTTTTTACTGGCGGATCAGGACACAAAACTTTTGTATCATGTCGACGGAAGGGGAAACCCTTTATTCGGAATGGACGTCAAATATACGGCTGAAGCAAACGCGTTTTATCCGCTGCAAGTCAAAACCTCCATCGACCGCAATATTCAAGAAGCAATGGAAGATGTATTGAAAGACCGCGGGTTAAAAAAGGGGGGAGCCGTCCTTTTAGACATTGAAAAAAGCAGTGTGCTCGGAATGGTATCAAAGCCTGACGCTGACATGTCAAAGCAGCAGACACTGCAAAATTACATGCTGACGCCGATTTATCCGGGATCAGTGTTTAAAACGGTGATTGCCGCAGCCGCAATAGAACAAAACGAAGTGAAGCCGGGCACATCCTTTAACTGCAATCTCAACCTGTACGGAGAGCCGGGGGATGACAAAGGCACGCTCAGTTTTGGAGAAAGCTTTGCCCAAAGCTGCAATTATACGTTTACAAGTCTTGCGGAAAAATTGATCAAAAAAGATGATTCCGTTATTGAAAACATGGCGGAAAAACTAGGTCTCACACAGCGGGCGGGCTGGGAAGGCAAGCTGTACCGGGAAGACGGATTCAGGCAGCTGTATAATGAAAAAAGCGGGGTCATTTGGGGAGATGACAAAGACAAAACCGTAAAAAAAGCCGTCGCACAGACGGCGATCGGGCAAAAAAACGTGAAAGTCACGCCTCTTGAAGTCGCCAATATGATGGCGGCGATCGCGCGCGGCGGTGAAAAAAAACAAGTCAAAATCGCGGACAAAATTGAATACAAAAACAAAACGACGATGGCGTCATTCAAAGATCAGCCGTTAAAAGGGGAAAACATCGACAAATATACGGCGCAGCAGCTTCAAAAAATTCTCAGAGAAGTCGTCACCTCACCGAAAGGAACCGGCCGAAGGTTTCAGGATCTGCCGTATGAGATAGCAGGCAAATCGGGAACGGCCCAGACGGGAATGTTCACAAAAGAAAAACAGACGCTTTACCACAAATGGTTTGCGGGATACTTTCCCGCGGACAAGCCGAAATACGCTCTCGTGGTGCTGCACATGGACACGCCGGGGGATAAGGCTCTGACAAATACAGTGTTTTATGATATTGTTAAAAAGGTACATGAAAATGAAACAAATCAGACATAGAACAACCGCTCAGCCCATGTTAAAATATATGCTGAGCAAGAGGGATAAAGGAGTGCAGAATGATTGAGCAATAAACAATCTCGTTTTGAAAACCGTGATAAGCGCAGAAAAGCAAATATGGTGCTTAACATTTTAATTGCTATCGTATCTATTCTTATTGTCGTCGTTGCAGTCAGCCTCTTCATCAACAGTCCGTCGAGCGACGTGAGCGAAAAAGCGGACACGAGCCAGAAGCAGGAAACACCTGCATCAGGCAAGACGAAGCAGACATCCGATGAAGACATAAAAGACAGCAAAAAAGATAAGGCATCAGACGATGACAAAAAAGATAAACAGGATAAGGACACATCTGATTCATCTTCAGACTCTGACAGCAAAAAAGACGATGATTCATCGAAAAGTGATGACAGCAGCAAAAAAGACTCTGATTCAAGCGATCCTTTTAAAGGAGCAAAAATAACAGAGGGCGGCTCATCAAGCGATGTCGAGAAAACAATTGTTAACCCAAAATGGAAAGCGGTCGGAACAAAGCAGACGGGAGAACATGCGGCGACGTATGACTCAAGCTCTGAAGACTGGTCCGAAATGCTTGACGCCATCTCTTACGCAACAGGCGTGTCAAAAGATCACATGACAGTGCTGTGGCTCGGAAACAATGGAAGCCCGCAAGATGCGAAGGGTAAAGTTTTAGACAAAACGAACGGCAAAAAGTATCAGGTCACCATCACTTGGAAAGACAAAAAAGGCTGGAAGCCGACAAAAGTAGAAACGTTAAAATAACCGCAAAAAAGCAGCTGATTATTCAGCTGCTTTTTTCTGTCATACGTCAGCTGAAAAATGCACCGACGCGCTGTAAAGGATTCTGCCGTCAACGGCCGTCACCTGATGGGATACAGAACGGACGCGAAGCATAATCGCCTGGTTGTTTTCAATCTGAACGTTTATTTTCTTTTCAAGCTCCTGCAAAGATGCCGCTTCGAAAAATTCTACTTTATCTTTGATTAAATCCAATTGAAAATTCATCAGTACAGATCCTCCTGATTTTTCTTCTGAGTCAATGAAAGTATAAGCCTTTCTGCCGTAATTGCGCAATAATCCCAAAGTATTTTAGTACCCTTCCATTCTTTTTTGTGATAGGATAGGAACTGTTCCACGATTAATCCATACTATACTCATAGGAATTATAAATTATGGAGAGTGAAAAATATGGGCCGTGAATTTATTCCATTATTTGAAGATTGGGCAGCGACTTATGATGCCACAGTGCACGGGGCAGACAAACAATATGCTGATGTTTTTAAAGGGTATGACAATATTCTTGACAGCATCGTCGCACTTTCAGGTTCAAACGTTTTAGAGTTCGGACCGGGCACAGGGAATTTAACGGCGAAATTAGCCGCCGCGAACAAAAAGGTGTTTGGTGTAGAACCGTCTCCGTCAATGAGAAAACTGGCGGCTGACAAGCTTTCTGACAAAGCCGTGTTCAGTGACGGAGATTTTCTGGAGTTTCCCGCTCCGCCTTTTCAAATAGATACCATCGTCAGCTCGTACGCCTTTCATCATTTAACAGATGAAGAAAAGCAAGCGGCTGTAAAGCAATATGGCACAATCCTTCAGAAGCATGATAAAATAGTGTTTGCCGATACCGTCTTTAAAGATCATGAAGCTTATGATGAAACAATTAAAAAAGCAATCCGAAACGGCTATCATCAATTAGCGGACGATTTAAAGACGGAACATTATCCGACACTCGGGACAATGAAAAACATCTTTTCAGAAGAGGGATTTGCCGCGCGGTTTACGCAGCAAAATGACTTTGTCTGGATAATGGAGGCGATTAAACGGTAAATCGAAGGGATTGTGTATAAATGAAACTGGCAGTCATCGGAGCAATGGAAGAGGAAGTTACGATTTTAAGAAGCAAACTGAAAGACGCAAAACAAGAGATGATCGCTCACTGTGAGTTTACGACGGGCAGCTATGAAGGCGTCGAAGTTATCTTGCTGAAATCGGGGATCGGAAAAGTCAACGCCGCGATCAGCACGACGCTTCTGCTTGACCGTTTCAAACCTGATTATGTGATTAACACAGGCTCAGCGGGCGGTTTTCATCATACATTGAATGTAGGCGACGTCGTCATCTCAACAGATGTCCGCCATCATGACGTGGATGTGACGGCGTTTGACTATGAATACGGACAGGTGCCGGGTCTTCCGGCAGCATACAAAGCTGATGAAAAGCTGATCAGTATTACTGAGGAAGCGGTTTCTGAACTGAACGGCATTCAAGTCGCCAAAGGCACAATCGCTACGGGAGATTCTTTTATGAATGATCCGAAGCGGGTTGAAGACGTACGCGCCAAATTTGCAGATTTGTACGCGGTTGAAATGGAAGCTGCGGCTGTCGCACAGGTGTGCCACCAGTTCAAAACGCCTTTTGTTGTCATCAGAGCTTTATCTGATATTGCCGGAAAAGAATCTGACGTTTCATTTGATAAATTTTTAGAACAGGCTGCCGCTCATTCAACTGAGCTTGTCCTGAATGTCATCAAACGAATTCACTAAGCGGGGGATTCTCGTTCTCCTCCGCTTTTCCAGGAGGAGGACACATATTGAACGTGATAACAGATATTACAGAACTGATCGGAAATACACCGCTGCTCCGTCTCAAGCATTTTGATATACCGGAGGGAACAGCGGTTTATGCTAAACTTGAGATGATGAATCCGGGCGGAAGCATTAAAGACAGGCTGGGCGGAATGCTCATTGAAGATGCGCTTCGCACGGGAAAGGTGAAACCGGGCGGTGTTATCATCGAAGCGACTGCCGGAAACACCGGGATCGGACTCGCTCTGTGCGCCAGAAAGCATCAGCTTCGCGCCGTTTTTTGCGTCCCGGAGCATTTCAGCAGAGAAAAGCAGCAAATTATGGAAGCTCTCGGAGCGGACATCGTGCATACCCCGAGAGAAGAAGGCATGCAGGGAGCCATTCGAAAAGCGCTTGAACTGGAGAGAGAGATTAATAATTCTTATGCCGTTCTGCAATTTAAAAACCGAGTAAATCCATTGACTTACTATAAAACGATCGGACCTGAAATATGGAACGCGCTCGGCGGGGATATCCACACCTTTGTCGCAGGAGCGGGTTCCGGCGGCACCTTTGCCGGTACGGCAGCTTATTTAAAAGAGAAAAATCCTGCCGTCAAAACGGTGATCGTTGAACCGGAAGGCTCGATCCTGAACGGAGGAGAGCCGCATGCCCATAAAACGGAAGGCATCGGCATGGAGTTTATCCCGGAATATATGGACGAGAACCATTTTGACGCCATTTACACAGTGGAAGACGATACGGCGTTTTCGCTTGTCAGAGAAGCGGCCGAGAAAGAAGGCCTCTTAATCGGAAGCTCTTCAGGGGCGGCTCTTTATGCAGCGCTTGAAGAAGCGAAAAAAGCGCCCGCCGGATCAAATATCGTCACTATTTTCCCTGACGGCAGCGATCGATATATAAGCAAAAACATTTTTCAAGGAGGTCAGTAAGATGAAGAAAAAAACGCTGATGGTGCACGGAGGAATTACGGGAGATGAAAAAACAGGAGCGGTTTCCGTACCGATTTATCAAGTAAGCACGTACCGGCAGCCGAAAGCGGGCGAGCACACGGGTTATGAATATTCAAGAACGGCCAATCCGACGCGGACGGCGCTTGAAAGCTTAATTGCGGAGCTTGAAGGCGGCGCGGCGGGATATGCGTTCGGCTCAGGCATGGCTGCGATTACTGCCGTGATGATGCTGTTTGACAGCGGCGATCATGTTATTTTGACGGATGATGTATACGGCGGCACTTACCGGGTGATGACAGGTGTGCTGAACCGCTTCGGCATTGAAGCGGACTTTGTTGATACGAGCAGTGAAGAAAAAGTCAAAAAGGCCATTCGCCCGAATACGAAAGCCATTTATATCGAAACACCGACAAACCCGCTATTGAAAGTGACTGACCTCAAACTGATGTCTGACATCGCAAAAGAAGCGGGCGTATTGCTTATCGTCGATAATACGTTTTACACGCCGTATTTCCAGCAGCCGCTCAGCTTCGGCGCGGACATCGTGCTTCACAGCGCAACAAAATATCTCGGCGGCCACAGCGATGTCGTCGGCGGCTTAGTTGTGACGGCTGATAAAGAGCTCGGTGAAAAGCTTCATTACGTGCAAAACTCAACGGGCGGCGTTTTAGGACCGCAGGATTCATGGCTTTTAATGAGAGGCATTAAAACACTGGGACTCAGAATGGATGCCATCAATCACAGCGCCGGGAAAATCGCCGAGCTGCTTGAAGCGCATGATGCCGTTCAGACGCTCTACTATCCGGGATCAGCGAAACATCCGGGCCATGAGCTGACAAAAGCGCAAAGCTCCGGTTTCGGCGGAATGATTTCCTTTGATATCGGCAGCAGTGAACGCGTCGACGCATTTTTAGAAAAATTGAACCTGTTTACAATCGCTGAAAGCTTAGGAGCGGTTGAAAGCTTAATCTCCGTGCCGTCCAGAATGACGCACGCTTCGATCCCGCGCGACCGCCGGCTTGCGCTTGGCATTACCGACGGGCTCGTACGGATCTCAATCGGTATTGAGGATACTGAGGATTTAACGGCGGATGTGAAACAGGCGCTTGATTCCCTTTTATAAAGAATGGATAGATTTACATTCTCTGTCGGCTGTCAGCTTGTATTATAATGTTGGTAGACTATAAAACTGGCAGGTGACCTTATATGGAGAAGAAAAGACTGAAATCATTAATAGAAGATTTTAAGCATTACGCATTTATTCTGCTTGCAGTCAGCACCTTCATTTATATCGGCGCGGTTCTTCCCGGACAAGGGCTGACTGCGGGCCAGAAAATGCTGATGTTTGTAACGGATTGTGCATTTTTAGCGGGTGCTTATTTCTGCGTTGACCGTTCACTTATTTATAAAAAGAGGCTGGAAGAGGCCGATGAATAAAAAAAGCCATTGTCTTTTGACAATGGCTTTTTCATTTCTTATTCAGACGGGGTTTCGCGTAATTCTTTTCCCATTCCTTTTAAAAACTGAAGCCCGAAGCCGAGCGCGCGGTTAATATCAGGATCACCGACGGCTTTCATCAGTTCAAACATACTGACTTTCCTGTCCTCCTTTAAAAATCTTTGCGCCTGATCCGTCCCGGCCATGGCGCTTTCTAAAAGTCTGCCCATAAATTCGGGATCAGCTTTTGACAGCGCGCCTCCCGCGGCCATCATCGTATTCAGAAGATTGGTGACAGGTTCCCGGGAAATCTGTCCGAGTGCGATTTTGGCAATCTCCTCTTTTGCCTGGAGCATATAGCCGGCGGCATCAAAAATGCCCAAGCCATTCAGCTCTGCCATAATGGACATCGTTTTCGCGACGGCTTCTTCATTTTCTGCGAGAAGCGTCTTCAGTTCTTCCAGTTTTTCAGCTTTCAGCTGTTCCTCTGTTTTCGTTTCTTTTTGAATTTCAGTAATTGGGCTTGCCATAATGTTTCCTCCTTTCCTTAATCAGTTAGGTGCACATAGCCCGGACGGTTCCATTTTCGCTGAGCTTCCACACTGTTTTGCGGATGACGTTTTTTGTTCCGCGGATTCGTTTTCGGAAGCGGCGGTGTATCACAGGAGCCGAGCACTTCCATGCGGACTTTTGTCTGTTTATAGGCAGGTGTATGTGTCCGTGAATCATACGCAGGCCCGGTCAGGAAATTAATCGCAGAATCTTTATCTGTAGAGTTCATCGGCAGATAAAGCTCATTTGCGCGGACACGGTCTGTCACAAGCGCATTCAATTTAACCGCCCCAAAAGGAGAGACGAGCCGGATCATTGTTCCGTCGCAAATTCCGCGTTCAGCCGCGAGCTCCGGCGATACTTCAACAAATACATCCGGCACTTTAGACTGAATGCCCTTCGATTTGTTTGTCATGTTTCCTTCGTGGAAATGTTCAAGCATCCGTCCGTTGTTAATATGCAGGTCATATTCTTCAGGGAATACGGCAGGCTCCACCCAATCGCTCAGCGCAAAACGGGCTTTTTTGTCCGGGAAGTTAAAGCCGTCTTCATAAAGAAGCGGAGTGCTCTCTCCCGTAAAGCTTCCCCACAGGAAGCTGTTCCAGCCGCTAAGAACGTCGTAGCTTGCTTTTCCGAACAGCGGAGAAAGGCTCGCCATTTCTGAGAAAATATCGCTTGGATGCGTGTAATTCCAATCAGCGCCTAAACGATTGGCGACTTCCTGAATAATCCACCAGTCCGGTTTAGCATCACCAAGCGTCGGAAGCGCCTGATACAATCTTTGCACACGCCGCTCTGTGTTTGTAAATGTTCCGTCTTTTTCAAGAGATGGAACTGCAGGCAGGATGACATCCGCGTATTGCGCCGTTCTTGAAAGGAAAATATCCTGCACAACAAAGAAATCAAGGCTGGATAAAATGTCATGAACATGGTTGGCGTTTGAATCGACGAGCGCCATATCTTCACCGACAAGATACATGGCTTTCATGTTTCCTTCTTCAATCGCATGGAGCATTTCGATATTATCAAGACCCGGCTTGCCGTCAATTTCAACACCGTAAGCTTTTTCGAATTTAGCGCGTGCCGCATCATCGGTAATATGCTGATACCCCGGAAGCCAGCCTGGAAGAGTTCCCATATCGCAAGCGCCTTGAACGTTGTTATGTCCCCGCAGCGGATAGGCTCCGGCGCCCGGACGGCGGTAGTTTCCTGTGGCAAGCAGCAGATTGGAAATCGCCGCTGATGTATCAGAGCCGCCTGTATTCTGGGTAACGCCCATGCCCCAAAGAACACAAGTGCCGTCTGCATCACGAATCATTTCGGCAATGCGGATGATTGTATCCTGAGAAAGTCCGGTGATGCGCTCCGCATATTCTAATGTATACTTTTTCAGCGTTTCTTTATAATCTTCAAAGTAGTTGACATTCTCATCAATAAACGCTTGATCGTGCCAGCCTTGGTCAATCATATATTTTGTCACTGCCATGAGCCAGACTTGGTCAGTCCCTTGTTTCGGGCTGATAAAGAGGTCGGACCGTTCAGCCATTTCATTTCTGCGCAGATCGGCAACAATTAATTTTTGTCCGTGCAGCTTATGGGCGCGTTTCACGCGTGTGGCCAGAACCGGATGTCCTTCTGCCGGATTGGCGCCGACGATGAGCACGAGGCCCGCTTTTGCGATATCTTTAATTGTGCCGGCGTCGCCGCCCATACCGACTGTGCGGAATAAGCCGTCCGTTGCCGGTGACTGGCAGTAGCGTGAACAGTTATCCACGTTGTTGGTTTCAAATACTTGACGCGCTAATTTTTGAATAACGTAGTTGTCTTCATTCGTAATTTTAGAAGAAGAAATAAAACCGACAGAACCATTTCCGTGTTCGGCCTTGATCGAACCGAGTCTTGAAGCGACAAGGTCAAGAGCTTCTTCCCATGACGATTCAACAAATGCGCCGTTTTTCCGGATAAGCGGTTTTGTAATCCGTTCTTCCGAATTCACGAAGTCCCAGCCGAATTTCCCTTTCACACAAGTGGAAATCGCGTTAACCGGAGCATCGGAAACAGGCTGAATTTTAAGGATGTCACGGCCTTTTGTCCATACTTCAAAAGAGCATCCGACGCCGCAGAACGTGCAGACTGTTTTTGTTTTTTTCGTCCGTTTATCGCGCATAGCCGCTTCCACTTCTGACACGGCGAAGATGCTTGTATAGTCGGGTTCAACATTTTTCACTAAATCAATCATCGGTTCCATGACATCTTCTTTTATTCCTGTCATAAATCCGGCTTGGCCGAGCATTGATTTTTCCATCAGTGCGTTACAAGGGCAGACAGTGACACATTGGCCGCAGCTGACGCAGGATGATTCATTAATGGCGACGCCTTCATCCCAAATGACCCGCGGGCGGTCGCGCTCCCAATCAATTGAAAGGGTCTCATTCACCTGAAGGTTTTGACACACTTCCACACATTGGCCGCAGGCGATGCATTGGTTCGGATCATAGCGGTAAAACGGGTGAGACATATCAACCGCGCACTTTGAATCATCTTTCGGCGTATACGGGTATTTCTGATGCTCAATTCCCATCATTTCCGCTGTATTATGCAGTGTGCAGTTGCCGTTGTTGTTATCGCATACCGTACAGTAAAGCAGGTGATTCTCGAGCAGGCGGTCCATGGCCTCTGTCTGAGCCTCTTTTACCCTTCCCGACGTAAGCGAGATGGACATCCCGTTTTCTGCAGCCGTGGAACAAGAGCGCTGCAATTTCCCGTTTACTTCAACAATACAGGTGTCACATGTTTGAATCGGATCTACTTCCGGTACATGGCATATTTGCGGAATCTCAATTCCGTTTTGGTTTAAAATATCTAAAATCTTTGACCCCTCTGGTGCTTCATACTCCGTGCCGTCAATTTTGACACGGATAGACTGAACGTCTGTCACTTCCAATTCCCCTCCATCTTTTAAACTCGAAAAAAAGCCATGCACATAGATACCGGCCTCCTGTCCGGAGAACGGTATAAATACGCATGGCGGAATAGTTCACTAGCAAGTCTTACTAACAGACCAATCCTATTTGTATAAAACGATAGACTCGTAACACGTTTCCTATTACAAATCCATCTTCACTGCTTTTATTATAAGGTGATATTTATTATAATACAATACGAAAGGAAAACTTTAACCAGGTGAAATGTCAAAAAGGGGAACCGGGAATGTCTTTCATAGGCTGAAATCGGAGGGGACAATATGTCTAAAAAAATTCATGAATTTAACGATATTATCCGGAAATTGCGCAAAGAATTATTTGGAAAGGGGCCGGAACGAATTCACACCGTTTTTGTGGATAACATGGCGGTATCAACGCTTTACGGCAATCTAAGCGCAAGTGAGCAGTTTATCGCACGCACGCCTGAAGGAAGAGAAATGGTTCATGCGGCGCGGACCAGCTTAATTCAGGAACTGTATTCAAAACAAACGCCTGACGGAATGGAAGAGCTCATCGGAGCAAAGCTCGTGCATCTGTTTTCAGACATCAAGATCGAAGAGAATATTGCGGTGTCTGTATTTGTCTTTGACCGAACCATTGAAGAGCGCCGTGAAGAAATCAAAAGCTGAAAAAAATTCAATTGACACGAAATTGTCACATTTGATATGATATGAACTGCCAGCAGTGGCTTAAGGACGATTTTTTTATGGAATGTGTGCATGATCTGTACATTTTCTATAGCTAATATTTTCATTCTGCTTGATATTGTTGTATGGGTATGCATACAAGTTAGGCAGCATTCAAACCCGTTTTAGACGGGCTGTTTGAATGCTGCCTTTTTTGTTAGGCGCCTTTGGAAACTGCGGGCTGAAATGATAAATGGAGGGGTTATTATGGCTTTTCGTAAACCGGACGAAATAGCGGAGCTTGCGGTCGAATCAGGGGTAAAAAAGGTGCATTCACCGCTTTCAGCACTGATTGTATTAGGATTTTTGGGAGGAGCGTTTATCGCACTCGGTTATTTGCTTGATATCCGTGTCATCGGCGACCTTCCGAAAGAATGGGGAAGCCTGTCGAGTTTAATCGGGGCGTCCGTGTTTCCCATCGGATTGGTGCTCGTCGTTCTTGCCGGCGCGGAGCTGATTACGGGAAATATGATGTCGGTATCTATGGCGCTGTTTTCCAGAAGAATATCCGCCGGTGCATTAGTGAAAAATTGGGTGATCGTGACGTTGATGAATCTTGTCGGCGCACTGTTTGTCGCTTACTTTTTCGGACATGTTGTCGGATTAACCGAAACAGGACCTTACTTGGAAAAAACGATTGCGGTCGCACAAGGCAAATTGGATATGCCGTTTGGAAAAGTCATTGTTTCGGCGATCGGCTGTAACTGGCTTGTCTGTTTGGCCGTCTGGCTTTCTTTCGGCGCAGAAGACGGAGCCGGAAAAATCGCGGGTATATGGTTTCCGATTATGGCGTTTGTCGCAATTGGTTTTCAGCACGTTGTAGCCAATATGTTTATCATCCCGGCTGCGATTTTTGCAGGTTCTTTTTCGTGGGGTGATCTGATTGGCAATCTCATTCCGGCCTTTATCGGGAATGTAATCGGCGGGGCAGTGTTTGTCGGCCTTATTTATTTTATTGCATATTCAAAAAAAGATCAGAAAAAGCAAGGGATGAAAAGAGTTTCCTGAGGTAAGAAAGATGCCGGAAAACACGGACAATTGAAGCGGAATGCCAGCACATTTTCCGTCCAAATCTTGAAAAAAATGTTTACAAAATGGAAGCTGATGGATATACTTACAAAGTAAGAAAAAAGCAAAGGGAGGTTGAATCACATGACGACGTTAAACGGCAATCAAAATTTACAATTGAACCGATTCAGCCTGTGGAAGAGTTCGTGTCCTTCCTTAACCTCTGCCCGTCAAGCACGTTAATTTCGGAGTATCAGGACATTCGCAGCTCCCCGCAGGGAAAGAAGCTCCGTCTTCTTTTGTCTGCGGATTTAGTCTGCCCGCAGCGCATATGAAGTTTGCTGCGGGTTATTTTCGCTTGTGCGGATATTGAAAGGGGGTGAGCGATAATGACCATTAATCTTCTCTTTTTAACACTGACCATTTCAAAGCGTTTTAAAAGTGCGGAAGAGTATGAACGAGAACAGCAGGTCGAAGAGTTTTATAATGAAGCGAAAGAACGACAGCTGAAACACTTTTATATGAACTGAACGGACACGAAGGGCCAAAACGGAGGAGAAGGAGGAGATCATCATGTTCAGAATTGAACTGCTGAATCATTACACAATGGAGAAGGACCAGGTTTAGCGAGGATGTTGCTGTCACGTCGCAGACGGCCTGCATACCATGGTAAAGAAAGAAAAATTGGTAAGCGGGTGATAGCATGCAAGGCGGTCAGAACAGAATTCCATCCATCGGGCACGGGTATGCGTCAATGCCCCATTCATTTAAACACGGCTACGGCAACCCGTATCGCCGGCAGAGAATGGCGGCGCTTTCCCGGCAGACAAGATATATAGCACCGTATTATTGGTACTAGAGCAGGCGGAAAACCTACGTTTTCCGTCTTTTTTTTATGAAAACAAATATAAATTTCAAATAAATCGAAACGTTCATGAAGAGAAGTGCGTCTAGTTAGTACCTCATACTAATACGAGGTAATATTATTTCTGAATAATAAATCACAGGAATGGAAAAGCGGGTGTTATACAATGTTGCAACATACATCTTCAGCATTAAAACGAATGCGCGCGAAATACTTTGCTGCATCAGAACCGGCAGAGTCAGTCATTCAGCAAATATTGATGGACATACAGGAATACGACCGCATTTTGGAAATCGGGACCGGAAACGGCTCAATGTTTAAACAAATCATCGGACAGCTTGAAAAGGGCAGTCTTAAAAGGATAGAAACATCGAAACGTAAAATACGGAAAACACAGCGCGCAAACCGTTCGGTTATAAAAGCCGGGCTCGGAAACATTCAGCAGGGGAGGCCTGAAAGCTTACCGTTCCGCGATCGCAGCTTTCATAAAGTTTTCTCATTACATACTGCTGAAACAGTCAGCGATTACAGGACAGCATGTAAAGAAGTGTACCGCGTTCTTCAAATTGACGGATGTTTCTATATGGTTTTGAAACCTTCGCGGATGAGTGAGAAGGATGTGATTCAGGTGCTCTATGATCAGCATTTCAGAGACATTTCAGTTGTCAGCAGAGATTCATTCCATTTTATTACTGCCATTAAATAGAATATTTCTTGGGAAATAAAAAGAGCTGCTTAAGTCACTGCAGCTCTTTTTGTGAAATTGGGCATATTTCCTTATTTTTGGTTATTTCACATCTATTTTATATTAAAAAAAGTTTTTTTCTTATACAATGGTAATCAGATGACCGTACATTTTAAATATTTTGAACAAACGGAATGAACATTCATTCCGCATTTAGAAAGGGGGATGAAATGACAGCTTCAAACAAGGTTGAACTCATTATGAAAGCGTCGCTTACTTTGTTTACAGATAGAGGATTTGACGCCACGACGATTCCGATGATTGCCGCTCAGGCCGATGTCGGAACCGGCACAATCTACCGTTACTTTGACAGTAAAGAGACACTTGTGAACGTACTGTATCAGGAAAGTGCGCAGCGTTTTATGAAAAAAGTCAAAACGGACTTTCAGGGTATCTCTGTAAGAGAAGGGTTTCATCACCTGTTTTATTGTCTGATTGATTTTACGAAGGAAAGTGAGTATGCATTGTTTTTTCTTGAAACGAATAAGGACGCCTACTTTCTGAATGAAACGAGCCGTAAGCTTCTTGATGAAATAACACAGATGCTTGACGTCTTTTTTCAGCGCGGCAAGTCTGAAGGTGTGCTCCGCAATCTGCCGTCCAATGTGCTGATGGCGCTGCTGCTCGGGGCATATCTCAAACTCTATCAGCTTATTCGGACGGGAAGCGTCGAAATAACAAAACCGTTTCTGAAAGAACTGGAACAATGTTCTTGGGATGCCATCAGAACTCATTAATTATTCGCCGAAGGAAGGAAGATCGATATGAAACAGCTAAGCGCTATACCGCAGCCGAAAACATACGGACCTCTGAAAAATCTCCCTCACTTGGAAAAAGAAAAACTGTCACAATCGCTCTGGAAAATTGCCGAAGAATACGGCCCGATCTTTCGTTTTGAATTTCCGAGCTCTGTCGGGGTCTTCGTCTCAGGCCGCGAGCTCGCGGCAGAAGTCTGTGATGAAAAGCGATTTGATAAAAACCTCAGCAAAGCCTTGCTGAAAGTCCGTGAGTTTGGCGGTGACGGACTATTTACGAGCTGGACTCACGAAAAGAATTGGCAGAAAGCGCATCGGATTTTATTGCCGAGCTTCAGCCAGAAGGCGATGAAAGGCTATCATTCAATGATGCTTGATATTGCCATGCAGCTCGTGCAGAAGTGGAGCAGGTTAAATCCGAATGAAGAAATTGACGTCGCTGAAGATATGACGCGCCTGACGCTGGATACAATCGGCCTGTGCGGATTTCATTACCGCTTTAACAGCTTTTACCGCGACACACAGCATCCTTTTATCACGAGCATGCTTCGCGCGCTGCAGGAGGCAATGCGCCAATCACAGAGACACAGCCTGCAGGACAAGCTGATGATCAAAACGAGACATCAGTTCCAGCAGGATATTGAAGTGATGAATGAACTCGTAGACCGGATCATCGCTGAGCGGAGAGAAAATCCGGATGAGAATCTGTCTGATCTTTTAGCATTGATGCTTGAAGCGAAAGATCCTGTAACAGGGGAAAGGCTGGATGATGAAAATATCCGTTATCAAATCATTACCTTTTTGATCGCGGGGCATGAAACCACAAGCGGGCTGCTTTCTTTTGCGATATACTGCCTGCTGAAAAATAAAGATAAATTGAAAAAAGCCGTTCAGGAAGCCGAGCGGGTGCTGACGGGAGAGACACCTGAATATAAGCAGATTCAGCAGCTGACATATATCCGCATGGTGCTGAACGAGACTTTGCGGCTGTATCCGACTGCCCCGGCATTTTCCCTGTACGCGAAAGAAGATACGGTTCTCGGCGGGAAATATCCGATTGCGAAGGGACAGCCGGTGACGATTCTGACTCCGCAGCTGCACCGGGATAAAAGCGCGTGGGGAGAAGATGCCGAGTTATTCCGTCCGGAAAGGTTCAGCGATCCCGCGGCAATTCCGGCTGATGCGTATAAGCCGTTCGGAAACGGACAGCGCGCATGCATCGGGATGCAGTTTGCCCTGCAGGAAGCGACAATGGTGCTCGGCCTTGTCCTTAAACACTTTGAACTGATTGATCATACTGATTATGAGCTTACGATTAAAGAAGCTTTAACCATTAAGCCCGGTGATTTTAAAATCCGTGTGAAAAACAAGGATGTGTCCAATCAGCAGTCCGCACAAAACCATAAAGCTGAAGGCAGCGGTCACAAAGAAGAAACGAAAGAAATACCGTCCCACGGAACGCCGCTTCTCATTCTTTACGGTTCAAATTTGGGAACTGCGGAAGGAATTGCGGAAGAGCTGGCTGACATCGGCAGAAGCAAAGGATTTTCAACTGAAACCGGCCCGCTCGATGATTATGCAGGGAAACTGCCTGTAAAAGGCGCAGTCGTTATTGTGACGGCTTCTTATAACGGGGCGCCGCCTGATAATGCGGCGGGTTTTGTGAAATGGATGGAAACCCTTGAAGATCAGGAATTAAAGGGTGTTTCTTATGCTGTCTTCGGCTGCGGAGACCGCAACTGGGCCGCCACTTACCAGAGGATCCCCCGCCTGATAGACAAAGTGCTTGAAGAAAAAGGGGCAAAAAGGCTGACTTCTATCGGGGAGGGCGACAATGCCGATGATTTTGAGTACAGTCAGGAAGCCTGGGAAGACTCATTCTGGAAGGACATCATGAAGGCTTTTCATATAGAGGCCGCTCCAAAACAGGCAAACAAATCACAGTTATCAATCGAATACGTAAGTGAAGCAGCCGAGACGCCGATTGCCAAAACGTACAAAGCATTTGAGGCGGAAGTCATCACAAACAAAGAGCTTCATACCGAAAGCAGCAAGCGTTCAGTCCGGCATATTGAGCTGCGTCTCCCGAAAACCGAAACGTATCGGGAAGGAGACCATCTCGGGGTGCTTCCGCAAAACAGCGGGGAACTGATCAGCCGTGTCATTCGCCGATTCGGTCTTGATCCGAACCAGCACTTTAAGATCAAGGGCCGGCAGCTGCCTCATCTGCCGATGGACCGGCCGGTTAATGCGCCGGCGCTTTTGGCGTCATATGTAGAGCTGCAGGAACCGGCAACGAGAGCCCAGCTTCGCGAACTTGCCGCCCATACCGTGTGCCCGCCGCACCAAAAAGAATTGGAGCATCTTTATTCTGACGATGCGGCATATAAAGAAAACGTGCTGAAAAAACGAATGACCATGCTGGACCTGCTGGAAGATTATCCGGCTTGTGAACTGCCGTTTGAGCGCTTTTTAGAACTTCTGCCGTCCTTAAAGGCGCGCTATTATTCAATCTCAAGCTCACCGAAGTCAAACAAAAGGGAGCTCAGTATCACGGTCGGCGTTGTGACGGCTCCGGCGTGGAGCGGCCGGGGAGAATACAGGGGCGTGGCTTCGAACTATTTAGCCGGATTACAAAATGGCGATTCTGCCGTCTGTTTCATCCGCTCGCCGCAGTCGGGTTTCGCATTGCCTGAAAATACGAAAACGCCTCTCATTATGATCGGAGCAGGCACCGGAATTGCACCGTTCAGGGGATTTATCCAGGCGCGGGCAGCAGAAAAAATGTCCGGTAACAGCCTGGGCGAAGCTCATTTATACTTCGGCTGCAGACATCCTGAAGAAGACGATCTGTACAAAGATGAATTCGACCATGCGGAGAAAAACGGCCTTGTCACCGTGCATCGGGCGTATTCCAGATTAGATCAGGACTGTAAAGTTTACGTACAGGATGTCCTGCTTCGCGAGGCTGCACAGATTATTGCGCTTCTTGACCAAGGCGGCCATCTCTATATATGCGGAGACGGAAGCAAAATGGCTCCGGCTGTCGAAAATGTACTGCTTCAGGCGTATGAAAAGGTGCATAACACTGATTCAAAAGCTTCCTCGAATTGGCTTGAACAGCTGCAGGCGGAAGGAAGATATGCGAAAGATGTTTGGGCAGGTGTGTAACAGAAGCGTAAGGCAATTGAAGATTGTGTTTTAATTGAAGAAAGTCGGCACGATATTTGAAATCTACTGAATCAAAAGGAATAGTTATAGGGAGTATCGTGCCGGCCTTATCTTTAGTATCGGACAAAAGACACAAATCTTTAATGTTTTTATTGATTTACATGCAGGCGGCTATGTCCCTTTTTTCTGAATTCCGCCAGAAATAAAACCGGATAAGACAGCAATAGCAAAACCGAAATAAATGAAATGATACCGATCCAATGAAAATGCGTCCAAAAGAAACCGCCGCAAGACCCGGCCACGCTTGACCCGATATAGTATGCAAGCAGATATAATGAAGAGGCTTGCGCGCGCTGATCACCGGCTGCGCGGCCGACCCAGGCGCTTGCGATCGAATGCGCGCCGAAAAAGCCGAAGGTAAACACGGCAATGCCCGCAATTTTAAGGGCAAGCTGGGGCAAAAGTGTCACCGCTGCACCGGCCAGCATAACAAAAATCGCAATCTTAATCATTTTTGAACTTCCGAAAAGGTCCGCTTTTTTCCCCATATAGACAGAGCTGAACGTTCCCGCGAGATAGACAATAAAAATAAAACCGATCACAGTCTGTGACAAATGATAAGGAGCCGCCATTAAATGAAAGCCGATATAATTATATAATGTCACAAAACTCCCCATTAATATAAATCCCAGAGATATTAACAAAAGCAGCCGTTTGCGGTGTAGAACCGCTCCGTATTCCTTACATGCCGCTTTTACGCCCGCATGCCGCTGAGATGAATGGCGCGGAGCCGGAAGAAAGCGCCAAAACAAATAGCTTAATACAATAGAAAGAATGCCGATAATGGCAAGCGCCGGCCGCCAGCCGAATACATCAGTCAGAAGCCCCGTTAACAGCCTGCCGCTCATTCCCCCGATGCTTGTGCCGCTGATATATAAGCCCATCATTTTCCCGAGGCCCTTCGGATCAAACTCCTCGCCTACATATGTCATAGCGACAGCAGGAACGCCTGCCAGAAAAATACCGAGCAGCCCCCTCATCGCCAAAAGCGCCGGAAAAGCCGGACTGAACGCTGTTAATAGACCTAAAACAGAAGTAGCTGTTAACGACAGCACCATTAATTTTTTTCTGCCGAATCCGTCAGACAACGAAGCGGCGGCCAATAATGAAAATGCCAAAACGGCTGTTGAGATGGATAAAGTTAAGCTGGCAGCCGCAGCGGAAATATGAAACTCTTCCGAAAACAAAGGCATAAGCGGCTGTGTCGTGTAAAGCGTGGCAAATGTCACAAAGCCGCTGATAAACAGAGCCAAGCTGGCCTTTCTGTAAGCCTTTGTATGAGGCTGAATAAACGTCATGAATGTCCCTCTTTTCTCACTGTTGGTTATATATGTATCGTACGCTTTTCATTTCAATGTGTCTAATTTATAATAACTATAGAATTAATGCGTGTAGGTTATGAGGAAAGGGGAGAAGGAGAAAATGGAGCTTCATCAAATTGACAACTTCATTGCGGCGGCAACTCATCAGCATTTCACAAACGCGGCAAAAGAAAGAATGATTTCTCAGCCGGCATTAAGCCGATCGATTATCAGGCTCGAAGAAGAATTAGGCGCGCCGTTATTTTACAGAGAGACAAAAGCCGTCCGGCTGACAAGGCACGGAGAGCAGTTCTTAATAAAAGCAAAACAAGCGAGACGAGCTTTAAATGAAGGCGTTGAACAAGTGAAAAAAAATATGAGCCTGGAACACGGCGAAATATCTGTATCTTTTCTTCATACGCTCGGGCTGCGCTTAATGCCTCAGCTGATTGCCGAATTTAAAAAGCTATACCCAAACGTGACCTTCCGGCTTTATCAAGGCGCAAATGAAACGCTTCGCAAAATGGTGGAAACGGGAGATGCGGATATCTGTCTCAGCTCCCCGCCGCTTCCCAGCGAGCTTTTACAATGGACAGTGCTGGAGAAAGAGCCTCTTTATGCGGTGCTTCCTGAGAACCACCCGCTTGCAGGAAATAAAAGCATTCAAATGAAAGAGATGCAGGACGAGGATTTTGTCGGATTTAAACCGGGATACGGGCTGAGGTATATGTTTGATCTGATGTGCCGGGATTTGAATATACACCCGCATCTCGCATTTGAAGGAGAGGAAGTGTCAACCATATTAGGGCTGACCGCCGCGGGTCTTGGGGCTGCAGTGCTGCCGAAAACCGCGGAGCATTCATACTTTCCGGTCGTTTTTCTCCCGGTTGCAGATTACCAATGCGAACGCACCATAGCGTTAGCGCAGTTAAAAAACCATGCTCTCTCTCCCGCTGCTGAGCGTTTTAAACAGTTTGCACTTGATTATTACAAAGCACGCAACTGAGCGGTCATTTTATTAAAATCGAAGTTGAAAATAAAGCAGAAAGAAATACAGAAAACGGAGGATAACCATGGCGAAAAAAACAGTGAAAACAAATGCTGTCCGTATCATTGAGCAGCAAAACATTCCCTATGAGCTATTAGGTTACAAAACAGAAGGGGGACAGCCCGCAGACGGTCTTTCCGTTTCACAAAAAATCGGATACTCTGCCGAATATGTTTATAAAACCTTAGTGGCATCTGCAGGAACTGATCGTTATTACGTCTTTGTCGTTCCCGTTGCAAAAGAACTGAATCTGAAAAAGGCTGCGAAGGCGGCAGGTGAGAAGAAAATAGAAATGATTGCCATGAAGGACCTTTTGGGAGTGACCGGCTATATACGCGGCGGCTGTTCTCCGATCGGAATGAAAAAAAGGTTTCCGACTTTTATTGATAGATCCGCTGAAACACTGGGGTTTATGATTGTCAGTGCGGGGAAAATCGGAATGCAGCTGAAAGTAGCGCCTCAAGATTTAGCCGAAGCAAGCGGAGCGGTATTTACAGACATTGTATAAATGTCCGATGAATCTAATGGAATACACGTTTCAAGGGAGAATGATAATGAAAAAAAGATATGAAAACTTGAATGGCGTGAAGAATGAACATGGATTCAGAGATATGTGGAAATGGATGAAAGAACGAAGAGAAAAAAGTAAAGACTTAAGCGAGAACATTCCGAAAGCGGTCAAAAGGGATGTCCGTGATGTTGCCGTCAATCGGACGGAAACCGCCATAACATGGATCGGCCATTCTTCATTTCTGATCCAAATACAGGGGCTTAACATAATGACCGACCCTGTATGGGCGCGGAGGATGGGTTTTCAAAAACGGCTGACAGAGCCGGGATATGAATTGAGCGAACTGCCTGACATTGATGCCGTGCTCATCTCACATGGGCATTATGACCATCTTGATTTTCCGAGTATAAAAAAACTGAGAGGAAACCCGGATTTTTACGTGCCTGCGGGACTGAAAAAGCTGTTCATCAAAAAAGGCCGCAAAAAGGTTCATGAAATGAATTGGTGGGATCGTTTTGAGATGCGGGGGGTGAATATATCATTTGTTCCGGCCCAGCACTGGACACGGAGAACGCTTTGGGATACCGATACCTCTCATTGGGGAGGCTGGGTCATAGAAAGCGAAAACGGCGAGTCCATCTATTTTGCAGGAGATACAGGCTATTTTGAAGGCTTTAAAGAAATCGGAGAGAGGTTTCGTATTAAGGCGGCTCTGATGCCGATCGGAGCATACGAACCCGAATGGTTTATGAAAGTGTCACATATCAATCCGGAAGACGCCGTGAAAGCGTTTTTGGAGCTGAAGGCTGACAGCTTCATTCCCATGCATTACGGGGCATTCCGGCTTGCTGATGATACAGGCCCGGAAGCATTAAGCAGACTGCACAGCGAGTGGGACCGGCGTGCATTACCTCCTGAAAACCTGAAAGCATTAGCGCTTGGCGAAACATTTTGGCTGTAACAGCAGGTTTTCTGCCGACACCAATCGTTTAAAAACGGTTGGTGTTTTGTTGTCAACCAAAGGTGAACAGCCTCAGTATAAAACATGATTTTTCCGGAATCTGCGGTAAAAAACAAAACTTTTTACTCTTTTGTTTCACTATACAATGAAAACGGTTTCGTATGCGCAGTATATTTAACCTATCATAATTGCTCCAGCAGAAACGGACAGGAAGGATAGAAAAACAGATGAAATACATGAATTCAAGACAGAAAAAGATTTTGTATCTGTTGTTATCTGAACCTGATGACTACTTAGTTGTGCAAGATTTCGCAGACAGGGTCCGCTGTTCTGAAAAAACGATCAGGAATGATTTGAAAACGATTGAAGATTTCCTGAATGAACATGCTCAAGCTCAGCTGATCCGCAAACCGGGATTAGGCGTCTATTTACATATATCTGAACAGGAAAGGTCACGGTTAAGCCGGCACATTTATAATGAGCACTTTACATGCAGGCACAAGACCGATGAAGAAAGAATACTTCACATCGCTTATGATTTATTAATGAATTCAAAGCCCGTTTCCGCAAAAGAAATTGCCGCACAGCATTTTGTAAACAGAGCTTCCATTAAAAAGGATATTAGTGCGGTTGAAGAGTGGCTGAAGCGATTTGACCTCATACTGGTTTCTAAACAGCGGCTCGGCTTAAAGATTGAAGGGGACGAAAAAAACAAAAGAAAAGCATTGGCGCGAATTTCAGATTTGATTGATAATGCGGAGTTTACAAGCCAATTTATAAAAAGTAAGTTTTTAAGTCATGAAGCGGACTTTGTGAGAAAAGAAATCAAGTTATTACAAAAAAACCATTCTATCTATTTTACGGATGAAACATTTGAAAATTTGCTGCTGCATACATTGCTGACCATCCGCCGTATCAAAATGAAACAGCCGGTCGCCATCTCTGCAAGACAGCTGGAGGCGGTAAAAAAGAAGAAAGAATATGAATGGACACTGGCTTGTTTAAAACGGCTTGAGCCGGTATTTGCCATCCGGTTTCCCGAGGAAGAAGCCGTCTATTTAACTTTACATATAATAGGCGGGAAAGTCCGCTATCCATTGCAGCAAGAAAAGAAACTTGATCTTGAAGATTCTGAGCTTTCCAAAGTCGTCAGGCATTTGATCAATCGTGTTTCAGAACTGAAAATGCTGGATTTTCACAAAGACCAGGAATTGATCAACGGATTGAACATTCATCTCGATCCGGTGTTGAAGCGGCTGAGCTATGATCTCTCTGTTTCAAACCCCATGCTCCACGATATCAAAAAAATGTACCCTTATTTGTTTCATCTTATCATTGACGTTTTAGAAGACATCAATCAAACATTTGATCTTTATATTCCTGAAGAAGAGGCGGCCTATTTGACGCTGCATTTTCAGGCAGCGATCGAACGGCTGCGCCGAAGCAGTCATAACCCTAAAAGGACGATCATCGTCTGCCATATGGGCATTGGCATGTCGCAATTGCTGCGGACTAAAATTGAACGCAAATTTCATCACATTACGATAAAAGACTGTATCGCAAAAGCGGAGCTGACAGAGTATATCAAAAAGCATAAAGATATAGATTTCGTCATTTCTACGATAGAGCTTGGAAATGTAACGATCCCTCATATCGTCGTATCACCGCTTTTGGAGCCTGCTGATGAAAAGAAGCTCAGCGCATTTATGCAACAGCTTGATACATCATACCGCCGGGAGCAAAAAACGTTTAAAATGCTGAATGATACGACTCCGTTTCTCGTTTTTTTACAGCAAGAGACAGAGCACCGTTATCAGGTCATTGAACAGCTGGCGCAGGCTTTGTATGAAAAAGGCTATGTAGAAAAAGAGTATGGCATTCATGCAGTAATGAGAGAAAAAATGTCGGCGACAAATATCGGGGCGGGTATTGCCATCCCTCACGCGAACTCTAAATATATCAAACAATCAGCCATTGCAATCGCCACCTTAAAAGAGCCCATTGAGTGGGGGACGGAAAAGGTGTCGCTTGTATTTATGCTTGCCGTCAAACACGAAGATCAAAACAAGGTAAAGCAATTATTCAGTGAGCTTTCCTATCTTAGCGAGCAGCCGGCATTTATTCAAAAACTGACGGAAGAAAAAAATGTGATGACGTTTTTATCGTATTTAAACTATTAAAAGCAGGGAATGGCTCCCTGCTTTTTTTCTGTTTATAGGGAAAAATGCCGTTATTTCCGGAACTTATGGTAAAAAAACGCGCTTATCACAGGCTGATTTCAGTATAAAGTTGAGACAAGATCTTGAAATTCAGACTGCAAAGGAGAATTTATATGAAACTGTTAGCGATTACATCATGTCCGAACGGCATTGCCCATACGTATATGGCTGCTGAAAATTTACAAAAAGCAGCCGGCAGATTAGGCGTTGAGATCAAAGTGGAAACCCAGGGCGGAATCGGGGTGGAAAATAGGCTGACCGAAGAGGAAATCCGGGAAGCAGACGCAATCATTATCGCGGCGGACCGTTCGGTGAACAAAGACCGATTCGCGGGAAAAAAGCTGCTGGCCGTCGGGGTTCAGGAAGGCATCCGCAAACCGGAAGAATTAATTCAAAGAGCGCTTAGCGGTGAAGTGCCGGTCTATCAATCTGCTTCAAAAACTGAATCCGCAAGTCAGCAGGGCAAAAAACAAAACCCGATTTACCGTCATTTAATGAACGGCGTTTCTTTTATGGTTCCTTTCATTGTCGTCGGCGGATTATTGATAGCGGTTGCATTGACGCTTGGAGGAGAAAAAACACCAAAGGGCTTAGTCATTCCGGATGCGTCTTTTTGGAAAACGATTGAACAGATCGGCAGCGCTTCTTTTTCATTCATGATCCCGATTTTAGCCGGGTACATCGCGTTCAGCATCGCCGATAAGCCGGGTCTTGTCCCCGGAATGATCGGCGGATATATTGCGGCATCCGGCAGCTTTTACGACAGTGCGAGCGGCGCAGGATTTCTTGGAGGAATCATTGCGGGATTTTTGGCGGGATATGCGGCGCTTGGAATCAAAAAATGTAAAGTTCCTAAAGCAATACAGCCGATTATGCCGATCATTATTATTCCGGTGTTTGCCTCACTGATCGTCGGTTTGGCGTTTGTGTTTCTGATCGGCGCCCCCGTCGCTCATATTTTCGCATCATTAACGGTTTGGCTTGCGGGAATGAAAGGCTCGAGCTCAATTCTCCTGGCATTGATTTTAGGAGCGATGATTTCCTTTGATATGGGAGGACCCGTAAACAAGGTGGCCTTTCTATTCGGATCGGCAATGATCGGAGAAGGAAATTATGAAATTATGGGCCCGATTGCCGTTTCCATTTGTATACCGCCGATAGGGCTTGGGATTGCGACGTTTTTAGGAAAAAGAAAATTCGCCGCCGCAGAAAGAGAAATGGGAAAAGCTTCATTTACGATGGGCCTTTTCGGTATCACGGAAGGAGCCATTCCATTTGCGGCCCAAGACCCCCTTCGAGTGATCCCGAGTATTATGGCGGGTTCTATGACCGGCTCGGTGATAGCGATGATCGGCCATGTGGGGGACAGAGTGGCACACGGCGGCCCCATCGTTGCTGTACTTGGAGCAGTAGATCATGTATTGATGTTTTTTATCGCTGTAACAGCAGGCTCTCTTGTCACCGCTCTGTTGGTTAATGTACTGAAGAAAGATATGGCGAAATCCCCCGCGCCCGGTGAGGTGCTGCCGTCTGCCGCATCAAATGAAGCTGCAGCGGCAAAAGAAACAAAGGAACCATCTCAGGCTGACAGCCGAAAAGCCGGGATGACCGAAATCAAAAAACTGACTGACATTATCAGCACGGACTTGATTGAACCGCATTTATCCGGCGAAACGAGGGATGACATTATCGATGAAATGATCGAGAAATTGTCCCGTAAAGGTATGCTGCTGTCTGACAGCGGATTTAAGCAGGCCATTTTGAGCCGTGAACAGCAGGGAACCACGGCGATAGGTATGAATATCGCCATTCCGCACGGAAAGTCTGAAGCCGTCAGAACGCCGGGTGTTGCATTCGGAATAAGACGTTCGGGTGTTGACTGGAACAGCCTTGATGGTTCTGATGCAAAACTGATTTTTATGATTGCTGTACCGAAGGAAAGCGGCGGAAATCAGCATCTGAAAATATTGCAGATGTTATCCCGAAAACTGATGGATGACAGCTATCGGGAAAGGCTGCTCTCCGTTCAGACAAAAGAAGAGGCGTATGAGCTTCTGGAAGAAATCGAATAAAGCGAGGGATGATCATGTCTACTGAACCGATATTTTTCAATCCGGTTTTCAAAGAAAGAATTTGGGGAGGCGCCGCCCTGCGTGATTTTCACTATAATATTCCGTCCGAGCGGACAGGGGAGTGCTGGGCCTTCGCCGCTCATCAAAATGGACAGAGCACAGTTCGAAACGGCATGTATAAAGGATGTACGCTCGGTGAATTGTGGGAGCATCACAGAGATTTATTCGGAAACCTTGAAGGAGACCGTTTTCCTCTTCTTACAAAAATTTTGGATGCGGACCAAGACCTGTCCGTTCAGGTGCATCCGAATGATGACTTTGCCAAAATGCATGAAAACGGGGAACTTGGAAAAACCGAATGCTGGTATATCATTGATTGTGAAAAAGATGCGGAGATCATTTTCGGCCACAGCGCAACAACAAAAGAAGAACTGATATCCATGATTGAGCGCGGAGAATGGGACGGGCTCCTGAACAGAGTTAAGGTAAAGCCGGGAGATTTCTTTTTTGTCCCAAGCGGCACCGTTCACGCGATTGGAAAGGGCACACTTATTTTAGAGACGCAGCAAAATTCAGATACGACTTACAGATTGTATGATTACGGAAGAAAAGATGCGGACGGCAGGATGCGCGAGCTCCATTTGGAAAAAAGTATAGAAGTGACAGACGTTCCAGCTGTCCGTGAACGGCCGACCGTTCAATATAAACAAACAGATGATCTGCTGGCAGCTGTTTTAATAGAATGTCCTTATTTTTCAGTCGAAAAGTGGGATGTAAAAGGTGAAGCAAATTTATTCCAGAATCATCCCTTCCTTCTTGTCAGCGTGATCGAAGGAGACGGAATAATGATTGCAGGCGGGCATGAACATCCCTTTAGAAAAGGAGATCACATTCTCCTGCCTTCCGGTTTGGGAGAATATAAACTGGCGGGCCATGCAAAGTGTATTGTGTCTCATCTGTGATCTTCAAAACCCTTCTCTGGCAGCAGAGAAGGGTTTCTCGTTACTTTTACAAAAAGGCCGAAATTTCTAACGTGTCAGTGGTCCGTTCCTGAATTTATTCTCTCAATTTGTATATCTCCCGAGCCATTGATTCAAGTATGTACATAGCGGGGATTTGGGTGGTGATATTCGCATTTTCAACCCATTCTTCCGTCACGTAATATGAAATATTCACATCGGACATTTTGGCAATGGTTGAATGTTTATGATTTGTAATACTGATGACCCGGCTTCCTTCTTGTTTCAGCTGATTCAGATGAGTCACCGTAGAATCTCCTTCACCTGAAACCGATAATGCGATCGTGATGCTGTTATGGCGGAAATGGGAATGGGCCGGAAAGTAAGGATCTTTAATATACATTGAAAGTTTCCCTAAGCACGAAAAATATCTGGCTCCGTATTCGGCGAGAATTCCTGAACTACCCACTCCGATAAAAATGACGCTTTCTGCATCGGCCGCAAGGGCTGCTGCTTCCTTCAGCTTTTCTTCCATCCCTCCGCTTACTGTTCTTTCAAAAAACTCGGCAACGGAATGATGGGGACTCTTTAAAATCGTTTTTTTATTTGCCTCCGCATACATTTTCAGCTTCACCTTAAACTCTGAAAACCCTTCACAGTTTATTTTTTTGCAGAAACGTAAAATAGAAGCCGTAGATACATGGGTTTCATTTGCCAATTCACGGATGCGCATATAGACGACTTTCTCGCTGTTTTGGGAGATGTAGTTGTATAAAGAAGTTTCAAGCTCGTTAAATGAAGCAATCATTTCGTGTGTGAACATGCAGGGGGATTCTCCTTTTTATGAGAATGGTGAATGTACATCTCATCGTAACATATCATTTTTAAAAGAAACATAGTGTTATATTTATGTGACAAATCACTTTTTGTGTCATTCAAAACAAGACGTCAGCCAATGATTTACGGTCAAAACAACTGCGGATATAATTCGTTCATACGCTTTATGCATGATCTCTTCAAGGGGCGCTGACAAAAGCGGCCGAAAAAAGGAGGACAATATGAGTATCAAACTGATAGCGGTTGATATGGACGGAACGTTTTTGAATGATGAAATGGCATATAACGAAGAGCGTTTTATGAATCAGTATCGTGAATTAAAAGCGCGGGGAATTAAATTTGCCGTAGCAAGCGGAAACCAATATGCGCAGCTTACATCTTTCTTTCCGGAAATCAAAAGTGAAATCGCTTTCGTTGCCGAGAATGGCGCTTTCGTCGTGAATGCCGGAGAAGAAGTATTCGCAGGTAGCATGTCTGAAGACACTATAAAAGCAGTAATCCGTGCTTTAGAGCAGTATGAGGTGAAAAACGTCATTGTCTGCGGAAAAAAAAGCGCGTATATTCATGAAAATGCCAGTGAAGATGAATATCTGCATGCCAGTAAGTATTATTATGTGTTAAAAAGGGTGCCGCATTTTGAAAACATCGATGATGACATTTTAAAATTTTCCATCAGCTTTCCCGCCGAACATTGTTCCGCACTTCTGAGCCATTTAAAAAACGCAATCGGGTCTTTCGTCACGCCTGTATCAAGCGGGCACGGTGACATAGATCTGATCATACCGGGGCTTCATAAAGCAAGCGGGATTAAGCTTCTCCAGAAACAATGGGGGATAAATGCTGAAGAATGCGCGGCCTTCGGAGACAGCGGCAATGATTTGGAGATGGTGTCCGCCGTGAAATACGGAGTCGCCATGGATAATGCGCAGGAAAGCATTAAACAGGCCGCGGCGCATATCGCGCAATCAAACAATGAGGAAGGGGTCTTAAACGCGATTGATTCCATTCTCAAATGTGAAAAACCCTTTGTCTGAAAAAGACATTTTAACTGCGGAGGTGCTGAACGATGATTAAATTAGTGATTACGGATTTAGACGGCACATTTTTAAATAATCAAGGCGATTTTGACAGAACGTTATTTGAAAAGACAAAAAGAGTAATGGAGGAACAGCATGTCGCTTTCGCCATCTGCACCGGGAAACAGTGTGAAAGGGTGGAAGCCTTATTCGGAGAAGACGCGAAAGATTTTTGGATTTTAGGAGACAGTGCTGCACGTATGAAAAAGAACGGCAAGTTCGTATATGAATCTTTAATCAGCAATAAAGCCGGACTGTCAATTATAGGCGCTTTAGAAAAAATCAGCTGCGGGCACACCATTATCGCGTGCACAAAAAAAGGCGCGATCGTAAAAGAAAATCTGTCTGAAAGTGAAATGAAATATGTAAATGCCTCTTATGCACATGTAACGAAAATAACTGATTTTACTGAGATAAAAGACGATTTTATCAAGATTACGGTTCATGACCCCGACGCCAACTGTCCGGAAACGAGAGAAAAGCTGCATGAATTTTTTCACCAATTATATATCGTAGCATCAGAAGATACCTGGATGGATATATCAAATATCGGAATACATAAAGGATCAACAGTACAAGAACTGCAACGATTATTAGGGGTTTCGGCTGATGAAACAATGGCATTCGGAGACGGCCGCAATGACAAAGAATTGATGGAAGCGGCATCCTACAGCTTTGCGGTTAAGAACGCCATTGACGAAATAAAAGATGCGGCGCACTTTGTCATCAAATCAAATGAGGAAAGCAGCGTCATGCACACGATTATGAGAATATTAGCGCTGCAAAAACAATGAGAAAGCAGATGGGCTAAAGCCAATGAGGCAGGACTTACTAGGAAAAGAAAAAGCGGGCTATTCTCAGACTTTAATTCACTCCTCATTTTCCGGAAATATGTTAAAAATGAATAAATATCTATATTTGACTCGGTTTTATTGGTATAATATGTATAAAATGAATGAAACGGCGTAATATCAAGATGAAAAAAATCACTTCATATCATTTGATATCAGACAAAAAGTAGGAACTTCCTCGTTTTGAAATTGGGAGGTGTTTGTATTAGCCCGCTGTTGAGTCCCGCGTATATCATTCTCATTTTTCTTCCGGCAGCTTCTTTTCTGTTAGGGATTTTAGGATATTTCATTTTCAAAAAAGTATGGATGATGGTTGTTATTGTATTCATTTTGTCCTTGATATTTATGTTTATTGTAATAGGTGCCGAACCGACATTTTTCATTTGGGTGGCTATGATGACGGGGAGCTGTTTTATCTCCGGTTCAATCACTAAGACGATATGGACTTTTGCAAAGCGAAAATATTAGACTGAAGAATCCTGTTTGAACAGCTATCCTTTTTTGTCGATTGAAGAAAAGGAAGTATAGAGTGATCTGTTATGTTCTTATATTTTGTCTGTTATTGTCATGTCTGTCTATCGTTTTGTTCTTTTTTAACTAAACGGAGCACTATAATTGAACTGCAGATACATAGAAAAACAAAAAAGGATAAGGAGGATTTTTATGTTTCAAACCTTAGACCATTTTTTGAAATCTTGGGAATTCGAAGCCGACGCGACACAAAAACTGCTGAATCGACTGACTGATGAATCTCTTAAACAAGAAATCACTTCACAACATTGGACTTTAGGCCGTACTGCATGGCATACTGTTGCGGCCATTCACATCATTACCTCAAACACAGATTTAACGTTCCACGCTCCTGCTGAAGATTATCCTGTTCCTGCATCGGCGCGGTTTATTGCTGAGAGTTATCACCAAGCCAGTAATGCATTTGTACAGGCGTTAAAAACGCAATGGACTGATGATACACTTCAAGAATGTGTCAACTTTATTGGTCAGCAATTGCCAAATGGTTCACTTTTGATGTTTTTAATTCAACATCAAAACCATCATCGAGGACAAATGACTGTCCTTATGAGACAAGCGGGTTTACCTGTTCCGGGTATTTATGGTCCGGCAAAAGAGGAATGGACAACATTTGGTTTGGAAGCTCCGAAATAGGATGTTGTTGCAGGGCTCGAATGAATAGATGATACCAATCGATGTTGGTATCTTTTTTGTTTTAGTCTTAAAGTGATTAAACCGGTATCTTGACATGCAGACGAATCAACAGTTCAAAAGATGTAAATTAAGGTCAATAAATGCAGAAAGGTGATTATGATGATAACTAAAATGACTCGTTTCAATATGAAAGACTTCAATAAACCAAACGAACCTTTCGTTGTTTCAGGGAGAATCATCCCTTCATTTGAAAACAATGTTTGGACATATACAGAGGAGAAATTTGCTGAACCTTATGTCAAAAAATATGACGATGATGACATTGATGTCAGTTATATTGAAGAAGAGGATAAAGTTGTCTTTTTTTATTACGCAGAGAACGACTGTGTCGGCCGGAGTAAGCTTCGTTCTAATTGGAATGGATACGCACTGATTGAAGACATTGCCGTTGCAAAAGATTATAGAAAAAATGGTGTCGGGACGGCTTTATTACATAAAGCGATTGAGTGGGCAAAGGAGAATCATTTATGCGGTCTTATGCTTGAAACACAAGATATTAATGTTTCAGCTTGTCATTTTTATGCCAAAAATAACTTTGTCATAGGAGCGGTCGATACAATGCTTTATTCCAATCTTTCAACAGCAAATGAAATTGCGGTTTTTTGGTACTGTAAATTTTAAATATAACAGTATTTGATGTTTCGTTATTTGCGGGTGTGTGCCGCAAAGTATTCAAAACATCGGCTTGAGGATTTATAATAAGGTATATCAATCAATGCAGGGGGAGTTATGTATGAAGTGCAAAAAAATGAACAGGGTACAATTAAAAGAGGGAAGCGTATCAATGGCCCTATAAACTGCGTCTGCCCTCATTAATGGAGGGAAATTTGTGAATACGCCTTATTCACAGTCAGCTTTACGGCACAACCAAGTGTTCATTTGGCTTTGTGTTCTGTCATTTTTCAGCGTATTAAATGAAATGGTTTTGAACGTCTCGTTACCTGATATCGCCAACGATTTTCATAAACTTCCAGCGAGTGCAAACTGGGTGAACACGGCCTTTATGTTAACCTTTTCCATCGGAACTGCTCTGTATGGGAAGTTATCAGATCAGCTGGGCATCAAAAAGCTGCTCCTATTTGGAATTATGGTAAATGGCTTCGGGTCGATCATTGGATTTGTCGGACACTCTTTCTTTCCTGTACTCATTCTGGCCCGATTTATTCAAGGGGCTGGTGCAGCCGCATTCCCGGCTCTTGTGATGGTTGCAGTAGTACGCTATATTCCGAAAGAAAACAGGGGTAAAGCATTTGGTCTGATCGGGTCGCTGGTGGCAATGGGGGAAGGTGTCGGGCCAGCTATTGGCGGAATGATCGCTCATTATATTCACTGGTCATATTTGCTGCTTATTCCGACAGCAACAGTTATCACCGTTCCATTCCTGATGAAACTGCTGGAAAAGGAAGAAAGAATCAGCGGGCGCTTTGATATGACGGGGATTATATTAATGTCTGCAGGCATCGTATTTTTTCTGCTGTTTACAACGTCATATAGACTATCTTTTCTGATCATCAGTACTCTAGCTTTCCTGATATTTGTGAGACATATTAGGAAAACTCAAGATCCCTTTGTTGACCCTGCACTGGGGAAAAATGTTTTGTTTATGATGGGCGTCCTTTGCGGAGGCCTGATATTCGGCACTGCTGCAGGATTTGTGTCTATGGTTCCTTATATGATGAAAGATGTTCACCATTTAAGTACTGCGGCAATTGGAAGCGGGATTATGTTCCCCGGGACGATGAGCGTCATCATCTTCGGTTACATTGGAGGATTGCTTGTTGATCGGAAAGGTTCTTTGTATGTGCTGACCATTGGGATTGTATTGATGTCTTCCAGCTTTTTAATCGCTGCCTTTTTCATAGATGCGGCACCTTGGCTCATGACCGTTATAATCGTTTTTGTTTTTGGGGGGCTCTCCTTCACAAAAACGGTTATATCTACAATTGTGTCTGGCAGTTTGAAACAAAAGGAAGCCGGCGCCGGAATGAGTCTGCTTAATTTTACGAGCTTTTTATCAGAGGGAACGGGTATTTCGATTGCAGGCGGTTTATTATCGATCCGCTTGCTGGATCAAAGGCTGCTGCCTGTTAACGCTGATCATTCCGCTTATTTGTACAGTAATATGCTCATTCTTTTTGCAGGAATCGTTGTTATGAGCTGGCTGGTAACCGTGAATGTCTATAAACGTTCGCGAAGAAATGACTAAAAAGGGAAAAGGATCAAACTTGATAAAAGTTTTGATCCTTTTTTTGAGGAGCTTCCTTATTCCGAAACCTTTTGCCGATCAATGAAAGGGGCGTTAAAGTGAATTACATTTATAAGAAAAAGGAAAAGAAAAATGGAAATTGTATCATTTCAATCAGAGATAAATGGGAGAACGCACTTATTGAGTTTGAACAAAAAAATAATCAAATTGAGATCGTAATCAATCACCGTAACGAGAAAACAACCAAGTTTTCACTGCCAATCGAGACTTTTGAAAAAGTGTATAGGGATATTAAAATAGGCCGGAGAGAAAGTTAATCATTCTGTTTGAAAATGACCATGAAGTTCGTAAGCGGTATGGTTTTAACCGCATCTGGATTCCCCTGGCAAAGTAAAGGTTTTTGGGGATTTATGTTAAAATAATAGTAAGAACCTTGTGCAGCGGACAGGGAGTTTCGTTGCTTCATAAGGAGGGGGAAGTATGAAAAATAAGATTCACATATTGGGAGCCTCCGGAGTCGGAACGTCAACATTGGGTGTTGCATTATCAAAGCATTTGCCGCATACGCATCTTGATACGGATGATTACTATTGGACAGATAAATTCACTAAAAAAAGAGAAATCCCTGAAAGAAGAAAGTTGCTTGAAAAAGACTTGACAATAAATGAGAAATGGATTCTTTCTGGCGCAGTGTGCCGCTGGGGCGATGATCTAAAAAGTTATTTTGACCTTGTCATCTTCTTATGGATTCCGCAGGATATACGGCTTGAGAGATTAAGGCATAGGGAATTTCAGCGTTATGGAAACGAAGTGTTAGCCGGCGGCAGTAAATATGAACAATCAAAAACATTTTTAGAGTGGGCTTCTTTATATGATCATGCCGGAATGGAAGTTAGAAGCAAAGCTTTACACGAACATTGGATGGCAGATTTATCTTGTCCATTGTTAAAAATTGAAGGAGATTACTCAGTCAATGAAAAAGTTGATCGTGTCTTGGATTATCTGAATTCTAATTAAACTAACGGATGGAGATAACTGCAAAATCCAAAATTCAAAGACAGTTCCGGCCATTTTAACGGAGCTGTTTTTTTATACCGCCTTCAGTTTGTCTGTTGTGAAGTGATTTATTTCCGGAAAGAAGCAGCGGAATTAATAGAGAACTCACTTCGGGAAACCGTGAAGGCAGGAATCAAAACGGGAGACTTGGCGGTCAATCATCAACGTCAGACTTTGGGGAAGAATTGCAGAAATGATCGGACGTTAAGGCGGAAAATAAGAAGTGAGAAGCAGATCATCAAAACGCAATACACCTCAATTTATATTTTCAGTAAGATCGGCTCTGCTCATTAAAAAACTCAATTCGAAGATTAGTGGCATCAATATTGCCGCAGATCGGGTTAGTGACATAAAGAGGAAGGGATAAGACCCCTTCCTTAAAACCTTTAATTCCTCTAATTTTATTGTCAGATATATTACTTTTTTGAAATGGGTATCCAAATTTCACTTTTAAAAGATGGCGATGTTACATCCTTATGCTCGTTCCACAGGATTTCTGGGCCTTCAATTTGTTCATAATGTGACGATGGAAACCATTCGGAATAAATCCGCCCCCATACTTCCTGCAGTGCATCCGGAAATGATCCGGCTGCTTTGAATACAGCCCACGTTGAGGCAGGGACTTCAAGCTGTGATAGATGATTTGGGCAATGTTTCGTTGTGGCTGCGCCAATATAGTGATCAAGCTCTCCGTTTTCCTCTGTCCGGCCTTCAGAAAAGTTCGTGGATGCACTGATGAGTCCTGCAGGCGCTGCATTAGAAAGCTCTTTTAGTTGATTGATTGCTGCTTCATCTAAACTTTCCCACATCGCTGCAATGTCAGGATTCACGCCTTTGAACAAAATAGGGACTCTTTTTTTTAATGCCGACGATGCGAAATTTTATTATGCAATAGCTCACTCTATTTCTGCTTTCAATTTTTCGAACCACTCTAAATTAACCAAGTGATGTGAACGGGAATTTTCATTCATACGGCGAAAGTAATTGATTGTGCCGGGAATTTCTTGAGTGATGGACAGGTATTCATCAAGGAGCTCGATTCGAGTTTTAGTCTGATCGATTTGTGATTGGATCAGATCCAGTAATTTATTTTTGTCGAATTCATCGGCAAAGAGTAACGCCCCATAAAATTGCAGGTTCACATATTCCGATTTGGTGCCGTATTTGATCATTAATTTTTCGAATTCTGCCCTTCCCGAATCTGTGACTTTAAAGTTACGGATTTCACGCCCGCTGGTTGAGGGTTTCTGCTGAATCTGTTCAATCAAACACTTTTCTTCAAGTTGCTGCAGATTGTAATAAAATGAACCTTTCGTGAAGTTAACAATGTATTTGTAATGACGTTTTTCCATTAAAGCCAGAAGTTCATAGCCGTGAGCTCCGGGGTTTTGGATGAGCAAGCCAAGGATAAGTAAGGGAATCATGGTTTCATCACCTTCGCCATCCGCGCCTCAAATTCCGCGTACGTGATTTTACCCGAAGCCAAATCCATACTATGAAGGTAAATCTGTTCTGTTTTAGAATAGTCACCATTCACTTTCAGTGATTGCTCCTCTCCCGAAATGGGTTTCAGGATATGGTGCTTTTTCGAAAAAGCCTCGAAATAGCGGTAACCGAATTTACGTTGTGAAGCTGCGTCTAAATGAATGCCATCAGGATTCGCAGTCAAACCTGCCGCAGTAACAAAATAACAATTCTGTTGTTCATTAGCAAAACGCAGCAATTGTTCATTAACCTGTCGAAATTCAGTCGCGTGCTGTCCAAAACCGGTCTTCCCAAGAAAGTCACCAAGCCCTCCAATAATCAACGGTACCTCATCAAGTTTCAACTCGTTTCTTAGCGTCCCAATGATAAGAGTTAATTTCTCGTAATAAGTTTCATGCAGCGAATGATAACTGTCACTCTCACCTTGGTGCCAAAGGATTCCGCAAATTTGACTGGAACGGAGGGCGAAGCGGGCTTCGGACAAAGCATGCTGAAAAAGGATGCCTTCCGGATGCCAGTCATTCAATGAACTGCCGCCTTCCGCACACGGGATCAAGCCAATTTCTTCATCGGGATGAGCTTTTGACCATGCATCTGCAAAAGATGCCGCCAGGCCAACGCCGGAAACCGGACGGTCGTAATTAATCGGCTCTGTCATCATCTGCCACTGTCCATTGCGCAGCATTTTAATTTTTTCATTATAGATAGGGTCTACTTCATTCAAAAATCCACGGCCCGCCATATTCGACTGTCCCAACATTAAAAAAGACTTTATCATCTGATTTTTCACTTCTTTACATCAATATTTTAGTCTAATTAGACTATAGTCAATTCAGCTTGTCTTGTAAAGTTTTAATAAGGTTTTATTATGATGTATGAAAAGCGTTCCTGTGGCAGACACTCGACCTGCCTATAGATAAAAACTTAGGGTATGCCTGGATAGTTCCTTATGGAGGAAAGGCCCAATTCCAGCTAGGATACAAAGGGTACATACAGCTTGCTTTGCGAACAGGCCAATATAAGTCCATCAATTGCATACCCATTCATGAAGGCGAATTGGAGAAGCGGAATCCGCTGACTGAGGAGATCGAGATTGATTTTGAAAAGTGTGAATTCAGACGTAGTGATTGGTTATGGAGCTTATTTTTGATAAATGGTTTCCGAAAAACAGTGTACTGGACAAAGGTACAAGTGGAGAAACACAAAAAGAAACTCAGTAAATCTGATGTTGGATGGAAAAATGACTGGGATGCGATGACTATTAAGACTGTATAAAAAGCAGGTTTGAGTAAGTGGGGAATTCTTTCTAAAAAGCAGTTATTAATGAAGCAGACAGTTCAGGAATTATTGATTCCGAGCCTTCTAACAAAGACGAACTGGAAAAACGAAGCCTGATATTGAAAACTACGTAAAGGGTGTAAAAGGTGCTTTGAATCATCTGATATACAAAGATGATAGTCAGGTTGTGGATCTGAAAGTAAGCAAGTTTTATAGCGCAGAGCCGAGAGTGGAGATCAAGATAAAAGAGGTTTCTGCCTAAAAATAAAAAACACCGAAGCGCTTAGCCTCAGTGTTCTTGATATGAACTGATCCTTCTATCATAACACAGGGGGGCGCATTGAGTGTACAATCCAAGAGAAATTCAAAAAAGACTTCACTATTCAGCAGAAAATTGGCCCAGAAAAGTTCAGATCATTGTTTTAGATGGGAATCAAGGAACTGCCCATGTTTTAGATGCTCCGGAGCATGGTAAAACAGTGATTCAAACTGTAAAGGGTAGCTTTGCGCGGGTTGATCATGAGATAGGGTTTAAAATGAATGATAGTTTAATAAAAAGGCACTTAAAAGTGATTTTGTAGTAAAATAAACAAAAACGCTGGAGGATAGTATGTTTTTAAAGGGATCAGGTGTTGCTTTCTATTTAAGGGTTTTGTCACCTTTAAATGAGTTTATTGAATATTTGGATGATGTTGAAGACAGATTTGAAAAATCAAAAATGCGGTATGAAAATGAAGCAAAAGAATTGAGCCCGGAAATTGAAGAAGATTATTGGGATTATTATATTGATGAATACCATGACTTCAATAGCACATATCCTTCAATTTTGAGAAGTAGTGTATTCACGAGTATATATAGCTTTTTAGAGTACCACCTTATAAGCAGATGTTTAGATAAAGCAATTTTAGACAAAGTTAAGTATGATAGAGGGATTTTTAAAGCCAAAAGTTATTTTAAATTAAGATATAAAAGTAATGAGAAATTTAAAGAGTCAGAAATATTCTCGAACAATGTTTGGAATAAAATAGTTGATTATTCTAAGATTAGAAATTGTTATATTCACAATTCAGGAATAATAACAATGATACCAGATGAAACAAAGCAAAAAGAATTAATTCAAATTATTAGAAAAAACAATTATATTGAAATTGATGACCGTGACAGAATACATATACTAAATAGGGAATTTTGCAAAGAATTTCACGAAGTTGTTTACAAATTTATTTGCGATTTGAATGATTTATTATTAAATTTAAAAGATTAAGTTCAAGACGGAGAGCCTGTGGACACTGAACTTATAGTATTATTTACGCTGCTTGTTTAGTGTCGTTTTTATTTGGAAAAGGAGGACCTATTCATGAATCGAAAAGGCATTGAAAATCTAATCAATAGCTATCACTGGATGGTGAAAGAGGTTCATCGATTGCAAAGGGTACTTTATGGTTCAACAATTCCTATGAAAAATTAGGGTGTTGCTCAATATGGATTAAAAGCAGCTATGCCAAAAGGAAGTCCTGGGAAGAGTCAGGCTGAGTTGCGACAAATGGATATGAGAGAAGAGCGTCTTTTCAAACGTCTTAAATACTATGAGGAACGAGTATATGCAGTTGAGTTAGGCGCCGGAAAAACCAAAGGAGAGCAACACAAAGTTATTTATAATTGCATGAGGGAGGGGGTGAGTTACCGTGCTATTGGCCTTCACCTTGGCATTTCAAGGGAAACTGTACACAAAATGAAAGATGAGTTCATCATCCATTTATGCCTAGGTTGCCACTTTGAGCGTTTGTTGAATCTGAAAAAATCTGTAGCGTCAAATGGGAAGCAGGTCGGTGCGGATCGTTTAATCATTCGCGTTAGAAATAACCTTTCTCCTAATGGAGAAAGGCATGAGCGATTGCAATTAAAATAGCGACTGCAAACTCTCGGGAAATTTTGAAGTGGATTTCCATAACCACACCCCCCTCTAGGCGAGTAAGGATTTCGACTTGGTCGGATTAACCGTGAGAGCCGCGCCCACCTAGCTTACTAAAGCCTTGAAATAATTTTAATATAAAAAAGGATCTGTGTAATGCATAAGCGTTCGACAAATTCTGCAAAATGTTCTTTGTCATAATCTCTTGCCGATATTAAGGTAGGAGGTGAAAGCATGACAAGAACAATTAATGTTAATCAACAACATTTGTTAGAATAGTTAGCATGCGGATCGGTAAACCGTCAATGTACAATAGAAGCTCTTATTGATATTCTCATCGACAAAAAGGTATTTACAGAAGAAGAATTCGTTAAATACCAAATACGCCATTTAGAACATTCAGCTGATGAGCATTCTGCGGAGCTTTTAGGTATCAGTAAGGAAAATTACATCAAGAGCAGAAAATAAAGCATCCTGTAGGGTGCTTTTTTGTCGACAAATTTTGCAAATGGTTCCATTATCATTGTTTTTCGTCGATAATAAGATGGGAGATGAGTAAAATGGAACAAATATTTGAGTCTTTTCTTGAAAGTGTACCTTATACATATTTCACTCATTTGAAGGCTTTTAAAGATTATCTGAGACATTTAAAGGTCACTGATGATACAATTATAGATTTTCTCCAAGGTGTTAGAACAGAAAGGATAATTGATTCTTTAAAATTCAATATTGAAAATCGATCACAGAGCAAGAAAAAAATTTTAAAAAAAGAAACTGCTTATATGTATAGTGTTGTTATAAAAAAATTTTTTATGTATCTCCAATCTGAACATTGTATCAAGAACCTCGACTTTGAAAGAGAGTTAAATTTATCAGCTAGCAATCATTCATCATATAGATATAAAATGAATGAATTTATCTCAAACAACTCTATATTAAAAAACAGTAGCGGTTTTAATACATTACTTGAAGAAGAGGTTAATGATCTCATTAAGCAATGTGATGAAACATTAAATTCAGATGATATATATATAAATGCCTTTGAAGAGAAAAGATATTTTAATAAATTTAGATCAGCAATAATCATTAAATTGATAATATTAACTGGGGTACGCTATGAAATAATTTGCAACTTGAAAAAAAATAATCTAGACCTTAAATATAACAATTTAAAGATAAATGATTATTCTGTGCCTTTACCTAATAATTTCAGAGATCAATTTGAAAAATATTTAAAATTAGTAAATGAACTTACTTTTAAAAAAGATAACGATTTTTTACTTATTGAATTTGAGGGAGAGCAATTAAAAAAGATTACAGCTGATACGGCTAACTTCTTAAAGAATAGTATAGATAGAAGTGATTTAAATGGTCTAATAAAATATTCCGTGGTAAATATGTTGAAACATGAAATGAATGAACACGTAATAAGGAAGTTAACCGGAATTGGAACTAAATTTTATGAGCAGTGCCTCGAAGAAGTTGTTGATCTAAATAAGGACAATAGACACTTAAGCTCTATTTTTATGTCAATGGCTTCTTTTAGTACTTTATAAACTAGATACCTCAAAGGGTATCTTTTTTTTGTACTTTTTAATACTCAGAATATGCAATTTAGTCAACGTAATGAATTGAGTTGTTTTAGAAATTACTTTCCAAAACAACTCAATCCAAAAGGAGGCGGCGGTGGATGTAGATGGCTAAAAAGTACATTCAAGCGCATAAAGACTACCTTAAAGGTATGAAATACAAGGACCTTGCCGAGAAGTACGGAGTGTCAGTGAACACCATTAAATCGTGGAAACAACTGACACACTTGAAAACAACATCGAACAAGAAGTCGCATACAGATGCGACTTCTATCAATTTCTAATTAATAGAAAGTAACCGTAAGAAAAAAATTAAGGACTTGCAGCCCTATAGCCGTATAAACAAATTTAATCGCTCATAACATGTCATCAAACTTAGCCTATTCAATATGGATTCCAATTTAGGAGTTTAAGATCCATTGATGTGCTCATAAATATCTTTCACATCTACCGGACAGTGGGCGAGTAAAATACGTCACTATGCATATGCTGTATTTTTTCCCAGTTGGCGGGATTAGTTGTATCAAAAGAGCGGTGCTCCAGAATGGCCTGATATAGGGCGGTTTTTTGTTCCAAATGGGCAATGTGCTGTTTGGCTTCTTCGAGCTGAGCGAGTGCTTCTTCTTTATGCTCCATCATGAGTGTGTACCGTTGTGGGATGGTCGAATCTCCTTCGAGACAGAGATTCACGTACGTTTTAATGTCTTCAATCGGCATTCCGGATTGCCTGAGGCATTTGACGCCAAACAGCCAGTTGATTGATTCTTCATCGAACAAACGGATATTGTTTTTATTGCGCTGTACGCTCGGCACCAGGCCTTTATCCGTGTAAAAGCGCACCGCATGCTCAGTGAGTCCGGTTATCATCGCTGCTTCTTTGACTGTATGCATGTGTAATCCTCCTTTAAAAATTTATTAAAAAAGTGCTTGCCTTCGTGTTGCACGAAGGTAATAAGCTTATTATAACGCAAACCAGCCGCAGTGGAATTCATTCTGCAGTGCCCGATTTTCGGGATGCGTGCCGTTTGTCGTTCTACATTTGAACAATAGGAGGAATTACAATGCAAACCGTAACATTAAACAACGGATTGAAAATGCCAATTATCGGCTTCGGTGTATACCAAGTCCCCGATGCTCAAGAATGTGAAAACGCAGTATATGAAGCACTGATGGCCGGTTATCGCCTGATTGACACTGCTTCCGGTTACCTAAATGAGGAGGCAGTCGGACGTGCAATCAAGCGGAGCGGCGTACCGCGTGAGGAGCTGTTCATTACGACCAAGCTCTGGATTCAGGATGCCGGCTATGAAAGTGCCAAGGCGGCATTTTCCAAATCTTTAAATAAGCTGCAGCTGGATTATCTTGATTTATACCTTATTCACCAGCCATACGGCGATTACTACGGCGCTTGGCGCGCGATGGAGGATCTGTACCGCGAAGGAAAAATCAGGGCAATCGGAGTCAGCAACTTCCATCCCGACCGTCTAATGGATCTGATCATGCATAATGAAATCGTGCCAGCCGTCAATCAAGTCGAAACGCATCCATTCTGCCAGCAAAAAGAAAGTGCTGCTTTTATGAAAGAGCAGGGAGTTCAACACGAGTCATGGGCACCGTTCGCTGAAGGGCGCAATAACATGTTCAGCAACGGCGTGTTGACTTCCATTGCGGAAAAACACAATAAATCCGTCGCCCAGGTTGTGCTGCGTTGGCTTGTTCAGCGTGAAGTCGTTACGATTCCAAAATCGGTGCGAAAAGAACGGATTGTCGAAAACTTTGACATTTTTGATTTTGAGTTGAGCTTAGAGGATATCGAAAAAATTTCCACCCTTGATAAAGGAGAAAGTCTTTTCGGGTCGCACCAAGATCCGGAAATTGTAAAATCGATAGGCGCTATGAAATTCGATCTGTAAGCTTTGTCTAATAAAACAGTTAGGTTTAATAAACTTAAAAGGTTAATCCCATGGATTACACAGAGGATATCGATACTACAACTTAGGGAATTAGAACCTTATCAGGTATGAAAATTATTAGAAAATGCCAAGTTTGTTCATAAGGAAGGGTTAATGCTAAAAAGACTGCGTGCAGCTTACATTATTAACGGAAGAACAATGTGATGAGATGGTTAAACCAGAAAATCTGAAACCTAATATTTGAATCTTTTAAGATAAAAACTAGTTACTAATCAGTAACTAGTTTTTCTTTTTTCCACCGTTGAAAATCACCTAAGTAGGACAAACAGTTATTACGTAGTATAACCAAAGGGGTGATGCATTTAAAGAAGGTGATAATCTTCGAGAGCCGCAAACTGGAAAATGCATAACGATTTCTATCATTATTTAATAAAACTGTATAAGAAGAAGATTCAGGATGATAGCCATTAGCTGTAAGGTTATCAACCGAGGAACAAGGGCTCAAGCATCGGCAGCCAGATCGAGGTCTGCAAATAGAAAGCAGGGACTGAAGTATGCCTGTGAAGGACTTTCTGAGAGCTTTTTAGAGCGTCCGGCGTTGAATCGTTTGAGAGAGGACGCAAGTTAAGGACTTATAAGTCAAGTCATTTGATACCAAAATGCAGTAACGAATGAGAAAAATGATTTTCATAACTGTCACATCTCTTTTTCTATATTCTGACTTTATTGATTCTGAGTCACCGGTGGATATTATGCCGGCTGAAGTGATTTCCGTTTCATCTATTGAAATAAGGCTTAATGAAAATGACAAATTAATAATACTGCTGATTTGATTATTATTCCTAAACGGTTGCGCTCTGGAGAAGATGAAGAACTGAAAATGGGTGAGAATTTGATGGTTGTCTCCTTAAAAGGCGGGCAATCATTTTTTATTCTCGATAAAATTTATGATAATAATCCTGAAAAAATAAATAATTGTAAAGACCTAATCTATGCTATAGAATAACTATAATATTTTGAAAATTTTATCCGAGGTGGGTTATGAAAACTATTGGTCTTATTGGCGGAATGAGTTGGGAATCTTCAGCTGAGTATTATCGAATTATCAATGAAGAAATAAAAAAGAAGTTAGGAGGGCTTCACTCGGCAAAATGCCTTTTATACAGTGTTGATTTTAAGGAAATTGAACATTATCAATCCATAGGAGCTTGGGATAAAGCAGGTGAAGCTTTAGGTCAAGTTGCAAGATCATTAGAAAAAGCAGGTGCAGATTTTATTGTAATATGTACAAATACTATGCATAAAGTTCTTGGATATATCCAAGAAATGATCACTATACCTATTTTGCATATTGCCGATGCAACTGCAGAACAAATTATTAGACAAGACATTCGCTCAGTAGGATTGCTAGGTACTAAATATACGATGGAACAAGATTTTTATAAATCACGTATTGCGTCTCATGATATTAATGTCATTGTTCCTGATGATGATGAAAGGGAATTAATAAATAATATTATTTATCAAGAACTGTGTCTGGGTGAAATTAAACAGTCTTCCAAAAACATTTATAAGAAGATCATAAATAATTTGGTGGATAGAGGAGCAGAAGGAATCATTCTTGGATGCACTGAAATTGGACTATTAGTAAAGGCAGACGATTCAAAAGTGCCATTATTTGATACGACTTTAATCCATGCTCAAAAAGCAGTAAATAAATCCCTTTCGATTTCTTCTTAGAATGATTATTTCTTATATTTTAAAATCGCTCTTTAGGAGCGGTTTTTATTATGGTTCATTCAATCAATAAATGGAGGAACGTTATAGGAGTGATCTTATCATGACCCTTTCCTCAGAAATTGAATTTGATGATATTGAAGATGACAGCGAAGTCATAGGGACCTCTCAAACCTACAAAATATATTTTGAAAATGGCCGTATCACAAATGAATTCATCACAGGCCTTGACGCGATTAAACAGTTTGTATATTTGTCCCTTCACACTGAGCGCTACGCATATTCTGTTTATAGTCATGATTGAAAAAGATAAAATAGAAAAAGCCGGAATGTCAGATCCGGCTTTTTGCTCACTTTCCCTTCTTCTTCCGCTTCTCCTTTTCCGCCCGGTAAAACTCATGAAACATCTTCATCAATGCGCGTTTTTCAATCCGCGACACATAACTCCTTGAAATGCCGAGCTCCTTTGCGATCTCGCGCTGCGTTTTTTCTTTTTTTAAATCAAGCCCGAAGCGGCCGACGATGACTTCTTTTTCGCGGTCGTCTAAAATATCAATATATTTTTTGACCTTTTCAAGTTCCATGTTGAGCTGAATGGTGTCGATCACATCTTCGCTTTCCGACTTGAGAACATCAATCAGGCTTATTTCATTCCCTTCTTTATCCTGGCCGATCGGGTCATGAAGGGAGACGTCTTTTTTCGTTTTTTTCAATGCGCGCAGATGCATTAAAATCTCATTTTCAATACATCGTGCGGCATATGTGGCAAGCTTCGTGCCTTTTCCGGCTGAGTAGCTTTCAATTCCTTTGATCAGTCCGATTGTACCGATGGAGATCAGATCTTCTGCGTCCTCTCCCGTGTTTTCGAATTTTTTCACAATATGGGCGACTAAACGGAGATTATGTTCGATCAGCATGTTGCGGGCGTGTTCATCGCCTTCAGCCATAAGGTCTAAGTATTTTTTCTCCTCACTATTTGAGAGCGGTTGTGGAAAGGCATTATTTTTCACGTATGATACTAAAAACACGAGTTCTTTCACAATAAACCCGAGCGCTGCAAAAACACCTGTCACCATCCTCACCTCCACAAAGTTATGTAGGCAAAAGCCTATATGTAACTGTATGTGGCAGTCAGGCTGTTTGTGTCTGTACAGGGAAATTAATCAAAGGCAGGTTTTATTTCTTACAGCCTCTTGATTTTTGCTGATTGAGCCTGTATATTGTTAAAAAAAGTAAGGGTGAAAAGAATATAACGAAAAGCGCTGAAGAGACGAGTAGACAGATATCATTCATGACAGAGAGCTCCGGGAGCTGTGAAGGAGTATGAATGGATGTGTTGAAACAAACCTCTTAGCTTCGCATCGGAATCATGAAAAACGAGGATGATGCGGCGGATACTCCTGTTACCGAGTAAGCTTTGTACCCGGCAAGGCCGGCACCAAACCGAATTGAGGTGGCATAGCGGGCTGTTTCCCGTCCTCAAGACTTTATTGTCTTGAGGGCGTTTTTTATTTCTAAGGGAGGGATAAGATGAAAAACCTGAAGTCTTGGCGGTACCCGATGCTTCTGTTAACCGGAATCGGGATAGCAAATATTGGTGAATGGATTTATTTTTTGTCTCTTAATCTTATTGTCTTAAAAGAAACGGGGTCTGCTTTTGCGGTTTCCATCCTTTATTTAATCAGACCTGCGGCTGTTTTGATGACAAATGGGTGGGCGGGCAGCATCATCGACCGGTGTAACAAACGGAATATGATGATGTCGCTTGATTTCATCCGGGCTGCATTCATTGCCGTTCTGCCGTTGATGTTTACTGTATGGTCTTTATTTTCCATTTATTGTATCGTGTTTTTGATTCAAATGGCCAATGCGATGTTTCGACCGTGTTCCATGGCGTATGTGACGATGCTTATTCCGGCTGAAAGGAGAAAACGATTCAATTCACTAAGGGCTTTGTCGGAATCAGGGGCTTTTCTCCTCGGGCCGGCTGCGGCCGGGCTGCTTTTTATCGCCGGCACGCCGATTTTTGCGATTTGGGTGAATGCGGGGGCTTTAGTGCTGTCCGGTTTCATCACGATGATGCTGCCGAACCTTGAAAATGAGCCCCACGTACATTCTCCCGCACAGAAGCTTTCTTTGGCAGTGTGCAAAGAAGATTGGAAGCTCGTCTATCGCTTCAGCCGAACGGCGCGAAACGTCATGATCATTTATTTTTTATTCAGTCTGGTCATGACCGTTATGCTATCCGCGCTTGATTCGCTTGAAGCCGCTTTTTCAAAAGAAGTTCTTCAGCTGACTGATGCCGATTACGGTTTTCTCGTCAGTGTCTCTGGGGCAGGGGTTATTGCGGGGGCGCTTGTCAATGTGTTCTTTAATAAAAAAATGCCGGCTTCTTTATTGATGGGAATGGGCTCTTTATTCACAGCGGCAGGATATATGATTTATGCGTTTTCTGACGTTTTTTGGACGGCTGCTTTCGGATTTTTCCTTCTCGCTTTTTTTCTGGCGTTTGCCAATACAGGCTTTCTGACGTTTTATCAAAAGAATGTTCCGGTGGACATCATGGGGAGAGTGGGGAGCTTTTATTCATTAGTCGAAGCCGTCTTCATTATATTGGTAACGGCGGTTTTCGGAGCGGCGGCTGTCAGTTCTTCCGTCCGCGGCATCGTCATCGCAGGGGCTGCTGTTATGCTGGCGTTGGCAGCCATTTTATGCTCGTTCTTATTTGCGGCCTCAAAAAGGAGGACTCCCGATGTATTTCAAGCGGATCAATGTAAACAAACATAAAGAGACGGCCGTTTCATTTCGTGAGGATTCGTTTTTCGTCAGCTTTGGCACGGCGGATCATTTTATTAAGGATGAATATCTCAGATGGCTGTCATCCCAAATCTAATGCTCACCCGACAATTTTAAGCTGCTTCTTCATAACGGGCAGCCGATCGGACAGCTTGAAGCTTCCATCAAATTTTACCGCAGCCAAAAAATCGGTTATGTGCACCTTTACTATATGACTGAGCAGCAGAGGGGAAGAGGGTGCGGAACAAAACTGCATCAATACGCGAATCAGTTTTTCAGAGCGAACGGTGTTTCGGAATATCACCTGAGAGTTTCGCCGGGCAATGAAGCGGCTCTGTCATTTTACAGAAAGAAAAACATGGAAGTGATCGGTTCAGAATGTAACGGAAAAGTTCTCAGAATGAGAGGAGCCGTACCGCCGGAATAGGGGGCGGTACGCGTTTCATTTTCTCGTTGTTTTTAAAAGACCGGGAAACTTCTTATAAATGACCGCCATTAAGACGAGCATATACATTCCGTAAATCCCGAAAGACAGCAGTTTGTTGCTTGTAAATGAAGCGCCTGCGACGGTCACGATCACAATGTTCGGAATTTTGCCGAGCACCGACGCAGAAAAAAAGATCGGCCATCGTATGTTACTCAGCCCGCAGACGGTATTCATGGCAAGCGACGGTATAATCGGAATCAGCCGCCCGAAAAGCACCGCCGTAAACGCGTGCTGATGAAATGAATCTTCATATTGAGCCGCGGCCGGGTAAGCCGCCAGCTTTTTTCTGGCCCAGTCTCTGAATCCGTACCGGACGAGAAAAAACAATGCCATTGTTCCGAGCATCGCGCCTGACAATGTAATCCACACTCCGTTTACAATCCCGAAAACCGCTCCGTTTAAGGCTGCGATAATGGCGAATGGAACGATCGGAAAAAATACGTCAGCTGCGACCAGAAGGATACTCATAAGCACGGCGTACATGCCGCCCGCGCGAATCATGCTGAGCCAGACGTCTTTTTGCATAAAGCCGATCATCACGACAGCAATGATGACGGCAAGACTGAATCCCTTTTTTATCATCTGTACGTTCACCTCTTTTCAATTAGTATACAGCACAAATCTATCTCCTTCTATTAAAATAAGCTGTCCGATAAGCGTACTTGTTTATCAGCATTTGCCGTTTGATGAGAAACGGCTGCACCCGGATTTGGACAAAAACAAGCGGGAAGCGGGGATGTACATCATTTGATGCAGAGAATGATTTTTTATAAAAGGGGACACGTTAACAGTAGTGTTTACTGGAGGTGTAAACGTTGAGATGCTTTCATCTGATCATCATGATATGCGTCCTCACGAGTCTCACTGCCGTGTCCGCCGATGCGAAATCTTTAAAAAGAAGTGACATGGAGAAGACGGGAAACGTGTACTGGGATATAAGGTCTGAAAAAAAGAAGCTATCTTTAACCTTCGATGACGGCCCCCATCCTGTCTATACGGAGGCTGTGTTAGACGTGCTGAAACAGCACAATGTTAAAGCAACCTTTTTTTGTATCGGGAGCCGTATAGACAAATACCCCATAACGGCAAAACGCATCGTTGAAGAAGGACATGAAATCGGCAACCATACGATGAACCATGTTTATTTTCACCGTTTAAAACGCAAAGACATTTTACAAGAGCTTCACAGCTCCGCGCATCATATCAGATCGCTGCAGCCGGAAGGGGACAAGTTATTCCGCCCGCCGGGAGGGTCGTTGAATCAGACGGCTTTCAAAAGCATCTTAAAAGAGGGCTATCATATCATCATGTGGTCATGGAACCAAGATCCGAGGGACTGGAAAAGGCCCGGAAAAGGAAAAATCGTCAGGCACGTTGTTTCACATGCCAGAGATGGAGATATCGTTCTTCTGCATGACGGCGGAGGAAACCGGCGCCAGACGGTGGAGGCTTTGAAAGAAATCATTCCCCAGCTGAAAAAGCAGGGCTACACGTTTGTTAAGGTTTCGGATTTGATCGGACAGGATTCCGGTCCTTTTCATATCCAGTAAAGAGAGCGCCGCGTTGAAAGCCGCCAAAGAGATGTGTACCATAGGAGGTAAGGTTTGGAGGGAGAGAAAATGAAGTTTGCTGTTCTTTTTATTACGATAACCTGTCTGTTATCAGGATGCGCTGCGGGCAAAGAGAAAAGTGTTGTCGCGTTCGGCGACAGCAATACGCGCGGTTCCAACTGGGATTATCGTGATTATCCGAAGGCGCAGCAGTGGGTAAATATTTTAAAAACAGCGGAACGCGGCCGTCTTACGGTTATAAATGCGGGAATAGGCGGCCAGACGACTGAGGATGCGCGCCTGCGCTTTCAAAGCGATGTGCTGGAGCGTAAGCCCCAATATTTATTTATCATGTTCGGAACAAATGATGCGGGCATTTTGACGGGAGATCAGCCGCGAGTATCAAAGAAACGGTTTAAAGAAAACCTGACTTATTTCATAAACGAAAGCAGAAATCACGGCATAAAGCCGATTTTAATGACGTGCATCCCGGTTATAGAAGGAAACGGAACGCATCATCTCTATTACTATTCGAGATATAAAGCCTCAGCCTTTAAAGAAAAAGGCGGCGCGAGAAAATGGCATAATTCCTATAACGGCGTTACGAGGCAGGTTGCAGCTGAGTTGAAAGTGCCGCTGGTGGATAACTGGAAACACTTTATACGCGCGGACGGCGGCAAAGATACAGACCGGGCGCTGATCCAATCCGGACTGATAGATCCCTCCGGAAATCATATGACGCCAAAAGGTGCCAGAATCTTAATTGAAGGCATAAAAAATGGGCGGGTTTTGGAACGCTGACGCCGTCAGCTGCCTAAACCGTTTTGCTTCTGCTTCATAGGCTGTAGAAAAAACATCTTTTGGAGGCGATTGCTATGAACCGCGGTTTCCCTCCGCAATATCCTGTATGCCCGCCTCCTCGGGTGAATGCGGGGTACTGGTACGCATTTTTTGTTGTGCTGCTCGTCGTCATTCTCGTCCTGGGCGGTCTGTATTGGTTCAATATATAGCAGCCGTCCTCTTAAACACCTCTATTTTAGGGGTGTTTTTTGTTGAAAGTGGTAGTAATGCGCATAACCGAAGTGATATAATATCAGTCATCTGAGTAAAAAAAGGAAATTCGCCCGGGAATTTTTTCTGTTTAAGAAGAAACGGAAATAATGTGTCCGAGCGATCTTCTTTTGATTTCGTTTTCAATTAACTCGATAAATTCACGGCTCAAATTCATTTCATTGGCTTTGAAATAAGATTCTATTAGTAATTCATCAGAAAGCTTTCTCATGCCGGGGACCCAATTAATGGGAGTGGCACCTCCTTACAATTGTAATCAATCATCAGACGCAAGCATATGATGGAAGGTTGCGTTTCAATCATGGTGAGGTTATCTTTAATCTACCATGAAATACAAATAAGAACAATCGTTCTGTTATCCACACTCGTAAGTGGATAACTTGTTAGTATCTTGTTTATAATCTGGATAAATCCGGATGTAATAAGAGTGGATAATGTGTGTAATTTTATCCACAACTGGTGAAGAAACCCAATTTTTGTCGAAATTTTTTTACTGAGTCCGACTTTGTTTTTAAATCTGACAGGTTTCGACATATAGATGATAGAAAGAAAAGGAAGGGTGCGGGTTTTGTTAAAAAAGTTTTTTTTACCTGACGAATTTGTGAAAAATATATTTCATATCACACCGGAAAAGCTCAAGGAACGCAATGTGAAAGGGATTATTACAGACCTTGACAACACGCTTGTGGAGTGGGACAGACCGAGTGCGACACCTCGATTAATCGAGTGGTTTGAAGAAATGAAGGAGCACGGCATTAAAGTCACGATCGTCTCCAATAATAATGAACGAAGAGTGAAATTATTCTCGGAGCCGCTTGGCATACCGTTTATTTATAAGGCAAGAAAACCGATGGGGCGCGCCTTTAAAAGAGCCGTCAGCAGCATGGATCTGAAAAAAGAAGACTGTGTGGTCATCGGCGATCAGCTGCTTACTGATGTTCTCGGCGGAAACAGAAACGGGTATCATACGATCCTCGTCGTGCCTGTCGCTTCCTCTGACGGAGTCATGACGCGCTTTAACCGCCGGATTGAACGGAGAATATTGAGTTCTTTGAAACGTAAAGGCCATATTCAGTGGGAGGATTAGGAATGGAAAAGGTTGTTTGCATCGGCTGCGGAGTAACGATCCAGACCGAGGATAAACAAGGTCTCGGATACGCGCCAAAGGCATCGCTCACAAAAGAGAATGTCATCTGCCAGCGCTGCTTCAGACTGAAAAATTACAATGAAATTCAAGATGTTTCATTAACGGATGATGACTTTTTAAATATTTTGCACACAATCGGCGATACTGACTCTCTAATTGTCAAAGTCGTTGATATTTTTGATTTTAACGGAAGCTGGATAAACGGGCTGAACCGCTTTGTCGGCGGTAATCCGATCATTCTTGTCGGTAATAAGGCCGATATCCTGCCGAAATCCGTAAAGCGGGAACGGCTCGTCCAATGGATGAAACGCGAAGCGAAAGAATACGGCTTAAAACCCCTTGATGTCTTTTTAATCAGCGCTTCCCGCGGACAAGGGATGAAGGAAGTCATTGACGCCATTGAACATTACCGCGAAGGGCGCGATGTGTATGTGGTGGGCTGTACCAATGTCGGCAAATCCACATTTATCAACCGGATTATTAAAGAGGTCTCAGGGGAAGAGAATATTATTACCACCTCTCAATTTCCGGGCACGACGCTTGATGCAATTGAAATCCCGCTTGATGACGGATCTGCGCTTTATGATACGCCGGGAATCATTAACCATCACCAGATGGCGCATTACGTGGACAAGCGTGACTTAAAGGTGCTGACACCGAAAAAAGAACTGAAGCCGCGCACTTTTCAGCTGAATGAAAAACAAACGCTTTATTTCGGCGGGCTTGCCCGGTTTGACTATGTATCAGGCGATAAAACGGCGTTTGTCTGCTATATGCCGAATGAATTGATGATTCACAGAACAAAGCTTGAAAATGCTGATGCTTTATACGAAAAGCATGCGGGAGAACTGCTTACCCCGCCCGGAAAAGATCATTTGGATGAATTTCCGGAGCTTACGGCCCACACGTTTACGATTAAAGAAGGAAAGACGGATATCGTTTTTTCCGGACTCGGCTGGGTCACGGTGCAGCAAGCAGATAAAAAAATAACGGCATACGCTCCGAAAGGCGTACACGTATTTGTCCGCCGTTCATTAATATAGAGAGAAGGGGAGAGGGAGCATGAAACAATTGTACGGAGTAATCGGAAATCCGATCGGGCATTCAATGTCACCCGATATTCATAACGCAGCTTTGCAAGATAAGAACATCAACGGGCAGTATTTTGCGTTTCAGGTGGAACCTCGTCATCTCAAGGACGCCGTTAACGGAATCAAGGCGCTTGGCATCTGCGGAGTGAACGTCACAGTTCCGCATAAAGTTGCGATCATGGAGCATCTGGATGAAATACATGAAAGCGCGAAAGTACTCGGGGCCGTAAATACCGTCAAAAGAGAGGGAGACAGGCTCATCGGGTATAATACTGACGGAGATGGGTTTTATAAATCCTTAGTCAAAGTATTGGACAAACCGATATCAGAGCTCTCCATCCTCATGATTGGGGCGGGAGGGGCGGCAAGAGCGATCTTTACGACAATCGTCCGCAGAGAGCCGAAACAATTTGACGTTTGCAACCGCACGCCGGAAAAAGCGGAAAGTCTGATTGCGGCTGCTCCCTCTTTTCAGCAGAAACGCGCCCTTACTTTAAAAGAAGCTGAAAATCAGCTTGAACAATATGACGTCATTATTCATACAACATCTGTCGGCATGTATCCGAAAACGGATGCCGTGCCGCTCTCATTGGAACGGGCCAAAACGGGCGCCATCGTTTGTGATATCGTATACAACCCGATTCAAACGGCGTTCTTAAAAGAAGCTGAAAAAAGAGGTTTAACAACCCTTGACGGTGTCGGCATGTTTGTGGAACAGGCTGCACTGTCTTTCAAGCTGTGGACGGAACAAGAGCCTGACAGCGGCTTAATGAGAGCAATTGTTGAAGGAAAACTAGGAGGAACACAATGTTAACAGGAAAACAAAAACGGTTTTTGCGTTCAAAAGCGCATCATTTAACGCCTATTTTTCAAGTGGGAAAAGGCGGAGTCAACGAAAACATGGTGAAACAGATTGCCGAGGCTTTAGAAGCAAGAGAGCTGATTAAAGTCAGCGTGCTTCAAAACTGCGAAGACGATAAAAACGATGTCGCAGAAGCCCTTGTGAAAGGCAGCCGCTCACAATTGGTGCAGACGATCGGAAATACGATCGTATTGTATAAGGAATCAAAGGAAAATAAACAAATCGAGCTTCCGTAAGGTGGTTGACATGAAGAAAATCGGAATATTCGGGGGCACATTTGACCCTCCGCACAACGGACATCTTCTGATGGCTAATGAAGTCCTTCATCAGGCGGAGCTCGATGAGATTTGGTTTATGCCCAATAAAATCCCGCCGCATAAGCAGAATGAAGACTTTACAGACAGCCGGCACCGGGTGGAGATGCTGAAGCTTGCCATCAGCTCTAATTCCTTCTTTAAGCTTGAGCTTGCGGAAATGGACCGGAAAGGCCCTTCTTATACCTATGATACCGTCCGTTTACTGAAGGAGCGGCACCCGAACGACAAGCTTTTCTTTATTATCGGGGCGGATATGATTGAATATCTGCCGAAATGGTACAAATTGGACGAACTGCTCACGCTCATTCAATTTATCGGAGTGCGGCGCCCGGGGTATCATATCGAGACCCCGTACCCGCTGCTTTTTGCCGACGTTCCGGAATTTGACGTTTCGTCAACGATGCTGAGAGAACGTCTCAAAGCAAAAAAGCCGACGCAATACTTAATGCCGGATAAAGTGAGGCAGTATATAGAGGAGAATGATTTATATGAATCGTGAGGAAGCACTTGCCTGCGTCAAAGAACAGCTGACCGAGCATCGCTACATCCACACAATCGGCGTGACAGATACGGCGGTTATTCTCGCAGGCCGGTTCGGAGCAGATCCGAAAAAAGCGGAAATGGCGGCTATTTTTCATGATTATGCGAAATTCCGGCCGAAAGAAGAAATGAAGCAGATCATCGTGCGGGAAAAAATGCCTGCTGAGCTCTTGGATTACAATGCCGAGCTGTGGCATGCCCCTGTGGGAGCGTATTTGGCTGAGAAAGAAGCGGGGATCACTGATCCCGAGGTCTTGGATGCAATCCGCTATCACACGTCAGGGCGTCCCGGAATGACCCTTTTAGACAAAGTCATCTACGTTGCGGATTACATTGAACCCGGCCGCCATTTTCCCGGAGTGGAAGAGGTGCGCCGTCTGGCGGAAACAGATCTGAACGAAGCGCTCATACAAGCGATGAAAAATACAATGATATTTCTGATGAAAAAAAACCAGCCGGTCTTTCCGGAGACGTTTGCAACCTATAACTGGCTGGTGTCTCAAAAATGACAGGAGGAATATGGAAAATGAATCAAGCTTCCGTATTAAAAATCGCGGCAAAAGCATGCGACGATAAACGTGCAGAAGATATTTTAGCGCTGGACATGGAAGGAATCTCACTTGTAGCGGATTACTTTTTAATCTGCCACGGGAATTCTGATAAACAGGTTCAGGCCATTGCGCGTGAAATTAAAGATCAGGCAGAAGAAAACGGCATTGATGTCAAAAAGATGGAAGGGTTTGATGAGGCCCGCTGGGTTTTAGTTGATCTCGGCGACGTCATTGTCCACGTTTTCCATAAAGATGAAAGAAGCTACTATAATCTTGAAAAGCTATGGGGCGACGCGCCGCTCGCAGAGCTTGAACTCGGCTTGAACTCATGATTTACCAAGGCTTCGCCGGTGTATATGACGAGTTAATGTCACATGCGCCGTATGATGAATGGGCGGGCTGGATTGAAGCGTCTCTTCCGGAAAAGGGAAGGGTGCTTGATCTTGCCTGCGGAACCGGAGAAATATCCATCAGGCTTGCTGAAAAAGGCTGCGAAGTCACGGGGATTGATTTGAGTGAAGATATGCTGAGCTGTGCCCAGCAGAAAAAAACGGGAAAGCCGATTCTTTTTCTCCAGCAGGATATGAGAGAGCTTTCCGGTTTTGAAGAACAGTTTGATGCCGTAGTCATCTGCTGTGATTCCCTAAATTACTTAAAAACGAAAAATGATGTCTTAAGCACCTTCAAAAGTGTTTTTCAAGTTTTGAAGGAGGGCGGCCTGCTTCTGTTTGACGTCCATTCCCCGTATAAAATGACGGAGCTTTTTCCGGACAGCACCCATGCGGATCAGGATGAGCAGATCAGCTATATCTGGCAAAGCTTTGCCGGCGATGAAGAGCTTTCTGTCATCCATGATATGTCCTTTTTCGTATGGAACGGACAATCTTATGACCGCTATGACGAGACGCATGAGCAAAAAACATTTTACATTGAAGAATATGAACAAATGCTTGCAGAGACCGGATTTGAACTGAAGAAGGTGACGGCTGATTTTACAGACCGGCCTCCTTCAACAGAGTCTGAACGTCTTTTCTTTACGGCAGGCAAACCAAAAACCATCGTTTAAACGGAACGATGGTTTTTAAAATGCATTTTTTGCGATTGGCGCGATAAAGCTCTTTATGGCATACTCAGTTACACGTGAAATTGCTTCTTCACTAACGATATATCTTCATCGTATTTGTCATGTGTACGCTGAAAGACACGATTGAACATATCCTGAACACCGCTTTCGAGAGCCTTCAGTCCTTCTCCGGTGACGCCGCCTTTTACGCATACTTTTTCCTGCAAGGCGGGAAGCGTGTAATGCCCCGTTTCAAGAAGCTTTCCGAGACCGACAAGCATTTCTGTCGACATAATCACGGCTTCTTCTTTGGTGATGTCCGTTTCTTCCACTGCCGCGTCAATAAAGCGCTGAACGAGATAACTCATAAAAGCGGGTCCGCAGCTGACAATGTCTGACGCCGCTCTTGTAATGCCGCTGCTGATTTCAACAGGTTTTGAAATATGAGTGAACAGCGTTTGAATATCCGCTTTTGCAGACTCGCTGCAGCTTTTGCCGAACGTAACAAGCGAGACGCCGGCCAAGGCGCGGTTCGTAATGCTCGGAATGACGCGGGCCGTCTGACACGGAACCGTATGTTCAATCTGATCCGTCTGAACGGGGCTGGTAATGGAGATTAAAATGTGATCTTTCCGTAAATGCGGTGTGAGTTTTTTCAGCAAAGGATATATATCCAGCGGTTTTACACAAATGAATATTATTTCATTATCCTGTACGAGCTTTTCCTGATCCTCAGTGACATGGATGCCGCTGAAACGTTCTTTTAGTTTTAATGCTTTTTCGATTGTTCTGTTTGTGATGGTGATATGTGAGGGATCGGCAGCGTTTGATTCGATAAACGATTCAATCAGGATCGTTCCCATGTTTCCGGTGCCGATAAAGCCTATTTTCAATGAATTCCCCTCCTTTTTCCCTTAATCCTCTAAACCTTATGCGGGGAGGCAATGCAATATGACGAAAGCGATGATGACGGAGCGGCTGCGGCGGAACCTGAAAATTCTGGGCGCTTGTCTTGCGGCAGGGGCGGTTTTTATCTGTATTTGGCTGTTTCGTTCTGAAAAGGAAGAGCCGGTCAAACAGCAGTCCGTGCTCGGCCAAACAGCCTCGGCATCCGTCGCGGACAAAAAAGACACCGCAGACGATAAGATTATGATTGATGTGAAAGGTGCGGTCCGAAATCCCGGCGTGTATGAAATGAAAGCGGGAGACAGAGTGACGCAAGCCATTGAAAAAGCCGGAGGCCTGAAGAAAAAGGCGGATGAATTGAATGTTAATTTAGCAGAGCAGCTGCAGGACGGGACGATTGTTTATATTCCGAGTGAAGGCGAAGAAGAGAATCACCCGAAAACAGCAGCGGGTGAAAAGGAGAATGCAGCTGTCAATATCAATACGGCATCTTTGGACGAACTTCAGGCGATTTCCGGGGTGGGGCAGAAAAAAGCGGAAGCCATTATCGCCTACCGAGAAGAAAACGGACGGTTTCAGACTGCTGAAGATTTGATGAATGTATCAGGCTTTGGAGAAAAGTCATTTGAGCGGATAAAAACTTCCATTACGGTAAAGTGAATTGACGGTTCTGCTTAAATCTATGTAAACTTAGAAAAGCAACAAGACTTTTTGGAGGGAACACTTGTGGAACGAATCTCATGGAATCAATATTTTATGGCGCAAAGCCATTTGCTGGCGCTGAGAAGCACATGTCCGAGACTGTCAGTCGGGGCAACCGTAGTCAGAGATAAGCGGATGATTGCCGGCGGATACAACGGCTCAATTGCCGGCGGCGTCCATTGCGCTGATGAAGGATGCCTTTTAATAGATAATCATTGCCAGAGGACCATACATGCAGAGATGAATGCGATTCTGCAATGTTCTAAGTTCGGTGTTCCGACGGAGGGCGCCGAAATTTATGTGACGCATTATCCTTGTATTCAATGCTGCAAATCAATTATCCAGGCAGGCATCAAAACGGTCTATTATGCCGAAGATTACAAAACACAGCCTTATGCAAAAGAGCTGTTCAGCCAAGCCGGAGTCAAGGTGGAGCAGGTCGAACTTGATGAAATGATCATCGATCTCAAAAATCGCGAAAAATTGTCTTTTGTCGCAGGTCTGATTCAGCAATTATCTGATGCGGGAGTTAAGGCAGATGAACTGAAAAAAATTCATGAACAGGCCAATGAGCTGTTTACCAGTTACGTATAAATGAAATATAAATACCTTCTTCTGCCTCTGGCGGCGGTTTCTGCAACTGCGGGAATTGCCGCCGCTCATGTCTTCTGGGTTCTGCTCCTTTTTCTTCTGTATCTTCTCTTTATTATGATAAAAACAAAGCAGCCTGCTCCGGTTATCATCTGCCTCGTTTCTTTTTGTGTTTATTTCTTTCTTTATACGGTTTGTGACGCTGCGAATGTAACGCGATATCAGGCCGGCAGTTATACTGAACAGGCCGTCATCACTAATATTCCGAAGGTTGACGGAGCGAAAATGTCAGCCGTTATCCGTACACATGACAAGGAAAAATGGGCGGCTTCGTATAAAATCCGGTCTCTTGAGGAAAAGAGACTCATTGAACAGCTTGAACCGGGGATGCGCTGCACGTTTACAGGCTCTCTGGAACAGCCTGCACATGCGACGATTCCCGGAGGTTTTGATTATAAGGAATATCTTTACTCTCAGCAGATTCACTGGTTATTTTCCGTGACTTCCATTCAGCGGTGTGAAAAATCCAAACAGCCGCTGTTTAAACTGCTGAACATCAGAAAAAATTTGATTTCAATCATTCGGAATCACGTGCCTGAATCTTCCGCCGGAATTGTTGAAGCGCTGACCTTAGGTGAAAGATTTTCTATAGAGGACGATATACTGAGTGCATATCAAAATCTGGGAGTCGTTCATTTAATGGCGATTTCAGGAATGCATGTCGGTCTTATTACGGCGGGACTATTTTATGCTCTGATCAGAATCGGGCTGACAAGAGAAAAGGCGGGGATGTTGCTGCTGCTGTTTTTGCCGGTATATACGCTGCTGAGCGGTGCCGCCCCATCCGTATTGCGCGCATCCCTCATGCTGGGATTTTATATCGCCGGAACTCTTGTTAAACGCGGCATTCATTCCTCTGCTGCATTGTCTCTGTCTTATCTGCTGCTCCTGCTGTTTAATCCTTACTTCCTTTGGCAGGCGGGCTTCCAGCTTTCCTTTGCGGTAAGCGCCTCTTTAATTCTGTCATCCTCCATTTTAAAGAAAGCGGGGAAAAGCAGACTTGCCGGGCTTGCGATGGCCTCATTCATTGCAGAGCTCAGCTCACTTCCGTTTCTTCTCTATCATTTTCAACAAATTTCACTTGTCAGTTTTCCGATGAACATGGTGATGGTGCCATTTTATACGTTATTTGTCATTCCGGTTTCTGTCATCGGCTTCCTTCTTCTTTTGCTTTCAAGGCAGATGGGAGAATGTTTGTTTGATATGTTTGACCTTGTGATGAAGCCTGTGCATGATTTCATTACATATGCGGCATCCGTTGATTTATTTACTATGATTGTGTCAAAGCCTGACTTTCTTTCCCTTCTTCTGCTTGCGGTTTCCGTTTTTACGCTTTTTGCGGCTTTGGAAAAGGGAGGTTTTTTAAAACTCAGGAAATCGGCTCTTTTTTTCTGCGCGGTTTTGGCTTATTTAATATGCCGTCCGTATTTCAGTCCATGGGGAGAAGCGGATATGCTTGATATCGGGCAGGGAGACTCGCTGTTTATAAGCGCGCCATACCGCAAAGGGACCGTAATGGTTGATACAGGGGGAGTGATTGCTTATCCCGGAGAATCATGGAAAGAAAAACGCCACCCGTATTCTATCGGCGAGAAGGTTTTGATTCCGTTTTTAAACGGAAAAGGGGTGAAAAAGCTGGATGCGCTGTTTTTAACCCATGCGGATCAGGATCACATCGGAGAAGCCGGAGTGTTAATCAAAAATCATAGAGTCAAACGGTTAATTGTCCCCGTGGGATTCGTAAAAGAACCGAAGGATCAGAACATATTAAAAATGGCGAAAGAAAACAACATTCCCGTTGCCGAAGCAAAGCGGGGCGACACCATTACAGCGGGTGATCTTCAGTTTCAGGTGCTGTCTCCGGAGTCATCTGACGGAAAGAGTAAAAATGATTCATCACTGGTGCTTTGGACGGTTTTAGGCGGAGTGAGCTGGCTTTTGACGGGAGATTTAGAATCGGACGGCGAAACAGAAGTGCTGAAAACGTATCCGAAACTGAAGGCTGATATATTGAAGGCGGGTCATCACGGCAGCAAAAGCTCAACGAGTGAAGCCTTTTTGAAACAGCTTCAGCCGGAAGCAGCGCTGATTTCAGCAGGAAAAGAGAATCGATACCATCATCCGCATGAAGAAGTGCTGGATCGTTTGAAGGCGTACTCTGTCAATGTGCTTCGCACCGATATCAGCGGAACGATTCAATACAGATTTGAAAAAGGCGCCGGAACGTTTTCCGTCTTCCCTCCATATGATATAGAAGAAACCAGGGCGCAAGAAGTAAAAAAGACTGCCGATTGACAGCAGCCCGGAATGCGGCTAAGAGCCGATAAGATGGATGGCTGTTGCCATCACGAACAAAAAGGCGAAAAATCCGAAGGACACGACAAAACCGACAGCTGAGTCAACAGCATCATTTCGTTTGCTTTGAACGTTTTTTTCAAAATCATTCAATTTCATCCCTCCTGACTTCCCTAAGTATACTGGAATTGTTTTGAAAAATCTAGAAGTGATGGTAACGTTTTCTGTTCTTGTGATTATCGCCTTTTTACAAGCAGACCCGGGAGCTTGTGAATCAGGCGTTTATTATAAATGAGGAAGCTGTCCTTTTTAAAGCTTCCTCTTTACTATTTGCCGAACTCAATTTAGGATAGAAGGGGATCAAGAAAGAGAGGAAGTCATACGATCATGGTATTTGATGTTTGGAAAGCCCTGAAAAAAGGGGATGTCCGCTCCGTTTATTGCTTATACGGAAAAGAAACGTATCTGCTCCAAGAGACTGTCAGCCGGATCAGACAAGCTGTCGTTGATGAGGAGACTAAAGATTTTAACCTGTCTGTTTTTGATCTTGAAGAGGATCCGCTTGACCAGGCCATAACCGATGCGGAAACGTTTCCGTTTATGGGAGAGAAGCGGCTGGTTATCGTAAAAAATCCGTCTTTTTTAACAGGAGAAAAAAAGAAAGAAAAAATAGAGCATAATACAAGCGCTTTGGAGACTTACCTGAAGGAGCCTGCGCCTTATACGGTCTTTGTGATTGTGGCTCCGTATGAAAAGCTGGACGAACGGAAAAAGCTGACGAAAGCGCTGAAGCAAAAAGCCCTTATGATTGAAGCTAAGGAGCTGAATGCAAAGGAGACGACTGATTTTACGATTAATCTGGCGAAATCCGAAAATAAAACGATGGATACAGAAGCTGCCGAGCATTTGGTTCTGCTTGCAAACGGCCATCTGTCTTCCATATATCAGGAAATACAAAAACTCTCCGCCTACACCGGTGACAGACATGAGATCACGCTTGAAGATGTCCGGGAGCTTGTCGCAAGAAGTTTGGAGCAGAATATTTTTGAGCTGATCAACAAAATCGTGAACCGAAAACGGACGGAAAGTCTTCAAATATTTTATGATCTTTTAAAACAAAACGAAGAACCGATCAAAATTATGGCGCTGATCGCCAACCAATTCCGTCTGATTATGCAGACAAAGTATTTTGCGGGACAAGGATACGGCCAAAAGCAAATCGCTTCCAACTTAAAGGTGCACCCTTTCCGGGTAAAGCTGGCGATGGATCAGGCGAGGCTTTTTTCTGAAGAAGAGCTGCGGCGTATTATAGAAAGGCTCGCAGTGATGGATTATGAAATGAAAACGGGGAAAAAGGACAAGCAGCTCTTGCTGGAGCTCTTTCTCCTTGAGCTTCTCCGGACTGAATGAAAAAAACGATCCCCGTTAAAGGGATCGTTTTTGTATTATGCAGAAAGTCCGTTCACTTGTTTCGCAAGTCTAGATTTGTATCGAGCTGCGGCATTTTTGTGTACAAGACCTGTTTTCACTGCTTTATCAATGCGTTTCGCTGCTTCAGAAAGAGCAGTTTTCGCTTTATCCGCTTCGTTGTTAGCAACAGAAGCTTCAACTTGTTTGATTGCAGTACGCATAGCAGATTTGATTGTCGCGTTATGAGCGCGGCGTTCGTTGTTTGTTTTTGTACGTTTAATCGCTGATTTAATGTTTGGCATGTGTTTCACCTCCTAAGATACAACCTGTAGCACAGTGTCTTAAGGTTAAATCTTCTTCACAATAGAACAAATTGTATTCTATCAAACAGAACTTTAGATTGCAATATAAATGTAAAGTATTTTTCGTTGATGGGTAAATTCGCATGATTCGTTTTGTAAATGGCCACACTATGTACCACGATGATTGAAGGAGGTCTTTCCTGTGAAAAACAACGAACTGAATGTCAATCAATTTCTGATACGGACGGATTTAGCGGTAGAAACGAAACAGGCGGTAAAAGACGGACAAGCCGGTCAGACAAAAGAAATAAACGGGTTTATTGAAAAAGAACGCGACAAGGGCGGCATTAAAGTCAGAACCGTCGATATTACCAAAGAAGGCGCCGAGCTATCGGGGAAAAAGCAGGGACGCTATGTCACGATCGAGGCTCAAGGGGTTCGGGAACACGACTCTGACATGCAGGAAAAAGTAACGGAAGTGTTTGCCGAGGAATTTTCCGCCTATCTGTCGGCATTAAAGATTCCAAAGGATGCAAGCTGTTTGATCGTCGGTCTCGGCAACTGGAATGTGACGCCGGATGCGCTCGGCCCTCTCGTGACCGAAAACCTTCTTGTGACACGGCATCTGTTCAGGCTTCAGCCGGAAAACGTACAGGAAGGGTACAGGCCGGTCAGCGCGCTTGCTCCCGGTGTGATGGGATTAACGGGAATTGAAACGAGCGATATTATTCAAGGTGTGATCAAAGAATCAAAGCCGGATTTTGTGATTGCGGTAGACGCTCTTGCGGCAAGAGCCGTTGAAAGGGTGAACACGACCATCCAATTTTCTGATACGGGCATTCACCCGGGATCAGGCGTCGGCAATAAGAGAAAAGAATTAAGCAAGGAGACGCTCGGCATCCCCGTCATCGCAATCGGGGTACCGACTGTCGTTGATGCGGTTACGATCGCAAGCGATACGGTGGATTATATATTAAAGCATTTCGGCAGAGAGATGAAAGATGACAGCCCGTCAAGATCTCTGGTGCCCGCCGGAATGAACTTCGGCAAAAAGAAGGTGCTGACAGACGAAGACCTTCCCGGAGAAAAAGAACGCCAATCCTTTCTCGGTATTGTCGGCACGCTGGACGAAAACGAAAAACGCCAGCTGATTCACGAAGTGCTCTCTCCGCTCGGCCATAATCTGATGGTCACGCCGAAGGAGATTGACACCTTTATTGATGATATGGCGAACGTGCTTGCAAACGGGTTAAACACCGCCCTTCATGAAAAAGTGTCACAAGATAACAAAGGCTCTTATAATCATTAAAATGGTTCTACCTCCTCTAGCTTGTTCATAGAGTAATTACTAGACAAGCGCTGGAGGGATTCAAATCATGAGAAAAAAACGCAGAAACCGTCAAATTGTCGTTGCAGTAAACGGTGGAAATGCGCTCAAGGGCATGTTTTTGTTTATGACAAGCCTTATCGTTATTTTCGTATTATCGGGTGTGCTCACATCGCTTCGCCCTGAACTGAGGCTTTCTTCGGATTCTCTTCACGGAATTGCCGGAGAACTTCCGGGTGACGCGTTTGCACACCTCCTCGGTATGGAAAATCATTATTTCGCCTCAGAGCTTCCTGAAAAAGACTCTTTTCAGCTGTCCCGGCTTTCCTTAAAACTGGCGACAAGTATTAATATGGAAGACCCGCGGAGTTTCTTGGGACGTGAGCTGCCGGGATTTGCCCAATACGATACGGAGATCCTTCTGGCGGGGCAGGGGACGGATTATACGAATATGCCTGCTGAATCTCCGCCGCCGTCGAAGGTGATGGAAAAAGAAAAAGAAGTGAACCTGGCAGAAATCGAAAACAAAACGAAAAAAGAAGAAACGGCGCCGCCGAAACATTCAACAGGCAGCAAAAAAGTCGTTTTTATTTACCACACTCATAATACCGAATCCTATCTTCCTCTGTTAAAGGGGGAAACAAATCCGGATAACGCCCGCCATTCGAAGGCCAATGTCACGCTTGTCGGAGATATGTTCGGAAAAGCGCTTGAAGCGCAAGGTGTAGGAGCGACCGTAGATAAAACCGACATTCAGGCCCGCCTGAACAAAGACGGCTTAAATTATGCGCGAAGCTATGACGAATCAAGGCCGGTCGTAAAAAGCGCGCTCGCCAAAAATAAAAACCTGCAATATACCATAGACATTCACCGGGATTCCCGCCGCAAGAAAAATACGACAGCCGACATCAAAGGAAAAAGCTATGCCAGAGTCGCCATCGTGGTCGGCAAAAAAAGCGCTAATTTTGAAGAAAACTATAAACTCGCAAGTGAACTTCATAAGCTGATGGAGAAAAAATACCCCGGCTTAAGCGTCGGTGTTTTATCAAAAGGCTCTCCGGGAGATAATGGAGTATACAACCAGGATTTAAACGACCGGTCGCTTCTGCTGGAATTCGGGGGCGTGGATAACAATCTAGAAGAACTGAGGCGCGCATCAGATGCCGTGGCCGATGTGTTCAGCGAACTGTACTGGGATGCAGACAAGGTCAGCTCGCAATCAGGAGAGAAGAAAAAACAATAGAAATCAGGTGATTCGAATGATCCGTTTTACCGGCAAATGCCTGCTGATCGCCATTGTCATGTTTTTCGGCGTTTTGTTCGGCATGCAGCAGGCAAACAGCGGAATGCTTGATATGAAAGGATACAAAGATCCCTCCTTAAAAGGAGCATTCACCCTCGGCGGCGGAGAAGGACAGGAAAAAGAAGCTTCCATTTTGGGGCAAACCGTTACGGCGAAAGATCTGGAAGAAAAACAAAAACAGCTGGAACAGGCGGAAACCTTCAACCTGTTTTCAAAAGCGGGAGAAACCCTTTCAAATACCGTGACGGACTCGGCGCAGGCGATGTACGAGTGGGTTTCGAAACTGAACCGATAGCATTGATGAAGAGAAAAGCGGATGATTCCTTAAAGGAAGCTTTTCTCTTTCTTGTTTTAATTGAATGTTTACAATCCTATTGATATAATCTAAGCTAGTGTATTTTGCGTTTAATAGTAGGAGTGATAGATTGTGACAGATAAAGAAAAGCGTTTAGAGAGGCAGTCAAGAATCCGGAATTTCTCCATCATCGCCCATATAGACCACGGCAAATCGACCTTGGCGGATCGGATTTTAGAAAAAACATCGGCGATCACCCAGCGGGAAATGAAAGAACAATTGCTTGATTCAATGGACCTTGAACGCGAACGGGGAATTACCATCAAATTAAATTCCGTTCAGCTGAAATACAAAGCAAAAGACGGAGAAGAATATATATTCCATCTCATCGACACGCCCGGACACGTCGACTTTACATATGAAGTTTCGCGAAGCCTGGCTGCCTGTGAAGGCGCGATTCTCGTTGTTGATGCGGCTCAGGGAATAGAAGCGCAGACATTGGCGAACGTCTATCTGGCGCTTGATAATGATCTTGAGATTCTTCCTGTCATTAATAAAATCGATCTTCCGAGCGCAGAGCCAGAACGTGTGCGTCAAGAGGTTGAGGACGTTATCGGCCTTGACGCTTCAGACGCCGTCCTCGCTTCAGCGAAAGCGGGCATCGGCATCGAAGACATTTTAGAACAGATCGTAGAAAAAGTGCCGGCTCCCGCGGGAGATCCGGAAGCTCCGCTGAAAGCGCTCATCTTTGACTCGCTTTATGACGCGTACCGCGGAGTCGTCGCGTATATCAGAGTCGTAGAAGGAACGGTCAAACCGGGCCAGAAAATTAAAATGATGGCAACCGGAAAAGAGTTTGAAGTCATTGAAGTCGGCGTCTTTACGCCGAAAGCGCAGCCGGCTGACGAATTGACAGTCGGTGACGTAGGCTATTTGACAGCCGCAATCAAAAACGTCGGCGACACCCGTGTCGGTGATACGATCACGAGCGCGGTTAAGCCTGCGGCAGAAGCGCTTCCGGGCTACCGCAAACTCAATCCGATGGTATACTGCGGACTTTATCCGATTGACACAGCCAAATATAATGATTTGCGTGAAGCTCTGGAAAAACTTGAATTGAACGATTCATCTCTTCAATACGAGGCGGAGACGTCACAAGCCCTCGGCTTCGGTTTCCGCTGCGGTTTTTTAGGAATGCTTCACATGGAAATCATTCAAGAGCGGATTGAACGGGAATTTAAAATTGACCTTATTACGACCGCGCCGAGCGTTATTTATGACGTTTATATGACGGACGGCGAAAAGATCATCGTGGATAACCCGTCAAACATGCCTGACCCGCAAAAAATAGAGCGGGTGGAAGAACCTTATGTCAAAGCGACGATGATGGTTCCGAACGATTACGTCGGAGCGGTTATGGAGCTTTGCCAGGGGAAACGGGGCAACTTTATCGATATGCAGTACTTAGACGCCAACCGGGTCAGCATTGTATATGAGATGCCTCTTGCGGAAATCGTATATGAATTTTTTGATCAGCTGAAATCCAGCACGAAAGGGTACGCCTCTTTCGATTACGAGCTGATCGGCTACAAACCGTCCAAACTCGTCAAAATGGACATTATGCTGAATGCAGAAAAAATTGATGCGCTGTCGTTTATCGTGCACCGCGATTACGCATACGAGCGCGGGAAAGTCATCGTCGAAAAATTGAAAGAATTGATCCCCCGCCAGCAATTCGAAGTGCCCGTGCAGGCAGCGATCGGACAGAAAATCGTGGCCCGCTCAACCATTAAGGCCATGCGGAAAAACGTCCTTGCAAAATGTTACGGAGGAGACATCTCGCGGAAACGGAAGCTTCTTGAAAAACAAAAAGAAGGAAAACGCCGGATGAAGCAGGTCGGCTCGGTAGAAGTGCCGCAGGAAGCGTTTATGGCCGTTCTTAAAATGGATGACAGCCCGAAAAAATAACGGAAGCCGCCGCAGTCCCGCGCTGCGGCTTCTTTCTGTAAAGAAGAAGGTGTTTCAAAATGAAATCAGCTTATATTCATATTCCGTTTTGTGAGCATATCTGCCACTATTGCGATTTCAATAAATATTTTATTCAGAGCCAGCCTGTCGATGAGTACTTAAACTCACTCGAAAAGGAAATGATAAATACAATAGAACGGACGGGACGCCCTGATCTCCGCACGATTTTTATCGGGGGAGGCACGCCGACATCGCTCTCACCCGCCCAGCTGGAAAAATTGATGGATTCCATTCACCGCGTGCTGAAACCTTCTGACGGACTCATAGAATTTGCCGCGGAAGCGAATCCGGATGATTTGTCCCCGGAAAAATTAAAAATCATGAAAAATGCCGGTGTCAATCGGCTGAGTTTCGGTGTTCAAACCTTTGAAGATGAGCTTTTACAAAAAATCGGGAGAGTGCATAAACAAAAGGACGTATTCACTTCCTTTGAACGAGCGAGGGCTCTCGGCTTCGACAACATCAGTCTCGATTTGATGTTCGGCCTGCCGGGTCAGACGCTGGCCGACCTTGACAATTCCGTCAAAACGGCTTTGTCTCTTGATGCGGAGCATTATTCCGTTTACTCGCTGATCGTAGAGCCGAAAACGGTGTTTTATAATTTAATGCAAAAAGGCCGTCTGCATCTCCCGGCGCAAGAACAAGAGGCCGAGATGTATGAAACGGTCATGAGGCAGATGAGTGAAGCGGGCATCCGTCAATACGAGATCAGTAACTTTGCAAAGCCCGGATACGAGTCACAGCATAATCTGACGTATTGGAGCAATGAAGCGTATTTCGGTTTTGGCGCAGGCGCTCACGGATATATCAGCGGCACGCGCACCGTCAACGCCGGGCCTGTGAAACATTATATTCAGCTCATCGAAGAAAAGGGGCTGCCTTACCGTGATACGCACGAGGTGACACGGGAGGAGCAGATTGAAGAAGAAATGTTCCTCGGTCTCAGAAAAATGTCCGGCGTACAAAAGCAAGCTTTTCTCGATAAATTCGGACGCTCGGTTGACGAACTGTTTCCCGATGTTCTCAAAGATTTAACCGAAAAAGGCCTGATCTGTGACACGGAAGAATCGGTTGCATTAACGCATGAGGGCAAATTATTAGGAAATGAGGTTTTTGGCGCTTTTTTGGGTGAGTTATAATTGACATTTTTCTTTTGGTTTGTTACTTTTGATATAGAATTAGCACTCGCTGACCTTGAGTGCTAACAGGGGTGATGATGATGTTAACAAATCGTCAGCTGTTGATCCTGCAAGTGATTATTAATGATTTTATACAATCAGCGCAGCCTGTAGGATCAAGAACTCTTTCAAAAAAAGACGAGATTACATTCAGCTCTGCAACGATCAGAAACGAGATGGCTGACTTGGAGGAATTGGGCTTTATTGAAAAAACCCATTCATCCTCAGGACGGATTCCGTCGGAAAAAGGGTACAGGTATTATGTCGATCATTTGCTGTCACCCGTCAAGCTGACAAAAACCGATCTGGATTTAATTCACTCGATATTTAAAGAAAAAATCTTCGAGCTGGAAAAAACAGTCCAAAAATCAGCGCAAATCCTGTCCGATCTGACAAACTACACATCGATTGTCCTCGGGCCGACGCTGAGCGAGAACTATCTTAAACAGATTCAAATCGTTCCGATCCAGCCGGATAAGGCGGTCGCCATCCTCGTCACGAACACGGGGCATGTCGAAAACCGCACCATCAATTTCCCGGCTAAAGTGGATTTGGCCGATATTGAAAAACTGGTCAATATATTAAACGATCGATTAGCGGGCGTGCCGATGGACGAATTGAATGAGCGCATTTTCAAAGAGGTTGTCACATATTTAAGGCAGCATATCGCCAACTATGACAGCATACTTGAATCGCTCCGCTCCACATTCCATCCGGCGGCCCACGTTGAGAAATTGTTTTTCGGCGGAAAGATCAACATGCTGAATCAGCCGGAGTTCCACGATATTGAAAGGGTCCGCTCGCTCTTATCTTTAATTGAAAAAGAGCAGGATGTTCTGAAGCTGTTTCAGTCATCAAAAGCCGGAATTTCAATCAAAATCGGGAAAGAAAACGACTACGAAGAAATGGAAAACTGCAGCTTAATCACGGCCACCTATACAGTTGATACGAAGCAGATCGGATCAATCGCGATTATCGGGCCGACGCGCATGAATTATTCAAGAGTCGTCAGCCTGCTGCAGCACGTGACTTCGGACTTGTCAAAAGCATTCACAAGTTTGTATGATGAATAAGGGAATTTTGGCAATCATTTTCAGTCATCTTTTTACAGCATTTGAGGGAGGTGAACACAATGTCAGAAGAAAAACAAACCGCAGAACAGGTTGAAGCAGCAGAACAAGAAGAAGTGACAGAACAGGCAGAACAAGCGGCTTCACAAGAGCAGCATGAAGAAACGGCAGGTCAGGAAGAAGCCCTTCAGCACCAAATTGATGAATTGCAGGGTTTGCTTGATGAAAAAGAAAACAAGCTTTTGCGTGTTCAAGCAGACTTTGAAAACTATAAACGACGCAGCCGCCTTGAAATGGAAGCTGCTCAGAAATACCGTTCTCAAAACGTCGTAACGGAAATCCTTCCGGCTCTCGACAACTTTGAACGGGCGTTACAGGTAGAAGCTGAAAGCGAGCAGACAAAAAGCTTGCTGCAAGGTATGGAAATGGTCCGCCGTCAGCTGATGGACGCACTTGAAAAAGAAGGCGTTGAAGCCATCGAAGCTGTCGGTCAGGAATTTGATCCGAACCTTCACCAAGCCGTCATGCAGGTGGAAGATGAAAACTTCGGCAGCAATATTGTTATCGAAGAACTGCAAAAAGGCTACAAACTGAAGGATCGCGTCATCCGTCCTTCAATGGTAAAAGTGAATCAATAACTACATAGCAGGAGGTAATTCAAAGTGAGTAAAGTAATCGGAATTGACTTGGGTACGACAAACTCATGTGTGGCAGTGCTTGAAGGCGGAGAGCCTACAGTAATCGCCAACGCTGAAGGAAACCGTACGACTCCGTCAGTCGTTGCATTTAAAAACGGCGAGCGCCAAGTAGGGGAAGTGGCGAAACGCCAATCAATCACAAATCCTAACACAATCATGTCTGTTAAACGCCATATGGGTACTGACTATAAAGTGGAAATCGAAGGAAAAGACTACACGCCTCAAGAAGTATCAGCTATTATCCTTCAGCATCTGAAAGCATACGCTGAAAGCTACCTCGGCGAAACAGTTTCAAAAGCCGTTATCACGGTTCCTGCATACTTCAACGATGCAGAGCGCCAAGCGACAAAAGATGCCGGTAAAATCGCCGGTCTTGAGGTAGAGCGTATTATCAACGAGCCGACTGCAGCAGCGCTTGCATACGGACTTGATAAAACGGACGAAGACCAAACGATTCTTGTTTACGACCTTGGCGGCGGTACGTTTGACGTATCTGTTCTTGAACTTGGCGACGGCGTGTTTGAAGTCCGTTCAACTGCCGGTGACAACCGTCTTGGCGGGGACGACTTTGACCAAGTCATCATCGATCATCTCGTAGCAGAATTCAAAAAAGAAAACGGCATTGATCTTTCAAAAGACAAAATGGCGCTTCAGCGTTTGAAAGATGCGGCTGAGAAAGCGAAAAAAGATCTTTCCGGCGTATCATCTACACAAATTTCTTTACCGTTTATCACAGCGGGAGAAGCAGGTCCTCTTCACCTTGAGCTGACACTGACCCGCGCTAAATTCGAAGAGCTTTCCGCTCACCTTGTTGAGCGCACAATGGCTCCTGTCCGTCAGGCTCTTCAAGATGCGGATCTTTCTGCGAGCGAAATCGACAAAGTTATCCTTGTCGGCGGATCAACACGTATTCCTGCCGTACAGGAAGCAATTAAAAAAGAAACGGGTAAAGAAGCGCATAAAGGCGTAAACCCTGATGAAGTTGTAGCGTTGGGTGCAGCGATTCAAGGCGGCGTCATCACGGGAGACGTAAAAGACGTTGTTCTTCTTGACGTTACACCGCTTTCTCTCGGTATTGAAACAATGGGCGGCGTGTTCACGAAACTGATCGACCGCAACACGACAATTCCGACGAGCAAGTCTCAAGTATTCTCAACTGCAGCTGACAACCAAACGGCTGTTGACATTCACGTGCTTCAAGGTGAGCGCCCGATGTCTGCCGACAACAAAACGCTCGGCCGCTTCCAGCTTACTGATATCCCGCCTGCACCGCGCGGCGTACCGCAAATCGAAGTTTCTTTCGATATTGACAAAAACGGTATCGTAAACGTAAGAGCGAAAGACTTAGGCACAGGAAAAGAACAAAACATTACAATCAAATCTTCTTCAGGTCTTTCTGATGATGAGATCGAACGCATGGTAAAAGAAGCGGAAGAAAACGCTGACGCTGATGCGAAGAGAAAAGAAGAAATCGAAGTCCGCAACGAAGCTGACCAGCTTGTGTTCCAAACGGAAAAAACATTAAAAGATCTGGAAGGCAAAGTGGACGAAGAGCAAGTGAAAAAAGCAAACGACGCGAAAGACGCGCTGAAAGCCGCTATCGAGAAAAACGAAATTGAAGACATCAAAGCGAAAAAAGATGAGCTTCAAACAATCGTTCAAGAGCTTTCTATGAAGCTTTATGAAGAAGCGGCAAAAGCGCAGCAGGCTGAAGGCGCAGCAAACGCTGAAGGCAAAAAAGCGGATGACAACGTTGTCGATGCGGAATACGAAGAAGTAAAAGACGACGAAACGAAAAAATAAGTTCTTTCCCGCATGGCTTTAGGCGGAAGAACACCCAGCATATTCTGATTCAACAGACAGAAAGTCAAAGTCAGGCATCTCTTGGCTTTGACTTTTTTTCTTGCCCGGGATAAAAGGAATTGAAAAAACATAATTCAAAATGATACAATCTAATTTATGTGAGAAATTCGGGAGAGTGAAGCGAGATGAGTAAGCGTGATTACTATGAAGTGCTTGGGGTAAGTAAGAGCGCTTCAAAGGATGAAATCAAAAAAGCCTATCGGAAGCTTTCAAAAAAATATCATCCTGATATCAATAAAGAATCCGGAGCAGATGAAAAATTCAAAGAGGTAAAAGAAGCGTACGAAGCGCTCTCAGACGACCAAAAACGCGCTCAATATGACCAATTCGGCCATACAGACCCTAACCAGGGATTCGGCGGCGGTTTCGGAGGCGGCGGAGACTTCGGCGGCTTCGGTTTCGATGACATATTCTCAAGCATCTTCGGAGGCGGCACGAGACGCCGTGACCCGAATGCGCCGCGGCAAGGCGCGGATCTGCAGTATACAATGACCCTGTCATTTGAAGACGCGGCTTTCGGAAAAGAAACGATCATTGAAATTCCGCGCGAAGAGAATTGCGAAACATGTAAAGGATCGGGCGCGAAGCCGGGAACAAAGCCGGATACGTGCTCGCACTGCGGAGGTTCAGGCCAGCTGAACGTCGAACAGAACACGCCGTTTGGCAAAGTGGTTAACCGAAGAGTCTGCCACCACTGTGAAGGAACAGGAAAAATCATCAAAAACAAGTGTTCTGACTGCGGCGGCACGGGCAAAGTGAAAAAACGGAAAAAAATCAATGTCACGATTCCTGCCGGTGTGGATGACGGACAGCAGCTGCGCGTTCCGGGCCAAGGTGAACCTGGCGTAAACGGAGGGCCTGCGGGAGATCTGTTTGTCGTATTCCATGTGCGCGCCCACGAGTTCTTTGAACGCGACGGAGACGATATTTATTGCGAAATGCCGTTAACGTTTGCCCAAGCAGCACTCGGAGACGAAGTGGAAGTGCCGACGCTTCACGGAAAAGTGAAATTGAAAATACCTGCCGGCACACAAACAGGCACGAAATTCAGATTAAGAGGCAAAGGCGTTCAGAACGTCCGGGGCTACGGACAAGGCGACCAGCACATTGTCGTCCGCGTCGTCACACCGACGAATCTGACAGACAAACAAAAAGACATCATCCGCGAGTTCGCTGAAGTCAGCGGAAACCTGCCGGATGAACAAGAAATGAGTTTCTTTGACAAAGTAAAACGCGCATTTAAAGGCGAGTAATGATTGGATAGGAGTTGGTAGTTTTGAAATGGTCCGAAATCAGCATTCACACAACACATGAAGCGGTCGAACCCATCTCAAATATTTTGCATGAAGCTGGTGCGAGCGGGGTTGTCATCGAAGATCCGCTTGATTTAATGAAAGAGCGTGAGAATGTTTACGGGGAAATCTACCAGCTCGACCCCAATGATTACCCCGATGAGGGTGTCATTGTCAAAGCGTATCTGCCGATTAACAGTTTCCTCGGCGAAACGGTGGACGGCATTAAAGAGACGATTAATAATCTGCTTTTGTACGACATTGATTTAGGCAGAAACACAATCACCATTTCTGAAGTTAATGAAGAAGAATGGGCGACAGCTTGGAAAAAGTATTATCATCCGGTGAAAATTTCTGAAAAATTCACGATCGTGCCCACATGGGAAACGTACACACCCGTGAATACCGATGAACTGATTATCGAAATGGATCCGGGCATGGCATTCGGTACGGGAACGCATCCGACAACCGTTCTGTGCATTCAGGCGCTTGAGCGTATCGTTCAAAAAGGCGACCGTGTCATTGATGTCGGCACCGGTTCAGGAATTTTAAGCATCGCGGCCGCCATGCTTGAGGCCGAATCGGTTCATGCATATGACCTTGATCCGGTCGCTGTTGAAAGCGCGCGTCTGAATCTAAAATTGAACAAAGTGAGTGATACGGCCGAAGTGAAGCAGAACAATTTGTTAGACGGCATCACGGGCGAACATGATGTCATTGTCGCAAATATTTTGGCAGAAGTGATTCTCCGCTTTACATCACAGGCGTACGACCTGCTCAAAGACGGAGGCCATTTTATTACTTCAGGCATTATCGGCCAGAAAAAACAGGAAGTAAAAGAAGCGTTGGAAAAAGCCGGCTTTACCATCACAGAGATTCTGTCTATGGAAGATTGGGTCAGCATCATCGCGAAAAAATAACAGTTAGTAGGTGTCACAGCGTATGCAACGATATTTTATCGAGCTCACGAAGCAGGAGATGGACGAAACTCCCGATTTTCAAATTACGGGGGAAGACGTCCACCATATAGCGAACGTCATGAGAATGAGTGCGGGAGACCGGATTATCTGCTGTTCGAAAGACGGCCATGAAGCGTTATGCCTGCTCAAAGCGGTTTCTAAAGATCATATATCATGCAGCATTGCTGAATGGACGGGTGAAAACCGTGAACTGCCTTTGAAGATCAGGATTGCCAGCGGCCTTCCGAAAGGCGATAAGCTTGAATGGATTATCCAAAAAGGGACCGAGCTGGGGGCTAGTATGTTCATCCCCTTTCAAGGCGCCAGATCCGTCGTTAAGCTAGACGACAAAAAGGCAAAGAAAAAGCGGGAGAGATGGGCGAAAATCGCGAAGGAAGCGGCGGAGCAATCGTACCGCAATGAAATTCCCGAAGTGAAAACCGTTCATACGTTCCGGCAGCTGCTTGAAATGGCGGAGAATGTCGATAAATGTGTCGTTGCATACGAGGAGTCATCAAAGCAGGGAGAAACGGGCGCTTTCGCCGCGGAGCTTAAAAGCCTTCCGCAAGGTTCGTCTCTTTTAATCGTATTCGGCCCTGAAGGCGGTCTGACTGAGTCTGAAGTTCATCAGCTTTCAGAAAAAGGCGCCGTCTTATGCGGCCTCGGACCGAGAATTTTACGGACTGAAACTGCGCCTCTTTACGCGTTAAGCGCAGTTTCCTATCATACAGAGTTATTAAGAGGTGATCAGTAATGGCAACTGTTGCTTTTCATACCCTTGGCTGCAAGGTCAATCATTATGAAACAGAAGCAATCTGGCAGCTGTTTAAAGATGCGGGTTATGAACGAAAAGAATTCGAACAGACAGCAGATGTATATGTCATTAATACATGTACGGTAACAAACACGGGAGATAAAAAAAGCCGTCAAGTCATCAGACGGGCGATCCGCCAAAATCCTGACGGCGTCATCTGCGTAACAGGGTGCTATGCGCAAACCTCTCCGGCAGAAATTATGGCCATCCCGGGTGTTGACATCGTCGTCGGCACGCAGGATCGTGAAAAAATGCTCGGTTACATTGAGCAGTACAGGGAAGAGCGTCAGCCGATCAACGGCGTCGGCAATATTATGAAAGCACGCGTGTTTGAAGAGCTGGATGTTCCCGCTTTTACTGACCGCACAAGAGCGTCGTTAAAAATCCAAGAGGGCTGCAATAACTTCTGTACGTTCTGCATTATCCCTTGGGCGCGCGGCCTGCTTCGTTCCCGCGATCCGGAAGAAGTCATTAAACAGGCGCAGCAGCTGGTGGATGCCGGCTATAAAGAAATCGTCCTGACGGGGATTCATACGGGCGGCTACGGCGAAGATATGAAAGATTATAATTTCGCCAAGCTTCTCCGCGAGCTTGATACACGTGTAGAAGGACTGAAGCGGATCAGAATTTCATCTATTGAAGCAAGCCAAATCACTGATGAAGTGATTGAAGTGCTGGACGCGTCTGATAAAATCGTCCGCCACCTTCATATCCCGATTCAGTCAGGATCAAACACCGTTCTGAAACGGATGAGACGCAAATATACGATGGAATTTTTCGCGGACCGTTTAAATAAGCTGAAAGAAGCGCTGCCGGGTCTTGCCGTCACATCTGATGTCATCGTCGGTTTCCCGGGTGAAACGGAAGAAGAATTTATGGAAACATACCGGTTCATTAAAGAACATAAGTTTTCAGAGCTTCACGTATTCCCTTACAGCAAACGTACCGGAACACCTGCGGCCAGAATGGAAGACCAGGTTGACGAGAACGTGAAAAACGAACGGGTGCATAAGCTGATTGCGCTGTCTGACCAGCTTGCCAAAGAATACGCCTCCGATTATGAAGGAGAGGTTCTGGAAATCATTCCGGAAGAGGCATTTAAAGAGTCTGATGAGGACGGCATGTTCGTCGGCTATACGGACAATTACATGAAAGTCGTCTTCAAAGGCACGGAAGATGTAATCGGCAAACTTGTTAAAGTCAAAATTCAAAAAGCGGGCTATCCGTATAACGAAGGACAATTCGTCCGCGTCGTTGAGGGTGAAATGACCCGGAACATGCGCATGTCTTCATAACAGATAAAAAAACCGGTGCCTTCCCGCATCGGTTTTTTTACGGTTTCGGAGGAATCAGCCTGTCAATCAGCCGGTAAAACAAATGTGTGAACGGCAGAAACAATAACGCGGTGACTACGTTAAATAACAGGCTGAAATGCGCAATCATCTGCGCGGGATCATCAGACAGGCGCTCCGTAATACCTGCTGATGCAGACAGGAAGGGAAAGACGAGCAGCACGCCGAGAATATTAAACACTACGTGAGCACCGGCGGTCTGTCTGGCGGCATAACCGCCTGAAACAGCAGCCATGACGGCCGTGACGCATGTCCCGATATTAGATCCCAGAATGACGCTGACCGCTTGTTCAATGCCGATCACCCCTTCGTTCATAAAACTCATCAAAATGCCGATGCAGACGGAGCTTGAATGAATGATTGCCGTCAATATCATGCCGATAAAAAGAGCGGACCAGCTCGAATCATTCACATGGCGCAAAACCTCCGCCCCCGCCTTCATTTCTGTCAGCGGAACGGCAAGCCGGCTGAAGCATGTGATGCAAAAAAAGATGATGCCGAGACCGAGGAAGCTTATACCGATCTGCCTGAACGGATATTTACGGATGAGGATAAACACAAGGCCTCCGATAAAAAGCACCCAAATGAGCACATCCATCTTTATGGCTAAAAACTCCGTCGTAAATGTGGAGCCGACATTCGTGCCGAGAATCATCGGAATGGTCCGTTTAAAAGATAAAGCGCCTGCGCTGACAAAGCCGATGACAATGACCATGAAGGCTGAGCTGCTCTGAAGAAAACCGGTGAATACGATGCTTATGAGAAAAGCTTTCAAAGGGTGGTCGGTAAATAAGAGCAGGCTTTTCTCAATTTTTGAATACGTTAATGCGATCAGGCCCTGCCTGAGCAGGCTCATTCCGAGTAAAAAAAACAGGATAAGTGCGGTAAAGAGAATCAGTATTATCAAACGAAACACCCCTTTCCATCATTATATAGACAAGCAGCCTTATTCATGACGGAAAAGTGAGCTCGCTTAGTTGACCTGACTGATGGCTTATATTATAATGTCAAAGTACATGTTTATATATGTATCTTTTTAAAGGTAGTCGATTGGTGTATTCGGAGGGAGGGAAAGAGAATGTCAAAAACGGTCGTTAGAAAAAACGAATCGCTTGAAGATGCTCTTCGTCGCTTCAAACGCAGTGTATCAAAGACAGGTACTTTGCAAGAAGCAAGAAAGCGCGAATTTTATGAAAAACCTAGCGTAAAGCGCAAGAAAAAGTCAGAAGCTGCTAGAAAACGCAAATTCTAAAAGAGGGTGGATTTATGAGTCTTCTTGAGCGACTTAACCAAGATATGAAGCTGTATATGAAAAGCCGTGAGAAAGACAAACTGACTGTCGTTCGAATGGTGAAAGCTTCACTTCAAAACGAAGCAATTAAGCTTAAGAAAGACAGTTTGACCGAGGATGAGGAACTTACTGTCCTATCTCGTGAACTTAAGCAACGTAAAGACTCCCTCCATGAATTTTCAAACGCTGATCGTTTAGATTTAGTAGATAAAGTTCAAAAAGAGCTGGACATTTTAGAAATTTATTTACCGAAGCAGCTTTCTGAAGAAGAGCTGCAGACAATTGTAAATGAAACCATCGCTGAAGTCGGTGCGAGCTCCAAAGCGGACATGGGCAAAGTGATGAGTGCTATTATGCCTAAAGTAAAAGGTAAAGCTGACGGCAGCGTAATTAACAGACTTGTCAGCAGTCAATTATCTTAATTGACGAGAAAAAAGACATCTTTCCTAGAGAGATGTCTTTTTTTATACATAAAAAAATGAAACTAAAGTACATTTGTTACGTATATAAAGAAGAACGAAACGGGAAGGAGGGTATATTTGCCTTGTTCCGAAAAAAAAACGGAATTGCTGTTGCTCTATTGGGCTTATTTGTATTATCTTTATTAGGGGTTCAATTGAACGCGAAAGCTGATCACCCATCGGTTTATGTCATCCCGGTTGAGAAAAATGTCGAACAGGGGCTCGCCTCGTTTTTATCGCGTTCTTTCAAAGAAGCGAAGGAGTCCGGCGCGTCACACATTATTCTTGACATCAATACACCGGGAGGCGCCGTTCAATCAGCCTTGGATATTGCGGATATCATCGGCCGCGCGGATGTGCCTGTTACCGCTTACGTTAATAAACGGGCGCTTTCTGCCGGAGCGTATATAGCGCTTCAGGCAGATGAAATCTATATGGCGCCGGGCGGAAAAATGGGTGCCGCAGCCATCATCGACGGAAAAGGAAATGCGGCGGACAAAAAGGCTCAATCACTGTGGCATGCAGAAATGGAGGACGCAGCGGTTAAAAACAACCGAAATCCGAAATACGCCCTGGCCATGGCAGATCCCGCCATCAATGCAAAGGAAGCGGGCGCCCCAAAGGGAAAACTGCTGACACTGACAGCTGAAAAAGCCAAGGAAGTCGGATATTCGGAGGGCACGGTTTCAGACCTTGATGCTTTATATACAAAGCTAGGTTTTGACAAAGCGGATGTTCACCATGCAAAAGAAGGTTTCGTCGGCAAACTGGGCAGATGGCTGACAAATCCGTTTGTTGTCCCCGTCTTATTAACGCTTGCTTTGCTTGGTTTGACCATTGAATTGTTCTCGCCGGGCCTCGGGATACCGGGTGCCGTCGGACTGACGGCCATGCTGCTGTTTTTCACCGGGCATATCGCTGCCGGATTCGCCGGCTATGACAGCGTATTCTTATTTTGCGCGGGCTTGGTTTTTATCCTTTTAGAGATATTTCTGCCCGGAGGCATAATCGGTCTTATCGGTATTGCAGGCGTCATCGCGAGCCTCTTTCTCGCTGCGGGCAGCTTTACCGTAATGGCGGTTTCTCTCTTGATCGCCATTGCTGTGTCTATTACAGCCTTTATCATATTAACAAGGGTGTTGGGGAAACGAATGAAATTCTTTAAAAAATTAATATTAACTGATTCAACAAGCACGGAGAGCGGTTATGTTTCAAATCAGAATCGGACGGAGCTGTTGGGGAAAGTCGGCATTACCGCTACAGCCCTCAGACCGTCAGGCACCGTCATTATTGATGATGAACGTCTGGATGTCGTCTCGGAAGGATCATTCACTGAAAAAGACAGACAGGTGAAAGTAGTGAAAGCGGAAGGCTCACGCATTGTCGTGAGAGAAATATAGATGATAACCTTGAGGAGGAATTAGATGGAACTGTCAAGTTTGGCGATTTTAGCAATAGTTGCAGCTGCCATAATCGTGTTAGCCATATTCTTCACCTTTGTACCGGTGATGCTATGGATTTCGGCGCTTGCGGCAGGAGTCAGAATCAGCATTTTTACTTTGGTCGGAATGAGGCTGCGGCGCGTCATACCAAGCCGCGTTGTCAATCCGTTAATTAAAGCGCACAAAGCCGGCCTATCCGCAACAACAAATCAGCTCGAAAGCCATTATCTGGCCGGTGGTAATGTCGACAGGGTGGTCAATGCCCTGATTGCGGCACAGCGCGCCAATATTGAGCTGACATTTGAACGCTGCGCAGCCATTGACCTGGCCGGGCGTGACGTATTGGAAGCCGTACAGATGAGCGTCAATCCGAAGGTCATTGAAACACCGTTTATCGCGGGTGTCGCCATGGACGGAATTGAAGTAAAAGCAAAAGCCAGAATCACCGTAAGAGCCAATATCGAGCGCCTTGTCGGAGGAGCGGGAGAAGAGACGGTTGTCGCCCGTGTCGGAGAAGGGATTGTCTCGACAATCGGTTCCTCGGGTAATCATAAAAAAGTGCTGGAAAACCCTGATATGATTTCGCAGACCGTACTTGGCAAAGGGCTGGATTCAGGCACCGCCTTTGAAATTCTTTCGATTGACATCGCCGACGTTGATATCGGCAAAAACATCGGAGCGATTCTTCAAACGGATCAGGCAGAAGCAGACAAAAACATTGCGCAGGCCAAAGCCGAAGAGCGCCGTGCCATGGCGGTCGCCCAAGAGCAGGAAATGCGCGCTCGCGTAGAAGAAATGCGTGCAAAAGTCGTGGAAGCAGAAGCCGAAGTGCCGCTTGCGATGGCAGAAGCGCTGCGTGAAGGAAACATCGGCGTCATGGACTATATGAACATAAAAAATATCGACGCGGATACGGACATGAGGGATTCTATCGGCAAGCTGACGAATGACCAGCAAGATGAAGACCAACAATAACCTCTCTATTAAGGAGGGAGCCGCTGTATGCACGAGATTCTGACAAATCCGCTCGTCATTGCCGCCGTCATCGGCATTATATCGGCAATATTCGGCAAGAAAAACAAAGATGAAAAACGGCCGCCGGGTACACGTCCCGAAAATCAGGCAAAAAAGCAGGATCAAAAACAGCCGCAGAAAGAGCATAAGCCGGAAGCGGAAGAATTGCCTGCCGTTTCAGAAGAGAACCCTTTTGAGCAAAAAAGAAGGGAAGCTGAAAAGCGCCTAGCGGAGACGGAGCAGATGTTTAACGGGCTTGAACATAAGCTGACTTCTCAACGCGCACGAAACGCATCTCTGAAGAAATCAGCCCTCAAAATAAATAAAGAAACTGCGGTCCAAGGCATCATATTCAGTGAGGTTTTGGGTCCGCCCCGTGCAAAAAAACCGCATCGGACCATGCGGAACATCGGTAAAAAATAAAGTGTTAGAACCCCTTTTCAAATCATACATATGAGATGAAAGGGGGTTCTTTTTTTATGGGGCAAAGAAAGAATCGTGTAAAGGCATGGCTGACAAGAGCATTGGAAATTCCCCCGGACGTTATGATGGATCTGCCTCGTATTACGATGGTCGGCAGACTTCATATCTACATAGAGAATCACAGAGGCCTCCTGCTGTTCAGCGAAGAAGAAGTCAGGCTGATGCTCAAGCAGGGGCAATGTATCATATCAGGAAAAAACTTGGTCATTAAGGCAATCCTTCCTGAGGAAATCCTTTTGGAAGGCACGATAGATCACGTACGATATGTCGATTCATAAAGCCGGGGGGAAATAATGTGAAAAACAAATGGCTGTCATTTTTTTCGGGTAAAGTCCAAATGGAAGTCAAAGGAAAAGGGATTGAACGGCTGCTGAATGAATGCACGAGAAACGGAATCGCCATCTTTGCGGTGAAAAAAAAGCAAGACTGTGTTCTGCTGATGATTCAGCTTCAAGATGTACATGCTTTCAGAAGAGTCATCAGAAAACATGAATGCAAAGCAAGCTTTACAAAAAGAAAGGGTCTTCCCTTTCTGCTTCTCAAATCAAAATTAAACCTGGGCTTCACTGCGGGATTTGTGATGTTTTTCATTATATTGTTTCTTTTGTCCAACATGATTTGGGACATTGATATTAAAGGGGCCAAGCCCGAAACCGAGCATCAGATGGTAAAGCACCTTGAAGAAATCGGTGTGAAAAAAGGCCGTTTGCAATTTTTAATGATGACGCCGGAGAAAATCCAAAAATCATTAACAAACGGCATTGATAATATTACGTGGGTCGGTGTGGAATTGAACGGGACAGCCCTTCATATGAAAGTGGTCGAAAAAAACGAACCGACAAAAGAAAAGTACGTGAGCCCCCGCCATATCGTTGCCAAAAAGAAGGCGGTCATCAAAAGGATGTTCGTGCAAAAGGGGCAGCCGATGGCTTTTGTGAACGATCATGTTAACAAAGGACAGCTTCTCGTCTCAGGACTGATCGGAAATGAAGACCGGAAAGTCGCCTCAAAAGCGGAAATTTACGGAGAAACATGGTACAAGTCAGAAGTAACCGTGCCTCTTGAAACATCATTTACGCTATATACGGGTAAAGTAAGGACGAAGCACAAGCTGTCTTTCGGATCATGGGGCGTGCCTTTTTGGGGCTTTGAATTTAATGAGGAGCCGCTGAAACATCCGAAAACAGAGGAAGAAAAGCACCCGTTTCAATTTCTGGGGATGAAGCTTCCGGTGTCTTACGTTCAAGAACAGACAAGAGAAAGTGAAACAACCGTGCGGACTTATACGAAAGGCGAAGCGGTTCAGGCCGGTATCAAAATGGGAAGACAAGATGTAGAAAAGCGATTAAACGGCAGCGGAGAGGTGGAAAGTGAAAAAGTTTTGCACCAATCCGTTGAGAATGGTAAAGTAAAGTTGATTATTCTCTACCAAGTTATAGAAGATATCGTTCAAACCACACCTATTGTTCAGGGAGACTAAAGAATGGCAGAACATTTACTTGCGATTAATCACAAACTGAAAAGCCCGGACGAAGCACTTTCTTTGTTCGGCAGCCAAGATGCCTTTTTACATTTAATGGAGAAGGATCTGGGCATTAGCCTCATCACACGCGGTGAAACCATTTACGTTTCCGGGAATGATGAAACATTTGAGATCGCTGACAGATTATTAGGCTCGCTCCTTACTTTAATTCGCAAGGGGATCGAGATTTCGGAACGTGATGTGCTGTATGCCGTGAAAATGGCAAAAAAAGATGAACTGGACTATTTTGAAAGCATGTATGAAGAGGAAATAACGAAAACGGCAAAAGGCAAACCGATCCGTGTCAAAACCCTCGGCCAAAGAGAATATGTGGCGGCGATGAAGAAAAACGACATGGTGTTCGGCATCGGGCCGGCGGGAACCGGCAAAACTTATTTGGCGGTCGTAAAAGCGGTGCATGCTTTAAAAAACGGCCACATTAAAAAAATCATTTTAACAAGACCCGCTGTGGAAGCCGGCGAGAGCCTCGGTTTTCTGCCCGGAGATTTAAAGGAAAAAGTAGATCCTTATCTGCGCCCGCTGTATGACGCGCTCCATGATGTGCTCGGAAGCGACCATACGGAGCGTCTTATGGAAAGAGGGGTTATCGAAATTGCCCCGCTTGCCTATATGAGAGGGCGGACGCTTGACGACGCGTATGTGATTCTTGATGAAGCCCAGAATACCACTCCCGCTCAAATGAAAATGTTTTTGACGAGATTGGGTTTTGGCTCTAAAATGATCATTACGGGCGACGTAAGCCAAATTGACCTGCCGAAAGGCGTCACATCGGGACTTGCAGTAGCGAAGGATATGCTGAAGGATATAAACGGCATCTCCGTGATTGAACTTGACCAGACAGATGTGGTCAGGCATCCGCTTGTTGCAAAAATTATTGAAGCTTATGATAAGCAAAAGTAATGCAAAAATGACCCGATCTCCCGTTATCGGGTCATTTTTATATGATGTGTTCCTGATGTTTCAGGGAGGAGGTTCTTGTTTTGAAAAAGAAGGAAAAGGGCAAAAGCGCCCGGGAACGGTTCCGCAGTTTCAGACATGCCCGCTCAGCCCATGTGCTGCTGTACCTGCTGCTTTCAGCGATCATGTTTGGTTTGCTCTTTATTCATGTAAAACCTGAATCACTTAATTTGGATTTGTTTTCAGTCAGTGATAAGACGATTTACGCGCCCGCCACAGTGGAAGATCAGCAGGCGACGGAATCGAAAAAACAGGCGGCCGAAGATGCGGTGGAAGATCAATACACCCTGAAAAAAGGCTATACCGACAACCGGCTTGACCTGATCACTTCCATTTTTGACAGCATCGGCGAAGTGAAAAAAGATGCGGAAAAAGACAAAAAGTCACCATCGGAAAAATCACTGGTCAAATCGGTGAAAAACAAGCTGACACAGGATGTCAATGAATCCGTCTCGGAAGATGCCATTAAATCGCTTCTCCATGCAAACAATGAAGATTTCTCATTTGTGAGGGATTCCGTCATTACCGCGGTGAATACGGTGATGAGCAGTGAAATTCCTTCTGAAAAGCTTGCCGAAGCGAAGGATAAGGTCGCAAAAGAGCTGAAAAGCGCTTCTGTGCCGTCAAAATATTTAGCGGCTGCGACTGAAATCGGAAAATACGCGGTCATCCCGAATTACGTATTTGATCCGAAAGCGACGGATGAAAAACGCCAGGAAGCGTCAGACAGCGTCCAGCCGGTACAGATCAAACAGGGACAGGTTCTCGTGGAAGAGAATGATCTGATCGACCGGGAAGTATACAGGAAGCTTGAACTGACGGGGCTTTTGAATAATTCCAACCTGTTAAAACCGATCAGCGGTCTGCTTCTGATGATCGGGCTGTTTATTGCCACGCTTGTCTACTATTTTGAGAAACAGCAGCAGGAGCTTAAGCTGAAAAATAAATCTCTTTTGCTGTTTTCTATCATTACAACGCTTATTCTCGTCATTATGGAAGTCGTCAGTCTCTTTCAGAAGATTGAATACACCAATATCGGCTATCTTGTGCCGATCGCCGCCGGCGCGATTTTAATCAGGCTGCTGCTCAATGAAAGGCTCGCCATTTTAGGAAGCATCATTCTGGCGATCTGCGGCAGTATGATGTTTAATCAGGGTGTGACGGGAACATTTAATTACGTCATCGGCATTTACTATTTAATCAGCAGCATTTCAGGCATTCTGTTTTTGGGGAAACACAATGCGAGATCAAAAATATTGCAGGCGGGACTGTTCGTCTCATTTATTAATATGATTATCGTGCTGTCGCTTTTATTAATACAAAATACGGCGCTGTCACCGGTTGAAATCGGAACGCTGATGCTGATGGGGGTCGTCTCGGGACTTGCTTCATCCGTTTTAATTATCGGTCTGATGCCGTTTTTTGAGACGGGATTCGGCATTCTTTCAACGATGAGGCTGATTGAACTGTCTAATCCGAATCATCCCCTGCTTCGAAAGATTTTAACGGAAACACCCGGTACATATCATCACAGCGTCATGGTGGCAAATCTGTCGGAAGCGGCTTGTGAAGCCGTAGGGGCAAACGGTCTTTTGGCACGGGTCGGAGCGTATTATCACGATCTCGGCAAAACGAAACGTCCGCAATATTTTATTGAAAATCAGATGAATATGGATAATCCGCATGACAAGCTGTCTCCGCAGCTCAGCAAAAATATCATTATCGCACATACGACAGACGGTGCGAATATGCTCAGAAGCTATAAGTTTCCGAAAGAGCTTGTGGATATCGCGGAACAGCATCACGGAACGTCCCTTTTAAAATTCTTTTATTATAAAGCGAAAGAAAAGGGCGACCAGATTACAGAGAAAGAGTTCCGCTACCCGGGGCCGAAGCCGCAATCGAAAGAAGCGGCTATTATCTCAGTGGCCGACAGCGTTGAAGCCGCCGTCCGTTCCATGCATAATCCCAATCCTGAGCGGATCGAAAAACTGGTGCGGGGAATTATATCCGATAAGCTTCAGGACGGACAATTCTCAGAATGTGATCTCACGTTCCGAGAACTGGATACGATCGCAAAAACACTATGTGCGACTTTAAAAGGAATTTTCCACTCCCGGATTGAATATCCGGAGGCTACGAAGAAGGTGAAATAAATGGGTTTACTCATAGATATTGTTGATGAAACGAACAGCGTCTCAGCTGATGCGCTCCAAGAAGTGGAGAAGCTGCTCCAATTCGCGGCGGAAAAAGAAGGCGTTCAGGATCAGGCTGAAGTATCGGTCACGATTGTGACAAATGAAGAAATCAGAGAAATCAACAGAGACTACCGGGGAAAAGACACCCCGACTGACGTCATTTCATTTGCGCTTGAAGAAGAAGGCGAAGACGAGGTTGAAATCGTAGGCGCCGACATGCCGCCTGTTTTAGGAGATATTATCATCAGCGCAGACAGAACGAAAGAGCAGGCGGAAGAGTACGGCCATTCGTTTATGAGAGAGCTCGGTTTTCTGGCCGTGCACGGCTTTTTGCATTTGCTTGGCTATGATCACATGACAAAAGAAGAAGAGGAAGAAATGTTTTCAAAGCAAAAGGATTTGCTGGATGAGTATGGACTCACGAGATCATAAAAATGAGTGGAGCAGGTTCCTGAAGAGCTTTGTCCATGCATGGAGGGGAATCTGGAAAACGGCGCGGTCAGAGCGGAATTTTCAATTTCATATTACCGCGGCCTGCGCCGTTATCGTTTGCGGTTTTCTCACCGGGCTGAGCACAGCCGAATGGGCCGTTGTTTTGGTGCTGATCGGAGGGATGCTTGCTTTGGAGCTTTTAAATACGGCGATAGAGCATGTTGTGGATTTAGTTACCGATCAGTATCACCCGCTCGCAAAAGCGGCAAAGGACGCGGCCGCCGGAGCCGTTTGCGTCTTTGCCGTGATATCGTGTATCATTGGTTTACTCATCTTCCTGCCGAAGATATGTTAGCAGAAGATTCTTACAATTATTTTACATTGCCAAAAATGGGCGTGAAAAACCGATCATAATTATGTAAAATAAAAGTGACAGCGGTATCATACAGGATAAAGGTAAGAGAGGAATTAAGTACACATGAACAGACAAGAATTGATTGCAGAAGCATTAAAAGCACGGGACACAGCGTATGTACCGTATTCAAATTTCAGAGTGGGAGCCGCTCTTCTTACCAAAGACGGAAAAGTGTACAGAGGCTGCAACATTGAAAATGCGGCATACAGCATGTGCAACTGTGCTGAACGCACGGCGATATTCAAAGCTGTTTCCGAGGGGGATACGGAATTTGCGATGCTCGCCGTGGCTGCGGATACTCCGGGACCGGTTTCGCCGTGCGGAGCCTGCAGACAAGTAATTTCCGAGCTGTGCTCAAAGGATATGCTTGTTATTCTGACCAACTTACAAGGACAAATAAAAGAAATGACTGCGGAAGAATTATTGCCGGGCGCATTTTCATCGGAGGATTTACATGACGAACGAAAGCTTTAAATCAGGATTTGTATCTATCATCGGAAGACCGAACGTCGGAAAGTCTACCTTTTTAAACAGGGTCATCGGTCAAAAGATCGCCATCATGAGCGACAAACCCCAGACGACAAGAAATAAAGTCCAAGGGGTGCTGACAACCGGCACGTCGCAGACCATTTTTATTGATACACCGGGCATTCACAAACCGAAGCACAAGCTTGGCGATTTTATGATGAAAGTGGCGCAGAATACGCTGAAAGAAGTTGACTTGGTGTTATTTATGATTAACGCCGAAGAAGGGTACGGAAAGGGCGACGAGTTTATCATTGAAAAGCTCGGACAGACGTCCACGCCGGTCTTTCTGATCGTAAACAAAATTGATAAGATCCACCCCGACCAGCTGCTTCTTTTAATTGATGAGTACCGTACGCGCTATCCGTTTAAAGAAATCGTGCCGATCTCAGCTTTGGAAGGGAACAACGTCGAAACCCTTCTCGCGCAGATTGAAGCGTATTTACCGGAAGGGCCTCAGTTCTATCCGAGCGATCAGGTGACTGACCATCCCGAGCGGTTCATTATTTCTGAACTGATCAGGGAAAAGGTGCTCCATCTGACAAGGGAAGAAGTGCCGCACAGCATCGCTGTCGCTATCGAGTCCATTAAAGGGCAGGAGAACGGCTCCGTCCATGTCGCCGCCACCATTGTGGTTGAGCGGGATTCTCAAAAAGGGATCGTCATCGGGAAAAAAGGAGCGCTTCTGAAAGAAGTCGGCAAAAGAGCGCGGGCTGATATTGAAGCGCTGCTGGGTTCACGCGTTTACCTCGAATTATGGGTGAAAGTGCAGAAGGACTGGCGGAATAAAATGTCTCAGCTGCGTGATTTCGGCTTCAAAGAGGATGAATATTAATTCATCTGAGGCGCATGCCTGATGTGTGGGATTACCTCACAGAAACAGGGATTCGTTAGCAAAATTTGTTTAACATGAAAAGGAGGACATCAGGTCAAGATAAGGGTAAGAATTTGGATTGGCAAGCTAGTTTAATGATGAAAGGTGGGTTTTTTGTGTTGAATTTTACCTGGAACGTATTTTCTCAAACAGGAAGTGTTGATACGTACCTTCTTTTTAAAGAACTGGAAAAAGAGAACCTGGAAAGACCCGAAGAACCGGAAGATGAGCTAGCCCGAATTGATTTTCCAATTTTGTAAACCTCTTGGCCCCTCCCGTTGTTGGAAGGTGCGGAAATGCTGACTAAATGTGAAGGAATCGTGCTCCGTACGAATGACTACGGGGAGACGAATAAAATCGTGACATTGCTGACGAGGGAACACGGCAAAATCGGCGTCATGGCAAGAGGCGCCAGGAAGTCAGCCAGCCGGCTGTCAGCAGTCAGCCAGCCGTTTTTGTACGGGTCATTTTTAATGCAAAGAACATCCGGACTCGGCACGCTCCAGCAGGGTGAAATGATTCTCAGCATGAGAACGATCAGAGAAGATTTATTTTTGACGGCGTATGCCGCTTTTATCGCTGAACTCACTGACAAAGGAACGGAAGAGAAGAAACCGAACCCCTATTTATTCGAATTGATTCTCGAATCCTTTAAGAGGCTGAATGACGGGACTGACCCGGACGTGATCACATTCATCGTGCAGATGAAAATGCTCGGCGTCATGGGGCTGTATCCGGAGCTGAATCATTGTGTCCACTGCAAAAGCGGGGAAGGGACGTTTCATTTTTCGATAAGAGATAACGGTTTTATCTGCCACCGCTGCTTTGAAAAGGATCCGTACAGAGTTCCGATTTCGCCGCAAACGGCAAGGCTGCTAAGGCTTTTTTATTACTTTGATATCGGAAGGCTCGGCAGCGTCTCGTTAAAACAGGAAACCAAAAACGAAATTAAACAGGTCATTGATCTGTATTACGAGGAATATTCAGGACTTTATTTAAAGTCAAAACGGTTTTTAGACCAGATGGAAAGCATGAAGAACCTTTTGGATGAAAACAAAAGTTGACATTCTGCCCATCTTTTTATATGATCATTTATTATAAAATATGTTGCAGTGACAGAAAGAAGTACTTGCGTCCAACTCATACAAGCGACCTTAGGACAGTGTAAGCTAAGGATGAGCGCGCAACGAAAGGCATTCTCGAGCAACCCTTTAAAAAGAGGCTGAGTGATTCACATCCTCAGCAACTAGGGTGGAACCGCGGGAGAACTCTCGTCCCTATGTTTGCGGCCGGCAAGCATAGAGACGGGAGTTTTTTGGTTGCCGCCGCACTTGTAAAAGAATGGAGAAAGTGGAGGTGCTTGAAATGAACATTCAAGATATGATTTTAACCTTGCAGAAGCACTGGTCGAATGAAGGCTGTGTGCTCATGCAGTCGTATGATGTGGAGAAAGGCGCAGGCACAATGAGTCCGTATACATTTTTACGAAGCATCGGGCCGGAGCCGTGGAGAGTGGCTTACGTTGAGCCGTCCAGACGGCCTGCGGACGGACGGTACGGTGAAAACCCGAACAGGCTCTATCAGCATCACCAATTCCAAGTCATTATCAAGCCGTCGCCTGATAACATTCAAGAGCTTTACCTTGATTCATTGCGTGCGCTCGGCATTGACCCGCTTGAACATGATATCCGTTTCGTAGAAGACAACTGGGAAAACCCGTCTTTAGGCTGTGCAGGTCTCGGCTGGGAAGTATGGCTTGACGGGATGGAAATTACTCAGTTTACATATTTCCAGCAGGTAGGCGGAATTGAATGTAAACCGGTGTCCGTTGAGATCACATATGGTATTGAACGTCTCGCGTCATATATTCAGGATAAAGAAAACGTCTTTGATCTTGAATGGACGTCAGGATTTACTGTGAAAGATTTATTTATGATGGCTGAATACGAGCATTCCGTTTATACTTTTGAAACATCTGACGTGGATATGCTTTTCCATTTGTTCAGCACCTATGAAAAAGAAGCGATCAGACAAATGGATAACGGGCTTGTGCATCCGGCCTATGATTATGTGCTGAAATGCTCTCACACATTTAATCTGCTTGATGCAAAAGGCGCGATCTCGGTGACAGAGCGGACGGGATATATCGGCCGTGTCCGCAACTTAGCGAGAAAAGTGGCAAAAACGTATTATGAAGAACGGGAAAAATTAGGGTTCCCAATGCTTAAAGAGGAGGGCTCTTCCCATGAGTAAACAAGACTTGCTTTTAGAGATCGGACTCGAGGAAATGCCGGCGCGGTTTTTACATGACAGCATGGTGCAGCTCGGTGAAAAGCTGACCGGCTGGCTTGCTGAAAAAAATATCGCCCACGGCGAAGTGAAACTTTTTAATACGCCGAGACGTCTGGCAGTATATATAAAAGACGTAGCAGAAAAACAGGCTGATATTCAGGAAGAAGCAAAAGGCCCTGCGAAAAAAATCGCTCTGGATGCTGACGGAAACTGGACAAAAGCCGCTATCGGATTTTCAAAAGGCCAAGGCGCCGGAGTGGATGACCTGTATATAAAAGATGTAAACGGCACGGAATATGTCTTCGTTCAAAAATTCCAGGCGGGACAAGAGACGAAGACACTTTTACCGCAGCTGGAAAATTTGATTGCCGGAATGCATTTTCCGAAAAACATGCGCTGGGGCACGCAGGATCTGCGTTATATCCGTCCGATCAAATGGATTGCCGCCCTCTTTGGAAAAGATGTCATTCCGTTTGAAATCACAAATGTCGAGACGGGCCGGAACACGCAGGGACACCGCTTTCTCGGCCAAGAAGTATCTGTTGATGTGCCGTCATCATACGAAAAGCTGCTGAAAGAACAAAGCGTCATTGCTGACCCGAAAGAACGCAAACAAATGATCCAAAGCCAGCTGGATGCGCTTGCGGCCAAGAAAAAATGGAATATTCCGGTCGATGAGGATCTGCTGAACGAAGTCAACCATCTGGTGGAATATCCGACGGCGCTTTACGGATCTTTTGAATCCGAGTTTCTTTCTATCCCTGAAGAAGTGCTCGTGACAACAATGAAAGAGCATCAGCGCTACTTCCCGGTAAAAGATGAAAACGGGAATCTGCTTCCTCATTTTATTACGGTGCGAAACGGGAACAGCCATGCAATTGAAAATGTTGCCCGCGGAAACGAGAAAGTGCTGAGAGCAAGGCTTTCAGATGCTGCGTTCTTCTACAAAGAAGACCAAAAGCTGAACATTGATGAAAACGTGAAGAAACTGGAAAATATCGTTTTCCATGAAGAGCTCGGCTCCCTCGGGGATAAAGTAAGAAGAGCGGTCACCATTGCGGGCAAACTTGCCGTCCGCCTGAAAGCGGATGAACAGACGCAAAAACTTGTGAAGCGCGCCGCAGAGATTTCTAAATTTGACCTGGTTACACATATGATCTATGAGTTCCCTGAGCTTCAAGGCGTGATGGGAGAAAAATATGCGCGCATGCTCGGTGAAGATGAAGCCGTCGCTGCCGCTGTCAATGAGCACTATATGCCGAGAGCGGCCGGGGGGGAAGTGCCTTCAACCTTTACCGGCGCGGTCGTGGCGTTAGCTGATAAACTGGACACGATTGCTTCCTTCTTCAGCATTGACGTAATTCCGACAGGTTCTCAGGATCCGTACGGATTGCGCCGTCAGGCAAGCGGCATTGTTTCCATTCTGATCGACCGCAACTGGGGCATTTCTTTTAAAGAACTGCTGTCGTTGACAGAAACGGAAAAAGAAAATGAACTCCTCGATTTCTTTACACAGCGTCTGAAATACGTCTTAAACGCCGAAGACATCCGTCATGACGTTATTGAAGCCGTTCTGGACAGCACAGAACTTGAGCCGTATGCAGCCGTTCATAAGGCAAGAGTGCTTGAGAAGCACCTCGGCACACCCGGCTTTAAAGAAACGGCTGAATCACTCGGCCGGGTTATCTCCATCAGTAAAAAAGGCGAGAGCCGCGATATCAAGCCGGATCTGTTTGAAAATGAACAGGAGAAAAAGCTGTTTGACGCTTATGAAAAAACAAAAGACAGTGTCGCGGAAAGCTTTGCCTCCAAAAACTATGAACAGGCGCTTGCCGTGCTCAGCGGATTAAAAGAGCCGATCGAAGATTACTTTAATCACACGATGGTAAATGCGGACGATGAAGCATTAAAAACCAACCGTTTAGCGCAAATGGCCGCTCTTGCAGATGTAATCAAGTCTTTTGCTAATATGAATCATCTTATTGTAAAATAAAGAAAAAGACGGTTGCTGTGTGATCGGCAATCGTCTTTTCCCCTTTTACATAAACATCACAGAATGAAAACATAGATAAAGAAACCCTTCCATAAAGGTGGTGAGTACGATCGAATTAAATAAACGGCAAGAACAAATTTTACAGATTGTAAAGGAAAACGGCCCGATTACCGGAGAGCATATCGCAGAACAGCTCAATTTAACGAGGGCCACGCTGCGGCCGGACTTGGCCATACTCACCATGTCAGGCTTCTTAGAGGCCCGTCCGCGGGTCGGTTATTTTTATACGGGGAAAACGGGAAATCAGCTGCTTGCGGATAAATTGAAAAAGCTGCAAGTGAAAGATTTTCAATCGATCCCTGTTGTCATCAATGAAAATGTCTCGGTATACGATGCCATCTGCACCATGTTTTTAGAAGATGTCGGCACGTTATTTGTCGTAGATCGTGATGCTGTCTTAGTCGGTGTGCTGTCACGCAAAGATTTGCTGCGGGCGAGCATCGGCCAGCAGGAACTTGCCTCAATACCGGTTCATATTATCATGACAAGAATGCCGAATATCGCCGTCTGCCGGCGTGATGATTATGTGATGGACATCGCCAAGTATTTAATTGAAAAACAGATCGATGCCCTGCCCGTTATTAAAGATACGGATAAAGGCTTTGAGGTCATCGGCCGGTTTACCAAAACGAATATGACTAAGATACTTGTCAGTTTATCAGAAAATGAAATCATATAAGCTTGAAAACTAACGGGGGGATAACATGGACAATCGCATCATTTATGTAGTATCAGACTCAGTCGGAGAAACCGCCGAACTCGTTGTAAAAGCCTCGCTCAGCCAGTTTAACGGCTCAGCCGATGATACGCATATCAGAAGAATACCTTATGTGGAAGATATCGGCACCATTAATGAAGTCGTGTCTCTCGCCAAAGCGGACGGCGGCATTATTTGTTTTACGCTCGTTGTTCCTGAAATGCGCAAATACCTGGTTGAACAAGCGGAAAAAGCGAATGTGCTGTATTACGATATTATCGGTCCGCTCATCGATAAAATGGAATCGGCTTACGGTCTGACCGCCAAATATGAACCGGGCCGCGTCCGCCAGCTTGATGAAGATTATTTCAAAAAGGTCGAGGCGATCGAGTTTGCCGTCAAATATGACGATGGCAGGGATCCAAGAGGCATTTTAAAAGCCGATATCATCCTGCTCGGAGTATCCAGAACGTCTAAAACCCCATTATCACAATATCTTGCCCATAAGCGTCTGAAAGTGGCCAATGTGCCGATCGTTCCTGAGGTCGATCCGCCGGAAGAACTGTTCAGCGTTGATCCGAAAAAATGCATCGGCTTAAAAATCAGCCCTGATAAACTGAACCATATACGTAAAGAACGGTTAAAATCTCTCGGCTTAAATGACAAAGCCATTTACGCCAATATCAACAGAATTAAAGAAGAGCTGGAGTATTTTGAGAAAATCGTGGACCGGATCGGCTGCCAAGTCGTTGACGTTTCGAATAAAGCAGTCGAAGAAACAGCGAACATCATTCATCATCTCAAAACAAAGGGCCGATAACTCAGGACGCTTTATCCTGGGTTTTTGGGTATGCAAATAGGGAATAAACAAAAAGGATGGCATCTTCGCGAAGTTTGTATTATAATAAAAAATTGTGATAAAATGTTTATTTTTAGGTTTAAGCTTCGTGTGATACGAATAAACTATTATGGGTAAGATGTCAAGAATAACTCCCGGAAATTTTTCGACAAAGCTCAAAATAGATCCGCAGTCATGGAGCATATGCGATTTCGCTTGTTTTTATGCAGGAGATTGATGGAGGGATGGAGAATTAGTCTTCTAAATGAAAAAGAAAAGACGATTTTTGTCGATGCAGACGCATGCCCCGTAAAAGAGGAAATAATGCTCATTGCATCGCAATTCAGCGTTCGGGTTATTTTCGTCGCATCATTTGAACACTACCAGCTTTCCAGAAGCAAAGACGAGAACTGGGTATACGTTGATCCTCATAAAGAAGCGGCAGATTTATATATCGCAAACCATGTGAGATCGGGAGACGTCGTAGTCACGCAGGATATCGGTTTAGCATCTCTTTTGCTGAACAGAAATATTGCCGTCTTATCGGAAAGGGGCCGTTCTTATACTGAAGACACGATTGACTTCGCTCTGATGAGCCGTCATATGTCAGGCAAAATGAGAAGAAGCGGCATTCATTCCAAAGGACCTAAAAAATTAAATAAAGAAGATCGGAATCGATTTGTTACCCTGCTTAAAAAAATCCTGTCGAATGATGAAGGGATTTCAAATCAAAACATCGAATAATGTACGACGGAGTGTTATAAGATGGGAAACCGCATACCAGATGAAGTAGTTAATCAGGTGCAGCAGTCAGCAGACATTGTTGAAGTCATAGGTGATTATGTCCAATTGAAAAAGCAAGGCCGCAACTACTTTGGGCTCTGTCCGTTTCACGGGGAAAACACGCCCTCGTTTTCCGTCTCCAGCGATAAGCAGATCTTTCATTGCTTCGGATGCGGAGCGGGCGGGAACGTTTTCTCTTTCTTACGGCAGATGGAAGGCTATTCATTTACGGAAGCTGTTTCTCACCTTGCGGATAAATATCAGATTGATTTCCCTGATGATATAACGATTCACTCTGCATCCAGGCCTGAATCTTCCGGAGAGCAGAAGATGGCGGAAGCCCACGAGCTTCTGAAGAAATTTTACCATCATTTGCTAATAAATACAAAGGAAGGCCAGGAAGCGTTAGATTACCTTTTATCAAGGGGTTTTACGAAAGAGCTCATAGATGAGTTTGAAATCGGCTACGCGCTGGATTCCTGGGATTTCATGACGAAATTCTTGAAAAAGCGCGGTTTTGAGGAAGAAATGATGGAAAAAGCGGGTCTGCTGATCAGAAGGGAAGACGGCAGCGGGTATTTTGACCGTTTCAGAAACAGAATTATGTTTCCCATTCATGATCACCACGGAGCCGTGGCGGCTTTTTCAGGAAGGGCGCTCGGAAGCCAGCAGCCGAAGTATATGAACAGCCCGGAAACGCCGCTGTTTCATAAATCTAAGCTGCTGTATAACTTTCATAAGGCGCGCCTGCCGATCAGGAAAGAGGAGAGAGCCGTTCTGTTTGAAGGCTTCGCTGACGTCATATCCGCCGTCAGCTCAGGCGTAAAAGAAAGTATCGCCACAATGGGGACGTCGCTCACCGAAGAGCATGTGAAAATCCTCAGAAGAAATGTTCAGGAGGTCATTCTCTGCTACGATTCGGATAAAGCCGGGTACGAAGCTACGCTGAAAGCGGCCGGCCTGCTCCAGAAAGCTGATTGTAAGGTAAGAGTAAGCATGCTGCCTGACGGGCTTGATCCTGATGATTATATCAGAACCCGGGGCGGAGAAAAATTCCGGACCGATATCATTGATGCAAGCGTTACGGTCATGGCTTTTAAAATGCAATATTTCCGCAAAGGGAAAAACTTATCTGACGAAGGAGACCGGCTCGCTTACATGAAAGAAGTGCTGAAAGAAATCAGCGCTCTTTCCGGGTCGCTTGAGCAGGAAATGTATGTGAAGCAGCTCGCCTCTGAATTTTCTCTTTCGGTAGAATCTTTGACGGAACAGCTTTCCATCTACGCCAGACAAAACGCCCCCGGCGACAAAAACGCCGAACCGCAGACAAGACGGGCCCGGGTGACGACAAAAGCGAAACGGCGCCGTCTCCGTCCCGCCTATGAGAACGCGGAAAGACTTCTGCTCGCTCATATGCTGAGAGACCGAAACGTCATAAAGAAAGTGATTGAGCGTGTCGGCTTTGAATTTAACATTGACGGACATCGTGCGCTGGCAGCATACCTGTACGCTGTTTATGAAGAGGGTGCTGACATGACGCCGCAGCATCTTATGGCGAGAATGCAGGATGAGGAAATCAGCCAGCTGCTTTCAGATATAGGGATGCTCCAAGTAAACGAGGAGCTCTCAGAGGCCGAGTTATCCGATTACGTAAAAAAAGTGTTGGATCACCGAAAATGGTCAATGATAAAGGAAAAAGAAGCAGAAAGAGCGGATGCGGAGAGGCAGAAAGACTTCGTGAAAGCTGCGTCTCTGGCTCAAGAAATTGTTGCATTGAACCGATCATTAAAGTAACACCAAAAAGAGGCTTGCGTTCTGATTGGCAATGATTCCTTGCGGAGGAGCAAATAGATCGCTTAACCTCATCATGAATTGTCATTATTATCCGCAGCCCTGCATGCTGAAAAAGAGAGAAGGCTTCCGGGGCGGATAAGAAACATACCGCTTTTAGAATTCGTTGCAAGCTTTGGAAGGAGGGATCCATAATGGCTGATAAACAAACCCACGAAACAGAAACAGAACTTACATTAGACCAGGTAAAAGAACAGCTTACTGAAACTGGAAAAAAACGTGGCGTTTTAACATATGAAGAAATTGCTGAACGCATGTCCAGCTTTGAAATTGAATCAGACCAAATGGATGAGTATTATGAATTTTTAGGAGAACAAGGTGTTGAATTAATTAGTGAAAATGAAGAAACGGAAGATCCTAATATTCAACAGCTTGCCAAAGCCGAAGAAGAATTTGACCTTAATGACCTCAGCGTACCGCCTGGCGTAAAGATCAATGATCCAGTCCGCATGTACCTTAAGGAAATCGGACGGGTAAATCTTCTTTCTGCTAAAGAAGAAATCACCTACGCTCAAAAAATTGAAGAGGGTGACGAGGAATCTAAACGCAGACTGGCTGAAGCAAACCTTCGTTTAGTTGTCAGCATTGCTAAACGGTATGTCGGCCGCGGCATGCTTTTCTTAGACTTGATCCAAGAAGGAAACATGGGTCTCATGAAAGCCGTCGAGAAGTTTGACTACCGTAAAGGATATAAATTCAGTACGTATGCGACTTGGTGGATCAGACAGGCGATTACACGCGCCATCGCTGACCAGGCGAGAACAATCCGTATCCCGGTTCACATGGTGGAAACCATTAACAAATTAATCCGGGTGCAGCGTCAGCTTCTTCAGGATCTTGGCAGAGAGCCGACACCGGAAGAGATTGCTGAAGACATGGATCTTACGCCTGAAAAAGTCCGTGAAATATTAAAAATTGCTCAAGAGCCGGTTTCTTTAGAAACGCCGATCGGTGAAGAAGACGACTCACATCTCGGTGATTTTATCGAAGACCAGGAAGCGACATCTCCGTCGGATCATGCGGCATATGAGCTTTTAAAAGAACAGCTGGAAGATGTGCTGGATACGTTGACAGATCGTGAAGAAAACGTGCTGCGTCTCCGTTTCGGTCTGGATGACGGACGCACAAGAACTTTAGAAGAAGTCGGCAAAGTGTTTGGAGTAACGAGAGAGCGTATTCGCCAAATTGAAGCAAAAGCGCTTCGTAAATTGAGACATCCGAGCAGAAGCAAACGTCTGAAGGATTTTCTCGAATAGAATGGAACGGGTCTTTTTGATCCGTTCTTTTTTATGTATAAGATATATGGATAATATACCTTTATTTTACTGGATAAGCATATGTTTTGCAAATGGGTTCGGAAAAAATGCGGCATGTCCTGAAAGAGGGAAAATGAGATAAGTTTATTTATATTCTTTATTGTAAGCGTATACAATTCATTATACAATAGAATAAAGATAATTTTGTGATAAACAAAACAGTTATTTTTGCTTTTTGTATAAATTGTGAAATCAATGAAATTGCTGAGCAAGACCATTTACTTTTTGTAAAAATAAGTTAGAATTAGAAGTGTTTACATAGGGGGAGAATGAAAAAGGGGGATGGAGATATGAAGTGGAATCCGCTGATTCCTTTTTTGCTCATTGCAGTGCTGGGAATAGGGCTGACTTTCTTTTTAGCTGTAAAAGGCAATGGAGATGCGCATCAGATCGCAAGCGGCGGTGAAAGCAAAAATGCCGAGAAGGAAACTGCAAACGCTTCACCTGAAGAGATTTATAAAGCGAACTGCATCACCTGTCACGGGGAAAACTATGAAGGTGTGTCAGGACCGAACTTAAAAGGCGTCGGCAAAAGAAAAGATGTCGCTGAGATTAAAACAAAAATTGAAAAAGGCGGCAACGGGATGCCTGCGGGCCTTGTGCCGGCCGAAAAGCTGGATGACATGGCAAAATGGGTTTCTGACATTAAATAAAGCTTTACCGGTCCCTATATAAAAGACATATGAAAAACTCTATCCGCCGCTTGGATTCCGGGCGGTTTTTTTATATGATAGTAAAGGAAAAAGAACATGAGAAAAGTTGTGATATTGTGAATGAAATGAAGTTATCTAAAAGATTGCAGTCTGTGGCGGAATATATCCCTCCGGGTGCCCTGGTTGCTGATATCGGGTCAGACCACGCGTATCTTCCTTGCTATGCCGTTTTGAATCATTTGGCAAGCCGCGCAATCGCCGGTGAAATTACAGACGGACCGTTTCTATCCGCCAAACAGCAGGTGGAAAAACTGGACTTAAGCACTCTTATCTCCGTAAGGAAAGGTGACGGGCTGAGCGTCCTTGAAAAAGGAGAAGCCGGCGCCATTACGATCGCTGGCATGGGCGGAGCGCTGATCGCTCATATTTTGGAGTCGGGAAAAACGAAATTGACGGGGCGTGAACGGCTGATTCTGCAGCCGAATATTCATGCCGTTCATATAAGAGAGTGGCTGTATCAGGAAGGTTATGAACTGCTTGATGAAGTGATTCTCGAAGAAGACGGAAAGTGTTATGAAATCCTCGTTGCGGAAACTGGCGACCGTGATGCGCCGTACCGGGACGTGCCGATGGCTGCCGGAATGCTTGCGGGTCCGTTTTTATTAAAAGAGAGGAACGAAGTGTTTCTTCGGAAATGGAGCCAGGAACTTAAGCATACTGAACAAATTTATGAACAGATCAGCCGCAGCGCAAAGCATGAAAATCATGAAAAATTAGCTGAATTGAAAGAGCGGATTTCTCTGCTGAAGGAGGTAATCGGACATGCCTAAACATGTGAACGGACAGGAAATCATCCAGCTGTTTGAACAATTTTCACCGAAGGCTTATGCGGTGGAAGGAGATAAAATCGGACTGCAGATCGGTACATTGAATAAGCCGGTGAAAAATGTCATGGTGACACTGGATGTTCTGGAACAAACGGTAGATGAAGCCATTGAGAAAAAAGTTGACTTAATTATCGCCCACCATCCGCCGATTTTTCGGCCGCTTAAACAGATCACCACTGATCAGCCGGGCGGAAGACTGATTGAGAAATGTATAAAGCATGATATTGCCGTATATGCGGCTCATACGAATCTTGATGTAGCGGACGGCGGTGTTAACGATCTGCTTGCCGAAGCTCTCGGCCTGACAGACACAGAAGTGCTCGTCCCGACATATTCGGACCCGATGAAAAAACTTGCCGTATATGTTCCGAAAGACTATGAAGAAGCTGTAAGAACCGCACTCGGCAACGCCGGAGCGGGACATATCGGCAATTACAGCCATTGCGCGTTCTCTTCTGAGGGAATCGGGAGCTTTAAGCCGCTGGAGGGGGCAGACCCGTTTATCGGACAGACGGGAGAGCTGGAACTCGTCCATGAAGTGAGACTTGAGACCGTTTTTCCGGCAAGTATGGAGAAAACCGTCGTAAAAGCGCTGAAAAAAAGCCATCCGTATGAAGAGGTAGCGTATGATATTTATCCGGTGGAGCAGTCTCCGCTTGAAAAAGGACTCGGCCGGATCGGAAAACTTCAGCAGGACATGACGCTTGAAGAGTTTGCTCTGTTTGTGAAAGAAAAGTTTGACGTTAACGGAGTCCGGATGGTCGGAGAGCGAAACAGCAAGGTGAAAAAAGTCGCGGTTCTTGGCGGCGACGGAAATAAATATATTTATCAGGCAAAGCGGAAAGGTGCAGATGTTTACGTGACGGGCGACCTTTATTTTCACGTAGCGCAGGATGCGATGATGATGGGATTAAACGTCGTAGACCCGGGGCATTATGCTGAAAAGATCATGAGAAAAGGCACGGCTGAGAAGCTTACGGCAATGGCCGTAGAGAAAAACTATGACGTGCGCATTTTCGCTTCCGAAACAGATACAAACCCATTTACCTTCTTATAAAAAAACTGAGGCCCCGGGCCTCAGTTTTTTATTTTTACTTTCGGAAGGATTTTTTTGAGCGGCACACTGTGTTCAAGCTGCCATGTCGATTCATCGTTGTGGTCAAACTGCTCTAAAAAGCGGATGACTTCCTTTGTAATCGGTGTCGGTGTTGATGCGCCCGCGGTAACGGCGACGGTATTGACGTCTTTCAGCCATTCAAGCTTCAGTTCACTGATGTCTCCGATTCGGTAGGCTTTTGTTCCGGCGATTTCTTCTGACACTTGAGCCAGCCTGTTGGAGTTATTGCTTTTCGGATCGCCGACAACAATGGTTAAGTCCGCTTTTTTTGCCTGCTCCGATACAGCCTCTTGACGAACCTGTGTGGCCAGGCAGATTTCCTGATGGTATTCCACGTGCGGGTACTTTTCTTTGACTGATTCCATAATATCGTGGACGTCCCACTGGGACATTGTCGTTTGGTTTGTAACGATTAATTTCTCAGCCTGAATATCGAGATTTCTCACGTCTTCTTCTGTTTCAACGAGATGAACGATTTCAGGAGCGACGCCGACGGCTCCTTCAGGCTCGGGGTGGCCTTTTTTGCCGATGTATATGACATGATAGCCTTCAGCTTTTACTTTTCGGATTAAGTCATGTGTTTTCGTGACGTCCGGGCATGTGGCGTCAATCGTAACAAGCCCTTTTTCCTCAGCAGCTTTTCTTACTTCCGGAGATACCCCGTGAGCCGTGAAAATAACGGTTCCTTTTTCCACCTGCTTTAAAATCTCCAGACGGTTTGTACCGTCAAGCGTGTAAATGCCGTCTTCCTCAAACGCATCTGTGACATGCTTATTATGAACAATCATTCCGAGTATATATATAGGTCTTGGCAGTGTTTTATCGAGTGACGCGTTTTTGGCTATGACCATGGCATCAACAACGCCGTAACAGTAGCCGCGCGGCGATATTTTGATAACGTCCAATGTAGATGTCCTCCTATCAAAAGTGAGTGTAGAGGCAATATAAAAAGCCGTAGTTAAACGGCTCAAATCTTGCATTCTTCTGATCTCATTATAGCTAATCTTTCGTGAGATATCAAAGAATGTTAAATATATAATTTCGGCTTTGATCTGCCCGATGTTCTTTTTGGACGCGGCTGTTCCGCTGATTCTGCCTGTGCGGCGTCTTTTTCTTTTGAAGCGGATGCTTTTTTTGACGTTTTCTTTGGTGTTTTGGATGAGGCGTCTGATTTGTTTTCAGCTTCTGTTTCATCTGTTTTTTCAGCTTCATCCTTTTTGTCCTGTTCGTCTGTTTCTTTTGTCTCGTCAGATTCATTCTCATCATCGCTGCTGCTTAATTGGCTGTAAAGCTTCATCATGGCGGGCAGACTCCGTACTAAAGGACCGTACTGCTGGATCATCGGCGTAACCTGCTGCGCCACGCCGAGCACCTTCTGAACGTTGCCGAGCATGCTCGACAGGGATGCCGGACTTGCCAGGTTCTGTATTCCCTGCAGTCCTGCACCTGCTCCTCCGCTGGCCGCCGCCGGTGCAGACGCGGCAGCGCTTCCTCCTCCTGAACCGGGTAAAAAACGGGAAAGCATCCCTTTTAAGCCCCCTCCGCCGCCCGTGCCTGCGTTTCTCAGGCCCGCTCCGGCAATCTGCTGCTGAGGGAAAAGCTGCCGGCCCTGCTGCATCAGCTGCCGGCCCGGCAATGACGGTCTTCCTCCCATCCTCATACGCGGATTCATCAACGGCCGGCCCTGCTGCGCCATATTTCTCATCGGCTGCTGTGGAAACATACTTGTACCTCCTTTCTGTCTCTCTGCTATTACAATATGCATCGGAGGGGGCATTTGCTTTTCTGTCTCGAAAACAGGATTCCCCCAAGACATGGTGTTTTTAAATAAAATCGGTTATAATGTGATGATGGACACAGAATGTGCCGCTTTAAGGAGCTGGGAAAAATGAAAGAAACTAAATTTGATGGATATAACTTAAAACCGTTTATTATAGATGCAGTTCACCGCCTTGGTTTTTATGAACCGACAGATATTCAAAAGCGGCTGATACCTGCCGTACTGAAAAACGAAAGCGTGATCGGGCAGTCCCAGACGGGGACGGGGAAAACCCACGCCTATTTATTGCCAATTTTGAATCGGATTGATCCGGGTTCTGATACGGTGCAGGCTGTTATCACGGCGCCGACGAGAGAGCTTGCCAATCAGATTCATCAGGAAGCGCTCAAAATCACACAGGGTGCGGAAGATGAGCCGATCCGGACAAAATGCTTCATCGGCGGGACGGACAAGCAAAAATCAATTGATAAGCTGAAAACACAGCCTCATCTCGTCGTCGGAACGCCGGGCCGGATCGCGGATCTGATTAAGGCGCAGGCATTGAACGTCTATAAAGCGCAGTCTCTCGTCATTGACGAAGCTGATCTGATGCTTGACATGGGCTTTTTAGAAGACGTTGATTATATCGGATCGCGGATGCCGGAAGAACTTCAGATGCTTGTGTTCTCAGCTACGATTCCGGAAAAGCTGAAGCCGTTTTTGAAAAAGTATATGGAAAATCCGAAGTACGCGCATGTTGAGCCGAAAAGAATCACAGCCGAAAAGATTGAACATGTTTTGGTTCCTTCTAAACAGCGTGATAAAGACAAACTGCTTTTTGATATGATGTCTCATCTGAACCCTTATCTGGGCATTGTGTTTGCCAATACGAAAAACACGGCTGACCATATTGCGAAATACCTGACTGAAAAGGGCATGAGGATCGGTCTTCTGCACGGGGGATTAACGCCGCGTGAGCGTAAGAAGGTAATGAAGCAGATTAATGATCTGGAATTCACTTATGTCATTGCGACAGACCTTGCGGCAAGAGGAATTGACATTAAAGGCGTAAGCCACGTCATCAACTATGAGCTTCCGGACGATCTGGATTTTTATGTTCACCGCGTCGGGAGAACCGCACGCGCCGGTTCATCAGGCCAAGCACTGACCATTTATGAGCTTTCTGACGAAGATGCGCTCGTAAGACTCGAAAAGATGGGTATTGTGTTTGAATATGCGGAGCTTGTAAACGGCGAATGGAAGAAAGGCGATGACCGCCACCGCCGCAAAAATCGCAAAAAGACGGCAAATGAGGCTGACCAAATGGCGAAACGCCTTGTGAAAAAGCCGAAAAAAGTAAAGCCGGGCTATAAAAAGAAAATGAGCTACGAAATGGAAAAAATCAGAAAGAAGCAGAGAAGAAACCAATCTAACAGAGGAAAGTAGGGGGAATCGGGTTGCTGAAATTAGGCTCACACGTCTCAATGAGCGGAAAACATATGCTCCTTGCCGCAAGCAAGGAAGCCGTTTCATACGGGGCGAACACATTTATGATCTATACGGGCGCTCCCCAAAATACGCGCCGCAAAAAAATTGAAGACTTGAATATTGAAGCGGGCCGCGCCCATATGAAGGAAAACGGCATCGACGAGATTGTCGTGCATGCGCCGTACATCATTAACATCGGAAATACGACAAATCCGGCAACGTTTGAGCTGGGCGTTGATTTTCTGCGTTCTGAAATTGAAAGAACGGCAGCGATCGGCGCGAAACAGATCGTGCTTCATCCAGGGGCGCATGTCGGAGCCGGGGCTGAGACGGGCATCAAAAAAATCATTGAAGGTTTAAACGAAGTGATTGTTCCCGGTCAACACGTGCAGATTGCGCTGGAGACAATGGCGGGCAAAGGATCAGAATGCGGAAGAAGCTTTGAAGAGCTGGCCGAGATCATTTCGGGGGTTACGCATAATGAACATCTATCCGTCTGCTTTGACACTTGTCACACCCATGATGCAGGATATGATGTCGCCAATGATTTTGACGGCGTTCTTAACGAGTTTGATAAAATCGTCGGTATCGATCGGATAAAAGTCCTTCATGTGAATGACAGTAAGAATATTAAAGGCGCCCGGAAAGACCGCCATGAAAATATCGGGTTCGGAGAGATCGGTTTTGACGCTCTGCAGTACATCGTTCATCACGAGCAGCTTGCCGATATTCCGAAAATCCTCGAAACACCGTATGTAGGCGAAGACAAGAAAAATAAGAAGCCGCCGTACCGTTTTGAAATCGAAATGCTGAAAGAAAAGCAGTTTGATCAGGAGCTTCTTAAAAAAATATCAGCTCAATAAAAAAGGAGGGGGAATTGCCCCTCCTTTTTTACCCTGAGAATTGATTGAAAAGTTCGTCAACTTTCCGAGCCGTTTCTTTTGAGGTTATCGTTTCCACTTTTTTCAGCAGGCGAAGCCGCTCCTGTTCATCAAAAATATTGACGTTTTTTCCGTGCATCAGAGCCGCTACCTCAGCCGCTTGACTTCTCGTAATGCTGATTCCGTATTGCTTGGAATATTTCAGAAGATCGTCCGCAGTGACTTGATTGAGCCGCTGCAAAATAATTCTTTGTATTAAAATCATCGATACTTTCACCTCTTTAGACATAATGTATTGAGCAAATCATTAAAATGTTACGGCTTTTAATGGTAAAATGAAGTTGCTTACTGTTTAAAATAGTTATTACAGGAAAGGAGATTTTATGACCCCAAATAAACAGCATAAAAGAGAATCATTTTTACACTTTATCTTCAGGGTCATCATGATTCTGATCGGGGCGGGTTCAGCCGCTGTAAGTATTGAATTGTTTCTGGTCCCTAATAATTTTATCGACGGAGGCATTATCGGTGTTTCATTAATTTTAGACCACCTCTTTATGTCCAATCCCCTCCTCAATTTCGCCTTATTCGTTGTGTTACTCAACATTCCATTTATGATTTTCGGATATAAATATATCGGAAAAACATTTCTCATCTCTACTGTTATCGGAATCGTCGGTTTAGCGCTGATTGAATCCTCCTTGCACCATGTGGAGGCCATTACGACCCAGCCTATTTTGGCGACGGTATTCGGCGGGCTTTTGCTCGGTTTCGGGGTAGGCCTTGTCATCCGAAACGGAGGCTCGATGGACGGTACTGAAATACTCGGTATCCTTCTCACAAAAAAGCTGCCCTTCTCAGTCGGAGAATTCGTTATGCTCATCAATGTGTTTATTTTTATTTGGGCCGGTTTTGTGTTCGGTCCGGAGCAGGCGATGTATTCTTTCATGACTTATTATATTGCCATGAAAACGATTGACGCCGTCATCCAGGGGCTTGATGAAACAAAAGCGGTCATTATTGTGGCAGATCAGTATGCGGAAATTTCAGATGCAATCTTGCATCGGCTTGGAAGGGGAACCACCAAGCTTCAGGGAAAAGGCGGATATACGGATGAATCCAAAGAAGTCATTTACGCGGTCGTGACAAGGCTTGAAGTGACTAAATTGAAATCCATTGTGTTTGAAATTGATAAAAACGCCTTTATTACGATCATGAATACCCATGAAACGAGGGGCGGTAAGTTCAAAACCGCGATTCACTAGGCTTTCATTTACTTTTCATCATTTTATAGGTATAATTTGATACATCATAAGAAAATGGCCTGCTGTTCAGACAGCTGCCATTTTCTTTTTGGAGCGATACCGTGTTGTAAAGGGGAGGTCCTCATGAACGTACAAGAAGCGTTGAACCTGCTGAAAGAAAAAGGGTATAAATATACGAGTAAGCGAGAAGACATGCTGCAGCTTTTTGCTGATTCTGATAAATATCTGACCGCCAAAAACGTGCTTGCCGCATTAAATGACGACTATCCGGGTCTGAGCTTTGATACCATATACAGAAATCTTTCGTTATATGAAGAACTCGGCATTTTGGAAACGACGGAGCTTTCCGGAGAAAAACTGTTCCGTTTTACATGCTCTTATACCCATCATCATCACCATTTTATCTGTTTAACCTGCGGGAAAACGAAGGAAATTGAGTCCTGTCCGATGGATAAGCTGCACGATGATTTGGAAGGGTATGAAATCAGCGGCCATAAGTTTGAAATTTACGGCACCTGTCCTGCGTGCCGATAAAAAACCTCCTGCTTATACAGGAGGTTTTTTTCAGCTTTTAACATGCTGAAAGCTGTGTTTGTTTTTATGAATCCAGGCGACGGCTTCAAGCCAATTCTGCACCCTGATAATATTGGAATCGATGGGGAGCTGATTATATGGGGAGTTAAAAAGGATAACCGGAATGCCTGCTTCTTTTGCGATCATTGTCGCGTTGCCGTGGTGATCTTCGAAAAATAAATCAATGCCGTGTTTTTTGACGGCTTCCACTTTGTGATGGCCTCCGACAAGCTCAATGTGATCGTAATGAATGTCCCGATTTGCAAACCAGTCCAGCGTAACATCTGCTAAGTGGCCGCGTCTTGCCGTAATGTAGATAAGACGGTGCTCTTCTTTCAGTCCGTCCAGTGCCTGCTTGGCAAATTCCGCGAGCTTCGCTTCTTTATATATGGCTGCTTCATGAACGTTCATCCATTCCCAAAATTCCTCGTCTGTAATGTTCAAAAGCTTCGTCAGATCATAATCAGTCATATCATCCAAGGTAATGGAAAGATGAAATGAGCGGTTTAAATAAGGGACAAATGTATCCTGTGCCGTAACTGTGCCGTCAATATCTATACCTAACCGTAACATGTCCACACTCCTATAAATTCATCCCTTCAAGTGTAACATAAACAATTAACAATACCAGAAAAGTTTAGCAAACATGAATTCGTAAAAAACGCGGAAACTAAAAAAGCTCCTTTCATAAAAGAAAAAGGGGGAATTGAAGGTGGCATACGATTACGAAAATCGAAAAGGCAACGATTACTATGTAGATCATGGATCGGAAGGAACCGATATCACGCGTGATGTTTATTCAGAAGAAACAGCGGCCGAAATCTCAGAGCCATATCGTGCTTCTGACCGGGCAGCAGACCGTGATGATAATCGGGACGGAGTAAGTGAAGGCCGGGGGATAGGGTATGCAGCATTGGCTATTTCTATCATTTCCCTGTTTGTGCTCCCTGTTTTATTAGGGGCATGCGGCATTATCGTCGGCTATATCGCCAGAAGAAGAGGAGCAGGCGCTTTAGGCGGATGGGCGATGGGAATCGGTATTGTTTCCCTTGTGCTTGGCATCTTCATTACACCGTTTTTTTAACACAACGCAAAAAAAAGCTTGGCGGAATATCCGTCAAGCTTTTTGTGTTTCTTGTTCTGCTTTTGCTTTTTCCGCTTCAAGCTTTGCATAGTGTTCTTCTGCCAGCTTGTCGATTTCTTTTTTGAGCTCTTCGACCATTGTTTCTTCAGGGACTTTGCGGACGATTTGGCCTTTGCGGAAAAGAAGTCCTTCGCCGCGCGCGCCGGCAATCCCGATATCGGCTTCTCTTGCTTCTCCCGGTCCGTTAACGGCACATCCGAGAACGGCTACTTTAATCGGCGCTTTGACTTTAGAAATGTATTCTTCCACTTCATTTGCGATGCTGATGAGATCAATTTCGATCCGTCCGCATGTCGGGCATGAAATAAGCGTAGCCGCGTTTGAAGCGAGACCGAATGATTTCAGCAGTTCTCTGGCTACTTTCACTTCTTCAACCGGGTCGGCGCTCAGAGAGATCCGGAGCGTGTTTCCGATTCCTTTGCTTAAAATCGCTCCGAGTCCGGCCGCGCTTTTTACCGTTCCGGCAAACAGCGTGCCCGATTCTGTAATTCCGAGGTGAAGCGGATAATCAAATGCTTTTGACGCTTTTTCGTATGCTTCTATGGCGAGATTGATGTCAGAGGCTTTCATGCTGACGATGATGTCATGAAAGTCAAGGTCTTCCAGGATTTTGATATGATGAAGCGCACTCTCAACCATTCCGTCAGCAGTCGGATAGCCGTATTTTTCTAAAATACGCTTTTCCAAAGATCCCGCGTTTACGCCGATCCGGATCGGAATTCCTTTTTCTTTCGCCGCTTTTACGACGGCTTCCACTTTTTCGCGCCGGCCGATGTTACCCGGGTTGATTCTGATTTTGTCGGCCCCGCCCTCAATTGCTTTTAATGCAAGCTTGTAGTCAAAATGAATATCGACAACGAGAGGGATGGAAATTTGTTTTTTGATGTCGGCAATCGCGTTAGCAGCGCGTTCGTCCGGACATGCCACCCGGACAATTTGGCAGCCGGCTTCGGCTAAACGGTTGATTTCCGCAACTGTTGCTTCTACGTCGTGTGTTTTGGTCGTCGTCATACTCTGAATGACGACTTCGTTATTTCCGCCTATTGTTAAAGGTCCCACTTTGACGGGACGCGTTTTTGTACGATGTGTGATTTCACTCACTTGTCAATCGCTCCTTAATTGTAGTTACCGCTTTTGCAGGCTGAGCCTTTTACATGTCAGGCAACTTCTATTTACATGTTATATTGTAACAGTGTATTTGCCGAACTGACAAGAAATTAACGTTTAATTGCGGTAGACGGGGAATTTATAAGCGGTGCCTGCCTGAATGGCGTTTGCTTTTACATTCGGATTCAGCGCCTCAAAATCTTGTGCAATATCATCTGGCGCTTTATGTGCGCCGACTATCGACATCACCGTATCGCCTTTTTTGACCGTAACCGTTCTGTATGAAGCTTCCTGTTGGGCTGGCTGTGCCGCCGCTGCGTATGCTGGAAGGTCTTGAGAAGGGATCGTGCCGATTTTAAGATCGTAAAAGATAATGAATATCACAAATAAACTGCCGAATACAAAAGTAAGCCGCTTCATTCCAACCGCCTCCCGCATACATTTTTACTTCATTGTATGCTTGTCCCGTTTTGTTCATGACAAAAAAGAAGACCGCCGGGGGCAGTCTTTGTTACACAGCTGTTTTACTTCGCGGTATCTCTTTTAAGACGAGGAAAAGGATGATAAAGTTTACAAACCAATTCACTAAAAATTCACTCGGCACCGTAATAACAAGCGCGCGCATGATCGTAAAGAATATGGTCGAAAGTGTAATGGAATAAGCCGAAAGCTTCCAGAGCTGCTGGTAATTCAATGTCTTTCTTTGCGCATTTTTCAATATCAGGCCGATGACGGCGAGAAATGATACTTCAATGAATTTGCCGGCCGCTGTCATGATGAACAGCAAAACGGACAGGACGGTGACGATCATTGTTTTATTTTGGTTTAATGCTGATATGATTTCTTTTTTTGTGATATCGGCAGGCATCAGCGAATAATTCATTTCTGTCGCCTGTCCGTCTACAGCAAGCACCATTTTATTTTTCAAAATGCCGATCGCATTTTGTTTCGCCGCTATTTGTTTAGCGCCGTAAGCATCTGTGGGATCAAACACGATGACGAACCCGTTCGCTTCCGTTTCCTTAGAGGCGGATGCTTTCGTCTGCAATTCTCCGTTTGAAATGCTGAAATCAGGGAAATCTTTCTTTAACACGGTTTTGAAACCGTTCATTGAGTTTACGGTGCCGGAGCAAAGGTAATAAGCGCTTGGCAGCGTAAAAAGGACAGACAGCAAAAATACATAAAGGATCGCTTTTCCTATCCCCTGAAACCGTGTTTTTGCAATATCTGCCGGAGAGTATGTACTTTTCAATAAAGCCGTAAATATGTTCAACATCTTCACTTCCTAGCCTAAACTGGTATATGTTGCTTATTGTATCGTTCACAGGGGATGAACACAAGTGAGAGTATTTAAAGCGGTGATAAGGAATCATACATAATAAGATAAAGCGGGAAGCGGTGATCGCCCGCAAAACAAAGGAGGGTGTTTTTGTCATGAGTGTTTTGTATTGGCTGATTATCATTGCGGTCTTCGTCATTGCTTTTATCGGGCTTGTATATCCGGTGATTCCAAGCGTTATTTTTATTGTGGCCGGTTTTCTTCTCTACGGATTTTTGTTTTCCTTCAGTCCTTATTCTTACCTGTTTTGGCTCATTGAGGCGGTATTTGCGGCCGTTTTATTTGCAGCTGATTATGTGTCAAATTTACTTGGCGTTAAAAGGTACGGAGGAAGCAGGGCGGCAATCTGGGGAAGCACGATCGGATTGTTGATCGGGCCCTTCGTTATTCCCGTGGCAGGCATTATAATAGGCCCGTTTATCGGTGCTGTCTGCGCTGAGGTGTTTGTTCATCAAAAGGATATCAAGTCCGCGGCAAAAGTGGGGCTCGGCTCGTTAATCGGCTTTTTAACAAGCGTGGCGGCAAAAGGCGTCATTCAGCTCTTTATGATCGGATATTTCTTATGGACGGTGCTTTAGAAAGGTTTAATTTCGGCAGTGAACGGATAAAGTGTAATATGTCTGCTGGAATCGCCGGATTGTGAGCTTTTTCATTGATTACCATGCTTTCTTTTGTTACATTGAGATTAGAAAAGTTCGCGTTAAGCGGCATTTCAGTACATATATTTAAAGGAGGAAAAAAATTATGGCTTACAAACTTCCAGAATTGCCTTACGCTTATGATGCTTTAGAACCTCATATCGATAAGGAAACGATGACGATTCATCATACGAAGCACCATAACACATACGTGACAAACCTCAACAAAGCGATCGAAGGATCAGCGCTTGCAGAGAAATCTGTAGATGAGCTTGTTGCTGATTTGAACGCAGTGCCGGAGGACATCCGCACAGCTGTCCGCAACAATGGCGGCGGACATGCCAACCACTCTTTATTCTGGACTCTTTTATCTCCGAACGGCGGAGGCGAACCGACTGGTGAGCTTGCTGAAGAGATCAAAAGCACGTTCGGAAGCTTCGATCAATTTAAAGAAAAATTCGCCGCCGCAGCTGCCGGCCGTTTCGGTTCAGGCTGGGCTTGGCTTGTTGTAAACAACGGCAAACTTGAAATTACAAGCACGCCAAACCAAGATTCACCGCTTTCAGAGGGTAAAACACCTGTCCTCGGTCTTGATGTTTGGGAGCATGCGTACTACCTGAACTACCAAAACCGCCGTCCTGATTACATTTCAGCTTTCTGGAATGTTGTGAACTGGGATGAAGTTGCCCGTCTTTACAGCGAAGCAAAATAAATAGTTCGATCAAACAAGGTCTCCCGCGGGAGGCCTTGTTTTTTTATTGACTTTGAATCCTTTTACATATCTCAGTTTGAGTGAGACAAACTAATGTGTAGTAAAGGGGAGTCAATGATGAGCAAAATAAAAAAAATTATCGGCGACATCGAAATAAATAAAGGGCTGCTGCTGTTATTGACGATTGGCGGCCTTTACTCATTGGGCATCGCGCTGTCAAATACATTTGTCAACGTGTATTTGTGGAAGCAGTCGGGAAAATTTATTGATTTGGCCATATACAATTTGTCGGTCGTAACGATGCAGCCGGTTACCTTTCTGCTGGCTGGCCGGCTGGCTAAAAAAATCGACAGGGTGTTTATTCTCAGGTTCGGCGTTATCTTTTTGGCGGCTTTTTATTTAAGTGTGCTGCTTGCCGGAGAAACTGCTGCTTCCCGTCTCGTTTTGATAGGGGCCGTGCTCGGAGTTGGATACGGCTTTTACTGGCTGGCTTTTAATGTGCTGACGTTCGAAATTACGGAACCGGAAACGAGAGATTTTTTTAACGGGTTTTTAGGCATTTTGTCTTCATCGGCGGGCATGATCGGTCCGATTGTGGCCGGATATGTCATTTCAAGACTTGAAAACAATACGGGTTATACAATCATTTTCAGCCTGTCGCTCGGCTTATTTGCCCTTGCCGTGGTTATGAGCTTTTTTCTGAAGCGGAGGGAGTCGAAAGGCCGGTTTATGCTGAAAAAAGTTTTTGATGAGCGCCACACGAATCTGAATTGGCGCCGGATTACCAACGCGCACTTTTTTCAAGGCTTGAGAGAAGGGATTTTTGTTTTTTTAATCAGCGTATTTGTATTCATTGCGACAAACAGTGAGCTGGCGCTCGGAACATTCGGTCTCGTCAATTCCGCGGTTTCTTTTTTTGCCTATTATTTTGCATCAAGGCTCATCAAAAAAAGAGCTCGGAAAAAGGCGATTCTTATCGGCGGATTGATCTTGTATGGCGCCCTGTTTCTCATCATTTTTAAAATGAGCTTCACGACGCTCCTTTTGTACGGAGTGTTTATTGCGATCGGCTATCCAGTTCTGCTCGTGCCGTATGTCTCGCTTACATATGATGTGATAGGCCGGGCGCGTCTTGCCAGAAAAGCCAGAATTGAATACATTGTGCTCAGGGAGTTATTTTTAAATGCGGGCCGGATCGTTTCCATCCTTTGTTTCCTTGTAATCGTTACATTATTCAAGGAAAAAGTGGGAATACCGGCGGCGCTCGTGCTGCTCGGAGCCGGCCATCCGCTGATTTATTACTTTATAAAAGACATTAAACTGGATACGGAAACTTCTGATGAAACAGTAGAAGAAGACCGACAAAAACAGGCGGCGGAACCGAATTTTATAAAAGGAGAAAGATAAAAGGGTTATCTGTAGAAAAATATCGAAAAAACCTTTAGAATGAAAAATGGCACCTGAACAGAAGGTGTCATTTCTTTCTGTAAATAAGAAAAGGTGATGTCATGAGGAGAAATAAAAAGAAAATAGCTGTAAACAAAGAAAAGAAAAAATCACTGCCGATCCGGCTTAATTTTTTGTTTTTGGCCGCGTTTCTTATTTTCACTTGGATTATCGTCGAGCTTGGCATCAAGCAGATTGTTCAGGGTGATGATTATAAAAACGCCGCTAATAAGCAGGAGGAGTCTGATGTCAGCACGGCGGTTCCGAGAGGGAAGATATACGACCGGAACCTAAATCCTATCGTAACGAATAAAGCATTAAATGCGATTACATATACACGTTCAGCCTCAACCACCCAGGCGCAGCGTTTAAAAATCGCAAAAAAACTGTCGGGTATGATTAAGGTAAGCACCAAAAAGGTGACTGAGCGGGATAAAAAAGACTATTGGATGTTAACGAGGCCTGATGAAGCGAAAAAACTGATTACGGCCGAAGAAAAGCAAAAAGCTGAAGACAAAAAACTGTCTGAAGATGATTTATATCAGCTTCAGCTGAAACGTATCACAGACAAACAGCTGAACGAGCTCACTTCAAAAGATATGCAGATCCTTGCGATCAAAAGGCAGATGGATTCAGGCTATTCACTGACGCCTCAATACATCAAAAATGAAGGGGTGTCGGCAAAAGAAATGGCCGTCGTCAGTGAACATTTAGATGAACTGCCGGGAGTTGACGTGACGTCTGACTGGGAACGGTCTTATCCTTATAAAAGCCTGATCCGGACATTGCTCGGCAGTGTATCCAGTGCGAACGAAGGTCTTCCTTCCAATCTGCTGGATCACTATCTGTCACTCGGCTACAGCCGGAATGACAGGGTCGGAAAAAGCTATTTAGAATATCAATATGAAAGCCTGCTGCAGGGTCAAAAAGAGAAAGTGCAGAACTTAACCGACTCATCCGGAAATGTCACGGGCAGCAAAGTGATTTCAAAAGGACAGGCCGGCAAAGACCTTGTTTTATCCATTGATATGGACCTGCAGAAATCCGTTGAAAAAATCATTGAGAAAAATTTAAGATCGGCAAAAGCGAGACCGAGCACGAAGCTTCTTGATCGGGCCTTCGTCGTCATGATGAACCCGAAAAACGGAGAAGTGCTGACGATGGCCGGCAAGCAGATTACGAATGACCATGGAAAGTACAAAATTAATGATTATGCCCTCGGCGCAATGACTTCCTCCTACGCAATGGGATCGGCGGTCAAAGGAGCGACGGTGTTGACCGGACTGCAGACGGGCGCGATTAATTTGAACACCGTTTTCCAGGATGAACCTATGTATTTCAAGGGAAGTAAAAACCCGAAAAAATCATGGACGAATTTAGGTCCCGTAGATATCCAAAAAGCGCTTCAGGAATCATCAAACGTGTTCATGTTCAAAACGGCGATTGCTGTCGGTAAAGGGGAGTACAAAAAAGGCCAGTCCCTGCCGCTTGATATGAAGGCATTCGATACTTTCAGATACTACTTCAATCAGTTCGGACTCGGAGTTAAGACGGGGATTGATCTTCCGAATGAAGCAACCGGGTACCAAGGGACACAGCGAATTTCCGGTCTTCTGTTAGACTTTGCCATCGGACAGTATGATACGTTTACACCGCTGCAAATGGCGCAGTATGTATCAACGATCGCCAATGGAGGCTATCGTTTGAAACCTCAGCTTGTAAAAGAGGTCAGACAGCCTGATTCGAAAAAAGGAATCGGAGCCGTTGTAGAGTCTGTTCAGCCTCAAGTACTGAATAAGATTGATATGAATCATGCAGACATTAAAGAAGTGCAGGCAGGTTTCAGACGTGTCATGACAAAAGGGACAGCCGCAACTGATTTTGCGACGGCGACATACAGTCCTGCCGGTAAAACGGGTACGGCGCAATCTTTCTATGACGGTCCTGACAAATCAGAGACGGGTGAAGGAACGTATAATACGACTCTTGTCGCGTATGCACCTGCTGATAATCCGGAAGTGGCTATTTCTGTAGTCGTTCCTTGGGCCTATATTAATTACAGCGATCGATATTCGATTACGAATGATATAGGAAGAGCAGCTCTGGACAAATACTTTGAGCTGAAAAAGAAACAAGAAGATAATAATACGAAGCAGAAAAACGAAGATAAAATTCAGGAAGACGCTGAAAACGGCAATACAAGCAACTAACAGAAAAACGCTCACAACCTGTGAGCGTTTTTTTTATACAAAAAAACATCCGGATTTACAAAACCTTAACACTTGATTTATACGCATTTTACAAGAACCCTTTACTCTATACGTGTAGGACAAATTACACATTAAATGCAGGGGGAATTCAGGAAATGAAAAAAAACAAATGGATGCTTATGCTTCTGATGGCTGCTGTTATGATTGTTGCTGCAGCATGCGGAAATGCAAAGGAAAGCGGCAAGACAGACAGTCAATCTGCAAGTGAGGATAAAAAAGCATCAGGTTCTTTAACCATTTCTGGTTCATCAGCCATGCAGCCGTTAGTACTGGCAGCGGCGGAAAAGTTTATGGAAAAACATCCGGATGCTGATGTGCAGGTGCAAGCGGGAGGTTCAGGAACAGGACTTTCGCAAGTGTCTGAAGGGGCAGTGCAAATCGGCAACTCAGATGTCTTCGCTGAAGAAAAAGAAGGCATTGATGCGAAAGCCCTAAAAGACCACCGAGTAGCGGTAGTGGCGATGGCGGCTGCGGTCAACCCCGGTGCGGGCGTAAAGGATATAACCAAAAAACAGCTGACAGATGTCTTTACAGGCAAAATTAAAAACTGGAAAGAACTTGGCGGTAAAGATCAAAAAATTACACTCGTGAACCGTCCTGATTCATCTGGAACACGCGCTACGTTCGTCAAATATGCTCTTGACGGAGCAGAGCCTGCAGAGGGCATTACAGAGGATTCCTCCAATACAGTCAAAAAAATCATTGCGGAAACGCCGGGAGCAATCGGTTATCTGGCATTCTCTTATATAAACGATGACAAAGTAACGCCTTTATCGATCGGAGGCATCAAACCGGAAGAGAAAAATGTCGTCACAGGCGAGTATCCGATTTGGGCTTACGAGCACTCTTATACGAAAGGTGAAGCGTCAGGCCTTACAAAAACGTTTCTTGACTATATGAACAGCGATGAAGTACAGAAAAGTATCGTAAAAGATCAGGGCTACATTCCGATCTCTGATATGAAAGTCACACGTGACGCAAACGGCAAGCAAAGCTGAGGGGAGGGCGGGCTCCCCGCCTCTTCTTCTTTATAGGAGTGTAAACAAATGATAAATCACAGAGAAAAAGAGTCTGTAAGCGAACGCTTAATAAGCTCAAAACAAAACAGGCAATTGGATGAAGTCCGCGGAAGGGTGATTGTGTCTGTGTGTGCCGCGATTATCATTGCGGCATCAGCGGCGATCACAATTTTTCTCGGCATAAAGGGGCTGCAATCTTTTTTTGTAAATGGTGTAAGCCCGATTGAGTTCTTAACAAGTCTGAATTGGAATCCAACCCAGGCAAAACCTGAGTTCGGCGCGCTGCCTTTTATTTTCGGATCATTTGCGGTCACGGTTCTGTCCGCTCTGATCGCAGCGCCCCTCGGTATTGCGGGTGCCGTGTTTATGACGGAAATTGCGCCGACTTGGGGAAAAAAAGTGCTGCAGCCGGTAATTGAGCTGCTTGTCGGCATTCCGTCCGTCGTTTATGGATTCATAGGTCTTACAGTATTGGTTCCGTTTATCGGCTCTTTTAAATCAAGCGGAACGGGTCACAGCCTTCTGGCGGGAACGATCGTACTCTCGGTAATGATTCTGCCGACTGTTACATCGATTTCCGCTGATGCGCTTGCGTCACTTCCGAAACACCTTCGCGACGGTTCATATGCGCTTGGTGCGACGAGGTGGCAGACAATCAGAAAGGTGCTTATCCCGGCGGCGTTTCCGACATTGCTGACCGCTGTCGTGCTCGGGATGGCAAGAGCGTTCGGAGAAGCACTCGCCGTACAGATGGTTATCGGAAATACAAAGCTTCTGCCGGAAAGCCTGCTTGATACGGCGGGAACATTAACGACGATTATCACGTTAAACATGGGCCATACCACATACGGCAGTATTGAAAATAATACGTTATGGTCTATGGGGCTTGTTCTTCTCATCATGTCGTTTCTGTTTATATTGCTCATACGCTACTTGTCATCTAGGAGGAAAGTGTAATGAACCGGAAAATAACGGATAAATTGGCCACCGGTGTATTCGGGTTATGCGCCGCTGTAATCGCGGCGATTTTGGCAGGATTGTTTTTGTACATTCTTATTCACGGCGTCTCTGAAATCTCCTTGCATTTTCTTACGTCAAAATCGAGCGCCATTGCCTCAGGCGGCGGAATACGGGATCAGCTTTTTAACTCCTTTTACATTCTGTTTATCACCATGCTGATCACGATACCGCTTGGTGTGGGGGGCGGCGTCTTTATGGCTGAATATGCGCCCCGAAATAAAATCACCGATTTTATCAGAACGTGTATTGAGGTGCTGTCTTCGCTTCCGTCCATTGTCATCGGGATGTTCGGCATGCTGATGTTTGTAAACTTGACCGGATGGGGCTACACGATTATCGGGGGCGCGCTCGCATTAACGGTCTTTAACCTTCCCGTTATGGTCCGGGTGACAGAAGGCGCGCTCACTGCAGTCCCTAAGGAGCTGAAAGAAGCTTCTCTCGCTTTAGGCGTATCGAGATGGCATACCGTCAAAACGGTGCTGATTCCGAGTGCGATTCCTTCGATTTTAACCGGAGCCATTCTCGCATCAGGAAGAGTATTCGGAGAAGCGGCCGCATTGTTATTTACAGCGGGGCTGACAACGCCGCGGCTGAACTTTACGGATTTGAACCCGTTTTCTGAATCATCTCCTTTCAACATTTTCAGGCCGGCTGAGACGCTGGCGGTTCATATATGGAGTGTCAATACGCAGGGAATCATCCCTGACGCCGAAGCGATTGCAAACGGCGGCTCGGCGGTGCTGGTGATTTCGGTTCTCTTGTTTAACCTTTGTGCGAGATGGCTCGGGTCTGTCATTTATAAAAAGCTTACGGCAAATTAATCGGAAAGAGGCGAAAACATGATTGATCACATCATCAGGGAACAAGCGGAACAGACAAAGCGTTCGCCGGAGTCTTCGATTTTGGAAGTGAAGCATTTATCAATTTATTACGGTGACAAACAAGCGGTAAAAGATGTAAACATGAATATTGAAAAACATGCGGTGACGGCTCTGATCGGTCCGTCAGGCTGCGGGAAATCAACATTTTTGAGACAGATTAACAGAATGAACGATGCCATTGCTTCGGCAAGAAGCGAGGGAGAGATCCTTTATGAAGGGCTGAATATTTTGGGTGAAGCGATTAATGTCGTGTCTCTCAGACGGGAGATCGGTATGGTGTTTCAAAAACCGAATCCGTTCCCGAAATCCATTTACAATAACATCACACATGCGCTGAAGTATGCAGGGGAACGCAGGAAAGCCGTTTTGGATGATGCGGTCGAGGAAAGCTTAACGAAGGCGGCGCTTTGGGATGAAGTCAAAGACCGGCTTCATTCATCGGCTCTGTCGTTATCAGGCGGCCAGCAGCAGCGCCTTTGCATCGCCCGTACGCTTGCGATGAAACCTGCCGTGCTTCTTTTAGATGAACCGGCATCCGCTCTGGACCCTATTTCAAACGCCAGAATCGAGACGCTTTTGACAGAACTGAAAAAAGATTATTCGATTATTATCGTTACGCATAACATGCAGCAGGCGCTGAGGGTGTCTGACCGAACGGCTTTCTTTTTAAACGGGGAAGTGGTGGAATACGGGCAGACAGAACAAATTTTTACGAGTCCTAAAGCGCAAAAGACAGATGACTACATTAACGGAAAGTTCGGATAGGGGGAAGGACTGTGAGACTTGTGAAGGAAGCGGTGCACACACAGAATTTATTTGATATTCACGGCATGAACGTATGGTACGGAGCCCATCAGGCTTTAAAAGACATTACGATCGGTTTTGAGGAGCGGAAGGTAACTGCGATCATCGGTCCGTCCGGCTGCGGGAAATCCACTTTTATTAAAACATTAAATTTAATGCTGCAAATGGCTCCGAATGTCAAAGTGACAGGCGACATGATCTATAACGGGCGCAATCTGCTGAAGGAAAAGACGGATGCGGCAGAATTAAGAAAACAGATCGGTATGGTGTTTCAAAAAGGCAATCCGTTTCCCCAGTCAATATTTGAGAATGTCGTGTACGGTCCGAGAATTCACGGCGAAAAAAATAAAAAGAAACTGCTTGAAATCGCTGAGGAATCTTTAAAAGCAGCTGCGCTCTGGGATGAAGTGAAGGATCGCCTTCACCAGCAGGCGCTTTCACTGTCAGGCGGTCAGCAGCAGCGCCTGTGCATCGCAAGGGCGCTCGCCACCAAACCGGACGTCCTTCTGATGGATGAACCGACGTCCGCTCTTGATCCCGTGTCCACGCGGAAAATAGAAGAGCTGATTTTGATATTGAAAGAAAAGTATACAATCGTCATTGTGACTCATAACATGCAGCAGGCTGCGAGGGTCTCTGATCAAACCGCGTTTTTCTATATGGGCGAACTGGTGGAGTGGGGCGATACAGGAAAAATATTTTGTCAGCCGGATCATCAAAAAACACATGATTATATCACCGGAAAATTCGGATAAAAAAACGGGCCCGGCCATTGACCGGGTCCTTTTTATATGCCTATTAAAAAAGCCTGCCGGCCGTATCCATCTGAATGGACGATGCCTGCAAGCTTTTTTAGCGGGTTAATGTTTTGACGATTTTTTTAAAGCTCATATCTGAGTCGACTTTGAAATGGCCGGCACGGATTTCTTTGTGGTAGCCTGCGTCAATGACGTAATCATTGAAGTCTTTCGCTGAAGGAATAATCCCTTCTTTTTCAAGAATGGATGACACATCAGCAGTGCTCATTCCGTCTTTAATCGTCAGTTTGTATGTTACTTTTTTCTTTTTAGCGTCTATGTTTTGGTCGTTGTTTAATGATTTTTCTTTAGAATCAAGCAGTTTTTGATAGTCATCCCGGTTGACGGAGACTTTGTGCTGATCGTCGAGGTAGCTGTTTACTTCTTTTTCTGTCAATGCTGTTTTTTCGGTTTTAACGGCGGCTGCCTGGTCATGGTCAGTCAAATAGAAGACAGCGGCGAGAACGGCCGTCGCTAAAATCATGCCTGCTGCAAAAGCCTGAATGCCCCGTTTTGTCATACGAGCACCTTCTCATTATCTTTAATAATGGTATTGACGTCCTCGACAGACACGTGCTCCGCTTTTGCGATGGCTTCCGCAGACATTCCGTTGTTATATTTTGAAATGATTTGTTTGGCGATTTTTTGGTTAATGCCGCTGCTTTTGGCTTTGCGGATCACGAGGTTGGTTTCCAGCAATTCTTCTTCAAGCACCGTCATTTTCTTTTTCAACTTGTAAATTTCCTGCATGGCGGAAAGCTGAAGCGTTTCTAGCTCCTGTTCCACGTCTTTCATCGGATCTCTTTGAGAATATGAGAATGCAATAAGCGCTATACTGACGATAAACAACGCAATAATAGCAATTTCCACGTTTCATCACCTTCTATTATTAATTTGCCCTTCTTTTTTATACCATAAAACGCCGCCATTCTAAAGGAAATAGAGAAAAAAACGGAATTTTGTCGGAAAATCTTTTTTACTCGGGGAGCAAACGGTTATTTCTCTATAGATTTCGTATCGGAAAGCCCTTTTTTGTCCTGTTTCGTCATATTTTGCCTTCTTCTGACGCAAGCTCATTCAGAGGATCAGAAGCGTAAACTGATGTTTTCTGCACTTAAACAACATTTCATGTAAATCAGCTCTAGCATTCCGTCCATTATAGTGGTATTATATATAAGTCTGAATAAGTAAATGATATTTAGTTTGGAGGGAAAATAATGCGCGTTAATATTACTTTGGCTTGCACTGAATGTGGTGAGCGTAACTATATTTCTAAAAAGAACAAACGCAACAATCCGGACCGCGTTGAATTTAAAAAATATTGCCCACGTGATAAAAAATCTACGTTACACCGTGAAACAAAATAAGCTGTTTAACACAGCGGAAAAAGCTGGAGCTTTCAATAAAGTTCTGGCTTTTTTGTCTTTCAGGGAGGTTTGAGAAACGTGAAAGCACAAATCAGAACCGATATAAAAGCAAAGCTTTCTGACATGACAGAAAGTGAATGGGAGAAAAAATGCCGCAGCATGCGTGAAACGCTGTTTTCTTTAAAAGAATGGAAACAGGCCCGCGTGATCGCCGTTACCATCTCGACACGCCTGGAAATTCCGACACGGCCGATTATTGAACAGGCCTGGCAAGAGAAAAAACAAGTCTGTATCCCAAAATGCTTTCCGCAGACGGGAGCAATGGAGTTCCGTACATTTTCTGCGTATGATCAGCTGGAAACCGTATATGCGGGCCTCAGTGAACCGATCGAGAGTCTGACGGAAAAAGCCGCCCAAAATGACATTGACCTTGTGATTGTGCCCGGCGTGGCTTTTGACCGGGAAGGCTTCAGAATCGGATACGGCGGAGGATATTATGATCGGTACCTGTCCGGTTATAAAGGCCGTACCGTGTCGCTTCTCTTTGACTGCCAGCTGACAGACCGCATTCCCCGCATGCCCCACGATATTCCGGTCGATATGATCGTGACTGAATCTGAAACCATCGCTTAATCGCATAAAAAACTTCTTGCACCGGAATAATTCTCGCTGTTTGACAAACGATAGGGGCAGGAGGGATAAGATGAAAAAATTGTTGATCTACTCATTATGCGCCGTATCTGTTTTAGCCGTTTACCAAAACCGCTACCGTCTGATGAACAGCGTGCTCAGCCAGCCGGGGATCAGACGGACATTCATTCATTTCTTTTTAAAAATACCGTTTATCAGAAACAAATTCATTCAGCAGGCATTTTAAACAAATCCCGTTTTTTCAGCGGGATTTTTTGCATAAGAAAACCTGCCGGTAAAAAACGGCAGGTTTTCTCGTATTGTCAGCTTTTTTTCAGGAAACCGAGCAGAATTGAGATCATAGGAGAAATGTACAGGAAAAAGGTAAACGGCAGGTAGTCGATGACGGAAACCCCTAATGCGCTTGCCATAAAAGCGCCGCTTACTCCCCAGGGAATCAGCGGGTTGATCAATGTTCCGCCGTCCTCAAGCGACCGCGCAAGGTGAATCCGCTTAATACTGAGCTTGTCATATAAAGGTTTATAAGATTGACCCGGAATTAAGATCGACAAATACTGCTCACCTGTCGCAAGGTTTACGCCTATACTTGAGAAGACGGTCGCCATGACAAGACGTCCTTTCGTATGCACGCCTTTTATCAATCCTTGAAGCAGCGCCGCGATCAGGCCCGTTTTTTCCATCAGGCCGCCGAGCGCAAAGGCGATCATGATCAGAGAGACTGATCCCATCATCGATTGGAGCCCGCCTCTGTTGATAATGCTGGCCACAGCCTGGTCGCCGGTTTTAAACGCCGTCCCGCTTTGCAGGGCGGATATAAATCCTTGAATGCTGCTGTCAGGAATAAAAACAGCAGTCAGAAGCCCTGCGGAAATAATACCGGCGGTAAGCACCGGAATCACGGAAACCCGTCTCACAGCTAAAATGATCACCAACAGAGGTGAAAGAAGCGACCAAGGCGTAACGTGCACGGCCTCTTTTATTCCGGAAATGACCGCCTCAATATTTTGCGTTGAAGCGGCATTTATTGAAACAGATGAACCGAGAATATAAAAAAGAACGATCGTGATCAGCAGTGCCGGAACGGTGGTGCCCATCATATGGCGAATATGCTTAAAAATCGGAATTTCGCCGATTCCGGCGGCAAAATTCGTCGTGTCGGACATCGGTGACATTTTATCACCGAAACAAGCTCCGCAAATGACTGCTCCCGCCGTCCATTCGAGCGGAACTCCCGCCGCGCTTGCTACCCCTAACAGCGCGACGCCGATTGTACTGACAGTTGTCAGACTTGAGCCGACAAGCGTGCTGATAATCATGCAGGAAAATAATGCAGTCAAAAGCAGCTGACTCGGCTGTATAATTGACAAAGCGTAAACGGTGACAGTGGGAATGGCGCCGCTGTACATCCAGGCGCCGATCAGCACACCGATCAAAGCCAGCACGATAATCGGCTGCACACCGTTTTTCAATCCGCTGACAATTCCTTTTTCAAGACTGTCCCACGAGAAACCGAGCCATAAACCTGCCAGAGACAGAATAATGACGCAAAAGAACAGCGGCATATGCGGCTCTGTATGAAAGAAAAACAGGCAGGAAATAATGACTGCTAACATCAAGACAAATAAACTGATGGCTGAGATGAACGTCAGCCTTTTTTCTTGTTTCAAAACAACACCCCATCAAACTTTAATCCTTTTGTGCTTTTGGGCACGAAAGTATTGTAACAGAAAAACGCATAAATGAGTGTTTTTTTACAATTGTGAATATACAATTTATGAAAATAATACAAGGATATTTTCTCCAATCGTTTTTTGCTTGACGCCCGGATCAGTGATGAAATACGCTTATACTAAGAAGAATAGAAATGGTGAAGAAGATGAATTCATTTTATGACGTGCAGCAGCTGTTTAAGTCATTCGGACATATCGTTTATTTCGGTGACAGACAAGCCGAAATTGACTTTATGAAAGATGAATTAAAGGAAATGTACTTGTCAAACGTGATTGAAAGAGAATTATGGCAAAAAGCCGCCGGAGTTCTTCAGAGAGAATCGGAGCGGATCAAAGACAGATAACACAGCAGGATTTTAAATAAGAAAAGGAGATTATTATGGAAGATACATGGTTTGCGGGGATTGATCTTGGCGGAACGACCATCAAGCTGGCCTTTATCAACATGTACGGTGAAATTCAGCATAAATGGGAAGTTCCGACCGATAAATCAGGAAACACAATTACGGTCACGATCGCCAAAGCGCTTGATCAGAAGCTGGAAGAACTGAACAAGCCGAAACGGATCGTAAAATGGATCGGAATGGGAGCGCCCGGACCCGTGGAAATGGCGACGGGAATGGTCTATGAGACGACAAATATGGGGTGGAAAAACTATCCGCTGAAAGACCATCTCGAGGCGGAAACGGGTATTCCGGCCGTCATTGAAAACGATGCCAATATCGCGGCGCTCGGAGAAATGTGGAAGGGTGCAGGTGACGGGGCCAAAGATGTCATTTTAGTGACGCTCGGAACCGGAGTCGGCGGAGGCATCATCGTCAACGGAGAAATCGTTCACGGTAAAAACGGGGCCGGCGGAGAAATCGGTCATATTTGCAGTATTCCGGAAGGAGGAGCTCCGTGCAATTGCGGAAAATCCGGCTGCATCGAAACGATTGCGTCCGCAACCGGCATCGTCCGCATCGCGAAAGAAAAGCTTGCAGCGGTTTCCGACTCTTCGCTCTTAAAAGTGCGCGATCTGACGGCACGTGACGTGTTCGAAGCGGCTAAACAGCAGGATAAGACAGCGCTTGAAGTCGTTGATTACGTCGCAAAACATTTAGGCCTCGTGCTCGGAAATCTGGCAAGCGCCATGAATCCGACGAAAATCGTGCTCGGCGGAGGCGTGTCTAAAGCGGGTGAAATCCTGCGGTCAAAAGTGGAAGAGACCTTCAAAATCACCGCGTTCCCGCGTTCTGCGGAAGCGGCCGATATTTCGATTGCGGCACTTGGAAATGACGCCGGAGTCATCGGCGGGGCGTGGATTGCCAAAAATGAATGGCTCAAACATCAAAACTGCTGAAGAAAGTCTGCCTGCCCATATCGCGGGCAGCTTTCTTTTTTTATCTCCCCTGTCATATAGTTTTAAAAAAAGGGGGATGAACATGGCGGGAATTCGTGTCAAACCTGAATTGAAACAGCATATGAAAGATATTGCAAAGGTGCTTTCAATTGATGAAAAACTGTTGAAAGCCGCTGATAAAATGGCGGAAAGCGATGAATTATTTTGTCCCGGCTTTGCCGTGAGCGGGCAGTCAGAGGGTCCGCCGCTTGAGACGCTGAGCGGGCTTTCGCGATACATCCGGCACTGTGAAAGCGTTCTTTCCGCTGATCAATGGGTGAAGGAAGAAAAGGTGTACGGCTCCCAATCGGTTTATGAAGAAATTGAGAAAATAACGGATGTCTTTCCGTTTGTCACATGCCGTAAAATCGGCAGTTCCGTATTGGGAAAGCCGCTTTATGAGCTGAAAATAGGTGCGGATACGGCCGAAAGAAAAGTCCATGTAAACGCCTCATTTCATGCCAATGAATGGATCACCACCTCGGTCGCGCTTAAATGGTGTAAAGAATATTGCGCGGCATTATGCGAAAATAAAACCGTTTTCGGGCACTCTGCGCTTGATATATTCAGCCGGACATCATTGTCATTCGTTCCGCTCGTAAATCCCGACGGGGTTGATCTCGTGCTTTACGGATGTGAAGATTTATCAGAAAAAAATGAATTTCTCAACGAATTAAATGAGCACCGCTCGGATTTCCGCGAATGGAAGGCGAATATAAACGGTGTGGATTTAAATAAACATTTCCCATCCAATTGGGATATTGAACAAAGGCGCAAACCGAAAGCCCCTTCATACCGTGATTTTCCGGGAACGGCGCCGCTCACTGAACCGGAGGCGCAGGCGATGCATCGGCTGATAACGGATCAGCCGCCTGACCGGCTGATCGCGCTTCATACGCAGGGAGAAGAGATTTACTGGGGATACGAAGGATGTGAACCGGAGCAATCATCTCAGATGATTCGGGAGTTTGAAGCGATAAGCGGAAACCGCTATCAAGGCGTTAAAACCATTGACAGCCATGCCGGTTTTAGGGATTGGTTTATACAGCAGTATGGAAAAGAGGGCTATACCATTGAGCTCGGGAAGGGAAAAAACCCTTTGCCTTTTCACCAGTTTGCTGATATTTATCAAGCGACGGAAGGTATTTTGTGGAGGTCGCTTGTTTTTTGAGACATCTGTGAAATTTCTCATTTGTTTACATAAACAAATATGGGACAATAGAAAAGAATGGAGGGAAGGCTGATGAGATACTTGGTTTGTGTTCTGCTGTCCGCATTCGTTCTGTGTTTAGCGGCCTGTGAACCATCTCATCAGCAGCAAGACACAGGCGTTTCGGCAAAATCGGCAGAACAGAAAATCGTTCCGCTCAGTAAAAAGGAAGCGGAAAAAACGGAAGGATGGCTGGATAACAGAACAATTCTGTATACAGCACATCATCAGCTGATGAAATATGATCTTTTCAGCGGAAAATCCGAACGGCTCTATGAAACAAAGGGCAATATTGTCAATGTAAAGATCAGCCGGAAAAAACAGCTGATTCTCGTACAGGTGACAAGCAGCGGTCAGACTGAGCTTGTGCTTATGAACAAGCAGGGGAAAAGACTTTATCACAAAGCCTTTAACTCTTATGAGCTGGAGACGGCTTGGAATCCGTATGACCCGTATCAAATGATGATTACCGTTTTTACTGAAACATGGGACTTCACAGCCTATACGGCCGATATGAACAACGGCATTTTAAAAAAGAGTCCCGTTCAGGCCCCTTTTGTTCATTGGACCTCCACTGATGAATTCCAATATATCAAGCAAGGAAAAACGGAGGAAGAGGGTCCTTTATATTCTTATGACTTGCAGACGAAAAAAGAAAAAAGAGTGCTTCATCACGTCATCTGGGCTGATTCCCGCCCGGGCATGACGATTGCCGTCAGACAAACGGATCAATCGGACGGAGACGGCGAGTTCCTTTTCCAAAAGCCGGCATCCGTGACACACCGCTTTCCTCTCCAAAAAAAGTATGAGAGCTTTGCGCCGATGGAATATGATTACGATCAGACACACAAGCGGTTTTACATATTTAAGCCTGAAGGCCGCTCTTACAATCTGATCAGCTTTGACTTAGGAGACGAACGGGAGCGGACGGTGCTCAAAAACACGGAAATGGAGCCGATTCAGATCTCTCCGAACGGGGAATACGCTTTATACGGCTTTACGTATGACCGTCTGATTTCACTGAAAACAGGCATGACAGAACCAATCATAACAAATGAAAAAGGAGTTTGAACCAAATGGCAATTGCAGATGTCACAATCATTCCGATCGGAACAAAAACACCGAGCGTCAGTGAGTATGTAGCGGATGTGCAAAACATTTTGGAGGGTTACAAAGCTGCCGGCAAAATCAAATTTCAGCTCACGCCGATGAACACGTTGATTGAAGGTGAGCTGAGCGACTTATTCGCAGTCATTCAGGACATTCACGAAGCCCCGTTCCAAAAAGGGCTGCACAGAGTGGCGACAAATATCCGCATTGATGACAGACGTGATAAAGAAACGACGCTGGAGAGCAAAATCAAAAGTGTCAGCAAACATTTGCAGCAATAAAAAATAAGCCTGTATCCATTGGATACAGGCTTTTAATGTGCAGTCGGATAGCCGCTGGTTACAACGGTCATTACGGTAAACCAGCCAAACACACCCAGCGTGGCGGCGGCTAACAAAAATCCCAGGATATTTCTCTGTCTGACAGCCCGCAGGACTCCTAATACAGCTAATAATGCGACAAGGCCGAAGATTACAACTAGTAACATCATGCTCCTCCTTTGTCATTGGAACCTGAAAATCTTTCCATTTTATTTTAACCGTTTTCATTTTATTTGTCGATAGCGTTTTCCCATCCGCATTCATTGAATCTTCCGCAGAAAACCTTCATAATAAGGGCATATACATAAAGAGGTGATGAAAGTGAAATGGAGACGAATGCCGGCCGGTCCGATTCAGGCAAACGCGTATTTTCTTGTCAGTGAGGATCAGTCCTGTCTTATTTTTGATCCGGGCGGGGAAGCGGACAAAATCAACAATTACATAAAAGAAAACAATCTGAAGCCGCTGGCCATCTTACTGACGCACGCCCATTTTGACCATATCGGCGCACTTGACGAAGTAAGAGACAGATGGGATGTTCCCGTCTATCTTCACAAAAATGAAGAAAAGTGGCTGGAGGACTCTTCCTTAAACGGATCAGGCATATTGCGGGGCATTGCCGTAACGGCACGGCCCGCCGAACGGCTCATCGAAGGCGACGGCATTTTGGACATCGGGCCTTTCCATTTGGAGACATTGTTTACGCCGGGACATTCACCGGGAAGCGTTTCTTATTATGTGAAGGACGCGGATCTGGTGATTTCAGGTGATGTGCTCTTTCAGGGAGGCATCGGCCGAACTGATTTACACGGCGGAAGTCAGGACGTATTGCTTGATTCCATTCATCAAAAACTGCTCACGCTTCCCGGACATACACTTGTATTAAGCGGGCACGGGCCGGAAACGGACATCCAGACAGAGCAGGAGCGAAACCCGTTTATCAATGGTTTTTCACTGTAAATGAAAAAAGACAGACCATAATCGGTCTGTCTTTTTCTGTTCAATGGGTTCCGCCGCCCGGTGTCATAATAAAAATAGAGTAATATGTAAATCCGGCGAAAAATACGGTTAAGTAAGCTCCAAAAATATAAATATACATCCGCTCAGTCAGATTCAAATAAGAAAGAAATACGAAAAAGATCGTCTGTCCAAAAAACAAAAGAGAAGCGTCTTTCATGCCCCCTAGAAAAAACATGACTGCAAATATCCCCGTCCAAAATCCTAACACCCGGAACATGCGATTCATTCCTTATCCCCTCCCGAGAGTCTATCTGAAGTTTATTATAATAGATCGGCACTCAAAATGTAAACATTTTCATGATTATATTTATTGTGGAATTTATGTCTTTCCCTGTGTTTTATATCTTATGCCGCTCTCTAAAAAAGATCCGAAAAATCTTTTTGAAATACGTTTAGGGAAAAAAAGTTCAGGGTACTTATGTTAACAAAGAGACGGATTATCCGAGGGAGGAATTTTTAAAAATGAAAGAACTTATTTTTTATTCATACCCGAGCTGCACATCATGCCGAAAAACGAAACATTGGCTAAAAGCCCACAATGTTGACTTTCAAGAGCGCCATCTATTCAGGGAGACACCGACAATTGATGAATTGAAGCAGATCTTATCATTAACGACCGAAGGAATTGATGAAATATTGGCGACGAGAAGCCAAACATTTAAAAACCTCAACCTGAACATTGAAGAAATGACTGTAAATGAAGTGCTGAAGCTTTTGACTGAGAAGCCGAAACTGCTGCGGCGTCCGATTCTGATCGATCGCAATAAGCTCGTTATCGGATACAATCCGGGAGAACTGATGAAGCTGACGAAGAAAAAAACGGTACATCAATCTGTATCATAAGAGAAAAACGAAGATCCGCTGATCAAATTTATCAGCTAATCTTCGTTTTTTGCGGTTGCGGGACTGGGCTAGCTGGATTCGAACCAACGATCACGGAGTCAAAGTCCATTGCCTTACCGCTTGGCTATAGCCCATCGGATGTAATTACAGTATGTGCGTCCGGCGCCGATTTATACATACAAAGTAATTTGAATGGAGGAGACCCGTGAAACATTTGAATGAAACATTATCTCGAACCTTAATTGAAGAATCAGGTGAAATCACACGCCAGTGGCTGCTCATACCAAAATCGGGGCGGCCTTCAGATGATCAGAAAGCGGAAATGCAGCACCGTCTGTTAATTGAAATCGTTGCCGGCATTTTATCGGAAAAAGACGGCGGGGAAGAGGAGCTGACAAAGTGGGCGCTTCAGTTCGCAAGGGACCGGGCCGTCCATGAAGTACCGGTCTATGAAAGCGTCACGAGCTTTAAAGAATTCCGGAGATTGGTCTGGAACCGCATACAGACATGCTGTGAAACGATGTCTGAGAAGCCCGGGGCGAATGCGGTATTCCATTGGGGAGAGAAGCTGAACAAAGCAATTGACCATATGATTGAAGTATTTACAGAGGAATATTATAAAGTGACGGTTACACAATTAAACGCCCAAAAGGAAATGATTAACGAACTAAGCGCGCCGATTATGCCGATTGCCGACGGTATTGGAATTTTGCCGCTCGTCGGCGAAATTGATACCTACCGGGCAAAAATGATTTTGGAATCGGTGCTTGACCAATGTTCTTCACTCCGTCTTTCTTATTTATTTTTAGATATATCAGGAGTGCCGATTGTGGATACGATGGTCGCTTATCAGATTTTCAAAGTGATTGACAGCACAAAACTTCTTGGCATAGAAACGACAATCTCAGGCATCAGACCGGAAATCGCGCAGACTGTCGTGAAGCTCGGCATCGATTTTTCTCAGGTGAAAACAGAGCAGAGTCTGGCGAAGGCGCTGGCAAAAAACGGATTTATCGTAAAAGAATCATTAAGATGATAAAAAGCTGAATGGCCGGGGAGGATTTCTCCCTCAGCTATTCAGCTTTGTCAGCTTCAATCGTCATGATATGATGGCTGTCGATTTCTTTTACCGTAAATGTGTAGCCTTCAAAATCAATGGTGCTCCCGGGCTTCGCGTCAATATGCTGAGTAAGAAACCAGCCCCCGAGTGTATCGACTTGATCAGCCGTAATCTCTGTTCCGAGTAAATCATTGACGTCACTGATCAGCAATTTGGCGTTCAGGAGATAGCGGTTCTTCCCAAGCTTTTGAACGGAAGGTGTTTCGTCCGTATCAAATTCGTCGCGGATTTCGCCGACGATCTCTTCAATGATATCTTCCGCCGTTACTAATCCCGCGGTTCCGCCGTACTCATCAATGAGAATGGCCATATGGGCGTGTTCTCGCTGCATTTTAACGAACAATTGATAAATCGGAATCGTCTCAATCACGTGGATCGCCGGCTGGATGTAAGGGCTGAGTTCGTGTTTTGTAAACGCCCCTCCTTCTGACAGGAATCTGAATAAAACTTCTTTAATATTGATGATGCCGACTACATGATCTTTATCTCCTTTTACGACGGGATACCGGGTATATTTATTTGTTTTGATAATGTCCCGGAGCATATGTCCCGATCCGCTGTCTAACGGCAGGCTCACCATTTCATTCCGGGGCACCATAATTTCTTTGGCAGTGCGCTTATCAAATGTAAAAATGTTATTTACGTAATGCAGCTCGCTTTTTTTGATCATGCCGCTTCGATAGCTTTCGGCAAGGAGCACCCGCAATTCCTCTTCCGTATAAGCCATTTCATGTTCGGAAGCAGGCTTCAAGCCGAACATGGCTGTAATCAGGCGGGCGGAATGATTGAGCAGCCAGATGAATGGAAACATTAACTTATAAAACAAAATCATCGGTCTGGCAGATAAAAGTGTAATCCGCTCGGCTTTTTGGATAGCAAAACTTTTCGGGGCGAGTTCGCCGATGACGACATTCACATATGTAACCAGCAGAAAGGCGATGATCAATGACAGTACTTGGGCAACCGCTTCGTGAACTCCGGTTTTTAAAAATAACGGCTGAAGCATTGTTTTGACTGTCGGTTCACCCAGCCAGCCGATCCCCAAAGCGGTGACGGTGATGCCCAATTGGCACGCCGATAAATATTCATCGAGGTGTGTAATGACATGCTTGGCTGCTTTTGCTCCTTTTACATCTTCCTCAATGAGCTGATTAATGCGGGAGCGCCTTGCTTTAACAATTGAAAACTCTATGGCGACAAAACACGCCGTTAATAAAATAAATAGTACGATGGCAGATAGTTTGATGATATACAATGTAACGCCTTCCGCGAAGGAAGGCTTGCACCTCCCTTTTTTCGGAATAATACCACTGTAGAAAGCTGCTCAAACATCGAACCTGGTTTAGCCTGCTTCATTTACGGTAATAAAACAAGAAAGCGATACTGGAGGATGACAAGAGATGAAGGTACATTCGGGAGCGGACTGGCTGTGGTACCAGCTCGGTCCGCATGAAAAAACGGAAGCGAAAAAAATGATTCATCACAATCACTGGCCGCAATGCGAAAAGTGGTTTGAACATGAAAATCATATAAACTTTCTGCGCTCAGATACAAATGATCAGAATAATGAAGCGGTTTTCGGATCTTTAATCTATCATCAAGGATTAGATGATGAAAAAAACCATACCGTATTTCACTTTTATATTACGAGAGACTTCTTTTTTACGATTAATTTTGATTTTTCGCTGCTGCGCGGTGTAAAAGAAAAGCATGCCACACAGCAGATTCAAACCTGTGAAAATCCGATTGAAGGCTTTTTTGTTCTGCTGGGAGAGCTGATGAATTCCTATCTGATCGGACTGGATGAATTTGAAGTCAAGCAGCGGACGCTGAAATGGCAGATTCATGATGACAACAGCAAAGGAATCTTGGAAAATGTGCATAAACTGCGCCATGAGCTGTTCATTTGGAAAGGTCTTACACTGGGAGCTAAAAAAGTGGAAATGGCTTTAAAAGAAGCGTTTCTCCCGAAAAATGACAGGCAGAAAGATTACCTCAGGGCTCATCATAAGATGGAAAGAGGGATTACATATATCAATGAGTTTGATCAGGAACTGAGCAATCTGCTGCACGCCGAGGAAGTCATTACCTCCCAAAGAGGAAATGAAATTGTGAAAGCCTTGACGATCTTTACAACTCTCTTTACACCGATGACCGCGCTTGGAGCTCTCTGGGGGATGAACTTTGATAACATGCCGGAGCTTCATTGGAAATATGCGTATATCTGTTCCATCGTGCTCATTATTGTATCAACCCTGCTGATTTATATTTATCTGCGGCAGAAAGGCTGGACAGGAGACATTTTGAGGGAGCATCAAAAAAAATATTTGCGGAAAGAAAAGAAACGCTAAGAAGAGCAGGCATACGCCTGCTTTTTTGATGGCTGAAAATGGCCGAATGGTTCCGGATTTCATTCAGTAAATCAAAGTCAGGGGGCTTATTTTTTATTTTTTTACGTTTTACACAGTGTAAAACGCATAATCTCTCCTTTGCCGGCTTTTGTGTATCTGATTTACAATACGTGCGGAAGGAGGAAAGTCTTGTGAAAAATATTGAAACATACAGCAGGAACATCATAAACGAGGCCTATACGGCAAGGGCTTCAGATATACACATTGTGCCGAGAGAAAAGGATGCTTTCATTCATTTTCGCATCGGCCATGCTCTTGTGAAAAAAAGAGTCTTAAAAAAAGAGGAATGCGTAAGGCTTATTTCTCATTTCAAGTTTTTATCGGCCATGGATATAGGAGAAAGACGTAAGCCGCAAAACGGGTCATTGTCTCTGCCGCTTCCGACGGAAACCGTTCATTTGAGAATGTCAACCTTGCCGACAATGAATGATGAAAGTCTTGTCATCAGGCTTTTGCCTAAGCGGCAGATTCCCCCTCTGGATAAACTGTCTTTATTTCGGGGGGCGGGCGCCGCACTATTGTCCTTTCTGAAGCATTCGCACGGCCTGCTTCTGTTTACCGGACCGACCGGATCTGGAAAAACGACCACCCTTTACTCGCTTGTCAACTATGCAAAAAGGCATTTCAACCGGCGGATTGTCACGCTTGAAGACCCCGTAGAAACAAGAGATGAGGATGTGTTGCAAGTTCAGGTGAATGAAAAAGCCGGAGTCACATATTCCGCCGGTTTAAAAGCGATTTTAAGACATGATCCCGATATGATCATCTTAGGGGAAATCAGGGATGCCGAGACGGCTGAAATCGCAGTCCGCGCGGCCATGACGGGACACCTCGTTCTTTCAAGCCTGCACACAAGGGATGCTAAGGGCGCCATATACAGACTGCTGGAGTTTGGGGTGAACATGACAGAAATTGAACAAACCGTCATTGCCATCGCTGCTCAGCGTCTGGTTGATTTAACATGTCCGTTCTGCAAAGAGGAAAACTGTTCGGTGTACTGCCGGATGTACAGGCAGACACGCCGTGCGGGCATTTATGAACTGCTCTACGGGAAAAACCTCACCCAATGCTTTCGGGAAGCAAAGGGAGAGCACGCCAATTTTCAATATCAGACGCTCCGCAGGCTGATCAGAAAAGGAATCGCGCTCGGCTATGTCACGACCGACAATTACGATCGGTGGGTGTATCATGAAGCGGATTAAACGAACCTGGCCGTTGAAGGATCAAGCGGCTTTTTTGAAAAGGCTCGGTGAAATGACGGAAAAAGGATACAGTCTGATTGAAGGGCTCAGACTGCTGAAACTCCAGCTGCATAAACGTCAGCTTGCAGAGCTGACGGACGGAATCCGCCGGCTGAGGGAAGGTGATGCGTTTTACGAAGTGCTTGAGGCACTGTCTTTTCATAAAGAAGCCGTCTCTATCTGCTATTTCGCAGAGAAACACGGAGAATTGCCAGGGGCGATGAAACAAAGCGGCGAATTATTACAGAGAAAGCTCATGCAGACGAATCAAATCAAAAAAATGCTCCGGTATCCGATGTTTTTAATTTCTTCCGTCTGTGTCATGTTTTATATCCTGCAAAGTTTAATTATTCCGCAGTTTTCTGGGATTTATCAATCAATGAATATGAATACATCCGGTGCGACTGCTTTCATCTTTGCGTTTTTTCGGCATTTTCATGAAGCCTGCGCACTGGCGCTGTCCGCCGCTTTCTGCTTGTTTTTGTACGTTTGGTTCTTATGTAAGAAAAAATCCCCGCAAGATAAAATGCTCATTGTTGTGAAAATACCCCTCTTAGGAAAAGCGGCCGTTCTTTTTAACAGCTACTTTTTCTCTTTACAGCTCAGCAGTCTTCTGAAATCCGGCCTTTCTATCTATGACAGCTTAACAGCTTTTAAAGAACAATCTTTTCTGCCTTTTTATCGTGAAGAAGCAGAGATGCTCATTACACGTCTGAAAGCCGGAGAAACCATAGAATCCGCTCTTTCCGGGCATCCGTGTTATGAAAAAGATCTTGCGGCTGCAGTCAGCCACGGACAGGCAAACGGCCTGCTTCACCGCGAACTTTATACGTACAGCCAGTTTATGATGGAGCGTCTTGAACAAAACGCGGCGAAGTATACCGGCATTCTCCAGCCTGTCATTTACGGTGTTGTGGCCGGTATGATTTTAATTGTCTACATGTCAATGCTGATGCCGATGTACCAGATGATGAACCAAATGTAAGGGAGTGCTTCGTCTGAAAAATCAAGATGGATTTACTTTAATTGAAATGCTGATCGTTTTATTTATCGTTTCCATTCTGCTTTTAATCACCATTCCTAACGTTACAAAACATAATCAAAGCATTCAGCATAAAGGCTGTGAAGGACTGCAGAATATGGTGAAAGCCCAAGTGACGGCGTACGAAATCGACCATGAAGGTAAAATGCCGGATATGAACGATTTACAATCAGAGGGGTATATCAAAAAGAATACAGCCTGCCCGAATGGTAAACAGATCTTAATTAGTGGCGGAGAAGTTACAGTTGAACAATAACAGGCAGACAGAAAACGGGTTTACCCTTCTTGAAAGCCTGATTGTGTTAAGCCTGGCGTCCGTCCTGCTGACGATTTTGTTCACGACGGTTCCGCCGGTCTGCACCCACCTTGCCGTGCGGCAAAAAACAGAACAGCTTCAAAAAGATATTCAGCTTGCGCAGGAAACGGCTATCGCAGAACATAAAAGAACAAAAATCACTTTTCTACCAAAAGAGCATAAATACAAACTGCAGTCAGGCGGAAGGATTGTCGAACGTTCTTTTGATTCGCTTCACATTACACTTGTGACTTTACCGGAGAGCCTTGAATTTAATGAAAAAGGCCATCCGAATTCGGGAGGAAAGATTCAATTGAAGAGCGCCGGGTTCACCTATGAGATCACAGTTTACTTAGGGAGCGGAAATGTCCATGCTAAACGGAAATAAAGGGTTCTCTACTATTGAAACACTATCAGCAATGTCCATTTGGCTGTTCCTTATGACGTCTATCATTCCGGTCTGGACGGGCATGCTGACAGATGGTCTGAAAATAGAAGATCGCCAGGAAGCGTACCAGCTTCTTCAGAAACATATCAGCACTTATATGATGACCGGAAAAAAGCCGCCGTCTCCCGGTGTGAAGTGGAAGGAGGATGGTGAGTATTACAAAGTGTGTGCGGCTGACCGCGGCGAAAAAGAAATGTGCCTCAGCATTCTCAAAACAGACTGGCTTTACGCTTCTTAATGTTTTGTTCTCCTTGGCAGTCTGTCTTTTCCTATCAGGAACCCTGGGCCCGATTTTACATCTGTTTTTATCAAACCGGACCGATAACGGCGGATTAGACAGCCGGGAGCATCAAATTGCCGTTCAGCAGATCATGAACGAATGTAAACAGGCTGAGACTGTGAAGCCGGCGGACGGCGGATTGGCGTTAGCATGCCGGAAAACAGGGGGCGAAGAAGTGCGTTTTGAAATTTATCATAAGATGATAAGGAAAAGAGTAAACGGAAAAGGCCACGTGCCGATCCTGCAAAACACGGCATCATTAACGGCTGATGTGAAAAACGGCCTGCTCTTATTAGAGATCTCAAGCGTTACAGGTAAAAAGAATCAGGCGGTCATTCCGGTTTACAGCTCTTTAAAAGGTGATTAAATGCACAAATCTGACGGTTTTATATATCCCGCGATTCTGTTTGTTTCTGCCGCAGTTTTACTTGTCATCAGCTATACTTCATCTGATTTCATCACCCGAAAAATATTTGAGAAAGAGGCCGGGGAGTACTGGATCGGAGAGAATCTGCTCCAAAACGGCGCGCTGCTGTCAAGCCGCCATATGACACAGGGACAAAAGGTCCAAACTGGTACACAGCGTTTTCCGTACGGAACTGTTTCCTTCCACATCACCGGGAGTGATCGCCGGGAAACGGTTCAGGTTACAATTCAGGCCGAAACAGTGTCAGGCACGAGACGCGAGGCTCACCTTTTGTTCGATCAGAAGAAGAAACAGCTGATTCAATGGACGGAAGTATAAAAAAGAGGCGGCGAGACAACACTTCATAGTAAAGACAGCACTATGAGGTGAGAGCCGTGAAAACAAATGATTATGTAAAATATATGACTGAGCAATTCGTTAAATATTTCGATACGCCGAAACAGGAACGGAGAGAGCGAAAAGAAGTGCGGAAAGAAAAGAAAGTGCCGGCTTCTCAGCACTGGTTCGGAATATTGCCGTACAGTTTTAAGCTGTGGATGCAACGAAAAAAATAAAGTGAATCACACGAAAGGTCCTCCTGTATCAGGAGGGTCTTATTGGTATTCCTCAATGACGGCAATTTTATTTACCTTTTGGCTGTAGGGATTAAAAGAAATCGTAACAAACACACCAAATTCTTTTGCGCCATCCCGCAATGTCAAGTGGTATTGTTTGACTGCTTCATCCGTTCTTTTCCGATCCCACACCTTTTGAATAAATAATGTTTGGGCGAGCGGATACCTTTTTTTAGCTTCTTTTTCTGCTAACTTTTCCCATTTTGATTTATGGTGAACAGCATAATAAGGCACCGTTTCCGCCTGAGCTGTTCCTGAAACCCCGAAAACAAGAAGAGAAAGGCAAATCAGACTTTGTGTGATCATCATTCTTCGTCCTTTCGCTGTATATACTTTCCATTTTGTTCTAGTCACCTCGTTATTTTCTCACGTTTTATTAGAAAAAATTCCAAAAAGGTGTGTAATTTGAAGCAAAACGATGTTTTTGAAAGATACCATTCTTAAAAACGAACAATTTGACCGATTTTGACATTTTTCAAGACGATAATCCTTGATTATACTTTGTTCATGCGGTTCTTTAAAAAGAACGGTTGTCATATTTATTAACAGTTTTACAGGGGGTAAGGCATGTTCCGATGGTTGCGAATGGAAAAAAAGGGCAAGGTGAGATGGCGGATGATGCTATTTTTACGGCTTTCGTTCATTTTTTGCCTGTCCGTGACGATATGTGCTCAGTTCACAGGTGATACAAGTTCCTCCTTCAATGATGTGAAAAGCTTCAGTCTCCCGGTTCAAACGTGCGGAGATTTTCAATATACGGATGACGATTGCCGTTATGACGAACGCTGGGATCAGAGTGATTTACATATAACAAATCAAACTGATACGTCAGGCACCGTGTGTGCGCCGCTTCAACTCTATGCCGAGCTGGAGAATAAGGGAAAAGAGCGGACTGTTTCTGACTGGAAATGGGAGCTCCATAAAATCGCTTCTCAGCAGCAGCCTTTACGAAACGGCAATGTTGTGGATAAAGGGCTTATTACTGATAAAAAAAGCAAAACGATTTATAAAATTGAGTCAAAGCGGTCTTTGCAGCCGGGCATATACGCATTCAAGGTTTACAAGCCTGAAGGGTATCCGGCGGACGAAGAAAAATTTGAGTGGTCAAAACCGATGAAACTCGTCAAATGCCGGGAACAGGCAACCGTTTCTGATCTAAAGAAAACGGAGAAAGAGCCGGCTGAGCCGGTAAAAGAAAGCGGGGAAGAACATGAAAAAAACGCTGAAACTGATCAGTAATATTTTGTATGCCGTCATCTTCAGTCTGATTATTGTGCTGACGTTAACGGTGATTTCGACCCGGGCTTCCGGGGGTGAGCCGGCCATCTTCGGCTATACGCTGAAATCCGTGCTGTCGGGTTCAATGGACCCGGAATTTAAGACGGGTTCGCTCATAGCGGTAAAGAAAATTTCTGACGTGAATGACTTAAAAAAAGGGGATGTGATCACCTTTACGCAAGATGACGGAACAGCCGTCACACACAGAATAATCGGGATCACAAAAAAGGACGGGAACCTGCTGTTTGAGACAAAAGGGGACCATAATGCCGCCCCGGATGCCGCACCCGTTCAAGCTGAAAAAGTGGCGGCCCAGTATACGGGATATCAGCTTCCGTATGCAGGATATGTCATACATTTGGCAAGCCAGCCGATCGGAACGGCGATTCTGTTAATCGTTCCCGGCGTCATGCTTTTGATTTACTCAATAACAGTCATCGTCAGCGCCCTCCGCGATATTGAGCGGAAAACGAAAGCGCTGGAAGAACATGCGAAAAAGGGAACCATCTCCACATGAATACGGTTGCAACCTGGCGACAGGATTTGATAACAAAAAATAAAAAGTAAGGGGAGTACAAACATGGGTATGAAAAAGAAATTAAGCTTGGGCGTTGCCTCTGCCGCACTCGGTTTAGCATTAGTAGGAGGAGGCACATGGGCCGCATTTAATGATGTAAAGTCGACGGACGCTACATTTGCGTCAGGAACACTTGATTTATCGGCTAAAGAACAATCAGCCAATGTCAATTTGTCAAACTTAAAACCAGGTGATAAATTGACGAAAGATTTTGAATTCAGAAACAACGGTTCACTTGCCATTAAAGAAGTGCTGATGGCTTTGAATTTTACTGACTTTAAAGGAGCAAAGAAAGGAAATGAATCTGCGGAGGATTTCCTCAGCCAGTTTGAAATTACGGTTCTGACAGTCGGTAAAGAAGGGGGCAACGGCTATCCTAAAAATATCATTTTAAAGGCGGCCAGCCTGAAAGACTTATACTTAATGTCAACAAAACAGGATAAAGCAGCTGCCGAAGCGATCAGCAAGCACATTGATCCGAAATTCCTGAGTGAGAGCGGAAAAGTCAATGTGGCAACCATTAACGGCAAAACAGCTCCTGAGTACGACGGAGTTCCGAAAACGCCTGCTGATTATGACCAGGTGAGAATGGAAATCCAATTTAAAAATGACACCGCAAAAACTGCGGACGGATTAAGTGTGCAAAACAAGTTCCAAGGCAATGCGATTTCTCTTCAATTCTCTTTTGAAGCAACGCAATGGAACGGCTTGACCATTACGAAAGATCATACGGATAAAGACGGTTACGTCAAGGAAAATGAAAAGGCTCACAGTGAGGATAAAAACTAATCCGAAAGTCGGACAGTTAAAAGAGGAGTTGTGCACATATGGCGGCACTACTCCTCTTTTTGCGCTTTTCTCCATTTTTGATAATCTAAAAATTCACGAAATTGTTTTTTTGATACCCCGGATGTCATCGCATCGCGAACTAATTTCTCCCATTCACTATCTAATTGACCATCGTATTCGGTTTCATGTTTTTCATCAAGTAAAGTATGAACCGAGACGTCCAGAACAGCGGAGACTTTTTCGAGAAATTGAATGGAGGGGTTCGTCTGTAAATTTCGTTCTATTGAGCTTAAATAAGACTTCGCTACCCCAGCTTTTTCAGCTAGTTCTGATAGTGAGTAGCCTTTTTCTTTTCGGTATTGTTTAATACGCTGGCCAATCAATGTCATCACCTTCCTTGTGATATTATAGCACATTCAGAAAGGATTTACGGTATGACTTCTGGCTGCCTGGATATGTTGAGAAGACTTTTTATGCGAAAGCAGGTATTTGCGTATTTCTTCTAGGCTGATATTTGCTTTTTGAGCTTCTAATATCAGCTCAACCCATTCCTTATCTAATTGCGAAAATTCCATTTTTGCATTTTTCATGCATTTTCTCCTCCTAAAATACTTGTTTATGTATTTCAGCCAATCCGCCCATGACCTTATCTTTACATGTCTGGAAGTGATTCATCGCATGCGAAACGCCAGAAATTTTTTCTATATACTTTTATTATAATATAGAATTTCCAGAAAAAACGGGAAAGGTGTCGAATGGATAACGCTTATCCAGAAAAATTACTTTGCAGGAAAAATAAACCGCCATTTTCAATCTGAATGTGAATTTTCGGCTGATATAAGGCTTTCAGCGCTTGTTTTTCCAAATGGTATTCCTCAGGTTTTTCTTCTGTCTGCTCATAAAACTGATCGAGAAGCCTGAGGTCCTTTTTCCATCTGGCGATCGCGCTGTCAGCCCAGTCTGACGGCTCTTTGGCGGCAGCGTCTTTTAAGTAATGCTCCATCCTTTTAATCCCGCTTTCCGGCTTAATCATCGGCGATATGGTAAAGCAATAGTCTGATATTTGCGAGGTCAGCGGAAGCGGTGCAAGCTTCTGCTGAAACCCTTCTATAATTGTTCCAGAAACAAGATGCAGGCCTAAAGACAAAAGTCTGTCTTTTTTCATGTCGGATTGGTATGAAATCACTACATTTAATCCAAGCCAGGGCTGAAGCGGCACTCTGGCTCCGGCTGATACAATTTTCTCATATATTCTTGTAAATCTCCCATTTTGTTTAACTGCTTGAAAGATTTGAAAGAGGCGCGGGGCTCCAAAGTAAATAAACTCGCCGTCCATATCCTCCGGAGCCGTTTCTTTATCAGTGATGAACGTAATCTTCATCGGGTTCGGTTCGCCGCCCGTTTTTTCACGCCAATGCCAATAAAACGGGCGGTTCATAATTTGTTTGTCCATCTCGACCGTCAACTGAACCGTCATAAAACCCGGCCCGTGTTCTGTAATCGGGCAGTGGTTCGCTTCAAAAAAGCGCAGTAAAAATTGGTGAACCTCCTGCTGTCTCATGTCGCGCTTCCTCCTTTTTAAGAGCCTTTTTTTGTGGCGGGCTTTTCCGTACTGTACGACAGAAAAGAGGTGAGATTGTCCATTTTGATTCTCATTTCCTCCTCTGTCAGCGAATGGCATAAAATATCATGCAAATGGTCTTCAAAATTGCTCACTTTGATTTTTGTTAAAATGTCATCTAATTCTCCGACGACATTTTCAAATAAATGAATTTTGTCATACAGAAGTTTTAAGATATGCTCTTCCACCGTATGTTTTGTCGCCATATTGTAGATATGGACATCTCTTTCCTGACCGAGTCTGTGAATCCTTCCGATTCTTTGTTCAAGCCGCATCGGGTTCCACGGGAGGTCATAATTGATAATATGGTTGCAGAATTGCAGGTTGATCCCTTCGCCTCCTGCTTCTGTAGCAATCAGCACCTGCACTTTGCCGCGGAAGAGATCCTTCATCCAGTCTTTTTTTCCGCGTTTAAATCCGCCTCTGAACGGAACGGAGCTTATGCCGTTCTGCTGAAGGAACCATTGCAGGTAAATCTGTGTCGCCCTGTATTCAGTAAAAATAATGACTTTGTCATTAATCTTTTGGATCAAGTCAACAACTTGAATCGCTTTTGAGTTTTGCGTGACTTGATTGATGCGGTCCATTAAATTAGCGATCGTCTGTTCATCGAATGCGGGCGCTTGTTTGTCTTTTTGGTCAAGCATTTTTTTGAGCGTCATATACACGGCTTCCCTGCTTGAACAGCACTCTCTTTGCAGCGTCATAATGGAAAATGCGCTTGCGGGCTTTTCCGTGCCGTTTTTCAGTGCGGCAATGTCATCGTAAAGCGCCTGTTCCGTCGGTGAAAAGGTGATCGGCACTGTTTCCACGTGGCGCTTCGTCCATGTAAGGCCGGTGTCGCTCCGCGTGTTGCGGATCATCACCTTATTGACGAGTTCTTTCAAATGCTCATGAGCGTCAATCCCGTCCTTCTGATTGAAGGTTTCTTGAAATCCGCTTTCGTTTCCTAAATGGCCGGGCTTTAACAGTGACACTAAATTGAAGATTTCTTCGATCCGGTTTTGAATCGGCGTCGCCGTCAGAAGCAGGCAGTATTTCTTCACAAGACTTCTCGCAAATTCATAATTTTTCGTTTTGCTGTTTTTGAGCTTGTGCGCCTCGTCAATAATGACGAGATCATACGGAATAGAAAGGACAATGTCTTTGTGAGGGGAGCGTTTGGCCGTATCAATAGAAGAAACGACGATATCGCACTGTTCCCACACATAGCTTTTCTTCTGTTCAACAGCGGGTATTAAAAACTTCTCCTGAAGCTCTTTCACCCACTGGGAAACGAGTGATGCCGGCACAAGAATCAGGATTTTTTTGGCCAGCCCGCGAATCATATATTCTTTTAAAATCAGGCCTGCTTCCACCGTTTTTCCGAGCCCCACTTCATCAGCCAAAATCGCCTTGCCGTTCATTTTTTCAACGACTTTCTGCGCGACCTCAAGCTGATGGGGAAGCGGAGTGAAATCGGGAAGGTACAAAGGAGCCCTCAACCCTTCGAATTCAGGAATGGCAAGGGTCTGCTGGACTTCAGCCGACAGTTTGTACATCTCCCAATTTGACCAGGGACCGTCCGTTTTCAGCCGCTCAGAAAACTCTCCCGGCCAGTTTGCATCAAATATGATCTCTGCTGTCATATGTAACAAAACCGCCTTTCTTTTAAAAAACTGATTTATCATAATTTTTGTTGCCGGACGTAAATGAGGGTGGTAGGATATAAGTAATGATTTCACTAAAAGATATTGCTTTAGTATGTCCATAAAATTGGTAAATATGAGCGAATGACAGCAAGGGGAGAGACTCGGACGAAAGATGGGCGTCCGGGCGCCGAAGGAGCAAACTGCGGAGTGAATCTCTCAGGCAAAAGAACTCTTGCTCGACGCAACTCTGGAGAGTGTCTGCACTTAGAAGAAGCAGGCCACCAAAGGGGACGTCTTTATGATATGTTCATAAAGTAAACTTTCAGGTGCCGGGACAGAGAAACCTTCATTTTCATGAGGTGTTTCTCTGTCCTTTTTTATATGTTTTTACAATGCGCCAATGACTGAAGGGGGAAGATGATGCTGAAACGAACACCGCTTTATGACGTGTATAAAGAATACGGCGGAAAAACGATTGATTTTGGAGGATGGGAGCTGCCGGTTCAATTTTCTTCTATTAAAGAGGAGCATGAAGCCGTCCGCACAAAAGCGGGACTGTTTGATGTGTCTCATATGGGGGAAGTTGAAGTATCCGGTAAAGACGCCCTGTCTTTTCTGCAAAAAATGATGACAAATGACGTTGCCGATTTAAAGCCGGGAAACGCGCTTTATACCGCCATGTGTTATCCTGACGGCGGTACGGTTGATGATTTGCTGATCTATCAGAAAAGCGAGCGCTGCTATCTGCTCGTGATAAACGCGTCTAATATTGAAAAAGACATCGCCTGGCTGACGGAACATGCGGAAGGCGACGTCACGCTGACGAATCAGTCTGACGGGATTTCACTGCTTGCCGTTCAGGGGCCGAATGCTCAGACGGTTCTTGCGAAGCTGACTGAATGTGATTTGTCCTCCTTAAAGCCGTTTACATTTATTGACGAGGCGGACGTTGCCGGACGCCAAGTCCTGCTTTCAAGAACAGGCTATACCGGTGAAGACGGGTTTGAGTTATATTGCCGCAATGAAGATGCGGTTCATCTATTTAAGGAGATACTTGCAGCGGGAGAGCATGAAGGCCTCGTTCCGTGCGGCCTCGGCGCCCGTGATACGCTGAGATTTGAAGCGAAGCTTGCTTTATACGGTCAGGAATTGACGAAAGATATTACACCGATTGAAGCCGGAATCGGATTTGCCGTGAAACACAAGAAAGATTCCGATTTTTTCGGGAAATCTGTATTGCGTGAACAGAAAGAAAAAGGAGCCCCGCGAAAGCTGGTCGGACTTGAGATGATTGAAAAAGGGATTCCGAGACACGGGTACGCCGTGAAAAAAGACGGTGTTCCGATCGGGGAAGTCACGACAGGCACGCAATCTCCGACTTTAAAGAAAAATATCGGCCTTGCCTTAATCAAAACGGAATTCAGTGAAGTCGGAACGGAAGTAGAAGTGGAAATCCGTAAAAAAACGGTAAAAGCGAAGGTTGTCCGCACACCGTTTTATAAACGTCCAAAACAGAACTGAAAAAGGAGAGTCATATGAAGCATCGATATTTGCCCGCGACAGAACAGGATAAAAAAGAAATGCTGAAAGCCATCGGCGCAGAAACAATTGATGAACTGTTTGCCGATATTCCGGAAGATGTGAGGTTTCAAAAAGACTACCAAATTAAACAAGCAAAATCTGAAACGGAGCTGACGAGAGAGCTGACAAAGCTTGCGGCGAAAAATAAAGACGCTGTTACATATGCATCTTTTCTGGGCGCAGGAGTGTACGATCACTATCAGCCGGTTATCGTCGATCATGTGATTTCCCGATCAGAGTTTTACACGGCTTATACGCCTTACCAGCCTGAAATCTCACAAGGGGAGCTGCAGGCGATTTTTGAATTTCAAACGATGATCTGTGAATTAACGGGAATGGATATCGCAAACTCCTCTATGTACGACGGGGGAACGGCGCTTGCGGAAGCGGCGATGCTTGCATCGGGACATACGAAAAAGAAAAAAATCGTCATTTCCGCAGCCGTTCATCCGGAATCACGGGATGTTTTGAAAACATACGCAAAGGGCCAATATATTGAGGTTGTAGAGGTGCCCGCGAAAAACGGCGTCACAGATCTTGAAGCATTGGAACATGCCGTTTGTGATGAGACGGCCGCCGTGATCGTTCAGTATCCGAACTTCTTCGGACAAATCGAGCCGTTAAAGGGCATTGAGCCGCTCGCACATAAAGGAAACAGCCAGCTGATTGTTTCTTCAAACCCGCTCGCGCTCGGTATTTTGACACCGCCCGGGGCATACGGAGCTGATATTGTCGTCGGGGACGCGCAGCCTTTCGGCATACCTGCGGCATTCGGCGGCCCGCACTGCGGCTATTTTGCAGTAACGAAAAAACTGATGAGAAAGGTGCCGGGCCGGCTTGTCGGCCAAACGGAGGATGAAAACGGGCGAAGAGGTTTTGTTCTCACTCTTCAGGCGCGCGAGCAGCATATCAGAAGAGACAAAGCCACGTCTAACATTTGTTCAAATCAGGCGCTGAATGCTTTAGCGGCTTCAGTCGCAATGACGGCGCTCGGAAAAAACGGCGTCAAAGACATGGCCCGTCAAAATATATTGAAAGCTGATTACGCGAGACGCCAAGCGGAAAAAGCCGGCTTGCACGTAGCATTTGACGGCCCGATATTTAATGAATTTGCCGTCAGGCTGAATCTTCCCGTCAAGGAAGCAAACCGGCGGCTCCTGCAAGACGGCATCATCGGCGGATATGACTTAGGTCTTGCGTATCCGGAACTGAATCAGCATATGCTGATTGCCGTCACAGAGCTGAGAACGAAAGAAGAGATCGATTCGCTTATTGCGGGATTGGGGGATCAACATGAATAATCAAGATCAGGCGCTTATTTTTGAAATGTCCCGCGAAGGGCGTGTCGGTTACAGCCTTCCGGAGCTTGATGTGCCGGAAACAGAGCTTGAAAGCCTTCTTCCCGGTGACTATATCCGCGATGAAGACGCAAAGCTGCCGGAAGTATCAGAGCTTGATATTATGCGGCATTATACCGCTCTTTCTAAGAGAAACCACGGAGTTGATTCAGGCTTTTATCCGCTCGGCTCCTGTACGATGAAATACAATCCGAAATTAAATGAAAAAATTGCCCGGTTCGCAGGTTTTTCCGCTATTCATCCGCTTCAGGACGAGGACACAGTTCAGGGGGCGCTTGAGCTTTTATACGATTTAAGCGGACACTTGGAGGAGATTACGGGCATGGACGAGGTGACGCTGCAGCCTGCGGCGGGCGCTCACGGCGAATGGACCGGCCTGATGATGATCCGCGCCTATCACGAAGCGCGGGGAGACTTCGGACGGACGAAGGTGATTGTCCCTGATTCAGCCCACGGTACGAATCCGGCATCCGCCACGGTCGCCGGTTTTGAAACGATTACCGTTAAGTCAAATGAGCACGGGCTGGTTGACATTGAAGATTTGAAAAGAGCGGTAAACGAAGAAACAGCGGCGCTGATGCTGACGAATCCGAACACCCTCGGGTTGTTTGAAGAAAACATTACGGAAATGGCTGACATCGTCCATCAGGCCGGCGGAAAGCTTTATTATGACGGAGCGAATTTAAATGCCGTTTTAAGTAAAGCAAGACCGGGAGATATGGGATTTGACGTCGTTCACCTTAATCTGCATAAAACATTTACCGGGCCGCACGGCGGGGGAGGACCGGGCTCAGGGCCGGTCGGAGTGAAAAAAGAATTCATTCCGTATCTGCCGAAACCCGTTCTTACGAAAAAAGAGGGCCGTTTGACTTTTGACTATGACCGGCCGCAGTCGATCGGGCGCGTAAAACCTTATTACGGCAACTTCGGCATTAATGTCAGAGCCTACACGTATATCCGTTCCATGGGGCCTGACGGCTTAAAAGCTGTGACCGAAAACGCGGTTTTAAATGCAAATTATATGATGAGAAGACTCGCGCCTTATTATGATCTCCCGTTTGACCGTCATTGCAAGCATGAATTTGTGTTATCGGGAAGAAGGCAGAAAAAGCTCGGCGTAAGAACGCTTGATATTGCCAAACGGCTTTTGGATTTCGGCTATCATCCGCCGACTGTGTATTTTCCTCTCAATGTTGAAGAAAGCATCATGATCGAACCGACGGAAACGGAATCGAAGGAAACGCTTGATGCGTTTATAGATGCCATGATTCAAATTGCGCGGGAAGCGGAGGAATCGCCTGAAATCGTTCAGGAGGCGCCGCATACAACAGTTGTCAAAAGAATGGATGAAACCAAGGCGGCAAGAAAGCCGGTTTTAAAATACGAACGTACACCTGACGTCAGCCGCTGACACGGTATAAAAAAAGAGCTTCCGTATAAAACGGACAGCTCTTTTTTCATGATTAGTTTTTTGCTTTAATTTTTCCGCCCCATTTTTTAAATCCGCCTTTCAGGTTGTAAATATCTTTGCAGCCGTGTTTGCGGAGCGTCTGTGCCGCGCGTCCGCTGCGGACATTGTTTTGGCAGTACAGATAAACGGGTTTATCAGGACGGATTTCACTTTTGCGCTGTTTCAGCTGTGACAGCGGAATGTTGCGCGCGCCGAGAATATGGCCGCCTTCAAATTCATTCGGTTCACGGACGTCAATCAGCTGCGCTTTTCTGTAGCCCGCGCGGAATTCCTCTTCCGTAAGTGTTTTCATTAAACGCTGCTGGTAAAAATACGACACGATCATATAAACGATAAACGCCGCAACAATAATTAAAGCAATCATATTAGACAATGCAATTCTACTCCTTTAGCTTATAAAATCAAAACCCTGCTTCCTGAAAACAAGGCTTACCGGACGTTTTGGGACAAATACTATTATAGTAAAGCATGAAGCGATTGTCATCCTTAATGAAACGAAATATTTTTCATTTTCAAGGCAGTTTGCTAAACTGATTTTATTAAAACGATAAAGAAGGGTTCAGTATATGGAAAAAGAAACATGGCGGTTTATTGACTCAGGGAATGAAAGCCCGGCATTTAACATGGCGCTGGATGAAGCGCTTTTATATTGGCACAGCCAAAAGAAAATTCCTCCGGTGATCCGATTTTACGGCTGGAATCCGGCAACTTTGTCTGTCGGGTATTTTCAAAATATTAAGAAGGAAATTAACTTTGACGCAGTACATAAACACGGCCTCGGGTTTGTCAGAAGACCGACAGGCGGACGGGGTGTTCTGCATGATAAAGAATTGACATACAGCGTAATCGTTTCAGAGGATCACCCGGAAATGCCGGCCACGGTGACAGAGGCGTACCGGGTGATTTCAGAAGGTATTCTGCAGGGATTCAGAAACCTTGGACTTGATGCCTGCTTTGCGATTCCGCGAACGGAGAAAGAAAAAGAAAGCTTGAAAAATCCGCGCTCGTCCGTCTGCTTTGATGCGCCTTCGTGGTATGAACTGGTCGTCGAAGGACGGAAAGTTGCCGGAAGCGCACAGACACGCCAAAAAGGCGTCATTCTTCAGCACGGTTCCATCCTGCTTGACATTGATGAGGATAAACTGTTTGATCTGTTTTTATATCCGAGCGACAGAGTCCGTGAGCGCATGCAGCGGAATTTCAAAAACAAAGCGGTAGCCATCAACGCCTTAGCGCCGAAACGGGTAACGATGGATGAGGCCAGAATCGCTTTTAAAGCCGGTTTTGAGGAAGGGCTGAACATTCATCTTGAGCCTTACACACTCACGTCTGAAGAGCTTGCATTTGTCAATGAGCTGGCTGAGACGAAATACGCGTCTGATGAATGGAATTATAAGCGCTGATAAGGCTTGACAGACCGGAAGCATCCTTGTTTTTTCATGACCGTTAGTGTAAACTTGTAATGGTTTATAAAGTTAAGGTGCTTTTTGGGAGGGTTACTTATGACAACACCAAGTATGGAAGATTATATTGAACAGATTTATATGCTGATAGAAGAAAAAGGATATGCACGGGTTTCTGATATCGCGGAAGCTTTGGCAGTCCACCCCTCCTCTGTAACGAAAATGGTTCAAAAACTAGATAAAGACGAGTATTTGATTTATGAAAAATATCGCGGGCTCGTATTGACGTCAAAAGGCAAAAAGATCGGCAAACGGCTCGTATACAGACACGAATTGCTTGAGCAGTTTTTAAGAATCATTGGTGTTGATGAAGAGAAGATTTACAATGATGTTGAAGGAATCGAACATCATCTGAGCTGGAACAGCATTGACCGCATCGGCGACCTCGTTCAGTATTTTGAAGATGACGAAAGCCGGAAAAAAGAATTGAAATCCGTACAGAAAAAAACCGAAAATCCCGGTGAATAAAGGGCAGCCCGAAATGGGGCGCCCTTTTTTTAATGTCTTCATTCTTTGGTCTATTTCGCCCAGCCGTTTCTTAAAATAATAATACACCTTGAGATGGAAGGGAGAGGGCGCGCTATGCAGATTGACGGCGTATTTTCGGGAGGGGGGATAAAAGGGGTGGCGCTTGCCGGCGCTTATGAAGCGCTGGAAGAAAAGGGCTTTCGCTTTGAAAGGCTCGCCGGAACAAGCGCCGGCGCGATTATTGCCGCATTTATCGCTGCGGGCTATACGAGCAGAGAGGTTCATTCCATCATAGATGAGGTGGACGGAAGGCAATTGCTTGATCAGAGATGCTCATTCCTCCCGCTGAAAATCCTGCAGTGGGTGTCGATATATTGGCGCCTCGGACTATACAGAGGCGATATGCTGGAAAAATGGATTGCGGATAAATTAAAAGCGAAGGGCATCATCGCGTTCGGCGATTTGAAAAAAGGCTCGCTCCGTCTCATCGCTTCAGATCTGACGAACGGAACGATGATCGTGCTTCCTGACGATCTTCCCCGCTACGGATTAAATCCGGAGATGTTCCCGGTTGCCAGAGCCGTCAGAATGAGCTGCAGCATTCCTTATTTTTTTGAACCGATAAAACTGAAGACCGAAAAAGGCACCTCAACGGTCGTTGACGGCGGTGTGTTAAGCAATTTCCCGATTTGGCTGTATTCAAAAGAACGCAAACGGCCGGTCATCGGAATTTCGCTTTCGCCCAACGAAAAAGAGCGCCCGAAAAAATCAATCCGCAACGCTTTTGAGCTGTTCGGGGCTTTGTTTGAAACGATGAAAGACGCTCATGATGCCAGGCATATCGCGACAAAGTACGAACAGAATATTATTTTTATTCCGGTGGAACATGTGATGGCGACGGAGTTTCATCTCACACCGCAAAAAAAACTAGCTCTCATTGAGCTAGGAAAAAGCAGAACAGAGCAATTTTTGAAGCAATGGAGCTATTAAAAAAGCGCTCTGTTTTTCTTTTTATTCTTTTTGCCTTCTATGACGGTAAGCTGGGTCTGGCTTTTTTTCTTAAGAATCATCGGCTTCGGTCTGCTACTGCTCGGCACGCTCCGCAAATGGCTGACCCGGCCTCTGTGTCCGGCGCGGTGCTTCGCTTTTTGCTCCTTCATTCGGAGCCGCGATTGTCTGGCCGCTTTTCTGAAAGCGGTTCCGTCACGGCCGGTGCGGCGGTTCAGGACCGTCCTCACGATAAAATAAATAATAACGCCTGCGATAATAACGGTGATCGCTCTTGAAATCATCTGCCCGGGGTTGGTTACCGCCGCATAAATGAAACCGAATGCGCCAAGCGCTATCAATACAGCAAAAAAAGGTTGTACACGATGATTCATAACTGCCCACCTCCAAAATAATAACGGTAACGGCTCAGATTACGTTGTGAGACGGCTTTTCGCTCTGTTCTGAAATGTCTTCCAGTCTGAGAAGCTCGTTAAAGCTTTCTATGGCAACCTCGACCTGATCATCCGCCGGTTCCTTTGTCGTTAAAAGCTGCAGCCACAGGCCGGGATAACCGAGCACTTTCAAAACGGGGATATTCCGCACTCTGTTCGTCAGCTGGAGCACTTCAAAGGAGATGCCGAGAACGACCGGTATAAGCGCAATCCTGTCTAAAATCCGCACCCAAAGCGGATCTGTCGGAACAAGTAAATAGACGAACATGCCGACAATGATCGTAAATAAAATAAAGCTTGAACCGCAACGGTAATGAAGCCGTGACTGTTTCTGAACATTTTCTATTGTAATTGGCAAATTCTGTTCATAACAGTTTATGACCTTATGTTCGGCTCCATGATATTGAAACACTCTTTTAATTAACGGCGTCATTGATAAAAAATAAATGTAGCCGAGAAGCAGAATCAGCTTAAACAGACTTTCGATTCCGATCTGCGCGGCGTCTGAGGAAAATACGGGCCTTACAAGCTCCGCTAAGAAGACCGGGACGAGCGTAAAAACGAATTTGCTGAACAAAAACGACAGAACGCCGATCACCGCCAGGCTGAAAAACATCGATAAGCCGGAACCCTTCTTATCTTCCTGCTCCAGCTTGGCGTCATCCTGAGGATCAAGCCCGTAACGTTCGCTGGAAAAGTTTAAATGCTTTGTGCCGTTGGCGCTCGCCTCAATGATGGCGACGATTCCCCGCAAAAAAGGAATCTTTTTTAAAGCCGAAAGCTTGGCGTTCGGCACTCTCGGAAGCTTGAAAAAATCAATGCTTCCGTCATTCCTGCGGATGGCGGTAACATAATTTTTTCTGCCGCCGAACATTACCCCTTCAACGACAGCCTGCCCGCCGTATGCAGGGGGCGTTTTTTGTTTGGACATTGTTTATCAACCTGCCTGTTTTCTTAGGATTTACTAACCATTTCCTTTCACTCTATTGTACAGGAAACCGCGGTAAACCTCTAGTTAGACAGCCGGAAAATCAATGCTTTTTCTACATGCAGTATACCCCGTTTCTTTAGATTTTACTCATTGAATGAAAATATGGCGCAGCTTTTTATGACTTTTTAATTTTTGGGCAGTCTATGACTGGAGGTGCCATGATGACAAGCGAAAAACATTCAGAACAGGAAGAAAAAAAGAAGCAGGATGATGATCAGCAGCCTGTTTCATTTACCGGCAGAATTTGCGGTATCGGATTTGCCGGCGGTGTATTTTGGAGTTTGATCGGCTATCTCGGGTATGTCTTTCATTTTTCAGAGATCAGCCCCAACATGATTCTTCAGCCGTTTATGATCGGAGAATGGAAAAAACAATGGCTAGGCACGATGGTCAGCATCGTTGTCATCGGATTCATTTCAATTGCCGGGGCGTTTATTTATTTCGTCTGCCTGAAGCGTTTTAAAACCATGTGGCCGGGGATGGTGTACGGCGTCATTTTATGGTGTGCGGTTTTTTTCTTATTCAATCCGATTTTCGAAGATGTGAAATCCGTCACTGAATTGAAATCAGATACAATCGTGACGACGCTTTGCCTTTACATTCTGTACGGTTTGTTTGTCGGCTACTCAATTTCCTTCAACTACAATGAACTTACGTCAGACAAGCTTGCAAGGGCGCTCGGCAACAAGTGAATAAGTGTATAATCCCTATCCGGTATGGTAAAATGTTCACGAGAAGTGAACATTTTTTATGCTGAAAACCGGGCGGGGATGCTCCCGCGTTGTCAGGCGGCAGTCAAGAATCGGCGAGGAGGAGAAAGGGAATGAAACTGGAGAAATTGCGAAATCTTTTCGGTCAGCTGGATATAGACGGAATGTTGGTGACAAGCTCCGCCAATCTGCAGTATATGACGGGATTTACGGGTTCGTCAGGCCTTGCGGTCATATCGAAAGAACGTGCGGCATTTATCACGGATTTCCGTTACACCGAGCAGGCGAAGACGCAAGTGAAGGGTTTTGACATTATCGAGCACGGCGGTAGCTTAATCCAAACGGCTGCGGATACGATTCTTGAGTACGGCGTTAAAAAACTCGGCTTCGAGCAAAACAGCATGACGTACGGAACATATGCATCCTACCAAGCGGTGCTGCAGGAAGCGGAGATGGTTCCCGTCGCGGATTCCGTTGAAAAGTTGCGCTTGATTAAGTCAAGTGAAGAGATTAAGATATTAGAGGAAGCTGCGAAGATTGCGGATGATGCGTTTGAACATATTCTGACGTTTATCAAACCGGGCATCTCAGAGATTTCAGTTGCAAACGAGCTCGAATTTTATATGAGACGTCAAGGAGCAGACGGCTCTTCCTTTGATATGATCGTCGCCTCGGGAGTCAGATCCAGCCTTCCCCACGGAGTGGCAAGCGGCAAATTGATTGAAAAGGGAGACTTGGTCACGCTTGATTTCGGCGCTTATTATAAAGGCTATTGTTCTGATATCACACGCACCGTCGCGGTCGGAGAGCCAAGTGATAAACTGAAAGAGATTTATCAGGTCGTATACGATGCCCAAGCGCTTGGTGTCCTGCATATAAAACCCGGCATGACGGGAAAAGAAGCGGATGCCCTGACGAGGGATCATATCACCGCAAAAGGCTACGGACAGTATTTCGGCCATTCGACAGGACACGGGTTCGGAATGGAAGTCCATGAATCACCGGGGCTGTCTTTCAGGTCATCGGCCGTTCTTGAGCCGGGCATGGCGGTAACGGTTGAGCCGGGCATATACATACCGGATGTTGGGGGCGCAAGAATCGAAGATGATATCCTCATCACTGAGGACGGCAACCGGACAATTACGCATTCCCCTAAAGAATTAATTATTTTGTGATCGGAATATAGGAGGACATCAAACATGATTTCAGTTAACGATTTTCGTACAGGACTAACGATTGAAGTAGACGGCGGCATTTGGCGCGTCGTTGACTTTCAGCACGTAAAACCGGGAAAAGGAGCGGCATTTGTCCGTTCTAAATTGCGTAACCTGCGCACGGGCGCTATTCAGGAGAAAACATTCCGTGCAGGTGAAAAAGTCGCGAAAGCTCAAATCGAAACAAAAACGATGCAGTATCTTTATGCCAACGGCGATCAGCACGTGTTCATGGATACAAGCTCATATGAACAGCTTGAATTGAACGAAAACCAAATCGAAGAAGAATTGAAATACCTTCTGGAAAATATGTCTGTGCATATCATGATGTATCAGTCTGAAACGCTCGGTATTGAACTGCCGAACACAGTTGAACTGAAAGTTGTTGAAACAGAGCCGGGAATTAAAGGCGACACGGCGTCAGGCGGCACGAAACCTGCCAAAACGGAAACAGGCCTTGTCGTAAACGTACCGTTCTTCGTGAACGAAGGCGATACGCTGGTTGTAAATACATCAGACGGTTCTTACGTGTCAAGAGCGTAGTTAAAGAAATTCGGAGTCTGCTCCTTTTACGGGGCAGGCTTTTTTTGCGTTCTGCCTCAGAATCTTTCTTCTATATGAAAATAGTGAGACTACTTCCGTCAGCTAGAGCATATAGTGTAACAAAATGCTTGAAGTTGGGGGATTGCAATGAAAATTTTGTTCGGTTCAATCAATTCTACTGTTTTAACGATGGCCGGTTTACGAGTTTTGTCCTCGCTCATTGAATTATCGGCCGCTATTATCATGCTTTTGACAAACGACATCAGAAAAGCGGTTGTGGTGAATAGTATTTTGGCAATCGTCGGCCCTCTGATCTTTATCATCACAATGACGATCGGCATTTATCAGATTGCCGGACAGCTCTCATATGCAAAATTAATATTGATTTTTGCGGGGGTGGTGCTGATTTTGGCCGGTGTGCATAAATAGAGGGCCAGGGTGTCATAAAGTCTGTCCCGGATCATACATTTTAAAGAAGCCAATCGGTAAAAAGGAGGAGACTCTATTGAATGAAATTACAGAGGTTCTCCCTGAATTATTGAGAGATGCCATCTCCGCCGTGCCCGAAGAAGTAAGGCGGGATACAGAAGAAATCAGAATCCGGGTCGACAGGCCGGTTGAACTGATCCAAAAAGGACAACCTTTGTATTTGTCATATGTGTGTACGGCCGGCGACGCACAGCTGATCCTCAGCCGGCTCAGCAACTACAGTATGTACACGCTTGAAGAAGAGCTGAAAAAAGGATACATCACAATCAGAGGAGGCCACCGTGTGGGGCTGGCCGGAAGAGTCATCGTCGAAAACGGAGCCGTCAAAGGACTCCGGGATATTACATCTTTTAATATCCGAATCGCCCGGGAGAAGCTGGGGATCGCAGAACCGCTCATTCCTTTCTTATGGAAAGAAAACTGGCTGAACACGCTGATCATCGGTCCTCCGCAAACGGGGAAAACGACCTTGCTTCGTGATTTGGCCCGGCTTTCCAGCACCGGATCAACACGCATCCCGGCAAAAAAGACAGGTATCGTAGATGAACGGTCGGAAATTGCCGGCTGCCTGCGGGGCATTCCCCAGCACAGTTTCGGCCGCAGAGTCGATGTCCTTGATGCCTGTCCGAAGGCGGAAGGGCTGATGATGATGATCCGCTCTATGAGTCCTGATGTCATAATTGTGGATGAGATCGGCAGAATGGAAGACTCACAAGCGCTGCTGGAGGCGCTCCATGCGGGCGTATCCGTTATCGTCTCTGCGCACGGATGGAATATGAAAGACTTGGTCAAGAGGCCGTCGCTGAAAATGCTGTGGGAGGAAAACGTGTTTGACCGGTATGTGGAGCTGTCAAGACGCCGCGGTCCGGGAACGATCAGCAGGATTTACGGAAAGGACGGGAAACCTGTTCCGCATGCTGAAAGCGTGATGTCATGCTGAAGCTTTTAGGTGCCGTGTTCATTCTGACAGCGACGACATGGACGGGATTTGAGATCGCCAAAATGTATATTGAAAGGCCGAGGCAGATCCGTCAGCTGCGCGCGGCGCTCCAATCGCTAGAAGCGGAAATCATGTTCGGGCATACGCCGCTGCACATAGCTTCGGGACAAATTGCCGCACAGCTTTCCGAACCTGTATCGTTATTGTTTCTAGCTTTCAGCAGAAGGCTTGAGCAGGGAAGCGATTCCGCCAAAACGGCTTGGGAACAGAGCTTGAAACATAACTGGTCTTCCATGGCGATGAAAAAAAGCGAATACGATGTGCTGAAGCAATTCGGAGAGACGCTCGGGCTCCATGACCGTGTTTCTCAGCAGAAACATATCAAGCTTGCGCTTACACATTTGGAAGCGGCGGAAGCGGATGCCGGACGGGCGCAGGCGAAAAATGAAAAAATGGTGAAAAGCTTAGGATTTTTAGCCGGACTGTTACTCATTCTTCTATTGATGTAAACATGAGGGGAGCAAACATAAAATGGGAGTCGACGTAAATGTCATTTTTCAAATCGCCGGAGTCGGTATCGTGGTTGCGTTTCTGCACACCATACTTGACCAAATGGGAAAAAAAGAATACGCCCAATGGGTGACGCTGCTTGGCTTTATCTATATTTTATTTATGGTGGCGACGATTGTCGATGACCTGTTCAAAAAGATCAAAGCTGTGTTTCTATTCCAAGGATAGGGGGGCTTACAGATTGAGATTGTTCAAATTGTAGGTTTAGGCCTGATCGCCACATTTCTCTCCCTGATCGTGAAAGAACAGAAACCGACTTTCGCGTTTATGATTGTCGTCTTCAGCGGCTGCGTGATCTTTCTCTATCTCATCGATCAGATTTACGACATTATCAGAATGATAGAAAAAATAGCCGTCAATGCAAATGTCAATATGGTCTATGTGGAAACCATTTTAAAAATTATCGGCATCGCCTACATCGCTGAATTCGGTGCGCAGCTGACAAAGGATGCGGGCCAGGGAGCGATTGCTTCGAAAATAGAGCTGGCCGGAAAAATTTTGATACTGGTAATGGCCGTGCCGATACTCACCGTCATTATTGAAACGATTCTCGGACTTATTCCTTCTTGATCATCAATAAAATGGAAAGGGGGGCACAAAAAATGAAGCGCTTTCGGTGGGCGGGGGCTTTTTTGTTCATCCTCTTATTTTTTCAGACTGAATGTGTACAAGCTGCCGGAACAGACGGTGCGTCGCAGGAAACCGCAGTTCACCAAGAATCCGCTGATGAAGTGGCGAAAAAGCAGGCTGAAGCGCTGAAAACAGAAGGCATCGGAAAGTTTTGGGACGACATCATGACAGAATACGGCGGTCTTCTGCCTGAAAGCCAAAAGGGAAGCATCATCGACTTTATTAACGGAGAAAAAACGTTCTCGCCGGAGGCATGGCTGAAGGCTTTATTTTCATACTTGTTTCATGAAGTGCTCGCAAACGGAAAGCTCCTGGGAACTTTGATTCTTCTCACCATTTTTTGTGTCATTCTGCAGCTTTTGCAAAATGCGTTCCAGCAGAGCACCGTCAGCAAAGTGGCTTATGCAATTGTCTACATGGTGCTGATTATTCTCGCTTTAAACAGCTTTCATGTTGCCGTCAATTATGCCAGTGAAGCGATCCAGACGATGACAAGTTTCATTCTCGCGCTCATCCCGCTTTTACTCGCGCTTTTGGCGTCTTCCGGGGGAGCCGTCTCCGCAGCTTTTTTTCACCCCGTTATTTTATTTCTGATGAATACGAGCGGCCTTCTCATTCAAAACATTGTCATGCCGCTTATCTTCCTGTCAGCGATTTTAAGCATCGTCAGCACGATGACGGATCAATATAAAGTCACGCAGCTTGCCAATCTGCTCAGAAATATCGCGATCGGCGCGCTTGCCGTATTTCTCACCGTGTTTCTCGGCGTCATCTCCGTACAGGGGGCTTCGGCTGCCGTGACGGACGGGATTACCCTCAGGACTGCAAAATTTATCACAGGCAATTTTATTCCCGTGCTCGGCCGGATGTTTACGGATGCGACGGATACGGTCATCAGCGCCTCGCTCCTATTAAAAAACACCGTAGGAATCCTAGGAGTCGGAATTTTGATCTGCATCTCCGCGTTTCCGGCGATTAAAGTGCTCTCGCTCGCTTTTATTTATAAGCTCGCGGCCGCTATTCTGCAGCCGCTCGGAGGCGGGCCCGTCATTACGTGCCTCGGCGTCATCAGCAGAAGCGTGCTGTATATTTTCGCGGCGCTCGCCATCGTCTCTCTCATGTTTTTCCTCAGTATTACAGTCATTATTACAGCAGGCAACCTCACCATGATGATGAAATAAAGGAGGCCCATTGGATATGAGCTTTTTAACAGAATGGCTGACAAGCATTATTTTATTTATCTTATTCGCCATCGTCATCGACATGCTGCTGCCAAGCTCCAGTATGCAAAAATACGCCAAGATGGTTGTCAGCCTGCTGTTAATCATTGTCATGCTCAACCCGATCTTCAAACTTTTCAAAACAGACCCGGAAATCATCTTCGATTATTTGACAAAACAAGAGCAATCTCAATCCGCTGATATAAAAAATCAAATCAAATCAGAAAAAAAAGAAATACAAGCATCAAACCGCGCATATGTTTTAGAAGAAATGGCTGTCCAACTAAAAAAGAAAGCGGAGGAGATGTTCAGTCATGACGAATACAAAATAGACGACATCCGCCTTACAGCGGAAGAACAGGTTCGTTCAGAAGAAGATGTAAGAACGATCAGCGTGTATATGGCCCCATCTTCTGAAAAAACCGTGCAAACCGTCGCACCGATCGACATCCGCACAGACCGCAAATACGAACCGGAAGGCGCAGCCGACAAAAAAGAGGCCGCAGACATCAAAGAAAAACTTGCGGATATATGGGAAATCGGCAGTGAGAAAATTACGGTTTATATGGAAGGCGGGGAGAAAAACGGCCATGAATAAAAACGGACTATGGACCATACTCAAAAAACAGCTGATGATCGGACAGGCGAAAGACGGAGAAAAACCAAAACTGACAAAATATCATTACTTTCTGTTCGTGTTTGTGCTCGGGGTATCTTTTATGCTGGTGAGCCAGCTGTTCTCTTCACCGGAGAAAACCGGGAAGGACCAAGCGGCGCAGACCGTCATGTCCGGCCGAACGGAAGACAAAAGCGGGCAAAAAAGCGCACCCGTTTTTAAGGCATCGAAAGACAGCAGCGCCAAAAACACGATCGATGATTATGAAAGAGACTATGAAAACCAGCTGAAAGAAATCCTTGAAACGATTATCGGCGTGGAGGATGTATCAATTGTCGTGAACGTAGACGCAACATCTTTGAAAGTGTTTGAGAAAAATAAAACGAAAAAAGACACCACCACCGAAGAAACCGATAAAGAAGGCGGCAAAAGAAGCGTAACCGATCAAACCTCAGAGGAGCAAATTGTCATGATTCGAAACGGGGATAAGGAAACCCCGGTCGTCGTCCAGACGAAAAAGCCCGATATTCGCGGTGTACTCGTTGTCGCTCAGGGAGTGGACAACGTTCAAATAAAAAAAACCATCATTGATGCCGTCACAAGGGTGCTTGATGTTCCGAGCTACCGTGTAGCGGTTGCCCCTAAAAAAATCAAGGAGGATTCATAAATCATGCTGAAAAAACAAACGGTTTGGCTTTTAACAATGCTCAGTCTCGTCGTGGTATTAAGTGTTTATTATATTATGTCGCCGGAAAGCAAAAATGCCGTGCAGATGAAAAGCGAAAAAAGCAGCGGAGAAGTGGCAACTGAAAAAACGCCGGCTCCTGAAACGAAAGATAAGAACGGAAGCGGCACGGATAAAGAAGACGGAACAAAAGGAACGAAAGATTCTAAAGGCACAAAAGAGGATAAAGAAACATCAGCCGAAGCATCGGACAAAGACGGATCGGTCGCTACAGAAACAGCTGATGAAAACTTATTTACCGCATACCGCATGGAGCTTGAAGACGCAAGAAGCAAAGAAAGGGAACAGTTAAACAGCATTGTTTCAAGCGATGATGCGACCGCAAAGGAAAAAAGCGAAGCCTACGATAAAATGACGGCGCTGAGCAATGCTGAAGGGACGGAAAAACAGCTGGAAACGCTGATTAAAACACAAGGCTACAAAGATGCGCTCGTGGATGCTGAAGGAGACAAAATCAACATTACGGTCATGTCTGACAAACATTCAAACGCAAAAGCTTCCGCTATCATTGACCTGGTGGAAAAAGAAATCAAGACGATGAAAGACGTCGCCGTCACGTTTGAACCGACAAAATAAGAGATCTCCACCGCCCGCACCTGCTGCGGGCTTTTCTGATGTCATTTTAGATCAGTATTGAATTTACACAAGCGCTCCTGTAAGATAAACATAGTATGTACTTTTAGTAGCAACCCATAAATTTCTATTTTTTATACATAGGAGTGGAAACTGATGTTAAAAATCAACGAAATTCATGAACTGATAAAAAGAATCGATGAATCTTCCATCGACGAATTCGTTTACGAAATCGAAGGCGTAAGCCTCAAACTGAAAAAAAATGAAGCGCCGGCAGTGAATGTAACGGGACAAGCCCAAGCCGTTCCCGCCGCTTACGCACCTGCTCCGCAGGCTGCAAAACCGGAAGCGCGTGAAGCCGCTCCTGTTCAGGAAGCGCCGAAACAAGACGAAAACCTGCACAAAATTACGTCTCCGATGGTCGGAACGTTTTATGCTTCTTCATCGCCGGAAGCCGGCCCTTACGTAAACCAAGGTTCAAAAGTGAGCGAAAATACAGTTGTTTGTATCGTAGAAGCAATGAAACTCTTTAACGAGATTGAAGCCGAAGTAAAAGGAGAAATCGTTGAAGTGTTAGTTGAAAACGGCCAGCTGGTCGAATACGGACAACCTCTATTTCTTGTAAAAGCTGAGTAAGGAGACCTGCTATTATGATTAAAAAGCTATTGATCGCCAACCGAGGAGAAATCGCCGTCAGAATCATCCGGGCCTGCAAAGAGCTGGGCATTGAAACTGTAGCCGTTTATTCTGAGGCAGATAAAGATGCCCTGCATGTCCAAATGGCCGATGAGGCTTTTTGTATCGGGCCGAAAACATCAAAAGAAAGCTATTTAAATGTAACGAACATCGTCAGCGTCGCAAAGCTGACCGGCACGGATGCGATTCATCCGGGATACGGGTTTTTAGCTGAAAACGCCGACTTTGCCGAGCTGTGCGAGGAATTGAACGTAACGTTTGTCGGCCCTACGGCTGACGCCATTTCAAAAATGGGAACAAAAGATATCGCGCGCGACACGATGCAGCTGGCCGGCGTGCCGATTGTGCCCGGTTCAAAAGGAATTATAAAAAATACGGAAGAAGCGGTTTCGCTTGCAGGTGAAATTGGGTATCCTGTCATTATAAAAGCCACTGCGGGCGGAGGCGGAAAAGGCATCCGGGTCGCACGCACAGAAGAAGAACTGATCAAAGGCATTGAGATTACCCAGCAGGAAGCCGCTACGGCATTCGGAAATCCGGGTGTGTACATCGAGAAGTACATAGAAGATTTCCGCCATGTTGAAATTCAGGTGCTTGCGGATAATTACGGAAACACGATCCATCTCGGAGAGCGTGACTGTTCTATCCAAAGACGTCTGCAAAAACTTCTTGAAGAGTCACCGTCACCTGCGCTTGATTCTGAAATCAGGGAGCAGATGGGCGAAGCTGCGGTAAAAGCAGCGAAGGCCGTCGGTTACACGGGAGCCGGCACAGTAGAATTCATTTATGACTACAGAGAACAGCGCTACTACTTCATGGAAATGAACACGCGTATTCAAGTAGAGCACCCTGTCACAGAAATGGTGACGGGAACGGATCTGATCAAAGAACAGATCAAAGTGGCATCCGGACAGGAGCTTTCGCTCAGACAGGAAGACGTTGAATTTAACGGCTGGGCGATTGAATGCCGCATCAATGCTGAAAATCCTGCGAAAAACTTCATGCCTTCACCCGGTAAAATTAACATGTACCTGCCGCCGGGCGGACTCGGCGTACGCGTGGATTCAGCCGCATATCCTGGCTATTCGATCCCGCCGTACTATGACAGTATGATTGCTAAAGTCATCACATACGGAACAACGCGTGATGAGGCAGTCGCACGGATGAAACGCGCGCTGAGCGAATTCGTGATTGAAGGTATTGAAACGACGATTCCGTTCCATCTGAAACTGCTTGAACACGAAACATTTGTCAGCGGAGAGTTTAATACAAAGTTTTTAGAAACATATGATGTAATGGGCTCATAATTTTTGCGGGAGGTGAATTGAATGGAAGACAACAGTGTGCTTAAAATGGATCATGACGAGGCTCATTTAGGCAAGGTTGAAATTGCTCCTGAGGTCATTGAAGTCATTGCCGGCATCGCCGCTTCCGAAGTTGAAGGAGTTGCTGAAATGCGCGGCAATTTCGCCACCGGCGTCGTAGAGCGCTTCGGCAAAATCAATCACGGTAAAGGCGTAAAGGTCGATTTAGCCGATGACGGCATTACCATCGACGTCTATTGCGTCGTTCAATTCGGGATCTCGATCCCGAAAGTGGCGGCAAGCGTTCAGGAGAATATCCGCCAAACCTTATTAAACATGACGTCTCTGACCATTAATGAAATCAATATTCATATCGTCGGCATTCAATTTGACACGAAAGCCCAAGAAGTCGAAATCGACGAAGAAATGTAATGAGCGTATAAAAACCAAGGGGATGGGCAGCCCTTTGGTTTTTTATACGTTTCCCGTCATTTCAGGCATGAAGAAAGCCGGCTTACAAACGGCAGCCGAGTTTCTTCATGCTGTGAAATCCGAATGAAATTAATACGGTTTGTGAAAATATTCGGCATTAGGGTGAAAAAACCTAAATTTCGACATGCGATTGAGAAAAAAATATGTTATGATCTCTTTAAGCTTAACGACAAGCGGATAAAGCGGATCTGAAGGAGAAAGAAAATGAAAAGAAGAACAGCTAGAGAAAAAGCTTTGCAGGCACTTTTTCAGATTGATGTCAGCGATATTGCACCGAACGATGCCATTGAGCACGCGCTTGATGGTGAAAAAACAGATGCCTTCTTTGAACAGCTGGTGTACGGAGTGATCGAACATCAGGTTCAGCTTGATGAAATGATTTCCGGCCATCTCGTCAATTGGAAGCTTGACCGGATTGCAAACGTAGACCGCGCGATCCTGCGTCTGGCGGTGTATGAAATGGTTTATACTGACGACATTCCTGCTAACGTGTCATTAAACGAAGCAATCGAGCTGGCAAAACGGTTCGGCGACGATAAAGCTGCAAAATTCGTAAACGGGGTTCTTTCTAACATTAAAACTGATATCGAATCATAGGAGGAAAGAAAATGACTGCAACAATCATCGACGGAAAAGAAACGGCTAAAGAAAAACGCGAACAATTGGCAAAAGAAGTAGAAGAGCTGAAAGCACAAGGCGTAGTGCCTGGTTTGGCGGTCATTTTAATCGGAGACGATCCCGCTTCTGTTTCATATGTGACAGGCAAGAAAAAAGCCGCTGAAACAATGGGAATGAAATTTAAGCTTGACCGCTTTGACTCAAGCTTAACCGAGGCGGAGCTTTTAACAGTGATTGATCAGTATAATCAAAATCCGGAATTCCACGGCATTCTCGTCCAGCTGCCGCTTCCGGATCATATTTCTGAAAAAGCCGTAATCGAGCGGATCTCTCCCGATAAGGATGTTGACGGTTTCCACCCTCTCAACGTCGGGAAAATGCTGCTTGGCGAAGATACATTTCTTCCATGCACGCCGCACGGAATTGTCGAGTTATTGAAAAAGACGAACGTAGATCTTTCCGGCAAAGAAGTTGTTGTAGTCGGACGAAGCAATATTGTCGGTAAACCGGTCGGCCAGCTGCTGCTGAACGAAAACGCGACCGTCACATATTGCCATTCCCGCACGAAAAATATGTCTGAGCATACGAAAAAAGCAGATATTCTTGTGGTAGCGGTCGGTAAAGCGAATTTCATCAAAGCCGATCAAATCAAAGAGGGCGCCATTGTCATTGATGTCGGCGTCAACCGTCTCGAAAGCGGAAAACTCTGCGGAGACGTTCAGTTTGATGAAGCGAAAGAAAAAGCATCTTTCATTACACCGGTGCCGGGCGGAGTAGGTCCGATGACCATCACAATGCTTGCGCATAATACTGTTAAATCTGCCAGACGTACGTTATCATAGATAACCGGAGACAGTCACAAAAAGTGTGACAATGAGCACGATACCCGCTTCTTAAGGCTCCTTTCAGCCAGAGCGGGTTTTCTTAGTTTAGGGCAAAAAGCCTTTATGAAAGGAGTGCAGGATGTGAGTGAAGCGGCATATGTCACGGTTTCCGCGCTGACCAAATACATTAAACGAAAATTCGATGTGGACCCTCATCTTGAAGACATTTGGATTAAGGGTGAGCTCTCCAATGTTAAAATTCATACGAGAGGCCACATCTATTTTACATTAAAAGATGAGCATGCCCGCATGCAGGCCGTCATGTTTCAAAGACAAAGTTCGAGGCTTGCGTTTAAGCCCGAGGACGGAATGAAGGTCATCGTAAGAGGCGGGATCTCCGTCTATGAACCGAGCGGAAGCTATCAGCTGTACGCGAAAGAAATGCAGCCGGACGGTGTGGGGGCGCTCTACTTAGCATATGAAGAATTAAAGAAAAAACTTGCCGGCGAAGGGTTGTTTGATGACCGGCATAAGCAGGCCATCCCCGCTTTTCCGGCTACGATCGGGGTCGTCACGTCACCGACGGGAGCAGCCGTCAGAGACGTCATTACCACACTTAAAAGAAGATACCCCCTTGTGAAAGTCATTGTGCTTCCCGCGCTCGTTCAAGGTGAAAATGCCAGCAGATCGATTGTGAAGCGCATTGAAGAAGCCAATGCACAAAAAATGTGTGACGTCCTGATCGTCGGAAGGGGAGGGGGCTCGATCGAAGAATTGTGGGCATTTAACGAAGAAATCGTGGCCCGGGCGATTTTTGCTTCCGCCATTCCGATTATATCAGCCGTCGGACATGAAACAGATTTTACAATCAGTGATTTCGTCGCGGATATCCGGGCGGCAACGCCGACAGGAGCGGCAGAAATCGCCGTCCCCCACACGACGGACTTAATGGAACGGACAAAAACGGCGGAAGTCCGCCTGACAAGAGCGATACAGCAGCATATCAGCAAGAAAAAAGAACGGGTTCAATCGCTCCAGTCATCCTACGCGTTCCGTTTTCCGAAACGATTGTATACCCAAAAAGAACAGCAGTTTGATCTTTTGTATCAGCAGTTCCAATCACAGCTCACAGGGCTTACGGACAGGAAACAAAGGCAGCTGGAGCGGAATACGTACAGATTAACGGCGCTCCACCCTGAAACCCAGCTGAAACAGGCGAAAAAACGGTACGAGGAGCGCTCAAATCAGCTCGCCCGAAGCATGAATGTCCAGCTGAAGCAGCTTCATTCGCAGTTTCAGACGGTTCTTGGTAAACTGAATGCATTAAGTCCCCTTCAGGTGATGGAGAGAGGATACAGTCTGGCCTATAAAGACAAAGAGCTGATCAAAAGCGTTGATCAAGTGGAACAAAATGATACGCTTGAAGTAAAGATGACAGACGGCGTTCTGACGTGTGAAGTATTGCAAAAGAGAGGCGAACGAAAATGACAGAAACCAAAAAAAGTGAAGAGCTGACATTTGAAGAGGCGATGAAAGGCCTTGAAGGCATTGTGGCAAAGCTTGAAGAAGGAGACGTGCCGCTTGAGCAGGCGATTAATTATTTTCAGGAAGGGATGGCCCTTTCAAAAATGTGCCATGAAAAGCTTCAGCATGTCGAAAAGCAAATGGACTTTATTTTAAAAGATAACGGCGAACTTGCACCTTTCAGCGTTCAGGAGGAAGACGAAGGTGACAAATAAACTGGACGCATTTTTAGCATCGCGCAAACAACTGATTGAACAGCAGCTTTCTTTGTATACGGAACGGCTTGCGATGCCTGAAATCCTCAAAAAATCTATGCTGTATTCTTTGGAAGCAGGCGGAAAGAGGCTGCGCCCCCTCGTCGTCTTAGCCGTTCTGAATGCTTACGGAAAAGATGAAAAAGACGGGATTCCGGTCGGATGCGCTGTCGAAATGATTCATACGTATTCCTTAATCCATGATGATCTTCCTTGCATGGACGATGATGATCTGCGCCGGGGAAAGCCCACAAACCATAAAGTCTTCGGAGAAGCGGCAGCCGTATTGGCCGGAGACGGGCTTCTGACAGAAAGCTTTAAATTGATCACATCTCACGTGTCTGAGGCGGTTTCAGCAGAAAAACGGCTCCGTCTCGTCGATGAGCTGATCAGCGCGGCAGGAACGGAAGGAATGGTCGGCGGGCAGGCTGCCGACATGGAAGCGGAACAAAAGCGGATAACGCTTGAGGAGCTGGAATCCATCCACGAGCGGAAAACGGCCAAGCTCCTCGGTTTTTCTGTGACGGCGGGCGCCATTTTGGCAGATGCGCCGGAGGATGAAGTCGAAAAGCTGCGTCTGTTCAGCAGCCATATCGGCATCGGATTTCAAATCAGAGATGACATCCTTGATATTGAAGGGCATGAGGAGAAGATCGGCAAACCGGTCGGCTCAGACACGTCGAATGAAAAGTCAACGTATCCGTCGCTTTTAACGCTTGAAGGCGCGAAAGAGAAGCTGGCGTATCATATCAGCGAGGCGAAACGGATCATCAGCGGCCTTTCTCTTCAGAAAGAACTGCTGCATGACCTCTGTGATTTAATCGCGGCGAGAGATCATTAAAAACGGTCCTGATTTGAAGGGGCTGCCGCTCCTATGGTAAAATGTAAGCAGTTTCGATGAAAATACAAAGGGAGTCTTTTTCTTTTTTCAAAAAGACACTGTTTAATTTGCAGAAATTCATGCTGAAAGTGAGTTGATCCGCTTTGGATCTTTTATCAATACAGGACCCGTCATTTCTTAAAAAGATGTCAATTGAACAGCTGGAAGAGCTGAGTGAGGAGATCCGCAATTTCCTCATCACATCGCTGTCTGCCTCTGGCGGCCATATCGGGCCGAACCTCGGGGTTGTCGAGCTGACAATTGCGCTTCACAAAGAATTTGACAGTCCGAAAGATAAATTTTTATGGGATGTCGGACATCAGTCCTATGTTCATAAACTGTTAACCGGGCGCGGCAAGGAGTTTGAAACCTTGCGCCAATATAAAGGGCTTTGCGGTTTCCCGAAACGCAGCGAAAGCGAACATGACGTATGGGAAACAGGCCACAGCTCAACATCGCTCTCAGGCGCGATGGGAATGGCTGCCGCCCGTGATATTAAAGGATCAAAAGAATATATCATCCCGATTATCGGAGACGGCGCTTTAACCGGAGGAATGGCGCTTGAAGCGCTGAACCATATCGGTGATGAGAAAAAAGATATGATCGTCATTCTGAATGATAATGAGATGAGCATTGCGCCGAATGTCGGGGCGATTCATTCTATGCTGGGACGGCTTCGCACGGCCGGCAAATATCAATGGGTGAAAGACGAGCTTGAATATTTATTTAAGCGCATCCCGGCCGTCGGCGGAAAATTGGCCGCCACAGCGGAACGGATAAAAGACAGCTTAAAATATATGCTTGTGTCAGGTATGTTTTTTGAAGAGCTGGGCTTTACGTATTTAGGCCCGGTTGACGGTCATTCCTACCACGAACTGTTTGAAAACCTGCAATACGCCAAAAAAACGAAAGGTCCTGTCCTTTTACATGTCATTACGAAAAAGGGCAAAGGCTATAAACCGGCTGAGACCGACACAATCGGCACATGGCACGGAACGGGTCCTTATAAAATCAATACGGGTGATTTTGTCAAGCCGAAAGCCGCGGCGCCTTCATGGAGCGGACTTGTCAGCGGCACCGTGCAGGAGCTTGCGCGCGAGGATGACAGAATTGTCGCGATTACACCGGCCATGCCGGTCGGCTCTAAGCTTGAAGGATTTGCGAAAGAATTTCCTGAGCGCATGTTTGACGTCGGAATCGCAGAACAGCATGCGGCGACAATGGCCGCGGGAATGGCGCTTCAGGGGATGAAGCCGTTTCTTGCGATCTATTCGACCTTTTTGCAGCGGGCGTACGATCAGGTCGTCCATGATATTTGCCGTCAAAACGCGAATGTATTTATCGGCATTGACCGCGCCGGTTTGGTCGGCGCTGACGGGGAGACGCATCAAGGCGTCTTTGACATCGCCTTTTTGCGGCATATACCGAACCTCGTTTTAATGATGCCGAAGGATGAAAATGAAGGCCGCCATATGGTCAATACAGCCCTTTCCTATGAGGAAGGTCCGATCGCGATGCGCTTCCCGCGCGGAAACGGGCTCGGCGTAAAGATGGATAAAGAGCTGAAAACCATTCCGATCGGAACATGGGAAGTGCTCCGTCCCGGAAAAGACGCGGTCATTTTAACATTCGGTACGACCATTGAAATGGCGCTGGAAGCGGCTGAAGAACTGCAAAAAGAAGGCCTGTCCGTGCGTGTCGTGAATGCGAGGTTCATAAAACCGATTGATAAACAAATGATGAAGGCCATTCTTAATGAAGGTCTGCCGATTTTAACGATAGAAGAAGCCGTGCTTGAAGGCGGATTCGGCAGCACGATTCTTGAATACGCTCATGACCTCGGCATGTATCATACACCGATTGACAGAATGGGCATCCCAGACCGGTTTATTGAACACGGCAGCGTAACCGCCCTGCTTGAAGAAATCGGTCTCACGAAGGCTGAGGTTATGAACCGGATAAAACTGCTGATGCCGCCGAAGACACATAAAGGAATTGGATCATGACAGCAAAAAAAGAACGATTAGATGTACTTCTTGTAGAAAAAGGCCTTGCGGAAACGCGGGAAAAAGCGAAACGCGCCATTATGGCGGGCATCGTATACTCAAATGAAAACCGATTGGACAAACCGGGTGAAAAAATCGCCCGGGATCTTCCGTTAACGGTAAAAGGAAACCCTCTTAAATACGTCAGCAGAGGCGGATTAAAGCTTGAAAAAGCCTTGGAAGTGTTTCCTGTCTCGGTAAAAGGCAAAACGATGATTGACATCGGCTCGTCTACAGGGGGATTCACGGATTGCGCCCTCCAAAACGGAGCTGAGCGGTCCTACGCAGTGGATGTCGGCTATAATCAGCTTGCTTGGAAGCTCAGACAGGACGAGAGGGTCGTCGTCATGGAACGGACGAATTTCCGCTATTCCGAGCCTTCCGATTTCACAGAGGGTTTGCCGGAATTTGCGACAATCGATGTTTCTTTCATCTCACTCCGCCTCATTCTGCCGGTTTTAAAAACGCTGCTTGTACCGGGGAGCGATTGTATCGCACTGGTGAAGCCGCAATTTGAAGCCGGACGGGAATTCGTCGGAAAAAAAGGCATTGTCAGAGATCCCGGCGTTCATGCTGACGTTCTCCGCCGCATGAATCAATTTGCAGCTTCTGAAGGATATACAGTGAAAGGACTGTCCTTCTCACCGATTACGGGGGGAGACGGCAATATTGAGTTTCTGCTTCATTTGGAATGGGGCGGAGAAGACGGAAACGGCGCTGAACTGCCGGAAGAAGACATTCTCCGTACCGTCCGCGAAGCACATGAGACATTAAAAGCCAAAAAGACAGATGTACCGGAATAATAGGGGGCTATTATTCCTTTTTTCTGCCATCATGTACTTTTTATCAAGAAGCGGTTAACATAATGACAAACAGCTTGAAAACAGAGGTGCTTACATGACAAAAGGCCAAAGGCATATAAAAATCAGAGAGCTTATTACAAGCCATGAGATTGAAACGCAGGATGACTTAGTTGACATGCTGAGAGAAGAAGGATATAAGGTAACCCAGGCGACTGTCTCCAGAGACATTAAAGAGCTGCATCTCGTAAAGGTGCCGACGAACAACGGCTCCTACAAATACAGCCTGCCGGCGGATCAGCGGTTCAATCCGCTGTCAAAACTGAAGCGTTCATTAATGGATGCGTTCGTAAAAATTGACTCAGCAAGCCATATGATCGTATTAAAAACGATGCCGGGGAATGCTCAGGCAATCGGCGCTCTGATGGATAATCTCGAATGGGAAGAAATCATGGGCACGATCTGCGGAGATGACACGATCTTAATCATCTGCAGGACGCCTGAAGATACGGAAGGCGTACAAAGCCGTCTTTTGGAGCTGCTGTAGCGTAATTATCAGATAAAAGGTGGAATGCTGTTTGTTAGCTGAACTATCAATAAAAAACTTTGCCATTATAGAGGAACTGACGATTTCGTTTGAACGGGGGCTCACCGTCCTGACGGGAGAAACAGGGGCCGGCAAGTCAATTATTATAGACGCCGTTTCCCTATTAGTCGGCGGCCGCGGCTCGTCTGAATTTGTCCGTTACGGTGAAACAAAGGCCGAGCTTGAAGGACTGTTTCTATTGGACAGCGGTCATCCCGTTTTTGAAGTATGCCGTGAGCAGGGAATAGACGCATCTGACGACATGATTGTCATGAGAAGGGACATCAATGCCGGAGGAAAAAGCGTCTGCCGTGTCAACGGAAAATTAGTGACGATTGCGGCTTTAAGGGAAATCGGCAGACTTTTATTAGATATTCACGGACAGCATGATAACCAGCTGTTAATGGAGGACGACAAACACTTGGAGCTTTTGGATAAATTTGCGGGCGCTGAGGCCGAATCCGCGCTTCAGGCTTACCATGAAGGCTATGAGCGTTATATGAAGCTGCTCAAAAAAGTGAAGAAGCTGTCAGAAAGCGAGCAGGAAATGGCGCATCGGTTAGACCTGATTCAATTTCAGCTTGAAGAAATCGAGTCGGCGAAGCTTGAATTGAATGAAGACGAACTTCTTCAGGAAGAGCGGAAGCAGATATCCAACTTTGAAAAAATTTATGAATCATTGCAAAACGCCTATAATGCGCTCCGCAGCGAGCAGGGGGGGCTTGACTGGGTCGGAATGGCCTCTGCCCAGCTTGAAGATATTTCGGATATTAATGAACCGCTGCAAAAGCTGTCTGAAAGTGTGTCAAGTTCCTATTATCTGCTGGAGGATGCAACCTTTCAGATGCGCAATCTGTTAGATGATCTGGAATATGACCCGGAACGGCTGAATTTTATTGAAACCCGTTTAAATGAGATCAAACAGCTGAAGCGCAAATACGGAGCGACGGTAGAAGACATTTTGGAATACGGCTCTAAAATAGAAGAGGAAATCGATCAAATCGAGAACCGCGACAGCCACCTTGAAGCGCTGAAGAAGGAATTGGAGTCGGTCGGCAAAGATGTGGCCGTAGAAGCCGCCAATTTATCAAAAATCAGAAAAGCATGGGCCAAGAAACTGGCGGAAGCGATTCATCAGGAATTACAAAGTCTGTATATGGGCAAATCAACGTTTGATACGGAATTTCTCGTGAAAACCGATCCGTCAGCCAGTGAAGCACCGGTTGTCAACGGGCAGCCCGTGCAGCTTACCCAAAAGGGGATTGACCTTGTGAGGTTTTTAATTTCAACAAACACCGGTGAGCCTTTAAAACCGCTGTCAAAGGTCGCTTCCGGAGGCGAGCTTTCAAGGGTGATGCTGGCGATGAAGAGTATTTTTTCTTCCCAGCAGGATGTCACCTCCATCATCTTTGACGAAGTGGACACCGGTGTAAGCGGGCGGGTTGCCCAAGCCATCGCGGAAAAAATCCATAAAGTATCGACCGGTTCACAGGTGCTCTGCATTACACACCTGCCGCAGGTTGCCGCCATGGCGGATACACACCTTCTGATCGCAAAAGAATTCAAAGACGGACGGACGACAACGCATGTCACGCCGCTTTCCAAGCAGGATAAGGTAGCGGAAATCGGCCGCATGATTGCGGGTGTTGAAGTGACCGATCTGACAAAACGGCATGCACAAGAGCTTTTAAAACAGGCCGGACAGGTAAAAACGACAGGATAAGCTGCTGATACAGGCAGCTTATTTTTTTGTTCCATTTCTCTAACAGTGTATCCAATGTTTTTCTTCGTATGCCGGTTATAAATCAAGCGCAGGAAGGCAAAAGTATAGATGTAGCAGAAAAAGAAAGTGGTGTGGGATAGGAGCGAGGAGAGTGAAGGAATGAATGCACGATAACATGAGGAAAGCAATAGGTGTAATTCTCCTTGTTTCTTTACTAAGTGTAGGCTTTTTTAAGCCGTTTAAAGAATATTTACTGATACCGTCAGAAATGAGCGTCTTTGAAAACCAGACTCAGGCCGTTCCGGTCAATGCATCAATAAGCGCTGAAAAGGGCGAATTATCAGAAGCCTTTACGCTGAAAGAAGAGCACGGTCATGCAAACATAACAGGGCAAACACAAGGCCGGTCAGAAGTAGTATATGATCTTGCCGGGTTTCCCATTAAAAAAACGAAAGTGCGTGTCCTTCCAGAATTGAAGGTCATTCCGGGCGGACAGTCCATCGGTGTAAAACTGCATTCAGTCGGTGTTTTGGTCGTCGGTTTTCACCAGGTGATGACAAAGGATGGGAAAAAGTCTCCGGGAGAACAAGCGGGTATTGAATCTGGCGACATCATTATTAAAATGAACGGACATAAAATTGAAAAAATGAGCGACATCGCCCCGTTTATTCAAAAAGCGGGCAAAACCGGTGAATCTTTGGATTTATTGGTGAAACGCGATAAGCAAAAAATCAAAACAAAGCTGATTCCGACAAAGGACGAAGCCGAGGGGAAATATCGAATCGGCCTTTATATCCGCGATTCGGCAGCCGGCATCGGCACCATGACATTTTTTGAACCGAAAACAAAAAAATACGGCGCATTGGGCCACGTCATCTCTGATATGGATACAAAAAAACCGATTGTTGTAGAAGACGGAGAAATCGTCCGTTCTACTGTAACATCGATTGAAAAAGGAAAAGGCGGCAATCCCGGCGAAAAACTGGCAAGGTTTTCGTCAGAACGGAAAACAATCGGCGATATTAACCGCAACAGCCCGTTCGGCATTTTTGGGACACTGCATCAGCCGATTAAAAACAACATTTCCGACAAAGCGCTTCCGATTGCTTTGTCAAATGAAGTAAAAAAAGGACCTGCGCAAATGCTGACGGTTATCGAAAACGATAAAGTAGAGAAATTTGATATTGAAATCGTCAGCACCACGCCGCAAAAATTCCCGGCGACAAAGGGAATGGTGTTGAAAGTGACAGATCCGAAACTGCTGAAAAGAACCGGCGGAATCGTTCAGGGGATGAGCGGAAGCCCGATCATTCAGAACGGAAAGGTCGTCGGAGCCGTAACCCACGTATTTGTCAATGATCCGACAAGCGGCTACGGCGTTCATATCGAATGGATGCTGTCTGAAGCGGGTGTTGATGTTTACGGGAAAGACAAAGCAAGCTGACTGCCGGATGATCCGGCAGTTTTTTTATGTGATGCGTTCTTCACTTCTTTCCTGGATTCATGTAAAATAAGACATGAAGATTTTTCGACAAATTCACGTTTCCTGATTTGTCAAACTTAATTTTTAGTCGAAAAACCTAGAAAATGCTAGAAAAACAAAGATATACCACTATTATTGGTAAATATGGATTTTTTAAAAGGGGAAGTAGTGGTTTTGTCGAATGTAACATATAGCAGTCAAATGGGTTGCGTCCTGTTAATACATTGGGGGAGGAAGAAACGTGGAGAAAATTAAAGTTTGTGTTGCTGATGATAATCGAGAGCTTGTAAGCCTGTTGAGTGAATATATAGAGGGACAGGATGATATGGAAGTGATTGGCGTTGCTTATAACGGACAGGAATGTCTTTCTTTGTTTAAAGATAAGAATCCCGATGTGCTCGTTTTAGACATTATCATGCCGCATCTGGACGGACTTGCGGTTTTGGAGCGTCTGCGGGAATCAGAGCTCGAGAAGCAGCCGAACGTCATCATGCTGACGGCATTCGGTCAGGAAGACGTTACGAAAAAAGCCGTCGATTTAGGCGCGTCCTATTTCATCCTGAAGCCGTTTGATATGGAAAACCTTGTCGGCCATATCCGCCAGGTAAGCGGAAATGTCAGCAGTGTCACACACCGTGCGCCGTCCGCGCAAAGCAGCATTATCCGCAGCCAGCCGGAGCCGAAGCGGAAAAATCTCGATGCCAGCATTACAAGCATTATCCATGAGATCGGTGTGCCTGCCCATATCAAAGGCTATCTTTATTTGCGTGAAGCCATTTCCATGGTGTATAACGATATTGAACTCCTCGGCAGCATCACAAAAGTCCTTTATCCCGACATCGCCAAAAAATTCAACACGACCGCAAGCCGTGTAGAACGGGCCATCCGCCACGCCATTGAAGTCGCATGGAGCAGGGGAAATATTGATTCCATTTCTTCACTGTTCGGATATACGGTAAGCATGACAAAAGCAAAACCAACCAATTCAGAGTTCATCGCGATGGTTGCTGACAAGCTGAGATTGGAGCATAAAGCTTCGTAACGCAAGCCTTTGGCTAAATGTCTTTTTGCGCCTTCTATTCCGTGCATGAACGCGGAAGAGAAGGCGTTTTGAGATTTTGCTGACGAAAACAATGGGAATCACTCACGCTGGTACTTGTTCTATACATAAATACGGGAACTATGCCGTCTATACGTATAATACCGGAGCTGATATTTTAATGATTTTGCCGTCTCTGAAATAAAAGCGGGGGATGCGGCGGCTTAACACTGACAGGACTTCGTAGCTGATCGTACCGAGCATTTCGGCAATTTCATCAACGGAAATCTCGGCTTCTTTTTGTTTGCCGTAGATGACGACTTCTTCTCCTTGTTTGCCCTCATTCTCACCTAAACTGACCATTATCATATCCATTGTCACTCTCCCCGCTACCTGCACCCGTCTGCCGCGGTGCAGAATAAACCCGCGGTTGGACAGGGCGCGGGAGTAACCGTCAGCATAGCCGATCGGAATCGTCGCGATGATTTCACCCGGTTCGGCGATATATGTGGCACCATAACTGACGGTCCGGGGATCTGTCACCATGGCTTTCACATAAGCGATACGCGCCTTTAAACTTAGTGCGGGCGTGAGATTCACGAGGCTCAGCTCCTTTATCGAGGCGGACGGATATAAACCATATAACCCAATGCCTAAACGGATCATGTCGGCGCTGAATTCCGGGAATGCGATAGCGGCGGCTGTATTGCACATATGCACGGTAGGCAGCGTAATGTCTTGATTTTTTAAAAAGCGGAGGAAGCTGATAAACTTTTCGTGCTGCAGCATCGTCAGCTCAGTGTCCGGTTCATCCGCTGTTGAAAAATGTGTAAAGATGCCATCCCATGACAGGTATGTACTCGACTTGAGCGCTTTCACCACTGCTAAAAGATCTTCTTCCGTGCGCACACCCAGCCGGCCCATTCCGGTATCCACATTGATATGAATGGACAGCCGTTTCGAATCTGCTTCTTTTTCCAATATCCGATTCGCTTTTTTGATCCAGCTGACCTGAAACGCTGATAATGTGATGTTCCAAACGGCAGATTTTTTCACACAGCTGAGAGCTGTGAAGCCGAGCACGAGAATAGGTGCCGTAATTCCCGCTCTCCGTAACACAATTCCCTCTTCGACGCTTGCGACAGCAAGCTCGCTCGCCCCGCTTTCCAGTGCCTGCCGCGCTACTTCCACAGAGCCGTGGCCATAAGCGTTCGCTTTTACGACGGCCATAATTTTAGACGTATTCGGAATATGGCGGCGGATCGCCCGTACGTTCTTTTTTATCGCATCAAGGTCAACTTCAATCCAAACTTCCCGGCAAAGTTTTTTCATCACGATTCCTTCTTTCCTTAATGAGATTCAGTACTCATGCTTTCAATCTGCATTCTATTCATCTTTAACTGAAATCATTCAAAACATGAGAAGGTGACCGCTGATGTTAAAAATCAAGTTTTCGGGAAATCATGCGCCTGCTTTATTTATGCAGTAAGGGCTGCATGGCAGCCCTTACAATGACTTCACAATATTCTGATCTGAAAATTGATGTTCAAACATTTTGGACTGGCTTACAGCATTGTTTTGAATGACAATGCCGATATTTCCCCCTCCGGCACCGAAAACGGTTTTTGATGCAGTCAGCGGACTGATGGATATGGCGCCGCCAACATTGACAACTCCGTTTCCTGATACGTTGTTTATCGTAATCGGGCAACCGCTCATTCTATTTTTTCTCCTTTCTCTCTCAGTCTACTAACTATATGTACGCTGTGATATTTGAATAAGATTAAACAAAACGGCAAAAAGAATCCGGCTGCTGCCAGCCGGAAAGGGAGGGAAATACGGATGTCATAATGTTTTCGTTACATTTTGATCAGAGTATTGAGAGTTTGAAGATTGAGATGTGCTGGATTGATTCATTTGCAGGACCATACCTGTATTTCCCCCTCCTGAGCCGTAGACGGTTTTTGATACGGTTAAATGACTTATCGAAAACGCACCGCCGACATTGACAACCCCGTTTCCGGAAAGACTGTTAATCGTAATAGGGAAACCAGCCATCATATACGGTCTCCTTTCTATTAATCTATTTACTATATGTACGCTGTGTGTTGGAAATAGGAGTAAACAAAGCGGTAAAAACTTGTGAATCAAAAAAACTGCCGGACATCCGGCAGTTTTTTTAGTCTACTTTTCAAACGGCACCCAGCCGCCTGTATTCTGAATCATTTCCCATAACGGTTCAGGAAGTCGGTATTTCTCAATTTCAGATGCTTGAATGGCTTTTTCGATTTCCTGTTCGCGGCCTTCTTTGACCAGCACCGCCCATTCGGGGTTAATCAAAATGACACGTCCCAGAGCCACCAGCGGAATTCCGCTTTCTAATACGGCAAGCGCTTCGTCCGCGGTATAGATGGAACCGACGGCCATCAGCGGCACTTTATGGCCGACGCGTTCGTTTAATAAATCCATCCGGGTCCGTGAAGTATCCGCGCCGCGGCGGGCTTTGGAATTGACATCCATCAGTGAAATATGCAGATAATCCAAGTTCTCTTCCGCAAGCGCGTCGGCGAGCATGAATGTTTCTTTCATTGTAAGCCCCGGTGTTTCCGGCTCTTCCGGTGACAGGCGGTAGCCGAGAACGAATGGATTTTCAGCGTGTGTATCAATCGCCTGTTTGACAGCGTCAACGACTGCAAGCGGGAACGCGAGGCGCTTTTCATCGCTTCCGCCCCAGCGGTCTGTGCGCCGGTTTGTTTTCGGTGAATAAAATTGGTGAATCAGGTACCCGTTTGCCCCGTGAATTTCAACACCGTCAAAGCCGGCTTCAATCGCTCTGCGTGTCGCTTCGCCGAATGCTTTCACGATGTGCTCAATTTCTTGTTCGGTGAGAGCCCGGGACGTTTGTCTGCCGTCTTCTTCTGAGCCGCTCGGACTGACGACGTCGTTGTTTGGCACGAGTTCAGGAGGGCATTCCAATCCTCCGTGGTGAATCTGCACAACGGCTTTCGCTCCTTGAGACTGGATCGCCTGAGCGAGTTTTTTCAAGCCGGGAATGTGAGAATCATCATAGATGCCGGGCTGGCCTGGAAACGCTTTGCCGTCCGGCGTTACGTTTGCACATGCCGTAATGACCATGCCCATTTCTTTTGAACGGGGAGTAATGTAGCTTAATTCACGGTCGGAAATCGTTCCGTCATCATTTGATGAATAATGTGTCATCGGTGCGACTGAAATACGGTTTGGTATGGTGACGCCGCTTTCGAACGTAAAAGGTTCAAACAGCGGTTGATAAGTTTGCTTCATCATTTCGCCTTCTTCCTTAGGAGTTTAACTCGTCCGTATTCTAGCTTATGTTTTCATTGTGTGCAATTATTTTGCTTGTTCTTCTTCCGGAGGTTATGACCGGCTGAACCATTTAAACGAATGAAACGGTTTTCTCCGTTCCTTTTCAGGATCTTTATATCCTCCTGAAATTTGATGGCCGATCGAGCTGAATATGACAGCGGCGGCGAAGAGGAGAATGATTTTTTTCATATGCATATCTTCTTTCTTATCTTTTACAAGGTTATTTATAAGCATACGCTTGTGCGAAAAAACCGTCAATTTGTTTATTCTTTTTTCCACTTTCCTGCGGCGAATATCGTTCCGATCTGAATCACAACACTTAACAGAGCGCACACTGCCACTACTGTGTTGCTGTCCATAGAAGACACCCTCCTTTTTGTTAGGTTGATGTATCATATGACAGCTGTCTCTGTTTTGACAAAACCGTAATGCGGTGTTTCATATTTTTCAACACAAAAAGGGCGCTTTTTTAAGCGCCTTTACTTTTTTTTCAGCCGGTTCAAAGCGATTTGCACGGCGATGGCGTCATCCAGGTAGCCGATCGGAAACATGTAATCCGGAATAACGTCGGTCGCTAAAATATAATACAGCAGCGCGCTCCCGAGAATCGCGCGGTCTTCAGCCGGTGTTGATTCATCCATATACTGATGATGCATGTTTTTCAAATGATCAATAAAAGGGCCGACGCTTTCTTCATTGTCCATTTTCTTTTGAAACTCATCGCAAATCAGGCGATGGCCCTGCTGGGTTTTGGCGTATTGTTCATATCTGGTCAGTTCGCGCTCAATTTGCTCCCGGGAAAAAGGCTGATCAAACATCTCGGCCATATTCAGCATATCCTGAATCGCGTGCATCGGGTCTTGCGGCGCAGCTTCTTTTTCATGACCGATGTCTATGCCTGACGCCTCAAGCAATTCCTCCAGCGGGGTGCGGAGGTGTTTTGAAAATTCCTGAAGATGCTTTAAATTGGCCTTCTGTTTGCCGTTGATAATCCGGGAGATGGTGGCCGTATCAATGTTTGTTAAGGCGCCGAGCTTTCTCATGGAGAGCGAGTGCTTATCAAGCAGTGATTTTAAAAGGGGTCCCAGTGTCTTATTTTTATTTTCTGTCAAGGGTGTCACCTCGTTTCCGCCGGAATGATGATCGTCAATCAATAATTTTTGCAGAAAAGGTACCTTTTCTGTGCTGCTGAATAGAATAGTGTAGATTCAACGGCACAACATGTTGAAAAGACATCAAAGAATGGAGAGAAACGAACATGGCTTGGTTATTGATTTTAGGTTTGGCAGTGTCCTCAAGCATTGATAATTTAGGAGTGGGGATGTCATACGGCATCAGAAAAATCAAAATATCGCATGCGTCAAATATGATGATCGCTTTTATCTGTTTTGTATTCAGTTATATCGGAATTTATTTCGGCAAATGGATTTCAGCCGTTTTACCGGGCTTTCTTCCTGTATTGCTGGCGGCGTTTATTTTATCTGTCATCGGTATCCGCATCATTCTGCTGGCTGTGCCGAGAAAAACAGCGCGTGTTGGCGCGTCAGGAAAAAAAGGCCGTTTTGCCGGTCTGCTGCAAAATCCGGAGGCAGCGGATGCCGACGGTTCGGGAGAAATCGGTATATTGGAATCCATGGTTCTCGGGGTGGCCGTATCCGCAAATGCGCTGACCAACGGATTAAGCGCGGGGTTGATCGGGCTTTCTCCTGCTGCCATTTCCATCACTGCGGCGATCGGAAGCTTTCTGACCATATGGATCGGCTGCTCGCTTGGAAAAAAAGCCGCGTCATTGCGCATCGGTTCTTTTCACGTCGGACAGTTCAGCACGGTGCTGAGCGGAGTGATTATTCTCATCATTGCCGCCAATACGCTGCTCTTTTAAGTTGTCCCGTTCATTTTATGAAAAGCTCAAAATAAATATGAATGTTTCTATTCGGGAGAGTGCATGACGCGGCTCTCTTTTTTTTGCCGATCTGATATTTTTTCAAAATGAACAGAAAGTCGTCCGTTTCCGTTAAATTCTGCATATTCGGCCTTCAGACAGAACCTTTTTCATAGACTGATCAGCTTGTTTTCTTTCTAAGTTCAGGTAAACAGCAGGTCAGATAGCCTTCATTCCAAATATGGAAAAGCGCTGGAGGAATGGAGGCTCCCTTTACAAATCGGCCAATCTGTTCAAAGATAAAGCCGAATGAGAAAACGTGAGGTGATCTGTGTGAAGTCTGTCATACTTCTGATCTTCACCGCATGGCTGTTATCAGGCTGCGAGTATACCGCGGAGGCTGATGCGGCGCCGTCATTTACACAGGAAGGAACATTTATAAAAGCGGCCGGAAACGATACGATCGCGGTCGAAATTGACGGAGAAAGGCAAGAGGTGAAGGTGCCTTTCGCTAAGCGGTTTGAATGTCAGTCGCTGCCTGAACATACGGCGGTGCAAATCACCTATAAAAAAGAGAGCAACGGACAATTACGGCTTGAGAAACTGAAAAAAGAAACAGATATGTGAAAACGGGGAGGAAAAAACGTGGGTTTACTGACAAAAAGCGCTGCTGCCTTCGGTGCCGCTCTGCTTCTGCTTGCGCCGTCCGCTTATGCAGCCGAACCTTTGCAAGGGAAAACCATTTATATCGATGCCGGACATGGCGGAGAAGACAGCGGGGCCGGCGGAAATGGACTGCTTGAGAAAAACATCAATTTAGCGGTGTCAAACAAGGTGATCGCCAAATTGGAGGCAGAAGGTGCAAAACCTGTAGCTTCAAGGACTGACGATACTTTTTTACGTTTGGACGAGCGGGTGGCGAAAGCGAGCGCCAGCCAATCCGATTTATTCGTCAGCCTCCATACGAATTCAGCCGTATCAACGGCATCGGGCACGGAAACGTATTTTAATTCGACATATGAAGGCGCGGACAGCGAAAGGCTTGCTTCCGACATTCAGCAGCAGCTTGTCACGTCTTTAGGGATGAGGGACAGAGGCGTAAAAGAAGCTCCTTTTTATGTTATTACATATTCAAAGATGCCGAGTGTGCTGGCTGAATTAGGTTTTATCACAAATCCTCAAGATGCGGACAAGCTGAAAAGCGATAACGGACAAGAGCATGCCGCGGACGCCGTTGTAAACGGAATCGAAACCTATTACAGCGGACGGTAATGATAAAATATGTGTAAATAGCGCCCTCCTGATGTGCATAACGATTATAATAGAGAAAACCGATGACAAACATCTGAGGTGACACATATGACGAATATTTTTGCCCACCGGGGGGCGTCGGGCGACTGCCCTGAAAATACGATGCCCGCATTCAAAAAAGCGATTGAGGACGGGGCTGACGGAATCGAACTTGATGTACAGATGACAAAAGACGGCCGGATCGTGGTCATTCACGATGAAACCCTCGACCGCACGACGTCTTTGAAAGGATTTGTGAAAGATACGGCGTATGACAAAATCAGAACCGCCGATGCCGCCGGAAAATGGAAAGATTCTTTTAAAGGTGTCAGAATTCCGCTTTTGTCAGATGTGCTGCGTTTTGCGGAACGTGCTGATTTTCTGATAAACATTGAGCTGAAAAACAGTGTATTCCGTTACGAAGGAATGGAAGAAGAAGTGATCAAAAAAGTCAGATATTACGGACTGGAAAAGCGCGTTATTTTTTCTTCATTTAATCATGAGAGTCTCGCGGTTTGCCACGCCCTGGCGCCTGAAATTGAACGGGCGGTGCTGACAATGGATGTGCTGTACCGGCCTGAACGGTATCTTGCCGCCATCCCCGCTTCGGGTTATCATCCGAAGCTCGGTACGCCTGCGGTCAGCGCTGAAGTGATCAAACATCTTGCAAAACACCAAGCGGCGCTCCGTCCGTTCACTGTCAATCGTCCTGAGGATATGAAGCAGCTGATGAAAGCGGGGATAGACGCAATTTTTACCGATTATCCAAAGCTGGCTGTTTCTATAAAAGAAGAATGCCGCAGCTGAGAAGACTGTTCAGACAGTCTTCTTTTTTTATGGGCGGGAAAAAGGCGGTGCAATCATAACTCGGTCAGCCGGTTCATATATTGTAACAGGGCGTTTTGTGTAAGCGTTATCTTTTATCTTATTGAAAGTGAGGCAAAATTGTGGGAAAAACGGTTATCGTCAGTGCGGCAAGAACGCCGTTCGGAAAATTCGGCGGCGCATTAAAAGAGGTAAAGGCAGCCGAGCTTGGCGGCATTGCCATAAAAGAAGCAATCAAGCGCGCCGCTATCAGTGAAAGCGAAGCGGAAGGAGCGGTGATGGGGATGGTCGTCCAGGCGGGTGCCGGGCAGATTCCGGCACGGCAGGCTGCAAGATATGCCGGGCTTCCGTGGTCCGTTCCGGCTGAAACCATTAATAAGGTCTGTGCATCAGGGCTCAGGGCTGTTACCATCTGTGATCAAATGATCCGGGCGAAAGACGCGGACGTGCTGATTGCAGGCGGAATGGAAAGCATGAGCAACATTCCGTACGCCATTCCGGCCGGCCGCTGGGGTGTGAGGATGGGGGACGGGGTTTTTCAGGATTTAATGGTTCATGACGGTCTGACCTGTGCGTTCGACCAGGTACATATGGCTGTCCACGGAAGCACTGCGGCCAAAAAGTACGGCATTTCCCGGGATGAACAGGATCATTACGCTCTTTTGAGCCAGAAACGCGCGGCTGAGGCGGCTGAGGCGGGCAAATTGCGTGAAGAAATTGTCCCCGTTACCTGGATCGGCAAAAAGGGCAAACAGCATATCGTTGAAGCGGATGAGGGGCTGCGTCCTGATACAAGCCTTGAGCAGCTCGCAGCGCTCAAGCCAATTTTTACAGCCGACGGAACGGTTACAGCAGGAAATGCTCCCGGTGTAAATGACGGGGCCGGAGCATTTGTGCTGATGTCAGAGGAAAAAGCAGCAAAGCAGCATGTCAGGCCGCTCGCAGCAATACTTGGCTTTGCGTCAGTCGGACTGGAAGCGTCCGAGCTGGCAAGCGCGCCGGGAGAGGCCATCAGCCGGCTCTTGAAAAAAACCGGACTGTCCGTTGACGATATTGATTTGTTTGAAGTAAATGAAGCATTTGCGTCCGTCGTGCTCGTGAGTGAAAAAATAGCCGGGTTCAGCCGGGAGAAAGTGAATGTAAACGGAGGGGCAATCGCGTTCGGCCACCCGATCGGCGCAAGCGGAGCGAGAATCATCATGAGTTTAATATACGAATTAAAGCGTCGCGGAGGAGGTTTAGGCATAGCGGCTATATGCAGCGGAGCGGCTCAAGGAGATGCCGTCCTGCTGGAGGTGTACTGATCAAAGGAGGGAGCGCCGGATGAAGATGAAAACAATCATGGTCGCAGGTGCCGGTCAGATGGGGGCAGGCATCGCTCAGACGGCTGCAGAAGCCGGGTTTGCCGTCAATTTATACGATTGGGAGCCGGAAACGGTAACAAAAGGTCTTCACCGCATAAAGACAAACCTGGAGAAAGAGCAGGCAAAAGGACGGAAGTCACAGCAGGAGACAGATGCCGTTTTCAGCCGTATTTCCCCGGCAGAGCTTACAGAAGCGGGAGATGCTGATTTTATCATTGAAGCCATTGCCGAAAACAAAAAAGCAAAAGCGGAATTGTTTGACACACTTGATAAAATCTGTCCCCCTCATGCCGTATTGGCAAGCAATACGTCTTCTCTTCCTATTACGGAGCTTGCCGCGGCCACAAAAAGGCCTGAAAAAGTAATCGGCATGCATTTTATGAATCCGGTTCCTGTCATGGAGCTTGTCGAAGTCATCAGAGGACTCGCCACATCGGAAGAAACGGCGGAAACAGTAAAGAAGCTTGCCGTCCGGATGAATAAAACCCCTGTCGAAGTCAATGACTTCCCGGGCTTTATATCTAATCGCATATTAATGCCGATGATTAACGAAGCCGTTTATTGCCTTTACGAAGGAGCAGCTTCAAAGGAAGCGATTGATGAGGTGATGAAGCTCGGCATGCGTCATCCGATGGGCCCTTTAACGTTAGCTGATTTCATCGGGCTGGATACGTGCCTTTCCATTATGGAGGTTCTCTACGCGGGGCTCGGAGATCCGAAATACCGCCCATGCCCTCTGCTCAGAAAATATGTCAGCGCCGGCTGGCTCGGCAAAAAAAGCGGGCGCGGTTTTTATGAGTACGGCAGATGATGTAAAGATCATGAGGGGAGACGGCAGCCATGCATTTTACAGAAGAGCACATCATGATGAGAAAAATGGTGCGTGATTTTGCCCGCAAGGAAATCGCGCCGGTGGTTGAGCTCATGGAATCAACAGATGAATTTCCGGAGCGGCTGATTAAAAAAATGGGCGAAGCGGGATTGATGGGCATTCCCGTCCCGGAAGCTTACGGCGGGGCGGGTGCTGATACAACATCTTACATTTTAGCGATTCATGAAATATCAAAAGTCAGCGCGGCCGTCGGCGTCATTTTGTCCGTCCACACATCGGTAGGGACAATCCCGATTTTGCATTTCGGGACAGAAGCCCAAAAACAAACGTATATTCCGAAGCTGGCAGCGGGCGAATATATTGGGGCTTTTGCGCTTACTGAGCCTCACTCCGGATCTGATGCGGGAAGCCTGAGAACAACAGCCGTGCGAAAAGGCGGTTCATATATTCTGAACGGTTCAAAAATCTTTATTACAAACGGCGGAGCGGCAGATCTGTATCTGACATTCGCCATAACCGATCCGGGTAAAGGGAGAAAGGGAATTTCAGCGTTTATCGTTGAAAAAAACACACCCGGTTTTTCTGTCGGAAAAAAAGAAAAAAAGCTCGGATTGTTAGGTTCCAATACTGTCGAATTGCAGTTTGACCAAGCGGAAATTCCGATTGAAAACCGGCTCGGCGAAGAGGGCGAGGGTTTTTCAATCGCCATGAAAAACCTTGACGTCGGACGGATCGGCATAGCGGCTCAGGCGCTCGGGATTATCGAAGCGGCGCTCGGCTGCTCGGTGGAGTACGCCAAAACCCGCAGCCAGTTCGGCAGACCCATCGCTTCGAATCAGGCCGTTTCATTTAAATTATCTGACATGGCAACGAATGCGGAAGCTGCCAAATTATTGGTCTATCATGCTGCTGATCTGTATCAGCGAGGGCTTCCGTGCGGAAAAGAAGCATCTATGGCGAAGCAGTTCGCGTCCGATGCGGCGATGAAAGCGGCGGTGGAGGCTGTTCAGATTCACGGCGGCTACGGCTATATGAAAGAGTATCCCGCGGAGCGTTTATTTCGGGATGCGAAAGTCACGCAAATCTATGAAGGAACCAATGAGATTCAAAGGCTGATTATTTCTAAGTATCTTCTTCAATAAAAAGTGCGCAAAGGAGCGAAACCATGGAATCTTATTCTCCCGGTTTAGATGGCGTCATTGCGGTGGAAACGGGGATTTCTTTCCTGGATACACAGCAGGGCAGTATTTTAATCAAAGGCCACGATCTGATTGAGCTTTCTAAAACGGCCGGCTATATGGACATTGTTCATCTCTTATTGGAAGACAGACTTCCTGATGCGAAAGAGAAGAAGGCGCTAGAAGAAGACGTTCGGCGCGGCGGACACCTTCCCGAGGAAATCTTGCGTATATGCCGTCTGCTGCCCGAACGTACTCACCCGATGGACGGACTGAGGACAGGTTTGTCCGCGCTTGGAGGCTTTGATAAGGATATTGATAACCGCACCTCTTCTGTAAATCGGCACCGTGTCCGCGGGCTGATAGGCAAAATGCCCAATCTGACCGTCAACAGCTATCGAGTCATCAACGGACTGGAGCCTTTAGCGCCTGTCGGAACCTTATCGTACAGCGCAAACTTTTTATATATGATTACCGGAAAAACGCCGTCCTCCTTGGAAGAAGAAATATTCGACCGGTCGCTTCTTTTATACAGTGAGCATGAATTGCCGAACTCAACGTTTACGGCCCGTGTCATTGCTTCGACGCAATCGGATATTTACGGCGCGCTGACCGGAGCCGTCGCCTCGCTTAAGGGAAACCTTCACGGCGGAGCGAACGAAGCGGTTATGTACATGCTTGAGGAAGCGAAGGATACAGACGGGTTTACACAATTATTAACTCAAAAACTCGCAAACAAAGAAAAAATCATGGGCTTCGGCCACCGTGTCTACATGAAAAAAATGGACCCGAGGGCGCTCATGATGAAAGAAGCATTGAAAAAACTGTCTGATCTTTCAGGCGATTTCCGTCTTTATCATATGTGTGAAGCCGGAGAAACCGTCATGCGGGAGAAAAAAGGCCTTTATCCGAACTTAGATTACTACGCAGCGCCGGTTTATTACATGCTCGGCATCCCGATCCCGCTGTATACGCCTATATTTTTCAGCGCACGGACGGTCGGACTGTGCGCTCATGTCATTGAACAGCACAGCCGAAACCGGCTTTTCCGCCCGCGTGTCCGCTATACCGGAGCGCGCCTGTAAACAGATGAGAAAGGAAGATGAAAACATGACAGAACCCCGCCGAATGGATGCTGTAATCGAAGAGATTTCTGACTACGTGCTCCATCAGGAGATTGACAGTTCAGAAGCTTTCACTACGGCAGGACATGTGCTTCTTGATACGATAGGCTGCGGAATTTTGGCGCTCAGCTATCCCGAATGTACAAAGCTGCTCGGCCCGATTGTCCCGGGAACCTCCGTGCCCAACGGCAGCAGAGTCCCGGGCACGCCTTTTGTTTTAGACCCGGTCACGGCTGCCTTTAATATCGGCTGTATCAACAGGTGGCTCGATTATAATGATACGTGGCTTGCGGCCGAATGGGGGCATCCGTCTGACAATCTCGGAGGCATATTGGCTTGTGCGGATTATATATCCAGAGTGCGGATTTCAGAAGGGAAAGAACCGCTTACCGTGCGTGATGTGCTTTGCGCAATGATCAAAGCGCACGAAATTCAAGGAATTCTCGCTTTGGAAAACAGTTTAAACAGAGTCGGGCTTGACCATGTGCTGTTTGTGAAAGTGGCGACTGCGGCTGTTTGCGCACAAATGCTGGGCGGCTCAAGAGAGGAAATCAATAACGCCGTATCTCACGCTTGGATTGATAATTCAAGCCTCAGAACGTATCGTCATGCGCCGAACACCGGATCACGCAAATCATGGGCGGCCGGCGACGCGACGAGCAGAGGCGTATATTTGGCCCTTATGGCGCAAAAAGGTGAAATGGGGTACCCGACGGCTCTGACCGCATCTGGGTGGGGATTTCAAGACGTATTATTTAACCGTCAGGAAATGAAGCTTGCCCGCCGGCTTGGGTCCTATGTGATGGAGAATGTTTTGTTTAAAGTATCCTACCCGGCTGAATTCCACGCCCAGACAGCGGCGGAATGCGCGGTCCGGCTTCATCCGGAGGTGAAAGACCGCATCGAAGACATTGACAGGATCACGATTATGACCCATGAGTCGGCAATCCGGATTATCGATAAAAAAGGGCCGCTTCACAATCCGGCTGACCGGGATCACTGCCTCCAGTATATTACGGCAATCGGGCTGCTTTTCGGAGATATCACGGCGGATCATTATGAAGAGGAAACGGCGTCTGATCCGCGAATTGATACATTGCGGAGCAAAATGGAGGTGACAGAACATAAAGCGTACTCAATAGATTACTTAGACCCGAATAAGCGATCCATCTCAAATGCCGTACAGGTGCATTTTACAGACGGCACGGCTACGGGACGGATTGAATGTGAATATCCGCTCGGGCACCGATTCCGCAGAAAAGAAGCCGTTCCGAAGATTCTTGCCAAGTTTTCAGCAAACATCAGCACTCATTTTTCATTGAAGCAGCAGCGGAAAATCGAAGAGGCCTGTAAAGATAGCGGCCGAATGCAGAAGCTCAGCGTTAGTGAATTTATGGACTTATTTCTCATATAAAATAGGAGGGTGACAAACATGACGTGGATCGTCAGCAAGCAGTCGTCTCAAGAGGAGCTTGCAGAGCGGTTCCGTACGCTGATGGCAGCGCCGGATCTATTGCAGATTCCCGGCGCTCACGATGCGATGGCCGCTCTTATCGCCAAGAAAACGGGTTTTTCGGCTCTTTATTTATCAGGCGCGGCTTACACGGCGAGCAGAGGGCTGCCCGATTTAGGCATCATCACGTCGGCGGAAATGGCTGAACGGGTTAAAGATCTGGTCCGCTCGTCTGATCTGCCCGTCCTCGTCGATATTGACACGGGTTTCGGAGGCGTGCTGAATGCCGCCCGGACGGCGAAAGAAATGTATGAAGCGCGCGCGGCCGCCGTCCAAATGGAGGATCAGCGCCTGCCGAAAAAATGCGGACATCTGAATGGGAAGCAGCTCGTGCCGATTGAAGAAATGGCGCAAAAAATCCAAGCGGTCAAGCGGGCCGCGCCGACTCTTCTTGTTGTTGCGAGAACAGACGCCAGACAGCAGGAAGGGCTGGAGGGAGCATTAAAAAGGGCGTCCGCTTATATAAAAGCGGGTGCTGACGCTGTTTTTCCGGAAGCGCTCCAATCCGAAAGTGAATTCAGAGCGTTTTCCAAACAAATCAGTGTGCCGATTCTCGCAAATATGACTGAATTCGGACAAACGCCGTATTACAGTGCTGATGAATTTTCCGATATGGGCTGTCAGATGGTCATTTACCCGGTCACGTCACTCAGAACGGCGGCCAAGGCTTTTGAACGTATTTTCCGCCTTCTGAAAGAAGAAGGCTCTCAAAAAGAGGGGCTTTCGGATATGCAGACGAGAAAAGAATTATATGAAACGATCGCTTACCATGACTATGAAGAACTGGATCAATCCATTGCCAAAACGATACTGCCGGACGACTGAAAAAGCCCTTTTTTTGCAAGGGCTTTTTTTACAGCTTTTTTTTCCTGAACCGCGGGCTGACTTGATTGCGTTTCCGATCTCTGTACAGAATAAACCCGGCCAGGACATAAAGGCCGAACAAAAAAAACGCCAATCCGGCCGCCCCCTGAAGAAAAAGGGACGGAAACGGGGAAAACGCATGCCCGAATAATGCATCTCTCATCAGCTTAATGCCGAGCGCCGCGACAGCGCCGGGGAGGACCAGAATCAAAAGTGCAACAAGCCGGCTCATATTCAGAAAACCCCTTTACGATATGATTTCCTTTATTGTCCAATCGAAAAAATATTTTGTCAAGAGATCAAAACGTGGTAACATAGGGGTTGTGCAAATTATTGCAACGGGAAATACAGGTGTGCAAATTTTTTCATATAAAGGGGTATCGGGATGCAGAAGGTGCTGATTATAGGTGCTGGTAAAGGAGGCACGGCGCTCCTACAGATTTTGATGAAAACAAAACTGATCCGGATTATTGCGGTGGTTGACCAAGATCCGGAGGCGCAAGGGCTGCAAGAAGCCCGGAGATATGGAATTGCAACCTCATCAGATTGGAAACCCTACATAACTGAAGATATAGATATTATCATCCATACAACAGGCGATAAAGCGGTCATGGATGAGCTGCTCCATGAGAAAAAAGAACAAACCATCGTCATGCCGGGAAAATTGGCGTACATGGTGTTTCAGCTGATGGAGGAAAAACAGCAGCTTATCCAAATGCTGAAGTCGCAGACGTATAAGCATGACCGGATTTTTAATTCAACGCACGACGGCATGATTTTTATAGACGTCAACGAAACGATCATTTTATTTAATCAGATGGCAGAAAAAATGGTCGGCCGAAAACGGGAGGATGTCATCGGCCGCCAAATTAAAGATGTAGTGCCGAACACAAAGCTGCCGCGGATTCTGGAAACGAGAGAGCCGGAATATAACCAGAAGCAGCTTCTCGGCAAGCACCTGCAGATTGTTACGACAAGACTGCCGATCATTGACGAAGGCGGAAAGCTTCTCGGCGCGTTATGCGTGTTTAAAGACATCACCGACGCAGTTGAACTGGCGGAAGAGGTCACGAACTTAAAACAAATCCGCACCATGCTTGAAGCGATTATTCAATCGTCAGACGAGGCCATTTCCGTCGTTGATGAAAACGGCATCGGAATGTTAATCAACAAAGCGTATACAAAAATGACCGGGCTGTCAGAAAGCGAGGTCATCGGAAAACCCGCTTCCACCGATATCTCAGAAGGGGAAAGCATGCACCTGAAAGTATTGGGGACAAGGCGGCCCGTTCGGGGTGTGAGGATGAAGGTCGGCCCCAATAAAAAGGATGTCATCGTAAATGTTGCCCCCGTTATTGTGGACGGTATTTTAAAAGGCAGCGTCGGCGTCATCCACGACGTGTCAGAAATTAAAACGCTGACTGCTGAGCTGAATCGGGCGCGCCAGATTATCCGCACGCTTGAAGCGAAATACACGTTTGATGACATTATCGGCACGAGTGAACAAATGCTGGTCGCCCTTGAACAGGCGAAGCTCGGGGCGAAAACGCCGGCGACGATTCTGCTGCGGGGAGAATCCGGCACAGGGAAAGAACTTTTCGCCCACGCCATCCATAATGAAAGCGACCGAAAATACAATAAATTCATCCGGGTCAATTGTGCGGCCCTGTCTGAATCCCTGCTTGAATCCGAGCTTTTCGGCTATGAGGAAGGCGCGTTTACGGGCGCGAGGCGCGGGGGCAAAAAAGGACTTTTTGAGGAAGCGAATAACGGCAGCATTTTCTTAGATGAAATCGGAGAGCTGACCCAAAGCACCCAGGCAAAGCTGCTCAGAGTTCTGCAGGAAAAAGAAATTATCAGAGTCGGCGGCGCTAAAGCGATTTCTGTCAATGTCAGAATTATCGCAGCGACAAACGTCAACATCGAAAAGGCCATGGCGGAAGGCGCGTTCCGTGAAGACCTGTATTACCGGATTAACCGCTATCCGATCTCAATCCCGCCGCTTCGGCAGCGCAAAGAAGATATTGAAGCGCTGAGCATTCGGCTCATTGAAAAAATCAATCAGGATTACGGCCGCAATGTAAAGGGGCTCACGCCGAACGCGCTGCGAGCTTTATCAGCCTACAGCTGGCCGGGAAACGTACGGGAGCTTGAAAATGTTCTCGGACGGGCAATGATATTTTTAGAGCCGCACATGGAACGGATCGAACAGCAGCATCTGCCTGTTTTCGAATCAGAGCTGAATGAAAAAAACGGCACCCAAAGTGATTTTCCGGATATAGAAGGGGAAAAGCTGTCTCAGGCTGTTGAAAAATTTGAAGCGCACGTCATTCAAAAAACGCTTGAAAAGCATAAATTCAACCGAACCAAAACGGCGAAAGCGCTTGGTGTCAGCATTCGGAATCTGTACTACAAAATGGACAAGTACGGCCTTGCAAATGACGGCATGCAATAAGTTGCAGAGAAAGCGCAAACAGCTGCATGTGTTCTTGAAAAAAGCCGGAATAAACCCTTTCGCATATTTGGCACGGAACTTGCATTGTTAAAAGCGGATTCGCACAAGAAAGGTGGTACAAAATGAAGCTGAAAGACCTAGTTGAAAAAGCCGCGGCAAAAAACGCAAAAACCATTGCAGTGGCCCACGCAGCAGATAAAGAAGTGATCCAGGCCGTCAAAATGGCGGCAGAACACTTGTCGGCACGATTTTTACTGACGGGTGACAGCGGAAAGCTGAAAGAGCTTCTGGCAAATGAGCCGAAGTTCAATGCTGACATCATCCACGCCGATTCACCCGAAGAATCTGCGGCAAAAGCAGTGCGCGCAGTGCGTGAACAAGAGGCGGACGTTTTAATGAAAGGGAATCTCCCGAGCTCAACTCTTCTGAAATCGGTTTTAAACCGCCAGGAAGGGCTTCGTTCAAAAAGGGTGTTATCACATGTAGCCGTTTTTGAGGTGCCGGACTATGACCGGCTGATGTATGTGACTGATTCAGCGCTGAACATTGCCCCGTCTCTTGAAGAGCTCGGGCATATTCTGCAAAATGCGGTTCATGTCGCACATTCTGTAGGGAACCCTATGCCGAAAGCCGCAGTCCTTGCCGCTATTGAAACGGTTAATCCGAAAATGGAGGCGACGCTGAACGCGGCTGCGATCGTCCAGATGTGCAATAGAGGACAGATTACCGGCTGCATTGCGGACGGACCGCTTGCTTTGGATAATGCCGTATCCCAAGCGGCTGCGCTGCAAAAAGGGATTTCCGGAAGCGTAGCGGGCCAGGCGGATATTCTCTTGGTTCCTTCAATCGAGGCCGGAAATATGCTTTATAAGTCAATGATTTATTTTGCGAAAGCAAATGTTGCTGCCGTCATCGCCGGTGCAAAAGCGCCGATCGCATTAACGAGCAGAGCGGATACCGCAGAAAATAAACTGTATTCAATTGCGCTTGCGATTTGCGCATCACAAGAACAGTAGGAGGAACGAACCTATGGAAATTTTCAAATATATGGAGACTTACGATTACGAACAATTGGTATTCTGCCAAGATGAACAATCCGGATTAAAAGCGATCATCGCGATTCATGATACGACGCTCGGCCCTGCACTCGGCGGAACAAGAATGTGGACATATGACAGTGAAGAAGCGGCGATTGAAGATGCACTGAGACTCGCAAAAGGCATGACTTATAAAAATGCGGCTGCCGGTTTAAACTTAGGCGGCGGGAAAACCGTTATTATCGGAGACCCGCGCAAAGATAAAAATGAAGAAATGTTCCGCGCGTTCGGCCGCTACATCCAAGGCTTAAACGGAAGGTATATTACGGCGGAAGACGTCGGCACCACCGTTGAAGATATGGACATTATTCATGATGAAACAGACTATGTAACCGGAATTTCTCCGGCATTCGGTTCATCAGGAAATCCGTCCCCGGTTACGGCGTACGGCGTCTACAAAGGGATGAAAGCCGCAGCGAAAGCGGCGTTTGGCACTGATTCACTGGAAGGTAAAACAATTGCCGTGCAAGGCGTGGGAAATGTGGCTTACAATCTATGCCGCCACCTTCACGAAGAAGGCGCTTCTTTAATCGTAACGGATATCAATAAAGAATCTGTTAAACGTGCCGTTGAGGACTTCGGCGCCCGCGCAGTTGATCCCGGCGACATTTACTCACAGACGTGCGATATTTATGCCCCATGTGCTCTCGGCGCCGTCATTAACGATGACACGATTAAACAGCTGAAGGCGAAAGTCATTGCGGGAGCGGCCAATAACCAGCTGAAAGAAACACGTCACGGCGATACCATTCATGAAATGGGAATCGTGTACGCTCCGGATTATGTCATCAATGCAGGCGGCGTCATCAATGTGGCCGATGAGCTTTACGGCTACAATGCTGAGCGGGCTTTGAAAAAAGTTGAAGGCATCTATGCAAACATTGAGCGGGTGCTCGATATTTCCGCGCGTGACGGCATTCCGACATACTTAGCGGCCGACCGTCTGGCTGAGGAACGAATTGAACGCATGCGCCGTTCAAGAAGCCAGTTTCTGCAAAACGGCCAAAGTATATTAAGCAGACGATAGGAATTTGATCTGGAGGTATGAAAATGTTCGAAAAGGAAAAACGCATTCTCATTCTGAATCCAGGCTCAACATCAACGAAAATCGGTGTCTTTCACAATGAACGCTGTATCTTTGAAAAGACGCTGCGACATCCCGAAGAAGAGCTGAAAACATTTAACGGCATTATCGACCAGTACGAATTTCGAAAAATAAGCATTCTTGAGTCTTTGCACGAACAGGGCATCAACATTTCAAAGTTTGATGCCGTTTGTGCCAGGGGCGGCCTGCTCAGACCGATTGAGGGCGGCACATATGAAGTGAATGACGCCATGATCACTGATTTGAAAAACGGCTACAACGGCCAGCATGCTTCTAATCTGGGCGGAATTATTGCCAGGGAAATAGCTGACGGACTAAATATCCCCGCGTATATCGTCGATCCGGTCGTGGTGGATGAGATGACTCCGCTCGCTAAAGTATCAGGGATGCCTGAAATCAAGCGGAAAAGCATTTTTCATGCTTTGAACCAAAAAGCTGTTGCCCGTCAGGCGGCGGCGTCCCTCGGCAAACGGTATGAACAGATGAAGATGATCGTCACTCATATGGGCGGCGGCATCACAGTCGGTGTCCATGATTGCGGACGGGTGACGGATGTCAACAACGGGCTTCACGGAGAAGGGCCCTTCAGCCCGGAGCGCGCGGGAACCGTTCCTGCGGGTGATTTGGTGGAGATGTGTTTTTCCGGCAAGTATTCAAAAGCCGATATGATGAAAAAACTTGTCGGCACGGGCGGACTCTCCGGCTACCTGGGGACAACGGACGCGGTGAAGGTGGAAAAACGCATTCAGGCCGGAGATGAGCATGCGAGGCTCATTTATGACGCCATGGCTTATCAAGTAGCAAAAGAAATCGGGGCGGCAAGCGCCGTATTAAAAGGAAAAGTAGACATTATCGTCCTGACGGGCGGATTGGCGTACGGGAAAAGTTTCGTATCCGCCATCAGATCGTACATAGATTGGATTTCGGATGTACTGGTGTACCCGGGAGAAAATGAACTGCAATCTCTCGCGCAAGGCGCGCTTCGGGTTTTAGCCGGTGAGGAGCAGTCAAAGCAATATCAGATCGGCGAAGGAGTGAAAACAAATGGCGACTGAATATGATGTGGTCATTCTGGGCGGCGGGACGGGCGGTTATGTAGCCGCCATCAGAGCGGCCCAGCTCGGCTTAAAAACGGCCGTTGTAGAAAAAGAAAAGCTCGGCGGAACATGCCTGCATAAAGGATGTATCCCGAGTAAAGCGCTGTTAAGAAGCGCGGAAGTGTACCGAACCGCAAAGGAAGCGGCAGCATTCGGCATTGAAACGGAAGGTGTCTCCCTCCGCTTTGACAGCGTGCAAAAACGAAAGCAGGGAATCGTTGACCGTCTGGCCGGCGGTGTCGCCCACTTGATGAAAAAGGGGAAGATTGATGTATTCAACGGGTACGGACGTATGCTCGGCCCTTCCATCTTCTCACCTCTTCCCGGTACGGTTTCCGTCGAATACGCAAATGGTGAAGAAAACGACATGCTGATACCGAAACAATTGATTATCGCAACCGGTTCAAAGCCGAAAATGCTGCCGGGTTTAGAAGCAGACGGTACATATATTCTGACATCAGATGAAGCGCTTGAGCTTGAGCGTCTGCCCCAATCCATGTTGATCGTCGGCGGCGGTGTCATCGGAATTGAATGGGCATCCATGCTGAACGATTTCGGCGTCAATATCACTGTGATTGAATATGCGGACCGCATTTTGCCGACTGAAGACCATGATATTTCAAGCGAGATGGAAAAACTGTTAACGAAAAAAGGAATTAAGATTGTAACGGGTGCGAAAGTGCTTCCGGATACATTGGAAAAAGCGGACGGCGTTTCAATTGCCGCTGAAAAGAATGGAAAAAAAGAAACGTATCACGCGGAACAAATGCTTGTTTCCATCGGCCGCCAGCCGAACATTGAAGGGATCGGCCTTGAAAACACGGATATTGAAGCGGAAAACGGTTCTATCATCGTGAACGAAGCCGGGCAGACGAAGGAATCGCACATTTATGCGATCGGTGATGTTGTGGGCGGTCTTCAGCTTGCACATGTGGCCTCCCGTGAAGGCATCATTGCCGTTGAGCATATGGCGGGTCTTAATCCGGCTCCGCTTGATGCAGCTCTTGTGCCGAAATGCATTTATTCAAATCCGGAAGCGGCGAGTGTCGGTCTGACAGAAGAGGAAGCAACCCGAAAAGGACATGAACTGAAGATCGGGAAGTTTCCGTTCATGGCAATCGGAAAGGCTCTTGTATACGGAGAAAGCGATGGCTTTGTGAAAATCGTTGCCGATCGGAATACAGATGATATTCTCGGTGTTCATATGATCGGCCCGCACGTCACCGATATGATCTCTGAAGCGGGGCTTGCCAAGGTGCTCGACGCGACGCCTTGGGAAATCGGCCAGTCCATACATCCGCATCCGTCGCTTTCAGAGGCGATTGGAGAAGCTGCGTTAGCCGCAGACGGAAACGCGATTCATTTTTAAAAGGAAAGAAGGAGGGGTTTGAATGACTACAAACCGCCATCAAGCATTAGGGCTCTCTGACGAAGAAGCCGTTGAAATGTATAGAACCATGCTGTTAGCCAGAAAAATCGACGAAAGAATGTGGCTCTTAAACCGCTCGGGCAAAATTCCGTTCGTTGTTTCATGTCAAGGACAGGAAGCGGCTCAAGTAGGCGCGGCCTATGCTTTAAACCGTGATACCGACTATGTGCTTCCTTACTACAGAGATATGGGAGTTGTGCTTGCATTCGGTATGACTGCAAAGGACTTGATGATGTCCGGTTTTGCGAAAGCGGCTGACCCGAACTCAGGCGGAAGGCAGATGCCTGGCCACTTCGGGCAAAAGGAAAACAGAATCGTAACGGGCTCATCCCCTGTGACAACGCAGGTGCCTCACGCAGTCGGAATCGCGCTTGCGGGACGCATGGATAAAAAGGATATCGTCTCTTTCGTAACCTTTGGAGAAGGATCTTCCAACCAGGGGGATTTTCACGAAGGGGCAAACTTTGCCGCCGTGTATAAATTGCCGGTCATTTTCATGTGTGAAAACAATAAGTATGCTATTTCTGTTCCGTATGACAAACAGGTGGCGTGCGAAAATATTTCCGACCGCGCAGCAGGCTACGGCATGCCGGGAGTCACAGTTGACGGAAACGACCTGCTGGAAGTTTACCGGGCCGTGAAAGAAGCGCGCGAACGGGCATCTAAAGGCGAAGGTCCTACATTAATAGAAACGGTTTCCTACCGGTTGACGCCCCATTCCAGTGATGACGACGACAGCAGCTACAGAGAACGCGAAGAAGTAGAAGAAGCAAAGAAACAAGATCCGCTTCTTTTATATAAAGCATACTTGCAAGAAGCCGGGCTTCTAGGTGAAGAAGAAGAAAAGACCATGCTGGATGACATCATGGCTATCGTAAACGAAGCGACAGACGAAGCGGAGAAAGCGCCATACGCATCTCCTGAATCAACGCTTGATCACGTTTATGCGAAGTAGGGAGGAATACTTATGTCTGTAATGTCTTATATTGACAGTATTAATGCAGCAATGAAAGAAGAAATGGAAAGAGATCCGCGCGTTTTTGTTCTCGGGGAAGATGTCGGGAGAAAAGGCGGCGTGTTTAAAGCCACGGCGGGTCTCTATGAACAGTTCGGAGAAGAGCGGGTGATGGATACGCCGCTTGCGGAATCAGCGATTGCCGGTGTCGGGATCGGCGCCGCGATGTACGGCATGCGCCCGATTGCCGAGATGCAGTTTGCCGATTTCATTCTGCCTGCGGTCAACCAAATCATTTCAGAAGCGGCCAAAATACGCTACCGTTCAAACAATGATTGGAGCTGTCCGATGGTCATCAGAGCGCCTTACGGGGGCGGCGTGCACGGCGCGTTGTATCATTCCCAGTCTGTGGAGGCCATTTTTGCCAACCAGCCGGGTCTTAAAATTGTCATGCCTTCAACTCCTTATGACGCAAAAGGGCTGTTGAAAGCCGCAGTCCGTGACGAAGATCCGGTGCTGTTTTTCGAACATAAGAGGGCGTACCGTCTGATTAAAGGCGAAGTCCCTGCGGATGATTACGTCCTTCCGATCGGAAAGGCGGATGTAAAACGCGAAGGCAGCGACATTACTGTCATTACGTACGGATTATGCGTCCATTTCGCTCTGCAGGCTGCCGAGCGTCTTGAAAAAGACGGAATTTCCGCGCACGTATTAGATTTGCGTACGGTTTATCCGTTAGATAAAGAAGCCATCATTGAAGCTGCGTCTAAAACCGGAAAAGTATTGCTGATCACAGAAGATACGAAAGAAGGCGGTATTATGAGTGAGGTCGCCGCCATTATTTCTGAAAACTGCTTATTTGATTTAGACGCGCCGATCAAGCGGCTTGCAGGTCCTGATGTTCCGGCAATGCCTTATGCGCCGACAATGGAAAAATACTTCATGATGAATCCTGACAAAGCAGAAGCCGCGATGAGAGAATTAGCGGAGTTTTAAAGACGTAAGGAGGTTTTTGACATGGCGATTGAACAAATGGCTATGCCTCAGCTCGGAGAGAGCGTGACGGAAGGGACGATCAGCAAGTGGCTGGTATCCCCCGGTGATCAAGTGAATAAATATGACCCCATTGCGGAGGTCATGACGGATAAAGTGAATGCGGAGGTGCCGTCTTCTTTTACCGGTACGATTACAGAACTTGTAGGAGAAGAAGGCCAGACTCTTACAGTCGGCGAGATCATCTGCAAAATTGAAACGGAAGAAACGGAAACCGAAGAGGCGCCGAAGCGGGAAGAAGAGCAGAATACCCCTTCAGACACCGATGCAAACCGTCAAGGTAAAGATCAGTCAAATAAAGCGCGTTATTCACCGGCCGTGCTCAGATTAGCAGGAGAACACGGCATTCAGCTTGAAGAAGTTGAAGGAACGGGTGCAGGCGGAAGAATTACGCGAAAAGACATTCAAAAGATCATTGATTCGGGAATGCAGCAGAAGTCGGAAGCACCGGCGCCGGCCGCCGTTCAAACAACGCAACAAGCGCTGAAACAACAGCAAAAACAAGCGCCGGCGCCAGCTCTGTCAGCCGGTGATATTGAGATTCCGGTTACAGGCGTCAGAAAAGCCATCGCCGCCAATATGCATAAAAGCAAAACAGAAATTCCGCACGCCTGGACGATGATGGAAGTCGACGTCACGAACATGACGGCGTACAGAAACAGCATAAAAGACTCATTTAAACAGAAAGAAGGCTTCAATTTAACATTTTTCGCTTTCTTTGTAAAAGCGGCGGCGCAGGCTCTCAAAGAGTTCCCGCAGATGAACAGCATGTGGGCGGGAGACAAAATCGTCCAAAAGAAAGACATCAACATCTCTATTGCCGTTGCCACGGAAGATTCGCTGTTTGTTCCGGTTATTAAGCATGCTGATGAAAAAACGATTAAAGGCATAGCCAGAGAAATAACGGACCTTGCGAAAAAAGTGAGAAACGGAAAACTTACCGCGGAAGATATGCAGGGCGGCACATTTACCGTCAATAACACGGGATCTTTCGGCTCAGTTCAATCTATGGGCATTATCAACCATCCGCAGGCGGCGATTCTTCAGGTAGAATCTATCGTCAAACGTCCGGTTGTCATGAATAACGGAATGATTGCCGTTCGTGATATGGTTAATCTTTGCCTGTCTTTAGATCACAGAGTGCTCGACGGGCTCGTGTGCGGCCGATTCCTCGGACGCGTCAAAGAAATCTTAGAAAACATTGACGAAAATACTTCAGTCTATTAAAAAAACTCCTTTTGCCCGGGCGGCAAAAGGAGCTTTTTTACTTTCATTGTGAATCCTCGGGAACAAGCATAGTGAGATGATGTTTTTTCACTTCGATCGTACAAGGCGTTGTTCCGTATACCTCGCCATCTGTATCCGCGTCCATTTCACGTCCGGTTTCGATTTCAATCCTGGAGGCCTGAATATAGGACAGCTCCCCTTTGAAATCATCAAATGAACCCTGCTCCATCGTCATCAGCTCCCGCAACGCGGCAAGGCTTGTGTTGCGGCAGATTAACACATCGGCTAAGCCGTCCCGGAGGCTGGCATCAGGCAGGGGAACTCGGTTTGTCCCGATATAATGCCCGTTCATGACAAGCACCATTACGGCTTCGTCTTCTTTCACCTCGCCGTCAATCGTCAATTTGACAGGGAACGGGTTCGCGCTTGTCATCGTTCGCAAGGCGCTCGTGAAGTAGCTGATTTTACCGAGCCATGCTTTTTCAGTTTCATTGATATGGCTTGATGCTTCGGTGATCAATCCGATGCCCCAAAAGTTCAGAAAATAGCCGTCATCCGTTTTACAGACGTCAATCATTCGTTTATGTCCGGGCGCGAGCGCTTCAGCGGCCTTTTGAAGGTTTTGCGGGATGCCGAGCGCCCTTGAGAAATCGTTGCACGTTCCTCCCGGCAAAATGCCGACAGCGGGCCTGTGATCAAGCTTACTGATGCTGTTGATGCATTGATGCACAGTGCCGTCTCCGCCTAAAATATATAAATAGTCAACTGAACTGTCGAGATTTTCACAATACTGACGGGCATCATCCTGATGTTTGGTCGGTTTAATCAAAAGTTCGTCAGCTGACTGGGCCAAAATGGGGACGACCGTGCCGAGCGTTTTATCAATCTGTTTTTGACCGGCGTTTCCGTTATAAATTAATACTGCTTTCCGTTGGCTCATACGACTGCTCCTTTATTTCAGACAATCTCTTTAACAAGTTTCCCGTTTTTAAAAGGTCATAAACTTACATCGGGTACATAAAAGGGACAAAAACAATTGGATATGAGCGGTGTCATTTGCCGATAGGGAGGTTCCTTGCTATCATAAGAAGAGATGATCAAAAAGGAGAGGTCCCAGTTGAATATGGATTTTAATTTATTTATGAATGATGTCGTGCGTCAAGCCCGCCAGGAAATCACGGCCGCCGGGTATACAGAGCTGAAAACCGCTGAGGAAGTGGACGAAGCGCTTTCGAAAAAAGGAACCACACTCGTTATGGTCAACTCTGTGTGCGGATGCGCAGGCGGTATTGCACGGCCTGCCGCATACCATTCCGTACATTACGATAAACGCCCGGATCAGCTTGTGACGGTATTTGCCGGACAGGATAAAGAAGCGACAGCCAAAGCGAGAGAATACTTTGAAGGCTATCCGCCGTCCTCTCCGTCATTTGCCATTTTAAAAGACGGGAAAATCATGAAAATGGTGGAACGCCATGAAATTGAAGGCCATGAGCCGATGGCCGTCGTCACAAAACTGCAGGAAGCATTTGAAGAATATTGTGAAGAAGTATAAGTGAAAGAAAAACCCCGGAGCCGAGCGCTTTCGGGGTTTTTTTATATGGAATCTGTATAAATATAAATATTTATACATCGGCGTTCAGCTGTCACTAATCGGAAAAACAATGACTATAATAAACACAGAAAGGAAAATATATTTTTCAAAAATAGTATTGCATCACAATTAAAAAGTGTTTAAAATACAAGTTAACGAATAAATATTCAAATTTAAGAGATCAGTAGATATGGGGGAAATGAATCATGAAGAAATGGCTGTTGGTATTAGCTGCCGCATGTATCACCATTGCGCTGTCCGCCTGCGGATCAGGCAATTCAGGCTCAGAGGGCGGAAAGAACAAGCTGATTATGGGTACATCGGCTGACTATAAACCATTTGAATATAAAGACGGCGATCAGATCACCGGGTTTGACGTTGATCTGGCAAAAGCTCTGGGCAAAAAGACCGGCTATGACGTTGAGGTGCAGGACATGGACTTCAACAGCCTGATTACAGCCTTGAAGTCCAAGCAGATAGATATGATTTTATCTGGAATGACACCTACGCCGGAACGGAAAAAGCAAGTTGATTTTTCTGATATTTATTATACTGCTAACAATATGATTGTTACGAAAAAGGGAAGCAGCATTAAATCCCTGAATGATCTGAAAGGCAAAACCGTCGGTGTTCAGCTCGGCTCCATTCAAGAGGAAAAAGGCAAGAAGCTCGCTTCGAAATACGGTTTTCAGCTCGAAGACCGCAACCGGATCTCAGACTTAACGGAAGAGATTAAATCCGGGCGTTTTGATGCCGCCATTATCGAAGACATCGTAGCACAAGGCTATTTCAGTTCAAATAACGATCTGCAGGGCTTTGCGTCAGCGGATGCGAAATCAGACGAATCGGGCTCCGCGATTGCGTTCCGCAAAGACAGTGATCTGACAGCGAAGTTTAACAAAGCGCTGAAAGAAATGGAGAAAAACGGAGAAATCGAAAAACTGAAGAAAAAATGGTTCACCAACGAGAAATAAAAGAAAGCTCAACTTTTCGTTGAGCTTTTTATCTTGAATAAAGACAAAGGAGATCACACGTATGAATTTGGATTTCTCAGCGACAATCCCCCAAATTCCTTTTATATTGGAAGGCCTTGCGGTCACATTAAAAATTGTGCTCGTTTCAGCGGTCATCGGTCTTGTATTAGGAATCGTGCTCAGCTTATTTAAAATCAGCACGATCAGTCCGCTGAAATGGATTGCGGATTTTTATACTTCGATATTCCGCGGCACGCCGCTCGTGCTGCAGCTGATGATCATCTATTTCGGAATGCCGCAGCTTCTCGGCTTTCAGATCGATCAATTTTGGGCGGCGGTCACCGCATTATCGCTCAATTCAGCCGCTTACGTCTCTGAAATTATCAGAGCGGGAATCAACGCAATTGACAAAGGACAAAAAGAGGCTGCCGTCGCTCTCGGCGTGCCGTACGGAAAAATGATGAAAGATCTGCTGCTGCCGCAGGCGTTTAAAAACATTTCTCCGGCTATTATTAACGAATTAATCACCTTGACGAAAGAATCGGCGATCGTCACGGTAATCGGTCTCGGAGACATTATGAGACGGGCCTACCAGTCCGGCGCCGCAACATACAACTATTTAGAACCTCTTATTGTGGCGGGCTTAATCTATTACGTGCTCGTTTTGATCTTAGCATTCATCGGAAAAGGCGTAGAAAGGAAGCTGAAAGCCAATGATTAAGGTCGATAACCTGTCAAAATCATTCGGGAAACATGAAGTACTGAAAAACATTTCAACACAGATCGAAGAAGGGGAAGTCGTCGCTGTCATCGGCCCTTCCGGTTCCGGCAAATCAACGTTTCTGCGCTGCTTAAATCTGCTGGAAACCCCGAGCGGCGGAACGATTGCCATTAAAGAAAACGAAATCACCGCAGCTAAAACGAATAAACTGAAAGTGCGGGAAAATATCGGCATGGTATTTCAGCATTTTCATTTGTTTCCTCATAAAACGGTGCTTGAAAATATCACATACGCGCCGGTCAGCGTGAAGAAAGAGTCTAAAAAGGAGGCGGAGGAAAAGGCATGCGCTCTCCTTGAAAAAGTCGGACTGCTTGACAAACGGAACGACTATCCGAACCGTTTGTCAGGCGGACAGAAGCAGCGGGTCGCCATCGCGCGGGCGCTTGCCATGAATCCTGACATCATGCTGTTTGATGAACCGACCTCGGCTCTTGACCCGGAAATGGTCAAAGAAGTTCTTGAGGTGATGAAAGAGCTCGCGCAGACGGGCATGACAATGGTGATCGTAACGCACGAAATGGGATTTGCCAAAGAAGTCGCAGACCGCGTATTATTTATGGATGAAGGGACGATCGTGGAAGACGGTCAGCCGGAAGAATTTTTTCTTTCTCCGAAGTCAAAAAGAGCACAGGACTTTTTAGAAAAAATATTATAAAATATAACTGTAAGAAAAGAAGAAGAATGCTCTTCTTCTTTTTTTTGAGAAAGAAACAAACAGAATGGAGCAAGCAATGTTTAAAATCGGTTACCGGACACTAAAGACCGCACTTGGAACGGCGCTGGCCATTTATTTAGCCCAGCTGTTGCATCTGCAAAACTTCGCATCCGCAGGAATCATCACCATATTGTGCATCCAGATTACGCAAAAGCGGTCGCTTCAGGCCTCGTGGGCCCGATTTGCCGCCTGTTTATTGGCGATCGTCTTCTCATATGTCTTTTTCGGACTGATCGGCTATTATCCGTTTGCGATCGGAATATTGCTGGTGCTGTTCATTCCGACTACAGTCGTTTTAAAAATAAATGAAGGGATCGTCACCAGTTCAGTAATCATTCTTCATTTATATATGTCCGGCGGCATTACGATGGCGTTTATCTGGAATGAGTTCCAGCTGATCACCGTAGGTATCGGCGTCGCGCTGTTAATGAATCTGTATATGCCGAGCCTCGACAGAAAACTCGCGGCGTACAGGAAAAAAATCGAGGACAACTTTTCCGTCATCTTCGCCGAAATCGAACGGTATTTGTTAACTGGTGAGCAAGATTGGACGGGGAAGGAAATACCGGAGACGCATCAGATGATTCAAGAGGCGAAAAACCTCGCCTATCGGGACGTGCAGAATCATATTTTGCGCCATGAAAATCTCTACTATCATTATTTTAAGATGAGACAGAAACAATTTGAAATCATTGAACGGCTGCTGCCGAAGATTACCTCTATTTCAATAACGGTGGAGCAGGGAAAAATAATCGCCCATTTCATCCATGAATTAAGGGAAGCCATTCATCCCGGCAATACCGCTCATAAATTTTTAAAAAGACTTGCAGAAATGAGAACGGAATTTGAAGAAATGCCGCTCCCGGCAACGCGCGAGGAGTTTGAAGCGCGGGCGGCTTTGTTCCACCTCCTCGGTGAGATGGAACAATATCTCGTGATTAAAAGTTATTTCAAAGGCATCAAGCTGTAAAAAACATATGGATCAATCGCATGAGTCCTCCTTTCATTGGTCATTCTAATGAAAAAAGGAGGGGAGCCCATGCGATTTTTTTTATTGTCAGCCGCCCTGCTGCTGTCTCCGCTTTGGCCGCTTGGCGCGAACCCTTTGCCGGGTGACCCTTATATTATCGTCAATAAAGCCACAAACGCGCTTGCTGTTGTGAAGGATAACCGAATAGAAGGCATTTATCAGGTAGCGACGGGAAAAACGGATGATTTGACGCCTGAAGGAGAATTTACGGTAACGGTCAAAGCCGTCAATCCGTATTACCGGAAGAAAAATGTAGAGGGAGGCGCGCCGGAAAACCCGCTCGGCGTCCGCTGGATCGGTTTTGATGCGAAAGGCACCGACGGCAGAATATACGGCATTCACGGAACAAACAGAGAAGAGCTGATCGGGGGGTTTGTATCAAACGGCTGCATCCGTATGAAAAACCGGGATGTCATCCGTATTTTCCGGATTATCCCTCCCGGAACGAAAGTATTGATTACAAAAGAAAACCGCTCATTCGAGGACATTGCAATAGAGCGGAAAGCCCTCATAAAAAAGCAGGAAACCCCCTTGCAATGAGGCGCCTGCTTTTTTACCGCAAATACATCATAATGCCTGAGAGGAGGGTTGAAAGTATAAATACGCCCAAAATGACGATGACGGCGCTTTTCATAAATTTTTGAGACATTGTTTCACTCCTTAAGATTACTGTCTACCATTTTAACGTGTTTTGCTTGTATGAACAAGCCATATCCTATGGCGGAAAGCAGGTGGCCGCGCTATGAAAAAACTTGATCATGTCGGCATTGCCGTCAGCTCTATTGAAGCCGCGAGAGGATTTTACGAACGGATGCTCGGGCTTACGTATATGGGAGACGAGCTGGTAAACGGCCAAAATGTGAGAGTTGCTTTTTTAGAAGCGGGAGGCACAAAGCTTGAGCTGATTGAGCCGCTGTCGGACGCGTCTCCCGTCAGCTCTTTTTTACAGAAAAGAGGCGAAGGGCTGCATCATTTGGCATTCCGCTGCGCCGATATGAAGGAAACGATCAAGGAGCTTGAATCATGCCGCATGACCTTGATTCATCATGAACCGCAAAACGGAGCGGGCGGGAAGAAGATCGCATTTCTCTCTCCAAAAGAGGCGAACGGGGTCCTGATTGAGCTTTGTGAAACAATTGAAAAAGGAGAAACTCAAGATGAGCATGAGTGATCATATCAGACACTTAAACGAAAGACGTTCCTTTTTAACAAACGGCGGCGGAGCGGAAAAAAATGAAAAACAGCACAAAAAAGGCAAGCTGACGGCAAGAGAAAGAATTGACTATCTATTGGACGAAGACAGTTTTTCAGAGCTGCAGCCGTTTGCCAAAAGCCGCACGCCCGGGTGCCAGAATGCTCCGGGAGACGGCGTTGTTACCGGATACGGCACAATTGACGGACGGCCCGTGTATTTGTTTGCCCATGACTTTACCGTACTCGGCGGGACGCTCGGCGAGACACATGCGGAAAAAATCGCGGCGGTAATGGATCTGGCGGCGAAAAACAAAACCCCGATCATCGGGCTGAACGACTCAGGTGGTGCGAGAATTCAAGAGGGTGTGGTATCATTAAATGGATACGGTCATATCTTTAGGCGCAACGTCCTTTACTCGGGAGTGATTCCGCAAATTTCTGTCATCCTTGGGCCCTGTGCCGGCGGTGCTGTTTATTCACCCGCTTTGACGGATTTTGTGATTATGGCGGAACATACGTCGCACATGTTTATTACAGGCCCGAAAGTCATTGAACAGGTGACGGGTGAACAGATTGACGCGGAAAGTTTAGGCGGTGCGGGAATACATAATGTGATAAGCGGAAATGCCCACTATTCCGCACGAACGGAAAAAGAGGCACTTTCCGCTGTGAAAACCCTGCTTTCTTATCTCCCGCACGGCGGACAGACGGCATTACCCGTTAAAAAGGAAGACGCCAGACCGTTATTAAACACCCTCGTTCCCGCGGACAGTTCGAAACCTTACGATGTGTTACAGGTAATAAAAGAGCTGGCGGATGACGGAACGTTTTTTGACATTCAGCCGTATTTTGCCAAAAACATTGCTGTCGGTTTTCTGAAACTCGGACGGCGTACAGTCGGTGTTGTCGCAAACCAGCCGAAACACTTGGCGGGGAGCCTCACGATTGATGCCGCTGACAAAGCGTCGAGATTCATCCGTTTTTGCGACGCGTTTCATATTCCGCTATTGACGATCGCTGATGTTCCGGGATTTCTTCCGGGCCTTCAGCAGGAACATGCGGGAATCATCCGTCACGGAGCAAAATTGCTGTATGCTTTTGCCGAAGCGGCGGTGCCGAAAGTGACGCTCATCATCAGAAAAGCTTACGGAGGCGCCTATGTTGCCATGAATTCGAAAGGGCTCGGGGCAGATCTTGTATTCGCCTGGCCCAATGCGGAAATCGCCGTGATGGGAGCGGAAGGCGCGGCGTCGATTTTATACAGCAAAGACATACAGGCTTCTGGCGACCCGGAGAAGACGAAGCGCGAAAAAAAAGCCATATACGAAAAGGAAAACGCCGGTCCGTATAAAGCGGCGGCCTGCGGAATGGTGGATGATATCATCCGGCCGGAAGACTCGAGGAAAAAATTGATTCAGGCATTTGACATGCTTGCGCATAAGGAAGAGGAAAGACCGAAAAAAAAGCACGGTAATATACCGCTTTAAACGGAGGGAACTGAAAATGGTAAACGAAAAACGTCTGCTTGAAGAATTTCTTGAACTCGTTCAAATTGATTCAGAGACAAAACATGAAGCGGAAATCAGCAAGGTGCTCAAACAAAAATTCACTGATTTAGGATTGAGCGTAAAAGAAGATGATACAAAAGAAGTGACCGGGCATGGAGCCGGCAACTTAATCTGTACGTTAAAGGGCACAAAAGATGCGGATACGATTTATTTCACTTCGCACATGGACACGGTTGTTCCGGGCAAAGGCGTTAAGCCGATTGTGGAAGACGGCTATGTAAAATCCGACGGCACGACGATTCTCGGCGCTGATGATAAGACGGGTCTTGCCGCAATGTTTGAAGCCATTAAAGTGCTGAAAGAACAAAACATCGAGCACGGCACCATTGAATTCATTATCACGGCCGGAGAAGAATCGGGATTAGTCGGGGCAAAAGCAATGGATCGTTCAGACATTACCGCGAAATACGGTTTTGCGCTTGATTCAGACGGAAAAGTCGGCAACATTATTGTAGCCGCGCCGACACAAGCGAAAGTGAGAGCAACCATTTTCGGGAAAACGGCTCATGCGGGAGTGGAACCGGAAAAAGGCATCTCCGCGATTACCATCGCATCAAAAGCAATCTCTAAAATGCCGCTCGGCCGTATTGATAAAGAAACAACGGCTAATATCGGACGTTTCGAAGGCGGCACGCAAACCAATATCGTCTGCGACCAGGTTGATATTCTGGCTGAAGCGCGTTCATTAGTGCCTGAAAAAATGGAGGCGCAAGTGCAGAAAATGAAAGAAGCTTTCGAATCTGCTGCAGCTGAGATGGGAGGCCGCGCGGAAGTGGACATCGCGGTCATGTATCCGGGTTTCAAATATCAGGACGGCGATCAGGTTGTGGAAGTCGCGAAAAAAGCGGCGGCAAAAATCGGCCGTCCGAGCGAACTTCAGACAAGCGGCGGCGGAAGTGACGCAAACGTCATTGCCGGCCACGGCATTCCGACAGTCAACCTGTCAGTAGGCTATGAACAAATCCATACGAAAAATGAAAAAATGCCGATTGAAGAGCTCGTCAAAACGGCGGAAATGGTCGTTGCCATTATCGAAACAGCGGCCAACTAAAAACGAAGCACCCAGTTGATTGGGTGCTTTTTTCATTCTTCATGATAAGATAATTGGCTTAAAGCTTTGCAGATACAAGAAAAAAACCCTGCCGGATAGGTTCCGGCAGGGTTTCAGTATTATGATTTGGCGGGCTCCGCCTGAGCCGCAGCCTGTTTCTTTTTATGATGCGTCTGCTGTAAAAGTACGTTCTGCACTGTCAAAAACAGTCCGCTTGTAAACCAGTAAAGCGGCAGCGCAGCCGGTACGTTAAGCGAAAAAACGGTCATCATGACAGGGAAAATAAAGACCATGATTTTTGCTGACTGCATCGCGGCCGGATTTTGAGCAGCCGGTGAATATTTCTGGTTTAATTTTTGGGAAATATAAGCCTGTAAGAAATACATGGCCCCCGCGCACAGTGATACAAGAATATCAGAATGCCCTAAGCTGAACCACAGAAATGAGTGTGAAGCAATTTCCGGCGTTGAGCGGATGGCGTAATAAAAACCGATCAAAATCGGGAATTGCACCAGCATCGGAAGACATCCCATTGCCATCGGATTCAGATTGTGCTCACGGTAAAGCTTCATCATTTCCATTTGCAGTTCTTTTTGTTTTTCCGCATCTTTCGTTTGTTTTATTTTAGCCTGGATGCTGTCGACCTGCGGTTTGATCACAGCCATTTTTTCCTGGAACACCCGCTGTTTCTTAAATTGGTTCACAAACAAAGGCAATACAACGATCCGGACGATAATCGTCACCAGAATAATCGACAGTCCGTACTCACCGTGGAACAGGCCCGCCACCCCTTTTAAAAGTGCCGAAAACGGCTCGATCAGGTAATCGTGGAAAAAACCGATATTCCCGAGGCCTCCCGTCTGAGTCTGAGATGTCGCCGCAAAAGCCGAGCGGCCTGTGCACAGTACGATAAAAAACAATCCGAATGCAATCCATTTTTGATATGTTTTAGACAATTATGTCTCCTCCTTTTTATCTTCACTTGCCGTTATAAAAGGAGGAAGCTGACATCTTCATCATCATTCGCCGGTGAATTCATGCGGATGACTTTACGTATCCAAGTTGTAATGCGATGATATATAATAATAAGAAAGTCTGTTCGGTTCAGCTGAACGACTGCTTGATGTTCATCTATTCGTTTCGTTCTCCAATGCTCGCCTGCGCGGCGCTCACGCAAAAGAAAAGCGATGCCGATCGCGGTCAGAGCGGGAAGAATAATTGTGAAAAAATCGACTAAAAATAAAAAGTCATTCATTGACTCAAGAATCATTTTATCACATCCATTCAGCTCTTATTTTACTACATATATATAAGGTTGTCTATATAAGGAAAGGAGGCGCCGGGAGTGGCCGGAAAAGGGAGAATTATATTTCATATCGATATGAACAGTTTTTATGCCTCTGTAGAAATGGCGTATGATCCGTCTTTAAGAGGAAAACCTATCGCCGTTGCCGGAAACGTGAAGGAACGGAAAGGAATCATCGTCACCTGCAGCTACGAAGCGAGAGCGCGGGGCGTAAAGACCACCATGCCGGTGTGGCGGGCAAAACGCCTCTGTCCGGAACTCATCGTCGTGCCTCCGAATTTTGACCGCTACCGGAGTTCGTCAAAAGAAATGTTCAGCATTCTGTGGGAGTATACGGATTTAGTCGAGCCTGTTTCTATTGATGAAGGATACATGGATATTACGGACACACCGCACAGACACAGGGCGTATGAGACAGCCGCAGACATTCAGGCGAGACTGCAAAAAGAGCTTTTGCTTCCGTCAAGCATCGGCATCGCCCCGAATAAATTTCTCGCTAAAATGGCGTCTGACATGAAAAAACCGCTCGGCATCACCATTTTAAGAAAAAGAGAGCTGCCGGACGTCTTATGGCCTCTTCCGATAGAAGAGATGCACGGTATAGGAACGAAAACTGCGGAAAAAATAAAAACGCTGGGCATCAAAACGATCGGTGATTTGGCAAAAGGAGATGAACATGCGCTGAAAACGCTTCTCGGCATAAACGGCCCGAGGCTGAAGGATAAAGCGAACGGCATCCATCCTGCAGAAGTCAATCCCGAGCGGATTTATGAATTTAAAAGCGTCGGCAACTCATCCACCCTGTCGCATGATTCGGCTGACTGGGATGAATTAACGGGCGTGTTTGACCGGCTTGCGCTGTCTGTGAGCGAACGGCTCCAGCGTAAGGAGGTCATGGCCTGCCGGCTGTTCATCATGATTCGGTATGCGGATTGGAAAACGGTCACAAGAAGCATGACCCTCAGCAATCCGGCTGATCAGAAAAAAGACATCATGGAAGCGGCGATGGAACTGTTTGACAAGCACTGGAACCAAAATCCGGTAAGGCTTCTCGGCATCACCGGGACGGAACTGGTTGAAAAACAGCAGGCGTATAAACAGCTTGATCTGTTTTCATTCAAGGAGGACGCAAAGGATGAGCCGATTTTTCAGATGATGAACGAGCTGAATGAAAAGTACGGCCAAAACCTGATCAGAAAAGGCGCCGTTATAAAAAAAGAAGAAAGCAAAACAAGGGGAACGAGCTTTAACAGAGACTTTTTTCAGGATGAAAAGAAAAGGTGAATAACTTGAAAAAAGGGGTTATGTATGATAATTTCTTTAGTATAAATATCATTTTATTTTAATTTAAATTTTAAAATGGTTAAACGTTTGAAGAAGGGACGTTAGAATATGTCAAAACAACAAATCGGAGTTATCGGTCTTGCGGTAATGGGTAAAAATCTGGCTCTTAACATCGAAAGCCGGGGATTTTCTGTGTCTGTATACAACAGATCAAGCAGCAAAACGGAAGAGTTTTTAGAAGAGGCAAAAGGCAAAAATGTTGTCGGTACATACAGCATTGAGGAGTTTGTCCAGTCTCTTGAAACACCCCGTAAAATTTTATTAATGGTTAAAGCGGGAACTGCAACGGATGCGACGATTCAATCTCTTCTTCCTCATCTGGAAAAAGACGATATTTTGATTGACGGCGGAAATACATACTATAAAGATACACAGCGCCGGAACAAAGAGCTTGCCGAAAGCGGCATTCACTTTATCGGAACGGGTGTATCAGGCGGTGAAGAGGGAGCGCTGAAAGGGCCTTCTATTATGCCGGGCGGCCAAAAGGAAGCGCACGAACTCGTAAAACCGATTTTAGAAGCCATTTCTGCTAAAGTGGACGGAGAAGCTTGTACGACATACATCGGCCCGGACGGAGCGGGGCACTATGTAAAAATGGTGCACAACGGTATCGAATACGGTGACATGCAGCTGATCTCTGAGTCATATTTCATTCTGAAACAGGTGCTCGGATTGTCTGCCGAAGAGCTTCACGAAGTATTCGCTGAGTGGAACAAAGGAGAGCTTGACAGCTATCTGATCGAAATCACGGCTGATATTTTCACTAAAAAAGATGAAGAAACGGGCAAACCGCTTGTTGACGTCATCCTTGATAAAGCTGGCCAAAAAGGAACGGGTAAATGGACAAGCCAAAGCGCTCTTGACTTAGGCGTGCCGCTTCCGATTATCACTGAATCTGTTTTTGCGCGTTTCATTTCCGCAATGAAAGAAGAGCGTGTGAAAGCAAGCGGCCTTCTGTCCGGACCAGACGTTAAGCCGGTCACTGAAAATAAAGAAGAGCTGATTGAAGCGGTCAGAAAAGCGCTCTTCATGAGTAAAATCTGTTCTTACGCACAAGGCTTCGCCCAAATGAAAGCCGCGTCTGAAGAATATAACTGGGATCTGAAATACGGTGAAATCGCGATGATCTTCCGCGGCGGCTGTATCATCCGCGCGGCGTTCCTGCAAAAGATCAAAGACGCATATGACCGTGAACCGGAGCTTGATAACCTGCTGTTAGACAGCTACTTCAAAAACATTGCAGAAAGCTACCAAGGCGCCCTTCGCCAAGTGATTTCACTTGCCGTAGCCCAAGGCGTGCCGGTACCTTCGTTCTCAAGCGCACTTGCGTATTACGACAGCTACCGTACGGCAGTGCTTCCTGCAAACTTGATTCAAGCGCAGCGTGATTACTTCGGCGCGCATACGTATGAACGCACAGATAAAGAAGGCATTTTCCATACTGAATGGATGAAGTAATGAAGAAGCCCCCGCATTGATTGCGGGGGCTTTTCCTGATATTAAAAACCGCGGGCCGTCATGAACGGCGCCGCGGTTTTTTAATTTTTTCTTATATATTCCACCAGTGGAGGCCGTCTTTTTCAAGAAGATCGTCCGAAGCTTTCGGTCCCATTGACCCGGCTTCATAATTCGGAGAAAGGGTTTTGTCGGCTGCCCACGTTTCGGAAATCGCATCGACGAAATTCCAGGAAAGCGCCACTTCGTCCCAATGGGCAAAGTTTGTCGCATCACCGAGCAGACAGTCATGGATTAATTTTTCATAGGCTTCCGGTGTGTTCATTTCATCACTGCAGTTGCTGCAGTAATCCAGCTTAATCGGCTGAGCATGAGCGGCTCCGCCTAATTTTTTAGCGTTCAGATATAGTGTGATGCCTTCATCCGGCTGAATATGGATGACAAGCAGGTTCGGATTTACATTCGTTTCATTGCCGTAATAAAGGTTCATCGGAATGTCTTTAAATTGAACGACGATTTTCGTTGATTTTTCTTTCATCCGTTTCCCTGTGCGGATATAAAACGGAACGCCGGCCCAGCGGAAGTTATCGATTAACAGCTTTCCGGACACGAATGTTTCCGTATTGGAATCCGGTGCTACATTTTGTTCATCTGTATAGCTCGGTACAGCGTTTCCGTCAATCTTTCCCGCTTGGTATTGTCCGCGGACGAAGAAGTCACTCACTTCGTTTGGAGCGACAGGGCGGAGAGCTCTCAGCACCTTCACTTTTTCGCTGCGGATTTCTTCCGTGTTCAGTTTAATCGGCGGTTCCATTGCCAAGAGAGCGACCATTTGTAAAATATGGTTTTGAACCATATCACGGAGTGCGCCTGATTTTTCATAATATCTCGCACGGTCTTCAACGCCGAGATCTTCACTTGACGTAATCTGGATGTTTGAGATGTAGCGGTTATTCCACAGCGGCTCAAACAGCGCATTCGCAAACCGGATGACTTCGATATTTTGAACCATTTGTTTGCCTAAGTAATGGTCGATCCGGTAAATTTGATCTTCCGTGAAAGCTTCGCGTATTTCTTTGTTAAGCTCTTTCGCACTCGGCAGATCATGGCCGAACGGTTTTTCAATGACGAGACGGGACCAGCCATTTGTCGCTGTGACACCTTCGTTTTTAAGTGATTTTGCGATCGTGCCGAAAAACTCAGGAGCCATCGCCAAGTAAAACATTCTGTTGTTCGGGATTTCATATGTATGTTCAAGCTGATCAAGCAGGACATTCAGCTCCTGATAGGAACCCGGATTCGTTACATCAAACGGATGGTAATAAAAATGAGATGTGAAATCGTCTATGTCTTTTTGCCCGGCAGAAGAAACAGACGTTTTAACCGTTTCCCGGAGGTCCTCGTTTGACCAAGGTCTTCTTCCAACACCTACAACTGCAAACTCTTCACCAATTTGACCATTTTTATATAAACGGTGAATGGATGGGTAAAGTTTTCGTTTTGCCAAATCCCCTGTGGCACCAAATATTACAATTACTGCTTTTGGTTTGTCGTTTGTTTTCACTTAGAGTACCTCACTTTATCTGAAGCATGGTTTAAAACCCCGCATATTTCCTTCATTTTAAATCTAAAATTCGTTGAAAGCAAACATTTCAGCCTGTTTTTTGCGGTTTGCGGAAAAAAATTAATCAGGCCGGAGAAGGCCCGGGTGAATTCACATTTTCAGTCTGATCCTGTATCCTTAGTAGTACAAAGATCTAGGAGGAAGCATTGTGGAATTATTATTTTTAGGGACGGGGGCCGGCATGCCGGCAAAGACGAGAAACGTAACGTCCGTCGCGCTGAAGCTTCTTGAAGAAAGGCGTTCCGTATGGCTGTTTGATTGCGGAGAAGCCACTCAGCATCAGATATTACATACAACAATCAAACCGAGGAAAATTGAAAAGATTTTCATCACCCACCTTCACGGCGACCATGTTTACGGTCTTCCGGGTCTGTTGGGGAGCCGTTCATTTCAGGGCGGTGAAGAAGAGCTGACGATTTACGGGCCAAAAGGCATTAAAGCCTTTATCGAAACAAGCCTGAACGTGACGGCGACTCATCTGACGTATCCTCTTACCGTACATGAAATCGAAGAGGGGACGGTTTTTGAAGATGAGCAATTCATTGTTACCGCAGCATCCGTCATTCACGGTGTGGAAGCGTTCGGCTACCGGGTTCAGGAAAAGGATATTCCCGGCGCATTGCAGGCCGGCAGATTGAAAGAAATGAATATCCCGCCCGGACCCGTCTATCAGAAACTTAAAAAAGGCGAAACGGTCACACTTGACGATGGCAGAATCATTAACGGGCGGGATTTTCTGGAATCCCCGAAAAAAGGGAGAATCGTCGCTTTTTCCGGGGATACGAGGGCATCAGAGCGGGTAACGGAGCTTGCGCGCAATGCGGATGTGCTTGTTCATGAAGCGACGTTTGCCAAGGAAGATGCAAAGCTCGCACATAATTATTATCACGCGACGACAGAACAGGCTGCGCAAACGGCAAAAAAAGCAGGCGCCAAACAGCTGATCTTAACTCATATCAGCGCAAGGTATCAGGGTGAATCGCCGATAGAGCGTCTCGAACATGAGGCGAAAGCGGTATTTGAGAACAGTAAGATCGCATTTGACTTCATGGAGGTCACTGTGGAGCGGTCTTAAAAAATAGACGCTTGACATTTTTTTCTGATGAGATATAATAAAACGTAATAATTACGATTTATATAAGGGGTGAAAATGATGCGTGTGAATGTTACATTGGCCTGTACAGAGACAGGGGACAGAAATTATATCACGACGAAGAACAAACGGACGAATCCGGACCGGTTAGAAATGAAAAAGTATTCACCCCGGTTGAAAAAGTATACTTTGCATCGTGAGACAAAATAGATCACGATAACAAAAGCCATTGTGCCGTTGCACAATGGCTTTTGTTTTATCAGTTTACCGCCTGATAGGCAGGAGCATTCATTTGCTGGCGCACCGCGCACCAAACATCATAAATGGCAAGGTGGACGATGTGCGGTTCATCGTGGTGAATGGCATGAGAACTGTTTTTGGCCTGAATCCATCCGCTTTGATAAGAGACATCAAGCATGCTTCTGTGCAGTTTCACCCATTGTTCATGAGTGTGCTTTAAGCGCTCATCCCGCTCTCCCGATGATAAAATCAACAGCGGCATATCGCCGAAGTGAATCTGCTGATGCTGGATCTGCCTAAGGCTCGTTAAAAATTCCGCGTGTGATCCTTCCAATTTGAACTGTTTCAAATAGGCGGCCTTCATTTCTTCAGGAAGAAGCGGAAGCACTTTCGTCTCCTGATCCTCAGAAACCGGATCAAGCAGCACCATCCCGAGAATATCCCGGCGGTTCCGGCTCGCCCAAAGTCTGCTGATAATCGTGCCGTATGAATGCGAGACGACAAGGTAAGGAGGCTTGACGCCGGCCTTCAGAAGAAGAGCGTTTAATTCCTGTACCATATGGTCCGCCGTTCTCTTGTTTCGGCTTCGTCCGCTTTTGCCGATTCCGGCTCTGTCATATGTGAAAACCCCAAATTCTTCATCTATGTCAGCGAGTAATGATGTCCATGTTTCAGAAGAAGTGCCGTAGCCGGCTTCAAAGACGATCGTCACTTCGCCGGCGCCTTTACGGTGTTTCGTATAAAACGGACACCCGTCAATCAGATATGTCCTTTCCATCCATGCTGCTTTCATTGGAGTCATCTCCTCTAATTGGTTCTATAGGGAAGACGGAGAAGCTTCGGCAATCGTTTCTCGAAAAATAAAAAAAGAGACAGCCGGATCGAAAAACTCCGGCTGTCACTTCATCACCATGCTCTGTCGTATTGGACCGGTGACGGTATTTCAGTATTCAGCTGCTTCGCTGCACTCCTTGCAAAGTGCGGATCGCGCAGAAGTTCTCTCGCGACAAAAATAAGGTCAGCGCGGTTGTTTTGCAGAATTTCTTCCGCCATTGTTCCCGTCGTTATCAAACCGACGGCGCCTGTTGCAATTTCGGCCTGTTCACGGATTTTCTCCGCGAAGCTCACTTGGTAGCCGGGGAAGACGTTAATATCAGCTTGAACGAGTGCGCCTGAGCTGCAATCAATGAGGTCGACTCCCTGTTCTTTCATCCACTTCGCAAAACCGATATGATCCGCAATGTCCAGCCCTTTGTCTGTATAATCCGATGCAGAAATACGGACAAATAACGGGCCGTCCCAGACTTCCTTGACGGCTTCAATGGTCTCGCCTAAGAAGCGGTAGCGATTTTCATGTGAGCCTCCGTATTCGTCTGTACGGTGATTGGACAGAGGGGACAAAAATTCGTGCATTAAGTAGCCGTGTGCGGCATGAAGTTCAATAATGTCAAAGCCGGCTTCTTTCGCGCGCGCCGCTGCCTGTTTGAATTCCTGAATGGTTTCTTTAATTTGTTCTGTCGTCATTTCAGCCGGTGTTTTGGACTGCTCATCGAACGGAATGGCTGACGGAGCGTAAATGTCTCCCTCAAGCTCAGCTTTACGTCCGGCGTGCGCCAGCTGAATGCCGATTTTAGATCCTTGCGCTTTCACTTGTTCCGTCAGTTTGGCAAAACCTTCGATATGATCATCGCTCCAAATGCCCAAATCCTGATCGGAAATGCGCCCCTGAGGATTAACGGCTGTCGCTTCCACGATAATCAGGCCGACCTGTCCGATTGCACGCGATATGTAGTGCGCCATATGAAAAGGCTGCAGTTTTCCGTCCTTCTCATGTGAGGAATACATGCACATCGGTGCCATAACAATACGGTTTTTGATCGTTACATCTTTAACGGTCCATGGTGTGAATAATTTTCTCGCCATTTATTTCGCCTCCCGGAATGTTTTTAGACATTGATTATAACAACTCATGATCATTCAGTCATATAAACTGCTCACAACTGAACAGATCGTTCTTATTGTTCTGGACGGGCATTTTTTTATACACAGCGTGGCCGTATCTTCATAACAGGCATTTACAGCCGATCATATAGCAAATATAGATGAGAAACGCACCGATGACTGCGTGGCCTCCTTTGAACCAGTTTGTCAGGATGAAAATACTGCTGATGAAGATCACTGCGCCGAAGGCACCGAATATTCCGTTTTTTTGAGCTGCTCTGAAATCGTCGGGGCTCATATTTTTCAGCTGCAAGTGAATATTCAGTAACGTCATGATCGGCAGCAATGTGATAACGCCTGATAAAAATAAGTATTTCGACTTGCTTAAATACGCGGCGGCCACCATAACGGTGCCGCCGATAAAAAATTGAATGAGAAAACTCATGCTGAAACGCTCACCTTCTGTTTGTTATTAAGTATAATGATGGAGACATTGCCATTTTATTTTTGATTGATGTATAAGTAAACTAAATATAACTAATGCATTGGATAATAAGTAATGATATCTGGGAGATGAAGCCGGTTGGATTTAAAGAAGCATTTAGCCTTTATTAAAACGGTAGAAAGCGGCAGCCTGACCCAGGCCGCTGCCATATTGAATTACACACAGCCGAACATCAGCCAAATGATCAGTAAATTAGAGGAAGAGTACGGTTTTCCGCTTTTGATCAGACAGCGGCATGGAGTGAGGCCCACCGCAAATGGCTTGAAAGTGTTACATATTATGAAGGAAATTCAAAAAAACTATGAAAAACTGTCTCAAACCGTTGATAATATTAATGGGTTAGAAAGAGGGGAAGTCCGGCTCGGCACTGTTACGAGCGTGGCGGTAAAATGGCTGCCGAAAATCTTGAGGGAATTTAATGAGCTGTATCCTTCTATTAAGGTGCATTTGTTTGAAGGAAATTCTACTGAGCTGGAACAATGGCTGAAAGATGACCGGATTGATGCGGCGATCGGGACATCCCACAGCGAGAAGTGGCATTTTTACCCGTTGGCCGAGGACCCGATTGTAGCGGTGATGAGCCCGCAGCATGAATTGGCGCAATGTGAAACGGTTCCGTTACATGTCATGGAATCCGTCAAATGTATCGTGCCTTATCCGGAGACACATTTTGATGTGCTGAAAGTGCTGAAGGAAGAAAAGATCACACCGCGGGTCGCTTATCAAATCAGAGGGGATGAAGCGATAATTGCAATGGTGCGGAACAATCTGGGGATCAGCATCCTGCCGCAGCTTTTGGTGAATGATTGTGATGTGCTCATCAAACGGTTCGACCGGTATGTCTCCAGGCAGCTCGGCATTTTGACAGCTCATGCAAAGGAGACGCAGACACCTTCTGTCCAGAAACTGATTCAATGCATACAAGAATGGGTTGCGGTCCATCAGGCTTCTGTCTGAAGAAGCCTGATATGCGTTTAAGCCGGTTCAGGATAATAGACCAGCATAAAATATGTCACCGGTTCATCCGAGGAATGAAAATAATTGTGCGGCACCGCCCGAAGTCAGCACATGGTTTTCGTCATGAAGCTCAACCGTCAATTCACCGCTCTTGATTAAAATGGATTCCCCTAAATGTGATTTTGTCTCATAGGCGCAGCCCGGCTTCAGGTCAACTATGCCTTGAAAACAAAAATTTGACCGTGACGGTGGTGAGCGGGGTTATTTTGATGTCGGGCTTTCGTCTGTTTATATAAAAAGGGCATCAACGGCACATGCTGTTGATGCTTTTTTTGAAATGCTAGGGTTTGGAGAGCACTTCAATTCCGACGTTGACCATTTTGTCCAGTCCCATAAAAGACAGGCAGATTTTGGCGCGTCTTTTTCTTTTATCGATCTTTTTAATAATGCCTTCCATTCCTTTAAGAGGCCCTGAGGCAACGGTTACTTTTGAATTTTCAATATAGACTTTTGAATAATCTACAGTGTCTCCTTCTCCGATCAGCCTGATAATAGGGAGGATTTCTTCATCCTTAATTGTCGTGAAATAGGTTTTACGCTCTTTGGAATAATATGCGCCGTTATTCACGATTCTGCATGAAATGGGGAGTTCTTTGATTTTATGAAATGTCCGCTCTGTCATCTTTGTTTTAAACAGAACATATCCCGGAAACATCTTTTTGAGTGCCTCGTATTTGATTCCGGCTTTTCGTTCTGTGACTTTTTTCTTGGGTATGATTGAGTAGAGAGCCTGCTCATCAAACTGCAGACGCAGAAATTTTTGAACTGCTTCTTCTTTTCCCGACTCTACAAAAAGTGCGTACCATTTCATGACTGGATCCTCCTTAGAATAATAAGAAATTATTATACAAAGAAAGTATTTAATGGATAGTATTTAAAGTGATTAAAAAATTTTCTAATTCGTCTTTTTTTTACATAATATATGAAAATGAAAAATAAGTATAGACCCAATTGACAGAGAGGTGATGAATTTTCTTTGACATGAAAAGGGTTCAGGGAATTATCTGACATTTATCCCGAAACAATTATGCCGACTGTCCACCGAACATAAAACTGTGGAATAAATGTCAGAAAATAACGAAATAAAGCCTTGACATTATTATCTATAAATTGATATTATTCTCTTTAAATAGCAACTATTTGTTAAATTTATTAAATTAAAGTAAAGCACCTATTAAATTTCAATCGCTGTTTCGGCACGTTGAAGAGGAAATAGGGATTATAAAAATGATTGCAGTGTATATATCTACATATACATGATAAGGGAGAAGTGTGCCGTCATGGCTGTTTTCGGGCATATTGGCACTGCAGCTTGTCATGCGAAACATTCTGTAAACAAGCAAGATGTCTTTATATAAATTATGTTAGAAAAGGAAAACACAATGCGTTTGCGATTTTTAAACCTGTGCTGAATCGCAAACGCGTTTGTGTTTTTATTTTTATGGCGGTGTTTACACCAGTCAATATATGAAATGAGCGAGACGTTTTTGCATTGAGAACCACATGTGATATTCAAATTGACGATGCGGAAAGGATGAGGATAAGATGCTTACGTTTGTGTTCCCGGGGCAGGGTTCTCAATTTAAAGGAATGGGAGCCGGGCTGTTTGATGAATTTCAAGATCTGACACGTCAGGCTGATGACATATTAGGCTACTCTATAGAAGAATTGTGTCTGGAGGATCCGAGTCATCAGCTGGGGAAAACGCAATTTACCCAGCCGGCGTTATATACGGTAAGTGCACTCAGTTATTTAAAGAAGATTAAAGAGTCCGGCAGAGAGCCCGATTACGCCGCAGGGCACAGTTTAGGAGAATATAATGCGTTATTTGCGGCCGGCTGCTTTGATTTTAAGACCGGTTTGCAGCTTGTGAAAAAAAGAGGGGAGCTCATGAGCAAGGCAGCTCCCGGAGGCATGGCGGCGGTTTTGGGGTTTACGGCTGAACAAGTAAAAGAGGTTCTATCCGATTATCATCTGACCGGCATTGATATCGCTAACCACAATTCACCTTCTCAAATTGTGATCGCCGGAACGAAACAAGACATTGAAAAAGCGGGCCCCGTCTTTGAAAAAGCCGGCGTGAGAATGTATCTTCCTTTAAATGTGAGCGGCGCCTTCCATTCCCGCTATATGAAAGATGCTGAAAAAGAGTTCGCGGATTATTTAGAAGAAACGGCGTTTTTGCCTCTTCGTTTTCCGGTGATCTCAAATCTTCATGCCGCACCTTATAAGAATGATGAAATCAAAACAAATCTGACTTTGCAAATGACCAATCAGGTAAAGTGGACGGACACGATACGCCGTCTGATGGGGCTTGAAAATAATGAAATTGCAGAAGTCGGGCCCGGGGAAGTGCTGACAAAACTGACGCGGCAGATTAAAAAAGATGCCGTCCCATTACCAATGCCGAAAGAAGAGTCTGATACTGCTGATGTTAAAGCATCGGCAGCTGATTCACAAAAAACGGCGGGAATGAGATTAGGGAACGAAGATTTTAAAAAAGATTATAACATCCAATATGCTTACATGACGGGCTCCATGTACAGGGGAATTGCTTCGGAACAGATGGTCATTAAAGCGGCAAAAGCGGGAATGCTAGGCTTTTTCGGAACGGGCGGATTGAGTATCGAACGGATCGGACAGGCCATCGGAACCATCCGGTCTGCACTGCGGCAAGGGGAAACATTCGGAATGAATCTTCTTCATCATATGATGTCACCTGACAAGGAAGTCAGAATGATAGATTTATATTTGAAAAACGGCATTCATCTTATTGAAGCATCGGCATTTATGGGCATAACCCCGGCTCTCGTGATATACAGGGCAAAAGGATTAAGCAGGAATCATGACGGGTCGGTGTCAGTTCAAAACAGAATCATCGCGAAAGTATCCCGGCCTGAAGTCGCTGAGGCCTTTCTGAATCCGGCTCCGGCTCATGTGCTGGAAAGACTTGTGTCTGACAATCGGCTGACAGCCGGGGAAGCGGCGCTTGCAAAAGAAATTCCGATGGCTGATGACATTTGCGTTGAAGCGGATTCAGGAGGGCATACCGACCAAGGGATTCCGTATACATTAATGCCTGCCATGATCAGACTCAGAGACCGCATGATGGAGAAGCACGGGTATGCGAAAAAAGTAAGAATCGGGGCAGCGGGCGGCATCGGCACTCCGGAAGCGGCTGCTGCCGCGTTTCTGCTCGGCGCCGAATTTATCGGAACCGGTTCTATTAATCAATGCACGGTCGAAGCCGGGACAAGTGATTCAGTGAAAGATCTGCTTCAGGAAGCGAACGTGCAGGATACGTCATACGCTCCCGCGGGAGACATGTTTGAAGCGGGGGCAAGGGTGCAGGTGCTGAAAAAAGGCCTGTTTTTTCCGGCAAGAGCCAATAAACTCTTTGACTTGTACAGACAATACAATTCTTTAGATGAAATAGATGAAAAAACGAAAACATTAATTGAAGATAAGTATTTCCAGCGCAGTTTTGAGGAAGTGTATGAGCAGTTGAAACGTGATAAATCTCCTGAACAGATCGCCAAAGCCGAACAGAATCCGAAACACAAAATGGCGATGGTATTTAAATGGTATTTTTCCCATACGACGAGGCTCGCTCTGGAAGGAAAAAGCGAAAGTAAAATAGATTACCAAATTCATTGCGGCCCTGCACTCGGCGCGTTTAATCAATGGGTGAAAGGAACCCCGCTTGAAAATTGGAGAAACAGGCATGTCGACTTGATCGGCAAACAGCTCATGGAAGAAACAGCCGGCCTTCTGGCGCAAAGGCTGGTATCGATTACAGGCTGAGTATGACCAGACATTACATTTTTTCTGCGGAGGACTACCATGCTGATTGAAAATCATGAATTAACGATGAGCCATGTCGGATTAGGGAATTTGAATGAGTACGCGCTGCTGCTGTTATTCGGCAACGCACACAGTCACCATTTAACGGACGGAACGGGATTCCGGCCTGATCAGATGGCCGATCACCAAGGGCTGATTTTGTATCCGGCTTATTTTATGACACATCTCAAAGTTCCTTCAGATCAGCCTCTTGATCAGTACCGATTATGGGACGAGGTTTCCGTCGGAGTCGATATCTCCCGGTTTGGAGAAACCATATTAGAATCTGATTATTTGTTCGGGCCGAAAGGAGCGGTCAGCTCTGATAAAAGCGAGTGGGACCGGGGACGGTTTCCTTCTATGAAAGCCAATAGTTTAATAGTCGTCGACGTCACACAAACAGAAGGTTCGACCCGCAAAGTCTCAGCGCCTAAGGCTGAATGCATTGCGGAACTTTCTAAGTTAGCCAAGCCGCCTTACGCGCTGATGCGGTCAAAGAAAATCAGAACGGACGCTTTCGGTATGAAGCCGGGCAACCTCAAAACAGCGGACCCCGTTTCATATCGGGTTCCTGTTGATCAGGATGCTGCGCCGGGGCATGCCATGGTGTTTGCGAAATTCAGCAAGATAATGGATGCGGCGGAATTTGAGTGGTTGACGCGCCGATCGAAGCCGGGTTTTCCGGTTTCAATCGCGCGGCATTTATTTTTGCTTGAAAGAGAGACGTATTATTACGGAAATTGTTTTGCAGATGAAGAGCTTGATATTTATATGACGGGACACATTGAAGAATGCGATCCCGACTTTCACGGTGAGTCCCTCGGTATGATCTCAGTGGCGAAAATCAGCTATCAGATTGAAGTCTATATGAAAAGGAATCATACATTGCTGGCCATTTCCAAGGTGGATAAGCTGCTGGCGGTGCCGACCTCTTCACAAGATCATATTCCGGATTATAAACGGGTCATCAGAAGTTTATAAAATAAAGAATGGAGCTGAAAGCAAATGGAACAAACCAAGGAAATGAAGCAGATCATTGCTCAAATCATTCAGGATATTCAAGAACAGCAGTCATATCGGGCCGTCGAAGCGGGAGATGATGTGAGAGTCATAGAGGATCTGGGCTTCTCATCACTGGATATCGCTCAATTAGTCGCACAGATGGAGATGGAAACCGGAGTAGATCCTTTTTCCCAAGGAGAAACGATTTCCAGCATTACAACCGTCGGCAGCATTTGTGATATTTATCAAAAATATATGGACAGTGCTCAATCATGAAAACAGAAAGCAGGGGAGATATCAGCTGGGTGACTGATAAGCTTAGGGAAACGCAGGACAGTGAGTTTCTCATTTTTAAAGGGCAGACTTTTACGTATGATGATTTGCTGACACGAATCAGCTTTTTTCAGAAAGAACTTGAACAAAACGGAATACGTGAAGGAGAATGTGTGGCGCTTATCGGGGATTATTCCCCGAACGCCATTTTTTTGCTGATGGCGCTTTTGTTAAACCGAAATATCGTTGTCCCTCTCAGCAATGAATCAAGGGAAAAGCATCTTGATATGTTTGAAGACGCGAAAGTGAATCAAATCATTGAAATAAATGAAAATGACAGCTGGACGCTTCGTGAAGGTTCTGAAAGCGCCTCTCACCCTCTGCTTGATGACCTGCGAGAGAGAGGGGAGTCAGGCATTATTATTTTCACATCGGGAACCTCCGGCAAAAGCAAAGCATCCGTGTTAAGCGCCGGCCGGCTGCTTGAAAAATACAAAACGGCGAAGAGAAAACCGCTGCGTACGCTCATTTTTCTGAAATTGGATCATATAGGCGGCATTAATACGCTGTTTGCGATTCTGTTTAACGGGGGAACGATCGTCACATCAGACAGCAGAACGCCGGAGTCCGTTTATCAGGCGGTCGACAAACATGCTGTCCAAGTGCTCCCCGCCACCCCGACCTTTTTAAACATGCTGCTGATGTCCAAGGCGGATGCCGGCTATAACCTGTCTTCACTCCAGCTGATCACTTACGGCACAGAACCGATGCCCCAATCAACGCTGCGCGGCATTCACCGGCTGTTTCCGGATGTACGGCTGAAACAAACATACGGATTAACTGAATTGGGTATATTCTCAACGAAATCAAAAGACAGCCAATCCACTTGGATGAAAGTAGGCGGTGCCGGAACAGAGACCAAAATTACCGGAGGCACGCTTTGGGTCCGTTCTGAGTCGGCGATGCTCGGCTATTTAAACGCACCCTCACCTTTCGATGAAGACGGCTGGTACGACACCGGTGACCAGGTGGAAACAGACGGCGAATATATAAGAATTCTCGGAAGAAAGAGTGAAATTATTAATGTGGGCGGAGAGAAAGTGTTTCCGGCAGAGGTGGAAAGCGTCTTTCTGGAGATACCGAATGTCCGGGATGTTCTCATAACGGGCCGAAAAAATCCGATTACGGGCGAGATTGTCGCGGCAGAGGCCGTGCTTGAAAAAGAGGAAGATATCAAATCTTTCAGAAAGCGGGCCGTAGCTCATTGCAGACAGAAGCTGCAGCCATATCAGATACCGCAGATCATCTCTGTTACAGATCGGAAACTGTCTAATGACCGATTTAAAAAAATAAGAAACGTGTAAAACAGGAGGCAAATATGAATAACGGAAAAGTAGCGGTCGTCAGCGGAGGTAGCCGGGGGCTCGGAAAAGCGATTGTACAGGCGCTTTTGGATGAGAATTACAAAGTAGCCGCTTTCAGCCGCAGTGAATCTGATTTTATTAACACATTGAGAGAGAGTGAAAAGTACCGTGACCGCTTTTATTGGGAAGCGGCGGATGCGGCGGATGATGCCGCCATGAAACAGTTTGTTCTTCAAGTATACCGCAAGTTTTCCAGAATAGACGGCTTGGTCAATAACGCCGGTTTGAACCTTGATCAGCTGCTGCCCCTGACCAATGATGAAGACATTGACCGCATCCTCAATCTGAATATCGGTTCAGTCATCAAGCTGACCCGAAACGTTTCCCGGGTCATGCTGAAACAAAATTCCGGATCAATCGTTAACATAAGCTCCATTATCGGTTCAAGAGGATTTAAAGGCACTTCAGTCTACAGCGCATCCAAAGCGGCTCTTGACGGCTTGACGCGAAGTCTGGCCAGGGAGCTCGGGTCCAAAGGAATCCGTGTCAATTCACTTGCGCCCGGTTTTGTGGACACCGATATGACGAAAAATATGCCGGAAAAACAAAAATCGCAGATTATCAGAAGGACGCCGATGGGGCGTTTAGGCGAAACAGACGATATGACCGGACTCGTTCGTTTCCTGCTTTCTCCTGAATCGTCCTTTATGACCGGACAGACAATGGCGATAGACGGCGGATTAACTTGTTAAAGCACAGAAAAATTCTTTTGTACAAGGGATGGTATCCTCATGAAATGTATTAACGAATTTTTAAGAACGGTAATAGCGGAAAAGCTGGGTGCCGAGGTGACCGAAGCAGAAGATAAAACCGCTTTTTTTACTCTTGGCGTGACGTCTCTCATCAGTGAAGAAATCATGACCATATTGCATAAAGAATTTACCGGCCTTTCTGAAACGCTGCTGTTTGAATATCCGAACATTGAGAAATTGAGTGAGTTTTTAAGTACGCAGAAACGAAATCCCGAAAGCGTTCTTGAATTCAAAGAAACGGAGCCTGATACGGGAAGCCGGCAGGAAGAAGTGCTTCCTGTACAGGCGGCTGAAAAGGTGCCCGAACCGGGAACGGACAGGAGTTCTGATATTGCGGTTATCGGAATGAGCGGGATGTTTCCGAAAGCGGAAAACCAGCATGATTTTTGGGACAATTTAATGGAAAATAAAGATTGTGTCTCCGAAATCCCTGAGGACAGATGGGACAGCTCTTATTACTCGGAAGAGAAAACGGCAGAATACGCGTCATACAGTAAATGGGGAGGTTTTATTGATCGTCCGGATCGATTTGACCCGCTGTTTTTTTCTGTTTCCCCGTGGGAAGCTGATTTAATGGACCCTCAGCAAAAACTGTATGTCACGTGCTGCTGGGAAGCGATGGAGGATGCCGGTTACGGGAACCCGGCGGCGAGGCCGACGGATCAAATCGGTGTATTCGCCGGAGTGACCTGGAATGAATATTCATTAATTGCACACGAAGAAGGTTTCCTCAAAGATCAGTATAAAGGCCCCGGCTCCTTATATTGGGGGATTCCGAACCGGGTTTCTTATTTCCTTGATCTCCATGGACCGAGTATCGCTGTTGATACGGCGTGTTCTTCATCGCTTGTCGCCGTCCATCAGGCTTGTCAGGCCATTATGTCGGGCGACTGTGAAATGGCGCTGGCCGGAGGCGTCAACCTCAGCTTACATCCGCAAAAATACATGTTTTTAAGCCAATCGCATTTTCTGTCTTCTGAAGGAAAATGCCGCAGTTTCGGTGAAGGCGGAGACGGTTACGTGCCCGGCGAAGGCGCGGGAGCCGTTTTGTTAAAACCATTGAAAAAAGCGATTGCGGACAACGACCACATCTACGGTGTCATTAAGGGGTCCGCCACTAACCACGGCGGCAAAACGACCGGGTATACGGTGCCGAATCCGGAAGCGCACCGGGACCTGATTTTATCCGCTATAAACAGAGCCGCGGTAAGTCCGGCGGATATCAGCTACATTGAAGCTCACGGTACCGGCACGGCACTCGGCGATCCGATTGAGATACGCGGTCTGTCTATGGCATTTGAGAAACAGGCCGATGAGAAAAATGACTGCGGAATCGGCTCGGTGAAATCCAATATCGGACATTTGGAAGCGGCTGCAGGGATCGCCGGTTTAATCAAGGTGCTTTTAAGCATGAAACATGAAACGCTTCCCGCCAGTCTGCACGCCGAGGAACTGAACCGCAAGATTTCTTTTTCTGATTCGCCATTTTATGTTGTCCGAAACAACCGCCCGTGGCCGGCTGAAGGAGATAAACCGAGAATCGCCGCAATCAGTTCGTTCGGCGCAGGAGGCTCTAATGCCCATCTGATCGTAGGTGCTTATCAGCCAAAACGGCAAGCGGACGGGAATACTGAGCAAAAACCGCATGCCGTCGTACTAAGCGCACATTCCGAACAGCAGCTGAAAGAATATGCCGGGAAATTGAGCTCCTTTCTTGCCCGATTGGAAAACTCGCCTTCTGCCGGCGGATACAGCCTGGAAAATATCGCTGCCACCCTATTGTCAGGCAGAGAGCCTTTCTCCTTCCGGCTTGCTGTCATTGCGTCATCTCTTTCCGAGCTGAAACAGCGATTGGACGGCTTTGTCAGCGGCCACAGTGACGGCAGGCATATTTACTTCGGAAAAGCGTCACCCGGGCGGCCGGACGTTTCAGGCCAATCCGTTTCAGATCCTGAAAAATTTGCCGCGCTGTGGGTCAAAGGCCTTCAAGGTTTCAAAAAGCCGGAGACGCCGTATCAGAAAGTTCCGCTTCCTACGTATCCGTTTTTAAAGGAAACGTCCTGGCTGACCGATCAAAAAAAGCGGTATACGAAAAAGCCCCAATCTATCAAAAGGCGTGAAGCGCTGCATCCGCTGCTTGATGAGAATGTTTCATCCGCCCGGAAAGGGACGTTTCAAAAGATATTTTCCAAGGATGAATATTTCTTTAAAGATCATTTAGTGAACGAAAAATATGTGCTCCCCGGAGTCTGTCATCTGGAAATGGCGGCATACGGCGCGGCATTGTGGGGAGAACGTCCGGCCGTCTCTCTCCAAAATGTGTGGTACATGGAGCCGATTGTGACAGGGACAGACCCAAGATCCGTCATGATAGAGTTTGAAGCGGAAAAAGAGCGTATAAGCTATGTCATTAAGGAAAAAGGAGCGGCCGGCACTCTCTTTTCGCAAGGAGAAGTGATTTGTAAAGAAAAAGGAGCGCCTTTTGAGGCCTCGGTCTTTCAGCTTCCGGCGCCATTTGTGCAGAGAACGGAGCCGAAAGACATCTATCACTCGTTCTCTGCGGCGGGAATCGTGCAAAAGGACAGTTTTCAGGTCATCCGCGAATTCTCTTATACAGAAAGGAAAGCACTGGCCAAATTAACGCTCCCGTCACACTTGGAAGCCGATTTTAAACAGTACATCCTGCACCCGTCCTTAATGGATGGCGCTGTTCAAACCGCAATGGCGCATGTGCTGCAATTTCAAAAAGAGCCTGCGCTTATCGTACCGTTTTCCTTCGGAGAAATACAGCTGCTTAAACCGTTAGCGAAAACCGTATTTGTGCATGCGGAGGTAAAAGCCGCCTCCGTTCACCAATTTGATCTGCATATTTGTGATGAGCGCGGCGTGCTGCTGGCGGCAGTGAAAGATTTTATCATAAAAGAGGTGCAGGAAAGCGCCGGGTTTAACCAAAAAGCCGGCGTCACGCCGAAGAAAAGCCGTGAAACGGAATTGCTTATGACACCGGTTTGGAACACCGTCACCATTCCGGAAACCGGCATGTCTTTCATGCGTGAAGAAAAAATAATCGTCATCGGGGGCGGGCCGGATTTTCAGCAGGCTTTGAAAGAGATGTATTCCGATGTCCGTTTTCCGGACATCACTTCTTTGGACAGCGCGGAACAAATGGCTGAAACACTGAAAGCGCAAGGCTCTTTTCAACACATGATATGGGCTGCGCCGGATCATCCGATTCCATCCGTTTATGATGCGGATACGGCCGACGGACAGGAGCACGGGGTCATGCAGCTTTTCCGGCTGGTAAAATCGCTTCTGCTTCTGAATTTTGACACGGAACAACTATCATTGACAATCTGCACGTTTCAAGCACAGCCGATTCATGAACATGATGAGGTCAATCCGAGTCATGCAAGCATACACGGATTAGCGGGGTCGCTCGCAAAAGAATACAGTAATTGGAGCATCCGGCTTCTTGATTTGGAATCTCAAAGGGGAGACCGGCATCTTCCCGATGTTTTTTCTTTACCGGCGGACCCCGAGGGAAATCCGTGGGTCTTTCGTGCAGGTCAGTGGCACCGCCAGCAATTGGCCGTCTGCCAGCCTCATGCAGGTGAGCCTTCATTATACCGGCACGGCGGGGTTTATGTGATTATCGGCGGAGCAGGCGGAATAGGAGAAGTATGGACTGAATATATGATTCAGACCTATCAGGCGAAAATTGTCTGGATCGGGAGACGGAAAAAAGATACACAGATTGAAAGAAAGCTGAAAAGACTTGCGGCTTTAGGCCCCGCACCGCAATATTTCAGCGCGGATGCTGCGGATTATGATTCTCTCAAGCGGGCGTATGACACCATTGTGAAGGAACATGGAAAGGTGCGCGGAATCATTCATTCCGCCATCGTGTTATCAGACCGAAGTTTTGCCAATATGGAAGAGGAGCAGTTCCGCGCTTCACTTTCTGCAAAAACTGATGTCAGCTTGCAGATTGCCCGGGTAGCTGAAGGGGAACCGCTGGATTTCTTGCTGTTTTTCTCTTCGATGATGTCGTTTCAAAAAGCGCCGGGACAGAGCAATTATGCCGCCGGGTGCACGTTTAAAGACGCTTTTGCTAAGCGGATCTCACAAAAAGCGCCGTATGCCGTAAAGGTTGTCAATTGGGGCTTTTGGGGAAGTGTCGGCGTTGTCGCTTCAGAACAATACCGGAAACGGATGGAGCGGGACGGAATCGCTTCTATTGAGGCGCCCGAAGCGATGAAAACGCTGGAAACCCTGCTTTCGGGACCTTATGACCAGCTGGCGCTGATCAAAACGACAGATCCGGTTTTTATGAAAGATGATCTGAAAGAACAAGTAACGGTTTATCCGGAAAAGATTCCTTCCGCACTCGGACAATTAGCGGTTAACATCACGCAGAATGACGAAGCTGAGCGGGTAAAAGCATCAAATGTCATGAGCTGCATGAGAGAGATGGAATCCCTCATTGAAAAAATACTTGTATCAACCCTTTATGAGATGGGCGCAAGGCTTGATGAGACTTTGCCGTTATTTCAATCGGCTGCCGGCATAACGGAACAATACAGCAGATGGCTGAAAGAGAGCTTTGTCTTCCTGACTGAATTAGCGCTTGCTCCGGAAAAAACGGATTTAGGGCAGGTGTGGGAGGAATGGGAGCGGAAAAAAGAGACTTGGCTGCGCCAGAAAGACATGAGGGCGCATGTCAGATTGGCAGAAGAGACATTGCGTGTGCTTCCAGACATTTTAACCGGTAAGCTTCCGGCAACGGAAGTGATGTTCCCAGACTCCTCTTTCCGTCTTGTGGAAGGTATTTACCGCAATAATATCATTTCTGATTTTTTCAATGACAAGCTTGCTGACACATTGATTGCAGTTCTGCGGGAACGTCTGGAAAAAGACCCGCAGGCGAAAATCCGCATTTTAGAAATCGGAGCCGGAACGGGCGGGACGAGCGCCGCGGTCATGAGAAAATTGAAACCGTATGAAGCGCATATTGCCGAATATTGTTTCACGGATATTTCTAAAGCATTTCTTTTACATGCAGAAGACATATTCGGTCCGGAATATCCTTATGTCACTTATAAAATATTCAACGCTGAGCAGCCGGTATCAACAGAAGTGCCGGACATCGGCACGTATGACGCAGTGATCGCGACCAATGTGCTTCATGCGACAAAAAATATCCGCTCTACGCTGCGCCATGCGAAAGCAATGCTGCAAAAAAACGGCCAGTTGTTTATAAATGAGATCAACAGCCGCACCATATTTAACCATGTGACATTCGGCCTTCTTGAAGGCTGGTGGCTGTATGAGGATCATGATTTACGGATTCCGGGCTGTCCGGGGGTTGAGCCGGCCGGCTGGGCGGAAGCGCTTTCACTTGAAGGATTCGTCCATCCTCTGTTTCCGGCTGAAGCCGCACACGACTTGGGCCAGCAGATTATAGCGGCTGAAAGTGACGGAACGGTCAGGCTTGCCCTCCCGCAGGCGTCAGAAGAAAAACCGGAGCGCCGTCCGTATGACGCAGATGGTCTTTCGGATGATACCTTGCATTTCAGCTTGAGAGAAAAAAGCGTTGAACTGATGAAGAAGGTAATCGGTGAAGCGCTTAAAGTGCCGGCGCATCGTCTTTTATCCCATGAACCTTTAACCGCATACGGATTGGATTCCATACTGGTCGTCAGACTGACCAACGCGTTAAAAGACGTCTTCGGTTCTGTCAGCAGCACTTTGTTTTTTGAATATCAAACCATTGATGAGCTTGCTGATTACTTTCTGTCTTCCCGTAAAGAAGCGCTCGAGCGGCAATTCGGGAATGGACGGGCTCATCCTGAAAACGCCGAACGGGTGCAGGCTCCCGCAGAAAGCGCCGCGCCGATTCCAAACGTAAGGGAACGGGGCATCACATATCTGACGGAATTAATAGGAAAAACGCTGAAGATTCCGAGCGGGAGAATGGATCCGTCGGTTTCCTTAACCGCATACGGTTTGGATTCTATTCTGGTCGTCAGGCTTACAAATGCTTTTCGTAACGTGTTTGACCAAATGACCAGCACCCTCTTTTTTGAATATCAGACGATAGAAGAAATCGCGGATTACCTGCTTCTTTCTCAGCGGGGAGCATTTATGAAAGCAATGGGTGTGCGTGAGGAGCAGCTGTCTGATCACACAGATAACCTGAATGTAATTCCTCAAAACGAGGAAGGCAGCAGGACAAACGGAGATCCCTATATCCAGGATATCGCTGTCATCGGTCTGTCAGGCCGGTATCCGGGCGCCGATCACGTTGATGAGCTGTGGGAAAATGTAAAAGCCGGCAGGCATTCTATTACTGAAGTGCCGAAAGATCGCTGGGACTGGAAAACGTTTTATAACGAGGAACGCGGAAAATGGGGGTCCATTTATTCAAAATGGGGCGGTTTCCTCGATGACATTGATAAATTTGATCCGCTGTTTTTCCGTATATCTCCCGCGGAAGCTGAAAGGATGGACCCGCAGGAAAGGTTGTTTCTGCAGACTGCTTATTCAAGCATTGAAGATGCGGGGTACACCCCGGCCACGCTATGTGACAGCCGGAAAATCGGAGTCTTTGTCGGTGTGATGAACAGCAATTACCCGACAGTTCCCAGCGACTGGTCTATCGCAAACAGAGTATCGTTTTTGTTCAATTTCCAAGGGCCGAGTATGGCAGTGGATACAGCCTGCTCTTCTTCTTTAACAGCTGTCCATCTCGCTGCAGAAAGCCTGCGGAGCGGAATGAGTGAAACAGCGATTGCCGGCGGAGTCAATCTTATCGTTGATCCGGCTCACTATGAGCGGCTGTCCGCTTTTTCAATGCTGTCTCCCGGTGATAAATGCAAATCTTTCGGAGACAGGGCGGACGGTTTTGTTGACGGTGAAGGAGTAGGGGCGATTGTGTTAAAGCCGCTTGCTCAAGCGGAGAAAGACGGCGATCATATTTACGGCGTTATCAAAGGAAGCATGCTGAACGCAGCAGGCAGGACAAACGCTTATATGGTGCCGAATCCGAAAGCGCAGTTTGATCTGATCGCAGAGACGTTGAAACGGACAGACATTCACCCGAGAACGGTCAGTTACTTGGAAGCCCACGGAACGGGCACTGCGCTCGGTGATCCGATTGAAATCGACGGGTTAACGAAAGCTTTTCGCCTGACAACAGAAGACCGGCAGTTTTGTTCCATCGGTTCAATTAAATCAAATATCGGACATTTAGAAAGCGCTGCCGGGATTGCGGGAATCACCAAACTGCTTCTCCAATTGAAACATAAGAGGATTGCCCCTTCATTGCATGCGGCGGAATTGAATCCGAATATTGAGTTTGAGCACACTCCGTTTTTCGTACAGCAAAAAGAAACGGAATGGAAACGACCTGTCTTAAATATCACGGGTGAAATGAAAGAATATCCGAGAATTGCCGGTATTTCCTCATTTGGAGCAGGAGGTTCAAACGCGCATGTCATCATTCAGGAATATGTGCCGTCTGACAGCCTGAAACCAATGGAAAACGCGTCTGTTTCTCCGCAAAAACCGGCTGTTATTATTTTATCAGCACGAAATGAGCAGCAATTGAAAGAGCGCGCCCGCCAGCTTCTGGATGATGTCATAAGAAAAAAACGTTCTGACGGGGATTTGGCCAAGATCGCTTACACGCTTCAGGCGGGAAGAGAACCGATGGCTGAGCGGCTTGCATTTACGGCCGAGTCGATAGAAGAACTGAAAATGAAGCTTAGGAGTTTCTCAAACGATCATAATATCGAACATGCTCATATCTGGCGGGGCAGGACAGCCAAACATCATTCATTGGCGGCTTCGCTCACTTCTGATGAAGATATGGCGCTTACCATAAATGCCTGGCTGAAAAAAGGGAAATACGGAAAGCTGCTTGACCTTTGGGTTAAAGGACTTGACGTCGATTGGTCAGCTCTTTATCAGCGCAACCCGGGCCGCATCAGTCTCCCGGCTTACCCTTTTGCCAAAGACCGATATTGGGTCACAAAAGCTGATGTGTCACTTGACAAAACAGGCTCAGCGCAAAGTGAGAAAGCAGCCAGACTTCACCCGCTGCTCCACGCGAATACATCGATCTTTACCGCCCAGCGCTTTACTTCTGTTTTTTCAGGGCGTGAACCGTTTTTTGCCGATCACATCGTCAATGGAAAACCGGTGCTTCCGGGCGCGGCTGCTTTAGAAATGGCCCGGGCCGCCGTTACGCTTGCCGCTGAGGACTTGCCGGGCGGGAAAGCGGGTGTCCGGCTCAAACAGATCGTTTGGCTTCGCCCGGTGACGGCGCTTTCTGAAGGCGTGACGCTTCATGTAAAGCTTCAGCCGGAAGAAAACGGAGACATCGCTTTTGAAGCGTATGCCGAAGGGGAAGAGCCGCTTGTCTTTTTCCAGGGAAAGGCCGTGCTCGAAGAGACGGAGCGTGCTC
>NZ_JAPNNY010000002.1:0-1001253 GCF_027853835.1 Bacillus sp. NEAU-242-2 | reverse complement strand
TACCCACGTGTTACTCACCCGTCCGCCGCTAACATCAGGGAGCAAGCTCCCATCTGTCCGCTCGACTTGCATGTATTAGGCACGCCGCCAGCGTTCGTCCTGAGCCAGGATCAAACTCTCCGATAAATGGATCACAGACTAAGTTCACTGCATCCTGCAGTAACGTCTGTGTGATCTGCATCATGCAGACCTTAGTTTGACTGACTACGCACATCGCTGTGCGATTTATTTAAAACTTTGAATTAACAGGTACGTTTTGTCTTGTTTAGTTTTCAAAGAACTTTTCCACTTCTCTCGAAGCGACCTCTTAATCATAACATTTTCAGTTTGCTAGGTCAATACTTTTTTAAAAAATATTTTCGCTAGGCTTGCCTTTCTATTAAAAAGACAACAAAAAGAATTATATCAGCATCATCACTATGTGTCAAAGCTTTTTTTCATTTCTTTATATAGTAAAAGCGCAGCCTGTTGCAGCTGCGCTTTTTTGTTTATACTTCTTCCGTTTCTTCCGGCTCTTCTTCATTCTTTTCGACAAGCGCCACAGTGGCTACATGCTCTTGATCAGACATGCGGATCAGACGGACGCCTTGAGTTACGCGTCCCGTAGTGGAGATATCATTAATATCCATTCTGATTAACACGCCGCTTGCCGTAATAATCATTAAGTCCTCTTCGCCTTTTGTTGCTTTCACGGTTACTAACGGACCGTTGCTGTCAGTGATTTTACATGTTTTAAGACCTTTTCCGCCCCGGCTTTGAACTCTGTATTCTGAAGCCGGTGTGCGTTTGCCGTAGCCGTTTTCTGTCACTATGAGGACATGAGAGTCTTCTTCAAGAATCTCCATACCTACAACGACATCTTCGTCTGTCAGCGTGATGCCTTTAACACCCGCAGCTGTGCGTCCCATTTGTCTTACATCTTCTTCAGGGAAACGGATCAGTAAACCGTTCTTCGTTCCGATGATGATTTGTTTCTTGCCGTCAGTCAGGCGGACGGCCATCAGTTCATCGTCTTCCCGGAGACCTAGGGCGATCAACCCGTTATTCCGTATATTCGCAAACTGGGACAGTGCCGTACGTTTCGACACCCCTTGTTTGGTCGTAAAGAAGAGGTATTGCTCCTCATCAAACGTGCTGACCGGAATAATGGCATTAATCCATTCGCCTTTTTCAACTTCCAGAAGGTTAATAATCGGAATGCCTTTTGCCGTTCGGCCGTATTCAGGGATTTCATATCCTTTAGAACGGTATACCTTCCCTTTATTAGAGAAGAACAGGATCGTATCGTGCGTTGATGTGGAAATTAAGTGTTCCACAAAGTCATCTTCATTCGTTCCCATTCCCTGTACGCCTTTTCCGCCCCGTTTTTGGCTGCGGTATGTGGACGCCGGGAGACGTTTAACATAGCCGTTATGGGTCAGTGTGATGACGATATTTTCTCTCTCGATAAGATCTTCATCTTCAATTGTTTCAAGACCGGACGTCACAATTTCAGTGCGTCTCTCATCATTGAAACGCTCTTTGATTTCATTAAGTTCTTCACGGATGATCTCAAGAACTCTTTCTTCATTGGCTAAAATATCTTTCAGCTCAGCGATAAGCGCAACAAGTGATTGATATTCCTCTTCAATCTTTTCGCGCTCCAGACCGGTTAATCGCTGAAGACGCATATCCAGAATGGCTTGCGCTTGTTTTTCAGTCAGTGAGAATTGTTCGATCAAACCCGTTCTCGCAATTTCAGCCGTCTGGGAATTGCGGATAAGAGAAATAACGGCATCTAAATGATCGAGAGCAATTCTTAAACCTTCCAAAATGTGAGCTCTCGCTTCCGCTTTGCGGAGTTCGTAAGCCGTTCTGCGCCGGATCACAACCTTTTGGTGATCAAGATAATGCTCCAGACATTGTTTCAGGCTTAGTACCTTCGGCTGTCCGTCAACGAGCGCCAGCAGGTTGATCCCGAAAGACGTCTGCAGGGCCGTTTGTTTGTACAGGTTATTCAAAATGACGTGAGCATTGGCGTCACGGCGGATCTCAATGACGATTCTCATTCCGTTACGGTCGGATTCGTCTCGCAGATCGGTAATTCCTTCGATTTTTTTGTCCCGGACAAGATCCGCGATTTTTTCAATTAATCTCGCTTTGTTCACCTGATAAGGAAGTTCCGTGACAATAATTCTTTCTTTTCCCGATGAAGTCTCTTCGATTTCAGCCTTAGCCCGGATTGTGATTGATCCCCGTCCGGATTCATACGCCTTGCGGATGCCGCTCCGGCCCAAAATCTGACCTGCAGTCGGAAAATCCGGGCCCGGGATGTACTCCATCAGCTCCTGGTTTGTAATCTCAGGATTCTCACTTACGGCAAGCACGCCTTCAATGACTTCTCCAAGCTGATGCGGGGGAATGTTTGTCGCCATTCCGACCGCAATACCGGCAGCCCCGTTTACGAGCAGATTCGGAAATCTCGAAGGCATGACGGCAGGCTCTCTTTCTGAACCGTCATAGTTATCTTGATAGTCAATCGTGTCTTTCGTAATGTCACGCAGAATTTCCATTGCGATTTTTGACATTCTCGCTTCTGTGTAACGCATCGCGGCCGCTGAGTCGCCGTCAACCGAACCGAAGTTGCCGTGTCCGTCAACAAGCATGTAGCGGTAGTTAAAATCCTGCGCCATTCTGACCATTGATTCGTAAACCGCTGAGTCACCGTGCGGGTGGTACTTACCGATAACTTCACCGACGATACGGGCAGATTTTTTATATGGTTTGTCACTGGTCATGCCTAAATCATTCATTGCGTACAAAATCCGTCTGTGAACCGGCTTCAGACCGTCACGCACATCCGGAAGCGCCCGGGATACGATAACGCTCATTGCATAGTCCAGGAAGGATGTCCGCATTTCCTGACTGATATTGACTTCACGTACTTGTGGTGTGTTTTGTTCACTCATTAAAAAAACCTCCCTGAAGTATCACATGAAATAATGTGGGAGTAGATTGTCCATTATGATCTTCAATACGATTTCACTATTCTCCATTATATCAATAAACTTGTGTTTATACACATTAATTTAGTAGAATATACGGGTTTTGCGGATTTCAGAGGCTTTAGAAGCCGCTTTGAGAAAAAAGCCTTATTTCTTAACGAAAATAAGGCTTTCTTGGTTAAATATCAAGATTTTTCACGTATCTGGCGTTTGCTTCTATGAAGTTTCTCCGCGGTTCTACTTTGTCACCCATCAGCATTTCAAAAGTCTCGTCAGCGTCCATTGCATCTTCAAGATTGACTTGCAGAAGCGTTCTGGTCGCAGGGTCCATTGTCGTTTCCCAAAGCTGAGTCGCGTTCATTTCTCCAAGACCTTTATAACGCTGGAGGCCGGGCTTAGGTGATTGCGGAAGCTCTTTTAACAGCTCATCAAGCTGCTTATCGTTATAAGCGTATTCCACCCGTTTTCCCTGCTGCACTTTATAAAGCGGCGGCTGGGCAATGTAGACATAGCCGTTTTCGATGATTTCCCGCATGTATCTGTAGAAGAACGTTAATAAAAGCGTTCTGATATGGGCGCCGTCAACATCGGCATCCGTCATGATGACCACTTTATGATAACGCGCTTTTTCAAGATTAAAATCTTCTCCGATCCCTGTTCCGAGGGCCGTGATCATTGATCTGACCTCATTGTTTGAGAGAATCTTATCAAGTCTGGCTTTCTCAACGTTCAGAATCTTACCGCGCAGCGGCAGAATGGCTTGGAAATGACGGTCCCGTCCCTGTTTCGCTGATCCGCCCGCAGAGTCACCCTCTACGATATACAGCTCGGAAATGCTCGGATCTTTAGAAGAACAGTCCGCCAGTTTGCCCGGCAGATTGGAAATCTCAAGCGCACTTTTGCGCCGGGTCAATTCCCGCGCTTTTTTCGCCGCCATCCGCGCTCTTGCGGCCATTAAACCTTTTTCAACGATTTTGCGGGCTGAGTCCGGATTTTCAAGAAGGAATGTTTCCAGCGCAGAAGAAAACAGCGTATCAGTGATCGTTCTCGCTTCGGAGTTGCCGAGCTTCGTTTTCGTCTGCCCTTCGAATTGCGGATCAGGGTGCTTAATTGAAATAATGGCAGTCAGCCCTTCTCTCACATCATCCCCGCTTAAATTCGGATCATTTTCTTTGAAAATCCCCTTTCTTCTTGCATAGTCGTTTATGACACGGGTCAGACCGGTTTTAAATCCGGCCTCGTGCGTGCCGCCTTCGTATGTGTTGATATTATTTGTGAAAGAATAAATATTGCTTGTATAGCTGTCGTTGTATTGCAATGCAACTTCAACCGTTATGCCGTCTTTCTCGCCTTCGATATAAATCGGCTCTTCATGAACGACTTCTTTGGAACGGTTTAAGTACTCAACATAGCTTTTGATTCCGCCTTTGTAGTGGTACTCGTTTTTCCGTTCTTGTCCTTCACGTTTGTCTTCAATCGTGATGTTTACGCCTTTTGTCAGGAAGGCCAATTCCCGGACACGGTTTGAAAGCAGATCATAGTCATATACAGTTGTTTCTTTGAAAATTTCCGGGTCCGGAACGAAGTGCGTAATCGTTCCGGTCTTATCAGTTTCGCCGATCACTTCAAGATCAGCCACAGGTACACCGCGCTCGTACGCCTGATAGTGGATTTTCCCGTCACGATGAACCGTAACGTCAAGAGTGGTCGACAAGGCGTTTACGACGGACGCCCCTACACCGTGAAGACCGCCGGATACTTTATATCCGCTTCCGTCAAATTTACCGCCGGCGTGGAGAACGGTCATGATGACTTCAACCGCAGGGCGGCCCATCTTCTCCTGGATACCGACCGGAATTCCGCGCCCGTTGTCCTTAACGGTAATGCTGTTATCTTTTTCAATCTCGATGTTAATATCTGTACAATAACCGGCCAGGGCTTCGTCAATACTGTTGTCGACGATTTCCCACACCAAATGGTGAAGGCCTTTGCTGTTAGTTGATCCGATGTACATCCCCGGTCTCTTTCGAACAGCTTCCAAACCTTCTAATACCTGTATCTGATTCTCATCATAACTATTTTGCTGCTGTTCCATAGCCATGCACATTCACCTACACTTTTCTTAAACGATAATATATTCATTGTAAAGATCCGCTAAGAATCTATTTCTAACATAAATTGCGCACGTTTCTTCAGTGTGCCGGAAGATAAGGGAGAGTAATATATATTCTCAGTCGTGACTACGATAGACTTTGGCGTGCCGTTTACGGACGGCACTACTTTTTCTTTCTGTCTGTCCAGAAATTCTTCAACGATCGGCGATACATTGACCTTGCAGTCAAAAATGCCGACAATATCGCGGGTTGAAACGACAAAGTCGTCACCTAAATGAATATACAATCGCTCACCTCATTTCTTCACTTCACTAACGTACCGTTTTCCACACGGAACATTCCTGCTTGATGTAAGGTATCGTGGTCAATGCCATCCACGCTCGTCGTGGTGACAAATGTCTGCACACGGCCTTGGATCGTATGAAGCAAATGGGACTGCCGGTAATCATCCAGCTCGCTTAGTACATCATCCAAAAGTAAAATGGGGTATTCTCCGATTTCTTCATGAATCAAATCTATTTCAGCCAGCTTCAGAGACAAAGCCGTCGTACGCTGCTGTCCCTGCGAACCGTAAGTCTGCACATCGCGTCCGTTCACATAAAAAAGGACATCATCCCGATGCGGTCCGAATAATGTGACGCCTCGTTCTATTTCTTTTTCTTTTAATTTCGAAAAAGACTCCTGGTAGCTGTTACCTATTTTCGACAAATCTTTAGGATCTGATACATCAAGCGCCGTGTGATACTTAAGCGTCAGTTCTTCAAGTCCCCGGGAAATGCCGGAATGGATCGGCTGCGCCCATTTTTCAAGCTGCGCCGTAAACTGCAGACGTTTGGCGACAACTTTTGCGGCTGCTTCAATCAGCTGATCAGTGAGAACGTCAAGCATGGTCCGGTCAGTCTGTTTCCGGCTTTGCAGCTGTTTCAGAAAATGATTCCGCTGTGAAAGGATTTTTTGATAAAGAGATAAATCATACAGATAAACGGCAGAAACCTGCCCGATCTCCATATCGAGAAATCTTCTCCTCACCTGAGGGCTTCCTTTGACGAGATTTAAATCCTCAGGGGCAAACATAATGGTGTTCAGCGCTCCGACATACTGACTGAGTTTTTGCTGCTCTATATGATTGACCTTGCCCTTTTTACCTTTTTTGGAGATGACAAGCTGCATCGGGATGTCCCCGTTGCGCTTCATCACTCTTCCTTCTATTTTAGCATAGTCTTCGTCCCACCGTATAAGTTCTTTGTCATTTGAGGTGCGGTGTGATTTTGCCATCGAAAGGACATAGATGGCTTCCATCAGATTGGTTTTGCCTTGGGCATTTTCCCCGATGATCACATTCACCTTGTTTTCGAATTGAAGCTCAGCGCGCTCATAATTACGGTAGGATGTTAATTCTAAATTTTGGATATACAACCGCTGTCACCCGCTTTAATTGACGACTTGAAATGAACCAAATCCTTCAATCGCGACCACGTCTCCAACGTAAAGCTTTCTGCCGCGGCGATTGTCAGGTTCATTGTTGACAGTCACCTCATGCTCGCTCAGAAACCACTTCGCCATGCCGCCGGACTGAATCACATCGGCTAATTTTAAAAACTGGCCAAGCGTAATCATTTCTGTATCAATCGAAATCGGATTTGCCATAATATCGACCTCTTTCAAATATCACTAATATCTAATTGTACTAAAAAATCCTGAAATAAGGAAAGGGAAAACTTGAGGGAGCGGCTGATGAATAGAAAAGCTGCCGAACTAAGCCGGCAGCACATTCTGTTTGATTAATACGTTCTGACCGGAAGGATGAGCTGAACGATGGTCTCATCATTCGGCGTACGGATAAGAAACGGTCTCATCGCTCCCGTAAAGCTGATGCGGATGTCCGCTCCTTCAAGTACTTTCAGTGCGTCCATCATATATTTTGGACTGAATGAAATATTTAATTCCTCGCCGTCAATCTGGTCAGCCAGCACAGCTTCGACCACTTTCCCGATTTCCGGAGAATTTGATGAAATCTCAAGCGAATCCGCCGGTTTGGCAGAAAGCTTTACAACGTTGTTGCGGCCTTCTCTCGCCAATAAAGAAGCACGGTCTATCGCCTGTAAAAATTCCTTCGTGTTCACGACGATTTCCGTTTTGCTTTCCTGCGGAATTAAGCTGGTCGTGTCCGGATAGTTTCCGTCAAGCAATCTTGAGAAGAACAATACGTTTTTCGCTTTGAACAGAACTTGGGTTTCTGTAATGACGATATCCACCAGCTCTTGGTTGTCATCAAGAATTTTACTCAGCTCGGTTAAGCTTTTCCCGGGAATGACGACGTTATAAGAGCTGTCTTCCGGAATATCAAGCTTCGCCTTTCTTAAAGCGAGTCGGTGGCTATCCGTGGCAGTGCATAATAATTCACCGTTTTCAACTTTCCAGTTTACACCTGTCAAGATAGGGCGTGTTTCTGAGGCGGACACAGCGAACACGGTTTGGCGGATCAGGTTTTTCAAAAGATCCGTCGGAATCTGAATGGCGTGATGCTCTTCGATTTGCGGTAGATGCGGATATTCATCTGCATCAAGGCCGTTTAAATTAAATTCGGCTTTTCCGGAACGGATAATCGTTAAATATTGATTTTGAACTTCGATTTCAACAGTCGCCATCGGCAGTTTTTTAACGATTTCGCTGAAGAAACGCGCTTGCAGCACGATACTTCCCGGCTGATCGATCGTCACGATTTCTTTATCATCATCTTCTTTCGGAATGAATGACTCAATTGAAATATCAGAGTCACTTCCTGTGAAAGATACTCCTTCATCTGAGGCGACGATCTTAATACCGGTGAGAATGGGAATTGTGGTTCTGGATGAAACGGCTTTTAGAACGTCTTGTACACTTTCGACTAACCGATCTTTTTGAATCGTAAATTTCATGTTTATCCTCCTAACGGATAATATAATTAATATATTTTAAAAATAGCAGTAGTAATAGTAGGGCCTGTGGATTTGTGGATAAGTTGTGAAAAAGACAGGAAACACAGCCTATCCACATGTGGACAGACTGTGCATGGCTATGAAAAAGTTATTCACACTTTCCCCGATTCATCCGAGGGCACTATTATTTAAGCAGTTCTTTTATTTCTTTCACCTGCTGCTGAAGCTGCTCGTCATCAATCAGCAGTTTTGAAATCTTTTCGTGGGCGTGAATGACGGTTGTATGGTCTCTCCCGCCAAATTCTTCCCCGATTTTAGGCAAAGAAGAATCCGTCATTTCTCTTGAAAGATACATTGCAATTTGTCTTGGGAAAGCCACGGATTTCGTACGCTTTTTCGCTTTGAAATCTTCAAGCTTAATGTTGAACTGCTGTCCGACAATCCGCTGAATCTCTTTTATCGTAATGACCTTCGGCTTAGAAGACGGAATAATATCTTTCAATGCTTCTGCTGCCAGGTCTGCGTTAATGTCTTTATTGATTAAGGATGAATAGGCGACAACCCGGATTAATGCCCCTTCCAGTTCGCGGATGTTGCTGTCAATCTGATTCGCGATGTAAAGCATGACCTCGTTCGGAATATCAAGGCCCTCCGCCTTCGCTTTCTTTCTCAGAATGGCAATCCGCGTTTCCAGATCCGGCGGTGTGATATCTGTAATCAATCCCCATTCGAACCGCGAACGCAGGCGGTCTTCAAGGGTCGGGATCTCTTTCGGCGGTCTGTCACTGGAAATCACGATTTGTTTGCTTTCTTCATGAAGCGTGTTGAATGTATGGAAAAACTCTTCCTGTGTTTGTTCTTTTCCGGCTAAAAATTGAATATCATCTATCAAAAGTACATCAACGTTCCGGTAGCGGTTGCGGAAATCAACGGCTTTATTATCGCGGATTGAGTTGATGAATTCATTTGTGAATTTTTCAGAAGACAGGTACACCACTTTGGCTGAAGGATTATGATCAATGACATAATGGCCGATCGCGTGCATTAAGTGGGTTTTTCCTAAGCCGACTCCCCCGTATATAAATAAAGGGTTGTATGCTTTAGCGGGTGCTTCCGCCACAGCCAGTGATGCTGCATGGGCGAATCGGTTTCCCGATCCGATGACGAATGTGTCGAATGTATATTTCGGGTTAAGCATGCTTTGGGGAAAATCAGACGGTTCCTCTTTTGCCGCTTTTTTCACTTGCGGTTTCGGCAAAAAGTCTTCTTCGTCCTGATTTTGAGGAATGACAAATTTGACGCTTAATTCTTCCCCGGTTAATTCATATATGGTATCTGCAATGAGATGTAAGTACCTGGACTCCAGCCAGTCTCTGGCAAATTCATTGGGAGCGGTGATGGTTAAGGTATCTCCTTGCAGCGAATGGGCTTTCGTCGACTTCATCCAAGTTTCGAAACTCGGTTTGCTTAGCTTTTTCTCAATTTGAGCTAGAGCTTGATTCCAAAGATCCAATATATTCTCCATTATCCGGCACAGCCCTCCTTTTCTTTAAAAATCAGCGCCCTTCCCCTGTTATAGAACACAAAAAAAGAGCATATGGCTCTGACCATTCGTACACACGAAATGTTGAAAACATATAGTATAGTAGAAAAATAGCTTTTCGACAAATTCCACAAGTTGTGGACAACAATCTACACAAGCTGTGTGAAAACAATCCACAACTTATCCACAATTTGTGGATAAAGAGAATGGACTGGATAAGTAATTAAGAGTTAAAACACAAATATAATATCAAATTAAGCGAGGACTTGCAATGGTTCTCGTAATCTTATCCACAAACCTGACAACTTGTTGAAAAATCTTTGTCCACAGGGGTTAGCAATGTGAAAATGTTGTCGATAACGATTGTGGATATTAAAAAAAGACCGAAAAATTATCCACATGACGTTTTTTCGGGGGAGCGCGGCTTTTTTTGTGCGTTAAAAAAAGGAATATGAAAAATAAGGTTTCTAATCTGGTTAAGGTATGTTATCCTATTATGGTTGTAAGAAATAAAAGCACTGCTGAAGTTGACAATGAATAGGCAGCACAAATATAATAAGTAAGACTGTCTTTAACAGCTATTCCTCGAGGGAGGTGTCATAAATGAAAAGAACATTCCAACCGAATAACCGTAAACGCAGTAAAGTTCATGGCTTCAGAAGCCGTATGAGTTCAAAAAACGGTCGTCTAGTATTAGCACGCCGTCGCCGCAAAGGCAGAAAAGTATTATCAGCTTAGGCCACTGAATAATGTCAGTGGTCTTTTTTCACATTAAGAGAAAAGAGATGTCATGCGTCGCCCGGTACTGGAGAAATTTCTTCAGTATTCCGGCGGCCCGTTTTTTTTAGATAGAAATAAAAGTTTCTGCGAGTGAATATCGGAGTGAATTAAAGTGAAGAAGCGAAATCGGTTAAAGAAAAATGAAGATTTTCAAAAAGTGTTTAAACGCGGAACGTCTATGGCAAACCGCCAGTTCGTGCTGTATACGCTTGATCAGCCGAAACAGGAAGAGCTCCGGGTAGGGCTTTCTGTCAGTAAAAAAATCGGCAATGCCGTCGTGCGCAATCGGGTGAAGCGGTTAATCAGACAGGCTGTTCAGGAGGAAAAAGAGCTGCTCAAGCCGAAAGATTTTATTATTATCGCAAGAAAACCCGCCGGCGACCTCAGTTTTGAAGAAACGAAAAAGAGTCTGCAGCACTTATTCAGAAAAACCTCATTATATAAGAAATCTTCGTCAAAATAGCTCATATTTTGTTTTCTTCACGTTTTTAAAAGCGCTTCCTTTTATTTGGCGAAAAATGAACGCCATTTGAAACTGAAAGATGCTAAAATACATACAAGGTTTATAAAGATTGGTATAGGAGGAAACGTTCTTGAAAAGGAGAATATGGTTACTACTGAGTATGGTCGGTATGCTCGTGCTGCTGGCCGGATGCTCGAGTGTGAAAGAGCCGATTACGGCGAATAGTCCGCATTTCTGGGACAAATATGTTGTGTATCCATTGTCAGAAGTCATTACGTACGTAGCGAAACTGACGGGCGATAACTATGGTTTATCGATCATCATCGTTACGATTTTAATTCGTCTGCTGATTCTGCCGCTGATGATCAAGCAGCTTCGAAGCTCAAAAGCGATGCAGGCGCTGCAGCCTGAAATGCAGAAGCTCAGAGAAAAATACAGCTCTAAAGATCAAAAAACGCAGCAGAAGCTTCAGCAGGAAACGATGGCCCTGTTTTCAAAGCACGGGGTAAACCCGCTGGCAGGATGTTTCCCGATCCTGATTCAAATGCCGATTTTGATCGGATTCTACCACGCCATTATGCGTACGCAAGCCATTTCACAGCACAGCTTTTTATGGTTTGATTTAGGAGAGAAGGATCCTTACTATATTCTTCCTATCGTTGCCGGTGTGGCCACTTTTGTCCAGCAGAAGCTGATGATGGCGGGAAATCCGACTCAGAATCCTCAAATGGCAATGATGGTATGGATTATGCCGATCATGATCATCGTATTTGCGATCAACTTCCCGAGTGCGCTGTCTCTGTATTGGGTAGTCGGAAACCTGTTTATGATTGCTCAGACATTCCTTATTAAAGGACCTGACATTAAACACGATCCGGAAACGCAGAAAGCCGGAGGAAAGAAAAAGTGAAGAAGGTGACTGCTGCGGGACGGAATGTCGAAGAAGCAGTTCAATCAGGCCTTCAGGAACTTCAACTGACGAAAGATCAAGTAGAAATAACGGTGGTGCAAGAAGAATATAAAGGGTTTTTGGGTATTTTCGGAAAAAAGAATGCGATCGTAGAACTGGAAGAGAAAAGAAATCCTGTTCAGGAAGCGAAAGCGTATTTGGAAGAAATCATCCATTCTATTGCCGGGCCTTCTGAGATTGTTACGGAAGAAAACAAGAAAACAGTCTGTTTTCACATTAAAGGTGAAAAAGCGGCGCTGCTTATTGGCAAAAGAGGACAAACACTCAATGCCCTGGAAACATTGACGCAGCTTGTTTTGAACCGCGGCTCCGGCCAGTATCGCCAAGCCGTTGTCGACGCTGAGAATTATCGGCGGAAAAGAAGAGAAATTCTGGATCAGCTGGCAAACAGGCTGGCCAAGCAAGTGTCGAAAACGAAAAAAGATGTGCATTTAGAACCGATGCCGTCAGGTGAAAGAAAAATCATCCATGACGCGCTGTCAAAGCATCCAAATATCAAAACGTTTTCTACCGGTGAAGGCCGGTACCGCCATCTCGTTATTTCCCATAAAGATAGCAGAAAACCGAAGTCCGGGTAAAATCGGAACTTCGGTTTTTTTATTGGTAAAAATGGCTCTATTCCTGAGCAGAATCGCATTTTTTGCGTTTAAGTTTTTTCTTTTTCGGTCTATGCTGTTGATAAAAAAGGTTTTAGGAAATAAAATTAATTGTTATTCACATGTGGATAAGTTAAAGTAATAAGGGATGAATTTCTGCCTTTGTGGATAACGTATCTTCCACTTCAAACCAAACTATGTTATCTTTTAATTTTGGCGTAAATAAAATTTTTTATATAGATGGAAACAGAGATAAAGAGAGGTGAACAGCATGGATACAATTGCAGCGATTTCAACTCCGATGGGTGAAGGCGCGATTGCGATCGTTCGGCTGAGCGGCCCGGAAGCCGTAAAGATCGCCGACAAAATGTACAAGGGTCCGAAAGGCAAAACGCTCAGTTCGGCAGAATCCCATACCATTCATTACGGGCATATCGCGGACAGTACGACGGGACGGATTATTGAGGAAGTCATGGTGTCTGTTTTAAGAGCGCCCAGAACATTCACAAGGGAAGATGTCATAGAAATCAACTGTCACGGGGGTATTGTGACGGTTAATCAGGTGCTCCAGCTTGCTTTAAGAGAAGGTGCGAGACTGGCAGAACCCGGTGAGTTTACGAAGCGCGCATTTTTAAACGGACGGATTGACCTTTCACAGGCGGAAGCGGTGATGGATCTGATCAGGGCCAAAACGGACCGTGCCATGAATGTCGCCATGAACCAGATGGAAGGACGGCTTTCCGCGCTTGTCCGCCGTCTGCGTGATGAGTTGTTAGAAACACTTGCCCATGTTGAGGTGAATATAGATTATCCGGAATATGATGACGTCGAAGAAATGACGCATCAGCTTTTAGTGGAGAAGGCAAGCGGCGTGAAGAAAGAAATCGAGGCGCTGCTCCGTACGTCCGAGCAGGGGAAAATTTTGCGAGAGGGACTGTCTACCGTGATCATCGGCCGTCCGAACGTCGGGAAATCCTCTCTGCTTAACAGCCTTGTCCATGAAACGAAGGCGATTGTAACCGATATTCCGGGAACGACGCGTGATGTGATAGAGGAATATGTCAACGTGCGAGGCGTGCCGCTTCGGCTTGTCGATACCGCCGGAATCCGCGAGACAGAAGACATCGTCGAAAGAATCGGTGTGGAACGGTCACGGCAGGTTCTGAAGGAAGCGGATCTCATTTTGCTTGTGCTTAACCACAGCGAAGCGCTTTCTGAAGAAGATGTTAAATTGTTTGAAGCGGTTGAGGGAATGGACGTCATTGTCATTATGAATAAGACGGACCTTGAGGCTAAGATTGACGCTGAGCGCGTTAAGGAACTGGCGAAAGGCCGGCCTGTCGTCACGACCTCATTGCTGAAAGAAGAAGGCATTCAAGATTTAGAGGAAGCGATTCAGTCGCTATTTTATACAGGAGCGATCGAAAGCGGAGATCTCACCTATGTCAGCAACACCCGTCATATCTCGATTCTGCATCAGGCCAAGCAAGCGATTGATGATGCGCTGAACGGAATTGAACAGGATGTTCCGATTGATATGGTGCAAATTGATTTGACAAGGTGCTGGGAGCTGCTGGGCGAAATCATCGGTGATGCCGTCCACGAAAGCTTAATTGATCAGCTCTTTTCACAATTTTGTTTAGGTAAATAAAAGGGAGGAAAAAACCATGGGGTATGAAGCAGGCCAATACGACGTGATTGTCATCGGCGCCGGGCATGCCGGTGTTGAGGCTGCCCTCGCATCCGCGCGCCAGGGAGCCAAAACGCTTGTTTTGACGATTAATCTTGATATGGTTGCGTTTATGCCATGTAATCCGTCTGTCGGCGGCCCCGCGAAAGGGATTGTCGTCCGCGAAATTGACGCGCTCGGCGGAGAAATGGCTAGAAATATAGATAAAACTCATATTCAAATGAGAATGCTGAATACAGGAAAAGGTCCGGCCGTACGGGCGCTGCGTGCGCAGGCGGATAAATTCCAATATCAGCACGAAATGAAGCATACGCTGGAAAAAACACCGAATTTGACACTTCTTCAAGGGATTGCCGAGCGTTTAATCATTGAAGACGGAGAGTGCCGCGGTGTCATTACGCAAACGGGTGCTGAATACAAGGCAAAAACGGTCGTGCTGACAACCGGAACGTATTTAAGAGGGCGGATCATTCTCGGTGATCTGTCTTACTCAAGCGGCCCGAATAACCAGCAGCCGTCTATTAAACTTTCTGAGCACTTAGAGGAGCTCGGTTTTGATCTCGTCCGTTTTAAAACGGGCACGCCTCCTCGTGTCTCAAGCGATTCCATTGATTACAGCAAAACAGAAATCCAGCCAGGGGACCCGGTTCCGCGCGCTTTCTCATATGAAACGGTTGAATACATTACCGATCAGCTGCCTTGCTGGCTGACTTACACGAGTCCTGAGACTCATGAGATCATCGACAGCAACCTGCATCGTTCGCCGATGTATTCCGGTATGATTAAAGGAACGGGACCGAGATACTGCCCTTCGATTGAAGATAAAGTCGTTCGGTTTAATGATAAACCGCGTCATCAGATTTTCCTTGAGCCGGAAGGCAGAAATACGCAGGAAGTATACGTTCAAGGTCTATCCACGAGTCTTCCTGAGGACGTGCAGCAGCGGATGCTGGCGACCATTCCGGGACTGGAAAAGGTGCAGATGATGAGAGCCGGATACGCGATTGAGTATGACGCGATTGTACCGACACAGCTCTGGCCTACACTGGAGACGAAAAAAATCCCTAACCTGTACACAGCCGGTCAAATTAACGGTACATCAGGTTATGAGGAAGCAGCCGGGCAAGGAATTATGGCAGGGATCAACGCAGGGCGCAAAGCGCTTGGAAAAGAAGAAGTGATCCTCAGCCGTTCCGATGCTTATATCGGTGTATTGATTGATGATTTGGTAACGAAAGGAACCAATGAACCGTACCGTCTGCTGACTTCACGGGCGGAATACAGACTGCTGCTCCGTCACGACAACGCGGATCTTCGCCTGACGGAAATCGGCCACGAGATCGGCTTAATTTCTGATGAGCGCTATGAAGCGTTTGAGAAGAAAAAAGCGGCGATCGAGGCAGAGAAAAAACGTCTCTGGTCTGTTATTATCAAGCCGTCTCCTGAGAATCAGGAATATATCCGTTCACTCGGCGGAAGCGAGCTGAAAGACGGAGTGCGCGGCACAGATTTAATGAAACGTCCGGAAATGAACTATGAAACAGTGACAAAACTTGCGCCTGCAGATTCTCCGGTTCCGCAAGATGTGGCGGAACAAGTGGAAATCCAAGTGAAATATGAAGGATATATCGAAAAATCCTTGCAGCAAGTGGAAAAGCTGAAGAAAATGGAAAACAAAAAAATCCCTGATCGGATTGATTATGACGCCATTAAAGGAATTGCTACTGAAGCCCGTCAAAAGCTGAAAGAAGTGCGTCCTTTATCAGTTGCTCAAGCGTCCCGTATTTCCGGCGTCAATCCGGCAGACATTTCAATCCTGCTGGTATACCTGGAGCAGGGCCGTATTGCCAAGGTAGCTGAATAGAAAGGATGACGGCATGAATATAGAGGAATTTACATCCAGTTTAGCGGAGAAAGGGATTTCCCTTTCTGACCGCCAGCTGGAGCAATTCGAGTTGTATTATCGGATGCTCGTGGAATGGAACGAAAAAATGAATCTGACATCCATCACTGAGAAAAAGGAAGTTTATCTCAAGCATTTTTATGATTCGATAACGGCGGCATTTTATATTGATTTTGAAAAGGTCACCACTCTTTGTGATGTCGGCGCCGGCGCCGGTTTTCCAAGCCTGCCCGTCAAAATCTGCTTCCCGCATCTGCATGTCACCATCGTCGATTCACTGAATAAGCGGATTACGTTTTTGGAAACTCTCTCTGATGCTTTACAATTAGAGCATACGACATTTGTCCATGACAGAGCGGAGACATTCGGACAGCGGAAAGACGTCCGGGAAAGCTTCGATCTCGTGACGGCCCGTGCGGTGGCGCGTCTGTCAGTCCTGAGTGAGCTTTGTCTGCCGCTGGCCAAGAAAAACGGTATATTTGCAGCACTAAAAGCTGCAGCCGCTGATGAAGAGCTGAAAGCGGGGCAAAAGGCGATTAAAGTATTGGGAGGAGAGCTTGAACAAGTTCATTCCTTTACACTTCCCGTTGAAGAAAGTGAACGGAACATTATGATCATTCGCAAGACGAAAAGCACTCCGAAAAAATATCCGAGAAAACCGGGTACTCCAAATAAATCGCCAATTGAAGGGTAATTTAGACAGCCTGATGTGACAATTCCATCATATTTTCTGCAAAATTGATGAAGATACAGCAGGAAAAACCATGAGAAAATAGAATTATAAAAATGGCAGTTTTTAAAGGTGGTGTAGGTACATGAAGCATTCATTCTCTCGTTTCTTCGGGTTTGGTGAGAAGGAAGAGGAACCGGAGATAGCTGAGCATGATACAAACAAAGAAGAGATACTCGAAATACCGGTACATGCTATCGTTCCCAACCGTTTTCAGCCACGCACCATTTTCTCAGATGAAAAAATCAAAGAGTTAGCAATGACTATCCATACACACGGCATCATTCAGCCGATTGTTGTCAGACATACAGAAGATGAAGGACAATATGAGCTCATTGCGGGTGAAAGGCGCTGGAGAGCGGTACAGACGCTTGAATGGGAGAAGATTCCCGCAATTATTAAAGATTTTTCTGATACGGAAACAGCATCTGTCGCTTTGATTGAAAACCTGCAAAGGGAAGAATTGTCCTCCATTGAGGAAGCTCATGCGTACGCAAGGCTGTTAGAACTTCATGATTTAACACAGGAAGCCTTGGCGCAGCGCTTAGGAAAAGGCCAGTCAACGATTGCGAACAAGCTCCGATTGTTAAAGCTCCCGGAACCCGTCCAGGATGCGATTATGGAGAAAAAAATTACGGAACGTCATGCAAGAGCACTGATTCCGCTCAAACAGCCGGAGTTTCAGGTCACATTGCTTGCGGAAATCATTGAGAAAAGCTTAAACGTCAAGCAGACGGAAGACAGAGTGGTGAAAATGCTTGAACAGAATAAGCAGAAACCAAAGCCGAGACGCAAAGCGTTCAGCAGGGATACAAGAATTGCGATGAATACGATTCGTCAGTCACTGTCCATGGTGGAAGACAGCGGCGTCAGGCTGAACACTGAAGAAGAAGAATTCGAAGAGTACATCCAGCTTACCATTCGGATACCTAAATAAAAACTCTCCTGATCAGCAGGGGAGTTTTTATTTTAATCAAAAAACTATTTTGAGATAATGATAGATTTATTGTGCACTATACATTATATATGTAAAATTTTATCTTTTTGTGTCGTGAATTATCTTTTTACAGTCAAAAAAGTCACTTTATCGGAGAACTTATATTAGAAAGTGTCTTTTTCGTTTACATTTTTTTCACTTGCTGATAAACAAATTATGAAAAAAATAAAACGCTTTACTCTTTTTTTGATAAGATAGAAACAAGACAGTACATGTTCATGTGAAGGTAGGTGACATCGTGGGAAAAATCATAGCAATTACGAACCAAAAAGGCGGAGTCGGGAAGACGACGACTTCTGTCAATCTGGGGGCTTGCTTGGCTTACATAGGTAAAAGGGTTCTTCTTGTTGATATTGATCCGCAGGGCAATGCAACGAGCGGATTAGGGATTGAAAAAGCCGATGTGGATCATTGTGTGTACGACATTTTAGTAGATGATGCAGATGTTACAGATATTATTAAACCGACTTCAGTAGAGAACTTAGATGTCATTCCGGCCACGATCCAGCTTGCGGGAGCGGAAATCGAATTGGTTCCGACGATCTCACGGGAGGTCAGGCTGAAAAGAGCATTAGAATCTGTGAAACAAAATTACGATTACATGATTATTGATTGTCCTCCGTCTCTCGGGTTATTAACGATTAATGCGCTTACCGCTTCAGATTCAGTCGTTATCCCGGTTCAGTGCGAATACTACGCTCTTGAAGGATTGAGTCAATTATTAAATACAGTTCGGCTTGTGCAAAAACATTTAAATACCGACTTAATGATAGAAGGAGTGCTTCTGACGATGCTTGATGCCAGAACGAATCTCGGCATTCAAGTAATAGAAGAGGTAAAGAAATACTTTAGAGATAAAGTGTATCAAACCATTATTCCTCGCAATGTCCGTTTAAGTGAGGCGCCGAGTCACGGCAAGCCGATCATATTATACGATCCGCGTTCGAGAGGTGCGGAAGTATATTTAGATTTAGCAAAGGAAGTGGCAGCGAATGGCTAAAGGCGGGCTCGGAAAAGGGATTAACGCGTTGTTTAATCAGGTTGATTTGTCTGAAGAGACAGTGGAAGAGATTAAAATCAGTGATTTACGCCCCAATCCTTATCAGCCAAGAAAACAATTTGACGATGAGTCATTAGCTGAACTGAAGGAGTCCATCATTCAGCATGGCATTCTTCAGCCCATTATCGTGAGAAAATCATTGAAGGGCTATGATATTGTAGCAGGCGAACGCCGTTACCGCGCCGCAAAACTTGCCGGTAAAGAGACAGTGCCGGCTATCGTGCGGGATTTATCTGAATCGCTGATGCGGGAAATCGCTCTTTTGGAAAACCTTCAGCGTGAAGACTTATCACCGCTTGAAGAAGCTCTGGCATATGACTCACTGCTGAAGCATTTGGATTTAACCCAGGAACAGCTCGCTAAACGGCTCGGTAAAAGCAGGCCTCATATTGCCAACCATTTAAGACTGCTGACGCTGCCGGAAAGCATCCAGAACCTCATTGCAGAAGGTACATTATCCATGGGACACGGCAGAACCTTGCTTGGTTTGAAAAATAAAAACAAGCTTGAACCGCTTGTGAAGAAAGTGGTTGAAGAACAGCTGAACGTCCGTCAGCTTGAGCAGCTGATTCAGCAGTTAAACAACAATGTTCCACGTGAAACAAAGAAAAAAGAACCTGTTCAAGATGTTGTGTTAAAAGAGCGGGAATCGTATTTGCAAAATTACTTCGGAACAACAGTCAATATTAAGAGACAAAAGAAAAAAGGGAAGATTGAGATTGAGTTTTTCTCAAATGAAGATCTTGAACGTATCCTGGAACTATTGTCCGAGAGAGAAGCGTAAAAACCATCTTTATTTAAAAGATGGTTTTTTATATACGTCTTGTCAGCTTATGAAACGGACTGAGCCGTTCCTGCCGGCCTTCTGATTTATCTGTCAGCTGTAACCCCTCTGCTAAAACATTTGCCATGCTCATAACAAGATGAAGCCTCGTATTCTGCAGGACAAAATACTCCATAAACCCGCTGACATTGACGATTCCATTGATATGGACGTCACCGATTTCAGGAAGGTCTTTTTGAACACCTGCTCCGGGCTTCAGCGGCCCATCGCCGATTTGAAATGAGCCTACGCTTTTGACGCGGCCTAAACAAGCATCAACCGCTATAATAAACGGATTTTTATGTAGATGTTGAATATCTTTCAGCTTGTCTTTCATATTGACGGCGTGAACAGGATCTGACAGCGTGCCGTAAACGTGCAATCTGCCTAAATTCATTTTTTCTAACTTTGTTCCTACGAGCGGACCTAATGAATCTCCGGTCGACCGATCTGTACCGATACACACGGTGACTAACGGTCTGCCGGCTGCTTTACGTAAAGATGAAGTAAGGATCGCTTGTATTTGATTCGCAGCAGAAGAATCCGTATGGGATACATATTGTTTTGCCCGTTCTTGAGAAAAAAGCCCGCCTTTTCGATTCATAAGGTTCACTTCCTTGTCATGTCATACGAGTATTACATTGTTGTTTTTGGTGATGTATGGTTGTTTACAGTATATCCAGCGCTGCCTTTTTTTATGCTTATGTCATGATCAGCATGCCGGTTGTTTGAAAAGAGCGGGATAGAAAAAGAACCCAGAGCAGTTATTCTCTAAGTTCATGAAAGAAATAAGACCATTTGATCTACATCAACATATTGCTGATGATCTAATTTCAGCGCTCTTTTTTCTGTAGAGAAGAGGATAAATCCTAACTGAGCGTAGAGTTTTTTTGCGGGTTCATTTGTTGAAGTCACAGAGAGATGGAGCTGTTCTGTGTCTTTCATCTTTTTTGCTTGGCTGATGGCTTCCGTCATTAAAGCTTTTCCCGCGCCTGACCCTCGGTGTTTGGGGGAAATATACATAGAACCAATAACCGCAATGTGTCTTAGTTTAAACAGCGAATGCTTGGAGATCTTGAGGATTCCTATCAGTCTGTCTTGTTCAAAGGCGCCAAGCACGATGGCATTGCCGGCTTCAAGCCTGGCTTTGCATTTTTCGGACAGCCATTCTTTCTCCTCATCATAGCTGACGGCGAATGCGTCCGGGTGATCTTTTAAAGCTTTGAGCCTGATATCGGGTATCACTTGCGGTTAAACGCCTGATGTCCATGATTTGAGCGCCTAACATAAATAAATTTTCTGAATAGTCAATCGTCGTTATCATACCATATTTGTCCCATTTGTATGAATGTTTGCCGCTGTCACTCAATATAGTAGCAATATGCGGAGATGATCAGAAATTTTATGAGGTGATGAGGGTGTGGAGAGCCGGGATGAAGTGGATGCTGCTCATATTAAGCAGCCAGATTGGGGCCGGGTATGCAAGCGGGCAGGAAATATGGCAGTTTTTCGGTGTCGAAAGCGGACTGGCTATTGTATTGTTTACAGTCATGTTTACGATTTCGGCTTATATTGTGTTGAAGATCAGCTATCGGGTTCAATCAACGCACTTTTTACCTGTGCTTGAGCATCTGATGGGGCCGGCTCTTGCTAAAGTCTATGATGTGCTTATTATGTTTTATTTGTTTTCAATGACGATGGTTATGATTGCCGGCGGCGGTGTGACGCTGCAAATGTACAAGCTGCCGTTTTGGATCGGTATTTTTCTTCTTTGCATTGTAACCGTCGGTTTATTCTTTTGGGATATAAAAGGAATATTATCTCTGAATAGTATTTTGATACCGATTCTTGTAGCGGGGCTGTTATATGCATTGGTCTTTTTTCAGACAACCCATCATTACACGTGGACGATAGATTTGACCCGCCAGTATAATTGGCCGGCAAGCATTACCTTCACGTCCTTAAACATCCTTTCTGTTGTCGCTGTTCTTTCTTCAATCGGGAAAGATATGAAGGGACTGGGAGAAGCGAAAATCGCAAGCGTTGCAAGCGGGCTGATTTTCGGTATGATTTCATTTGTTTACAATGAAACGCTTGTACAGCTTTCAGGCAGTCTTACACAATATGAAATTCCTCTTTTCGCCGTCCTTGAAGGCGCTCCTTATCCGTTATTTCTTTGTATGGCCGCCGTGCTTTTTTTAGCCATCTATACGACAACGGTGACCGGTCTGTTCGGGCTGTCCAGCCGCATGCTTGCATTTGTGAAATTGCCGAGATGGACGCTCGTATCTCTTCTTTTAGCTGTGATGGTGCCTTTTACGACAATCGGTTTTTCAGATTTGATCGCCATTTTATATCCCATTTACGGGCTTTTAAGTCTTTATTTGCTGGTATGTCTTCTTCTTTACCCTATTTTAGGGAGATGGAAAAAAGTATAATGCTCATTTTGAGTGCGGCCGTTGCTCTTATCCTGTCTTTTTTTGTACAATAAATAAAGCAGTCTATGGAGAGAGGTGAAGGGTCTTGGCGGATAAAGACTTTGGCCTGAATGATATTGTTGAAATGAAGAAACCGCATCCTTGCGGTGAAAACAGGTGGAAAATCATTCGGATGGGAATGGATATTCGGATCAAATGCACGGGTTGTTCCCACAGTGTCATGATTCCGAGAAGAGATTTTGAGAGAAAGCTGAAAAAAGTACTCGTCAAGCATGAGGAGCCTACATCATAAGGGCTGGCGCTCATGCTTTTTCATATAGAGGAGAGGAAGAGGCCCGATGAGCAAAGTGCATCAGTCAGCGTGCCCGCTGAATTGCTGGGACAGCTGCGGCTTTTTGGTGACAGTTGAGGATGGAAAGGTGACGAAAGTAGACGGAGACCCGAATCATCCCATTACGGAAGGGAAAATTTGCGGCCGGGGCAGAATGCTGGAGACGAAAACGAATGCGCCGGAACGGCTTCGTTTCCCTTTAAAAAAGAAAGACGGCGAATTTGTCCGGATTTCCTGGGAGCAGGCGTTAGATGAAATTGCTGAAAAAATGGCGGTGATTAAGGAGACGCTGGGCACTGCCGCAGTGCTGCACAGTCATGACTACGCCAATAACGGTCTTTTGAAGGCGCTCGACCAGCGTTTTTTCAATGGATACGGCGGTGTAACCGAGATTGCGGGCAGCATTTGCTGGGGTTCCGGCATTGAAGCGCAGCGCTGGGATTTCGGGCGTTCTTACGGGCATGGACCGCTTGATATTTATCACAGCAAGCATGTGATCGTATGGGGCAGAAACGTGTCCCGGACGAATATGCACCTCTATCATCATCTGCAGCAGGTGAAGAAAAAAGGAGCGACACTGACGGTCATTGATCCTATTTTTAACCCGACTGCAAAGCTTGCCGACCGGTATATATCCGTCAAACCCGGCATGGATGGCTGGCTTGCGGCGGGTGTTTTAAAAATATTATGCCAAACCGGCAGAACCGATTCTGATTTTATTCAAAAGCATTCGGTCGGTTTTGAGGAAATAGACAAGCTTCTGCAGACGATTTCTTTTGAGGAGATCATTGAGAAAACAGAAACGTCTTTAGAAGTGCTTGAATATCTTGCCGATTTATATGCAGACGGTCCCGCCTCCACTTTTATGGGTCTTGGGATGCAGAGATATAAAAACGGGGGCGGGACGATACGGTGGATTGACGCTCTAGCTGCGGCGAGCGGAAATGTCGGTATCAAAGGCGGCGGCGCAAACTTCGGAAATGTGCAAGTCGGTGAAAGCTTTGCAAAGGCCGAGCTCACTCGTCCTGATTTGAAGAAAAGTTCGAGAATGTTTTCGATGATGACTCAAGCTGAAGAGGCGCTGAATGCAGCCGACCCGCCGATTGAGATGATCATCGTGACGTGCGGCAATCCGCTGACACAGGTGCCGAATACAAAAAAAGTGAAGGAAGCGTTTGAAAAAACATCGGTCACAGTGGCCATTGATTCGGTCATGACCGATACGGCGAAGCTCTGTGACTATGTGCTGCCGACGGCCGTAGTTTTCGAAGAGGAAGATATTTATTATTCCAGCATGTATCATCACTATGTTCAATATGGCAAGAAGCTTGCGGAACCGCAGGGAGAGGCAAAATCAGACCGCTGGATCTGGACGGAACTCGCAAAGCGTCTCGGATTCGGGGAGCTGTTTGATTACAGTACGGAAGATTTCTTAAAAATGGGGCTCCCTTCTTTGGAGAAAGAAGGAATCACCCTTGAGCAATTAAAGGAAAAAGGACATATGCCGCTTCCGGTCGAACAGGTTCCGTGGAGTGATTTTCAATTTTTAACCCCGAGCGGAAAATTTGAATTCGTCTCGTCACTGGCAGAAGAGAAAGGATACAGCGGCCTCCCTCAATTGGAAGTGCCGGAGGAGTCTGTTTATCACGACGCCGGGCTTGCAGGGAAATATCCGTATACGCTGCTGTCCATTCACCCGCAGCGCTCCAATCATTCACAGCACGTGCCGTTTATTGAAAAGCTTCAGCAGATTCAGGTGGACCTGTCGCCGGATATCGCGGAAGAGCTTTCTCTTCAAGACGGAGATACGGCAGAGGTTTACAATGACCGCGGCCGTCTGCGCGGCAGGGTGAAAATCATGAAGCAGGCTCACCCGAAGACGGTGAATATAGATGAGGGCATGTGGGCGGCATTCGGAGGCTCCGTCAACATGCTCACAAAGGATTCAAATTCCGATAATGGAATGGGAAGTACGCTTTTTGACTGTCTGGTAGCGGTTAAAAAAGGATAATCTAAGGAGAGAGAGGGCGGGAAATGCTTTTTTCTCAGCTTGTCTTTTCCTATGAACCTCCTTATAATTGCTCTAGGTTTACAATACGTTTATACGATGATGGTTTGATATAGAGGAGATGAAAGAATGGCTTTAACTGCTGGAATTGTCGGTTTGCCGAATGTCGGAAAATCGACGTTATTTAATGCAATTACCCAGGCTGGTGCCGAATCAGCCAACTACCCGTTCTGTACAATTGATCCGAACGTGGGAATCGTGGAAGTGCCGGATGAACGTCTGCAAAAGCTGACTGAATTGGTGAACCCGAAAAAAACGGTGCCGACTGCGTTTGAATTCACTGATATCGCGGGGATCGTAAAAGGCGCATCTAAAGGTGAAGGACTCGGAAATAAGTTTCTTTCTCATATCCGTCAGGTTGATGCGATCTGCCACGTTGTACGTGCATTCGCTGATGACAATATTACGCACGTGTCAGGGAAAGTCGATCCGATTGACGATATTGAAACGATCAATCTTGAATTGATTCTTGCCGACATGGAGACAGTCGAAAAACGCATCACGCGTGTAAGCAAGCTTGCGAAGCAAAAAGACAAAGAAGCGGTTTTTGAATTTGACATTCTGTCTAAATTAAAAGAAGCTTTCGAACAAGAAAAGCCTGCCCGTTCCGTTGAATTTACGGAAGAACAGCAAAAGCTTGTGAAGCAGCTTCATTTGCTTACGTCAAAACCCGTGCTTTATGTGGCGAATGTAAGCGAAGATGAAGTGGCTGATCCTTCAGACAATGAATACGTTGCGAAAATCCGTGAGTACGCCGCGGGTGAAAATGCCGAAGTTATCGTCGTCTGTGCGAAAATTGAGTCTGAAATTGCTGAATTGGAAGGCGAAGAAAAGCAAATGTTCCTTGAGGAGCTCGGCATCGAAGAATCAGGTCTTGATCAGCTGATTAAAGCGTCATACTCTCTTCTCGGCCTTGCAACATACTTTACGGCGGGCGAACAGGAAGTGCGCGCATGGACATTCAGAAAAGGCATGAAAGCTCCTGAGTGTGCGGGTATCATCCACACTGACTTTGAACGCGGCTTTATCCGCGCTGAAACGGTTGCTTATGAAGACCTTTTGGCAGGCGGCGGAATGTCCGGAGCGAAAGAAGCCGGAAAAGTGCGTCTGGAAGGTAAGGAATATGTAGTCCAAGACGGAGATGTCATTCATTTCCGATTTAATGTATAGGACACAGTTGTAAAGGGACAAGAGCTTTGGTATAATATAAACTTGTGAGTAATAGAATTATTGCTCCTTGCCCATTATAGGGCCGCTTAGACCAAAAGGAGGTGCAAACAGATGAAAAAGTACGAAGTTATGTACATTATCCGTCCGAACATTGACGAAGAGTCAAAGAAGGCAGTTATCGAGCGTTTCAACAACGTATTGACTTCTAACGGAGCGGAGATCACTGGAACAAAAGATTGGGGTAAACGTCGTCTTGCTTACGAAATCAACGATTTCCGTGACGGTTTCTACCAAATCTTAAACGTTCAGTCTGAAGCTGCAGCGGTTGCTGAATTCGACCGTTTAGCTAAGATCAGTGACGATATCATTCGCCACATCGTTGTTAAAGAAGAAGAATAAGCAATTTGAAATATATAATGTTAAAAGGTGGTCTTTCATATGCTTAACCGAGTTGTATTAGTCGGAAGACTGACAAAAGACCCAGAGCTTCGTTATACGCCAAGCGGTGCGGCTGTCGCCACGTTTACTCTTGCTGTGAATCGTACATTCACGAACCAGTCCGGAGAACGTGAAGCCGATTTCATTAATTGTGTCACTTGGAGAAGACAAGCCGAAAACGTTGCAAACTTTCTTAAAAAAGGAAGCCTTGCCGGCGTAGACGGCCGACTCCAGACAAGAAATTATGAAAATCAGCAGGGACAGCGTGTCTTCGTGACAGAAGTCCAAGCTGAAAGTGTTCAATTTCTTGAGCCTAAAAACAGCGGCGGTTCTGGATCAGGCGGATACAACGAAGGAAACAGCGGCGGAGGCCAATACTTTGGCGGAGGCCAAAATGATAATCCGTTCGGCGGAAATCAGAACAACCAGAGACGAAATCAAGGGAACAGCTTTAATGATGATCCATTTGCCAACGACGGCAAGCCGATTGACATCTCGGATGATGATCTTCCGTTCTAATAGATTATCGCTATATTCATAACGAGAAAGGTGGGAAATGACAATGGCAGGAGGACGCAGAGGCGGTCGTGCGAAACGCCGTAAGGTTTGTTACTTCACTTCTAACGGCATTACGCACATCGATTACAAAGATGTAGATCTTCTTAGAAAGTTTGTTTCTGAGCGTGGTAAAATCTTACCTCGCCGTGTAACTGGAACAAACGCGAAATACCAACGTAAATTGACTATCGCAATCAAACGCGCACGTCAAATGGCTTTACTTCCATACGTAACTGGCGAGTAAGCCGAAAGAAAAGAGCAAGAGCCTGCGGGCTCCTGCTCTTTTTTTATATCAGTCCTCCTCCATCCTGCCGAAATGTTTCACATGAAACATGGAAGTGCTTCTTACTCCTTTGTTATCTTGCTCCTCTATTCAAATACGCGTACTTATGCAATGAATTTGTTTATACTGAAGAACAGGGGGTGGCTGAGATGGAGACAGACAGAAATATCCTGACTGATGAAAAGTGGGGCGCAATCATACGCAATGATGCTTCTTATGACGGGGCATTTTATTATGCAGTAAAAACGACGGGGATTTTCTGCCGGCCTTCTTGTAAATCGAGAGTTCCGAATAAAGAAAACGTGCTGGTGTTTGATACGGCTGATGCAGCGCTCGAGAAACATTTTCGTCCCTGTAAAAGGTGCCGGCCGAACGGTCTTCGTCTTCCTGATGAAGAATGGATTGTTCAAATCATTGAGTACATTGACCGCCATTATCACGAATCTCTGACTCTGAGTGTACTGGCCGAAATGTGTCACGGCAGCCCTTATCATTTACAGCGGACATTTAAAAAAATCAGGGGAATATCCCCGATTGAGTATATACAGAAAAGAAGATTGTCGAAGGCGGAACACCTTTTAAAGCATACTGATATGACAGTCATGGAGATCGCTCTGACGGTCGGAATTCCAAACACAGCGCATTTCGCCACTCTTTTTAAAAAGAGAACCGGAAATTCGCCCACAGAATACCGAAAAACTGCCGGAATGGGAAAGGGAGGTTCAATATGAGTAAAGAGACAATGGTCTATTGGACACTTTTCACACGGAATGATTGGAGCCTGTATACAGCCGCCACATCTAAGGGGCTATGCTTTATAGGTTCAAATCATGGAAGCTTTGAAGAGCTTGAGCAGTGGGCAAAAAAATCACTGCCGTAATACCGATTGGCACGTGATGATGAGAAGCTGGCGTCTTACACGGCAGAGCTGTCCGAGTACATCGAAAATGGCAGATCAGCTTTTTCAGTGCCGGTGGATCTTTACGGGACAGAATTTCAGCTTGCTGTATGGAAAGCGCTTATGGACATACCGTACGGCGAGACATACTCGTATTCGGATATAGCAAAAATAATTCAGAAACCGGCAGCCGTAAGAGCCGTGGGCGCCGCGATTGGAAAAAATCCGGTATTGATTACGGTTCCGTGCCATCGCGTCATTGGAAAAAACGGGAAACTGACCGGATTCAGAGGCGGTTTAGAAATGAAAAAGCAGCTGCTGGCATTAGAGGGCGGAAACATTTAAACACTGGAATGACGGCTGAGCCGGACAGGAGGGAACACATGAAACTGATTTCTTGGAATGTAAACGGCTTACGTGCTGTGATGAAAAAGATAGATATCAATACTTACGTTCAGGAAACGGAAGCCGATATTTTATGTCTGCAAGAAACGAAAGTACAGGACGGACAAGTATCATTACAGCTTGAAGGGTACCATGGCTATTGGAACTATGCGGTGAAAAAAGGCTACTCAGGCACGGCTGTTTTTTCGAAAGAAAAGCCGCTTCACGTGTTTTATGGATTGGGAATTGACGATCATGATCAAGAAGGACGGGTGATCACACTTGAATTTGAGAACGTGTTCGTCGTCAACTGTTATACGCCGAATGCCAAACGCGGATTAGAGCGAATTGATTACCGTCTTCAATGGGAAGCCGATTTTAAGGATTATCTGAAGAAGCTTGACCGGAAGAAGCCCGTGATATTATGCGGCGATCTGAATGTCGCACACAGGGAGATAGATTTAAAAAATCCGAAAGCCAACCGGAAGAACGCCGGTTTCTCGGATCAAGAGCGGGAAGCGTTCAGCGCCCTGCTGAACACAGGATTTACCGACTCATTCCGCTATTTATATCCTGATCGGGAAGGCGCCTATTCCTGGTGGTCTTACAGGACGAACGTACGTGAGAAAAACATCGGCTGGCGGCTTGATTACGTCATTGTTTCAGACAGACTGAAGCCGCGGATCAGCCAAGCGGCCATTTGTGCCGATATCATGGGTTCTGACCATTGCCCTGTTGAAATGACAGTGGATTTATGATGAGATAGCAGTAAGAGAAATCCACTCTTGCTGCTTTTTTATCACCGAAAATGGAGGAGCACATGGCAAATATAAAAGAGATTGCGAAACTGGCGAATGTGTCGGTGGCCACCGTATCACGCGTATTAAACCGACACCCGTACGTATCTGAGGAGAAAAGGCGTCTTGTGAATCAAGTGATGAAGGAGCTGGATTATACCCCTAATCGAACTGCCATTGATCTGATTCGCGGAAAGACCAATACGATCGGCGTGATATTGCCGTACAGTGACCATCCCTGCTTTGACAAAATTGTAAACGGTATCACGAAGGAAGCGTTTGCCCATGATTACGTGACAACCCTTCTCCCCACCAACTATGACCTCGCTATAGAGATGACCTATTTCGAACTGCTGAAAATGAAAAAGATTGACGGACTGATTGTCACGTCCCGCGCGAATGAATGGGAAACCGCTGTGCCTTACCTGGAATACGGCCCCATTGTCGCTTGTGAATATACGCAGCATCAAGAGATTCCCTGCGCTTATAATGACAGGCAGGCAGCTTACAGAGAAAGCTTTTTGTATTTGAAAAACCGCGGACATCAAGACGTTGCTTTTACATGTGTGCGGGAAGCGGAAAAAAGCCCGAGTACGGCCGACAAGGTAACCGTATATAAGGCGGTTTTCGGCTCTCTTGATGAAACCCGCATTCTGATCGGATGCCATGATATGGACGACGGAAAGCGGGCAGGTGAACACTTCTGGGGTTTCGACAAGGCGCCGACGGCCATCTATGCGCACAGTGATGACGTGGCTGCCGGCTTGTACCAGTTTGCGAAAGAACAGAAATGGGACGCGGAGATCATCGGCGAGGGAAATCTGAGCGTCAGCCGGGCATTGAATATCCCATCTCTGGAACTTCATTTGGAACGGGTCGGAAGGGAAGCATTTTTGCTGTTTTTGCACGGAGAAACGGCTAAAAAACAAATTATGCATCAATTTCAGCGGAAAAAGTCTTGAACTGAAATGGGTTTCATGCTTTATAACTAGATTGAGAAAAAAAGGAGGCGGACATATGCGAATTGAACATGCGGCCATATGGGTGAAAGATTTAGAACGGATGAAAGAATTTTATGAGAAATACTTCGGCGCCAAGGCCAATGACCTTTATCATAATGAGAAAAAAGATTTCAAATCGTACTTTCTTTCGTTTGACTCCGGATGCAGGCTGGAACTTATGAAAAAAGGCGGCATTGATGAAGCTCCGTCACAGAATATGACCGGATGGGCGCATCTCGCATTTTCTACAGGCAGCAAGGAGCGGGTGAATGAATTGACGGAGACGTTTAAAAACGACGGATTTCAGGTTGTAAGCGGCCCGCGGGTGACGGGTGACGGATATTATGAGAGCGTGATAGAGGATGGGGAAGGCAATTTGATAGAAATCACAGTGTAACAGTGCGGGGAACCCGCACTGTTTTATTGATTAAATTTGCTGAGCATTAGTTTTCGGACCGAAGAGGATTAACAAAACGGAACATAGAAGCCAGCAGCCGCCGATGAACAAAAAGACGCTGATGTAGCCGAGCTTAACGGCAATAAATCCGACGAGCAGGGAGCCGAATATATTGGAAAAACGGCCGAGCCCGTACGCCAGCCCGCTCCCGGCCGAGCGATATTCCGTAGGATACGGCTCCGATGTATATGCGTATAAGTTTGAGGTGAATACCCGTTCCGTGACGTTGACGACAAATCCAAACACAATAATCATGACGGGAATAAACGTCATGCCGTATAACAGTCCGGCAATGGCAGTCAGAAAAGCGCTTGCGGCCAGAATCCATTTCCTTTGGAACGTCTCGGATATCATGGAACCGAGCAATGCGCCAAGCGGTGCGCCGACAGAGTGAAGCACATTGTACCACAGCGTTTTTTCCATGGTGATGCCGTTGCTTTTCAGCAGGCTGGGCACCCATGAAGCAAAGCCGTAAAAGCCAAAGGTTTCAAGAATCCATACCGCTGACAGGATGATGGTGATCTTTAAATTCCTGCCCTGAAACAGCCCTAAGTAGCCTGCGTGCTTCACTGTATGTACTTCTGCCGCCTCTTTTGGCGCGGGAAGCGGGCCTTTTTCTTTCTCTATACGTGCTTCAAGACGGTTCATAATGGCGTTTGCCTGATCATATGCGCCCCGATTTTCGTGCCAGCGCGGCGATTCCTCAAGCCGGCGGATAAAAAAGAAATAAATGAGACCGGCCGCCCCCCATACGAATACGAGCCGCCACCCCCATGAGCCTAAAGGAATGACAAAAGCGGAAACAACGTTTGTGACGGGAACGCCGATCAGTCCGATCATGGCGCAAAAGGAGATGTATTTTCCCCGTACGGATGATGGAAAAAATTCCGCCAAATAGCTGTTCGTCACAATCATGGCGGCCGCGACGCCGAGCCCGGTCAAGAAGCGGAAAATCATTAAGGAAGGAATGTCCCATGCCAGCGCATTCAGAAAAGATGAGATCGAAAAGACAAGGACAAAACAATTCAGCGCTTTTTTCCTGCCGATCCGATCGGACAGCCTTCCGCCGATGGAGGCGCCTAAAAACATGCCCAGGAAGGATGCGGCCGTGATGTCGGCAATGACGGACAGCTTCACGCCCCAATGCTCAATCAGCGCCGGAGCCACGTTGCTGAGCGTAAACAGGTCAGCGAGATCGAAAAAATAGATGATTCCGAGAGCGGTTAATACTTGATAGTGCACACGCGAAATGGGGAGACGGTCTAATCGGTTCGCTACATTTGAGAATGTCTGATGTTTCATAAAAAACCCCCTGACTTAGCAATTGTAATCAGAAAATACTGTAAATTTATCTGACGAATACATTATAAAGGTCTTTTTTTGGCAAAAACAGAGTGTAAATAACCAGAGCCAAAGGAAACGGCATAGCGCTTTCTTCTTAAAATATATAACATTTCCTATATCTGTTTCTGTTTATATTGTAAAATGTTGAAGGAAAGGAAGTTGATGCATAAATATGAATACATTTGTACGGCCCGCAGAGGGAAGAAATAGTGTATCGAGATATCTTCTTTCTCTGTTGCTCATTGTGGGTTTGTTCTTTTTCGGAAGCATACTGACCGTGTTTTATATGTTTCTCACGTCCGCTTTCAATCCTTCACTGACGATAAATTGGGATGAGGCGGCATTAAGTGACCCGCTGGCGGATATTTATTTACAGCATATCGTCTATTTCATAGCGATTCCGGGCATTTGGATAGCGGTTCGTTTCATTATGAAGCGGCGGTTTTTATCCATCATTACACCGAATCAGTCGCTGAACTGGAAGAGAATTTTCTTTGGATTCGGCACATATGTTGTGCTGATGTTTGTCGCGGGGCTGATTGATTTTTTAATTCATCCGGATCGTTTCACGCTTCAGGAATTCCATGCTTCACGTTTTCTGCTGCTGTTAGCGGCGGCCGTCTTGTTGGTTCCGATTCAAACCTCTGCGGAGGAATTTCTCTTTCGCGGTTTTCTGCTACAGTTTGCCGGAAAATTGACGGCAAACGCGGTGGTTCTGACGATCATTATCGGCGGATTATTCGGCGCACTTCATTTCGGAAATCCGGAGATGGATAATGGGGCTCTATGGGCGGGAATCGGATATGTCACCATCGGCATGATCTGGACCTTTATCACGATTAAAACGGGCAGTCTGGAGATGTCCCTTGGCGGTCACGCTGCCAATAATATGTTTTTATTTATCTTTCTCACAGAGGATCATTCGGTGTACGGCGGCATTCCGTCGGTATTTACAACAGCAGCCGGGGGCTATGAAATATACGATTGCATATCGACTCTGGTGATCAATATCATCTTCGCATGGCTCGCATTCCGTTTTGTGAAAAAAGAAAAGCAGCAGGCCGCCTAGGCTCTGCTGCTGATTTGTAAGGTGTTCATCGCTTCATCAATATCCGTCGTCGGCCTCCGGCAGGCGAAATTCTCACAAATGTAGACCGTTGTCTTCCCATCGATCATTTGATAACCTGCGGCAAAGTCAGAAATGCCAGCAAGATCATCCGGATGTTCTGCGGCGAGAATCGTATAGGCGGGAGTGAAATGCTCCTGAAGCGCCTCAATGAAACGTTTTCTGTCCGGGTCATCTTTCCTTCCGAACACAACGATTTCTTTTTGGGGCATTGTGTGTGCCAGTACGCTTTGCATGAAGAAAGCGTTGCTGCTCGGATAGGCCTCTATTTCCCGTTTGAACACGGAAAACATCACTTCGGCTTTTTCAATCAGTGATACATCACCCGTCAGGCGGCCGAGACGAAGCAGCTGTACGGCAGCCGCGCTGTTTCCGGAAGGCACGGCCCCGTCATAAACCTCTTTTTCCCTGACAAGAAGGGTCTCAGCATCATTCCCCGTAAAGAAGAAACCCCCGTGCCGTTCATCCCAGAACAGCTCCAGCATGCTTGTACATAACGTTTTCGCTTTCTGCAGATAAGACGGATGAAAACCCGCTTCATACAGTTCAAGATAAGCCCAGATGAGAAAAGCGTAATCATCGATAAACCCTTTGTTTTTCACTTCGCCCTCGCGATAGCGGACCATGACGCGCCCGTCCGGCATGAGGTGCCGTTCGAGAAAGCGGATGGCTGTTTCCGCCATGCTGAGATAGTCAGGCTCGTGAAATACCTTTGCGGCTTTTGCCAGCCCGGCAATCATGAGCGCGTTCCATGAGGTCAGCACTTTGTCATCTGTATGCGGATAGCTTCTGTTTTCACGGGCCTCCAGCAATTTTGTTCTTGCCTCTTCAAGACGTTCGGCCAGCTCACGTTCGGTGAGGCCGGTCTCTTCGAGGATAGCCTCACGCCGCGTGAAAATGAGGTGCGGGATGTTTTCGCCTTCAAAATTGCCTTGATCTGTGATGTTATACACCTTGCAATAAAGCGGGCCGAGTTCATCACCGAGAAGATTCATGATTTCTTTTTTTGACCATATGTAATATTTCCCCTCACGGCCTTCGGTATCAGCGTCTAAAGCTGAGAAAAAGCTGCCGTCTTCATGCATCATTTCCCGCTGAATAAACGTTACGATCTGCATCGCAATCTGTTTGTAGCGCTCATTACCTGTGACTTGATAGGCTTCCGTATAGGCGGTCAGGAGAAGGGCGTTGTCATACAGCATTTTCTCAAAATGCGGCACGAGCCATTCATTATCAGTCGAGTAGCGGGCAAAGCCAAATCCGATATGGTCAAAAATTCCGCCGTTCGCCATGCCGTCGAGTGTCTTGGTTACGCCGGCCAAAGCCTGTTCCTTGCCCGTATAGCTGTAGTAGCGAAGCAGAAACATGAGCATATGCGGCATCGGAAATTTCGGAGCCTGGCCGAACCCGCCGTACACCGTATCAAACCCGCCGGCCAGCTGGCGATACGTGTCATGAACCGCCTGTTCGCCAAGCATGCCCTCAGCCGGGTGAATCTTGACTTCAAGATGAGCGGCGGCGTTTTCGGCGATATCCTCGACATGCTGCCGGTCATTCGCAAACGTTTCGGACAGATGTTCAAGCACATCGATAAAGCCCGGACGGTTAAATTTGCTCGTCTTCGGAAAATACGTCCCCGCATAAAATGGCTTCTGATCTGGTGTGACGAACACGTTCAGCGGCCACCCGCCCTGCCCCGTCATCAGCTGGCAGATTCTCATATACACGGAATCCACATCAGGGCGCTCCTCACGATCAACCTTGATGGCTATGAATTTATCGTTTAACATACCGGCGATCTCTTCGTCCTCAAAGGACTCGTGAGCCATTACGTGACACCAGTGGCAAGTTCGCTAAGCTACCCGTACCCAATAGATAAGAGAACAGGTTTATTCTCTCGTTTCGCTTTTTCAAATGCTTCATCGCACCAAGGATACCAATCCACGGGATTATAAGCATGTTGGAGTAAGTACGGTGACTTCTCGTCGATTAATCTATTGGGTACTTTTTTATTTGGCATGGGATCACCTTCTTTCGTTCGTATTACCGTTGATATATCTTTACTGTACCATAAAGATGTGCAGTCTATTCTTTATTTGTTTCTGTCTAAAGAAAACTAGTCTGTAGTTGACAGAATGGACAAGGTGCCTGACAACTGATATAGAGCTATGCGCCTAATCCAAAAGCTTTCATAACAAAGATAACAACAGGCGGAATGATAAGTGATGGCAGAAGATTTAAGGTTTTACATTTTTTAATTCCCAAAATGCTTAACCCCGAGCTTAGTATCAGTATTCCGCCCACAATTGTTATTTCATTAATCATGTCTGCACTTAATGCACTCTCCATTACTTTTGCAAATAAATAGAGTGAGCCTTGCCAGGCAAATAACACAACAGCAGATAAGGCTATTCCAAAGCCAAACGCTGATGCGAGAACAATAGAAGTGATGCCATCCAACATACCGTTTGTAAGAAGATAAGTGGAATCACCATGGATCGCGGATTCAATAGGCCCTAATATCGACAATGATCCCATGCAAAACAATAAGATTGCAGTTGATAAGCCTTCAGCTAAGTTATTTTTAGAGAACTTGCTGACTAGATGGTTGAATCTAAGTTCCAAATTTACAAACTGTCCAAGTAGTCCGCCAACAGCTAAACTTACAATAAAAAGAATAGGGTATTTACTATCCGATAAATGCTGTGTAATGGCGTTTATTCCTAATCCAACTGCAACAAACCCCATCGCTTGCATAAGAATATCTTGATATTCACCTTTCATTCCTTTCTTGAATAGCCCTCCGAGTAAACATCCTGCGAAGATCATAAATGTGTTAAAAATTGTTCCAATCATGTGCTTTCTCCCCCAATAAAGTGTGCTTTTAAAAAAATAAACTCTCCAGTAACTAGAGAGTCAAGGGATTATTTAATGGGCAGCATGATTTCGGTCACATAATGATCCGGATTATTAGTAACACCATAATCAATTAACGTTATCTCAATGGAGTCGGCCGCTAACTCCAGATGATGCTTTTTCATATATGTCAGTAACTTTTTATAATATTGTTTGGCCTCTTTATGCGACCCCTTAAACCTGATTTGTAAATATTCATTTGATGGTAAGGTGATTACTGATGGGGGCAAATTATGCTCGTCTTCTAAGATCATAAAAATACTGGAGTAACGATCAAACTTATGCGCTTTTAGGTTTGACACTGAAATCGATAATCCAATCTTTCCTAAAAATATGTCTTCTTTAATAGTAAGATCATTTCTCAATTCTGTTAGAGAGTGTTCAATATCATGACCTAGAATATACTCATGCTGTAAATAAGCGACACGCAACTCCGGAAGTTTGATTTTTGTAATTTTGTCTAACGGTTTATTAACGGCATCTTCTATTTTGTTTAAACGGCGGGTGATCTTTTTTTCAATAAGCTCTAATTCCCTTTTTTTACGATCGATTTCGGTTTTTTGGTTTTTCAGTAATTGAATTAAGGTATCTGCATTGTGGGAATTATAAAAATCTAGGAGTTTGTTTATTGGCAAGCCTAAAGCCCGCAAATATTTGATTGTATCCAGTCTCTCAAACTGCTCTGTGGAATAGTATCTGTAGTTATTTTGCTTGTCTTTGTATGCAGGTTTCAAAAGACCGATCTCATCATAATATCTGAGAGTGGATATTTTGACGTGAAATAACCTGGATACCTCTCCAATAGAGAAAAAATTCTTCATGATCATAATCCTTCTGCTTTCATTTGTCTTAATAAACCTGTAAAAAATGGTTTTATCAACATTATAATATTCAGCAATTTAAAGATAAAGCATCCCCTCTGGATCGAAAAATTTTAATGGAGGGAATTGGAGAGGATTATATGGTAATCTGCGTGGCGTCAGTGACAAGTCGAATAGCCGACGCTGACAAGAACCGGCTTGTTTAAGTTTAAGCGTTTCGCTTTTTCGAAGGGTGCCAGTTTACGGGGTTGTGGGCGTGTTGGAGCAGATAGGGGGACTTCTCCGTGATTAAACTGTTGGGTTTACTATTGTTTGGCATGGGCTCACCTGCTTTCTATTCATATTTGTATGTTTAACATACCACAATCCTCTAAAAAAATTCATACACTCAACTTTGTGATCCAAACCCAAGTCATTAAAAAGGAGAACGGCTTACGACTCTATTTTCAGGGTTAAATGTCATCCACTTTATTGCTTTTTAGATAAGAAATAAGGATTTAAAATCTTTATCATTTTATTTACTGTTAGATAAGTGAAACACACCCCGGCGACTGTAACTGCGCCGCCCAGAAGAGAAATAAACGCAGGTACTTCACCTAACCACACCCAAGAAATGACCAAGGTTATGGCTGGTGTTAAATAAAGTGAAATGGCTGCTTCTGAAGCACCGACGAGTGAAGTGACATACGCAAGTGCAAAGTAAGGCACAACCGTTGGTAATAAGCCTAAGTAAACGATAGACAATGTGGAATTCATAGATGCGTGAACAACTTCTCCCCATAATCCCGGAAGAAACATCAGCATAGGCAATGTTGCACCCCAAATGGTGAATGTCACAAATGGAATAAAACCATACTTTTTTATATAGCGGGCTTGAAAAACGAAATAAATACTCTCCGAAAAAGCTGCCAGCAGGATTAACAAAATGCCGTTCACTGAATTTGTATAGTTTCCTGCCCCGAAAGAAATGATCGACACACCCAATAAACTTATGATAGAGCCAATCCATTTATAAAGCCCAAAATGTTCACCAAAAAACAGACGAGATAACATTGCAGAAAAAATAGGTGTCATGGTCACGAGTAAGCTTGCTACCCCTGCGCTGACGGTTTTTTCTCCGATATTCAGCAAAATGTGATATAGTGCAAAACCTAAAAATCCTAACGATAAAATAGCAGGGATATCCTTCATGTCGGGTAAACGCATATGAGTCAAAACAGCAAAAACCAGCAGTGCCATTGACCCAATCAACAAGCGAAACAAAGCAAGGTGTTCCGGCGTGTAACTCTCAAGACCCGCGCGAATTCCCGGGAAAGCTGATGCCCACAACCCAATCATCAGACTGTAAGATATGCCGATTCGAACTGTTTTCTTTCTCATCTTTCTCACTCCTCTTTACAAAAACCAACCAGTTATTTAATGTTTTTCTATATTAATAAAGATTTGATGAGATGACTTCAACCAGTTAAATAGATTTTGACCCAACCACTTTAGTTTTTAAGGAGGACCCTTTTAATGAGCGCTCCAGAAGAAAAAAAGATGAGAAAGCTTCCTAAGTACATACAAATCATTCAATTTATAAAAGAGAAAATAGGAAATGGAGAATGGCCGATCGGAAGTAAGATTCCAAGCCAGCGCACGCTTGCCAAACAACTTGAGGTGAACAGGAGCACAGTCATTACAGCTTTAGAGGAATTGATGGCGGATGGATTAATCGAAGGCAGAATGGGCAAAGGGACAGTTGTTACGAACAATACATGGACACTTTTGGCTAAGAATTCCGCCCCCGATTGGGATCAGTATGTAACCTCCGGAATTCAGCAGCCAAGCCAAAAAATCGTTCAAGAGATCAATAAATCAGAATCAAATTCTGATCTTATACAGCTCAGTAAAGGAGAACTTTCACATGAGATTTTTCCTTTAGCTGTTATGAAAGAGATCATGGGAAAGATATCTCAAAACATAGAGGCATTCGGATATGAGGAACCAAAAGGATATTTACCTTTGAGAGAGGCATTAAGCGGCTATTTAAGAACAATCGGCATTCAAGCTTCTCCTTCTTCCATTCTTATTGTTTCTGGAGCGCTGCAAGCCTTACAGCTTATATCAATGGGGCTTTTACAAAGGGGATCGACCGTTTATCTTGATCAGCCTTCCTATCTTTATTCATTACACGTCTTTCAATCAGCCGGGATGAAGCTGACTGGAGTTCCTATGGATCATGATGGACTTTTGCCGGAACATATCCGCATGGCAAGGGGGGAACGGGGGAGGGCTATCTTATATACAAATCCTTGTTTTCATAATCCGACAGGTATTTTAATGTCAAAAAAGAGACGAGAAGAAATCCTTGCGGCAAGTGAGAATACACAGCTTCCCATTATTGAAGATGACATTTATCGTGAGTTATGGATAGATGAGATTCCTCCAGATCCTATTAAAACAATTGATAAAAATGGGCATGTGCTTTACATAGGCAGCTTATCGAAAACATTAAGTCCGGGCTTGAGGATTGGATGGATCGTCGGGCCGGAACCAGTGATTGAACGTTTATCCGACATAAAAATGCAAACAGATTACGGCTCCAGTTCGTTATCCCAGAGAGTAGCGGCTGAGTGGTTTATATCCGGTGAATACCAGCAGCATCTAGAACAGGTGAGAAGTCAATTAAAGGTGAGAAGAGAATTGGCCTTGAGTGTTTTAGAAACTCATTTGAAAGATGTGGCGACATGGAATATCCCAAAAGGAGGATTCTTTGTCTGGGTAAAAATATTGCCTTCCATATCCATGAAATTACTTTATACCAAAGCCTTATCAAAAGGGGTTCTGCTCAATCTCGGCAGTATCTATGCTGAGGAAAAAGGGAATTATATTCGCTTATCATATGCTTATGCATCTCTTGAAGACCTTCAAAAGGGAATTTATGAATTGGGTTTGATGATTAAGGAATTGGCAAGCAGACAAATTTAAAAGACAGCGGCATATCGGAATTCAAACTGCATGGTTCGTTTTAAACTTGGCGAATCGGGATGCAGTGAGTGGCAAGGCAGAGATAGATGAGAAAGTTAAAGGAGATCAGAATATTCTAACCTCCTTTAACTTCGGTCAATCTTGCATCCTTAATATACTAAAGATTAAAAAGGAAGAAGTCCGGCCGTTTGTTATTCGGTTAAGCCAGCTCTTTTGTCATTAAGACATGCGGGATGCCGTCTTCCATAAATTCCGGTGAATCTGTCTGATAGCCCAGTTTGTGATAAAAGCCTTCCGCATGTGTTTGTCCATGCAGTTTACATTGGGTGATGCCTTTTTCTTTTACCATGTTTTCTAATTCGCTTATGATTACTTTGCCTAACCCGTATTTGCGGTAAGGTTTCAGGATGCAGATTCGTTCGAGCTTGCCTGTATGGTTTACGATGCGGACCCGTCCTGTGCCGGCAGGCTGATTTTCATGATAAACCAAGACATGCCCGCACTGTTCCTCAAGCGTATCGAACTGATCAAATTCATCGGATTCAGGTACTTGCTGTTCCTCAATGAATACTGCTTTTCTAATCTCAAGCGCTGCTTGCAAATCAATTTCCGTTGTTATTCTTATTATCCTCATGATCAATCAATCCTTTTCACATATTAATCTGGACTGCACGGCTTGCTTGTGGTCTTATAGAAGTAACGATAAAACAATTATATTGCAAATGCAACAAAAACATGAAAGGTTTGAAAAGATATGACTGATATTTTGCGGGAAATCGGCATGATCGCACGGGCATTGGATTCCATCAGCAATATTGAATTTAAGGAATTAGACTTAACAAAGGGGCAGTATCTCTATCTTGTGCGTATATGTGAAAACCCGGGAGTGATACAGGAAAAACTGGCGGAAATGATTAAAGTTGACCGGACAACAGCGGCGAGAGCGATCAAGAAACTGGAAATACAAGGATTTGTTGAAAAGCGTCCTGATGATCAAAATAAAAAAATAAAAAAACTGTTCCCGACCGAAAAAGGGAGAAAGGTTTATCCGTTATTGCAAAGAGAAGGAGAGCACTCTGCGGAAGTAGCCCTGTCCGGCTTTACGTCTGAGGAAAAAGAAACCATTTTCAGCCTTCTTCAGCGGGTGAGAAAAAATATAGAGCATGATTGGGAATATGTGAAGAAGGGAAACAAAAGAGACTATTAATGGATGATAATCCCTTTTACTGAACGATTGCGTTGTGAATGATTAAAGTCATAAATGGATACGTTATCTGTGAAATCTCCTTCCTCGGTTCCTGCTTCAACTAGTCGATAGGCTTATTTTTAACGAAAAGTATCAATTATGGTATATTTAAATAAGACAAAATAATTGAAGCGGGGAATGATATGAGTACAATCGAAAAACAAAGACGTAAGAAATTCAGAGCGAAATCAATCGTACGGGCCATCATGGTCATCATCGGCGGAATTATTGCCGCGTATGGACTGGAAACCGTACTGATTCCGAATAGTGTATCTGACGGCGGTGTAACCGGACTCAGCATTGTCGGTTCACAGCTCTTTCATTTGCCTCTTGGGATCTTGATTGCGGTGATCAATATACCGTTTGTCTGGTTAGGATATAAGCAAATCGGGAAAGGTTTTGCGTTTCTATCAATTATCGGTATTGTCTCACTTGCCGCGGGCACGAGTTTTTTCCACCACACGCCGGCTATCATTGAGGGAGATACCCTGTTAATCACCGTTGTCGGCGGGATTATTCTCGGCTTGGGAATGGGATTGGCATTGCGCAACGGCGGCGCCTTAGATGGAATTGATATGCTGGCTGTGCTTCTGTCACGGAAACTGCCGTTTGGCACGAGCGATCTCATTTTATTTTTAAACATTTTTGTGTTTATTTTTGTTTCTTTTGTATTCGGGCTGCAAGGCGCATTGCTTTCCGTCATTGCTTACTACATCGCATCCAAGGTGATCCATGTGGTTGAGGAAGGCTTAAGCGGTTCTAAAACATTTCAGATTATCACCAACGAGCCTGCATTAATGGTAGAGACCATTCGTGAAGAATTGGGCCGGAGCGCTACGTATAAAGAAGCATACGGCGGTTTTTCTCATGAAAAATTCAAAGAAATCACATGTGTCATCAACCGTTTGGAAGAAACCAAACTGAAGGAAATTATTAATGACATTGATAATCAAGCCTTTGTGACGGTATATGATGTCGCTGAAGTAAAAGGCAGTAATTTCAGAAAAATCCATAATCATTAAGAAGGAGCTGCCGTTCACCGGCAGCTTTTTTTAAAAAAGGAGAAAACACTTGCAAAAAAAGAATAACGGATGTATATTATTGATATATCAAACATTGACTAGTCAATTAATTGCGCAAAAGAAAGTAGGGATGGGTTTTGACAGCATGTTGTTCAGAGGAAGGCGAGATTTTGTATCAGCTTCAATCACTGCACAAAGTGATCGGCACGAAGTTTGAAGCGTGCACCGGAATCAGCCAATCCCGCCTTGAGCTTCTCGCCGTGCTTTTTTACGTCGATGAGATCAGCCAAAGCGATCTTCAGAAAAAGGTGAATATTGACGGCGCAGCCGTGACAAGACACTTGAAACAGCTTGAAGCCAAAGAAATGGTCACAAGAAGGCGGAAGCCCGAGGACAACCGAATTATACTTGTCCGGCTTACTGATCAGGGGCGGGAGAGAATTGAGGCTTCCAAAAAGGAGAAAGAGCGTTTCATAAAGGAAATGCTTGCCGGTGTCAGCGAGGAAGAACGCAATATGTTAAAAAACGTATTGTCGCAGATGCAGAATAATATAGAAAATATGAAAGCATAGGAGTGTATTACACATGAAAACAGAACTGAAAACAAACGACTTTATGGACATTATGAAAGGGCGCCGTTCCATTCGGAATTACGATCCGGCCGTAAAAATCAGCAAAGAAGAAATGACTCAAATTCTTGAAGAAGCAACGACAGCGCCGTCTTCAGTCAACGCGCAGCCATGGCGTTTCCTCGTCATTGACAGCCCTGAAGGAAAAGAAAAACTCGCGCCGCTTGCCAGCTTTAACCAAACACAGGTCAGCACATCATCTGCGGTGATCGCGGTTTTCGCAGATATGAACAGTGATGACTATTTAGAAGAAATTTATTCTAAAGCAGTCGAACTGGGCTACATGCCGCAGGAAGTAAAAGACAGACAAATCGCTGCTTTGACGGCGCATTTTGAAAAACTGCCGGAGCAAGTGAACCGTGAAACGATTCTGATCGACGGAGGTCTCGTTTCCATGCAGCTGATGCTTACAGCACGTGCGCACGGCTATGATACAAACCCGATCGGCGGCTATGATAAAGAAAAGATTGCCGAGGTTTTCGGAATGGATAAAGAGCGTTATGTACCGGTCATGCTGTTATCAATCGGAAAAGCGGCAGACGAAGGATATGCTTCCTACCGTCTTCCTATCGAAACAATCGCACAATGGAAATAAGGTTGAAGTGAAGCTGAGAGGAGAGGGACAGTGGACATAATTGCGGCTGTTTTCGTCGGAATTGTAGCTTTAGAACATATATTTATCATGATACTTGAAATGTTTTTTATCAATTCGAAGGCTGCCAAGCGGTCTTTCAAATTGCCGAAGCATTTAGAAGGTGATCGGAATGTGGCGGTCATGTTTGCAAATCAAGGTCTGTATAATGGATTTCTGGCTGCCGGCCTCATTTGGGGACTGATCCTCGGAGCTGATCCGATTGGCCATATGATTCAAATGTTTTTCGTTATTTGTGTGGTCATCGCGGCCATTTTCGGAGGCTTTACTTCAAACAAATCAATTATCGTAAAACAAGGACTTCCGGCTGTTTTAGCGCTTATTTTTCTTTTATTGGCGTAGCAGACGGAGTGAGGGCTTCCGGAAAGGAAGCCCTCTTTTTTTATTCTGTTTTGAAAATCATTTCTTATATACATCACTATAGATTGGGGAATGTCAAATCAGCGGGGGCAAGCAATGGATTGCAGTCGCTTGGAATGAGTATGGTTCCGGATGTGATCAGCTCGTTTCAACACATATATCCTTATGTCAATTTTCAGTTGAACCAAGCGTCAAATCAGCTGTCACTCCTTCTTAATTGTTATTTGCTGAAATAGATGGAGCGGACTCCATGTCAATCTGTTTTTTTAAAAAAAGCTGATCGGCAAATATGGTATGATTTACATAATCAGGGAGTGGGGTTGCAGAGGATGAATACGAAGAGAGCGTATTACGCTATTTTATACAGCCAGACCGCTATCAACTTGGGGTTTTCACTTTATACGATGGCCGTTATCTTGTTTTTGTTTACAAAAACCGGTTCGACAGCGATGGCCTCTCTTATGACGCTCGTCAGCATTGTATGCCGCGTATTGGGCAGCGCCGTTTTGCCGCTGGTCACCGGCCGGTTCACGCTTCGTTCTTTGTTAATCAGTTCTCAATTGATACAGATCACACTGTTAGTCTGTTTGTTTTTTGTCATCCAAACCGGTTCATCCGCATTCTTTTTTCTGCTGTTTTGTCTGATCGGAGGCATTTCTTTTTGCAACGGATGGTTTGCTCCGATAAAAAGCGCGCTGATTGGGGAAATCATTCCTCCTGATCGAAGGGCGAAAGCGAACAGTTTATTATCTGCGGCGGATCAGACCGTTCAGTTTGCGGGGTGGTCTCTGGGCGGCGTCATCATAGCGTTCCTGGGAGAGAGCGATACAATGATCGTCACTGTCATGTTATTGGTTTCTTCGGTGTTGGGCATCATTCTGTTTCTTCGAGTACGCATGTGTGCGCCGGCAGCAGTCAGGAAACGTTCCCTTTTTGCAGATGCGGCAAGCGGCTGGGTGTATTTATTTCAGCAAAAACAGCTCAGGGTTCTCATTGTGATGGATGTGATCGAATCGTGGGCAGGCATGATATGGATCGGGTCTGTGTCCTTGACTTATGTGCATGACGTCCTTCATAAAGGAGAGGCTTGGTGGGGGTATGTCAACGGAGTCTATTATGCAGGGACGATGATCGGAGGACTGATCATCTATAAGTTATCCGGTAAGTTTCAGCATCATCTCATTCCGCTTATGCTGACGGGAGCCTTGGCATATGGAATGTTCACGTTTATTTACGGGCTGATCACAAGCGCCGTTACGGCCCTTTTTCTGGTGCTGTGTATGGGGCCGGCTTGTGTATTACGAGATCTCACGCAGGAAACATTACTTCAAAACATCACGACCGAAAAGACACGGGTCAATATATTAGCGGCGAGATCAGCTTTAGTTCAGTTCATTTTTATGTTTTCCATTATCGGAACGGGGATTATCTCAGATGTATTCGGTGTGCGGTTTATTTATATTGGCGCAGGCCTTCTCTTATTAATTTCGGCTTTTATCGGATTTTCTCAGTTGCGAATGAAGAAAATGGTACAGAGCGGCATGTAGTATAGTATAATTAGGAACGTACGTTCTATATCGAGAGAGGAGAGGGTAATGTGGGACATCTGGCACTGCAATTGTATGATTATCATCTTTGGGCAAATCAGCAAATATTCACCCGGCTTAAAGAGCTTCCGGAGGATGTGTACCGTAAGGAGATTCAAAGTGTCTTTCCGTCGATAGCCGGTGTATTGACTCATGTGTATCTGTCCGATAAGGGGTGGTTTGATGTGTTCTCCGGAGAGCGTCTGGAGGATACGCTGAAATCAGCTGAACAGCAAAAAGGGGACATCTTGTCTAAAGAGATAGAAGAGCTGGAAGATCTATTTTTGGAATTATCAGACCGGTATCAACTATTTTTGCAGAAGGAGGAAAATATCAGTCTCCCCCTTGAAATAGAGCATCCGTCAGGTGACATCATGAAAACCGCAGCTGCCGATATGATCCTACATGTTGTGAACCACGGAACGTATCATCGCGGGAATATAACAGCCATGCTCAGACAGATGGGGTATGCTTCTGTGCCGACGGATTACGGTATTTATTTATATATAAACAAAAAGTAAACAAGACAGCCCACGCGGCTGTCTTGTGATATCCGTAAAAAAGCCAAATCATATGAGTGATTTGGCTTTTTCGTTTGCTATGCCATGTTTTGCAGCCGTTCTAAACTGTTTTTCCAATTCGCTTCAAGCGCTGTAAAAGCAGCGGCGGCATCTTGCTGTTCTAATGCGTGAATGATATCAGAGTGTTCATTATATGATCTGTTTAAAGCGCCGTTTTCACTGAAATAGCGGATTTCCAGTCTCTGAATTTTGACTTTCAGGCTTACAAGCAATTTGTGAAGTTCAGCGTTGTCCGCAAGCAGAATGATGCGATGGTGAAATGCATTATCCGCTTCCAGAACGGCCATTTTATCGCCGTCTTTCATCGTTTGAAGAAGATTTTCATTCAGCTGTTTCAATTCTTGAATCACGGCATCGTCCATACGCGGGAGGGCTTGCTGCAATGCGAGTTTCTCAAGCGTCCAGACGATGGAATACAAGTTTTCCGCTTCTTTTAACTCAATCGGAGCGACAAGCGTCCATCTGTTCGCTTTTGTTATCACCAAGCCGTCATCTTCCAGCCGCAATAAGGCTTCCCGTATCGGGGTGCGGCTGATTCCCAATGTTTCCGACAAATCCTTGTCCTTTAACTTTGTTTCCGGTTTGAGCTTGCCCGTTATGATCCAGTTTCTGAGTGTGCGATACACTTCGTCCCGCATGATGGTTCTTTTCAGCACAGGTTCTTTGTTTTGATTATCCAATGGAACACCTCATGAATCGTAGTATACATATTTGCATTTTACCACAGTCCGGGCGCCGGTTAGAAATGAAGAGGGACGTCTAAGGATGAATCGAACCGAGATGCTTCATCTCAATATGCTGAAAGTCAGCGGAGCCGCCTTCAGAAAAGAGCGTGATTCCCTGATCTTCGTGTTTTGGGAACACTTCATTTGTCAAAACGGTTTTTCCGTCGTCTGCAAATACTTCAATACTGGTTTTATCTACGAGAATTTTCAGATGAACGCGCCCTTTGTTTCCGTCAAATGGGGCTTTGCTTTCGACGTATGCGCCGGTTTTATCAGGCTGGTCTGTAAACGATCTGTTCACATAGGCACAGCCGTCTTCTGCTGAAATACCGACATCAATATGCCGGCTTTGGTCTGCTGATTCTCTGAGTCTGACGCCTGCATTTTTGATATCTGACCAAGCGATATCCATATCAAGCTGATATGTGTCACCTTTGATCGGCAGTGTCTCTGAACCGTTCACCTGTTTGTGTTCTATGCTGTCAGTTGAAGAGGTTAATTGGTTCAATGCTTCAACCGGCTCTGACACAAGGCTGTATGTGCCGCCGTCCTGCTGCTGAAGACGGATTTCACGGACGATAGAATCCGTGCCGTTAAAGCCGTTTTTTAGTGTCGGTGTTTCATTCGGATAATCCCAATTGTTCATCCATGCCAGCGCATAGCGTTTTGTCAGCGGATCTTCGCTATTACCGTCTTCAAATGTGACGCCGCCGTACCAGTCAAAGCCGTAATCGAGCCATTGCGGTTCTTCTTGATCGGCGGTAAATTCCTCCCCGTCAAAGTTTCCGGTCCAATACGCGTACGTATTCGGTTTGCCTGCGGGTTTGCCGTTTGCGCTTGCGCCCAGAACCCATTTGGCTGTTCCGTCATCTGCACGCATCATATAAAGGTCGGGGCATTCGACGAGGCCGATCTGCTGAGTGATAAAGCCGCCCGTGTATTTCCAATTTTTTAAATCGGGTGATTCATAAAAACCGATTTTTTCTCCTTCGGCCATGGCCATCACCCATTTGTCATCCTGTTCATCCCAGATTACTTTCGGGTCCCGGAAATCCTTAGTTCCCGGGTTTTTCATAACGGGCTGATCACTATAGGAAGTAAACGTTTTTCCCTTATCCGTGCTGTACCATAAATATTGTTCCTGGGCTTTTGTTTTGGCAGTCGGCTGCGTTGTGACGGCGACCAGCGCGTTTTTGCCGAAGCCCGCCGTGTTGTGTTTATCAATGACGACAGAACCGGACCATATATCGCCGTTTTCGTTGGTGTATTTCGGAATAGCCGTGCCTTCGTCCGTCCAGTGCACCAAGTCCTCTGATACGGCGTGCCGCCATTCTGTGCCGTTGCCGTTCGGGTAATCCCGATTATAAAGATAGTAGTAATGATATTTCCCCTCGAAAAAAATGGGCTTTTGAGGGTCGTTTTTCCATTTGTCCGGGGTCGTAAAATGATACGCCGCCCGGTAATCCTTCTTATGCTCCGTGTTTGTGTCAGAGGAATTGTGGGTTTTGTTCGGCAGTAAGCCGACAAACAGGAACGCACCCAAAAAGATCAATATTACAACGGGCCATTTTCGAGCCATGATTGAGTTCACCATCTTGTTGAGAAATAAAAGAAAATGCCAATGAAGTATCGGCATTTTCTTTTTGTTGTTATTAGTTGTTAACCGTAAGCTGTCCTTGTTCAAGGATGCTGTTTTTAACAACGGATGTTTTCTTGCCTTTGATGTTCATTAAGAAGCTTGGCGCAAATGTCGCCTTTTTATCCTCAAAGAAGCCTCTGTTTGTCATGTAGCTTGTGATCACGACATTGTTGCCTTTGGCTTGCGGCACTGCGAAGTGAGAGTAAGTGAACGTTACATCGTTAGGATCAAGACCCATTTGCAGGACAAGACCAGTTTTGTTCAGCGGCTTGTAAGGACCTGTTAAAGAGTTTGATACATAACCAAGCATGTAAATATCGTTTGAGTTAATACCGTCGATCGTCATTTTTGAACCGCGTGAATCAGTGAACAGGTACCATTTGCCGTTCATTTTGAAAACATTCGCGCGCTCGATTTCATCAGTTACCGTGTTTGAAGTGATCAGCGGCTTCATGACTTTTTTCAATGTGTAATCATCGTTTAACTCTACCATACCGAGGGCGCCGTTCGCTAATTCAGCATCGCGTTTTTTAGCGCTTTGCTGAAGCTTCTGACTTTCTTTACGGAAGAAGTTTGTGCTGCCGCCGTAGTACGCTTTGTTAAATAAAGATTCTTCGCCTTGGTATCCGTTTTCTGTTCCCGTGTTGGCTTCGAATACAAGGTATTTATGGCCTTTGTCTTCAACGTAGTGAGGGTCTCTCAGCGTATGGTTGTCGCCGGATGTATAGTTCCCTTCATCGATAAACTGCTGAACGTTTTGATATGTTTTTCCGTCGCCGTCAAAAATCGTTTTATGATCTTCGACTCCGTTGATCTTGAGCGTGTCATCAGATTTTGACACATTTACCTGCGCCGTTGTCAGGCTTTGTTTACCGTAATGTTTACCGGAAAAGTCAGTGTAGAATAAACGGATTTTTCCGTCAGATGTAAAGGTTGCAGAACCGGACCATTCTTGTGTCTGTTCTTTCAGGATTTCATCGTTGGCGTCGAACTTATCGCTGTCTTTAAAGACACGGCCGGCATTTTTCCAGCTGTCGATCGAGTTGTCGCCGACTTTTTGGTAAAACATGTAGATGGATGTGTCATCAGCGTCTTTCGGGCTTCCCGCAAGAGCAAACACGACGTGATAGCCGTTGTAGTCAGCTACTGTTCCGTCAGCGTTTTGGAGCGGCCAGCTGTCCCACACATCCAGTCCTTTCGCGGACTCGATATTTTTAATTGTTGATTGGTCGAATTGAGGAACTTGGTATTTTTCACTTTGCTGCTGTTTAGGGATCTGCAGCATATCATGGCGTGTGATATGAGAGACGCCGTACGTTTCTTTGTAAGGTTTTTGGGTATTTTCTTTCGCGAAGGCTTGAGTCGCTCCTCCTGCCAGAAGTGCAGTCGTAAAAGTTAGAACTGTGGCTCGTTTTGCAAATTTTTTGATGTTCATGTTCATGTCTCCTTTTGTATGTACCTTTTTTTGCGATCTGCCGATTCGATCCTCCTGCATTCATGGATGGCAGGTTTGTTACAGAAAAAAAGACCTAAAATATGTATGGGGTGACGCCAAAGAATACACTTTGCCCTTAACACATTTTAGGTCTTGCCTGCTTTATCAGTAACAATCCTGCATGATTTACTTGTCGACATCATTCTATTAGACTCTGATTCTATTGACAACTGGTCTATTTTCCTCTTTTGGATGATAGTAAAATGAAAAAAGGCCTTTTAATATATGGGTAATTGAGACTAAGGGGTGCTCTGGGCCTAGGAAAAAACCTCTCTAAAAAAGAGAGGTTATTTTTTCTTGATAGATAATAAAGCGATGGTGGCTAAAATCAGCAAAGTACCCAGCCATTCTGATATTCCGAAGGGAACATGCAGCCAGATAACAGCTAAAAAAGCTGCCGACAGCGGCTCTGCACAGGCAAGCAGGCTGGTTTCAGAGGCACTCAGATATTTCAGGCTTTCCAAGTAGCAATAAAAAGCGATGAGCGTTCCGAAAATGATGATAAACACAATCGCGGCATATGCAGGAAAGGACCACTCGCCTTCAAATGTCCAGGGCGGGCGGATCAAGCTGAGGGCGGCTCCGCCGATCAGCATGCCCCATCCGACAACAATGGCGGATCCCCATTTCTTCAGCAGACGATGCGGCTGAAGGGTGTAAAACGCCAGTGCAAACGCCGAACTGATTCCCCAAAAGACGGCCAGACCGGATATGGACAGGCTTCCGGCATTCCCGTGCGTGACCAAAATGAATGTGCCGGCAACCGCCAATAAGACGGCGAGCAGTTCTTTTCCCGAAGGAATTCTCTTTGCGCGAATCGCTAAAAAGCATGTAATGATCGCCGGCCCTAAATACTGAAGAACGGTAGCAGTTGCCGCGTTGCCGTACTCAATTGCCGCGAAGTAGGTGTATTGAACGCCTAACATTCCGAAAATCCCGAATAAAAGAAGGGGAATTCTGTCCCGGCTGTCTTTCCAAACAGCCCATATCCGTCCTTTTTCTTTGCGGTACGCGATTCCGAGCAGAAGCGCCCCTGACACCAGAAGGCGCACCGAAGTCAGCCATTCTGTATTAAAATGGCGGTGCTGGAACAGATACTGGGCAACCGTTCCCGAGACCCCCCATAAGATAGCTCCTGTAAGCACAAGCCAAATGCCTGTTGTTCGTGAATAAGAAAGAGCAGCGTGTTTTTCCAGGATAGACACCCCCGATTCTGATGTTGCGATAGCAACTTACAATAATTAGGAAAACAAACACCTTACATGTGATATATTATATATTGTATATTAGAAGGCGTCAAAATAATTTTCGGAGAAAGCGCTTACGAATGGCTGTCTGATGAACGAGCTATAAAAAAAACACCCCGGCTGGTTGCCGGGGTGTGTTGGTTATTCTGCAATCGCGTCTGTTAAAACAGGAACGACTTGTTTCTTTCTGGATACGACGCCTTTTAAAAGAGCCGTGTTGTTTTCTAACGTCACGTTGAATGCTTTTTCAACTTTTGACGCTTGATCACCGATGGCGAGCGCAAGGGAATCGTTTTCCAAAATGTCCGTAATCACGAGAAGGAACAGGTCAAGGTTCTTCTCAGCAATTACTTTTGAAAGAGCCGCTTCTAATTCCGGCTGCCGCTTTTTGACATCTTCAATATCAACTGTGTTGACTTGGGCGATTTCGACTTTTTTGCTGCCGAGCGTGAACTCTTTCGCATCAAGAGAAATCAGTTCTTCCACAGTTTTTTTGCTTAAGTCGGCGCCCGCTTTCAGCATGTTTAAGCCGTACTCTTCCGCATCTACGCCAGCAATTTCAGCAAGCTCTTTTGCCGCTGCGATATCTTGCTCCGTGCAAGTCGGAGATTTAAATAACAGAGAGTCGGAAATGATTGCTGACAGCATGAGGCCCGCAATTTCTTTCTCGATTTTCACGTTATTTTCTTTGTACATTTTGTTTAAGATCGTAGCCGTACAGCCGACCGGCTCAGCACGATAGTAAAGAGGTTCCGCTGTTTCGAAGTTGGCGATACGGTGGTGGTCGATCACTTCAAGAACCTGAACGTCTTCGATATCCTTGATGCTTTGCTGGCGTTCATTGTGGTCAACAAGGATGACGCCGTTTACTTCGTTTGCGGCTGTTTCCACCAAACGCGGGCTTTCCTGCTTGAAATAATCAAGCGCGTATTGTGTTTCGCCGTTGACTTGTCCAAGGCGGACGGGCTCAGCATTGAAGCCGAGTTTATTTTTTAGATCAGCATAGGCAATGGCAGAGCAAATGGTATCTGTGTCTGGGTTTTGATGTCCGAAAATAAGAATTTTTTCCATAATAACTCCTTGTCCTTTTTTGTAGTGTAAACAATCTTTTTATAGTTTAACACGTCTTGCGGAGGGTGTAATCTTCAAAACCTTAAAAATTGATGTGAAAAAGAAGCATTTTTGTTGAGCGGTGAGGAGGATTGCGAGTAAAATACTGGGTAAGTCAGATGCTAATCAGCATATAGTATCAAAAAAGGTACTATGGAGGATGAAAAATGAACATATATCCGAATAAAGAAGGTTGTCCGGTTGAACTGACGCTTTCCGTTATCGGCGGAAAGTGGAAGGGTATTTTGTTTTATCATATGATCGGCGGAAAAAAGCGGTTTAATGAGTTTCGGCGCATTTGCCCCAGCATTACACAGCGTATGCTGACGCTTCAGCTTCGCGAGCTTGAGGCGGACGGCATCGTGCATCGCGAGGTATATCAGCAGGTGCCTCCAAAGGTGGAGTATTCTCTTACCGAATTCGGCAGGTCGCTGGAACCGATCGTTTTGCAAATGAAGAAATGGGGAGATGCCAACCGGGAGTTTCTCGAGGCATACCGGGAAAAAACGTCGCCTCAAGATCAGTCCGCTCAAAAATAAGAAGCAGCAAAGGATTAAATTCCTTGCTGCTTTTTTTTATTTCATCGCGATGGCCTTTCTGGCGTTACGCACGTCATTCTTCAGCAATTCGCTCAGGTTGTAAGCCGGATATTGCCCGCGTTCTTCCATATACTCAAAGACCATTTGATGCCACTTGATGGCCGCGTTTAAGTGCTTGACGAAAACGTGTCTTAATTGAGGTGTGGCCGTCTCTGTAATGGCTCCGGCGTAATTGCGGACAGACGTTTTGGCCATGATCAGCAGGCCGCCGCTGTAAAAGGAGGAATCAGCGCGTTCTTCTGTTTCATCCTCACGAAAAGCGGGAGCTTCAGGGAAGAAAGGAAGCAGTTCACGCAGATTTTGTTCCAGCGAATGGATGGAAAATCTGTAAAGCTGTTTTAATCTGGCATCGCTTACGTCCCGCTCTGTTCTTTTTAATTTCACAAGTCCGTTTGCCTGGAAAGCCACTAACTCATGCAGTTCTAACGTTTCATGCCATGCTAATGTTCTCCGCTCGGTCATGGTGTAAGAATCTCCTTTATCCTTCATTTTCACTTTCAGCATATGCCCCGGTCCCGATGTTGTTCCTGATGTTTTGAAGTTTCCAGAAAGGGAAACTCAATGTAAAGGAAATACGAAATAGAGGTGAAACTATATGTGGGACATGATAAAGAACTTCTTCCTTTTCAGCAGCGGGGTTTTACAGGCGACCACTCTCTTACTTATCGTTATCGTCTTGTTATATGTACGAAAAACCAAAAAGAAAAACAGAGATACTTCTGGTTTCATGGATGATCAGGATCACTGATACAACGGGCATTCTTTCACTGGGATGTCCGTTTGTCTGTTTTCATGTTTCACATGGAACATTGCGGGTGTCCGCGCTCATTTTACTTGCGATTTCGACTTATGTTAAAATATATACGTGTATTTTGGAGAGTTTATGGAAAATTCAGGTCTTGAAAGAGACATTGCGGCGTCAAAAGAGCAGTCGTCTAAGCTGCTCTTTTCTATTCGTATGTTCGAATGATACAAGGTTTGAGGTGAGTAAGTGAAAAATACAAGGGCTCTAATAGAAGGCGCCATTTTGATCAGTATTTTTGCAATCATTTCCCTTTTGGTCGTGTACCTCCCTTTACTGGGGGCAATTCTTCTCTTTGCTTTGCCGCTGCCGATCATTCTTTACACCATTCGGCACGGTCTGAAGCCCGGGGTATGGATGGGGCTTGCCAGCCTTCCTGTCAGCTTTATTGTAAGTTCGTTTACCGGGCTTACAGGCGCTTTTACGGCTGCCTGTACGGGAATCGCCATGGGATATTATTTTAAAAAGAAACAGCCCGGCTATGCGGTTGCTGCCGGCGCTATGGCGTATGTGCTGTGCGGCGTCGTTTTTTTTGTGGTCAGCATCGTGTTTCTTAATATGAATGTGATCGATACCACCATGTCCCAGCTTCGGGAGTCGCTGTCTTTAGCAGAAACCATGTCAAAGCAGCTCGGTTACGGAGATCAGTTCGGGAAGCAGATCAAGCTGATGGAAAGTCAGCTGAGCACGGTTCAATATCTTTTTCCGACAGTGCTCGTATTGACCGGCATCGTTTTTTCTTTCCTCAGTTATGCTATGGTAAGGCCGCTTTTACGGCGATTTTCCCCTGATCTTCCGAAGATGAAGCCTTTTAGAGAGCTCAAACTCCCGCAAAGCGTTGTCATTCTGTATTTTATTGTGACGATATTAGGGTTTCTGCCTTTAGAAAAAGGGCATATGCTGTATTCGGTTTCATTGAATGGGGGATTTATTCTCAGCTTGCTGATTTGTATTCAAGGATTAGCGTTTATTTTTTTCTATTGCCGCGAAATGGAGATGCCGAAAGCCGTTCCTGTTTTAGCAATTGTGCTGGGTGTGCTTTTTCCGCTCATCTTGTCCGTGTATCTCCTCTTAGGCATCATTGACATAGGCTTTAACATAAGAAATAAGGTGACGCGAAATTGAGTGTGACTTACAGGTGGGGAGTTGATAGAAATGCCTAGTTTTTATGAAAAACCGTTGTTTCGGTATCCCATCTATGCATTGATTGCATTGTCAATCATCATAATCCTCATCAGCATTTACTTTAACTGGCTGATAGGAGCCATCGGCGTTGTGCTGCTCGCCGTGATCCTGTTTTTCATTAAGCGTGCGGATTCTCTGATCAGAAAAGAAATTGACGATTATATCTCCACGTTATCGTATAGATTGAAAAAAGTAGGCGAAGAGGCATTAATGGAAATGCCTATCGGGATTATGCTGTTTAATGATCAATATTACATTGAGTGGGCGAATCCGTTTTTGTCTTCCTGTTTTAATGAAAGCACACTCGTCGGGCGCTCGCTGTATGACACATGCGAGGCCGTCGTGCCGCTGATCAAGCAGGAGGTCGATTCGGAAACGATCACCTTGAATGAGCGGAAGTTTAAAGTAGTGATTAAAAGAGATGAGCGCCTGCTCTATTTCTTTGATGTGACAGAACAGATTCAGATTGAAAAGCAGTACGAAAATGAGAGAACCGTGCTGGCATATATCTTTTTAGATAACTATGATGACGTCACACAGGGGCTGGATGACCAAACGAGAAGCACGATGAACAGCCAGGTCACCTCATTATTAAATGCGTGGGCGCAGGAGTACGGCATTTTCCTGAAACGGACGTCCTCTGAGCGGTTTATCGCGGTGTTAAATGAACACATTTTAACGGAGCTTGAAAACGCGAAATTTTCGATTTTGGATGAAATTCGAGAAAAAACATCCGTTCATACTGTATCTTTGACCCTCAGCATCGGGATCGGCGCATCGGTTTCTTCCTTGAAGGAGCTAGGAGATCTGGCGCAGTCCAGCCTCGATTTGGCTCTCGGCCGCGGAGGCGACCAAGTGGCGATCAAAATGCCGAACGGCAAGGTGAAATTTTACGGCGGCAAAACAAATCCGATGGAGAAACGCACAAGGGTGCGCGCCCGGGTGATTTCTCACGCGCTCAAGGAGATTGTCTCAGAAAGCAGCAATGTCATTATCATGGGGCACAAGTTTCCTGATATGGACGCAGTCGGAGCCGCAATCGGAATATTGAAGGTGGCGCAGGCCAACGGCAAAGAAGGCTACATCGTCATTGATCCGAACCAGATCGGATCAAGCGTTCAGCGCCTGATTGAAGAAATTAAAAAATATGAAGAGCTGTGGTCGCGGTTCATCACGCCGGAAGAGGCGATGGAAATTTCAAATGACGACACGCTGCTTGTCGTCGTTGATACACATAAACCGTCCCTTGTGATGGAAGAGCGTCTCATGAACAAAATCGAGCACATCGTTGTGATTGACCACCACCGCAGAGGCGAGGAATTTATTAAAGACCCGCTGCTCGTTTATATGGAGCCATACGCTTCATCCACCGCAGAACTCGTGACGGAGCTGCTTGAATACCAGCCGAAGCGGCTCAAAATCAATATGATTGAAGCGACGGCCCTGTTAGCTGGTATAATAGTGGATACGAAGAGTTTTTCCCTTCGCACGGGCTCGCGGACGTTCGACGCCGCTTCTTATTTGAGAGCGAAAGGCGCAGATACGGTTCTGGTGCAGAAAGTTCTCAAAGAATCCGTCGGTTCTTACATCAAGCGGGCGAAACTGATCCAGCATACGGCTCTTTATAAAGAACATATCGCGATTGCTTCTCTTCCTGAGAATGAAGAGGAGTACTTTGACCAGGTGCTGATTGCGCAGGCGGCTGATTCCCTCTTATCGATGAGTGAAGTGGAAGCTTCATTTGCGGTAGCCAGACGGGATGAGCATACGGTGTGCATCAGTGCGAGATCGCTGGGCGAGGTCAATGTGCAGATTATTATGGAGGCGCTGGATGGCGGAGGGCATTTAACCAATGCGGCAACCCAGTTATCGGGCATTTCTGTCTCAGAAGCGCTCGTCCGGCTGAAGGAAGCCATTGATGAATATTTTGAGGGAGGCGTTCAGAGATGAAGGTTATTTTCTTACAAGATGTAAAAGGTAAAGGAAAAAAAGGCGAAATGAAAAACGTAGCAGACGGTTATGCACATAACTTTCTCATTAAAAAAGGCCTCGCTGTCGAAGCAAATGCGACAAACATCAGCGCATTGAAAGGACAGAAAGAAAAAGAGAAAAAAGAAGCGATTGCCGAGCTTGAAAGAGCGAAAGATTTGAAAGGAACGCTTGAACAGCTGACTGTTGAGCTGAGTGCCAAATCCGGTGAAGGCGGCCGTCTGTTCGGATCTGTCACAAGCAAGCAGATTGCAGAAGCGCTGCAAAAAACGCATAAGATTAAAGTGGATAAACGGAAACTGGAGCTCCAAGACGGTATCCGCACACTGGGATATACAAACGTTCCTGTAAAGCTGCACCCTGAAGTTCAGGCTGTGCTGAAGGTTCACGTAAAAGAAGAAGCGTAATACACAATGAAAAACCCGCCGATCCGGCGGGTTTTTTTATGTCAGCAGACGGCGCAGCGCAAGAAAATGATGAGATTGTTTCATTTCCGATCGCTACCAGATTGCATATTATATTACATCATAACGAAGGATGTGTCGGTATGAAACGATTTTTTTCTGAAACATATTTTAATAATCCGGAGAATAAAAAGGCGCTGGAGCATTATCCGCTGATCGGAGACGGAAAAGACGGGGAAGTCTACCGCTTAACACACAACAAATGCATAAAATACTTCTTTGAAAAAGGGACATGCAAGAAGGAATTGGCGGCTTTAAAGACCGGACAAGGTTCCCCGGTGATTCCAAGACTGTATGAATACGGAGATCGTTATATTGTGATGGAATATGTCCAAGGCACCTCTCTTGCCCGCCATATCAGAAAAGAAAAATCTCTGTCCGTCAAACTGACTGCTGATATTTTAAATATGCTGGATGAATTAAAAAGAATCGGTTTTACCAGATGGGATGCCGAAATCAGGCACATTCTGATTAACGAACACGGAAATCTTAAGGTCATCGACCATAAAAGAGCTTTTTCCGCCATTACCCGGTTTCCCGTAAAACTATTAAAAGGACTGGACAAATACGGCTTGGCAGATGAGTTTTTGAACACTATAAAAAAAACAAATCCGTCACGTTACCTGGAATGGCAGCCGCACATGTAAGTTTCTGAAAATCCGCATATGTAAGTTTCCTTTTTTTAGGGTCGTCATATGATATTTGTAACATTTGTTTGGTGGAGTGTGGAAAAAATGGCAGAATACATTATGGTTATCGGCGCTCATCCCGATGATGAACTATTGGGAGCAGCGGGCACCATAAAACGGCTGATCAATGAAGGATATAAAGTGATTTCCATTATTACGGCATTAGGAAGAAAAGAAGAAGCTCATCATATTAAACAATTAGGCGAACGCGCGAATCAAGAGCTTGGAATTGAGAAAGTCATCTTTTTGGAGCATACGAATTTAGAGCTGGAATGTATCCCGCTTCATAAGCTTGTCAAAGAATTAGAGCAGCTCATTCGCGTCTATCAGCCTGATAAAATCTTTACACATCATTACGGCGATATCAATATGGACCACCAGAGAACATTCCAAGCAGTTTTAACAGCCGCCAGACCGCTTCCGAATCAAAAGCCTATCGAACTGCTTACGTTCGAAACGCTATCTTCAAGCGAGTGGGAGAGGAATACGGCTGATAAACTCTTCAAACCTAATTACTTCGTTAACATCACAGACACAATGGATGCCAAACTCGCGGCGCTTCACCACTATGACGTAGAAATGAGGGATTACCCTCATCCCCGTTCATATGAAGGCGTTAAACATTTAGGAAGAGTCAGAGGGATGACGGCGGGTGTGGAATACGCCGAAGCTTTTGAAGTCGTGCGGAGGATCTGGAAATGATCAAGACATTTTCCGTCCCGTATCCGTATATGGTTCAGACGCTTGACCGCTACTACGGGGTCAAAACGCGCCCTCAAAAAAAGGCGGCAGTAAAGACACAGTTGAAACATGAACATCATATTCCGCGGTTATACAGGAAAAAAAAGAAGTTATCCATTTTGATTGCCACGTTTTGGGACTACCCGCACACGGGCGGTTTATCAAACTATATTAAAACGCTTAGTGAAGGCCTGAAAAAGAGGGGTCATAAGGTCGATGTCATCTCCCCTAATCTGTTTCCGTCCGCACAGGTAAAAGAACTGCGGGCGGCTGTTGTTCCGAAGTTAAAAGATTTCTTTAAGGACAGATATGGGGATTATAACAATCATATTTTGAAAAATAATAGGCTGATGTTTATATACGAGCAAATGCTTCAAAAGATTCATTTGGAAAGATATGATGTGTTTCATGCTCAAGATTTATTTACAGCCAATATATTAGGCAGATTCAATCAAATCTATAAGAAACCTTTATTTTTCACACCGCATGGCATGTTTACTTTCAACAGACTTAAATTTCACATCTTTAAAAAAGGATCGATAGAAGAGTTTTATTATAAAAAACTAGAGATGAAAGCCATTGAATACGCAGATCGCCTGATTATTATCAGCGATACGTTCCGCAGCCCGCTCATGAAGCTCGGAGCCGAACAGGAAGACATGACAACGGTGATCACAGGAATCGATTACGATGCAAAAACAGGCGGGAAAAGAAAAATCCCGCTGCCGAAAAATAAGATCATCATCTCGTGTATTGCAAGATTAGGCCCGAGAAAAGGACATAATCATTTGCTTGACGCACTTTCACGAATTCCGTCTGATGTGCTTGAACATGTTCAAGTGCTGATCGCGGGCGACGGAGAGATGAGGAGCGCCTTAGAGGAACAGGCTCGAAAACTGAATCTATCTATGGTCTCCTTTTTAGGAAAAAGAGATGATGTTCCCGCTATTTTGAATATGACGGACATATTTGTACTGCCGACCATTAATGATAGTCTGCCCATCTCGATTATTGAAGCGATGTTCAGCGGCTCGGCTATCATCGCGACCGATTGCGGGGGTATTCCGGATCTGATCCGCCATAACAAAACGGGACTTATTGTCGAGCCGGGAAATGCAAAGGTTCTTGCCCGGGCTTTAGCGTTTTTTATCTCTAACAAATCTGCGCGGGAGAAGGCTGCTTCAAACGCAAAGGCCTACGCGGAGAAATATTTAAGCAGTGAGACGATGATAAAAAATATCGAATCGATTTATCAAAATACCAACAGCTCGGAGGGAGATCATGAAACATGAACATGCAGCCGTTGTACTTGATTTCAGTGCAAACGGGATTGGGATCATTCGCAGCCTGGCCCGAAGAGGAATCGATGTTTACGCGTTTGACACGGAGGGACCTTATCGTATCGGAAAATCAAGATTGGCAGATTGCGGGATATGTCCCAGCCCTTTAACACAAGAGGAAGAACTGCTGACATTTCTGACTGATTTCGGGAAGCGATTCCAAGCAAAGCCGGTTCTGTACGCAGGATCTGATGATTATGCGGGATTTATATCTAAATTCCGCGAGACATTAGCCGGTTTTTTTTTATTTTTGCTCCCGAGCCGCTCTCTGTTAGAAACGGTCTTAGATAAAAGCAAAGCATATGAATTAGCGGTCAAGCATAACATCCCCTGCCCGAAAACCTTTTTTCCGAACAACCGGGATGAGCTGGAAGAGGCCATCGCCAATATTGACTTCCCGTGTATTTTAAAACCGGTGGCCGGCCATGAATACAGAAAAAAAGTAAACAAAAAAGCAATTGTAATGAAGGATGCCGCACAATTGCGCAAGGAGTTCAGCTCCTACAGAGAAAATGGAGAACTGCTTGTGCAGGAGATCATCCCCGGAGACAACCAGTGTTTTTATAAAGTCGCCACTTTTTATGATGACCAAATGAAATTAATGGGCTTATTCTCTCTGCAAAAGAACCATCAATTCCCTGCTGATTTTGGCGCGGGGGCCCACGTCGTCAGCAAACGGCTTCCTGATTTAATCGAGAAGACCCTGCCGTTTTTTGAAGCGATTCAGCTGAAGGGAGTAGGCATGGCGGAATTTAAAAAGGATCCCCGAGACAATGTTTACAAGTTTATCGAAATTAATCCGCGCTTTTGGCTCAGCCATAGCCTGACAGAACCGGCAGGCATTCATTTCGTTTACATGTACTATCTGTATTTGACCGGACAACAGGTGAAGCCCCAGCTCGAACAAAAAGACGGAATCAATTGGATTTATGAGGTGCGTTACTTCTTAACGTTTTTGAAGAAACGAAAAAGAGGAGAAATGACGTTCCGGGATTTTTGGAAAGGATTTAAAGGAAAAAAAGAGTACGCTCTTTTTGCTTGGAATGACCCGATGCCATTTATCAGAAACACTTGGTCTCATCTCAAAAACAGCTGGAAACGGAAGCGGAAGGAAGATCGGCATGTATGAAAAGGATCTTTTGTATGACGCATTTCAAAAACTGAGAATTGACGAAAAACTGTCGTATTCGTTCGGTGAAAGGGCCGCGGTGAATCCGGTTGACATCACATGCCTGAAATCAACAGACAGAAGCGCCATTTATAAACTGTTTGTAAAGAAAAAATCCGGCATTGTTCCGCTGATATTGAAGGTGTATAAATCTTCCCGTGAAAAAAACAAGGTCGAGATTAATATATACGGGAAAGCCCGTTCTGTTTTAGGGGATTTGCTGCCGGACATCTATCTTATAGAAGAAAGTGACCATGAAACGTGGATATTTATGGAGTTTGTCAGCCAGATCAGAGGACAGCTTACATTTCATCCGAAGCATTTCAAGTATATTATTCCGTCTGTCGCAGAACTGCACAGCCGCACCTTTGAAAACAAGACTATTTCTGACGGTAAATGGCGGTCGTGGCTGCCGGTATACGAATCGGAAACCATGAGAAAAGGGCGTAAAAAGCAGATCAAAAAGACAGCGGAATTATTGGATAGAGCTCTTAAAGATGAGCGCACAAAGGATATCGTGAAGCCTCATTATCGGCAAATCACAAACTTGCTGGAGCAGGAGGAGCCGGATTTTTTCCCAGAATTGATCCAAAACGGCTCAGCCATCACACACGGTGATCTTCATATGCAGAATATCTGCACCCACGATGCGTCCGGACATGAACCGTGGGATATTCAATTCATCGATTGGGAATCCGCAAAGTACGCGCCGGTTTGGTTTGATATGACGGTGCTGGTTGAAATTCTGCTCGGCTTCAGAAAAGATTGGAGCCGGCACGCAGAAGATATTCGGACGTATTGCGTAAAAGTGTATACGAAAGAAATGAAAAAGCGGGGCATTCATTTTCAGACCCCTCCTATGACGCTTTATAAAATGGCTTATTTGCAGAGAACACTTGAGAAAGGGCTTCATACCCAATTGCGGAGAATCTTCGACAATCGGGGAGGAGAACTGTTGCCGTATCATGTTGACAAAGTGTCAAAATGGGGACGGGAATTAGGATTATAAGTTTAAGAGAGGGGGAGCGGATTTGAAAGAAGAGATCGGCAAGCCGAACGGTCTGGTGCCTCTTGCCTTATTGCGCGTCATGGATCAATTTTACGGGATCGAACATCAAAGTGAGCCGGAGATGCTGTATTCGTTCTGTGCGGAAGGAAAAAGCTCCCCCAAACGAAAAAAGCCATTGCGTATTCTGTACGCAACCTTTCTCCGTTACCCGAATGTCGGAGGACTGGCGAGTTATATCACGTCAATTAAGACGGGTTTTGAGCGCATCGGTCATCAGGCGGATGTCATCTCGCCGCTCCAAATGCCGCCAGCTTTTTTTCAGGAAGATATCCCGCGGGCCGCTGACGAGATCAGAGCGTTTCTTGTTGGCAGATACGGCGCCGCAAACGAAAAGTTTGTGAAGAATCTCAGCTATTTACATGTCTTTCAAAGATTTTTGAAGGAGAAAGACTTAGAACAATATGACCTGTTTCACGCGCAGGATTTATTTGCGGTATTTTTGCTGGGATACCTTAATCAAACGTATCGGCGTCCGCTTTTTTTTACGCCGCACGGACATTTTACGAAAAGCCGGATGAAGTTTCATAAAATCCAAAAGGGTTCAATAGAAGAGGCATATTTCAGTGAAATAGAAAGGCAGGGTATTCGGGCTTCGGATAAAATCATTACAATCAGCGACTCCTTTCACGAGCCCTTGCTGGAGTACGGAGCGAAGGAGGCTCAGCTGACGACTGTTCATACCGGCATTGACATCCGGGATGCACCCGAGCCAAAACGTGCTGAAAAGCTCGTGATTGCGTGCGTTTCCCGTCTGACCGAGCGAAAAGGACATGATGTGCTGCTGGACGCCCTCGCCCGCATCCGGCACCATTTATCCGGAGTGGATATATGGATCATCGGAGACGGAAACATGAAAGGGTTTCTGGAAGAGAAGAGACGGAAACTGGGCCTCTCAAATGTGTTTTTCCTCGGAAAACGACATGATGTGCCGGCGCTTTTGGCTGAATCATCTATATTTGTCCTGCCGACATTGAATGATAATTTCCCCATAGCGATCATCGAAGCGATGTTCTCAGGTCAAGCCATTGTCGCAACTGACTGCGGAGGAATCCCTGAGATGATCTGGCATGAGGACACAGGGCTTATCTGTCAGCCCGGCAACAGCCGCGAACTTGCTGATGCCCTCGTAATGCTGATTACGGATCAGTCTCTCAGGGAACGGCTTGGAAAAGAAGCGCGCTCCTATGCCGTCCGGCATCTGCGTCAGGAACTGATGGTTTCAAAAATAGAAAGGATTTATCAATCATTTTTCTGAATGATACCGGCGCCGCATGGCAGGTGCTTCAAGAGCAGAATAAAGAGGCCGGCGTTTAACTATCCAGCCTCTTTCCGAGCTGTTTTTTCATCTCATACAGAGTCCGCTGGCTTTGTCCGCCCGGGCCGCCTGTCATTCCTTGCCGGGCTGAGCTTGTTTTTCCGGTGCTGTATCGGTCAGCTGAGATTTTTGTGCCGTTCTTTTTAATCCATGAGACAAGCTTTGTGTTGCCTGAATTGTTTCCGGATTATAAGAAATAGTTCACTTTTCCTTCGTCAACAAGTTTTTTCAGCTGTGAGACGGTTTTACCGAAATTTTCTTCACGGAAAAAAGAGGCGGAAAGCCATCGCTTCCGCCTCCCGCACATATATATGAGAGAGCGGCCTTTATTTGTGATCGTTCTCTTTTTGGATTTCAGCTAATTTGGCAAGCAGAATGTGCTGAGGCATGTGCATGATTCTCTCAAGCGGCATATTCAGTGATTCTGCGAGCTTTTGCGCCGTTTCGGCGGAAATTTGCAGCGGTTTCATGTGATCACTCCTTCCGTTTCTTTATTGTACTAAAATCAGAAATCTATCGTAAGGGGATATGACAAAGGAATGGAGGTTTGAAAAGCGGGGCTTTATAACAGAATGGGGGAGGTTTTTTATGCAATCGCCATTGATGTTATTACAGCTGAAGCTGGCTGATTATCAGAAAAAAGCCGCAGAACTGCGGACAATTGACGAATTTATCATACTGAAACAGACATTGCAGGACATGATGAAAGTATTCGCCGCCTTTGAAGAATGGGAGCTGTATCAAAAAACGGCCGATCTCATGGCGCAGACGGTGCTGCACATCCGTTTCATCGAATAAGGAAAAGCCCTCGCTCGGGCGAAGGCTTTTCTTAAAAGGACCGTTCTTCTTCAATGTTTTTATGCTGATCATAAATGACAAGCTTAGACGGGCTGTTCTCTTTCGCCGTCTGCTCCGCTTTCTCGATCGCCGCGTCCTTTGATGTATAAAGAGCCGTCGGCGCCACATTTTCCACCTTCACAAACCATCCGTCCGCATCAACACTGGGTGTTACAGCATATGTTTTCATCCTTCTTACCTCCCGGTTTCGATTTATTTATTTGTTTCCCGGCATTCGGAACGGCAAAACACATAACCCTCTCCTCCAAATACAGGGAAAGTGATATTTTTCTATTCTTTTTCATGAGAAATGGTAAAATGGAGTTTGGATATTTTTTAAGGAGAGGACGGTGCTTAGCATGACAGACCTTCTGAATGATCGGCTGCCGCCGCAAAACATAGAAGCTGAGCAGGCCGTGTTAGGTGCTGTTTTTTTACAGCCGTCTGCGTTGACACTGGCTTCTGAAGTGTTGATTCCGGATGATTTCTACAGAATGTCACATCAAAAAATTTACAATGCCATGCTCGTGCTCGGAGACCGCGGTGAACCGGTTGATTTGGTCACGGTAACGTCAGAGCTTGCGAATACCGATTTGTTAGAAGAGGTGGGCGGCGTTTCTTACCTGACGGATATCGCGAATTCCGTTCCGACAGCGGCTAATATAGAATATTACGCGAAAATCGTTGAGGAAAAATCCATTCTCCGCCGTTTAATCAGAACGGCGACCTCGATCGCTCAAGACGGGTATACGCGCGAGGATGAAGTTGAAGATTTATTAAGCGATGCGGAAAAAACGATTATGGAGGTCGCGCAGCGAAAAAATTCGGGCGCCTTCCAAAATATTAAAGACGTGCTTGTGCAAACATACGACAACATTGAGCAGCTTCACAACCGGAAAGGCGATATAACCGGGATTCCGACCGGCTTTATCGAGCTTGACCGGATGACGGCGGGTTTTCAGCGGAATGATTTGATCATTGTCGCAGCCCGTCCGTCCGTGGGGAAAACGGCGTTTGCCTTAAATATTGCGCAAAACGTGGCCACCAAAACGGATGAGAGCGTCGCGATATTCAGTCTTGAGATGGGTGCCGAGCAGCTTGTCATGCGTATGCTCTGCGCTGAAGGGAATATTAACGCCCAAAATCTCAGAACGGGTAATCTGACGGAAGAAGATTGGGGCAAGCTGACGATGGCGATGGGAAGCCTGTCAAACAGCGGTATCTTTATAGATGACACCCCCGGCATCCGCGTCAGCGAAATCCGTTCAAAATGCCGCAGGCTGAAGCAGGAGAACGGATTGGGCATGATTTTAATTGACTACCTGCAGCTCATTCAGGGAAGCGGCCGTTCGAGCGACAACCGTCAGCAAGAGGTATCGGAAATTTCACGGGCGCTAAAAGCGCTGGCGCGGGAGCTCGAAGTCCCGGTCATCGCCCTGTCTCAGCTCTCCCGGGGTGTTGAGCAACGGCAGGATAAACGTCCGATGATGTCAGATATCCGTGAGTCGGGAAGTATTGAGCAGGATGCCGACATCGTCGCCTTCCTGTATCGTGATGATTACTATGATAAAGAATCCGAAAACAAAAACATCATCGAAATCATTATTGCCAAACAGCGTAACGGCCCGGTGGGCACCGTCTCACTGGCTTTTGTGAAAGAATACAATAAGTTCGTAAACCTGGAAAGGCGCTTTGATGACGGCGGTGTTCCGGCAGGTGCGTAAAGCCTCAAGCAATGTCTTGAGGCTTTTTTTCATCCGAAAGAATGAGAGAATGCCGTCCGTTCGGCAGACGAAAAAAAGAAAGCGCTTTTATATAATGGCATTAAGGGAGGGATGATGATGACAATTGAATTTCCGCAATTCCAAGCGGCGCAAATCCGGATTGCCCGGCCGACCGGACAGCTCAAAGAAATCATCAGGTTTTATGAAGAAGGCCTCGGATTGAAGAGAATCGGCAGTTTTTCCGGACATGAGGGCTACAGCGGCGTCATGTTCGGCCTGCCGCATACGCAATATCACTTAGAATTCACCGAAGAAACCGGCTCGTCTCAGCCGGCGCCCGTTCCGCACGGCGACAGCCTGCTTGTCTTTTACATCCCTGATCAGCAGGAGGTCATTCGCATCAGCACGAAATTAAAGCAGATGGGATATGAGGAGAAAGAATCCGAAAATCCGTACTGGGAAGAAAAAGGCGTGACCATCGAAGATCCTGACGGCTGGCGGATCGTCCTGATGAATACAAGCGGAATATAAATGACTGTCTGAAGAACCTGGGATACGGGTTCTTTTTCATGTTAAAGTATGAAAGTTTCGGGAGTAATAGATAGCAAATGAAAGAGAAAACGCTTTTAATCAGGTTTAAGGCGAACAAATATAGAATAATAAGATTTAAACGTTCGGATTTACGATTGACTTTCTGTTTCTGCACTGATACACTTAATTTGTTTGAATGAGATATCGTTTTGAAAGGTTAACGGAGGTGCACGGATATATGTCTTCAGTAGTCGTAGTAGGTACGCAGTGGGGCGATGAAGGAAAAGGTAAAATTACAGATTTCCTATCAGAAAATGCAGAAGTGATCGCACGTTATCAAGGCGGAAACAATGCAGGACATACCATCAAGTTTGATGGCGTCACGTACAAGCTTCATTTAATCCCATCAGGAATTTTTTATAAAGAAAAAGCGTGTGTCATCGGGAACGGAATGGTTGTTGATCCGAAAGCGCTCGTAACGGAGCTTGCGTATCTTCATGAGCGCAATGTGAGCACGGATAACTTGAGAATCAGCAACAGAGCCCACGTCATTCTTCCATACCATCTGAAACTGGATGAAGTAGAGGAAGAACGCAAAGGGGCCAACAAGATCGGCACAACGAAAAAAGGCATCGGACCTGCTTATATGGACAAAGCGGCGCGGATCGGCATCCGGATCGCAGACCTGCTAGATCGTGACGTGTTTGCAGAAAAGCTTGAACGGAACCTTGAAGAGAAAAACCGTCTGCTGGAAAAAATGTATGAAACGGAAGGCTTCAAAATTGAAGATATTCTGGATGAGTATTATGAATACGGCCAGCAGATTAAAAAGTATGTATGCGATACATCCGTCGTTCTGAATGACGCGCTGGATGAAGGCCGCCGCGTTTTATTTGAAGGCGCTCAAGGGGTTATGCTTGATATCGACCAAGGGACATACCCGTTTGTCACTTCATCCAATCCGGTCGCCGGAGGGGTGACGATCGGTTCAGGCGTAGGCCCGACAAAAATCCAGCACGTCGTCGGCGTATCTAAAGCGTACACAACCCGTGTCGGTGACGGTCCTTTCCCGACTGAGCTGAAAGATGAAATCGGAGATCAAATCCGTGAAGTCGGACGCGAATACGGCACAACGACAGGACGCCCTCGCCGTGTCGGCTGGTTTGACAGCGTTGTTGTCCGCCACGCCCGCCGCGTCAGCGGAATCACAGATCTTTCTTTGAACTCAATTGATGTGCTGACTGGCATTGAAACGCTGAAGATCTGTGTCGCTTACCGCTACAAAGGTGAAGTGATTGAAGAATTCCCGGCAAGCCTGAAAGCCCTCGCTGAGTGTGAACCGGTATATGAAGAAATGCCTGGCTGGACGGAAGATATCACAGGCGCAAAAACATTGAGCGATCTTCCTGAAAATGCGCGCCATTATTTGGAACGCGTATCTCAGCTGACAGGTATTCCGCTTTCTATTTTCTCTGTCGGTCCCGACCGTTCACAAACGAACGTCATCCGCAGCGTATACCGCGCTAACTAAGAATTTGCAGCAAACAAGCCTCCGGTCATGGAGGCTTGTTTTTTATGTAGGAAAAAAATAATAGATTTTTTTCAAAAAAGTAGTTGCCACTTTCGAATGTTCTATGATATTATAAATCTCGTTGTTACGGAACAGCTTCAATAGAGTACTGCAAGAAAGCTTTTGTCTCAATGCTCTATGATACATAATCCGACACATCAAGAGCCATTAGCTCAGTTGGTAGAGCATCTGACTTTTAATCAGAGGGTCGAAGGTTCGAGTCCTTCATGGCTCACCACTTTTTATGGCCCGTTGGTCAAGCGGTTAAGACACCGCCCTTTCACGGCGGTAACACGGGTTCGAATCCCGTACGGGTCATTGATTTACTTTAGCGTTATTGCTAACTCCTTATTTGTCCTCGGAGGGCCGCCACGATACGGTTCTCCGGACAAATTACTGTAAGGTCCGGTAGTTCAGTTGGTTAGAATGCCTGCCTGTCACGCAGGAGGTCGCGGGTTCGAGTCCCGTCCGGACCGCCATTTTACTTTACTTTATAGTATAGAAAAGAAACATCTGGCTCGGTAGCTCAGTTGGTAGAGCAACGGACTGAAAATCCGTGTGTCGGCGGTTCGATTCCGTCCCGAGCCACTTACCCAAACGCATCTGCAATAGTAGGTGCGTTTTTTCTTTGTTATAAAAAAGGGAGAGCCGGCTTTTCAGCCGGCCCAGAAGAAGACGTCAAACAATAGACGGCGTTTATTTTCGTGAGGTTTCAAAAAAATATTATTTTTTAAAAGAAAATAAAAAACATGACAAAAGGATGGCAGTTCAATACGTTTTTGCGCTGTTCTCTTTAATTTTTTTATCTTTTGACCTGAAACCGTTATAATAGACGGGGAACGTTTTTCACGATGCGAATTGTGATCATCATGAAACATCAATAGATGAAATGAAGTCATTCTGGCAGGAGGAAAATCAAGATGATGGATAAGAAAATCCTTGTAGTCGATGATGAAAAACCGATTGCAGATATATTAGAGTTTAATTTAAGAAAAGAAGGCTATGACGTGCATTGTGCGTACGACGGAAACGAAGCCGTGGAAATGGTGGAGGAGCTTCAGCCTGATTTAATTCTTTTAGATATTATGCTTCCGAATAAAGACGGAGTTGAAGTGTGCCGGGAAGTCCGGAAAAAATATGATATGCCGATTATTATGCTGACGGCAAAAGACTCGGAGATTGACAAGGTCATCGGGCTTGAAATCGGAGCGGATGACTATGTCACGAAGCCTTTCAGCACGCGTGAGCTTCTGGCCCGCGTCAAAGCGAACCTGCGCCGCCAGCTTACAGTTGCGCCGGCTGAGGAAGAATCAGCTTCTAATGACATTCATATCGGTTCTCTCGTCATCTTCCCTGACGCTTATGTCGTATCAAAAAGAGAAGAAACGATCGAGCTGACTCATCGTGAGTTTGAATTGCTTCATTACTTAGCCAAACATATCGGACAGGTTATGACGCGTGAGCATCTGCTGCAGACTGTGTGGGGCTATGACTATTTCGGTGACGTGAGAACGGTGGATGTAACAGTGCGCCGTCTCCGTGAGAAAATCGAGGATAATCCGAGCCATCCGAACTGGATCGTCACAAGACGGGGTGTCGGTTATTACTTGAGAAATCCTGAACAGGACTAACCGGCGATGAATAAGGTTGGTTTTTTTCGGTCGATTCAGTTTAAGATCACGCTGATCTATGTGCTTCTCATTATCATCGCCATGCAGATTATCGGCGTGTACTTTGTGAAACAGGTGGAGAATTCTCTTCTCAAGTCCTATGAATTATCGTTAAATCAGCGGATTGACAATCTATCCTATTATATTGAGCAGGAATATAAAGGAGATAATGACAGCACCGTCATTAAAGATGACGTCAAACGGATTTTGAATGATTTTACGAAAAACAATGAAATACGGGAGATTACATTTGTTGATAAAAGCTATGAGGTCGTCGGTTCTTCGAGGCCTTATGGCGAGGAAATAGCGGGGAAACAGACGACTGACCCGATTTTTAAACGGATTTTCTCAACAAAACAGGCCTATTCAAAAAAATATTATGATCCTAAAAGCAAAAACAGAGTGCTGATTTCAGCAAAACCTGTCGTCACAGAGAATCAAGAAGTTGTCGGCGCGATTTATGTCGTGGCCAGTATGGAAGATACCTTTAACCAGATGAAAACCGTCAACTCGATTCTTGCTTCAGGAACAGGCTTAGCCCTTGTTCTGACGGCCCTTCTCGGTATTTTTCTCGCCCGCACCATCACCCATCCGCTGTCGGATATGCGTAAGCAGGCGATGGAACTGGCAAAAGGGAATTTCTCAAGAAAGGTGCGGAAATACGGGCATGATGAAATCGGTCAGCTCGCAACGACGTTCAACCATCTGACGAGAGAGCTTGAAGATGCCCAAGCCATGACAGAAGGGGAGAGAAGAAAGCTTTCTTCCGTTATCGCGTATATGACGGACGGTGTCATCGCTACGAATCGCAACGGGGCTATTATTCTTTTAAACAGCCCTGCGCTTGAGCTGCTGAATGTTTCACGTGAAACGGCTTTAGAGATGCCGATTACGTCTTTATTGGGCATAAAAGAGAACTTTACATTTGAGGATTTAGTAGAACAGCAGGATTCAATGCTGCTGGAGATCGAACGTGACGATGAAACGACTGTACTGCGGGTGAATTTTTCCGTTATTCAGAGAGAGCACGGAAAAATCGACGGTTTAATCGCGGTTCTTTATGATGTCACCGAACAGGAAAAACTCGATCGGGAACGCAGAGAGTTCGTTGCCAACGTGTCTCATGAGCTGCGGACACCGCTGACGACCATGCGAAGCTATTTAGAGGCGCTTGCGGAAGGCGCGTGGGAAAACAAAGATATCGCTCCGCGTTTCTTAATGGTGACCCAAAATGAGACTGAGCGCATGATCAGATTGGTGAACGACCTGCTTCAGCTTTCTAAATTCGACAGCAAAGATTATCAGTTTAATCGGGAGTGGATTCATATGATCCGCTTTATGTCACTGATTATCGATCGTTTTGAAATGACGAAAGAACAGCATGTCGAATTTATCCGCGAGCTTCCGGACAGAAATCTGTACGTGGAGATTGATCAGGATAAAGTGACGCAGGTTCTCGATAATATCATTTCTAACGCACTGAAATACTCACCGGAAGGCGGGCATGTCACTTTCTCAGTCGATGTGAACGAGAAAGAAGAGCTGCTTTATATCAGCGTAAAAGATGAAGGTATCGGCATTCCGAAAAAAGATGTGGAAAAAGTCTTTGACCGTTTCTACAGAGTGGATAAAGCGCGCACGAGAAAACTCGGCGGCACCGGGCTCGGCCTTGCGATTGCAAAAGAGATGGTTCAGGCGCACGGCGGAGACATTTGGGCCGACAGTGTAGAAGGCAAAGGAACGAAGATTACATTTACTCTTCCATATAAAGAAGAGCAAGAGGATGATTGGGATGAGGCGTGAAAATATAAAAACAGTCATACTGTCAGTGCTGGTCGTCATTAGTCTTGTTTTAACATGGGGAATTTGGACATTCCAGCCCAATTTTTCAGAAGGCACGGCCTCAACCAAATCGACTGTCCGGGAAAAGCATAAAATTGATAAAACGAGCCAAAAAGTGTCGCAAACGGTAAAACCCCGGGATATGTTTATTCATACAAACGGCTCTCATTATAAAGTGGATGATGAGACGCTCTTTAATGACCTGTGGGCGGATTTGCCGCAATGGGAAGTAAAAGGGATGAAGGATATTTCCGATCAATACGACAAGCTCGGTTTTAAAAATTGGCTTTACGGCAGAAACGGCAATTCGGCAAAGCTCGATCTGCAATTCAATGACACCATTCCGATTGATTTCTTCCAATCGATGTTTAAATGGTCAAATCCGTCAATGGAATACAGCTCATTTGACCATATTGTTATTCCGTTTAATGAGAATAAGACGAATAAGAAGATTTACATGGTCTCATACAGCAAGCAGCTGATTTTGGAAGTGACTGTGGAATCGGCGAATTACCGCAATCTGATGAATGAGCTGTACAGCAAAAAGTCGAGTATGCCGTTATACCACCTCTATTCGGTCGGAAAAAGCAAAGAATTTCTCATGCCGAATGCGCGGTTTAATATGAAGGAAAAAGAATTTATCACTGAAACCATTAAGACGAACCTGTTTAAGCAGACGCTTTTTAATGATCCGAGCACGGTCAGAGAGGACCCGAATTACAATCGGAATGTGCTGACTGACGGAATCAGCCGTCTGGAAATCAATTCGACACAGCGGCAGATTCAATTCCAGCATCGGAACCTGGCACAAAGCGCTTCTTACCAAACGGGTGAGCTGATTAAGAAAAGCTATAAATATTTAGAGGATACGGGAAGCTGGACGGATCATTATCAATTTTTTAATGTGAGTGATAACCAGCAGCTGAGTTTCTACATGTTTAAAGACCAAATGCCTGTGATCAACAGCACGTCTAAGCCTTTCGGATCCGGCCCTGTTTTGACCCTGCAATGGGCCAATGACGAGGTTCTCAGCTACAAGCGGCCGAACTATGTTCTCGGGCCGAATCCGATTAAAACAAAAGACGTAAAAATGATGAACGGCAATGAGGTTGTGTCTCTGCTGGAGCAGCAGGATAAATACGACGTGAACAAAATCGACCAGATCTTCCTGTCCTATCAAATGGTCTCTTCGTCAACGAATGATCTTGTTGAGCTGGAACCCGTCTGGAGTATGAAAATCAACGGGAAGATCGTCCCGATTACGAAAGATCTGCTGGGGAAGGAGGAGGACGATAATGGAGTGGAATAAGACAAAAACGATCTTCATCATTGCCTTCCTCATCCTCGATATTTTTCTCGGCTATCAGTTTTTTGAAAAACGCTCGAGCAGTGAATACGAAGTGATTAAAAATTCAAACGTGGAAAAAGACATGGAGATGGACCATATCACATTCGGCAACCTGTCTTCTGATTCCGCGACGGGCTACCGGCTGACGGCGGGCCAAAAGGTATTTACCGCTGAAGATATTGATGCTTTGAAGGATCAAAAGCCGTTAATGGAGATGCCGGCGGATGATCATAAGGTCACAACGCTGAAAATGAAATTTACCGATCCGGTCGGTTTATCGAAGCAAAAACCGCAGGAGGATGCGGAATCGCTCGTCAGCTCTAAAGTAACCGGCGGTGAAAAATATAAACTGTGGAAAGTCGACAAGGATCAAAAACAGATCATTTTTTACCAGACGTATGACGGACAGTTTATTTATCAGGATTTTGACTCGTCCACGGATGCGATCGGACAGGTGATTCTGCATCTGAACGATAAAAACCAGGTCGTATCTTACGAGCAGACCATGCTGGAGTCATTCAAGCGAATCCAGACGGAGAGCCTGATTCCTGAGCTTGATGCGGTCGAATTATTGTATTCTCAAAATTACTTAAAAGCGAATTGCGCCGTTAAAAGCGTCAAGTTCGGCTATATTGCCCAATACCCGCTGACAAGTACGCAGGTGCTGGCGCCGGTATGGAGAATTACAATTGAAGATAAGTCAAAAGGGACGAAGAAAAAGACACAGCAAACGTACACTGTGAATGCATTGGAAAGCACAGTCATTGATAACAATCAAAATAAATAATGGAGTGAGACACAATGGGCTTGCAATTTAGCGTGCTTGCGAGCGGGAGTACCGGAAACGCGTTTTATCTGGAGACAGAGGAGCACTCTTTTCTGGTGGATGCCGGCCTGAGCGGTAAAGCGATGGACGGGCTGATGGAGAGAATCGGCCGTAAGATAGACGACGTCGACGGCATCTTTGTCACTCACGAGCACAGCGACCATATTAAAGGGCTCGGCGTCATTGCGAGAAAGTACGGTCTACCCGTCTACGCCAATGAAAAGACGTGGAAAGCGATGGAGAATCAGATCGGCAAGCTGGATACCGGACAAAAGTTTTTGTTCCCGATGGAAAGCGTGAAATCTTTCGGCGGGCTTGATGTTGAGTCATTCGGCGTCTCTCATGACGCGGCCGAGCCGATGTTTTACGTTTTCCACTACCAAGGCAGAAAGCTCGCGCTGATGACGGACACCGGATATGTGAGCGACAGAATGAAAGGCATCATCCGTTCGGCCAATGTGTTTGTGTTTGAAAGCAACCATGACGTCGGCATGCTGCAAATGGGCAGATACCCTTGGAGCATTAAGCGGCGGATTTTAAGCGATGTCGGCCACGTCTCGAATGAAGATGCGGCGCTCGCCATGACTGATGTCATCGGCGACGGCACATCGCGCATCTATTTGGCGCATCTGAGCCAAGACAACAATATGAAGGAACTGGCGAGAATGTCCGTGCAGCAGACATTGGCTGCGAAAGGATTTGTCGCCGGGGAAACGTTTCAGTTATTTGATACCGATCCGAAAATTCCGACGCCGCTGTGCGCCGTGTAATTTTTCCAAATGAATCATGATTATTAATCCGCGATCTGACCCACACTATAAGCAAATCGAGTACTCTTGAAAGGATTTGAGATAGGGTGGATTATAATCGCGATGATGAACAGTACGCCTCCGAACAGCCCCGCCGCAGCAAGAGAGGATACTTTCTATCAAGTCTGATCGGCGTCATCGTCGGGGCCGCGCTCATGGCTTTCCTGCTGCCGTACTGGACAGGCGGAGACCATGGAGACAGCAGCAAAAGCACCAGCCGGCGTCTCGGCAGCGAACAGGTGAAAACAGTCAACGTAAATGTCAATGACGCTGTCACGAATATGGTCAGCCGTGTATCAGATTCGGTAGTCGGCGTTCTCAATATCCAAAAGACCGATATTTGGGGAGAGGGCGGCGAAGCGGGAAGCGGGTCGGGCGTCATTTATAAAAAGAACGGAAACACTTCTTATATCGTAACCAATCACCATGTCATTGAAGGTGCGACTGAGATTGAGATCAGCCTGAAGGATGGCTCGCGCGTGCCTGCTGAGCTGATCGGGAGCGACCGTCTGATGGATCTCGCGGTACTGAAGGTGAAGTCTGATAAAATCAAATCGGCCGCCCAGTTCGGCAATTCTGATCAAGTCAAAGTCGGAGAACCGGTCATTGCGATCGGAAATCCGCTCGGACTTGAATTTGCGGGTTCAGTGACACAGGGGATCATTTCAGGCACGGAAAGGGCGGTGCCTGTTGACTCAAACGGCGACGGACATCCGGATTGGAATGCGGAAGTGCTGCAGACCGACGCCGCGATTAATCCCGGCAACAGCGGCGGCGCTTTGATGAATATATCGGGCAAGGTGGTCGGCATCAACTCAATGAAGATCGCTGAATCCGCCGTTGAAGGAATCGGCCTGTCCATTCCGTCAAAGCTTGTCATTCCCGTTATTCAGGATTTAGAAAAATACGGAGAAGTCCGACGGCCTTTCCTCGGTATTGAGATGAAATCCTTAACGGATATTGCGAGCTACCATTGGAGCCAGACGCTGAAACTCCCGAAAGGCGTTAAAACCGGGGCGGTCATTATGGGTGTCGACGCGTTTTCACCGGCCGGAAAAGCGGGTTTGAAAAAGCTCGACGTGATCACCGGGTTCGACGGACATAAGGTCAATGACGTTGTGGATCTCCGCGAGCGCCTGTATCGCAAAAAGATCGGCGACCGTGTGAACATCACGTTCTACCGTTCGGGAAAGAAAAGAACAGCGGAAGTCAAACTGACCGAAGCGGATCGATTACAGAAATAAAAAAGCAGCCCGGATGTCCGGGCTGCTTTTTATTGATTTATTTGTTAATATTATACTATTGTGAAGCGGGGAGGTGAAACACATGAAAACGGCTGATGTGATCATCGTATTGAATGAAATCGAGGGTGAATGTGAAGGAAGAATTATTTTAGAATGCAGAATTTAAGAAAATGAAACACGTCATATCAAACGTCCTTTTTCAGGGGCGCTTTTTTTATGCCTTTTTTCAGAAGATATAAAAAAGAACTGAACGCGGGTCTCAACACGTTCAGTTAAAAATGGATAAGTTTAGAAAAAGGCAGACAATTGAAACAGACTGGTGCTGAATTGAAGCGGCAGCTTATTGATTATGATTTGCAGATGGCTCCGTTTTCAGCGTTTACTTTCACCAATTCAGCTTAGCTTCCGTTTTGTTTCTGATAAAAGCGAATAATAGAAGGGGAAGCGAAAAAAATAAACACAGGCTGATACATCTAAGGAGAGACTGCATCATGAATAAGTTGAAAGGCATCAAGCTGCTGAGTGCAGACGGCGAGTCTGCACTCATTGATTCTTTAACGATGGGGCTTCATCACGGAACGGTCCTCGGGGAAAACAATATCGTCGAGGCATACATCCGTTCTTTGCGCGAAAAGCTGAAGGACAAAGAGCACAAGGTGATTCGCACGGTTCGGGGCGCCGGGTACAGGGTGGATCTGGCATGAAACGGCTTTACAGAACCCTGCGGTTCCAGCTCCTGTTCAGGTCACTGGCGATGTTGACCTTGCTGTTATGTTTCATCGGCGGCACACAGTACATGTTGATGAAACGGACGATGTATGAAAATCAGGCGATCAGCATTCAGAGTGATATCAATTCAATGGATCAAAGCGTATGGAGGTCAATCAAAACCCTTGCCCGTTCCGAAACACCGGCTCATCCGAAGGTGATTTACCCCGGGGTGACGGTTGCTTTTATCAATCAATCATACAAGATGTCAGTTTTATCAGAAGACCCGCACGCGGGGGCCGCTCCTTCTTTTCCGAAAAACGTGTATCGGGATGCGCTGACAAATACAATGGCGCTTCACTACCAGGTGGCTCACAATAAGGCGGGTGAGGAAATCATCGTCGTGTTTAAGGCGATTTCCGTTGACGGAAGGCAGGCGGGAGTTGTGCAGATGAGCACGCTGACCCAGCCTCTGAATGATTCGCTGTTCCGCCAGATCAGCATTTTCGCGGTGCTTTCCTTTGCGGCTTTGGTCATCGGACTGTTTGTTTTTTTGCCGGTGATCCGGCTCACACTCAAGCCGCTGTCCCGCATTGTGCATATGATGGGTGACATTCATGCCGGCAGTCTCGATAAACGGCTGCCGATTGATAGGAAGCAGGCCGAAATTGAGTCATTGGGCATCTCCATCAATCAGATGCTGGAACGGATTGAAACCGCGTTTCAGGCGGAAAAAGAAGCGAAGGAGCGTATCCGGCAGTTTGTATCAGACGCATCACATGAGCTGAGAACACCGCTTACCTCCATTCACGGCTTTATCGAAATTTTAATGCGCGGGGCGGCGGAAAAGCCGGAGCAGAAAGAAAAAGCGCTTCAAAGCATGTACGCGGAATCCGCCAGGGCGAATAAGCTGATAGAGGATCTTTTGTTTCTCGCGAAGATTGACCGGGTTCCGAGCTTTGAAATGAAAAAAGGCGCATTGGGAGACGTCATTTTGGAAATGGAGGCTGAGCTGAAGCTGCTCGCGAGAAACCGGAAACTCGAGTTCTTTGTCGATCAAAAGATAGAAGCCGTTTTTGACAAAGACAAAATGAAGCAGGCCATTCTCAATCTCTTTTACAATGCGGTGCAGCATACGGATGAAGACACGGGTGTCATCACCGTCTCCCTGCAGAAAGACGGGGGAATCATGCTTATGATTGCGGATAACGGAACGGGAATCGCTCCGGAGCATGTGCCTCATGTGTTTGACCGGTTTTACAGGGCGGAAACCTCCCGATCCCGTCAATCCGGCGGCACGGGGCTGGGTCTTGCCATTACAAAAACCATTATCGACAGCCATAACGGAACAATTGAAGTGAAAAGTGAGCAGGGAAAAGGCTCCGTGTTCATCATCCGGCTGCCGGGATAAACCGGGATGCCGGAAGAAATATCACAATTTATATATAAATTCTAAATTTTCAAAAAATAACTTGTCCTTTTCCAATATTGATGATAATATCTAGTTATTGGTAAAGGGGGTGTGTACTGATGAAGATTGAAGAACTTGATCTTGATACAGAAACAGCAAGCTTGGTGCAGCGTTGCTAGTAAAGCCGTGACTCCCCTCATTGGGGAGTTATTATCTTTCAGGGGGTATGTCATGATGTCAACGGACTGTAAGCGCTGGAAGTTTAAAGACAGCGTGCAGGTGCTGACCTACACGGCGCATATTATCATTCAATATCGAAAGGCGATTAAGCTTGGGCATACGAGTGAGATAAAAGAGGCGGTTGAACGGCTGATCACCGGCTGTGAAAAACAAGAGCTTTCTGATCTTCTGGGAGAGGAAGCGGGAAACCGGTTTTTCGATGCGTTAATGAAATTGGATGCTTTAATAGAGCCATGGCAAAACGGCCGTGAAGGCTGCATCACTGAAAAGCAGCTGTACCATTTTGAGAAATACAACCAAAACCCCAATCTGATCCAAAACAGATTAGACGGCAGCAGGGCAGCGATCGTGGGTCTGGGGGGCGTCGGAACGATCATTCTTCAAAACCTTTTGGCGGCGGGCATGCAGCATTTTATTCTCATTGATTTCGATGCCGTATCAGTACATAACCTGAACAGACAATTCGTCTATAATAAATCTTCTGTAGGCAAATTAAAGGTCTCAGAATGCAGAGATTATATTGCGGGTATCAATCCCCATGCGGACGCAGCACTTTACCATCAGGAAATAACACAGCCGCAGGACCTGCGTGTGTTAGATCCGTACGAAATTGATATCGTCATAAATGCCGCTGACAAACCCCATAACATTTCTGAATGGGTTTATCAGTATTGTAAGCAGCGGAATATCGCGTTTATGACCGGGGGTGTCGGCAGCTTCAGCGGCCAATGGGGGCCTCTGCTCACGCCTGAATCCTATCAATCCGGCGTCACCTATGAAAAAAGCATGCCGGCCGGACTTCTGAACTGTTACCCCGATGAACCGATCAAAGGTTCTTTAGGAGCGACAAACGGTATTATATCCTCGTTTATGTCTCATGACATTATCACATACCTTGCAGGCGGAAGCCCGAAATCCCTGAATACCCGCATCGGCTTGGACTTTGACGGCCTTCATATTACAGAAACGAAGCTATCTCAAAAGGAAAGCGCTTTATGAAGACGATGCATCGTACGGCGAGAAAACCGGGCGACCCTCTGAAAATAGAAATCGACACAAGCCCGATACGCTTGAACCCATTAGATACGCAGGATTACACAAGCAAGATGATTTGCAGCATTATGTATGAAAGTCTGCAGGACGGCTATAACTGCCGAATCATCCGCAAAGATCGCCGCACCTGTCAGGTGGACATTCACCCAGACTATTTAGGTGACGCCGAGGGTGTGGTTCAAACGATCATCTATCATCTGACGAAAGAAAACCAAAGTCCCCATCTCGGCAGTTTCCTGAACATAAAACAGGCCGTTCCGTATGTAAAAGGCCTCGTCTCTTCCGATCAGCTCGGGGTGAACGTAACGGGTGAAAAACGATTTGAAGTCACCTTGGACGAGCCGTCTGATGAAATAGAAGCCGTTTTGCAGAGCAGCTTTCTGATTCCGGGAACCGCCGGGGGCGATGTGCCGGAAAACGGCCCGTACCGATTCAAGCGTACGTTTGAGAAAGGGCTGGAATTTGAGCGGAATCCGCAATATAAAATGACGCCCGCGGATCACCGCACGGTTCAGACCATCCAATTTATTTTGAATGATGATCTGGAAAAAAGCATCGGGCTGTACGAAGCGAATCAGACCGATGTGACCTGCCACACCCAGTTTCATCATTCCAACATGAGGTATCGGCAGTATGCTGATTTTAAAGAAAATCATTTGCCGATGTTATTTACCTTCAAGGTAAAGGACGGCATGCTGAGATCTTTCATTCAGCATTATTTTGATAAACAAAAGCTGGCCGGGGATTTGGGGCATATCATCACACCAACTGATTCACTGATCGGTATATGGGAAAGCGGGCGGACACCGCAGAAAGATCCGCCCCTTTTGACAAAAGGAGAGCCGATCCGAATTGTTTATGCCGATTATTATCCCAACGGAGAGATCATTGAAAGGCTGGCTGAATTGTTTCGGCGGGCCGGAGCGGACGTATCCGTCTCCCGCGTCAGTCATTTCAATGATTATTACCATATGGATAAAAGCGGGTTTGATATTGAGCTCCATTTGTTCCTGCCGGCTTACATGCATGAGCTGAGCTATATCAAATATTTCATCCGCGACATCAGCGATCCGGGGAAGAAAAAAACGATCATTGATGCCATAGGATCTGAAAAAAAGAAGGAACTTTTTGGGTTATTCGAGAATACAACTCATTATTGCCCAATTTGTTTTGGGAAAAGTCTGTATCTGCAAGATCCATGTATAGAGGGTTTTAGTGTAAAGACTGACGGGCTCCTTTCTGTTCATGATGTTAAATGCAGATAGCTGGAAAGGGGTATTCATTTGCGGAATCGAAATTTGCTTTACTTCTCCGGTTTTTTCGGAAACTTCTTTTTCGAACGGGGAATTTGGATTTTATATTTAACAAGCATGAATTATTCATTGTTTCTAGTGGGCATCCTGCAATCGGTCCTGAATTTGGCGATGTTTCTGGCGGAAGTGCCGAGCGGCGTCATCTCGGACAGAATCGGGAGAAAAAAATCGCTCTTGCTCGGCCATTTTATGGTCATTGTCTATTTGGTGATGTTCCTGAGCTTCCATAACTTCATCGCCCTCTTCATCGCCCATATTATATACGGTATCGGGCTGACGTTTATATCAGGAACGGATCACGCCTTTTTGTTTGATTCACTGAAAGAACAAGGGAAAGAAAAGTGGTACGGCAAATCCATCGGAAATTATAACGGACTTGTCATACTCGGTCTTGCGATCGCCATGGGCATCGGCGGCTACTTGCAGGAAATATCATGGTCGTATGTGTTTATCGCCGGGATTGTGACTCAGCTGATTGCGATGGCGGTCATTACACAGCTGACGGAAATCAAATTTGAAAACAGTGAACACGAAACGCAGACGGTCGGGGACATCTTAAAAGAAGTCAAAGATTTCTTCAGACTGAACAAAGCCTTTAAATATCTGGTGCTGTCACTGTCTGTTTTCTTTGCGATTACATCGGTTTTTTATATGTACGGACAAGATTTGTTAAGTCAGGAAGGGTTGTCCGTGCGCAATATATCCATTATTTTTGCGGGACTGTCCATCTTGCAGGCGCTGTGCTCCATCTTTTCTTCAAAGCCGGCGGAAAAATTCACGCCGAGGCGCGTGCTTCTGCTGACATTCTGCATCATCGGGGCGGCCTATCTGTTTATACCTTCGGGCAGCCTGTACGTGACGATTGCAGCTTTTGTCGTCATCAACGCGCTCTATGATGTGATAGAACCCGTATCCAGTCAGGTGGTGAATAATGAGATTCCGTCCAGAACGAGAGCCACGCTGCTGTCCATTATCAGTTTGATGACCTCGCTCTTCATGTTCATTGCCTTTCCGTTTATCGGATTCTTAACGGACTATTTTGATTCAGCTTTGCTGCTGACCGCAATCGGGGTATTATCCATCTTATTGTCGCTGTTTATGATGCTCAGCTTTTACAAACTGAAAGCGAGCGTCGCCATCCAGAATAAAGTCGAGCTTTGAACCAGAATGACAAAGGGATGATGTGAATTGCTGAATATTCATAATCTTACGGTAAATTTAGCGGGAGATACCATTTTCAAACAAGTTTCTTTCTTCATCAATGAAGGCGAAAAAGTGCTCGTGGCCGGGCCGAACGGGTCCGGCAAAAGCACGCTGTTCAGGGTGCTTTCAGGAGAGCTTGAGGCGGATGAAGGAACGATTGCGATCAACAAAGGGGCGAAGGTCGGTTTGCTGAAGCAGATCGCTGATCCCCATGAGGATCTGACGTTGTATCAATATCTGGAAAAATCGTTTGAAGCTCTCGCGGCGATCCAGAAGGAAATGAAGGCCATTGAGCTGAAGCTTTCGGAACCGATGAGTGATGACGAGCTGACTGCTTTATTGGAAAAGTACAGTCAATACACGGAAACATTTGAGCGGAACAGCGGCTACCAGATGCACGCGATGATTGACGAGGTATGCAATGGGCTCAGCCTTAGTGAATTAAAGGATCAGCCGTTTTCAAAGCTGAGCGGCGGCGAAAAAACAAAAGCCGGCCTTGCCGAAATTTTAATCCGCAACGACGACATTATACTGCTGGACGAGCCGACCAACCATTTGGATGTCCATGCGATTGAGTGGCTTGAAGGGTTTATAAAAAAATCGAACAAAACCATTCTGTTTACGACCCACGATAAAACGTTTGCCGACCAGACGGCGATGAAGGTGCTCGAGATTGATGATACTGAGGTGAAGATTTGGCCTTACGGTTTCAGCGAATACCTGAAAAAGCGGGAAGAATTCATCATCGCCCAGTTTGAGAAATATGAAGAACAGCAGAGAAAAATACAGAAGATGAAGGAATCCATCGCCCAGCTGAGAGATTGGGCCAACCGCTCGAATCCGCCGTCTGTCAGCCTGCACAGACGCGCGAATAATATGGAAAAGGCGCTGAAAAGGATCGAGCTGATCAATAAGCCGGTCCGGACGGAGCAAAAATTAAAAAACGCATTTCAGGAAGCGGGCGCCGGTTCAAAAGATATTGTGTTCATTGAAAACGGAAAGGTGGCCAACGGATCTTCCCTTTTATATCAAAATGTGAATCTGCGAATAAAGCATAAAGACAGAATCGGCGTCGTCGGCAGAAACGGCGTCGGCAAAACAACGCTGATCCGCTGTATCATCGGGGAAAGAGAACTGTCGGACGGCACCATTAAAGTGGGGGAAAATCTTAAGATAGGCTACATTGATCAAAAGAGCCAAGTCGGAGATTCGAGTCAGACGATTCTGCAATTCTTTAAAGAAAATCTGCTGACTGAAGAGGGCATGGCCCGGAATATGCTGGCCAAGTACGGATTTTACGGGTCGTCGGTCTTTAAAAAACTTTCCGTCCTGTCGGGCGGTGAGAGAATCAGGCTGAAGCTGTCCATCTTAATGGAAAAAAAGCTGAATGTCCTGATCCTGGATGAGCCGACCAACCACTTGGATATTGAATCTCAGGAAATTCTCGAAAACAGCCTGATGCAGTTTCAAGGCACCATCATCTGCGTTTCTCACGACAGAAACCTGCTGGAGAAGTTCAACAAGATTTTCTGGCTTGAGAATCAAAACGTCACCATCTTTTCAGGTCCATACAGTTACGCCAAACAAAAAAAACGGCAGATTGCCGAATAAAAGGGGAATGGATATGACCATTGACAGACTGACAATCAATGAGTTATCGTACGATCTTTTTGTAAGCGAGTATGCTGATAAGAAACCTTTTATTTTGACGGGGGCAATGGATCACTGGGAATGCAGGCCGTGGACGCTTGAATACATTGACGAACACTATGGAGACAGAATGGTCACCATCCGGAAATCAGATATCGAAGGGGTCAAAACGTTTAAACAAGTAAAGCTTTCCAACTATATCGAGTACATTGATCAGAATGATGACAAATGGTACTGTGACTGGAATTTTACGCAGCTGAACCAAAATGACTTAGACCTTGTCTATTCCGCACCCGAGTATTTTACAAAAGACACATTGAGAGCGGATGAAGAAACGGGACGGGACTGGAAATGGTTCTTTCTCGGTTCTAAGCAGACAGGCACGCCGCTGCATCAGGATTTTAACAGCACGCACGCGTGGAACGGCGTCATTTTCGGAGAGAAGGAATGGATCTTCTATCATCCGGGCGACTCTCCGTATTTGTACGAAGGAAATATCAATGTCTTTGATGAAAAAGACATAGAGCAAAAACCGCTGGCGCAAAAGGCGTCTCCGATCCGCTTCAGACAAAAGGCGGGAGAAATCATTTACGCGCCGCGCCATTGGTGGCATCAAGTCGAGAATACGGAACATACATTGGCAGTGAGTGAGAACTTTTGGTTTACCGGAGAGCGGCTTGCCAATCAGATATAAACGAAAGGCTGAGGAGCACCTCAGCCTTTTTTTGTATGGATTCATTTCATCCGGTCCAGACCGAATTTTTTCAGGCGGTATTGCAGGCTCTGCCTGCTGATTCCGAGCTCGTTTGCCGTTTTGGATATGTTATTGCCGTTTTTTCTCAGGGTTTTTTCGATCATGTATTTTTCGAAGTTTTCCATTTTGTCTTTTAAATCTGTGCCGGGCTGGGTGCTTGTGGCTGCTTTGCTTTCCGTGTCAGCGGGTTTGATTTTCATCCGGTATTGGTAAGGCAGGTGGGCCGCCGTAATCGTCGTTTCATCCGTCATAAAGTTCATGGCGCCTTCAATCATATGTTCAAGCTCGCGGATGTTGCCCGGCCAGTCATACTCCAGGAAAAATTGCTGCACATCGTCACTGATCGAATCGACATGCATTTGGAACAGGTGGTTGTTTTTCTGAATAAACACTTCGGCCAGAGGCAGAATGTCTTCCTTGCGCTCCCGGAGCGGGGGAATGATCAGCGTGACAACGCTTAAGCGGTAGTATAAATCTTTGCGCAGCCGCTCTTCTGAAATGGCGGTGATCGGGTCTTCATTCATCGTGGCGATGATGCGGACGTCAATCGGTTTGTCCTGAGCTGATCCGATGCGCCTGATTTTCTTTTCCTGAAGGGCGCGGAGCAGTTTTGCCTGCAGGCTGAGATTGAGAGAGTTGATCTCATCGAGGAGCAGGGTGCCTCCCTGCGCCTGCTCAAATAAGCCGGGCTGGTCGATGGCTCCGGTAAAGGCGCCTTTTTTCGTGCCGAATAAAATACTTTCGACCAGACTGTCCGGCAGGGCGGCGCAGTTTTGTGAGATGAACGGGGCGCCTGAGCGCTGGCTGCCGTTGTGAATGCTTTGGGCGAACAGCTCCTTGCCTGTTCCCGTCTCGCCGGCCAAAAGCACGGACGATGACGTACGGGTTGCACGTTTCGCGTTTTCGATGACTTCCCGAATGACCGGGCTGTTGCCGAGAATGCTGTCAAACGTGTAGCTGTTCTGTTCTTTCCTGTGCATGTTCTCCCTGATCAGCCGTTCGAGCTTGGTGACGTCCTTGGCGATTTCCACGGCGCCCTTGATCTCGCCGTTTTGCACAATCGGGAAGGTGTGGTTGATCGTCGTGATTTCCTGGCCTTTGTTATTGAAATAGCTCTGCTTTACATTTTTAATCGCTTTGCCTTCTTGAAGGGCCTGAACGAGCGTGCTGTCCTGCTGATTGGAAAACATAAATACATCAGTCAGGTTTTTATGCAGGACGTCCCGTTCATCCATATCTTCAATCTGCATCATTTTCTTATTGTAAATGACGGTGCTGCCCTTCTCGTCCACCACATGCAGCCCGACATCAATCTCTTCCAGAATGCTTTGTAACACGAGTGTGTAAAATTCGCTGGTTGTGTGCAGGTCAATTCCCCCTCTCAATCGTCTTAACATTCATTATTTTAAAATAAATCGAACAGGAAACGCAAAAAAATTTTGCGCTTGGACGATGTTTAAAAATAAATGGAAATTGAGGTAATAAAATCATTGACTTTTTTAGGGAAATGATTGATATTTAGATATATACTTAAATATCTAAATCGTACGTATGAGAGGGGGAAAGTTTTTGAATAAAGCTTTTAAAGCACTGGCCGATCCTACAAGGAGAAGAATTTTGGATTTATTAAAGAAACAAGACATGACAGCTGGTGAAATTGCGGAACACTTCGACATGTCAAAACCCAGTATTTCTCATCACCTTACCATATTGAAAAATACTGATTTGGTTCACGATGAGAGGAAGGGCCAATTTATTATGTATTCATTAAATACCACTGTATTACAGGATCTTATAGGCTGGTTCTTTTCTCTGACAGATTCAGAACATGATAATAAGAAAGGCGGGGAATCATGAAAAAATATCTCTTTTCGGCAGGAATCATTGTTTTAACTGTTTTCACATGGGTTTGCACTTATTCATCTTTACCGGACAATTTGGCGACACACTGGGGATTAAACGGAAGTGCAAATGATTACCAAACGAAAGCTAATGCGATGATGATGCTTATTGGCATCATGATTATTGTATATATTTTAATGGTTATCATCCCTAAGATTGATCCTAAAAATAACTACAAAACATTTATCCGGCCATATATGGCTATATTTAATACAATGTTTGCGGTTCTGTTTGTCATTAATCTGATGACCATCTTGACCGGCCTGGGATATGATCTCCCTATATCTTATTTAGGAAACTTTATAGTGGGAGTCATTTTCATGGTATTTGGAAACTTCATTCAGATCGTGAAGCCTAATTTCTTTTTAGGGATAAGAACACCTTGGACGCTGAGCAGTGAAAGAGTTTGGAAGGATACACACAGGGTTAGTTCGAAAATTTTTGTCTTAGCGGGCATACTCATGATGCTTGCAGCCTTTTTGCCGCCGGTATATAGAGTGTCAGTCATTTTCATTGCGGCAATCGGCTGTATCATATTATCTTTACTATATTCTTACATTGTATATCAGAGACAATTAAATAAATAATTGTTGAACAGGAGCAATCTAATCGGATTGCTCCTATTTTGTCAGCGGGAAACGCAAAAAAATTTTGCGCTTGGCTGAAGTTTGCACGCAAACTGCCGGAATATTTTGCGGGAAAAGAAAGAATGCTGGCGAAACATCCCGTTTTTTCGGATTGGCACGGAACTTGCTTTATAAAAAGGGAAAGCAAGATCTAATGTTGAATGATTACAAAACAAGGGGGAATCAGATTATGTCAGCTTTCACAAAATCTCAAGAAATTATCAGCCAAACTTCACATTACGGCGCGAACAATTATCATCCTCTGCCGATTGTTATTTCCGAAGCGCAGGGTGTTTGGGTAAAAGACCCTGAAGGCAATCAATATATGGATATGCTGAGTGCTTATTCTGCGGTGAACCAGGGGCACAGACATCCGAAGATCATTCAGGCGCTGAAGGATCAGGCGGATAAAATCACTCTGACGTCACGCGCGTTCCATAACGATCAGCTCGGCCCGTTTTATGAGAAAACAGCCAAGCTGACCGGAAAAGATATGATTCTGCCGATGAATACGGGAGCGGAAGCCGTTGAATCCGCTGTCAAAGCGGCGAGACGCTGGGCATATGAGGTCAAAGGAGTAGCCGATAACCAGGCGGAAATCATTGCGTGTATCGGCAACTTCCACGGCAGAACGATGCTCGCGGTATCCCTTTCTTCAGAAGATGAGTATAAACGCGGTTTCGGACCTATGCTTCCGGGTATAAAATTAATTCCATACGGAGACGCAGAAGCGCTGCGCCGGGCGATCACGCCGAACACAGCCGCTTTCTTATTCGAACCGATTCAGGGAGAAGCGGGCATCGTCATTCCGCCGGAAGGATTTTTACAAGAAGCGGCCGCTATTTGTAAGGAAGAAAATGTGCTTCTGATCGCTGATGAAATTCAGACGGGACTCGGCCGCACAGGGAAAACATTCGCGGTTGACTGGGAAAATATCGTACCGGATATGTTCATCTTAGGCAAAGCGCTCGGCGGGGGCGTCTTCCCGATTTCGTGCATCGCGGCGAACCGTGACATTCTCGGCGTGTTTAACCCGGGTTCCCACGGCTCGACATTCGGCGGAAACCCGCTCGCTTGCGCGGTATCGCTCGCATCTCTTGAAGTCCTTGAGGAAGAAGGGCTGGCAGAGCGTTCCCTTCAGCTTGGCCGGTATTTTAAAGAAGAGCTAGAGAAAATTGATAACCCGATCATAAAAGACGTGCGCGGACGCGGCCTGTTTATCGGTGTTGAACTGACAGAAGCGGCCCGTCCGTACTGTGAAAAGCTGAAAGGCGAAGGGCTTTTATGCAAAGAAACACATGATACCGTGATCCGTTTTGCACCGCCGTTAATGATTTCCAAGGAAGACTTGGACTGGGCGATCCAAAAGATCACAAACGTGCTTCAAAACGCGTAAAACCTTGATGCGGCAATGCTTTCCCTCGGCTTGTATGGAATTTACAAATAAAAAATTCAGCACACTCTATTTGCGCGGCGACAGTATTTTAGTATAATGTATCTTTATGTACGAAAATGAATTTCATATAACATTCATATACAAATAGAGGCTCTTTGGACAGCAAATCGGTTTCAAAGCACCGGCTTGGTTCCAATACAAGTTGCTGAAGGGGTGCAGAATAGTGAATACAAATCAAAAAGAGAATCAGCTTCAGCGCACAATGAAATCGCGCCATTTGTTTATGATTTCATTAGGCGGAGTGATCGGCACCGGGTTTTTCCTGAGTACCGGATTTACAATTAACCAGGCGGGACCGCTGGGCGCGGTTCTGTCTTATCTGGTCGGCGGTTTTATTATGTTTTTGACAATGCTCTGCTTAGGCGAGCTTGCGGTTGCCCTTCCCGTATCAGGGTCGTTTCAGACGTACGCAACCAAATTCATCAGCCCCGCTTTCGGTTTCGCATTCGGCTGGCTGTACTGGCTCGGCTGGGCGGTGACATGCGCCATTGAGTTTTTATCTGCGGGACAATTGATGCTCCGCTGGTTTCCGCATGTTCCCGTATGGGTGTGGTGCCTCGTGTTTGTCGGACTGATGTTTCTTTTGAACGCGATTACCACAAAAGCGTTCGCTGAGTCGGAATTTTGGTTTTCCGGCATTAAAATTTTAGTCATTCTGCTGTTTATTATTTTGGGCGGCGCGGCCATGTTCGGCCTGATCGACATGAAACACGGCGAGCAGGCTCCTTTCTTCTCTCATTTTTATGAGGATGGATTGTTTCCGAACGGCATTAAGGCTATGCTTATTACGATGATTACCGTAAACTTCGCGTTCCAGGGAACGGAGCTGATCGGGGTTGCCGCGGGAGAAAGTGAAAATCCCGAGAAAACAATTCCGCGCTCTATCCGGCAGACGGTATGGAGAACCCTTGTCTTTTTCGTTCTTTCCATCATCGTCATTGCCGGGATGATTCCGTGGAAGCAGGCGGGAGTGGTCGAAAGCCCGTTTGTCGTGGTGTTTGAACAAATCGGTATTCCATATGCGGCCGATATTATGAACTTTGTTATCTTAATTGCGCTGCTCTCAGTGGCCAACTCAGGCCTGTTTGCATCGACGCGTATCCTATATGCCATGGCGAACGAAGGACAAGCCTTTAAATCGCTCGGCAAAACAACTAAACGCGGCGTGCCGATGAACGCTTTGATCGTGACGCTGGCCGTCGCCTGCCTGTCCCTGCTGTCTAAAGTGGCAGCGCCGGAAACCGTTTATATGTTTCTCTTATCATTAGCCGGACTAAGCGCGCAGGTCGGCTGGATTACGATTTCCCTGTCGCAGCTGATGTTCAGACGGAAATATATCCACGAAGGCGGCAAAGTGGAAGACCTGAAGTTTAAAACACCGCTGTACCCGGTGCTGCCTATTATCGGGCTGACGTTAAACACGGTTGTTCTGATCAGCCTCGCATTTGATTCAGAACAGCGGCTCGCCCTTTATTGCGGCATCCCGTTCATGGCGGTGTGCGTTATCGTCTATCATCTGTATGTAAAAAAGCATAAGCAGTCAGAAAAACAGATAGAGCTTTAAATCTTTTCGTGTCCAAGTCATCTTTGAGAAACCCGCACAGGACAACATACAACATGTTGAGGTGGAAAAACGGATGAACAAGAATATCTCAGTTATTGGAATGCCGATGGATTTAGGACAAGCACGACGCGGAGTGGACATGGGCCCGAGCGCCATCCGCTACGCGCATCTCATTGAACGGTTATCTGACATGGGGTATGCGGTGGAAGACTTAGGCGACATCCCCGTCAATCGTGAAAAACTCAAAAATGATGAAGATCTGAAAAATTTGAACTCTGTGCTCTCGGGGAACGAGCAGCTCGCCCAAAAGGTGGACAGCGTCATTGAGAATGAGCGGTTCCCTCTCGTCTTGGGCGGCGATCACAGCATCGCGATCGGAACGCTGACAGGAACGGCAAAGCACTATAAACAGCTCGGCGTCATCTGGTACGACGCGCATGGCGACTTAAACACCCTGGAAACATCGCCGTCAGGCAATATTCACGGAATGCCGCTGGCCGTCAGCCTCGGCGTCGGGCACGACACGCTGGTGAATCTGGGCGGGTATGCCCCGAAAATCAAGCCGGAGAACGTCGTCATCATCGGCGCGAGATCGCTTGATGAAGGCGAGCGTGAATACATTAAGGAAACAGGCATGAAAGTCTATACGATGCATGAGATTGACCGCCTCGGCATGACAAAGGTCATTGAAGAAACCATTGACTACCTGTCAGACTGTGACGGCGTTCACCTCAGTCTTGATCTAGACGGCCTTGATCCGAGCGACGCACCCGGCGTAGGCACGCCTGTCGTCGGCGGCATCAGCTACCGTGAAAGCCACTTGGCAATGGAAATGCTGTATGATGCCGACATCATCACTTCAGCTGAATTTGTCGAAGTCAACCCGATCCTCGATCACAAAAACAAAACCGGCAAAACAGCGGTCGAGCTGGTAGAATCTTTGTTAGGAAAAAAACTATTATAAAATATGCGCCTCCGCACTTGCGGGGGTTTTTTTGTTGCCACGAGGAAACTAGCGGGCTTTCACCCTCTTTTCGGACCTGTAAATATGATATATTTATTACACAAAATGGGAAAGGGAGGTGTCCTGACAGATGGCTGAAGTGATGGCCCACGAAACAGTTGCGAAAAAAATCAGTGACTGGTATGAGGAAATCAAAAAGCACAACACTGAATCGGCTGAGGCGTTAAGAGAACAACTGCTTACGGATCTGCAAAATATGACACAAAATCAAACGGTGCTCCTTTATTTTAATTTAATTGATTCCCGCTATAAGCTTTTAATGGAAGAGTATGAGAAAACAGACGGCATTTTAAAAACGATCCAGCTGAACGCCGATAAAGAAAAAACAGACCAGATGATTCAATACTATTATTATTTCTTTTCCGGAATGCACGAGTTTTACCGTAAACGGTTTATGAACGCCATTAATTTTTACCGGATTGCTGAAAGCAGGCTCCGGCACATACCGAATGAGATTGAAAGAGCCGAGTTTAATTATCAAGTGGCGATTGCCTACTATGAAATCCGCCAAAACTACTTTGCGATGAACCACGCGGAAAAAGCGTTGGAGATCTACAAAGCCAATGAAATGTACGCGGTCAGAGAAGCACAGTGTTTAATGGTGATCGGCTGTAACAGAATGGACTTGTTTCACTATCAGAAAGCCGAAGAGCTCCTGCAGACGGCGGTTCATCAAGCCGCCAAAGCGGGCGATCCGCATATTGAGGCGCTCGCCCACTTTAACGCAGGCATTTGCTATGAAAGACAGGAAAAACTGGAGGAGGCGCGGGTCGAGTTTGAAACGGCTCTTGATCAAAAGGAGCATTTGCGATCAGCGTATTCGGTCCGGAGTCTGTACATGCTGGCCAGAGTGTTATTGAAGCAGGAAAAGACGGATGAGGGCCGGTTTTGGCTGCATAAAGCGCTGAATGCCGCTGAAGAAAAAAACGAACCCGTATACACCCAAAAGCTGCGCATCTTACAGCATGTCTTTATTGACCGCAATGAAGAAGCGCTTGAATCAGCTTTCGCCGAGTTAAGAAGGAAAGAGCTGTGGAGTGACGTTTCCGATTTGTCATATCAGGCCGCGGCGCATTTTAAAAAACAGGAGAAATACAAACCGGCGGCGAAGTATTTTCAGGAATCAATTGATGCCAATGACCAAATTTTGAGATTAACGGAGGGGATTCGTAATGAAAACATGTAAATTCATTGTACTCTCAGCAGCCTTGGCAAGTCTCATTTCGATTGGATTATTTGCACAAACTGGTTCAACGGCACAAGCCGACCAAATCATAAAACCGGCGGAAAACGGAGCCTTCGGATAATACTTCATGATACCGCTTTCGTGTAAGGAGTGATTCAATGGCTATCACGCTGCAGCCGATGACAGGACAAGAATTTCAGTCCTATCTCGCTCATTCAACCAAGCATTACGCTGAAGAAAAGGTAAAAGCGGGAACGTGGCTGCCTGACGAAGCGCCGGAATTAGCGGAACTGGCATTTGAAGACCTGCTTCCAGACGGCTTGGAGACGGCCGATCACTATTTATGGACGCTGACATTGGACGGAAAGGAAAATGCCGGCTGGCTGTGGCTGCACGCCGATCCGGACAACCCGCAGCAGGACGCATTTATTTATGATTTCGGCCTTCATCCGCCTTTCCGCGGCAAAGGCTATGCAAAAGAGGCGCTCGCAAGGCTGGAGGACAAAGCCAAAGACCTGGGTGTCCGCAAGATTTCTCTCCATGTGTTCGCTCATAACGAAACGGCGCGGAAGCTGTATGAGAAGACAGGATTTCTGGAGACGGATGTCATCATGAGCAAAAAGCTGTCATGAAAAGAGGCCCGCACGCTGGGCCTCTTTTGTTATTCATCTAACAATGTCATCATGTGTTCCGGATAACGCTCGCCGGCCGCCGTTCCGATCGGAAACATCTCATCCAACCGCGCCTTCACATCCTCCGGAAGCACAATGTCGAGAGCGGCGAGGTTCTCTTCCAAGTAGTGTTTCTTTTTTGTACCCGGAATCGGAATGAGGTCATCGCCGTTTGCGAGAACCCATGCGAGTGCAAGCTGAGGCGCGGTGATATTCATTTCCCGGGCAATGGCGGTAAGTTTTTGGACGAGCCCTATATTCACCGCCAAATTGTCTTCCTGGAATCTCGGCGTTCTTCTTCTGTAATCATCGGCATCCAGCTGATCTGTCGACGTCATCTTTCCGGAAAGAAAACCTCTGCCGAGCGGACTGTAAGGCACAAATGAGATGCCGAGCTCACGGCAGGCGGGCAGCACATGCTCCTCTGCTTCCCTGCTCCATAAAGAATATTCCGATTGAAGCGCGGCAATCGGGTGAATGCGGACGGCGCGCCTGATCGTTTCTGCGGAAGCCTCTGACAATCCGATATACCTCACTTTTCCTTCGTCAATCAGCTCCTTCATGGCGCCGACAGTTTCTTCAATCGGCACCCGCGGATCAACCCGGTGCAGATAATAAAGGTCGATATAATCCGTCCCAAGGCGTTTCAGACTGGCATCACACGCTTTTTTCACATAATCGGGCCGTCCGTTGATTTCGATAAACTCACCCTTTTCGCTTCGGACATAACCGAATTTCGTCGCGAGGCACAGCTCCTTTCTGAATGGGGCGAGCGCTCTGCCGACAAGTTCTTCATTCGCACCCAATCCATATTGATCAGCCGTATCAAACAAATTCACGCCGAGATGAACGGCATGATGCAGTGTGGAAATCGACTCTTCCTCACGCTGGCTGCCATAGTATTCCGACATGCCCATGCACCCTAACCCCATTGCGGAAACCCGCATCGAACCGATCGTTCTGTCCTTCATATGTCCTCCCCCTTTCTTGTATGATAACCAGATTTCCTGATATTTGAAAATGATTTATGTATATGATTTACATATTGTTATAAAATTTTTAAAAATCTGTAAATTGTATATTTTTTTATCACAATTTCGTCATATAATGAAAACGTGGAAAAATTAACCTTTGAGAAAAGAGGCGAAGTCAATGTGTAAAAAGCTGTTCAAAGCCGTCCTCCCGTTTGCCCTGTCATTCACCATGGTTCTGTCGTTCTCCGGTTTGAATGTAAAAGCGAAAGAAACAGAAATACCACGCTACGCAAAAGAAATCGCAGACCTTCAGCAGGGCACGACTCCTGAAGACGTTCTCCAATCCGCCAAAGAGCTTGCCAAACAGAAGCATGTTTCAACAGAAGCAATTCTCAAGCAGTTTCATCAAGAAATCACGGCAGACAAGGTGCAAGGAAATGTAATCGCTTCCAAAGACGGACTCTCTGCGATGGGCGGATCGTCAGGAACCAAAAAACTCCCGAAAAGCACAAAAGGCAATATTTATTACACGAACTCATACACGGCTTATTACAATCACGGGCATGTCGGCATGTATTCATCCGCTGATAAAATTGTCGAATCCGTGCCGGGAGACGGCGTCCGCCAGATTGCGTATAACGGCAGAGAAGTCGAAGACAATTCAATCGTCCAGACCGTGAAAGTTACTGATGCCCAAAAACAAGCCGCCGCTGACTGGGCTGTATCAAGAGTGGGTGATGAGTACTCCTTCAACTTCGTCAATAACAGAAATACGGGCCATGAAGGCGCCAAAAACTGCTCAAAACTGCTGTGGTCGGCATTCCTTTTAAAAGCGGGGATTGATATCGACTCTAACGGCGGCTTAGGCGTATACCCGCGCGACATCACAAGCTCGTCCTACACAACCACGATCCTGACCATTCACTAAGGAGAACAACGTGAAAAAAATCATCTCGATACCCTTAGTGATCATCGCCGCCGCAGCGGTCTTATGCTTCTTCTATTTCCCCACGGAAGATCCTGCGGAGGTTGCGAGAGACACATTAAATGACCCTGATTTTCTGAAAGATAAAGAGGCGCTGCTGTATTTCTCCACTGCGGCTGACCAAGACACGTTCGGCGGCGGAAAAAGCTACGCCCTCTTCGCCGATGAAAAAGGACGGCTCTCTTCTTATCAAATGAAGGGGCTTGAGCTCGGATCGGCCAAAGTGCATGACGAAAGCGTCCTGCTGGAGGACAAAAAAGGAATCTACACCGTTCAGGACGGCCTTCACACGTATAAAAGAGCGTATCAGCATACGGGAGACAGCGCGGGATATATCGAACGGACGAAAGGCTTTTACACGCTGTATAATTCGGGCTACGACAAGAGCGGCGGCAGCTATCGCTCAGAGCTGTACCGCCAGATGTACGGCAGGTGGAAGCAAGACGTTATCCCGCACTATATCCGTGCCTCAGGCTTTTTTAAAGATCATCTTTTCGCGCTCACGCCGACAGATGACGAAAAAGGCTATCACGTCCAAGACATTCAGGCCGATAAAGAAAAGCTCCATACAACATCAATCGCGACGTGGACGTATAAAGAAGGCACGTCTGTCGAATCCCAGCTCGCCGCGGACGACAGCGCCGTCTGCTTTGTTACCAGAGGAGAAAAAGCCGATTACATCTATCAAATGGTGAAAGTCATGAAAAACAGCGGCGCCATCAAAACGTATGACATCGCCGCTTATAAAAATGACGAACAGACGATCTATGACTCCATGCCGTTCAGCTTCAAAAAAAGCTTTTTCATGGAGCATCGCAGCTTCTATTTCGTTGACGGCTTCGGAACCGTCTACCGCATCAACCCTGAGACCGGAAAAAGCAAAAAGGCCTTCACCCTCCCCGCATCACGAATGAAAGCCGACTTCAAGGAGCTGACCCATCAAAACGGAAAGCTGTATCTGTTTACGTACAGCTACAAAAAGCCCGCAAAAATCGAATCCTTCGACCTGAAAACGGGAAAAAAACTGAACGACCTGACCATCCCAAATTTAAAAAACATCGTCACGCCGAAAAGCCATCTCAAGCTGTATGATGTGCAGGTGATGGATGGGTTTTGAGAAGGAAAAGCAGTCATCATAATGAAAATACAAACTTTGGATGATATAAACAAAAAACCCTTTTATTGGTTTGACCGTATCCGTTTGCGGATATAGAGTAGTAGACTGAATAAAAGGAGGATATATAGTGAAAAAACATTTCAAATGGTTTGTGGGAGTAGTTATTTTTGTTTTTATGTTCAGTTTTTCAGGTGTGACAGAAGCTATTAGTACAAAGACAATAAAAGATGAAATCACATGCCCTGTCTGTGATAAAACGATTAAGGCTGAAGGAAGTAAAAAAGACAGACAAAAAGCTTTGGATATCGTCAAAGACAGAGATGATTTGGATATGGATCAAACAGAAGTCTTTGTGACTGTTTTAAATAATAAAGACCATAAGATTGCATTGGTTCATTATGAAGATCAGCAAAATCATTCATTTGCGCAGAGGTATATTAATTTAAACACTGAGCAAATCGTTTTATCAGTAGAGGGTAAAGGAAAATGGGACAAAGAAAAAAAAGAAGGAAACTTCAAATTAAGAGTTGGAGATAAAGAAATTATTAATGAAGATTTTAATCAAGATGGATTAAAAGGCAAGGGGAATAATGCTTTATTGAACTCTGTCAAAAAAGCATCTCCGGCAAAATCAAAATTGGAGTCCTGTAACGATTTAGTCACAAAAATGCTGGGGCTTGGATCTAGTATTGCTTGCGCAGGTGCTTGTATGGCTGTCGGAGGTGCTGTCGGCGCAGTAGTGTGCTCGCCCTTATGTTTAGCAATTGAAAATGGAGTTGGCGAAGCAGGTGCTAAAGAAATTTGTGAACAATTCTTTGGTTGAAATATGCAGATTTGAAAAGAGCTTGCCGCTTTTGGTAAGCTTTTTATAATGAAACGTTACTGCGGGAAAGAAGGTGTTCATTTGAAATCATTCAGTATCTTCTTATTGTTGTCCGTCATTTGTATAACCATTGTTTTTGTCATAATGAATATGTTGATTGGATACCCTGATGTGAGTAACGGGGCATTGATTATGATTGTATATATCGTTGTGACCCTCATGATAAGGCTATATAGCAAGAAAAAAGCCGACCGAACATAGAGATAGAGGAATTTGACCCGTAAAAGCAGAAGACAGTCGGTGAAGGAGGGAGCCGATGAAGAAAAAGCTTGCCGCGGTGACCGTAACCATTCTCCTGGTTTCCGTGATAACCAACTCTTTTCTAAACGGCGGAAAGCCGGACTGGATTGATGTATGCTGTACGCTGCTGGCGTGTCTATTAGGAATTCTGTTCGTCCTTCGCTTAGAAAAAAGAGAAAACACGTAAAGAGCCGGATGCTGAAAACACCGGCTCTTTTTGCGCGTGATTTGCCGAATTGTGGATAAAACTCAGCCCGAAGCACTACTAACATGTGTATAAATAGGTTATATTGAGAAGAGAACAATTGCCGCGCGCAAAAGAAAACCGGAGGATGTAACAATGAAAACCGCTTATTATTCTTGTGAAGAACATATCGAAACCGTGCTGGACATGTACATAGATGATCATGAGCTTCCGCCCGAAATCAGAAAAATCGAACATACTAACAGTTTATCCACAGCCTGTGAATTATGTGGGGACACTGCAACATATCTAGTAGGGAACGAATGATCCTACACAAAATACAGAAAAGATATCCACAATTGTGGACAATATATATGAATAACTTGTTTCTAAAGTGGGGATGACCTGTGAATATCAATATTGTGACCATCGGAAAACTAAAAGAAAAATACCTCAAACAAGGCATTGAAGAATACAAAAAACGACTCTCAGCCTACGCAAAAATCGACATTATCGAACTCCCGGACGAAAAAGCTCCGGAAAACCTGAGCGACCAAGACATGAAAATCGTCAAAGACAAAGAAGGCGAACGCATCCTGGCCAAAATCAGCCCGGACACCCACGTCATCGCCCTCGCCATCGAAGGAAAAATGAAAACATCCGAAGAACTGGCCGATACAATAGATAAGCTGGCGACATATGGAAAAAGCAAAATCACCTTCGTCATCGGCGGCTCACTCGGCCTAAGCGACGCCGTCATGAAGCGCGCAGACGACAAACTGTCTTTTTCGAAAATGACATTTCCTCATCAGCTCATGCGGCTGATTTTAGTGGAGCAGATTTATCGGGCATTTCGGATTAATCGTGGGGAGCCTTATCATAAGTGAAGGGATTTTATATGCGTAAAATATAGGAATTTAATTAAAAAATAATATAAAATTACGCCATACAGGAAGGAGCAATTTTTGTGCTAGAATGGGATCAACTTTTAAATACTGAAAGACAGAGGGAATCCTTAGGGAAAAGTTTGCCACATAGAAATGAATTTGATAAAGATTATGAAAGAATAATTTATTCTTCCTCATTAAGGCGACTTCAAGATAAGGCTCAAGTGTTTCCACTACAGAATAACGACTTTATTCGAACAAGACTTACCCATTCTTTAGAAGTCGCCTCATTAGGACGTTCTCTAGCTTGGAATATAGGAAGTTGGTTGATTGAAGAAAAAGTATTTCCTAATTTCGAAAGGGCAAAAGAATTAGCATCTCTGGTAGAAGTATCATGCTTAGTACATGATCTTGGTAACCCTCCTTTTGGTCACTATGGAGAAGATATTATTAGAAAGTGGTTCGAAAAATGGTTTAATAGTACTTCCTTTGAAAAAGCACAACAAAAATTTGGTGAAATGGATGAACAACAAAAAAATGATTTTTTATACTTTGAAGGTAATGCACAGGCAATTAGGATATTATCAAAGTTACAATTTTTAAATGATCCATTCGGTGCAAATTTTACGTATGGAACTCTAGCCACATTAATGAAATATCCATGGGCATCAAATCATGATAATGTAACCAAACAAGGAAAAAAGAAATTTGGTTATTTTTATGCTGAAAAGGATTTATTTGAGAAATTATCTTCTAAGGTTGGTATTGGTATTTGTAGGCATCCTGCTACATATATATTGGAGGCAGCTGATGATATTGCTTATTTAACTGCAGATATAGAGGATGCAGTTAAAAAAGGAGTATTTACTTGGGAAGAAGAATACATGAAACTTAAAGAAAAGTTTAATAAAAAATATGAATCGGTATTTAAAAAATTAGAAGAATACAGAAGACAGGCAATAGAGAATAAGGTACCTAATAAAAGTCTTATTGATGTTCAAAATTTTAAAGTATCTATTCAGGGTATCATGATTTTTGCAGTTGTAGAAAGTTTTAAAACAAATTATCATCAGATTATGAGTGGAGAATTTGACGGAGACTTATTATCTACTTCATCTGCAAATGAAATAGCTGATGATTTAAGAAATTTAGCATTTAAATATGTGTTTTCTAATAAGGAAGTTTTGACTCTAGAGCTAGTTGGAGATAGAGTTATTTCTGACTTATTATCACTATTCATTGAAGCTGTGACTAATGTTAATGGGCTAGAAAAGTCAAAAAGTAAGCATGAAAAATTAGTACATCTAATTTCAGAAAATTTTAGGCATATTCAGCGTTTTTCTGAAGCTGGAAAACCTGAAGTAGACTTTTCAGAGCTTACACTATACAATAGATTATTATTAGTTACAGACTTTATTTCTGGTATGACTGACGGATATGCAGTTAACTTGCATCAAGAGTTATTAGGAGTGAAGTTACCATAACGGTAAGGAGGGTTTATAATGAGTAAAATTGAAGGAAATGTTAAAGTAGAGTTAATTAATTTGCTTGGAAAATACTCAGAAACCCTTGAATTTGTTGAAAAATTAGCGGAAACAGGAGAATTACTCTTTTTTGGTGGTGCTGTTCGGGATATATATTTAAAAAATGACCAATATCCCAGAGACTTTGATATTGCAATAAAGTTTAATGATAAACTAAAGTTTCATAATTTTATTAAAAATTATGAATATAGGATGAATCGATTTGGTGGGTATAAATTTAAAATCTCGGATGTTGATTTTGATATTTGGGATTTAAATAATACATGGGCATTTAAAAACACTAATTTAACACCAAGTGAAGAGAATCTAGCAAGGTCTGTTTACTTAAACATAGACGGCGTAGTATATAATTTTAACTCAAATTGCTTATATGCAGATTTATTAAGGGAATCTTTGATGAAATCTGAGTTGGATATTAGTCTAGAAGAGAACCCACATGTAGAGCTTAACTTGCTTAGGGCTTTAGTATTCAAAAGAAAATACAATCTAAATTTTTCAAGCAAATTAAGAAGAGTCTTCAAATATTATATAGAATCTACAAAGGAAAATAATTTAGTAAATCATTTATTAGAGTTACAATTATCACATTATAGAATAGAAAAAATTTCGAAAGAAGAACTTCATAATGAGTTACTATATATAGGGTGACAAGGGAAAAAAGTTAGGTGAATTTATTTACCTAACTTTTTTCCTTGATTCAAAGGGGGGGGTTATAACCAAATTTCTATTCTGACTAAAGCTTCAAATATTAATAAATAAACCTCATTTATTCCTATTAAAGTAAGCCTTATCTTAAGTGAGTGAGTTAAAGTGAAAATAAACTATTGAAAAGAAAGACTAGGTTAGACGTTCTTTTAAGTTAATCCTGTATAAAACGGTGAATAAACCATAATAATCGTTGGAAATTTACTGTTTTATATAATTAAAAGTAGTTTATATTACTTAGAGCATTTTTTAATGTATAGGGACAAAAATGACCTGTAACATCATGGTATTCACTATTCAGCCCAAAAGTTAAAGCTAATAAAATTCTGTCGATTGGCATAATATCTGAATGTATGCATAACCTTTTAGCTGCTTCTGAAAAGTAGTAAGATGTTATAAAATATACATATATAGGAGTAAAACTCTTTATTGAAATGTTAGGATAAGGATCGTTTTTTAGAGCAAAACCTTTTGTTTTTAGAAGATAAATAGATCCAGCTAATTCTCTAATTTCATTAGACTTCACTTTATCAGTATCATAGTGTTTTGCTTGACCTATTAAATAAATTTTATTTATATTTGATTTTGAACTAAATAATCTAGAGTGTACTTTTCTCTCTACAATGCCCACAAAGTCAATCCCCTGATCATGCGAATGTTTGGTGATATTTGGAATTCCGGTTGTGCCTAAAAATTTTATATATAAGGCACATAATTTTTCGAAATCATGAGGAATAAGTGCTTTAATCTCTATAAGCGCTTTAGATATATTATTAAGTAAATCAGTATTGAAATTTATATCCAACGTCTCACTATTTATATCAAATATATTAGTTGAAAAAATTTCCTCAATATCTGTCTCATATAAGCTGAGTTCTTCTGCAAAGTCTTTAGCCATTGTTAAGGGATCGTTTGTTTCGTAATTATTATCAATAAAGGTTATAAGGTTATTATAATGTTGATATTGAAGGAATAATATTTCTAAAAGAGACTTAAAAGTGTCTTCCTTGCGTATAATATTGATATCCATACAATTGATCCTTTATTATAAAAACTTTTTAAAAGCTTCTACAGATTTAATTATGCCTTCTAGATCCTCTTTTGTACTCTCATCCATATCGATAAGAGCAGTAATAGAAATTCGACTAATATTGTTTTTTATATTTTTTATATTTCTTTTAAACCCTTCCTTAGTTAAGTAACTACTGCTGTCTAATGCCTCTCCTAAATTTTTGGTATCTTCCATTATTTCTAAAGCTTCTTTATCAAAAATTATTTTGTTTAAATCACGAATATGATCCCGCTTAGTCAATATTCTTTTTCCGTTTTCATCAGCGGAAATCCAACTGAAAAATCTATTTAGATTAACTTTATTTGTAAATGTACCTAATTCCTCATTCCAACCAAGCCAGTTTCGGAGGTTAGGACGGCTCATTAATTCATGGAATAGACCAGCCATATCAGTATTAAAGCTATCTCCGTATTCATCATCATTTCTATAAATGTCCATTGCCTTAAATGAATTCAACTTTCTTCTAACTTCTTGTCTTGATATCCCTAATCTATTGGAAATTTCATGTTGGGACATACCAAAATTTAATTGTAAATTCATGATTAATTCTGCTTGTTCGAAATCATCCCATGGCTTAACACCACTTACATGTCTTAATCCCATTAATAAAAGATAAGATTCTTCATCAAAAGTATCATACAAGATAACTTCAAGGTTGTTAAATTGTTCAGGATCTAAATTTTCTATATCATAGCCGTTTTCATAATCAAATTTTAAAGATTTTAATGTGGCAATACGTCTATTACCCTCAATAACAACATAATGATCAGGCTTCCCGTCAATTTGTTTCACTAGAATGTTATCAATTTTTAAATAACCATTAGATTTGAAACTAACTAATAAATCTTTTATTCCTTCTCGATTATCGCCGCAAATCATATCAAGTACACGCTTTTGTACTAAGGGGTTGTCAACTTTTGATTCTTGAATTGGGGTATATCTATTATGGCTATGCAGACGATAATTGTTTGGGTCAAGATACAATTGGTCAATTGAGACTTTTATATTTTTCATAAAGAGCTCTCCTTAGTTAATATATATTACATTTATTATATCCTAATTCAATTGTTTTTATGTGTGATGTGTTAAATTAGGATGAAGAGGAATTCTTTAACCTATGGGGAAATACGTGAGTACTGTTATTCTGTATAATATGACGATTAAAGTATTACAGTAGTACAGGAGCAAAGCTGGTGAGGTTTTTGATAAGGTCTAAAAATTTTATTCTTTTCAAGTTACAATTAGTCATTTTTCGCTAACAACAATTACCTATTCAACTTATTAAATAACTCTCCTTCTCCATTTAGCCATCGAGTTGTGATTAAGTCAATATCATCCTTCTCCAGCTTTTCCAGTTTAACATCAAAAAAACTAGTAGCCTGTGCAACAAACTGTAGACTGCTCATTATATGAGAGATTTTTGAGAAAGCCGGCAGTCCAGCTTTAAGACCAACGACACTATTTTATTATACTGGACTGTATCCAGAAACAAATAAGAAAAAATCTTCAATTCTAACTCTTCCATATGCAATGGAAAGCTAGGGAGAAATGATTTCTTTGATAATATTATTATTCAAAACATAAGCTTTGGCGTTTGTGTAGCAGGAGGGCTTGAAATTGACGCCTCGAAAGTCATGGTGTTACTTTTTCTATTGAAAAGAAGTTTTTTCTAATGATATGATTACCTTATTATTTTCAGTTTACTGAATTAGCTCTCTGATCACGATTCGAAAGTAAGTTGGTCAAAAACCCCTAAAATAACATATTTTCCATTAAGTGTATTACTGTAGAGGAGACTATCATCATCCCTAAACCATAAATATAACTCACTTCATATACTGATACTCCCACAATCTCTCCAAAACAGCCATTTTCTTCAGCAGTTTTTCATCGACATTCGTTTCTTTCACTCTACTAATCGTTCATTGTTAACCGATACTCACACTAGCCTTAGAGTCAAAGTGTTTATCGGCAACTAGCTACATGCCGTAGGAGTTGTATAAGAGCGTGTAGCCGACGATGACGATCATTTTTCCATTCGCCTTGATCGGATCTTACTTCGCTTTCTTTTAATGGAATAGGATTCTCCTCTAGCCAAACCTTACGCCTCATGTTTCTGAAGGCTAACGGTTTCCCCAACCCCAAATAGAATCCGTCATTCAAGAATCCCCCTTCGAACAACACTTCTTTCGCTTTTTCCCTACGACAGTATAAATCCCTTTCCGTCACGGAAACCTAGTGGAAAAGGTTTCTGAAAGGAGGGGGCGTATGATGAAAAGTGAAAAAATCCAAAACAAAACATCTTTGGTTTGGAAGATGGCGATTGCATCTGCGGTTTCTTGGGAAGCGGCAAAACTGGCGGGCTCTGATCACCCCTATTTAGCGCCTCTGTCTGTTATTTTATGTTTGCAGCCAACGATAGATCAGTCGATTCGCTTTTCTTTTCATCGTATTGCGGGAACTGCGATTGGGATCATGCTAACGTCCTTTCTTGTCAGTCACTTGCCAATGAATGGCTGGATGCTGGGGCTGTTCCTATTAGGCGGTACTTACATTGCGAAGTGGTTACGAATAGATGTAACGGTTTTACATCAGGTAGCGCTCACCATTTTATTGGTCTTTACGTTTGAACGAAACTCTAAAGATTATGCATTCGACCGAATCATCGATACGGTGATCGGCGTCATCATCGCGATTCTGATTCACATGTTCCTGTTTCCGCCGGACTACACAAAAAAGGCAGCGGACTCTTTTCAAACATTGGCCCGTCAGCTTTCCGACGCACTTTCAGACCTTTCCAAATGGGTGCAATCAGAGTGGGGACAAGGAAAAGGGAACCTTATGGAATATAAAATGAACCATCTTCTGCAGGAGCTGCATACGGCAAAAGAGATGCTGCAAACAGCCTCTGACAGCTTAAAATTCAACCCCGTCAGAAAAAAACATAAAAACATCATTTCAAGCTATCAAATAGAGATGCAAAAGTTGAACGCCGGATTTGAGTATCTATCAAATATAGTGAAAACGTTAAAAGAATGGGAAAAAGAAGGAGCTTTATCTTCAAGTGACAAAAGGGAGCTGGGGAATAATTTACAAGTGTTAAGTGAATATTTTGCGGGTTTTAAAGGAATACAGCAGGGCGAAACAGACAATCGGAAACAGAAGGAACAGAACGTGTTATTGGAATCTCTCCGCTCCGACATGCTGTCGCAACCGCCGCCCGGTCATAAGGTCTATAAAGACTCTTTTTTTTTAGAAACGAAGAAATTGCTGAAGCGTTTGTAATGTTTTCTGGAATTATAGAATACGGATATACAGATGCAGATATGATCAGGTAAAACGGGGGACATGAAATGGATGATATACACCGGATTTTGGATGTCATCGCTAATTCTAAGAAAGCTAAGGTACTGGCTACCATTATTAAAACAGAGGGGTCCGCTTATAAGAAAGAAGGCGCCTCCATGCTGATTTTAGAGGACAAAACAAGAGTCGGCATGTTATCCGCCGGTTGTCTGGAAGAAGATCTCGTTGAAAGGGCAGAGCAGGTCTGGTCTGCGGGAGAACCGTTGATTGTCCGCTTTGATATGAGTGCGGAAGACGATTTATCCTGGGGACAGGGCGTTGGCTGTAATGGTGTTTTGACGGTGTTGCTTGAGCCTGTAAAAGGGGAATTGGAACGGCATCTGATGACAGTCAAGACATGCTTAGATGGAAAAAAATCTGTGACCCGAGTGAAACGATTCACTGAAACGTTAGAGCCGAAGGAAGATCTGTATATCGCTGAAGACGGCAGCGTGTTTGGAACCGGGGATGTGATGGAGCAAGGCTGTATTCAAAAACTGAGACAGACAGAGAAGGGAATCAAAAGAGATGAACATACATCTGATTTGTTTTTTATCCATCAGATGGTGCCAAAACCTTGTTTATATGTCTTCGGAGCAGGAGAAGATGCGAGGCCGTTAGTTTCGTTGGCGGCTCGTGCGGGCTTTCATGTGACGGTGATTGACTGGCGTCCCGCCTTATGTCATCACGGGCATTTTCCTGAAGCCGGCCATTTGATAACGGGAGCGCCGGAAGAAGTCATGGAAGGCCTGAGCATGACAAAAAGGGATTTTGTTGTCATTATGACGCACAGCTTTCAAAAAGATCAGATCATTTTACATACATTAAAAAACGAGAATGTGTTTTATAAAGGCGTATTAGGTCCCAGAAGGCGTACGGAGCGGCTGTTAGGCGGGGCAGAGATTCCGGCAGATATTCATTCCCCTATCGGCCTTCCCATCGGGGCACAAGGCCCTGAAGAGATTGCTGTAAGTATCGTCGGCGAGCTGATTAAAGAAATGCGAAAACAAAGGTCCCGCTTATGAAAACAGCAGCCATTTACCTGGCAGCCGGTACAAGCAGACGCATGGGGACGGATAAGCGAAGTTTATTTCTCAATGGCGTTTCCCTTGGAAGTATGGCTCTTAAACATGCCTTGTTATCTGAATTAGATCATATTTTCGTTATTACGGGAAAGGGAGATTCACTGCATTGGCTTTCGGAATTTTTCTTTTTATCCCCTATGTCAAATAAGTGGAGCCAGGCAGAATGTGAGCAGGCGGGTAAGGGCCAAAGCCATTCTATAATATGCGGTTTACAAAAAGCGGCAGCGTACGAGGCTGACGCCGTTATCATTCTCCTTGCAGATCAGCCGTTTGTCACCGCAGATATCATCAATACGTTAATTGATTCCTATCAAAAAGAGCGCCGTTATTCATTTATCGCCGCTGAAAATCAGCATCTTCCTATGCCTCCCATTTTATTCTCCAATCAATGTTTTCCAGTCTTGTATCAATTAAAGGGAGATCAGGGCGCCCGGCATGTCATCCGTGAAAGTATGATCAAGGCGGGAAAAATGATCAGCTTTCAAGACCCTTTGCTTTTTTATGACGTCGATACAGTTGAAGATTATAGGCTGCTGCTGAATAAATTCGGGGAGTGAATGAGTTGGAGTATATCGGGAAGAGTGTCATTCGGAAAGAGGCCCTTGAAAAAGTGACGGGTAAAGCGAAATATACGGATGATTTTCAAGAAACAGGGACGTTGCACGCAAAAATGCTGACCAGTCCATATGCTCATGCCGATATTGTGTCGATGGACTTTTCAGAAGCTTGGAAGATTCCCGGTGTGAGAGCGATATTGGGGGATGAACCTTTTCCGCTTGCAGGTGAGGAAATTAAAGACAGATCGCCGATTGCTTACAAAAGGGTCAGATACCATGGTGAGCCGGTTGCTGTTGTTGTTGCGGAAAATCCGATTACAGCTAAAAAGGCCGCGGATGCCATCAAAGTATCCTATAAACCTCTTCCCGTCGTCAATTCCCCCCGTGAGGCCTTTCAAAAGGATGCGCCGCTCGTTCATGAACATGCGGACCGCTATGAGAAGACAAAAGGTGTATTCCCGGTTCCGAAGACAAATATCGCAAACCTGGATAAGGTTAGAAAAGGAAATATTGAAGACGGGTTTAGGGAAAGTGATGTGACAGCAGAATTCCAGATTTCCTTTAACCCTTCTGATCACGCTGCGATGGAAACAAGATGCTCGATTGTTGAAATTCGGGCGGATGAGGAGATTATCATTACCACATCCTCTCAAGCTCCTTTTGCCATTAAAAAATTAATGCAGTGGTATTTTGGAATTGAACCCGGAAAGGTGATCGTCAAAACGCCTTTAGTAGGAGGAGCGTACGGGGGAAAAGCAGCCGTTCAGTTAGAGGTGATTGCCTATTTGGCATCAAAAGCAGTCGGAGGCCGGCCCGTCAAATTGTTTAATACGAGAGAAGAGGATATGATCACATCTCCCGTTCATGTAGGATTGGATGCCATTGTCAAATTAGGGGCCACAAAGAATGGAATTTTAAAGGCGGCGGACATTCAGCTTTTATTTGATGGCGGAGCATACTCTGATAAAGGAGTGGACATCAGCCGGGCTGCGGTGGTTGATTGTACGGGTCCGTACGCTATCGACCATATATCGTGTGATTCATATTGTATGTATACGAATCACCCATATCCAAGTGCATTCAGGGGCTACAGCCATGCTGAAGTGTTATTTGCTTTTGAGCGGACGATGGATGTATTGGCGGAAAAGCTGAACATGGACCCGTTAGAACTTCGCTATAAAAATGCCATTCGCCCCGGTGATACCACACCGACTCAAGTTCTTCTCAATTCAAGCACGGTCGGAAATGTACCGAAATGTATTGAAAGATTGAAGGAATTAATGAATTGGGACGAGGGACAGCGAATTGAAATCGACGGCCGGAAGATACGGGCGAAGGGAATCAGCTGTATTTGGAAAACCTCAACATTTGATACAAATGCAACATCCGGGGTTCTTTTAACCTTTAATCCCGATGGAAGCATTAATTTGATGTCAGGGGTAGTGGAAATTGGAACAGGGACAAAAACAGTGCTAGCCCAAATCTTAGCGGAACGAATGAAAATGGATATAAGCAAAATTCACGTAAAAATGCTTGTAGATACACAAACAACACCCGAGCATTGGAAAACCGTAGGGAGCAGAGGGACGTTAATGGCTGGGAGAGCCGTACTGAATGCAGCGGAGGAAGCCATTCGAAAGCTTAAGGACGCGGCATCATGTGTGTTGCGGGTTCCTGTCGAGGAATTGGAAGTGGCCGACGGAAAGGTTTATTTTATAGATCATCCTTCTGTACATGTTGACATAAAAGACATTGCTTACGGATATACGTTTCCGAATGGAAATACCATTGGCGGCCAAATCATTGCGAGCGGCAATTATACACTAACCCGGATGACGAATTTAGACCGGGAAACGGGAAGAGGAAAGCCGGGACCCGAGTGGGCTGTCGGTGCTCAGGGGATTGAAGTTGAGTTGGATAAACGGGATTATACGTACCGAATTACAAAAGCCTATTCTGTTGTGGATATAGGAACAGTATTGAATGAAAAAGCTGCAAGGGGTCAAGTGATGGGGGGGATGAGTATGGGAATCGCATTCGGAGGAAGAGAAACCTTTGTATTTGATCCGTATGGCAGAGTATTAAATCCTCAGCTTAGAACATACCGCCCCCTTCACTATGGAGAGCAGCCTGAATATATCGTTGAATTTGTTGAAACCCCGCATGTGATTGCGCCTTATGGAGCGCGCGGCGGAGGGGAACACGGACTGCTGGGGATGCCGGCCGCATTGGGAAATTGCCTTTCCGCCGCTTTAGATGTCCAATTGAATCAACTTCCTCTCATTCCCGAACAATTATGGAGAACGCAAGAGGGGTGGAAAGATGATACCGTTTGATTTTGACTATTTTAAACCGAAGACCATTCAAGAAACAATCAATCTATTTCACTCTCTTGCGGCCGAAAAGAAAACACCAATGTATTATTCCGGCGGGACGGAAATTATCACGTTAGGAAGGCTGAATATCGTCTATACGGATACGGTGATAGATATGAACGCGCTTCCGGAATTTCACGCTATCCGTTTTTATGAACGTTATCTGGTGATCGGAGCGGGCGTGTCATTAACGAAACTGGAGGAAGAAAATCCATTTCCGCTTTTAAGTAAAACGGTAAGTGAAATTGCGGATCGGACGTCTCGAAATAAAATCAGCCTGGGCGGAAACATTTGCGGGGGCATCTATTACCGTGAGGCCGTGCTGCCGTTGCTGATTTCTGATAGTTTGCTAGGGATTGCAGGGAGAGCGGGGATTCATTACCGCCCCATAAATAAAGTATTTAACAAGGAAATACAATTGCAAAAAGGTGATATTTTATTTCATATCGTTGTCGATCGAGCGTATGTTGACCAGCCGTTTGTCAGTATCAAAAGAAGACAGCAGTGGAATGTCGGATATCCATTGGTGACAGTCTGTGCGCTGAAAAAAGATGATGAGATCAGAATGGCCTTCAGCGGCGTATGTCCATTTCCGTTTCGTTCTGCTGAAATGGAGGCTGTGCTTAACGATAAAAGCTATTCATTAGAAGATAGAGTGCGCAGGTCTTTACAGTATGTACCCAAACCCGTTCTTGATGATGCGGAAGGCTCAAGTGAATACCGAATATTTGTCTTGCAACATACAATTTTAGATGCCTTACAGGAATTAGAAGGAGGTCCAAATGTCTGATCCTATTACGTTGAAAGTAAATGGCGAGGAAAGACAGATTACGGTCAGACCGGCTGATACTTTGTTATTTGCTCTTCGTCTTCGTCTCGGATTAACTGGTGCAAAACCGGGCTGCTTAAATGGGGATTGCGGCGCCTGTACGGTATTAACGGACGGGGTGCCGATGAAGTCTTGCTTAATGCTTGCGGCAGAAGGGGAAGGAAAGGACATTACGACAATTGAAGGACTGATCAATACGCCGATTCAAAAGGCTTTTATTGAAAAATTCGCGTTTCAATGCGGTTATTGCACACCGGGTTTTCTCATGAATTGCCACGCTTTAGTGAATACTGAGCCGAATGCAAGTGATGACACGATAAAAAATTGGCTGGAGTCCAATATTTGCAGATGTACGGGTTACAGGGAGATTGAAGAAGCGGTTAAATCCGTTTTACATACAGGGAAAGGGACTTCTTAGTTCGCAACCGTAAAAAAAGAGCCCAGAGAATCATCTCTGAACTCCATATTCTTCACTTCATATACCGATACTCCCGCAGTTTCTCCAAAATCGCCACTTCTTTCAGCAGTTCTTCACCGACGTTTGTTTCTTTCACTTTCTTTCGCTCAAGCTCTTTGTCGACTAATCGTTTCACTGTTAAGACGTCGGTTCCGGTGCTCAGCACTTCGGCCTTGGAGTTAAAGTGTTTATGGGCGACGAGCTGCATGCCGTAGGAGTTGTATAAGAGCGTGTAGCCGGCGATGCCTGTTGTGGATTGGTAGGCTTTGGAGAAGCCGCCGTCGATGACGATCATTTTTCCGTTTGCCTTGATCGGATCTTCGCCTTCGATTTCTTTTACCGGTGTATGGCCGTTGATGATATGGCCGTGATCCGGATTGAGGCCGAATTCCTTCAGGATGTTTCGGCAGGTTGCCTCGTCTTCACGCAAATAGTAATACGGGTTTTTCTTTTCTTTATGCGTTTCCTTCTCTTTAATGAAATACCGCTCAAAGGTTGTCATGGCCCGTTTTCCGAAGAGGGAGGAGTATTCGCCTGTCCATAAGTACCACGTCATATCTGTCGCCAGATCATCGGTTTCTTCCGGATGGGCAAAGGCTTCACGTAAGAACCGTTCAAATACATCGAGCAGCTCACGGCCCGCATAAGCTTTATCCTCTATCATCATCGTTTCCATGCTGCCGTTTTCATCGACGGGAATACAGCCGTGAATCAACAGGTTGCCGTTATATTTCAGATACAGGCTGCCTTTTTTCATCATAAAATTCATATGGCGGCCCAGCTTTTCGGAGTGCTGGACAGAAAACAGCAGCTTGTCCATGACTTCTGCTTCTTCTTCTAGCAGCTCGTCAGGCTGTTTGGGATTTACCGTCGCAAAGCAGGTGTTTTCCAGTTGATACGTTTTTCCGTTCAGCGTAATTTCATTGCGGTCATAATCAATCTTTTCCAGTAACAGCCGTTCTTCCATATTAAAGTTCGGCCGTCTCTTAATAATCGGGCTCTCAAGCTTGAATTGAATCATCGCGATCGCCTGATGAATTTTTGTGATTTGTTTAATCTCATCTTCCGGTCTGTTTTCGTCCGCTTTCGGGCGGAAAGACGGGTTATCATCGTAATATTTTTCGGCAAGGTTCAATAGCGGTCTCAGATTGATGCCGTAAACGTCTTCAATAATATCCAGATTGTCATAGCGGGCACAGATGCGGATAATATTTGCCAGGCATACTTTTGAGCCGGAATAAGCGCCTATCCAGAGAACATCATGATTCCCCCATTGAATATCCACTGAATGATAGTTGATCAGTTCTTCCATGATTTTATCCGGCTGCGGTCCGCGGTCGTAAATATCGCCGACCACATGCAGATGGTCGACCACCAATCGCTGCGTGCTGTAGGCAAGACCGGTGATCAGCTTATCGGCCTGGCCGAGCGCAATGATCTGTTCTATGATTTCGGAGTAGTATTGTTCCTTGTTGGCGGCTTGTTCTGTTTTGTACAGCAGCTCTTCGGAAATATAAGCAAATTGGGCGGGCAGTGCTTTGCGCAATTTGGATCGGGTGTACTTGGAAGAACAATAAGAAACGAGCTTAATCATCCGATGAATCGTTTCTTTATACCACTCGTTTAATGCCTCTTTCGTATCAAAGCCATGTTTGATCAACTTCAGTTTGTCTTCCGGGTAATAGACCAAAGCCGCCAATTCATCAATTTCTCTATCGTAAATGACGCCGCTGAAAATATCGCGGATCTTCTCTTTTACTCTTCCTGAACCGTTCCGCAGCACGTGCTGGAATGCCTGGTACTCCCCGTGCAGATCACTGACGAAATGCTCGGTTCCTTTCGGCAGGTTCAGTATCGCTTTCAGATTAATGATTTCCGTGACCACTTTTTCTTCACAATCGTATTTTTGTGCGAGCAGATCTAAATATTTGGTTTCCAATCTCGTCCATCCCCTTTTTATTTACGAGCAATTGTATGATAAAGTGAATTTAAAGTATGACATAATGTTTACATCATTAGACCTTATATGATAGTACCGCATAACGCCTTTTTGAGACAATGAAAACGGAAAATACGGCGCTTCAGGCATCGAAATTGGACCGGGATAACGCCGTGAGCACATCCCCCTATTGACAATGAATTCAACTTCCATTAAAATAAAAAGTTAGCTGATAGTTATTTCTATCGGAAACTTAATACGTAGCAGGCTATGATTGCTGTGGGTCGCACTACAGCAGGAGCGGCTTCTGGAGAGACCGCGGGTTTTCCGCGGCGCCGAAGGGTTCACAATCTCAGGCAAAAGGACAGAAGAGTACCGAATATGTATTTGTCATGCTGTTGATTGTCAGCGGCGCAAATATAATTTGATATTCTTATGACCATGAGATTGGAGGGCATCCAATCTCTTTTTTTATTGGCTTTTTTTGCTCGTCGTTCACTAGAGAGGTAAGGAGGAGTCAGATGTGGAGCAGCGAGAGCTAAAGAGGGACTTATCGAATCGGCATGTGCAGCTGATCGCCATTGGCGGCACGATCGGCACCGGATTGTTTTTAGGGTCCGGTAAGGCGATTCAGCTGGCGGGTCCTTCTATCATCTTTGCGTATTTTATTGTAGGTATTGCGCTTTTTTTCGTCATGCGGGCGCTGGGAGAACTGCTGTTATCTAAAGCGGGGTACCAATCATTAACGGATATAGCCGAGGCGCATTTAGGACCGCGTGCAGCGTTTGTCACCGGCTGGACCTATTGGTTTTGCTGGATTATGACGGCTATGGCGGATGTGATCGCCGTCGGTGTGTATGTGAAATATTGGTTTGATATTCCGCAGTGGATTCCGGCACTTATCTGTTTGCTCATTTTATTAGGGCTTAATCTGTTAACGGTTAAGATTTTTGGAGAATTGGAGTTTTGGTTCGCCTTAATTAAGGTAGTCACGATTCTCGCGTTAATTGTCATCGGGGTGGTTCTGCTGGTGATTGGGTTCAAAACGCATACCGGAACGGTTTCAGCGGCGAATCTGTGGGAGCACGGCGGCTTGTTTCCGAACGGATTTTCAGGCTTTTTACTTTCGTTCCAGATGGTGATCTTCGCCTATGTCGGTGTGGAATTAGTGGGTGTGTCGGCGGCTGAAACGTCAAATCCGAAAAAAAATATTCCGTCCGCGATCAATAAAATTCCATTGCGGATTTTATTTTTCTACGTCGGGGCATTGATCATTCTTTTATGTATTAACCCGTGGATGCAGCTGAATGCAACGGAAAGTCCTTTTGTAAAGACCTTCAGTCTGGTCGGCATTCCGTTAGCCGCGGGAATCATTAATTTTGTCGTATTAACGTCTGCCGCTTCTGCTTGTAACAGCGGGATGTTTTCAACAAGCCGGATTCTGTATAACTTAAGCAAAACGAAACAGGCGCCGGCAAGTTTTGCGAAGCTGAATAAAAATCATGTGCCGAGCCGCGCGTTATGGATATCGGTTATTGTGCTGTCAGCGGGCGCTCTTTTAAGCAAATTGATACCGGAAGCGGCCTTTGGCATCGTGACCACCATCAGCGCGATCTGTTTCATTTGGGTGTGGGGCGTGATTCTTGTCTGTCATATCAGATACAGGAAAACCCGTCCGGACTTACATGCAAGCTCGTCTTTCAAGGCGCCGTTTGCGCCGTTTATCAATTACGCCGTGCTGGCGCTGTTTGCCGTCATTCTGGTGATTATGCTGTTTGCGGTTGCGACGCGCCCGGCTTTGCTGCTGACGCCGCTGTGGTTTATTGGATTATTTCTCATCTATCGGGCGAGAGGGAGAAAGACAGATTGAATTACTTCAGACGGTGTACTGCCATGCAGTATGCCGTTTTAATATAAAAAAGCGCTATCCTGCCTTGTAAGCAGGGTAGCGCTTTTTACATTAATTCCGGATCAAATAATCAAATGCGCCTAAAGCGGCAGTTGCACCTGATCCCATGGAGATAATGATTTGGTTGTACGGGCCGTCTGTGCAGTCCCCTGCGGCAAATAGGCCGGGAACGCTTGTCGCGCCGCTCTTATCGACGATGATTTCGCCGATGCGGTTGCGTTCGACGGTTTCGTCTAACCATTCTGTATTAGGCACGAGACCGATTTGGACGAATACACCTTGGAGTTCAACGTGTTTTTCTTCGCCTGTTTCACGGTCAACGAACGTAATGCCGTTTACGTTTTGGTCGCCTGTGATTTCTTTCGTTTGTGCATTTTTGTGCACAGTGACGTTTGGCAGGCTGTAAAGACGTTTTTGCAGGACTTCGTCTGCTTTCAGTTCAGGCGCGAATTCCAGCACAGTCACGTGATTGACGATACCTGCAAGGTCAATCGCCGCTTCGATTCCGGAGTTTCCGCCGCCGATAACGGCTACGTCTTTGCCTTCAAATAAAGGTCCGTCACAGTGCGGACAGTATGCAACACCTTTGTTTTTGAACTCTTGCTCACCAGGTACGTTGACATTGCGCCAGCGGGCACCTGTTGAAAGGATCACTGTTTTACTTTTCAGTACAGCGCCGTTTTCAAGTTCAAGTTCGAAGAGGTCTTTTTTCTCAAGGCGTTTCGCGCGCTGAAGGTTCATGACGTCAATATCATAATCTTTCACGTGCTCTTCAAGGCTTGCAGCGAGCTTCGGTCCTTCAGTCGCTTTGACGCTGATGAAGTTTTCGATGCTCATGGTGTCGAGTACCTGGCCGCCGAAGCGTTCAGCGACGACACCGGTGCGGATGCCTTTACGCGCCGTGTAGATCGCCGCGCTTGCGCCGGCAGGTCCGCCGCCGACAACAAGAACGTCAAACGGCTCTTTGTCGGCAAACTCAGACGCATCTGCGCCGCTGCCCATTTTCGCGAGAATCTCTTCGATGGTCATACGGCCGCTGCCGAAAGATTCATCGTTTAAGAAAACAGTCGGAACAGCCATGATGTTTTTGCTTTCTACTTCTTCTTTGAATGCCGCGCCGTCAATCATTGTATGTGTGATATTCGGGTTGAGCACGCTCATCATGTTTAATGCTTGGACGACATCAGGGCAGTTGTGGCACGTCAGGCTGATATAAGACTCAAAGCGGTATTCTCCGCTGATGTTCTTAATCTGGTCAATGACCTTTTGATCAGCCTTAGGCGCTCTGCCGCTGACTTGAAGCAATGCCAGCACTAATGATGTAAATTCGTGGCCGAGAGGAACACCGGCGAATGTAACGCCTGTGTCTTCTCCGGTACGATTAACGCTGAAGCTCGGTGTTCTGTTTAATTCAGTTTTTTCAACTGAAATTTTAGATGACATGGAAGCCAGTTCGTCAACGAGAGCCAGCATGTCCTTAGAAATGTCATCGTCACCGGCGCTTACTTTGAGAACAATGTCGTTCTCAATTAGCTGCATGTATTGATTTAATTGTGCTTTGATATTTGCATCAAGTACCAATGGAATGCACTCCTTAGATTTTACCTACCAAATCAAGGCTAGGTGTAAGTGTTTCGCCGCCTTCTTCCCATTTAGCCGGGCAGACTTCACCTGGGTTTTGACGAACGTATTGAGCTGCTTTTACTTTGTTTACTAGGTTGCTTGCGTCACGGCCGATACCGCCTGCATTGATTTCAACTGTTTGGATAACGCCATCAGGATCGATGATGAATGTTCCGCGGTCAGCAAGACCAGTTTCTTCGTCAAGAACGTCGAAGTTGCGGGAGATCGTTTGAGATGGGTCACCGATCATTGCGTAAGTGATTTTGCCGATTTTTTCAGAGCTGTCATGCCAGCCTTTGTGTACGAAGTGAGTATCTGTAGAAACAGAGTATACTTCAACACCTAATTCTTTCAGTGCAGCGTATTGTCCTTGAAGATCTTCAAGTTCAGTCGGGCAAACGAAAGAGAAATCCGCTGGGTAGAAGCAGAAAACGCTCCATTGACCTTTCAAATCTTCGTTTGTTACATCGATGAATTCACCGTTTTTGAAAGCTTTTGCTTCGAATGGCAGTACTTCTTTTCCGATTAAAGACATAATATCTTCCTCCTGAAATGTGATTTGAAATATATTAAAAAGACAAAGCATTCACTTTATCTTTCAATAATAATTCTAATTATATATAGATTATTAAATAACATTTATTTTTTGTCAAGCTATATGGGGTATTATTTTCTGCTTTTTTTGCTTTAGACATTTAAAAACGCCTGGTATAAGCGGTTTGGCGCTGTTTGTCATGTGTAGCGCCGGGCGAAAGGGGGATTCTCAATTGGTGCAGAATAATATCAAGAATCCACCCTCTATATGGTAGTATAAACCAAAGAGGGGACGGTCATGCAAATAAAGTAACTTTGTTCAGGCACACTTTTATGAACGGGCGTTAGGTTTTAAAAAAATGATCAGTCCGGTGTCCAGAATTTAAAGTATATATTTGCGGATGTTCTTATACTAGCCTTACTCATATATCATCATGAGTGATTTTCTGAAAGAGATTTTAGGTGTGAAATGAAGATGGTTTTACGCAGGGGTGTTAGGGACGCAAAAATAATATAAATATCAAGCCAGTTTTAACAAAGACGTTAAATAGGAGTGTAGAAGTTGACCATACCAGGATATCAAGAATTTATGTACCCTTTTTTAAAGATTCTTTCAGATAAAAAGGAGCACAGATTACAAGAATTATACGTGAAATTAGCAAAAGAGTTAAACCTGTCAGAGGAAGATGCAGAAAAATTATTACCCAGCGGAAACCAAAAAGTACTTCATAATCGAATCGGTTGGGTAAGAACTTATTTAAGTAAAGCCGGTTTAATCGACATTGTCAGACGGGGTGTTTTTCAGATCACCAGCGAAGGCTTAGAAATCATTAATGACCCGAGTGTCGCCAGTATAGATAATAGATTTCTAATGAAATATAAGAGCTTTCAGAGATTCAAACAGACGGGTAAAGACAGCAATCAACAGGAAAGTGAGCCGGCGGTTACTTCAGAGCCCAGAACTCCCAATGAAATCATTGAACATAATTATAATGCTGTTAAAAATGAGATTAAAGAAGAGTTACTGAACCAAATATACAAATGTTCTCCTGCTTTTTTTGAAAAACTAGTCGTAGAATTGCTTGTTGCTCTTGGATATGGCGGTTCGTTAACAGATGCAGGCACGGCTATAGGGAGATCTGGAGATGGCGGCATAGATGGAGTTATAAAAGAAGACATTTTAGGGCTGGATATGATTTATCTTCAAGCCAAGAGGTGGAAAGATTCTGTTTCAAGGCCGGAAATACAAAAATTTGCGGGCAGCCTGGATGGGAAAAAAGCGAAAAAGGGTGTGTTTATTACTACATCTGTATTTACTGATGGCGCAAAAGAATATGTTAAAGTGATCGATAAAAAAATTATATTAATTGATGGAGAGAGGCTAACGGATTTGATGTTCAACTATAATGTCGGCGTTAGTTTAGAGAATACTTTTGTTATCAAGAGAGTTGACCTGGATTATTTTGAAGAGTGATTAAAAAGAGGTGCTGTTAAAAACAGCACCTCTTTTTCGGGAAAAAATGGATAATCATCTTTACAATGCTATTTTCGAAACCGATAATAAAAAGACAGTTTAAGTAGCGGTAAATCATTCAAACATAATAAAAAAGGGTGATCAAAAATGGAAGTTAGAAAAACAAAGTTCAATTATTTATACATTGTTTGGTCTGGGCTGACAGTTTTGATTTCAATTATGATCTTCAGAAAATTATTTCCTTTGGCACTTTTTCCAACGGTTCTTCTTTTTTTATCCGTTTACGGATTGTTATTCTTTATGAATTATGGACTTTTTGGGGATTGGAGAAATAGAATCAGGGCTGGGTTAAGGCGCCCGGCAACCATTGGAGAAAAGGAGTACCTTGAAAGGTTAAACGATGAAGTTTTTGTAAGCGTACAAAGACATTACCCTCATGTGAAAAAAGCGGATCTTTTTTTAATAGATGATGAGGGTATTAATGCATTTGCACTGGGGTTTAAAACGATAGGACTGACTTCGGCGGCTATGAGAAATTTAAGTGATGGTGAGCTAAAAGCGGTACTGGCCCATGAGTATGCGCATCTTGCTTTTAAAGACACATTACACCTTGTGATGTTTAATTCCAGTTTTACTATTTTGAGTATCGCACTGTTGCCGCTGTATGTGATGGGATTCTTTATATGTTTTATTCTGGGGTGTATTGAAGGGCTTCTGAACGGCGGATCAAATCCTTCTGTGTCTGGGGGATTATTAAACATATTCTTCAGGCTGGTCGGATGGTGTTACATAACGTACTGCCGTTTGGGGTTTTATTTTGTGAATATCGGAAGCAGAGATTTTGAATATCGGGCAGATGAAGTAGCAGCGAAAGCGGGTTTCGGAGATGAGCTGTTAGAATTTTTCTATCGGCTTGAACGTGAAAATATTGACGTTCGAAAAGGTTTTATCGCTTTATTAGCTTCAACTCATCCCTATACTGCTTACCGAATTGAGAATATTGAATCATTTCTGAACGGAGTCAGACAAGAATATTGATGTATTCATTGTCTTTATAAAGTTAACTGCCATTTGAATAGATGGAAAAAATATAAAGGAGCTGAAAAGGTGGCAATAACAATACCAGAATCAATTAAAAGTACAGCCACATCAGGAGAACGAATTCTGTTTCGTACATTAAAAGATTGGCTTCCTGATGATTATATAGTGTATTACGAGCCGGAAATTCATGGTGTAAGACCCGATTTTATCATTATTGGTCCAGATTTAGGTCTGATCGTACTTGAAGTAAAAGATTATACTAAAAATACATTTTATCATTTTACTAGAGAACAATGGACAATACGAAGCACACAAGGTGATTTACATAGTGTGAAAAACCCTTTCAAACAAGCCCGAGATAATTCTTTTAAAGTTGTTGAGATGTTAGAAAAAGATAAGAATTTAATACAGACAGAAGGAAAATACCAGTTTAAGCTTAAGTTTCCTTATGGATACGGGGTGGTGTTTACACGTTTGAGTGAAATCCAACTGTTAGAAAGCAGAGTTTATGATGTAATTGATCCTGAATTTATTCTTTCACGGGATCAAATCGATCCTGACCATGAACATTTTTCAGGAGATGTAATGGTTGAGAAATTAGTTCAGATGTTCAAAGTTCCTTTCCGTCTTAAAGAGCCTTTAACACATGAGGAAATTAACACGATTCGTTATTATTTGTTTCCGGAAATCCGTCTTGGTGCTGAAGTGAAGGAAACCGTTCCGTATCGGGATCAGCTGCTGCTGTCACTGCGAGATATAAAAACGATGGACTTACATCAAGAAAACATGGCGAAGCAGATTGGTGACAAACATAGGCTGATCCGTGGTGTGGCGGGAAGCGGAAAAACATTAATATTAGCCAGTCGTGCAAAAATGCTTGCGAAGAAACATCCTGATTGGAACATTTTGATACTCTGCTTTAATATTTCTTTGTCTCGAAATATCATTCAAATGGTGCGGTCTATGTACGCGGAGCCGGAAAAAGTATGTGATACTTACTCAGAGGACCACGATGCTCTGCAAGCAGAAGTGCCGGATAATTTACATGTTCGAAATTTTCACCAATGGTTTAAACAAGATCTGCAAATTAATAATGTAGATGATTATATAGAGAATATTGAAATAGCGGAAAAAGTATTGCCAAAGTATGATGCAATATTGATAGATGAAGGTCAGGATTTTGAAGGGAACTGGCTTAAATTAGTCAGCCTTTGTTTAAATCCGGATACGCAGTCATTATTGTTGGTCGAAGATCGAGCGCAGTCGATCTATGGTAATAAGAGGAGTTATATCAAAGAAACAGGTTTTGATTTTAGAGGGAGATCAAAAATTCTGAATATCAATTATAGGAATACGGCACAAATTGTTTCACTTGCATGGGATTTTTATGAAACATTCGCCGATATGCAAAAAAAAGGACAGCAAGAAGGAGAACATATAGAAATTATCTCACCCAAAAGTACAAAACGTAAGGGTCCTGAAGCAGCTCTTATAAGGTGTGACAATATTGAAGATGAGATAAGGATTGTTGCGAAACAAATTTTGAACTTTCATGCGGAAAAGAAAATTCCTTATTCCGAAATTGCTATCTTGTATCGAGCGAATTTGAAGGGGGTAGTTGCATGTATTAAACATACGCTGGACGAGTATGGTATTCCTTTTTATTGGATTACAGAAAGTAAGGATTCGAAGCGGAATTTTAATCCTGAAGAACAAACAGTGAAAATAACTACAATCGACAGCAGTAAAGGACTTGATTTTCAGGCGGTTTTTATTGTTAAAGCAGATCTCATGCCATTAGAAAAAGAAAAAGATAAGGACCGTGAAGTGCCTCTTATGTATATCGGCATGACTCGATCAAAGCAATATCTTTGCATTACATATTCAGGTGAATCAGATTACACAAATTATTTCGATAAGAGAAGAGAGCTTATACCCCAAATAACTGCCACGATGAATCATTGAATTAAAGTTAATTAGATAAACCATTTAATATATGTAATCTGCTTAACTGTTAAATATTTAAGGAAGCAAACAGTAGGAATCAACCCCTCTATATGGCAGTATAAACCAAAGGGGGTATGATCATGCAAATAAATCACATTACTTTGTACAGTTGTGCGTTGGAGGAGACGAAACACTTCTATGAACGAGTGTTAGGTTTTCCTTTAATTGATGAGTCCGGTGATTCGTTTACCATCAAGGCGGGGGAAAGTGAGTTGGAATTCAGGCGCGCCGATTCTCACTCTCATCCGACGTATCATTTCGCGTTTAATATTCCGAATAATCGTTTTGATGAGGCGAAGGCGTGGATAAAGGATAAAGTCGTTTTTCAAACGGAAGATGGGGAGGATGAGGTGTATTTCTCTCATATTCAGGCGCGTTCCTTTTATTTCAAAGATCCGTCCAACAACCTGGCGGAATTCATCGCGAGAGACACATCGCCGGAAAGCGCGGAACGTTTTTCGATTGGGTCCGTCCTGAATATCGGCGAGGTGAATCTGACGGCTGCCGAGGTGGTATCGACGGGGAAGGAGCTGCAGCGTTTCGGCATTCCGGTGAGAAAGCATGCGCCTCTTAGTGAAAACGGGTTTCATTTTATGGGTGATTACAATGATGGGGCGTTTTTACTTTTAGGGCCGAGCGGCCGCCGCTGGATTTTTTCTGATCAGCATGCGGAGTTCCATCGGCTGTCTGTCATTGTGAACGGGACGATCCGCATTGAGGCTGACGGAGAAGGCGGCATTGACATCAGGCGGGCACAGCCGTCATAAAAAAGCCCGGGCTCAAAGGCCCGGACTTGGGGACATTATTTATAAACAACCCGGGTGCTGCACATGATGTCGTGCAGCGTTTTTTTCTCTCCGAAGGCACCCATGATGAATCCGATATAAAGAATGAGCTTAGATATGATATATGCGAAAGCGCGTCCGAAGGCCTGGCCGATGGAAATGCGTCCGCCATCTTCATTGACGACCTTAAGGCCGAGCAATGCTTTTCCCAGGGTCCCCTGCATCTTTGAGGCTGTGAGCAGGCTGAAATATAAGATGCTGATCACAATAGAGCTCACAAGAATCGGAATGACGCCGAACACCAGAAAAGAGATGTTAAACTGGTTTTCGGTCATGAAGGGGTCAGCCGCCGCAACGCCTGCCGCAAATAAAAAAGAGACCATAAATTGAATGATAAAAATCGGAATTCCTATGATGATTTGATCAATGACGTAAGCCAGAAACCGAATCCAAAATCCTGCCGGTCTTTCCATGTATCTTTTTCTCTCCCTTGCTTTAATCTGGAATATTATACGTAATCATTCCGGATTTTGCAACGGAGCTTAGGCTTCTGCGAGCAGCCTCTTTCCCCATGCCAAGCGTCCCATGATCAGCCCGAAAGCCAGAAGGGCAAACATGATGCCGCACCACATCAGCTGATGGATTCCCAAATGTGAAATAAACCAGCCGCCCGCCGCCGTTCCGATGGTGATGCCGAGGTTGGAAAAAGAGACAAACAGGCTGTTGCCGAATTCAGGCGCCTCCTTTGCTTCCGCAGTAAGCCATGTCTGGCTGACAATGAGACCGCCGGAATGAACGGCGCCCCATACGAAGACGAGGACAGCCATCGGCGCGAAAGACGTCCCAAACCCGTATATGAGCAAGTAGGCGGCTGTATAAAGAAGCGGAAACAGGATGACGGTCTTTTTCATATTTTTATATAACAAAGCACCGAAGACGAAATTCCCGGCTATCATAATCACCCCGAAACTCATCAGCATGAAGCTGACCCATGTGCCGTTCATATGGGACACCCGCCCGAGGTACTCCGCAAAATAGCTGTAGACAGAAAACATGGCCGCAAAGAGACAGGTGACGGCAGCGATATTGAGCCACAAAGCCGGTTTGCGAAGAATGCCGAGCTGGCTACTGAAAGACATTTTTTCTGTGACCGGCATGGATGGCAAAAAGAGAAGAATGCCCGTGAACGCGATGAGACTGATGATAGCGCCGAATAAGAAGGCGGATTCAAGGGAGAGACGCTCCGCCAGATAGGACGTGAAAGGCACGCCGAACGCAAAGCCGGCGGTGATGCCTGAAAAGACTTTCGTTACGGCTTTTCCGGATTGGCCGGCGGGGACAAGCCGGGCCGCGGCCGCAAGCGCTACAGAAAAGAACACCGGGTGGCATAAAGCCGGAATGATCCGAAACGCCAGCATGACACTGAAATGCGCCGTATACGCGTAGACCGCATTTGAAACGGCAAACATCAGCACCGCTAAAAGCAGAATGTATTTCCGGTTTATACCTGAAGCAAGCAAGGTCAAAAACGGTCCCGACACAGCGACGATGAACGCGAAAATACTGACAAGCCATCCCGCTTTTGAAGCAGAAATATGAAATCTGTCCGCCACTTGCGGAAGAACCCCGATGATGCCCATCTCGGTCGTAATAATCCCGAAAACCCCTAGTGCCAAAAATAGAATGAAGATGGAACTGCTTTTTTTCATTGTTATGTATGCCTCCTTTTATAACTACATATATAGAAAAATAGATATGTTAGAACAAAAAAAGCCCTCCTTTCATGGTTATAGCTGGTGCTGGACATAGTCAGCAAAGGCTTTAATTTGTTTTTCATTTCTTCTGTAATAGGTCCATTTTCCGATTCGTTCGGATTCCAGCAGGCCGGCTTTTTGCATGGTCAGCAGGTAGCTGGAGATGACGGACTGCGCAAGCCCCGACTTTGCCTGAATATCACCGACGCAAATTCCGGTGCGGAAACTGAGTCCCTGCTCAAGATAAGGCCTTTCATCAAAATGGTCTTCCGGGTGTTTAAGCCACGTCATAATATCACTTCGTGTTTTGTTAGATAACGCTTTATGAATCAATATCGGTTCCATAACGTTTATTATATCTATTTTTCTGGATTTGTAAATTCGTTTTTAACAAAACATTCTCAAAATAACTAAATATCGTGCTAAAATATAACATATTATCAGATTACCGGTAAAAAAGCCGGGTTATTGTCAGGAGGATATTCACATGAATCAAAAGAAAAAAGGTGCGGTTGCGGTGACCTTGCTTTCCGCTCTGATGTTTTGTTTATTGCCGGTCCTCGTATCGCTTTCTCCGCTTGCAGAAACGGGGCCGAACGCGAATCGTTTTAATTCCGCGGGCATGTGGGCCGCCGTCGGTCAGATCCTTGTTATATATGCGGTCCCGCTCATTATGTATATTCTCGGTGTTCGTGGCATGAAAATCATCATGGCCGTTTTTTGCGGAATCGGGCTTATCATTTGCGCGGCTGTCTTGTTGGTGGCGTTATTGACCGCAATTTCCTTAGGGCAAGAGCTGTCTCTTTATTACGGCCTTTTCGTTTGGTCAGGCGCGGCTTTCATCGTCAATGTGGTGTGGTATATTGCCGCGTTTCGTTCCTCCCCGAAGCATCAGCAGGCTATGTGACATTTGTTCTATAAATCTACCGAAAATACAAATATTTCATAGGATGATTATGGTATGATGAAAGCGGTATAGCAGTTTTTAATAGAAACGGGAGGAACTGACATTGAAAAAAAAGACAGCTTCATTGCGAATGAAAACATTGGCGGCCGGCGCTGCGGTTGCTGCGGCTTTATCTGTGGGGGCGGTTTCTGATCTGCCGGGGGCAAAATGGCTGCATCCGGCCGCTGCTCAAGCTGCGGAAACGGTATTTAAACAAAATCATGCGGCATCCGGTTTCTTGGCGGGACGGTATGACGCGCAGGCGATGTCTCCGACGATGTTCAACTGGTCAAGAGAAAGCCGGTTTACAAGCACTGCCGATGGCGCGTTAAAATGGGAAAAGAATGTTCCGGCCACCCCTCAAAACGGTGCGGGAGCCGCGGTTGACGGGGACGGCACCGTATTTATTCAATCAAAGGACGGGAAGCTGACGGCGTATCATTCGGACGGTACTGTGAAATGGGTGACGGAAAACCTCGGGACGACCTATACGCTGACTCCGGTGCTCGGAACAAACGGTGTCATTTATCTTCCTTCTCACGATAAAAAACTGTATTTCATCGACAAAGAAACCGGAAACATTTTAACATCGGTTCCGCTGAGCGGAGCGCCGAGTTCCGATGCGGCTATCGGCTCTGACGGCACGCTGTATGTGTCGACGCTGGATAACTATATCTATGCGATTAAACCGACGTCGCCTTCGACATGGACGCAGAAGTGGAAGTTTAAAACAAACGGCGTGGTCGGTTCCGCTCCCGTGTTAGCATCAAACGGCACTCTGTATACGGCAACGTACAATAATATCTTTTACGCGATCAATTCCGGAACGGGCCAAGTGAAATGGTCAAAAACGACGTCCAACGGGTTTAAAGGTTATCCGGTTATTGATAGAGACGGCACCGTTTACGCCGGAAATCAGGACGGCAACTTATACGCCTATACATCAACGGGTGCTGTAAAGTGGACGTTCCCGTTAAACGGTTTCTCCAGCTCTTCATTAGCGATCGACCATAACGGCAATGTGTATATCGGTTCGGGAAGCGGCGAGCTGTTTTCCATCAGCAAAACCGGTAATATGAACTGGTCTTTCTATACGGACGGGCCTGTGAGAACGGCGCCGCTGATTGATGCGGACGGCAATGTGTACTTCGGTTCTGACGATAAAAATGTCTATGCGGTTGACGCTGACGGTAATGAAAAATGGCGCTATCAAACAGACAGCAATGTCATTTCCTCCCCGGTTCTGGCTGAAGACGGCACGCTTTATGTCGGTACTTATACGAAACTGCTCGCATTCGGGGCAAAAAAATAATAAAAAAGAATCCGCGTGCGCGGATTCTTTTTTATTTAGAGGCTTGAATAAATACGCCTTTTTCATGAGAGAATTCTTTAAAGCCGTACACACCGTGATATGAACCGATCCCGCTCGTATTGACACCGCCGAACGGAAGGTTGACGTCAGTGAAATGAACGACGACATCATTGACAGAAGCGTTGCCGGACGTCGTATGCTGCAGAACATAATCGATCAGCTCCTGATTATGGCTGAATACATACAAGGCAAGCGGCTTGTCCCGTTCAGTGATGTAATCAACGGCTTCACTGATATCTTCGTAATTCATAATCGGCAGAATCGGTGCGAAGATTTCTTCCTGCATGATCTTCATATCAGGCGTGACGTTTGTCAGCACGGTCGGAGAAATCGTGCGGTCATGCGCATCGAATACGCCGCCGAACGCCGTTTTCGCCCCTTTTTCAATGGCATCATCATACAGGGCTTTGACACGGTTAAAGTTGCGGTCGTTGACAATCTGCGTGAATTTGTTGCGGTCAACCGTATGATCATCCTCCATAAAACCTGCATTGACAATGGTCTGGAGAAGATCTGTAAAGGTGTCCTGTACATCTTCCTTCATAAGGAGATAGTCAGGAGCGATACATGTTTGCCCCGCATTGACAAATTTGCCGACGGCGATTTTTTTCGCCGCGTCCATCAAATCATAGCCGCTGTCGATGATCGTCGGGCTCTTTCCGCCAAGCTCAAGCGTGACGGACGACAAATGCTTCGCCGCTGCCGTCATGACGATTTTACCGACATTTGTGCTTCCGGTGAAGAAAATGTGGTCAAACGGCTGGTCGAGCAGTTCTGTCGCGACATCGACCTCACCTTCAAAAATGGCGACTTCTTCTTCGTGAAATGCCTCGCGAATAACTGTCGCGGCGATATGGCTCGTCTCCATCGTAAAATCGGACAGCTTCACAATCGCGCTGTTTCCCGCCGCAATGGCAGCCGCAAGCGGAGCCATCGTCAGCATAAACGGATAATTCCATGGGCCGAGAATTAAGGTAAGGCCTTTTGGCTCGTACATTAATACGCCGTCAGCATCGGGGCTGACGGATGAGCCGACGCGTTTCGGCGCCATCCAGGTGTCGAGATTGTTCATATTATCTTTAATCGCCTTGATTGTTCCCTGCGTTTCCGCTCTTTTCACCTCATGATAAGGCTTGCGGACGTCCCGTCTGATCGCCTCGATGATTTCTTCTTCATGTGCGGTGACGGCATCTAAAAAGCGCTGAAGCTTTTCTCTGCGCTGCCCGGCTGTTGAAGCACGCAGCGTTTTTTGATTTTTTTTCTGAAGCGCAAAGACGCGTTTGATGTCTGCTTTTATATGCTGATCCATCGGTCTTCCTCCTCTGGTTGCTTTTTTGTTTCTTCAGGGCCTATTATAATGTGATGTGATTTTGCGGCAAAGACAGCGTAAACGCATCTATACGTTACCGTACAAATTGCCGTGATCTGTCTAATGAAAGGAGTGTCTCTTATGCCGGATTCTGTGACAAATGACATCAAACAAGCGCTTTTGGCCATGCTTGGAGAGCGGGATATCCGCCGTGTGACCATGAAGGACATCGCCGGACGGGCGCACGTGAGCCGGGGGACACTGTACCTTTATTACGAAGATAAATATGCGATTTTAGAGGATATAGAGGAAGAAATGAAAGACGGGCTGAGCGAAGCGCTGTATGATTCGCTGAAGAATAAAGATGTGCTTCATTTACAGGGCGGATGGCAAAAAGTGCATCCGACACTGTCTTTTGTTGACCGGCATCGGGTGTTTTTTCAAACGATGATGGACCGTCATAAAATGCCGTATTTTCACTTTCATGCTTTTTTAAAAGATGTGTTCCGGCATGATGTGCTGCTGTCACCGGTCAATGCGGATTTCTCACCGACTGAACAGGATATGTACATTCATTACCGCGCGTTATACACGTATGCCATTGTGTTGTACTGGCTGAATGAGGAGCCCGGGGCATCCCCGGAAGAAATCAGCGGACAGGTGTGGGATTTGATTTCTCAAAAACGGTTTTACTGGCTGTTCGGCCGCCGGGTGCCGGAACAAGAAGAAAAAAAGCCCGCCGACCGCCGGGTGACAAGGACGAGGCAGGCCTTGCAAGAAGCCATGATCGGCTTAATGGCGGAAAAAAAAGAGTACGCGGCGATTACGATTTCCGATATTGCCCGTCAAAGCAACCTCCGCCGTGCCACTTTTTATGACCATTACGCCAACAAAGAAGCATTGCTGAAAACGATCATCCATCAATCATGCCGGGATCTGATCGGATTATTGACGGTAAAAGGAGACCCTGCCGACTGCTCCGTGGAAGAAGCGGAAGCCGCGCTCGTCCGTCTCTTTTCGGCACTGTCGGACGGCCTTCCGCTCGTTCATTTTCTGAGAGAGGGTTCCGAAGTGCCTGACGTCATCCCGGAAATGTTCAGAGCGCTGCAATCGTTTTATCTTCATCAGCCTCTGCACATTCAGGCGGGCAAAAAGCTCTATGCATACTATGTCGCGTCCATGCTCGTCGGCCTGATTCAATATCGTCTTCATGAAGGAAAAGACCACGCGCCGGATATGCTGGCCCGGGAGTTTCTGCAGTTTTTGGATGTAAAGAAGTATCGGGTGATTTTGCTGTGAGGATGATGAAAAAGAACTCGGCCGAAAACAGGCCGGGTTCTTTTTTGCTGTTTTCTTTGAGAAGTGCCGATATGAAAGAAACCTTCCATATGGCGCCTGATCAGCATTCTGCCGCCAAACATGACAAATGTCATATTCGGGGCATGATGGCTGCTACTACAAAAGCGTCTGGCGCCCCGTTATACTTGGGATCATAATGAAAAAGAAGGGACATGACATTCATGATCAATCACGCCGCAACTCAAAAACAAGCGTCTTTAAAAAAGCAGGTTGCCGCATTTTCCGGCGCCGATACAAAGCATAGTATCATTCAGCTTTTCAACACGTTTGTGCCGTTTTTTGCCCTTTGGTTTCTTGCTTACTTCAGCCTCAATATCTCCTATCTTCTGACCCTCGCCTGTACTGTTATAGCAGCGGGATTTTTGACAAGAATCTTTATTATTTTCCACGACTGCTGCCATCAATCCTTTTTCAAACAAAAGAAGCTGAACCGGCTGTTCGGGTTTATTTCAGGTGTTCTGACACTGTTTCCGTTCCTTCAATGGCAGCGAAGCCACTCCATTCATCATGCGACGAGCAGCAACTTAGATAAACGGGGCACCGGCGATATTTGGATGATGACCGTCAAGGAATACAACGAAGCGTCAGCCTGGACAAAAATACGCTACAGACTTTATCGCAATCCGTTTATTATGTTTATTCTCGGTCCGATTTACGTATTTCTGATTAAAAACCGTTTCAATGTAAAAGGCGCCCGCCGCAAGGAGCGCTGGAACACCTATTTCACGAACGCGGCGATTGTCTTATTGGCTGCTGCGACGTGCCTGCTTGTCGGCTGGGAAAACTTTTTGCTTGTTCAGGGTCCGATTTTCCTTATTTCGGGGTCAATCGGCGTCTGGCTCTTTTATGTTCAGCACACGTTTGAGGATTCTTATTTTGAAGCTGATGAGCATTGGGATTATGTGCAGGCCGCGGTAGAAGGAAGCTCCTTTTACAAGCTGCCGAAGCTTTTGCAATGGCTGACGGGCAATATCGGCTACCATCATGTCCACCACTTAAGCCCGAAAGTGCCGAACTACAAGCTGGAAGCGGCTCATGAGGGGCACGAGCCTTTAAAAAACGTACCGACCATTACGCTTAAAACAAGTCTTGAATCCATGAAATTCCGTCTGTGGGATGAGGACGAAAAGCAGTTTGTCACCTTTCGGGAGGCGCGGAAAACACCGGCGCCCCATCCGGTGCCGAAAGAACCTTTAAAGAAAAATGCCTGATACGGCGCACGGCTGGCTCTTTCTCTTATCAGAAAGAGCCTTCTCTTCATGCGTGAGGGTGCAATGAAGGCGGTGTTTTGATAAAGTGATGGTAGACACAAGCAGCAGAAGGTGGAACAAAGATGAAGAAGTATTTTAAATTTCAAAAACTGAACGGGATTTCTCCTTATATATGGACGATTTTTTTCATCCTGCCTTTTTATTTTATTTTTAAAAGCTCTTCTACCTTCGTCATCGTGGCCGGCATCATTTTCACGCTCGTTTTCTTTGGCGCATACCGCTTTGCATTTGTTGCAAAAGGCTGGCCGCTTTACTTATGGGCGCTTCTTCTGATCGGCATTTCGACCGGCTCAGCCATGCTGTTCAGTTATATTTATTTCGCTTTCTTTATCGCCTACTTCATCGGCCATATCCGAGACAAAGTTCCATTTTACATCTTATATTACATTCATATCATCAGTGCGGCGGTTGCCGTCAACTTCAGCCTTGTTCTGAAAAAAGAGTGGTTTTTGACACAAATTCCGTTTATCGTCATTACATTGATCAGTGCCATCCTGCTTCCGCTCAGCATTCGAAGCAGAAAGGCACGGGAGCGCCTTGAGGAGAAATTAGAATATGCAAATGAGCGAATTGCCGATCTTGTGAAGCTGGAAGAAAGGCAGCGTATCGCCCGGGACCTTCACGATACACTTGGACAAAAGCTCTCCTTAATCGGACTGAAAAGCGACCTTGCCCGAAAGCTGATATATAAGGATCCTGAACAGGCCCGCACTGAGCTGAAAAGCGTGCAGCAGACGGCCCGCACCTCCTTAAATGAGGTCAGACAAATCGTCTCATCGATGAAAGGCATCCGATTGAAGGATGAGCTCGGCAATGTTCGGCAAATTCTTGAAGCGGCAGGAATTGAATTTGTGTATGAAGAAAAAGAAGCGCCCAAACATATCTCTTTGCTGAACGAAAACATCGTCAGCATGTGCATTAAAGAAGCCGTCACCAATGTCGTGAAACACAGCGGCGCCAAAGTATGCCGCATCACCATTCAGCAGCTTTGGAAAGAGGTCGTCATTACGGTAGAAGACGACGGCAGCTTTCAATGCAGAGAAGACCGCTTTTTTTCAAAGGGGCACGGCCTGCTTGGAATGAGGGAACGTCTTGAATTCGCAAACGGCAGTTTAGCCATCGATACAGCCGCCGGAACAAAGCTGACCATGAGAATCCCGAATGATTCAAAATCAAAAGAAAAGGATGGTAGCAGATGATCAACATCTTCATTGCCGAGGATCAGCAAATGCTGCTCGGCGCACTCGGTTCGCTGTTGAATTTAGAAGAGGATATGACGGTTGTCGGCAAAGGCACAAGCGGCCAGGATGCCATCGATTTCGTGGAAAAACATGCGCCCGACATCTGTCTGATGGATATCGAAATGCCCGGGAAATCAGGTCTTGAAGCGGCAGAAGAACTCAAGGACAGCGGTGTGAAAATCATCATTTTGACGACCTTTGCCCGCTCCGGCTATTTTCAGCGGGCGCTAAAAGCAGGCGTCAGCGGGTACATGCTCAAGGACAGCCCGAGCGATGAGCTCGTCAGCGCCATCCGCAGCGTCATGAAAGGAAGACGCGTCTACGCACCTGAATTAATGGAGGACATCTATAGTGAAGAAAACCCGCTGACCGAACGGGAAAAAGAGGTGCTCGAGCTTGTCGCAGACGGAAAAAACACGAAAGAAATCGCAAACGCCCTCAGCATCAAAAGCGGCACAGTCCGCAATTACGTTTCGATGATTCTGGATAAACTAGAAGTGAAAAATCGAATTGAAGCCATTACCCGATCAAAGGAAAAGGGCTGGTTTAAGTAACCCGCCCTCAGCTTGTTCAGCCAGTGTTTTTTTACACTGGCTTTTTTTATTATCTATCGTCACTCCGTCTCTTCCTTCCACTTCTTATCAATCAGCATTTTTCCCGGCCAAGTGTATGCCATGATGCCGCCGTCTGCGGTGATGTCTTCTCCCGTGACGTAAGAGCTGTCGTCTGAAGCGAGGAAGAGCGCGACAGCCGCCATTTCTTCCGGTTTTCCGAGCCGGCCGAGCGGCGTGACCCATTTGTTGGCTTCACGGAACGCCTCGCCCATTTCGTCTTCTTTCGTGCCTGCCAATTTATCAATGAGCGGCGTTTCAATTGTGCCCGGCGATAAGGAATTGACGCGGATTCCGCTTCTGGCGTAATCAATGGCCATCGCTCTCGTCAGGTTCGTGATTCCGCCTTTTGCGGCGTTATAGCCGGAGCGGTCAAGGTCTGCGGCCCGGCCGGACATGGAGGAGGTGTTGATGATGGAGCCTCCTTTTTCGAGCATGAGCGGAATCAGGTATTTGCTGCACAGAAATGTGCCGCGCAGATCGACGGCGATGATCCGGTCAAAAAGCTCGACCGGGTATTCATGGACTTTGCCGCCCTCTTGGTCAACACCGGCATTGTTAAACAGAATATCAATTGTTCCGTACTTTTGCTGAATGCCGTCCGCAAAAGACTTTACGCTTTCTTCGTCTGATACATCAAGGTGAAAGGCTTCTGCTTCTCCGCCGTTTTTTCTGATGGCGCTGACGGTTTCATTCAGTTCGCTTTCATTGATGTCACCGCAGATCACGCGGGCGCCTTCATCGGCGAAAACCCGTGCCGTCGCTTGTCCGATGCCTGTCGCGGCCCCTGTGATGATTGCGGTTTTGTCTGTTAATCTTCCCATATTGCGATGCCTCCTTTTTTTATAACTGTTCCCGCTGAATAGGGGGATAAACATACGGAGGTTTATTTCTAAATACTTATTAAATATGTTAATATTATGTATATACATCATTGGGAGGTTTACATATTTTGAAGATACAGCATAAGAAGGAGATAGCGTTTTATTGTTATGCCATTGTTCCTATGGGATTTGTGATTTACACCGTTATCTCTATTCTATTTCAGGACATCACGTTTCCTCTCACTGTAAGAAATGTTCTGCATGAGTCTTTGCGAAACTTGGGATCTCTTATCTTATTTAGTTTGTTTTTCTACCCGTCATACATATGGATGAAGAAGGAATTCGGCCGCCGGAAAGAAGCAGAGGGGAGAGGATGATCAACATTCTCTCTTTTTTATTGATAAAATGGGTGAAATGAATCCATTAACATGTTAAATTTACAATATATGCATCTGCTAATCCTAGTTGACAATTGTCACTGTATATGATAAATAGATGCTGAAAAGATTTTACATAACATCAAAGCATAATTAAAGGAGAGATCTGAAGTGCGGAAAAAAAAGTTTAAAGCAGAATCCAAGCGATTGCTGGACATGATGATTAACTCCATTTACACGCAGAAGGAAATTTTTCTCCGCGAGTTAATTTCCAACGCGAGCGATGCGATTGACAAAATCTATTACAAGGCGTTAACCGATGATTCATTAACGTTTGATCAAGACAATTACTACATAAAAGTGACGGCGGATAAAGAAGCGAGAACGCTCACCGTCACAGATACCGGTATCGGGATGACAAAAGACGAGCTTGAACAGCATCTCGGCACGATTGCGAAAAGCGGTTCACTCGCTTTCAAGCAAGAAAATGACTCGAAAGACGGCCATGACATTATCGGCCAGTTCGGCGTCGGGTTTTATGCGGCGTTTATGGTGGCTGATAAAGTCACGGTGAAAAGTAAGGCGCTCGGCAGTGACGAGGCGTATGTATGGGAGTCGGAAGGGGCCGCCGGCTACACGATCGCGCCGTGTGACAAGGAAACCGTCGGTACGGAAATCACCCTGAAAATAAAAGAAAACACAGAAGATGAAAGCTATGATGAGTTTTTAGAAAACTACCGCATCAAAGCGATCGTGAAAAAGTACTCTGATTTTATCCGCTACCCGATCAAAATGGAAGAGACGGTCAACAAGCCGAAAGAGGGCAGCGAGAACGAATTTGAAGAAGTTCAGGAAGAACAGACGGTCAACAGCATGGTTCCGATCTGGAGAAAAAACAAAAGCGAGCTGACGGATGAGGATTACGAGGCTTTTTACGCCGAGAAGCATTACGGTTTTGATAAACCGCTGACCCACGTGCATATCAGCGTCGATGGAGCGGTGCGCTACAATTCGATTTTGTTTATTCCGGAAAACATGCCGTTTGACTATTATACGAAGGAATTCGAAAAAGGATTGGAGCTGTATTCCAACGGCGTGCTGATCATGAACAAATGCGCCGACCTGCTTCCGGATCATTTCAGCTTTGTAAAAGGCATGGTGGATTCTGAGGATCTGTCGCTGAACATTTCCAGAGAGATGCTGCAGCACGACCGCCAGCTGAAGCTGATTGCGAAAAACATCAATAAAAAAATCAAAGCCGAGCTGAAGAGCCTGCTGAAGAACAAAAGAGAAAAATACGAATCTTTCTATGAATCTTTCGGCAGACAGCTGAAATTCGGCGTCTATAATGATTTCGGCGCGAATAAAGACGTCTTAAAAGATCTGCTTCTCTTCTATTCATCTAAGGAGAAAAAGCTCGTCACTCTGGACGAATATGTGTCCAGAATGCCTGAGGATCAAAAATATATCTATTACGCGTCCGGCGATTCATATGAGCGGATTGAAAAGCTGCCGCAAACTGAAATGGTGGCGGACAAAGGCTACGAAATTTTATATTTCACGGAAGATATTGATGAATTCGCGATCAAAATGCTGACAAGCTACGAGGAAAAAGAGTTCAAATCCGTCTCAAGCGCCGACTTAGGCATCGACAGTGACGAAGATGAAAAGCAGACTGAAGCCGAAGAAAACGAATATAAAGACCTGTTCGAAAGCATGAAAGAGATTCTTGCGGATAAAGTCAAGAACGTCAGAGCATCGAAACGCTTAAAATCCCATCCGGTCTGCTTTGCGACAGACGGCGAAGTGACGATCGAAATGGAGAAAGTATTAAACGCCATGCCTGACAGCCAGCAGGTCAAAGCGGAAAAAGTGCTGGAAATCAACCCGAACCACGAAGTGTTTGAGACGTTAAAGAACGCGCACGGGCAAGATCGGGAAAAGCTTGCTTTATACACAAACCTGCTGTACAATCAGGCGCTTCTGATTGAAGGACTGCCGATCCATGATCCAGTCGAGTTTACGAATGACATCTGCAAAGTTATGGTATGACGCCAAAAAGGAATCGCCCAGCGGGGGCGATTCCTTTTTTGATTACAGTGTGCGCTGTTTAAGAATTTGATTTTGTTTGCTGCGCTTCTTTAAGGAGAACCGTTTTTTCAAGTGCGTTTCGATTTCTTCTAAACTTCTGCCCTTCGTTTCAGGAACGATGTAAGCGGCGAAGAAGAAGGATGTGAGGCAGATGACTGAGAATATTCCGAATACCCAGCCGATGCCCATGGCGCTCAGCATAAGCGGGAATACCAGTGAAACGACCAGGTTTGTTGCCGACAGAATCAATGTCGTAAATCCGGTTGCGGCTCCGCGTGCGTTTGACGGGAACAGCTCCGGCATCAGGACCCATACGACGGGACCCCATGTCGCCTGATAAAAGACGATATAGATTCCGAGAAACAGCACGGTCAGCCAAGCTGTTGAAGCTGACAGGCCGGCCAGAAGGAGAATGGCTGATAGTGACGCCAGGCTCAAGGTAATGCCGACACTTCCCCACATCAGCAGTTTTTTCCGGCCGATCCGGTCAATTAAGATCATGGCGGTGATACACATGATGACGTTTAAGACACCGATGCCCATCGTGCCGAGAACGGACGCCGAAGTGCCGAGTCCGGCCTTTGTAAAGATGGTCGGCGCATAGTAAATTACCGTGTTGATCCCGACCGCCTGCTGGAAGATGGCGAGGCCGATCCCGATCAGCAGCATAGGGCGGATCCATTTTGCTTTCAGCAAGCCGAGTGTAGATTCTTTTTTCTCAGCTTCTCCTTGTTTCATTTCCGCCAATTCAACGGCGATATCCTCTTTGTCGTGAGTCATTTCCATGACTTGTCTGGCTTCCTGCTCACGGCCGCGTTTGACGAGCCATCTCGGAGATTCCGGCATAAACGCGATTCCGATTAATAAAAGCGCCGCCGGTACTGCCGCGAGACCGACCATCCAGCGCCAAGCTTCAAACGGGGTGAATATGTAATTCACAATATATGCGAGTAAAATTCCGGTCACAATCATTAAGTTATTCAATGTGCCGAGCGTTCCGCGTATTTTTGTCGGCGCCATCTCAGATAGATAAACGGGAACCAGCGCCGTTGAGCCTCCGACGGCTAACCCGAGAATGACACGGGAGATAATCAGCATAGTGACGGTTTGCGAAGCCGCACAGGCAAGCGCGCCGATAATAAAAATGAGTGAAAGGACGAAAACCACTTTTCTCCGGCCCCATCGGTCAGAGCATGTCCCGCTTAAGGCGGACCCGAAAATCGCACCGAGCAGCAGCATGCTGACGACCAATCCCTCGGTCAGCGTGTTTAAAGGAATATCATTGTTAATAAATAACAAAGCTCCTGAAATCACACCGGTGTCATAGCCGTAAAGCAGCCCGCCCAATGCTCCGAAAAAGTAAATCAGGTATTTTTTGGTGTTTTTCTTCACAGATGATCCTCCTCATCTTTTGGAACGCATAATAGTTTATTTAGATAACTATTTCATTCCCCGAAGAGAAAAATATAAACATAAAAAAACACGCCCTTTCAAAAAGGCGTGTTTTTTTCTTATGAAAACAGCTTATCAATAAACGCGATTTCTTCAGCAGATAGCGTAATGGAGGCTGCTTTCACGTTGTCTTTTAATTGATCCGCGCGTTTGGCGCCCGGAATCAGGATATCGATTTCAGGTCTCGCCAAGTACCAGGCAAGCACGATATGCGCCGTATCGGCATTGTGCTTTTCGGCAATCGGTTTGAGCTGGTTGACTTTTTTGATGTTTTCTTTAAACTGCTCCCCTTGGAAATGCGCCTGATCATTGCGCAGGTCGCCTTCCGGGAAGGTTGTGTTCTCGTCGTATTTGCCGGCCAGCAGTCCGGATACGAGCGGGAAGTACGGAATGAATGAGATGCCGTGTTCTGTCGTATAAGGGAAGAAAGTCTTTTCCGCCTCACGGTTCAGCAGGTTGTATTCTCCTTGAACCACGTCGACTAAGCCGTCTTTATTGGCTTCTTTCAGCTGCTCCAAAGAGAAATTGGATACGCCGATGGAACGGATTTTTCCTTCTTTTTTCAGCTCATTCAATGCTTGAACGGCTTCGTCCTTCGGCGTGTGCTCATCCGGGAAATGGATGTAGAATAAATCGATGTAATCAGTCTGCAGGCGTTTCAGGCTGTCTTCGACTGATTGTTTCAAAAAGGCCGGTGAGTTGTCGAAAACAAAGTCATTGCCTTCTTTTCTGTGAGCGGCTTTTGTGGCGATGAAGACATCCTCGCGGTTATATTCTTTCAGCACCTCGCCGATCAATTCTTCAGAACGGCCCACACCGTAAATATAGGCAGTATCTAACATGGTAACGCCGCTTTTAATCGCTTCCCGGACCAATTCTTTTCCCGTTACTTCATTCAGATTCGGATAGAGATTGTGTCCGCCGACCGCATTTGTTCCCAAACCGATCGGAAATACCTTTAGGTCAGTTTTGCCGATTGTTACTTTGCTCATGTTTTCGCCCCCTGAAAAAATTGGATATCATAGCGCCTGCCGGAAAAATACGGCAGCGTTCTCTATTAACTATAACGCTATGCCAAGTGAATGTCGATTTGGTGCTCTTGGCAATACTTCGTATATTCCTCATCGAGCTGCTGAGAAGTGACAATGCTGTGAAGCCGGTCGAAAGGCGCGTATGTCAAAAGCGTGGATTTGCCGAATTTGGAATGATCCGCGAGCAGATACACTTCGTTCGCCTTTTCGGAAATTTTCTTTTTCACCTCGTATTCCAGTAAATCGGAATTCGTCAGGCCGTGGGTGATCGTTGTCCCGGTAGCGGACATGAACGCCTTGTTAATGTTGTATTTATTGAGGGTGCTCGGATCATCAATGCCGACAAACGACCTTGTCTTCCGCTTGTAGTTATTGCCGATGATGATCAGGTCGATATTTTTCATGGATGAAGCGGCGTTAATAATATCAAGGCTGTTCGTCAACACCGTTACATTCTTATCCGGATCAAGCGTCTCCAGCATCGATTTGGTCGTCGTGCCGGAATCAATAAATACAAGATCGTGATCCTCGATAAACCGCGACGCATAGCGGGCGATTTTGATTTTTTCATCCTGATGTTGAATGGTGCGGTTCTCAAAAGGGACGAGCACAGATTTTTCTGCTGACGTCACGCCGCCGTACACCTTTTTGATCACCCCTTTTTCCGCAAGCTTATTAATATCGCGTCTGACCGTGTTTTTAGAGACGTTGAATACCTCGCACAGCTCATCCAGCGAAGTGGCTCCGTGTTTGAGAATGTATTCTTCCATCTCCTGAATCCGCATCAGTTTCATAAAAAAACTCCTTCTAGAATTCTTAAAGTAATTAAAATATATAATAAACACCAAGAGTTAATCAATAGTTACTTAACAAATGATAAAAAAGAGGGTTCCCACCGTACGATTCGACACGGTTCTCCAAGTTCCTGTTTTCCCGCTCAAAAAAAGTACGATAAAAATAATGAAAAAATTTTGATTTTTTAGATTGACTTGAAGGTGTGTTGGGCTTACAATGTAACCAAGAAATGACCAAAATATAACCTGTAAAATCAAAATTGAAAGATGTAATCGTTTGCTTTATCCGTCACATGACCAACTTTTACATGGAAAGATTGGGATTCACCATCATTTTAGCATTTGTAAGCGTTTAATTCATGTCTTTTATATGAAAAAGATGAATATATTCATCCGTTATTATCCAGCTGACAGGATGTTTACTATTTAAGGAGGCAATGAGAATGGCAGAGATCAGAAAACTGAAAAACTACATCAATGGTGAATGGGTTGAAAGTAAGACAGATCAATATGAAGACGTTGTCAATCCGGCGACAAAAGAAGTGATGTGCCAGGTTCCGATTTCTACACGGGAGGATGTGGAATACGCCGTCCGCTCAGCGTCAGAAGCGTTTAAAACATGGTCGAAGACGGCGGTGCCGCGCCGTGCGAGAATTCTATTTAACTATCAGCAGCTTCTCCAGCAGAACAAAGAAGAGCTTGCCCGTCTGATCACTTTGGAAAACGGTAAAAACACGACAGAAGCACTCGGTGAAGTGGGACGCGGAATTGAAAACGTCGAATTCGCAGCGGGAGCGCCGTCACTCATGATGGGCGATTCACTTGCCTCTATCGCGACGGATGTAGAGGCGGCGAATTACCGCTATCCGATCGGGGTGGTCGGCGGTATCGCACCGTTCAACTTCCCGATGATGGTCCCGTGCTGGATGTTTCCGATGGCAATTTCGTTAGGAAACACTTTCATTCTGAAGCCTTCTGAGCGCACGCCGCTGTTAACGGAAAAACTGGCAGAGCTGTTTGAACAGGCCGGTCTGCCGAAGGGTGTCTTCAATGTCGTGCACGGCGCGCATGACGTCGTAAACGGCATTCTTGAGCATCCGGAGATTAAAGCCATCTCATTCGTCGGTTCAAAACCTGTCGGCGAGTATGTTTTCAAAAAAGGCAGCGAACATTTGAAACGCGTGCAGGCGTTAACGGGCGCAAAAAACCATACGATCGTGTTAAATGACGCCCACCTTGAAGATACGGTCACAAACATTATCGGCGCGGCATTCGGTTCGGCAGGAGAGCGCTGCATGGCATGCGCGGTCGTGACGGTTGAAGAGGGAATCGCCGATGAGTTTATGGCGAAATTACAGGAAAAAGCAGCGGACATCAAGATCGGAAACGGACTGGATGACGGCGTATTTTTGGGACCGGTCATCCGCGAGGACAACAAAAACCGCACGCACAGCTATATTGAAAAAGGCATCGAAGAAGGAGCGAAACTGCTTTGTGACGGCCGTGAACATGTAACGGAAGACGGCTATTTCGTCGGACCGACGATTTTTGACAACGTGACGACGGATATGACGATCTGGAAAGATGAGATCTTTGCGCCCGTTCTGTCGGTCATGCGTGTGAAAAATTTAAAAGAAGCGGTTGACATCGCCAACCAGTCTGAATTTGCGAACGGCGCCTGCCTGTTCACTTCAAATGCGAACGCGATCCGCTACTTCCGTGAGAATATTGACGCGGGAATGCTCGGCATCAACCTTGGCGTCCCGGCGCCGATGGCATTCTTCCCGTTCTCGGGCTGGAAGTCTTCTTTCTTCGGCACATTGCACGCAAACGGAAAAGACAGCGTCGACTTCTATACACGTAAAAAAGTCGTGACGGCACGATACCCGTCTCCTGACTTCAATTGATCAGACAGCCGGCCCGGACGGCTTTGTGATTCCGTCCGGGTTTTCTTTTACCATCCATTAAGGAGGAATAAACATGAGTTATTTGCTGCGCAAACCGCAGGCCGATGAGATTTCTCAAGGCGTGACCATCATACATGACGTCACTTCAGCCAATTCAGACCTCAAATACGTCGGATTTAAAGTCGTTGATCTTGCTCCCGGCTCAACATATACAGAAGATTTGAAAAAGACGGAGTGCTGCATCGTTGCGGTAACGGGAAAAGTTACCGTCACTGATTATGATCAGACATTTGAAAGCATCGGCACCCGTGAAAGCGTATTTGATAGAAAACCGACGGACAGCGTTTATGTGTCCAATGACCGCTCTTTTGGAATCACAGCTGTCAGCGGGGCGAGGGTCGCGCTGTGCTACTCTCCGTCCGAACACCAGCTTCCGACAAAGCTGATTAAAGCGGAAGACAACGGTGTGGAACATCGCGGCAAGCTGGCAAACAAACGAACCGTTCATAACATTCTCCCCGATTCAGATCCATCGGCAAACAGCCTTCTCGTTGTTGAAGTTTACACGGACAGCGGCAACTGGTCGAGCTACCCGCCTCATAAACATGACCAAGACAATCTGCCGGCTGAATCCTTTTTAGAAGAAACCTATTACCATGAAACGGACCCGCCGCAGGGATTTGTCTTCCAGCGTGTGTACACGGACGACCGCTCGATTGACGAGACGATGACCGCAGAAAATGAAAACGTTGTCATCGTGCCGGCGGGCTATCACCCGGTTGGTGTTCCGGACGGGTATACCTCTTACTACCTGAATGTCATGGCGGGACCGACACGAAAATGGAAGTTTCATAATGATCCGGACCATGAATGGATTCTGGAACGCTGATAAGTGAGGAGTGGCAGATAACGATGAAATATACGTTTAATGAAGAAAAAGAGTTTGATATTGTCGCGATCGGACGCGCGTGTATTGATTTGAACGCGGCGGAATACAACCGGCCGATGGAAGAAACGATGACGTTTTCTAAATATGTCGGCGGCTCCCCGGCAAATATTGCGATCGGCAGCGCTAAGCTCGGATTAAAAGCCGGTTTTATCGGCAAAATCCCGGATGACCAGCACGGCAGATTTATCGTTTCTTATATGCAGGAAAAGGGCGTTGATACGTCACAAATGACCGTTGACAGAGAAGGGCGCAAAGCGGGGCTCGCTTTTACGGAAATTCTCAGTCCCGAAGAGTGCAGCATTCTGATGTACCGGGATGACGTGGCGGATTTGCATCTAGAGCCGTCCGAAGTCAATGAAGGCTACATCGCAAACGCGAAAATGCTGCTCGTATCAGGTACGGCGCTTGCGAAAAGTCCGTCGCGCGAAGCCATCTTAAAAGCGGTGCAAATCGCAAAAAAACATGGCGTAAAAGTCGTGTTTGAGCTCGACTACCGTCAGTATACATGGCAATCGGCAGAAGAAACAGCCGTGTACTACACGCTGGTGGCGGAACAATCCGATATCGTCATCGGTACGCGTGACGAATTTGACGTAATGGAAAACCGCAGCGGCGGAAATAACGATGAAACCGTCCGCCATTTGTTTGCGCACTCCGCCGACCTTGTCGTCATTAAGCACGGCGTTGACGGATCATACGCATACAGCAGATCGGGGGAAGTTTTCCGGGCGCACGCCTATAAAACAAAGGTGCTGAAGACCTTCGGAGCGGGTGATTCCTATGCGTCAGCCTTCATCTACGGACTGGTCAGCGGCCGGGATATTGAAACGGCTTTAAAATACGGGAGCGCTTCCGCTTCCATCGTCGTCAGCAAACACAGCTCCTCAGAAGCAATGCCGGCTGCCGGTGAAATCATCGAACTGATTGAAGCGCAGCACAGTCTTAACGGTAAATAGAACGTATAAAAGGTGGGATCGTTTGTGGGTAAGACCATTCGCTTAACGACAGCACAAGCGCTGATTCAATTCTTGAACCGGCAGTACATTCATGTTGACGGAAAAGAAGAGCCGTTCGTTGAGGGCATCTTCACGATTTTCGGCCATGGAAATGTGTTGGGGATCGGGCAGGCGCTCGAGCAGGACGCCGGGCACCTGAAAGTCTATCAAGGCAAAAACGAACAAGGCATGGCGCATGCCGCGATGGCATACAGCAAGCAGATGCTGAGAAGAAAAATTTACGCGGTATCGACATCGGTCGGTCCGGGTGCCGCTAACTTGACAGCTGCCGCGGGTACGGCGCTGGCCAATCATATTCCGGTGCTGCTGCTTCCGGCCGATACCTTTGCAACGAGGCAGCCTGACCCGGTGCTTCAGCAGGTGGAGCAGGAATACAGCGCCGCCGTCACAACAAACGATGCGTTAAAGCCCGTGTCCCGCTATTGGGACCGCATCACCCGACCTGAGCAGCTGATGAGCAGCTTAATCCGGGCATTTGAAGTGATGACAGATCCGGCAAAAGCGGGCCCGGCCACCATCTGTATTTCTCAGGATGTAGAGGGAGAAGCATTTGATTTTGATGAAAGCTTCTTTGAAAAACGCGTTCATTACATTGACCGGATGCAGCCTAGCGAGCGTGAGCTGAAAGGCGCCGCGGAGAGAATTAAGGAGAGCAGCCGTCCCGTCATTTTAGTGGGCGGCGGCGCGAAGTACTCCGGCGCGCGTGAGGAATTAATCGCGCTTTCTGAAACATACGGCATTCCGCTTGTCGAAACGCAGGCCGGCAAGTCAACGGTTGAAGCCGATTTCGCCAACAATCTGGGCGGCATGGGCATCACGGGCACACTCGCCGCAAACAAAGCCGCCCGCCAGGCTGATCTGATCATCGGTGTCGGCACACGGTACACGGACTTTGCGACATCCTCGAAAACAGCGTTTGATTTTGACAAAGCAAAATTTTTGAATATCAACGTCAGCCGCATGCAGGCATACAAGCTTGACGCGTTTCAGGTCGTAGCCGATGCGAAAGTGACGCTCGGCAGGCTGCACGGCTTATTAGACGGATATAAAAGTGCATTCGGCACGGCGATTAAAGGCTGGAAAGATGAATGGCTGGCTGAACGGGACCGGCTCGGCAAGATCACTTTTACACGTAACGCGTTCAAGCCGGAAATTAAAAACCATTTCTCACAGGACGTGTTAAACGAGTATGCCGACGCGCTCGAGACTGAGCTGCCGCAAACAACGGCGCTGTTGACCATCAATGACACGATTCCTGAAGACAGCGTCGTCATCAGTTCGGCGGGATCTCTTCCGGGGGATCTGCAGCGGCTGTGGCATTCCAATGTCCCGAATACGTACCATCTGGAGTACGGCTATTCCTGCATGGGATATGAAGTATCGGGCACGCTCGGCCTCAAGCTGGCTCATCCCGACAAAGAAGTCTATTCACTCGTCGGCGACGGAAGCTTTCTGATGCTGCACTCTGAGCTGATTACCGCGCTTCAATATAACAAAAAAATCAATGTCCTGCTCTTTGACAACTCCGGATTCGGCTGTATCAACAACCTGCAGATGGATCACGGGAGCGGCAGCTATTTCTGCGAGTTCCGCACAGAGGACAATCAGATTTTAAACGTTGATTACGCGAAGGTGGCAGAGGGCTACGGCGCTAAAACTTACAGAGCCAATACGGTTGAAGAACTGAAAGCGGCGCTTGAAGATGCGAAAACGCAAGATGTATCCACTTTAATTGAAATGAAGGTTCTGCCGAAAACGATGACGGACGGCTATGACAGCTGGTGGCATGTCGGCGTGGCGGAAGTGTCGGAGCAGGAAAGCGTTCAGCGGGCATACGAAGCGAAAGAGATGAAGCTGAAGTCTGCGAAGCAGTACTAGAGGGGAGGCATCACGATGGGCAAACAAAATATTTTGTGGGGCATCGCTCCCATTGGGTGGCGAAATGACGATATGCCGGAAATCGGAGCCGGGAATACGCTGCAACATTTGTTAAGCGATATTGTTGTCGCCGGTTTTCAAGGTACGGAAGTGGGAGGGTTTTTCCCTGAACCCTCCGTCCTCAATAAGGAGCTGGCTCTCCGGAACTTGCGGATTGCGGGGAAATGGTTCAGCAGCTTTATCATTCAAGACGGTATTGAAAAAACGGCTGAACAATTTACAGAACACTGTGATTATTTGCAGAAAGTCGGAGCGGATGCCGCCATCGTTTCTGAACAGACGTACAGTGTCCAGGGCTTGGACATTGATGTATTTAAGAAAAAACCGCACTTCTCAGATGAAGAATGGGATACACTGTGCCAAGGCTTGAACCGTCTCGGGAAAATCGCTGACGAATACGGGCTGGATCTCACGTTTCATCATCATCTCGGCACAGGCGTCCAGACGGCGGAAGAAGTTGACCGGCTGATGGATGGAACGGACCCGCGGTATGTCCATTTACTTTATGATACCGGCCATGCCTATATCTCGGACGGAGACTATATGACGATTCTCAACAAGCATATGGATCGGATCAGACACGTTCATTTCAAGGACGCGCGGTTTGACATTATGGAGCGGTGCAGACAGGAAGGAAAGTCATTCAGGCAGTCATTTTTACAGGGCATTTTTACGGTTCCCGGAGACGGATGCATCGATTTTACCGAAGTGTACCAAACGCTCGTCCGTCATGATTATTCAGGCTGGATCGTCATTGAAGCCGAACAAGACCCGGCAGTCGCCAATCCGCTTGAGTACGCGCTGATTGCGAGAAAGTACATCGACAGTGAACTGCTTGATCCTGCAAATTAGAGGGGGACTTATATGAATCGTGCCAAGGCGGAATCAGCTTTCAGCAAACGGACCATCGCCGCAGCATTAGCAAATTACATTGATGCAGGTTCCATCGTGGCAGGATCAGCGGGTTTATCTATGTGGGTCAGCTACTTGAAGCTGTCCGACAGTCAGATCGGATTGCTCGGCGCCCTCAGCGCAAACGCGATATCAGCGGCCATCGGAGCGCTGCTCGGCGGGTATTTGGCTGATAAGGTCGGCCGAAAAGCTGTATACACAAACAGTATGCTCGTCTACGCTTTAGGAATTTGTTTGGTTTTGTTTGGATTCAACTTTCCCATGCTGTTATGCGGATACATGATTATCGGGGTTTCTGTAGGCGCGGATATTACGGCTTCATGGACCATTATTGCGGAAAACGCCCCCGAGAAAAACCGGGCGAGGCATTGCGGAGTGGCGCAGGTGGCGTGGGCCGCAGGAGCCGTTGTGGTTCTGCTGTTATCCGTTTTGGTCGGTGACCTCGGGCTTTTAGGAAATAAAATTGTCTTTGCGCATCTATTGGTGATCGCCCTGATCACATATGTGATAAGAAAGCGTTTACCTGAGTCGGATGCCTGGAAAAACAGTGAAGAGCGGCCTGCCGCCGTGAAAAAAACATCTTATTTTGACCTGCTTCAGCCGAAATTTTTCAAGAACATTTTGTTTTTAATGGGTGTGTTTCTCGTATGGAATCTCGCCGCGGGCGTCATGGGATTCTTCATGCCGTACATCTACCAGCAGGTCGGCGGCGTATCCGCAAATACGGCCAACATTCTGCAGATGGCCCTGTTTATCTTCACCGGTCTCGGCGTCGCCTGTATCTTCATGCCTTTTGCAGATCAATATCGGAAAACGGTGTTCGGAATCTGCGCCTTTATGGCTGTTGTCGGCTGGTCGCTGTTTTTGCTGCCGTTTCAGGGGCTCCCGATGCTGCTTTTGTTTGTTTTAGCGATCGGCATCAATAACGGAGCCGGCCAGCAGGCGAACTACCAGCTGTGGGCAAGCGAGCTGTTCCCGACAGAACACAGAGCGTCAGCACAAGGGCTCATGTTCTTTCTCGTCCGTATTTCAATCGGAATTTGGAGTTTATTTGTGCCGGTCATCATGTCACAATTCGGCATCGGTTTTATGGCCGGTATTCTGCTCATATGTGTGACGGCCAGTATGATCATCGGGCTTGTTTTCGCACCGAATACGTCCGGCAAGTCGCTTGAACAGATACAGGAGGAACTGTACGGTGCTCCTCAGGACGGCTGCGGGAAAAAAAAGACGAGAACCATTATTTGATTATCAGAAGGAGTGGCGATCAATGAATTTACGTATAGGTGTTATCGGAACCGGTGCTATCGGAAAAGAGCACATCAACCGCATCACAAATAAGCTGTCCGGAGCGGAAATTACCGCTGTCACAGATGTGAATGAGGAGGCCGCGCAGCAGACCGTTCAGCATTTCAATTTGAACGCCTCCGTTTATCCTGATGACGACAGCCTCCTCGCTGCTGAAAATGTGGATGCTGTCTTAGTGACAAGCTGGGGCCCGGCTCACGAGTCCAGCGTGTTGAAAGCGATTCAGCACGGCAAGCACGTGTTTTGTGAAAAGCCGCTTGCGACAACGGCAGAAGGCTGTATGCGCATTGTCGAGGAAGAAATGAAGACGGGAAAACGATTGGTGCAGGTAGGTTTCATGCGCAGATATGACAGCGGTTACGTTCAGCTGAAAGAAGCGATCGACAACCGTGCGGTCGGCGAGCCGCTGATGATTCACTGTGCGCACCGCAACCCGACAGTCGCATCGAATTATTCAACGGACATGGCCGTCGTCGATACGCTCGTTCATGAAATTGATGTTCTCCACTGGCTCGTCAATGACGACTATGAATTCGTACAGGTCATCTATCCGAAGAAATCAAAAAATGCGCTGCCGCATCTGAAAGATCCGCAGATGGTCATCATCGAAACAAAAGGCGGCATTGTCATCAATGCCGAAATCTACGTGAACTGTAAATACGGCTATGACATTCAATGTGAAATCGTCGGGGAAGACGGCGTCATTAAGCTTCCGGAACCGTCAAGCATCAGCTTGAGAAAAGAAGGGAAATTCAGCACCGATATTCTGATGGACTGGCAGCGCCGATTTGTGGCTGCGTATGATGTGGAAATTCAGGACTTCATTGATTCGATCCGGAAAAAAGGCGAAGTCAGCGGTCCGACGGCATGGGACGGTTATATTGCCGCGGTGACAACAGACGCGTGCGTAAAAGCTCAGGAATCCGGACAGAAAGAGCCAGTGGCGCTTCAAGAGAAACCGGCATTCTATCAATCATTTACGACTGTGAACAAATAATAGATCGGGAGTGAAAAAATGAAACTGGCCTTAGATCCATCCATGTACCGCGATGATTTAACATTAGAGGAAATGGTCTATAAAACGGCGGAGCTCGGATACGAATATATCGAACTGTCCCCGCGCGAGGATTTTTGTCCTTTCTATAAATATCCGAAAGTCGATTCAGCAAAAATCAAACAATTGAAGCGCCTTTTAAAGGATACAGGTGTGAAGCTGTCCTCTCTTCTTCCGCTTTACCACTGGGCGGGCCCTGATGAAGACCGCCGACAGGCCGCCGTGCGCAACTGGAAACGGGCGATCGAAATTGCGGTTGAACTTGAAGTGGATTTGATGAACAGTGAATTCAGCGGTTCAAAGTATGATCCGTTGACAAGTGAAGAAAAATTCATCAAATCCATGGATGAGCTGCTGCCCGTCTTTGAAAAAGAAGGCGTTAAACTCAATCTTCAAGCCCATCCATACGATTTTATCGAAACGCACAAAGGTGCGATGGATATGATCCGCGCGCTCGATAAGGATTGGATCAACCTTGTCTACTCGACTGCGCATACGTTCTTCTATGATGACGGCAAAGGCGATATCGAAACCATGTTTGATGAAGCCGGCGACCGCCTCACGCATGTTTTATTTGCAGATACTTTTAATCATAAAGCGGCGCACGGCCTGCGTTACATCGTCAATCCGCCTGACGCGAAAGTAACGGTGCACCAGCATTTGGATATCGGGCAAGGCGAGGTCGATTTTGAGACGATTTTCAGAAAGATGAGAGAGATGAAATTCGACGGAATTGCAACGAACGCCGTGTTTGCTTGGGTCGGCGAAAGAGCGGATGAATCAAGCCGGATCATGCTTAAGAAATTAAAAGAAGAACTGGGTATGGCATAAGCTGAGTATGGAGTTCGGCGGATCGGAGTAAAAATGCCCTCCAGCCGGACTCCCTTCATATCGAAAATGCGGATGGGAGAGGCTGACATGAAACTTTGCTTTAATGAAGCGACTACGCTGGAGAATTCAAACCTGAAACAGGATTTAGAACTGTGCGAAAAGCACGGCTATGATTATATTGAAATCCGCACAATGGATAAGCTGCCGGAATACTTAAAAGACCATTCACTGGCCGATCTGGCGGAATATTTTCGAACCCATCACATTAAACCGCTTGCCCTGAACGCACTGGTTTTCTTCAACAACCGTGATGAGAAGGGCTATAGGGAGATCATTTCGGAATTCAAAAGCATGATGGAAACCTGCAGGACGCTCGGCGTGAAATATGTGGTGGCCGTGCCGCTTGTGACAGAGCGGAAAATCTTGAAAGAAGAAATCAAAAAGAGCAGCGCAGAGGTGCTGACTGAGCTTTCGGACATCGCGGAGCCGTACGGCGTAAACATTGCCCTTGAATTTGTCGGCCACCCGCAATGCACGGTCAATACATTTGAACAGGCGTATGACATCGTGAACGCTGTCGGCCGCGATAATGTCGGACTGGTGTTTGACAGCTTCCATTTCCACGCGATGGGCTCCAATATTGAGAGCTTGAAGCAGGCGGACGGAAAGAAAATTTTCATCTATCATATCGACGATACAGAAGACTTTCCGATCGGCTTTTTAACGGATGAAGACCGCGTCTGGCCTGGGCAGGGTGCGATTGACTTAGACGCCCATCTGTCAGCGTTAAAAGAAATCGGATTCAATGATGTTGTCTCCGTAGAGCTGTTCAGACCTGAATATTATAAGCTGACTGCGGAGGAAACGATCAAAACGGCAAAGGAAACAACGGAAGCCGTCGTATCAAAATACTTCATGAAGGAGGCGTGAACATGGCTTTTGTCACCATGAAACATCTTCTTGCAGAAGCGAAACGGGAGCATTATGCAGTCGGCCAGTTTAATATCAACGGCCTCCAATGGACGAAGGCGATTCTGCAAGCGGCGCAAAAAGAGCAATCGCCGGTCATCGCCGCGGCTTCCGATCGTCTGGTCGACTATTTAGGCGGGTTTAAAACAATTGCCGCCATGGTCGGCGCGTTAATGGAAGAAATGGCGATTACCGTTCCCGTCGTGCTCCATCTTGATCACGGAAGCAGTGCGGAACGCTGCAGACAGGCCATTGACGCCGGATTCAGCTCAGTGATGATTGACGGCTCCCATCATCCGATTGATGAGAACATCGCGATGACAAAAGAAGTCGCCGATTATGCCGCAAAGCACGGCGTCTCAGTAGAAGCAGAAGTCGGCACGGTCGGCGGCATGGAAGACGGGCTGGTCGGCGGGGTCCGCTATGCCGATATCGCCGAATGTAAACGGATCGTGAAAGAAACCAATATCGACGCTCTGGCCGCCGCCCTCGGCTCCGTCCACGGCAAATATCAGGGCGAGCCCAATCTCGGATTTAAAGAAATGGCGGCTATCTCCCGCATGACTGATATTCCCCTCGTTCTCCACGGAGCATCCGGGATTCCGCAGGATCAGATCAAAAAAGCCATTACGCTCGGCCACGCGAAAATCAATATCAACACGGAATGTATGGTAGCCTGGACAGACGAAACACGACGCATGTTTCAGGAAAACGGCGATCTGTACGAACCGCGCGGCTACATGACACCCGGCATTGAAGCCGTGGAAGAGACGGTGCGAAGCAAAATGAGAGAGTTCGGATCAGCCGGTAAAGCAGCTAAGCAGCAGGTCGGCTGAAGAAAAAGCACTCACAGCATCGTGAGTGCTTTCGTCTTGTTATTTCGTTCTTGCGTTTCACCAAAGTATCACAATCAAATCAACCTGTTGCTGACTGAGAGCGATTGGTAAAGGTAGATGGTGTCAAAGTCATTGATAAACACATGGTTATGTTCGACAGCGGCAAGATTTTTTCTAAATGGGGGATTGCTCTGGCTTGTTTTGTTTCAGTCTTTCAAATTGTAGTCTGCGAACATGGAGATAAAGGGTATAGCACGCGTTATTGAAATAAAATAAAGTCAGCGGCCCAAAGTTTTTCCAGTGGGTTCATTGAGGAAAAGGGGCTTTTCCAGCGTAGCTTTCTGTCTATCCCCTACTTGTTTTATCCATAAGTCATAATAATATCCCCTTTTCTCTAATAACTCTTGATGTTTTCCTTTTTCGACTATTTTTCCTTGATCTAATACCACTATTAAATCAGAGTCTTGGCTGCTTAAAAGACGATGAGTTATTACAATACGGGTAATATTTGATTTTGCAAAGTATTCGTCAATTTTATGCTCTGTTAATGTATCCAAGTTACTTGTTATTTCATCTAAAATGACTACAGAAGGGTTATCGACGATAGCTCTTGCTATTGCTATGCGCTGACGCTGCCCTCCTGACAACATACTGCCATTTTCCCCGATAATTGTGTTATATCCCATTGGCATTCTTATTATATCTTCGTGTAACTGCACTCTCTTTGCTGCTTGTTCAATTTTATCTTGAGATAAGCTTTTAAATCCAGCTATATTGTTTGCAATAGTATCATTGAAAAGAAAGCTTTCTTGTAATACGACCCCCATTTGTTTTCGGAGCTCGTAAAGGTTTAAATTCTTCAAGTCTTCTTCACCATATAATACTTTTCCCTTAGTGGGTTTGTATAACCCCAGTATAATTCTTGATAAAGTTGTCTTTCCACTACCTGTACGGCCTACCAGAGCTAATTTAGTACCTGACTTAATGTTTAATGAAACTTCTTTAAGAATATGTAAGCTCTGGTGCGTAAATGTGACATTTTCAAGTTTTATGTCCTGTTTTGATAGTTCAGTTTCAATTATTGAAGTTTGGTTGAGTTGTTCGGGCTCAGTTTCCATAACATCTTGCATTCGTTCAAAAGTGTCACCGACCAATTGAAATTGTTGCATGCTTGTTATTAAAGAAGCAATCGGCAACAAGAAAGATGTTCCTAAACTGCTAAACCCTAATAAGCCTCCGAGTGTTAAATTTCCGGTGATAACTTCTTTTGATCCAAACCATAATAAGAGAAGGGGTGCACAATATCGGATGCTTATACTTATGCTATCCATTATAGCGTCTAAGTGGTATCGCTGTGAAAATGCTTCGATTTGTTTATCATAGTAATTTGACCACTTTGTTAGGATAGAATGATCTAAACCATTTGATTTAATAAAAGTGATAGCTCTTAGAGCTTCCACCAAAAAACTTTGTGTAGTTGTTTGAATTGATAAGTCATTATGGATTAAATTTTTTATTCTTGGAATCAAAATCATCATTAGTAAGAATTGAATAATTGCCAATCCAATAGCAAAAAATGCAAGCTTAAATGATTGAGTTAACATAGCAATAAAAAATGAAATCAAAGTAATAATATCTAGTACTACTGTTACTCCATTCTTAGCCATAATCTCCCTTATCATGGAAATGTTACTTACTCTCATTGCAATATCACCGGTTGTTCGATTTTCATAAAAATTAAGAGGTAATTTTAATAAATGTTCCACAAAATCGTTTGAAATGCTTTTACTTATAATAGCTTGAAGTTTAATTGTGAAATAATTGCGGAGAAACATAACAAGTCCCAATATAAAAACTGCTATGATGACTACAATTCCTAAAAATAGAAAAGAATTTGTTGATTTACTTATTAAAGAATGATCCACTAAATATTTAATTAAAAAAGGAACGGCTAAGAAGACTACTTGTGTGATCAGTGAAAAGAGAATGATAAGTGAAACAATAGTACGGCTTTTAACTATATAACGTAAATAATACTTTGCTGCGGGTGATGGCATCATCTCTTTAAATCTATCTGACTTCGTAAAAGTCAAGATTACCTTGCTATAATGTCTTTTAAATTCTTCTTCGGATAATCTCAACTTTCCTCTGTTGGGGTCAATTATATGAAAAAGACCTTTTTTAATCTGTTCTAAAACCACAAAGTGCCGTTCATCCCAAAATATGATGCAGGGAAGATATGAATGGATATATTTTTTCAAATCTTTAAATGAAACTTGGTATACTTTGCAGTTAAGCCCATAGTATTCTGATACTGATTTTAAAATGGATACAGATACGCCATTTCTTTGGGCATCACATTGTTCACTTATTTTATTTAGAGATATAGTACTCCCATAGTAACTTAAAATCATGGTGAGGCAGGCGGGCCCGCACTCATATTGTCCCATTTGCCTTACTAGAGGAACTCTTCTTCTCATTGGATCACTCCTAAGAAATAGAGCCTTAACAAAGTAAGGCTCATTTTAATTTTACAATTTTAGTTCTAAAGGTGATTGGAGTCTCAAAACTGATGGCACTTCAGTCGGTGCAAAAATCTTAAGCAATCCAAGTCCTATACCTGCATACCCCATCATTAAGGATGGGGATTCGTTATTTTTTTCAAATCCAGTTAACCATCCTCTGAGCTTTATATCATTTAAAATTTTATGGCTTAGTTCTGTTACATTTACGCTTAACTTTTTATTAAAGTTTTCCGTTGCGTACATAAGGATGTCCAGATTACCTAAATCACCATGGCATAAAGAATGATCATGTTCAAAACCATATTTTAGGGTTGTATTAATGGCGACATGTGCTTCATCCTTTATCAATTCATTTTGATTGTGTGGCAGGATCAATATTCTGCCTAATCCTATGCCTGCTGCGCCATTACACCAAGCAACAAAATTATCATTTCGAAACTGTCCGTTTTCAAGTTTAATATCTGCCCAATTGTTTTTTTCCGGAATAAACAAAGTTCTTTCAAATTCTAATGCTTTTTCAGCTACCTCTTTAAATACATTTTGCTCAGTAATTGCGTAAATTTCATAAAGAGCCCATATAATTCCTGAGGCACCATGAGCAAACCCGGAGGCTGGCGTTGGGTTTGCCGGGACTTTCCATCCAACTCCCTTTTCCATAACGTTAATATTTTGAATAAGACGATTTCCGCATTTTGTAATCAAGTTTAAGATTTGTTCTTCTTTATACCGTTTAAACAAATTTATTAAAATAACTGCTGTTCCAGCCACCCCTGTTAAAATATCGTTGTTTTCATCCCTTTCGATCAAAGAATCTAATTTGTTGAGGGCAGAATGAAGTTCGTTTTTCAATAGTTGTTCATCATTCCATAATTTTGATAAATGATCCAACAAATAAAGGTAAGAAGCAATCCCCCCAAAGGCACCCAAATCACTAGATGCAGACATATTTTTGTGTACTGCCACTAAAGCTTTTTTAGATAGTTTGGTGTATTTTTCATCGTTAGAGAGGCGACCTAAATAAGCAAGGAAGAGAGAAATACCTCCTACACCCTCGTATAATGAACTATTTGCAGCTGAAATCTTGAATTGATCCTCTCGTTGATTGTCAACAAACGATCCAATCCAAGATACATCCTCTTGTCCATCTAACTGTTCACCTTCAATCGCCCTACTAGCAAGAAAGTCTCCAATTTTAATAGCTTCTTGAAAAAAATCTTTTGGGTTAAATACGTGTAATCGAGGATTTATATCAAATACTTTATGTTTACGATAAGAATCCTTAATTACTAAAATAGCTGTTTTTATAAAGCTTACTTGTTCATGACAGTCACTTTCATTCATTTCATTTATTTTTTCCTTTGTCTCATTTAAGGCACTTGTTTTAAAAAAATTGTTGATTTTTCGACCGTTGGAATCCCACATATTTGTAGATTCAGGCTTGCTTGTGAAATATGGGATATCCCCAAGAAATAAGTCGTCCTTTTCACTATTTACAACTTGGTTCAATCGTGGATTCAATTTGGTATCTAACCACAATTTATCTAAAATCATTTCACGATCTAAGCCGTCTCTCATGAAATCTGGATGTAAACTTATTTTCAGAAGGTTTGCATAGCGAGATGTACCACGCAATATTTGTCTTACAGTAACTCCTTTAAAAGAATCTATTTGTTCGAGCATGTCTTGTTTATATTTCATGAAAAGGAAGTAGGTTTCTTCAAATCCTTTTATAATATCTCCTTCGTAAGCAACACTATTAATGATTTGCCCATGCAGCATAGGTCTATGTTGACTAACTGGAATTGGAAAGTTTTTTTCTTCTATCCTGACCGTATCTTTATCTCGATCAACTATTGTACTGGTTTTATGCGGAGATACTTGTCCTTCTTGTGCACCTAATGCACTAAGGTCAATTCCTTCAAATCCAGCTTTACTATTTATTTTTCTCGGTAATAACCCAATCCGCAAAACTGAACGTTCAATATGTTCTTGTGCGCGACTAAAAGCACTGGTATCTGTATACGTGGAATTATTATGAAATAAAGATTCTAAATCAACTAAAATAGGATATTCTCCCTCAGCAATTAAATTTTGCATATGAAAATCTACCGCATTCATTGCATATAAGATAGCTAAATAACTTCCAATACGCCAATAAAATTTTCCAATTTGCAGTTCTTCCTGACATTCTTTATAAGAGATAAACTGGGTCCATCCATAAGATTTTTTGTTAAGTGTGTGCACAGTTTTTAAGTCAAAACTTAAATTTTTACCATTTAGATAATTTACAAACTTATTGAATTTTACGTCTATTTCTAAGGAACGAGGTTTATACACAATTTTAATTCCAGTCTCAAAGTTTAAAATGGCGACTGTTTTTCCTTTGTTATGAGTATCTGAGACGCTACTTCCTGTATCGATGGATATAACTTTTCCTAATTTTTGACCATTAGTAAACTCAGATTCTAATAGCCCTTTATCCTGATGAAATCTTATAAGGAGTTCAGAAGTATTTTGAATCCAATACATTGTTTTTGTTGCTAACAGTCTTGTTAAAACTATGTATTCTTCTCGAATTGATCGAACATATGCCGGGTCATTTAAAAGGACTTTATTGAAATAAGAGGCTCGTTCTTCAGAAGTTTCACCTCGGAGCTTTCCTGCTACCCTTGCTACATTTAACTCCAATATTAATATCCGACTACTTATAGCTGACAAAGTTTCACCAAGAATATTAAGTGAATCATCAATTACAGACGGACTAAGTTCTTCCTTTATCAGAGATTTATTAGAGTGAGAATATAATACTTCCTCTAATTTTCCTCTTGCTATTTTCAAAAATGGTTTTATAAAACTAAAGAAGAGAATATCTTTTCTAACTTCTATATTTACATCTTTATAGGATTGTTCATCAACTAGCTGAATAATTTCTAGCCATCCTAGATGATCACTTTCATTAATAAATTCCACTTCTTTTGCATTGATAGTATGCTTTAGAGTTTCTTCATCAATATTTTGGGTGGCTAATACATTCTCAATTCGAATCCCCTCATCACTTTCAACAAGGCTTTTCCATCTTTCGAAGCGTCTGTTTGTTAGTTCATCCCAATTAGTATTAAGTGGACGCCTTACTTTTCTTTCACTTATCGAAGAAGATCTATTCCATACCGAATTCCATTTTAATTTTGTATGCATATTGAACACCTCATTTTTAATAAATTTGAACAATTAAGATTCCTTAATTATCCATAAATATAGCAGGGTTATTTAAAAGTTAAAAGAATTTCAAAAGAAGTTTAGGTTTATTTTATATGTGTTTATTAAGAATATTTAATATTTGAAATAAACACCACAAAAAGAATAATTGTGTAGTATGATAGTCTAAAATTTACAGGAGGAGAAAAAATGAGTATTTCAATATTAAAAGATAAAAAGTTATTGATCGGGATTTGCGGATCAATCTCATCTGTCGGCATCTCCTCGTATCTCTTATATTTTAAAAGTTTCTTTAAGGAAACAAGGGTTGTTATGACAAAAACAGCGGAAGACCTTATTCCAGCTCCTACTGTTTCTTATTTTTGTGACCATGTATACTCAGAACATGGGGAAAACGGAAAAAGACATAGCCACGTAGAAATTGGCCGCTGGGCGGACATATATTGCATTATTCCAGCTACAGCGAACATCTTAGGACAAACTGCTAATGGTGTAGCAATGAATTTAGTTGCAACTACTGTATTAGCTCATCCACATAACACTATTTTCTTCCCTAATATGAACGATTTAATGTGGAATAAAACAGTTGTTTCCAGGAATATTGAACAATTAAGAAAAGATGGGCATATTGTTATTGACCCAGTTGAAATTATGGCGTTTGAGATCGCGACGGGTACAAGAAAACCTAATCGTGGTCTAATTACACCCGACAAAGCTTTATTAGCAATAGAAAAAGGGTTTAGAGAAAGAACAAAACACCCCTCACTAACATAAATGGGATGACTCAAAAGTCATTTTAAAATGATTTTTGGGTCATCCTTTTTACACAACATTTTTTGAGTCTGCTTTTTTTTCAAGACAAATATATGTACTGTCAGATAGGAGGTACCCTTTTCCAAACTTTGTTTGAAGAATCTTTGGATCTCCAGGATTATCCTCTACTTTTTCTCTAAGAGAACTAATGTGTACATAGAGACTTGACCTACCAGTAAGGTCAGCGTATTCAATAAGTTCTTCAGAACAGACTATTTTATTTGAATTTAAATAAAGCAAATATAAAATTTTAAATTCTTGTATTGCCAGAGGGATATATTCATTCTTTTTCCAAATACAATGCTTTCCAACGTCGAAAAAAGTTGTAAAAGACAATTGAAAAACATTATGTTTTAGGGTTGAAACATTATTTATTTGATTTAATATTGGACCAGGGTTATAATCTGAAACGTTAGTTTCTAAGGAGTTAAGTATTATGACTGGGCAAGATATCGATTTTATCAGTTGCAACACTAAATCATTAGGGTGGCAAGTATCGATGATTACAGAGGAAAAATTTTCCTTGGATATTATTTGTTTTAATTCATCCAATGTGTTAACATTTATTATTTCATTACTATCTGGCGTTAATAAATGATTCATATATGCTTGGAAATAGCTATTTTCTGAACAAACGAGAGTTTTCCCCAACGATTTACCCTCCTGTTTTTTAAGAATTTTCTAATATTTTATATAATAAAATATAGGCTGTTCCTTCTGAAGGGAAACAGCCTATATAAATCAAATTAGCAAATACATTCAGAAGTTAGAGTACAAACACCGCCGCCACCAGGCAATGTAAAAGTACATGCTGCTTCCATGTCTCCCGCACCTACTAACTTATCCATTTGTGCTTCTTTCAGCTCACTGAATGGGTTACCAGCTGGATTTTGTGTAGAATTTTCACGGGAAAAAGGATCTTTCCATGAACGAATGATAGCTTCTTGACTCATTGTATTCACCCCCCTTATTAAGTATAGTATTATATTAACTCATAATCAAAAAAATGGAAGAGATATTATTAAATGTAAAAAATGTTTAAATAAAGAGTCTTAAGATATCTTTATATTTCTTATGTCTTATGCCTTGAAACATCACCTTTTCCATTAGTCGTTTAGTTTCAAAGAATACAACCAAAAAGATTTAGTCTTACCTTCATATAAATTTCTGTTTTACATAGCGCTAGTCAAATTAGTTTACCTTGTCTCGAATTCTCATAAGTTTAGACCGTATATACCCTACGTAAGGTCTCGTTTAGTAAAACTTCTTATTCCGTAAACCAAGAGAACGAGGCAGGTTATTACCATAATTGAGTAAAACAGGAAATTTGATTGAATCGGTGATTCATCTGCGGGTGACATTGCTAACATAGGCTGTGTCCATGGATATACTTGACCTAATGGTGTACTGGCAATAATAATGGCCGGTAATGTAAAAACAATGCTAACAGCGAGTGGTATGCCAAATGTTTTAGACCTGATTGAAACAATAAGCTGCAATAAAATTAATGGTAAACAAGCTAAGATCCCTCTAATTCCATATCCTAGAATTGTAAGTAAAGGAAAACTCCCGCTTATGCCTAACATATAACCGAATCCAATAAATAAGAGGATTAAAATGAACATACTAATGAATATCATGCGGACCACTGTTAGAAACTTTCCCAGAAAGATATCTGAGTGTTTAACTGGTAAGGCTAGAAGCTGTTTCCAACCGCCTCCTACATGTTCCCCCCTGCAAACAAGGGCGGCGAAAATTCCCACTACGATAGGCAATACAAAAGGGCCCATAAATAAGGCCACTTGTGTCCAAGCCTCTACCCAGGGATTGTCTCCAGGATTCATAAAAAGGTTATAGTTTTTAATAAAGTTAGTGTATGCCAGGGATACACCTAACAAAGGCCCTAGTAAATAGATGATCCATAACTTTGATCGCCTAAGCTTTAAACGTTCTACAAATAAAATGTTTTTCAAGTATTTCGCCTCCTTTTTACAAAGCATCCCGTTTAGCAAAATGAATAGAGCCTAGAAATAATATAATTATCCCTAAGAAAAGGCTAATGCAAAGGTAAGATGAAAGATCTGGGTTATATCCTATACCTTCATACTGCAGAATGACTGTCGAAGATTGACTAGGATAAGCCAGCGGAAACCATCTCGTTGATTGAGCAGCAGCCAAAAACAAACCCATTATAGATGATACTGATCCTACAAGAATTGAGAATGCTTGGTTGCTAAACACCATAGATAACCATATCTGGAATGCCATTATAGGCAGTACTGTAACTAACATGCTGTAACTATCTCCAAACAAAAGTCCCCAAGGTACACTGCCTTCGAATCCTACCAGTTTGCCCAGCAGTACCATGCCGAGCAAGAAGATTGTTGACGAAATAAATAAACTGACTACTAAGCAAATAAATTTACTTACATAAATTCGCATTCTAGATACGGGAAAAGAAAGGGTTTGCTTCCATCCGTTTGCTTGATGCTCTATATTTGCTATTATTGACGCAGAAAGTGTGGCGGCTAATGGAAAACCTAGACCAAATAACAAACTGTTATCATACAGTAAATACATCCACATTGACCCAGCATGGAACATTTCAGCTTGTTTTTCCACGTATTCAGATCGATAAGTAAGATTCACCAACTCGTATGCTATAATGAGTAAGGGAACCAATAAGACTACAATCAATAACGACGAACGTTTCAGTTTTAATTGATCTGCCCATAATAACTTTTTCATAGACTTCCCTCTGTACCAGTTAATTCTAAAAAAATATCCTCAAGCGATCGTGTCTTTTCTTCAAGTCGAAATACAGACAGCCCTGAATGAAGAAGTATGGAATTGATTTCTGAAACAAATTCCGGTTCTGTTTGAGACAGCCACAAATAATTTTTTTGTAAATCAACCTTTAATCCTTTCCTGTTTAGTATTGTTTTTGCTTCGATTACGTCACTAACACCGACTTTTAATAGTGGTTTTCGTTTTTGATGTAAACTTGCAATTGAGTCCTGGAAAATCATCCTCCCATTGTTTATAATCCCCACTTGAGTAGCCATTTGATCTATTTCACTCAACAGGTGGCTGGATACAACGACACTCATTCCCGATTTAGGCAATTCTTTAATTAACTCTCTTATTTCTTGGATACCGGATGGATCTAAACCGTTTGTCGGTTCATCCAGAATTAATAAATCAGGACTGCTTAACAGGGCAACTGCAATTCCCAAACGTTGTTTCATTCCAAGGGAATACTCCTTAGTCAGTCGATTTGCTACTTTAGATAACCTTACAGTTTCCAATACTTCATTGACCCGTTGTTCCGGAAGCCCTCTTAACCTCCTAACAGCTTCTAAGTTTTCGTAACCGGTTAAATTACCATAATAAGTTGGAGATTCTACCAGTGACCCGATTCTTTGCAATATCTGCAAACGATTCTTGTTTAGGTTTTGGCCAAAGATTTCGATGTTTCCTTTTGTTGGTTTAATTAAACCTAATAACATTCGGATGGTTGTTGTTTTACCAGCACCATTCGGTCCAAGAAAACCATAAATTTCGCCGCGCCTAATCCTTAAGTTTAATCCATCAACTGAAGTATGCTTTTTATACTTTTTAGTTAGATCGTGTGTTACCACTATTTGATCATTCATTTGTCTCTCACCTCACTTTTATCATAAGCGATGTTCTTTAAACACAAACGAAACTCTTCCTAAACATTCACTTAACGACATCCATTGTTTATTTTCTGTATGTAGTTATATTGATCCCTGAATATCAAGGTTAAAATATTAAAAGAATATTCTGAACCCTTAACGAAAGTTAAATTCTTTCCTTTTCTGACCTTTATGTCCTTGATCTCATATAAAATAAGAAATAAAAAGGAGGATAACTTATGACTTTAGAAGAGAACAAAATCCTCATGGTGGATGATGACGAACATATCTTAAACTTATTAATAACTTGCTTTGAAAAGGAAGGTTTCAGCAATATTTCCACAGCTATGACAGGGAGCGAAACCCTTCTGAAAATCGATCAGGAACTTCCAAATATTATTTTATTAGATGTCATGCTTCCGGACACTGATGGCTTCACCTTATGCAGCAAAATACGCTCCCATACAAATGTGCCGATACTCTTCTTAACAGCAAAAACAACAGATTTAGATAAATTGCAAGGGTTTAGTTTTGGGGGAGATGACTATATTACTAAACCATTTAATCCACTGGAAATCGTAGCTCGTGTAAAAGCCCAATTAAAGAGAACGACTCAGCTCTCTTCTTCTTACCCTCTAAAACAGGTATACGATTATGAATACTTTAAAATAGATCCCAATACCGGAAGACTTGTTGTTAACGGGACAAGAATCGATTGCCCTGCTCAGGAAATGAAACTTCTGATTTATTTCTGTGAACATCCCAATCAAATTTTAAGTAAACACCAAATTTATAAAGATGTATGGGGGGAGTTTTATGGCGGAGATAGTACTGTAATGGTACATGTAAGACGATTACGTGAAAAATTAGAGGAAGACCCGAGCAGACCAAGATGGATAAAAACAGTTCGAGGACAGGGCTATATATTTGAAGCAGAGCCTATAGATGAGGAGTTATTGTGAAGCTGAGAAATAGGATAGCATTTTACTTCGTATCGAGACTTTTTTTACTCATGTTTATTTGGGGTCTGCTCATGGTGGGCAGTATCATATTTTTCAGCCTCGTCTTAGGTCAAAATAAAATGGAAACCCCACAATTATCCTTGAAAAAAATTGTTGCCCAAACAGTTGTTGGAGATAAACAATTTTCAATAAACACGAAAGCAAAAGAAGATTTATTAGAGAACCGGATGTGGATTCAAATTTTAGATGAACAAGGAGATGAGGTTTTTTCTTTTAATAAACCTAAAAATATACCTAAGCATTATATTCTTGGAGAGTTAATATCAGATTACATGTACCCTGCCAAAAAAGGTTATCAATTATCTACGTGGTACGAAACGAAAAACAACCATGATTTAACGTGGGTATTGGGAAAGCCGATGGAAAAAAATAACCCTTTTTTCTATTGGGTGAATAACTTGTGGATTGTTTCTATTATTATGGCAGGGATTGTAATTGCAATATTTTACGGAAAAAAACTAGGTGCTCCCCTGCTGTTTATTGTATCTTGGATTGAGAATTTGTCTAAAGAAAAATATGAAGAACCTTATGATCGGAAGTTTCATTCAAGCAAATATAAACATAATAAATCTGGATATAAGACCTATCAAGAATTAATGCAGGCTCTGTCTGAACTTACCTCAACGCTTCAAAGGAATAAGGCTGAAAGAGAATTATTGGAAAAGACACGAGAAGAGTGGATGGCCGGTGTCTCACATGATTTAAAAACCCCTCTTTCGGTTATTAAGGGATATACGGTTCTTTTATCTTCAAATGAATATGAGTGGGAAAATCAGCAAGTGCGTGATTTTTCCTTAATAATGGAAGAACGTGTCGAATATATGGAAAAGCTGATTGAAGATTTCAACTTAACTTTTCAATTGAAAAATGAGTCGCTTCCAATCCATCTTGAAGAAAAAAACGTAGTGAAAGTAATTCATGACACTTTAGAAAAAATGAAGTTGCTACCGGAGTCAGAAAATAAGAGATTCGCTTTAGAATCCAGTCACAATAAGATACTTTTTAATATGGATGAAAGGTACCTAAAGCGCGCAGTTGAAAACTTGATTGCTAATTGTATTAAACATAATCCTCCGGGCACTAAAATAAAGGTCATATTATATCAGGACGTGTTACATGACAACGAAATACAAATTACAATAGAAGACGATGGGATAGGAATGGACGAAGAGACGGTTGAATGTTTATTTGATCGGTATTTCAGAGGGATAAGCGCTTCGTCAAATAACTCCGGGACTGGATTAGGAATGGCTATTGCTCAGCAAATTATCAAGGCGCATGGTGGAAATATTGATATATACAGTCAGCCGGGAGTTGGCACAAGATTTAAAATTACCTTTCCGAAGCCGCCATCTAAGTATAACAATGTCAATTAGAAATAATCTATCTTACGTTGAGAAAGGGTGAAGCGGGTCTTTTATAAAGGCCCGCTTTCTCATGTTGCAGAGAAGCGATGAAAGCATTATGATGGGGGCATCAAATAATGATGGCTCCGAAAAGCCGTATCCTTTTGGAGGATGGTTGCATGAATAAAATCATGATTGTGGAAGATAGTGAAGATATTCGCGGACTATTGCAGAATTACCTTGAAAAATACGGATATCAAACCGTGGCCGCCGCGGATTTCACGGCTGTTCTTGATGTCTTTTTGCGGGAAAAGCCTGATGTGGTGCTGCTTGATATCAACCTGCCGTCTTATGACGGCTATTATTGGTGCCGCCAGATCCGCCAGCACTCTACAAGCCCGATCATTTTCATCTCAGCCAGAAGCGGGGAAATGGATCAGGTGATGGCAATTGAAAACGGCGGAGATGATTATATCGAAAAACCGTTTTCCTACGATATTGTGCTGGCGAAAATCAAAAGCCAGATCCGCAGGGCATACGGAGAGTATGCCGCCAAGCAGGGTGAGAAAGTGGTTGAATATGCCGGTGTGCAGCTCTTTGTGGAACGGTTTGAACTGCGCTTTCAGGACGAAAAAAGCGAGCTTTCTAAAAAAGAAAGCAAGCTTTTGGAAGTGCTGCTGGAGCGGGGAGAAAAGGTGACGGGAAGAGACCGGCTCATGGAAAAAACGTGGGACACTGACATTTTCGTCGATGATAATACGCTTAACGTGTATATCACGCGGCTCAGAAAAAAACTGCGGGAGCTGAATGCGCCTGTTTCCATTGAATCGGTGCGGGGCGAAGGCTACCAGCTGAGGGCGCTGTCATGAAGCTGTTTCTCCGGTCTCATGCCGTGCTGATTCTGCTTTTTCTCCTTCAAGGGCTGTTTGTCTTCTTTTATTACTGGTTTGCGGGTCTCCATTCTTTTTCCCACCTGTTTTACATATTGGGCGTGCAGCTTCTTATTTTGGCGGGGTATCTTGCCTATCGCTGGTACAAAGACCGCGGTGTGTATCATTGGCTCAGCTCGGAGCAGGAAGGGACGGACATCCCGTATCTCGGTTCTTCAGTGTTTTGTTCAGAGCTGTATGAAAAGCAGATGGAGCTGACCCGGCTGCAGCACCAGAAGCTCCATGAAACCGAAGCCAAACTCGACGGGCGGGTGACGTATATGAATCAATGGGTGCACCAAGTAAAAACGCCGCTGTCGGTCATTAATTTAATCATTCAGGAAGAGGATGAGCCCGTCTTTGAACAAATCAAAAAAGAGGTCCGGCAGATTGAATTCGGGCTGGAGACGCTCCTTTATTCATCAAGGCTCGACCTGTTTGAGCGGGATTTTAAAGTCGAAGCGGTGTCCTTATCAGAGCTTCTCCAATCGGTCATTCAAAGCTATAAACGATTTTTTATTCAATACCGCGTTTATCCGAAAATGGACATTCGCGATGATCATCAGATTTACACCGATGCCAAATGGCTCAAATTTGCGATCGGCCAAGTGGTTACAAATGCGGTCAAATATTCGGCAGGCAAGAGTGACAGACTGGAGCTGAATGTCTTCCGCGATGAAGACAGGACGGTGCTTGAAGTCAAAGATTACGGTGTGGGCATTCCCCCGCAAGACATCAAGCGGGTGTTTGACCCTTATTTCACCGGCGAAAACGGACGGCGTTTCCAAGAGTCTACAGGAATCGGTCTCCATCTCGTCAAAGAAATTACGGGCAAGCTCAATCATACGGTCGACATCAGTTCGTCCCCCGGTGAAGGGACATCGGTCCGATTTTCATTTCTTACAAAAATGTAAGGCTCCGTTAAGAAAACAACATAGCTCATTCTGTTTCCCCTTGATAACATGGATTTACGTCAAGGGGATTTTTTATGCTGAATGCCCCGGCACTACATGAAAGCAGCCCAGATCAACAAGAATAAAACCATAAGGAGGATTCTCATGGCGAATATGCTTGAAGTCAAACATATAAATAAAACCTATAAAGGACAAGTATCCTATCAAGCTTTAAAACAAATTTCATTTTCAATAGAAGAAGGCGGGTTCACGGCGGTGATGGGACCGTCCGGCTCCGGAAAAACAACGCTTTTGAATATCATTTCAACGATCGACCGGCCGGATTCAGGCGATATCCTGATTCACGGAGAAAACCCGCACCGGCTGAAGCGGACAAAGCTCGCTCATTTCCGCCGCAAGCAGCTCGGATTTGTGTTTCAGGATTTCAACCTTCTGGACACGCTGACAATCGGTGAAAATATCATGCTGCCGTTAACGCTTGAAAAAGAAGCGCCGTCTGTCATGGAAGAAAAACTGCACGGCATCGCGAAAAAGCTCGGAATCGAAGACCTGCTCAATAAACGGACGTTTGAAGTATCCGGCGGACAGCGCCAGCGGGCCGCCATCGCAAGAGCGGTCATTCATAAGCCGTCACTTATTCTGGCCGATGAACCGACGGGAAACCTTGATTCCAAAGCGTCAAAAGATGTCATGGAAACGATGCAGAGCCTGAATCAGGATGATCATGTCACGGCTTTGATGGTGACCCACGATCCGGTTGCGGCAAGCTACTGCCGCCGCGTCATCTTTATAAAAGACGGCGAACTGTTTAATGAGATTTACCGCGGAGAAAACCGCCAAGTCTTTTATGAGCAGATTCTTGATGTGCTGTCTATGCTGGGGGGAAACGCAAATGACCTTTCTTCAGTTCGCTTATAAAAACGTCACGAGAAACAAAAGGGCCTATCTTGCATTCTTCTTGAGCAGCGCCTTTTCCGTTTTGATTTTCTTTACCTTTGCGATGTTCCTGTTTCATCCGGCATTAAAGGAAGGCTACCTGAATAATATCGCCAAAAAAGGCTTAACTGCCGCGGAATGGATGATCTTTGTTTTTTCTTTCTTATTTGTTCTGTATTCGGTTAACGCATTTTTGAAATCGAGAAATAAAGAATTCGGTATTCTGCTGATGCAGGGTATTACGCCGGTGCAGCTGAGAAAGCTCATTACGGCGGAAAACATGATCATCGGTGTCATGTCGATCGCAGCCGGGATTATCGGAGGCTTCATTTTTTCAAAAACGTTCTTTACGGTCGGCGCTTATATTTTAGAAATGGACGCGCTGCCTCTGTACATGCCTTGGAAAGCGCTCGGCATTACGGCCGGCGGATTTCTGCTCTTATTTTTCCTTTTATCGCAGTTCACGATCCTTTTTGTCAGATCAAATACAGTGATCAAATTAATAAAGGGCACTGACAAGATCAAGCCGGAGCCGAAGCCGTCCGTGCTTCTGTCCTTATTCGGCATCGCCTGCCTGTGCGGCGGGTACGGCATGGTTCTGAAAGGCAATGTCCACGGGACCGAGCCATTCATCATTTTACTGCTTACCGTCATCGGCACGTATTTCTTTTTCAGCCAAAGCAGCATCTGGATTCTGCGCGCGCTGAAGAAGTGGAAAACCTTTTATCTGCGCGGGAAAAACGTCATTTGGGTTTCTGATCTTGTTTATCGTTTAAAAGACAACGCCCGCCTGTTCTTTATCGTCAGCATTATTTCCGCGGTTGCCTTTACGGCGACGGGCGTGCTCGCGATGTACAAATCGACCGTCGGGGCGGAAGAGTCCGCCTATGAGATGGAGTATTTATCTTTCAGCAATAACCCGAAAGAACAGACTCATTTGAAAGATATTGATCATGAACTGAAAACACACGGCTTTACGTATAAGAAAGACAAAATAAATGTTTCCTATGTCCGCTATCAGGAAGGAGGTACTGTTCCGCCTGTTTACATGATCAGCGAATCGGATGTGTCAACATACTTCCATGTCAAGCTGAACGGGCTGAAACATAATGAGGCTGTCTATTTCCCGGGCACGTATGACCGCAATTTCAAAAACGACGCGCCGGATCAGCTGAAGCTGCTGAACCAAAAAGGCAAGCCGTCTGACCAAAAACTGACGGTAAAAGAAGTCAAAAAACCGCTGATTTCACTGAATGCCATCATCGCGGTGAACGATCAAACCTTTGATCAGCTGAAATCACTCGGTGAGAAAGCGTCATTATACGGCTACAGCTATGATCATTGGAAAGACAGTCTTGGGATCAGCCAATCCTTGAAAAATGAGATTTACGGCAACTATATCGACGTGCATTCTGATTTTATGGCAAAAGCCGGGACGTACTATGATACGGTGCAGCTGCCGAGCCTGAGTTTATTCATCGGCCTGTTTATCGCGATCGTTTTCTTTGTCGCGGCAGCGAGTTTCTTATATTTCAGGCTGTTCACCGATTTAGATGAGGACCGGGAGCGCTACCGTTCATTGGCCAAAATCGGTCTGAGCGAGCGTGAAATGGCACAAAGCGTGACGATACAATTGGCGATTCTCTTTTTCTTTCCTTTCGTCATTGCCGTCATCCATACGCTGTTTGCTTTGAGAACATTGGCGGTGGAAGGCTATTCCGATGTAGCGGGGCCGCTCAGTCTGACCATCGGAGGGTTTTTCATCTTTCAGCTTCTGTTCTTCCTCGCGGTGCGGACAAGCTATTTGAAAAAAATGAACAAGTAAGGGGAGTGCACAGATGAAAAAAGCATTGGCAATCCTGGCCGTCTTGGCGGCCGCTGCCGTCATATACGGACTTCTCTTTTTTCATAATGATGTTACAGACAGATTTAATCCGTTTATTCACCAGCAAGATGTTTATGTACAGATTGATCGAGATGGCAAACATCTTAGCCCGGGCGGTACTGAGTATACATTAGACGGATATAACGCATCCGGGAAAAAAGAAGAAGTGACCTTTTTCGCCGGGAAAGACCTTCGGAAGAACGCGTATTTGAAGGTGAAGGCGAAAGGAAAGTATGTCGAGACCTGGGAAGAAGTCAGATTTGAAGATATGCCGGGCTCCGTACAGTCAAAATTAAAGTGAACATGAAAAACGGCACAGTGTCATGACTGTGCCGCTTTTTTTATTTTTTATTTTCTTCAGCCCGTTTGATCAGCATGTCGGTGATGATATCCATCTGTTTGCTGACGGCAATCGGGTCATACGGATAGAAGGTGTTGAAATCGTTGATAAAGACACGGTTGTTCTTTACGGCATCGAGATTTTTCCAAACGGATGACTCTTTCAGACGCTCAAATGTTTTGCTTTCTCCATTCGGATTGTAATCGGTAATGAACATATAATCAGCCGCATATTGAGGGATGACCTCTTGGGAAACCTGTTTCATGGCGCCCGTTTTCATGATGTCTTTTTCGATTTTGGCCGGCGCTTTCAATCCGAGCGCGTTATAAACGGCTTGGCCGCCGCGGCCGGAATTGTCATTAAAAATCCAGATTTCGCCTTTATCCGTCGTTTCATAAAGGCCGACTGTCTCGTCTTTGCCGATCACGTTTTTGAGGCGCTTTTGATCGGCTTCGGCCTTTTTGTTGAAGTCTGCCATAAAGCTTTTGGCTTTATCCTTCGCCCCGGCAATGTCGCCGAATAGGCTGACCGTATCTTTCGTATTCTTTGCGGTGTTAAAAGGAATGACAATCGTCGGTGCGATTTTCGATAGTTTCTCGTATTGGTCATCCTTCATCAGCACGATTAAATCAGGCTTCAGCTGCATCACTTTCTCCACATTGACGGGATTGCCGATGTCCGTGGTGTTTTTCAGCTGTTTTTTGATAAACGGATTTTTGAAAGCCCATGAGCCCGCCCCGACGACATTTGCGTCAACGGACAGCAGCTCACCTGCATAAAAGTCAGTGACGATCCGTTTCGGATGTGCGGGTATGTCAATATTTCCTTTTGTTGATTCATATGTACGCATGTCTGTCTTTCCTTTGCCTGATGCCGATCCGTTGTTTTCCTTCGCGCCGCTGCAAGCGCTTAATGCGAAAACAAGCAGAAGTGCCAGGCCGATCAGCCATGATTGTTTCTTCATAATGATCCCCCTATTTCAGTGATAATGATTATCATTATTAATATAGCAGGAAGACGTCATTCCGTCTATGTTTTTTATAGAAAACCTTCCTTGATTATCCATGTTATAGTAGTAAAGGAGGAGGAATGAATGTTGATTACGAAAAGAGGGACTTGGTGGGAAGTGCTGCACAGCTGGTGGCTGCTGCTGACTTTCGCGCCGTTTGGGCTGACCGCTTTCTTGGCCTTTTTCTATATCGGCTACCGGGCCAAGAACAAAAAATGGCTGAAATACGGACTTATCTATTTTATTATTTTAGCAATTGCTTTTGTTCTGCCGAGCACGCCGGGCGTGTATATCGTGCTGCCTTTATGGGTCATCTCCATCATCCACGGGCTGAAAGTGCGGGCGGCTTATTTAATACAGCTTGATGTGTTTAAACAAAACGTCGAAGCAAGAGCGTTTGAAGCGGTAAGGCATGAGGCGGAGGAAAAATTCGGCGGAAAACCCGCTCAACGCATTGATCTGACAAAACAGAGATAAAAACAAATGACAAAGCCGGTATCTCGCGCTTTGTCATTTGCATGACCGGCCTATTGCTGGTATGAATGCTGCTGAAACGGTGTGTGATGCTGTGTTTGCGGGAATGAAGAAACATTAGCGTTTGCCATCGGTGCAGGCATGTGTCCGCTTACTTCCTGCTGAAGCTGATTGCACACATTCACGATTTGCTGGCATTTCTGAATGGCCATTTCATGCCCCTGCAGCGCTTGCTGAATGGTATGAACGGCATGCTGTTCATGGTTAAGCATCTGCTGAAGCATTTGAATGTTTTGCTGTTCCTGCTGGAGCATTTGCTTGTACTGCTGACTGCTTTGCTGTGTCTGCTGAATAAGCTGCTGTGCTGTTTGGCGGCATTGCTGCAGCTGATTTCCGCTGTATTGGTTTTGATACATCATGAATACCTCCCGGAGTGATTGATTTTACACATTTATCATGTGAAAGAATAGGAGAGGCATTCATGCAAGAAGGGGATTCAAATATTTACCTGTTATGTACAGAGCGGAATACAAGGCTCGGGATGGCCTGTCGAGCTTTGTATTCCGGCCCTTTTTCTCAGAAGCCGCCTTCTGTAGCGTGAAAAGGAATATTGAGTCTGTTTTCGACTGCGCGCAGGCGCTGATTCAAACGGTTTAAGCGGCGGGTATGGATTTCAATGGACTGGCTCAGCCGTCTGATCTGCTCATTCATACGCGTGATTTCCCGGTTTTGGCGCTGGTCTTCTTGTGAGAGGCGGGTGAGCTCTCTCGTTTGCTGGGCGTTTTGTCTTTCAAGTTGGGCGACTCTCCGTTCTAAAGCCGTCGGCTGCCGCTCTTCAGACTGAGGGGGCGCATAATAATAGCTTTCCTGCTGCTGATACGGCTCATACTCAACGGGGCTCACTTCGTATTCCTGCTGCTGAGGGAAATAGGCAGATGGGGTGTAGTACTGATATGGGTTCATTCATCATTCTCCTTATCTAGTGAAGTCTTTATACACTATGTAGTCAATTGCACAGTGCCACGGCATCCGCCTAACTTACAGGCGTAAAAAAAGCTTCAAAAGAAGGTGATCATGTTGCGGAACATACGGATTTTCATCATGACGGTTCTTGTTATCGGATGCGTCATGATAACAGGCTGCTCGCAAAAGAAAGCAGACGAACCCCCTTTTTATTACGGGACATGGGATGCGGGGCTGAAACCGGGCCCGATGGACGGGGTCAGATCTGAAACCGTTACGTTTACGAAAGACAGCGTGCTGACAAAGCAGGTCATTAAAGGCCGCGGCGAGGTTCCCATGCCCTCAGATGTTTACAAGGTGGTCTCACAAAACACGGACGGAACGATCGAGATTGAATACCTCGGACATCCGCACCCCGTCAAAAGCACGTTGAAAAGAGGAAAAAACGATACGCTCATTTGGAAGATATACGGAGAAACAAAAACAATGACAAGAATAAAAACCGGCGGGGAGGATGCACATGAGAAATAAGGCTGCCGACAGACTCGTTTTGACGGGTGTCATCGTACATATCATTCAATGGTTTTCACTGTTATGGTTATTTTTTATGCTTTTTGATCAGTTCGGGCGTTTTACCATTTATAATCCCAATGTCGTCAACGGCAGCATGCAGTCTTTTTCATTCTTTGATATGATGCGCGCTCTTCTGTTTTCCGGCACGCTGCGGAATACGCTCCTGCTGTTTCTGTTTGCGGCGATGCTCATTTACTTATGGGTGAACGCTCTGTTTATCCTGCTGGAAATCGTTTCTTATATCATGATCAGGCGGAACAGCCGTTCATTATGGGCATACTTTCCCGCAGCGATGGGAATAAAGCTTGCCCTTCTGGACATAGCGGCCGTCCCTTTCTTTGCGGCGGGGCTGATGCTCTTGAAGCAGAAAACAGATGACGGCGGCGAACAAGCTGACAAGGGGAAAAGACGGCCCCGCATCCGGAGGCAGGCCCGGTATACGAAGAGAAGGCGGAGAAACTTGTCCGTTTGATTTTTCATTGAAACGAAAAAACGATATGATGAAAGCATAAGCAGAAAAGGATACAAAGGAGATGCAGGATGTACAAGTTAATCGCAATAGATATGGACGGAACACTATTAAACGATCATCATGAAGTGACGGCTGAAGTCCGCGGGGCGCTTGATGCCGCCAAAGCGGAAGGGGTCAATATCGTCCTGTGCACGGGACGGCCGATCGGCGGCGTGCGTCGGTATTTGGAAGAGCTGAATTTACAGGAAGAAGGCGACTTTGTGATTGCCTATAACGGCGCACTCGTCCAAAATACGTATACAAACGGTGTCGTGGCCGAGCAGTCATTAGGCTTTGAAGATTTGGAGTCGCTTTACGAGCTGAGCTTACAGCTGGATACCCCGATGCATTACTTTGACACAGCCAATCTGTACACGCCGAACCGGGATATCAGTGAATACACGGTTTACGAATCATATATCACGAAAGTGCCGCTTCATTTCCGCACGATCGATGAAGTGCCGAAGGATATTCTGATTCCGAAAGTCATGTTCATTGACGATCCGGACAAGCTGGAGAAAGCGATCGCTTCCATTCCGGAATCATTCAGGGAAACATACACAATGGTCAAAAGCGCGCCATTCTTCCATGAGATTCTTCACCCGAAAGTCAGTAAAGGAAACGCGGTCAAGCTGCTGGCCGAAAAACTCGGCATTGAACAGAAAGACGTCATGGCAATCGGCGATAACGGCAACGACATGTCCATGATTCAGTGGGCCGGCTGCGGTGTGGCAATGGCCAATGCCATCCCGGAAGTAAGGGAGATTGCTGATTTTGAAACGAAATCAAATAACGAACACGGCGTGGCGCATGCGATTCAGGAGCTTGTGCTGAAAAAATAGGCACCCCATCAGAGGGTGCTTTTTTACCGCGTGTTTTGGTGATATGATAAGCGGAGAGGGGAGGCGCGACATGGATCGTGAAAAACAGCAGCTCAGCATAGAAGCGGCAAAACTATATTATCAATCAGATTACAGCCAGCAGCAGATCGCCGAACGGCTTAATCTGTCACGCCCCACCGTTTCAAGGCTGCTTCAGTACGCAAAGGAAAAAGGGTATGTGCAAATTCGCGTCATGGACCCGTTTGAGGATCTGGACGAACTCGGCGCAAAGCTGGAAGAAAAATACGGGCTGCTTGAGGCGCACGTCGTCTTTTCTCCAAGCGACGATTACCAGGCCATTACACATTACTTAAGCCGCTATGGCGCAGACTATATGCATAAAACCGTAAAGGACGGCGATATACTCGGCGTAAGCTGGGGGACGACAATGTATCAGATCGCAAGCCGCATGGAGCCGAAGCAGGTAAAGAGCGTTGAAGTCGTGCAGCTGAAAGGCGGCATCAGTCATTCCAATGTCAATACGTATTCGTCAGAAACGATTCAGCTGTTCGCCGAAGCATTTCAGACCATGCCGAGGTATTTGCCGCTGCCGGTTATATTTGACAGCGCTGATGTGAAGCAGATGGTCGAGCGGGACAGGCATATTAAGCGGATCATTGAAATGGGCAGACAAGCCAATATCGCCCTGTTTACGGTCGGAACCGTCCGGGATGAGGCGCTGCTTTTCAGACTCGGCTATTTCCGGGAAGAAGAGAAACAATTGCTGAAAGCACGCGGAGTCGGCGATATTTGTTCGCGCTTTTTTGACGCGGAAGGCAGGATTTGCAGCAGCAGCATTAACGGCAGGACGATCGGAGTTGAGCTCAGCGACTTGAAAATGAAAGAGCGTTCGATTCTGGTGGCGGGCGGCAGCAGAAAATGCAAAGCCATTCACGGTGCCCTGAAAGGAAAGTACGCCAACGTTTTGATTACCGATCAGCATACGGCCAAAAAACTCATTCAAGAATTGTGACAATTCTTGAACATAATTTCAATTACCAATTTACATATGTTCAAAATTCGGTTATTCTAAACGTATCCTAGGAAAAAGGAAGTGCATACAATGTCAATTGCAAGTCAAATAGACCATACTGCTTTGAAACCGCATACACAAAAAGCGGATATTTTACAACTGATAAAAGAAGCAAAAGAATATAAATTCGCTTCCGTTTGTGTGAACCCGACTTGGGTCAAACTCGCAGCGGAGGAACTGAAGGGCACGGGAGTTGACGTTTGCACCGTTATCGGATTTCCTCTCGGCGCAACGACATCGGAAACAAAAGCATTTGAAACGAAGGATGCCATCTCAAAAGGAGCCACTGAGGTGGACATGGTCATCAATATCGGCGCATTAAAAGACGGCGATGATGAAGCGGTTGAAGCTGATATCCGCGCGGTAGTTGAAGCAGCTGATAAAAAAGCGCTCGTCAAAGTGATCATCGAAACATGCCTTTTGACAGATGAAGAAAAAGAGCGTGCGTGCCGCTTGGCGGTATCCGCAGGCGCCGATTTCGTCAAAACGTCTACCGGTTTTTCTACAGGCGGGGCAACGGCTGAAGATATCGCTCTCATGAGAAAAACAGTCGGACCGGACATCGGGGTCAAAGCATCAGGCGGCATCAGAACAAAAGCTGATGTTGACAGCATGATCGCTGCGGGCGCGAGCCGGATCGGCGCAAGTGCGGGCGTCTCTATCGTGAGCGGCGGAGACAGCGGCAGCAGCGACTATTAATCAGCAGTGCGGAAGCTGAAAGCTTCCGCCATCCTCTTTCTTTGTTGATGCATAAAAAATTGTAAGCGAATACAAATAAAAGGAGAACACATATGAAGTATCTCATCGGAATTATCGGAATCATTGTGTTTTTAGGTCTTGCCTGGCTTGCCAGCAACGGCAAAAAAAGAATCAGAATCCGGCCGATCGCCGTCATGCTCGTGCTGCAGCTGATTCTCGGTTATATTCTCCTCAACACCGGTATCGGGAATTTTCTTGTCGGCGGTTTTGCAAAAGGATTTAACTACTTGCTGGAATATGCATCAGAAGGGATTAACTTTGTATTCGGCGGGCTTGTGAATGCGAAACAGACGACGTTCTTCATGAGCGTGCTTCTGCCGATCGTCTTTATATCCGCTTTAATCGGAATTCTGCAGCATTGGAAGGTCCTCCCCTTTATCACGAAGTATATCGGACTTGCGTTAAGCAAGGTGAACGGAATGGGGAAAATCGAATCTTACAACGCTGTCGCATCCGCGATTTTAGGGCAATCAGAAGTCTTTATCAGTTTGAAAAAACAGCTCGGTTATCTTACTGAACAGCGCTTATACACGCTTTGCGCGTCCGCAATGTCGACGGTCTCAATGTCGATCGTCGGTTCTTACATGATGATGCTGAAGCCTGAATACGTCGTGACGGCGCTTGTGCTGAACTTATTCGGCGGATTTATCATCGCTTCTATCATCAACCCGTACACCGTCAGCAAAGAAGAGGATTTGATCGTCGTTCCTGAAGAAGAAAAGCAATCCTTTTTTGAAGTGCTCGGTGAGTATATAATGGATGGATTCAGAGTCGCCGTTGTCGTAGCGGCGATGCTGATCGGATTTGTCGCACTCATTGCCCTGGTCAACGGCGTTTTTAACGCGGTTTTCGGCATTACATTCCAGGCGCTGCTCGGATATGTATTCGCGCCGTTTGCGTTTTTAACCGGTATTCCGTGGAATGAAGCGGTGAGCGCCGGAAGCATTATGGCGACGAAAATGGTATCGAATGAATTTGTGGCGATGCAGACGCTCTCATCCGGCGATTTCCATTTCAGCGCGCATACACAGGCAGTGGTATCTGTATTCCTTGTCTCATTCGCGAATTTCTCCTCTATCGGGATCATTACCGGTGCGGTGAAAGGGCTGCATGAAAAACAAGGAAACGTCGTCGCGCGGTTCGGGCTGAAGCTGCTGTACGGCGCAACGCTCGTCAGCTTCCTGACAGCGGCGATCGTCGGATTGATTCACTGAACATAAATGAAGGACAGGTGATAGATCATGAGAATGGTAGATCTTATTGTAAAAAAACAAAATGGAAAAGAATTGACAACAGAAGAAATTCAATTTTTCGTAAAAGGATATACGGACGGAAGCATCCCTGATTACCAGGCAAGCGCCCTTGCTATGGCGATTTACTTTCAGGATATGACGGATCAGGAGCGCGCCGATCTGACAATGGCGATGGTCAATTCAGGGGAAACGATTGATCTCTCCGCCATTGAAGGCATTAAGGTCGACAAACACTCTACGGGCGGGGTCGGCGACACGACAACTCTCGTACTCGCTCCGCTCGTCGCGGCGCTCGGCGTTCCCGTCGCTAAAATGTCCGGCCGGGGCCTTGGCCATACGGGGGGAACCATTGATAAGCTGGAAGCGATCGAAGGCTTCCACGTGGAATTGTCAAAAGATGAATTCATCAAGCTTGTGAACCGCGACAAGGTAGCCGTCATCGGACAAAGCGGGAACTTGACGCCTGCCGATAAAAAGCTGTATGCGCTGCGTGATGTAACGGGTACGGTGAACTCCATCCCGCTGATCGCAAGCTCAATTATGAGTAAAAAAATCGCCGCCGGAGCAGATGCCATCGTGCTTGACGTCAAAACGGGAGCCGGCGCGTTTATGAAAACGGATGAAGACGCCGTGAACCTCGCCAAAGCAATGGTCCGCATCGGAAACAACGTCGGCCGCCAGACGATGGCCGTGATTTCTGACATGTCGCAGCCGCTCGGTTTTGCGATCGGGAATGCCCTGGAAGTACAAGAAGCCATTGATACATTAAGAGGGGAAGGGCCTGAAGACTTAAACGAACTCGTCCTCACGCTCGGCAGCCAAATGGTCGTATTGGCGAAAAAAGCTGAGACATTGGAAGAAGCGAGAACGAAGCTTCAGGAAGTCATGAAAAACGGCAAAGCGCTTGAAAAGTTCAAAGAGTTCCTGAGCAATCAGGGAGGAGACGCTTCCGTCGTTGACGAACCGTCCAAACTTCCGCAAGCGGCGTACAAAATTGACGTTCCGGCAAAAGAAGCGGGTGTCGTTTCAGAAATCGTCGCTGACGAAATCGGTGTCGCAGCGATGCTGTTAGGCGCGGGACGTGCGACAAAAGAGGACGAAATCGACCTAGCCGTCGGTATTATGCTCCGCAAAAAAGTCGGTGACAAAGTTGAAAAAGGCGAGCCGCTCGTCACCCTTTACGCCAACCGCGAAAACGTTGACGACGTGACCGCCAAAGTCTATGACAACATCCGCATCTCAGAAAAAGCGGCAGCGCCGAAACTGATTCATACGCTGATTACGGAATAACAGAAGAAAGGCACATACCTCATCAGTATGCGCCTTTTTTTTATGGCATGGTTTTATCCAAATGAATGTCACGGACGGATTGTTTCGGCTGTTTCTTTCTCAAAAAACGAATGAGATAGCACAGGATCATACAAGGAATTCCGCAGAAGAGGGCGATTCTTTGATTGGGATCAAATGCAAGGCCTACGCATGAAGCGAAACATAAGATCACAGCGGCGATCGGAACGAGAGGGTATAACGGTGTGCGGAAGGTCAGATCCGCGACGCGTCCGCCGTTTTTCACATAATGTTTTCGAAATAACAGCTGAGACAGGGCGATGCTCATCCACACCACGACGCCGGCAAATCCGGCTATTGCCACGAGCACTACGTAGACCGTGCCCGGGGCGGCGATGCTTGAGATCAAGGATATGCAGGAAACGGCCATGCTGGCGAGCAGGGCATTCAGCGGAATGCCTTTCGGCGTGACTTTTTTGAACCGGGCGCTGATCATGTTTTCATTCGCAAGAGACCACAGCATCCGGGTGGAAGCATACAGTCCGGAGTTGGCGACCGAAAGCAAAGCCGTTAAAATCACGAAGTTCATGATATCTGCGGCGTATGGGATACCGATCTGGGAAAAGACCGCGACAAACGGACTTTCAATCACACCGGCTTCCTTCCAGGAGATCAGTCCGGACAGCACAAAAATGGCGCCGATAAAAAAGATGACCGTTCTCCAGGCGACATTTCGGATCGAACGCGGAATATCTTTTGCCGGATTGGCGGTTTCACCCGCTGTAATTCCGATCAGCTCCGTCCCTGAAAAGGCAAAGCTTACGGAAATCATTGCGATGAAAACCGCAAGAAAGCCGTTCGGAAACAGTCCGCCGTGTGAGGTGAAATTCGACAGCATCGGAGCTTCACCCGAACCGTGCAATGAAATCAAACCGAACATCGCGGCGCCGCCTAAGATGATAAATAAAAGGATGGTGACGATTTTGACGCTGGAAAACCAAAACTCTGTTTCTGCAAACAATTTAACGGAGAATGCATTGGCGGCAAAAAGGAGAGCCGCGAAAATCGCGCTCCACATCCAGACGCTGCTGTGGGGAAACCAGCGCTGCATGAGGATACCGGAAGCTGTAAACTCCGATCCTACCGTCACCACCCAATTCACCCAATACATGATACCGACCATAAACCCCGTGGACGGCCCGATAAACGTTGTCGCATACGTTTGAAATGAACCGGTCACAGGCATGGCTACTGACAATTCTCCGAGACACTGCATGACAAGATACATCATCAAGCCGCCGATCAGGTAAGCGGCGATCGTCCCGCCCGGCCCGGCCTGGCTCAATGTATACCCTGTGCTCAAAAACAGCCCCGTGCCGATGACCCCTCCCAATGAAATCATAAATAAGTGCCTGCTTTTCATCGTGCGCTTTAGTTGATTGCCGCCTTGATCAACATCCATCGTGATCTCCCCCTTTTTGCGTGGCATGAGAATCTTCCGGCAGCCGAGAGCACGCGTGCCGGGTTTGACTTTAACGTGACAATTTAAATCCCTTCAATGCATGTAAAATGACGTGTGCGGCTGCCCGGCTTGTCATATCGCGAAAATCAAGTGTCGGATCAACCTCAACGATCTCAATGCCCGAGATGTCAGCCTCCTGGGCTAAATACCTGACCGCCTGAAGCAGTTCCTCGGTATACAGGCCTCCGGGGCCGATCGCAGGACAGCCGGGCGCATGAGCTTGATCCAGCACATCCATATCAACCGAAATAAAAATGGCGTCGGCTCTTTTTTGAACGGCCGGCAAAGTGTCTTGTATCGTTCGGAGAAGCCCTTTCTCCCGGATCATCTCCATTGTATGCACGTCTGCCTGACGTTCTTTTACATATTGTTCGTATGCCAAGCTGTTGCTGAACTCCCTGATTCCAAGCTGAATCAGGTTTTGTCCGCTTATGATGTTTTCATCTAACAGACGGCGGAACGGCGTGCCGTTTGTCGGTCCTCCGTCTTCTGTGTTGCGGACATCGTGGTGGGCGTCGAATTGAAAGACGGCCGTTGTTCCTTTCGTTTCCGCAATGGCTTTAATGGCGGAATAACTGATGGAGTTGTCGCCGCCGAGAATGACGGGCACCCAGTCAGGCTGGTCCGTCAGAATATCATAAATGGTCCGATAAATGTGTTCGTGAGATTTGACGACATCCGTGACGTGAATCTGAATATCGCCGATATCGTACAGATGGTCAATGACATGCTCCCGCAGCTCCGCGGAATATGCGGAAATGCCGCCGAGCGCCCGGCGGATCGCACCGGGTGCAAAGCAGGCGCCGGAATGGCTGATTGACGACTTAGAAAGCGGAACGCCGATCAAAGCCGGCCCTTTGATCGTTTGTCCCGCCCATGCTTCCGTCACATCGCCGATCCTTGTCACATGGCGGTCGTTGAAGAGGGAGCCGGCTTTTTGCAGAAACGGATACTTATCCAAGAGCGGCTCCCTCCCTTGAAACGACCGTCTTTCCGTTCTTGATGACACGGCGGACATGATTGACGCCGTAATGATACGGGATATACATGTAATTCGGCGCTTCCCAAATGACAATGTCAGCCGCCCGTCCGGCTTTAATTTGTCCGGCCTCTTCGCCTTTTCCGATCGCATACGCAGCGTTAACGGTGACAGCGTGCCAGATTTCTTCTGCGGTCATTTTTAAATGAAGCGCGGCAATCGACATAATGAGCTGGAGATTTTCCGTCGGTGAGCTGCCCGGGTTGAAGTCAGTCGCCAAACTGACCCGTACGCCCGCATCAATCATCTCCCGGGCTCTCGCATAAGTGTGTTTTCCGAGATAGAAAGTCGTGCCCGGCAGCAGGACGGCGATTGTTCCGGACTCCGCCAGCTTTTCGATGCCTGCGTCAGACGCCCCCACCAAATGATCGGCAGAAACAGCATGCAGCTCTGCCGCCAATTCCGCGCCGCCGAGCGGGTCAATCTCATCAGCATGAATTTTCAAGCCGAAACCAGCTTCAGCCGCCTTTTTCAGGTAGTCCCGTGACTGGCTGACGGTAAAGACGCCTGTTTCTGTGAAAATATCGGCAAATTGCGCAAGGCCTTTTTCTTTTATGTCAGGCAAAAGCTGCAGCATGCGATTCAGAAATTCGTCAGGGCTGTTCCGGTACTCAGGCGGAATGGCGTGTGCTCCCATAAAGGTCGTGACGAGGTCGACCGGCTGGCGCTCACCCAGTTTTTTCGCCGCGGTCAGCTGTTTCAGCTCCGTGTCTTTGTCGAGTCCGTACCCGCTTTTTACTTCCGCGGTCGTGATGCCGTATGACAGCATGCGTCCGAGGTGAAAAAGCCCTTTTTCAATCAGTTCTTCTTCGGAGGCGGCTTTCGTGTCTTTGACCGTTGACAAAATACCGCCGCCTTGCGCCAGAATATCCAAATAAGACATACCCTGAATTTTTAAATTCAGTTCTTTTTCGCGGGACCCTCCGAATACAAGATGGGTATGGGGATCGACGAGGCCGGGGGTGACGAGCCGTCCCCCGCAGTCGATAATGTCTCTTGCCTCGTATCCTTTCTCCGCTCCTTGATGTCCGGCAAAAACAATGCGCCCGTCGTGAACGCCGATGACGGCATCTTCCGTGACTTGAAGATCCTGCATGCTTCCGCCTGATCGGGGGCCGCCGGATTCCATCGTCAGCAGCTGGCCGATGTTGGTGAGTATGGTATCTATTTGTTTCGGCATGTTACCGCTCCTTTTTCATCGGTATCATAATGTCTTGTTCCTCGGCGACTTGAACCGCTTTTTCATAACCTGCGTCCGCATGGCGGATGATGCCCATTCCCGGATCGCTTGTCAGAACGCGGGAAAGCCGTTGTTCCGCAAGGATGCTGCCGTCAGCGACCGCGACCATTCCCGCGTGAAGGGAATACCCCATGCCGACGCCCCCGCCGTGGTGAAAAGAAACCCAGCTTGCGCCTGATGCCGTGTTGATCAGCGCGTTCAGCACCGCCCAATCGCCGACCGCGTCGCTTCCGTCTTTCATCGCTTCTGTTTCCCGATTCGGAGAGGCGACAGATCCGCAGTCTAAATGGTCTCTTCCGATGACAATCGGGGCTTTCAGCTCGCCGTTTCTGACCAATTCATTGATGGCGAGCCCCATCTTTTCCCGTTCACCGTAGCCGAGCCAGCAAATACGGGACGGCAGGCCTTGGAACGTGACTTTTTTCTGCGCCATGTCAATCCAGCGGTGAAGGGCTTGATTTTCTGGAAACAGCTCTTTTAATAAAGTGTCCGTGCGGTATATATCTTCAGGGTCACCGGACAGCGCGGCCCAGCGGAACGGCCCTTTTCCTTCACAAAATAAAGGCCGGATGTAGGCGGGAACGAATCCCGGAAAATCAAAAGCATCGGCGAGTCCCTCATCTTTGGCAGCCTGGCGGATATTGTTGCCGTAATCAAAGACGACGGCACCTTTTTTCTTGAAGGCGAGCATGGCTTCCACATGCTTTTTCATACTCTGCTTGGAAAGCCTTACGTATAAATCAGGCTGATCCCGGCGCAGGCGGTCGGCCTCCTCAAGTGAGTATCCTGCCGGAATATAGCCGATCAGCGGGTCGTGAGCGGAAGTCTGATCGGTCACGATGTCAATATGGACGCCGCGGTTCAAAAGCTCATGATGCACCTCTGCCGCATTGCCGAGAAGGCCGATCGATAAAGGTTCTCCGGCTTGTCTGGCTGTTTCGGCCCAGCGCAGCGCTTCGTCAATTGATGCGGTTTTCCGGTCGCAATAGTTTGTTTCTATCCGTTTATCAATCCGTGTTTCATCCGCTTCAACGGCGATGACGACGCCATCATTCATCGTGACGGACAGCGGCTGGGCGCCTCCCATTCCGCCAAGTCCGGCCGTCAGCGTAAGGGTTCCTTTCAGACTGCCGCCGAAATGCTGTCTCGCAAGCTCCGCAAAGGTTTCATAGGTGCCTTGCAAAATACCTTGTGAACCGATATAAATCCAGCTGCCGGCGGTCATTTGCCCGTACATCATCAGTCCTTTTTTCTCGAGGTCATGGAAATGCTCCCAATCCGCCCATTTCGGCACGAGGACCGAATTAGCCAGCAGGACGCGGGGCGCGCGGCTGTGCGTGCGGAACAGTCCGACCGGTTTTCCGGATTGGATCAGCAGTGTTTCATCATCTTTTAACGTTTTGAGGGAGCGCTCAATCGCGTGAAAAGCATCCCAGTTTCGCGCGGCCTTGCCTATGCCGCCGTATACGATCAGATCCTCCGGCTTTTCGGCAACCTCCGGGTCAAGGTTGTTTCGGAGCATGCGGAGCACGGCTTCCTGCTCCCATCCTAAGCATTCAAGTTCGGTGCCGCGGCCGGCGCGGATTGATTTCTTTACATCAGTCATCTTGTAAGTCCTCCTTCATTGGTCATCAGTTTTTGGTGATGCTCATTCGGCAGAAAAGACTCCTTCTTCAGCCAGTCACTCAGATGTTCGATGTCATAAGAAAACACGCGGTCTTCTTGTATGGACGGCACGATGTTTCTCATTTCGAGATAGAGCTGTTTTGTGTACGAGGCGCAATGTTCCGCACCCCGGTATTCCACGGCCTGCAGCGCGCAAATGGCTTCAACGGCAAGCACCCGTCTCGTATTCGCGATGATCTGGTAGGCGTGCCTTGAGGCGATGGTTCCCATGCTGACGTGATCCTCCTGGTTTGCCGATGAAGGAATGGAATCGACACTGGCGGGATGGGCCAGGGTTTTATTTTCTGACACGAGGGAGGCCGCCGCATATTGCATGATCATCGCTCCGGATTGTAAGCCGGGCTGAGGGCTCAGAAAGGGCGGCAGGTCATTCAGCTGCGGATTCACAAGCCGTTCGATACGGCGTTCAGAAATATTCGCAAGCTCGGCCGCCGCCACTTTGAGAAAATCCATGGCAAAGGCGATCGGCTGTCCGTGAAAGTTTCCGCCCGAGATGATTTTGGCGCCGTCTTCGAAAATGAGCGGGTTATCTGTCGCGGCATTCATCTCAATTTCTAATTTTTCTTTTACATACGCTAATGTCTGCCATGATGCGCCGTGGACCTGAGGGATACAGCGGATCGAATAGGCGTCCTGGACACGCAGCTCCCCTTGGACGGTCGTCAGCTTGCTGTCTGACAAGTAATAGCGGATTCGCTCTGCGACATCCATCTGTTCCTGATATCCGCGGGCGGCATGAATGTCCTCGTCGAACGCATCGATAATGCCCTGAAGGCCTTCGATCGTTAAGCTCGCGATCCGTTCCGACTGATAGGCCAGCTTTTCGGCCTCGAGGTAAGCGATCAGTCCCATCGCGGTCATGGCCTGCGTTCCGTTGATCAGCGCGAGCCCTTCTTTAGAGGTCAGGACGGCCGGCTGAAGGTTTGTCTTTTCTAAAGCATGAGCAGCCGGCATCCGGGCCCCTTCGTAAAAGACTTCGCCTTGCCCGATAAGCGCCAGTGCAAGATGAGAAAGCGGCGCCAAATCTCCGCTCGCCCCCAGTGACCCTTGCTGCGGGATGACCGGGTGAATGCGATGATTGAGAAACGCGAGCAGTTGATCAATCAGCTCAGTCCGTACGCCGGAAAAGCCTTTCAGCAGGGCATTGGCGCGCAAAAGCAGCATGGCCCGCGATACAGATTCCGGAAACGGATCACCGACGCCGCACGCGTGAGAAAGAATCAGATTCAGCTGCAGATCCGCGGCGTCTTCTTTTTGAATCAGCACATCGCTGAACTTGCCGAACCCCGTCGTAATCCCGTAAATGGTCTTCTCTTCTTGAACGATCCGTTCAACCGCCGCCCTGCTTTTTTTCACACGTTCCATGCTTTCGGCAGATGCTTGAACCTCTTCAAAATCAAACAGCACACGCTGGGCATCTGCGGTTGTCAGTGAGGAACCGTCTAACGTTACCATCATTTCAACCCCTTTTTCTTTACTTTGGTAAAGCGCCCATACAAAAAGGAGCTATGCCATGAAAATGATATTTCACGCATAGCCCCCTATCATCTGAAATCTATGGGCTGATTCATATGTGATTAATTCCGACTCCGAATGTTTCGTGCTCAAGCCCCTTAATCGGAGCTCCGATCGTGCCGTAAAGGGAAACGGCGATCCAATCGCCTTCCGCCTCGCTTTCATACGGATTTCCCCGCAAGACGGCAAACTTCAGGCCCACGGTACGAAGCAGCGAGCCAAGCAGCATTTCGCCCCGCGTCACTCCGTGCAAAGCTTCCATTGTGGCATGATACAGCGCATGTGATTCGCGATAACCCTCAGATTGAATGACGCCGCTCTTTTTGGAAGCGGTTTCAATTGCAGCTACCACCTTATGCGCATCCATTGAACCCACCCTGCCGAGACAGACTTTCCAGCCGTCCCGTTCCAGCCGGCTGATCTGCTGGTTTTCTTCAGTCTCATGAAGCAGAAGAAGGACGGACAATCGCCCGATGCGGCGGTCTTTGTGTAAGGTCATATATGCTTCACTCAATTCTTAAATATTCTGATAACTAGTAACTGTTTTTTATATTAAGTGTTTGCGAATCAGAAGTCAAAACTTTTTTTCCAGTCTTTCACAAATCAGATTGCTATTGTATTAAAGCGGTACATCGGGAAGCCGGCGCTGTTGATCACATATTTCCGCCATCCGCGTCATAAAATGGAGCGTTGTCTTGAAAGCGTTTTAAGAAAAGAAGAGAGCGAGGAGATTTCAGAAAATGAAAACCAGTTTCTTTCGTGTGTGTCTGGTCTCAGCAGCAGTTATCGGGTTCACTCTGCCGCAGGCAAAAGCCCAGCATCCCGTTTTTTCAGAGGTCAGCGTGCATGATCCGTCCGTCATCAAAACAGGCGATACATACTATGTATTCGGCTCGCATTTGGCTTCCGCCAAGTCGAAAAACCTGATGCAGTGGCAGCAACTGTCTTCAAGCGTCAATCCCAATAATCCCTTGATCCCGAACGTCTACTCCGAATTAAAAGAGACATTCGACTGGGCCCAGTCTGATACGCTGTGGGCGCCGGATGTGGCTCAGCTGGCTGACGGGAAATATTACATGTACTATAACGCCTGTAAAGGAGACTCGCCGCGATCCGCTCTCGGTGTCGCCGTGAGTGACAAAATCGAAGGACCCTACAAAAACAAAGGCATCTTTTTGAAATCAGGCATGGAAGGAAAAAGCGAAGACGGCACGACGTATCATGCAAACGTTCACCCGAACGTCGTAGATCCGCAAACGTTTTTTGACCATAAAGGCAAGCTCTGGATTGTGTACGGCTCTTACTCCGGGGGGATTTTTATACTGGAAATGAATCCGAAAACCGGTTTCCCGCTCCCGAACCAAGGCTACGGAAAAAAACTGCTCGGCGGAAATCACAGCAGAATCGAAGGCCCGTACATCAGCTACAATCCGGAAACGAAATATTACTATCTGTATCTGTCATTCGGCGGACTTGACACAGCCGGCGGCTACAATATGCGTGTGGCGCGCTCTAAAAATCCGGACGGTCCGTACTATGACGCCGCAGGCCATAACATGCTTGACGCCAAAGGAAAAGACGGCAGTTTCTTCGATGACAAAGCAATTGAACCGTACGGGGTCAAACTCATGGGCGGCTACAGCTTCGCCTCACAATCTGAAAAAGGCACGGGCTACGTTTCACCGGGACACAACTCCGTGTTTTACGACGGGAAAACGAAACGATCATACCTCATTTTCCACACCCGTTTCCCGAACAGAGGCGAAGAGCACGAAGTCAGAGTGCATCGGCTGTACATGAACAAAGACGGATGGCCCGTTGCAGCGCCGTACCGCTACGCGGGAGAACCGGATACACACATATCGGCAGCCGCCGCATCCGGAGCCTACAAACTCATCCAGCACGGAAAAGACATTACAGCTACGATCAAAACCCCAAAAACCATCCGGCTTAACAACGACGGCACCATTTCCGGGGAAATGACCGGAACCTGGACAATAACCGACAGCAGCAAAGCCCGAATCAACCTGAACGGCACACATTATGACGGTGTCTTCCTGCAAGAATGGGACTCAGCGAGAGAGAAGGAAGTTGTGACGTTTAGTGTGCTGAGCGGTGATGGGGAGGCTGTTTGGGGAGTGAAGTGAAAAAGCACCTACTCCAGTTTGGAGGGTGCTTTTTTCTTGCTAATTAGGAGAATGACCTTCTATTGCTTTTAATAAACCATTTGAATTATGATGGACTCAACCTCTATCGTTTACAGTGAACAGTATAAAATTGATAACAAAAATATGAATACATACCTAAGAAAAAACGAAAGGAAGTTTAATTTTGAAAAAAACAATAAAAGTAGCCGCCGCAGTTATACAAAATGAAAACAATGAAATTCTATGCGCTCTACGTTCTCCAACAATGTCTCTTCCTAATCTGTGGGAGTTTCCTGGTGGAAAGCTTGAAGAAGGGGAGAATGCTCGGGAAGCACTTGTAAGAGAAATTGAAGAGGAACTTGATTGTAAAATTGTTGCGGGCGATGTGATAGCTGATATTCATCATGAATATGAGAAGGTCATCGTCAATTTAATTTCAATAAAAGCGAAGATTGTATCAGGGAAGCCGGTAGCAAAAGAGCATGCGGAATTCAGATGGGTGCCTATTCGTGAGCTAGAATCACTAGAGTGGGCACCCGCTGATCTTCCGACCGTATCTGCTTTAATTCGTTAAATCCACATACAAGTTTTCTGGGACAGGCTGATGGAGCTTCCATTTGACATTCATTGGCTTGTCTCCGTGGCTTGATACGTAATCCGCTTCTCCTAAATAAATAAATGGTAAAGTGATGTTGTGCATTTCAGTGAATTTCCTCACAAATAAATGAATATGATATCCTTTTTCCTTATGGTGAATAAAGTTTTGCCCTACGCTTGATGTATGTGAGGTTTGGTTTTGACTTTGCCAGTGAAAATGGCTAGGATCAATAAAATAATCTTTATATAGCAAATGATCTTCTACTTTTTCTGACTTATTCAAATTGATAAAGATTAAATAGTGATTTTTAACTCTACGTACACCCTCTCGCCAAGTCCCTTCCTGATCAGTTGACTGAAAAAGATAAATGAGCTCATTTCTTGTATAGGTCTGATACAATGTTAGCTTAATCTCTTTTGAAGCAAGGGCTTCTATATTGTTCATGCGTCTAAATTCAATCAGTCCATAGTGGACGCGCTCCTTAATATACGGTCCGAATAATGGATCGGTTAAAATCTCGCTTACTTCTGGATCTAACTTGAATGTATCACCTTGTAATGTACCAAAGCGCCAATTCTGTTTTTGATCTGATTTCGTTAAACGCTCCATTGCTCGCTGAATGAGGTCATCATGTGTATCTGTTGTGGTTTGAATATGAAACTGTTTTTCTAACGATTCTTTTACATCTTCTATTGTGATGATATTTTTGTGAAAACCGCTCTGTAAAATTAACCATTCATAAGGCCATTTAATAGGTAATTGCTGTTCTAATTTTGCTACTATCCCTACAACCAAGGGGTTATTGAGAATCCCTTCATCTGTAACATTCAAATCGTCCATTTTCTTTTTGGTCTGTACCCACGATTTGTATTTCTTTATAAAAAAGGTAAGCCCAGGTGCCTGTTCAGAGTATAGAAAATCAATTAATTCTGGAGAGCGCCCTAGCTCTTGTTTAAATTGCTTATATAACGTTTTCAGCATGGCATCTGAATTTAGTTTAATATGATCGATCTTATTTAAAATTTCTTTCTTCGTTACGGCTGAAAGGTCAACATAAGATCCTCCAGGTAAATCTGAAAACTCATGCGTCACGGCCACTCGGAGGGAATCTTTATCAAAAGATTTTTGGGTTGTTTGTCCAGATAGTGCGAGTGGAATAACGAATGACTTTTGATAGTTTCCGATAAAATCCAGTATCGTTACAAACTCTTTGTCGTCAGTTTTTCTAAGTCCCCGTCCTAATTGCTGAATGAAAATCGTTGGTGATTCTGTTGGTCTAAGGAACAATAGTAGATTGAGCTTTGGAATATCTATTCCTTCGTTGAAAATATCTACTGTAAATATAAGTTCTAAACTGTGGTGCGGATCCTCCAATTGACGAATGACCTCTTGTCTTTTTGCAGGAGAATCATTTCCTGTTAAATAAGTTGTATAAAAACCCAATTTATTAAATTCATCACTCATGTATATTGCGTGTTCGACGTTTGTACAGAAACCTAAGCCAACCATTTTCTCGCCGTGGAATCCATACATGTTGATCATCTTGATGATATATTCTACTCGTTTATGCGTTTTTAAATGATCGACTAGCGATTTCTCTTCGTACAGTCCATTTTTCACTTTTACTTTTTCGTAATCTACAGTATGATCTGAAATTCCAAAATAGTGAAATGGCGCAAGTAGCTCTGCCTTTAGGGCATCGCGGAGTCTAATTTCATAAACAACATTATGATCACAAATCTGAAGCACATCTTTACCGTCAAGACGCTCTGGTGTTGCGGTTAAACCTAATAAAAACTTTGGTGTAAAGTAGTTTAATACAGCTTGATAGGTAGATGCTTCTGCATGATGGAATTCATCAATCACAATGTAGTCAAACTCATCTGTTGAAAAAGATTCCAAAGTATCTTTTTTATGTAACGTTTGTACAGTGCTAAATAAAAAACGCTTATCTCTTTCTTTTTTCGTGCCAGTCAATAAGCCAAAATCTTCATGATTATTTGTGACTTTCTTGAATGTTTCGATTGCTTTTGAAAGTAACTCTTCCCGGTGGGCAAGAAAAAGATATTTATTTGGTTTAAATTGCTCAAAATCAAATGCTGCTAAAAATGTTTTTCCGGTTCCAGTGGCGGCGATGATGACTGCTTTTGTCTCCCCTTCGTTTCTTGTTTTTTTAAGGTTTCGTAATGCTTCCTTTTGCATGGAATTCGGGGACATTTTCGTTTTGTAAAGAGAGTTTTGAGCAGCAAAGGAAGCACTTACCTTTTGGCTTCCAGCTTGGAATTCCTCATAGGCTTGTAAAAATTGTTCGTCAACAGGCTGTGTCTTTTCATTCCAAACAGTGTCAAACAAATCTTTTGTTTGTTGATAAACGGGGAGATATCTGGTTTCAGGTAGTCTCACATTTAACTCATACCCGGTCGTAAGGGCAGCTTGTGATAGATTTGAAGATCCTACAATGACACTATGCTGTCCAGAACAGCGTTCAAATAAGTATGCTTTCGTATGGAAAGATTTTTTATATTCATTTACAATTCTCAACTCTACATTTTCAAATTGAAGAAGATGTCTTAACGCCTTCGGTTCTGTAATACCCATATAGGTAGATGTAATGATGCGTACAGGAACATGTCTTTTAGCAAGCTCCTGAAGCGGAGGGATCAAAAGCTGAACACCAGACCACCTTGTAAAACTAACCATAAAGTCTACCCGATCCGCCGTTAACATTTCGTGTTTTAATGCTTTGAAAAAGTTATCATGAGTTTGATGATTTCCTAGCAGTTTCAGACGATGTAGAGAAAATTCCTCTGAAATAGGAAGTTCCATTTCATTTAAACTATAAAGCACTGTGGAAAGTGGCAATGAAAAATTCGTATGTTTTCCAAGCTGAGAGGCGACCTTCTCGCTAAGCTGAATCGCTTGTTCATATTGATCTTGATCCACAAGTGTTTGAAATGTCTCGCTCAGTTGTTTTGCCGTATGTAAAGTCAAAACCTCTGCATATTCTTTTGGGCTGACCGGTTGAATGCGATGTGATGTTGGATAAAGTTTTTGTTGTTGCTGAATTTCCTCATGGAAGCCTCTATGATTTCTCATCATAATCTCCTTTTTTATATCAATAATTCCATTTTATCACTACTTTTACCAATAGGTAATACTGAAAAAGAAGAGAATAAAGTCCTATTTATTAAGCGCTTAAAAAATAACGCTGAGGTGGTTTGGTTTGGTATAAAAACGTCATCGCCACAAACGGAGAAAGTCTGTAAGCGCAATGTTCCGGAGAAAGCCGGCAAAATTGACATTCAGCAAAGAGAGGAGGACAATAAAAGCAGAAAGGCGGGATTCATATGTTTAAAAAAATTCTTGCAGCAGTAGACGGTTCAGACATGAGCAGCAAAGCTTTGGACGCAGCGATCCATCTGGCGAAAGAACAGCAGGCTGAACTCACCATTCTCTATGCGGGACGTGAAGCCGTTGTCTCCACATCAGCCTTAACAGGGATTGTCTATGTTCCGGAAAACTTCATTGAAGACATCAAACATGAAGTCGAGCAAAAAGGAGCGGCCATTCTGGAGGAGGCCAAGCAGAAAGCGGCTGAAAGCGGGGTAAATGCGGAAAGCCTGTACGTCCAAGGTGAACCTGCGCATCAAATTTTAAACATAGCGAAAGAACAGCATTTCAATCTGATTGTCGTCGGAAGCCGCGGAATCAGCGGATTTAAAGAAATGATGCTCGGAAGCGTGAGCCATAAGGTCTCACAATTGTCTCCTTGTCCTGTACTGATCGTTCATTAAACAGAAGACCCTGCTGATGCGGGGCTTTTTTTAATGAGAAAAGACCGCCGTCTTTCGAAAAATAGGATGAAATCTTCCTCTGAATCAAGTAAAATGGCTGTTAGTATTTGTCTGAATAAACAGTCAATGATATGGGGGAAGCGAATCAATGCAAGCTGAACAAACATCAAATGCCGTCATCAAAATGGTCATTTCCATGGTCATTTTCGGATCAATCGGCTTTTTCTCGGAACATACGAATGTGCCTTCAATTGAACTGGTCTTTGTGAGATGTCTGTGCGCCTCATTGTTTCTGGGCGTTTGCTGGTTTGGTTCCGGACGGTACCGCACCGAACAATGGAACCGGCGTGAGGTGCTGCAGACACTGGCCTGCGGATTTTTTCTCGTGCTGAACTGGGTGTTTTTATTTAAATCATTTGAGGAGACATCAGTGACGATAGCGATTTCCGTTTATCATCTGGCTCCGGTTCTCGTCCTTCTTCTAGGGAGCCTTATATACCGGGAGAAACTGCATATTGTGTCCGTCACTTCCATCGTGATTTGTTTTCTGGGCACCGCCCTGATTTCCGGCATCAACGGAAGTACATCATTTTCTCAGCTGATGGGATCGGGTATTATTTGGGCCGTGCTGGCCGCCCTTTTTTACGCCTTTACGACACTGGCCGGGAAAGGTATCAACAGTCTCAGCCCATATGCGGTCACCTGTTTGCAGACCGGGTTGGGCGTTATCATTCTTCTCCCGTTCGTCCGTTTCGGCGCTTTTTCTGATTTGTCGCATGTGAACTGGATCATGATTGTGTCAACCGGTATCATTCATACGGGAATTGTGTATTTGCTCTTTTTTGACAGCTTGCGGTTTTTATCCACCCGGTTTATTTCAATCATCGTATTTCTTGATCCGGCGGTGGCGATTGTGCTTGACACCGTATTTACGGGATTTCGCCCCGACCTTTATCAATCTTTGGGGATTGTGTTGATTTTTGCGGGAATGGCGCTGTCCTTGATTCGAAAGCAAAAAGCTGTGCCGGCGGAAACTCAGGCAGACAGCACCCGTATATAGGCGGCCGTACCGGCTGCTTTTTTTATTTTGGGGCTTTTCAGCCATAACGAAAAAGCAGACAAACAGATCATGGAAAAAGAGGATAGTAATTGTATAATACTTCATGTGTTTACAATTTAAGAGATTAAAGGAGTGAAGGGCATGAAAAAGAAGACGCGTCATCTCGCTTTCTTGGCTGCACTCGGCTTTGCGCTTTGTCTGGCCATCGTATGTTCCGCATCCAAGCAGGCAGAAGCGGCAGCGGCTTATCCGGATGTGATGCAGGGACTTACCGGATTCGCTGGCAATGCGAAGGATCATAACGGAAAAGCAAAATCCGCCGTATCGGGAGGCCAGGGCGGCCCCGTCGTCTACGTCAGCAATCTCAATGATCTGAAAAACAATGCGGGCGGAACGGACCGCAAAACCATCGTCATCACAAGTGATATTTCTTCCCCGGGTAAAGCCGTTGTGACAGTCGGCGCCAATAAAACCATCGTCGGCTCTTATACCAGCCACAGGCTGACCAACATCTATCTGACAACAGGCTCCGGATCAAACAATGTGATTTTCAAAAATCTCATTATCAGCCATAATGCCGCCATTACAGGCAACAACGACATTCCGATGTACATAGCGAACGGGCAGAATTACTGGATTGACCACGTGTGGTTTGAAGGACACAGCTACAATCCGAACAGCCGCAGCGATTTGGGAAAGCTTCTGTATGTCGGCGCCAAAGCGGATTTTGTGACGCTGTCTAACTCTAAATTCACAGACCATCTGTACGGCCTGATTCTCGGTTACCCGAATGATGATAACGAAGGACGCAATTATATCGGCTATCCGCATATGACGATCACCAACAACTATTTTAATAACGTCTATGTGCGTTCACCGGGCCTGATGAGATACGGCTATTTTCACGCAAAAAACAACTATGTGACCAATTTTAATTTAGGATTCACCATTCATACAAACGCGACTGTCTTCTCAGAAGCCAACTATTTCGGTAACGGAAATGAAAAAGGCGGAATGATAGACGATTACGGGACGGCCCAATTCACCGACATCGGTTCATTCCCGTCGCTCAAAGCCCCGAAATCACCGCGCACCGGTTGGAATCCGAGATCAAATTACAGCTACGGCACGCTTTCAGCCCAGGACGCCAAAAACTTCGCCCAATCCTACGCGGGAGCGCAAAATACAAATCTCCGCTATCCATAATACGAAAAACCGCCGGCAGCCGGCGGTTTTTTTATATGGATAAAAGGTTCAAAATTCCTATAATCCTTAAAATAACCTTAAATACCTAGGGAAATATTGATAAACAATTTCAATAATATTACTATTGTTAAAACTGTGTTGCACAAGAAGTGGAACTTAACTCACCCTAACCGCCAGAATACCGGAGAGTAACATGAAAACATCAACCTGAATAGAAAAACATTTTGAACGAATCGCATTAAACAAATTATGAAACAATCAAGAAACGTTTAGAAAAATGGGATTGAAAATTGAAGCTGCTTTTGGAAGAGTCGGGAGAATACCTATCATTCACTGATATTTTTTTTTGCAGCCTATTTGGGCGGCACCGGCTTTCACGATAATGAAGACGGCTATTGTGTAGATCATTTTGATATATGGGTTTGTGAAAAAAAGTTGTTTTCAGGTAAAGCGGGATATTTATCAGATCTAGAAAGTGATGAAGAAATCGCAGAAGAAATTCAAAACAGGATAAATGAATTGTACTTAGAAGCGGCAGAAATGATTGAAATGTTAAATGAATCCTAGTCTATTAATGTGAAGAGAGGTTCCCAGCCTCTCTCACTCAAAGGGAGGAGACAGCGACCAAAATCGGAGACAGCTGTCTGGAACTTGAAATAACACCAAGAAGGTATCAAGAGGCGGAGGATGATCCTTTTATCTCAACAATGTTTGAAATGTTGGAACATAATAAAGTAATCGCCCGCGATTACTCTGCCGTTTATTAGAAAGTGAATATAAAATGCTGACATCAGTGATCGAAGCGTTATTAGCAGGCAATCAAGACAGGATACGTTTAGAAACAATTGAACCATTTTTTATTTTGAGTATAGATAAAGAAAACGAATATTCGTAATGAAGAGAAGCTAGAACTTTTCGTGTAGACTCTAAAATCAGATCTCAAAGACTCCAAAACTTTAGGGAGATAAACGATGTACAAAACAATAAATGAATGGGTAGATTACATAGGTGGGGGGTGCGCTGTCCTTCATTTTGATTTTCAAGTGTTTAAAAAAGAACTTTCACTTAAGATTCAGGTCGTTGAAAATAAAGCCGAATATACGCATAACATTCTTTTTCAAAATGTAGCATCTGTTTATTTCAGTGCAGATATTGGTGATATGAGATTAGAAAAAATAGATCCTGAAGAATACAATTGGCAAGTATTTGAGATGAGTTACCACCCGGAAGGAATCGGTAATCTATCAAATGCTGTAATTCCGGAGTATCAATCAAATGCTAATTTTCTCATTGACATGAACAGAATGCTGATTGCTATAGAAGCTGAAACAGTTCGCTTTGACGACCAATCATTTTATGCGTATCATTCGAAATCATAAATAAACAAATAAGAGAGGTCCCAGCCTCTCTTTTCTTACATAACGAAATCGTTCGCGGAGGCAAACATGAACACTCCTTTAAATTTACAAAAAGAATCATTGAGGGCTATAGGGAATCTGGATGTGATTAATCCGCTTAAATACAATTCGATTTATTCATGTGATCTAGTGAGTAAAGATACTTTTTCTCAATTAATGAATGACTTAGAATTCGAAACAGCTCTAATAGAAGTAATGGCATTTCCTTCTTTTATTGAAGAATGGAAGAAGAAGGTTGAAAAGAAAATGATAAATATGAATACTGTATCGAAAAAGTTCATTCATATTGAATGTGCCCTAACCAAAGAAGAATTGATGGCAGATCACTTATTAGATGAATTATATTTTTTAGCATCGATCAATGACTTTGTTATAATAGCAAATCCTGCCAAAAATAAGTCCTATATGAACCTGAACACTCAAAAGGTTGATGTAACTACTGAAAATAATGAAAAAATCATTTGGTTTGAATTTGATGCAGCAGATTTATATATCATTGATTAATTTGATATAAATTCCAGATTCTTAATCTATGGAGTGTTGCTGATGTTAGAACTTATCGCGGAGCGGGTTGGGTCATATAAAAGAGAGCACATCATTTATTTCAATGCGGGTCGGGATGATCAGGTATTTATTGTGTCGGTGCACGATCACAAAGTAATATTGGAGGTTATGAAAGGCAGCTCTCTTTTAATCAAAAAAGAGTTACACGGATTTTCTGAAGTTGCCCAATTCTATCTCGTTGATTCGTATGATAACACAATCGTGATCGTTTATCTGGAAAATCATACGTGTCAATTGGCAACATACTGCATAAACAGTAATAAAATCAATCCGATTTGTTCTTTTCTATTAAGCGCCAATGTATTTCATCTGGGTGAGGATGGATTATTATGGATCGGATTAACGGACGAGGGTATGTATGATGAGAGAAACCCTCAAGGGAAAGCGATATTTGCTTTTCATGCAGAAGACAGAACGTTTTATTTTGAAGACGATTTTAAAGAAATGATGCATGAATGCTATGCCGTACAATCGATCAAATCTGATTTGTATGTATGTTTCGAGGGAGAGGATTGCTGTGTCATCGGGCATTATCAGATTGGACGGGACAGAATTCGTACTGTTGCAGAATATGTGCTGGACGGCGATCAATACTCCTATTGTGATCAGCTATCCGTTTCGAAAAAAAGGGTGCTTCTGATTCAGAGTCACGAGGATAACCTATTTGCATTTCATGAAGAGAACAAAGGCTTATCAGAGGCTGACGTCATGATACACGGTATTGATAGAAAAGGAGAAACAACGTACAGAGCCGTCCAGGACCGCATTTTTATCTTTAGTGATAACGATTTATATATGGTAAAGTATTGATCAATCCTATGCAGATGGCTTTTTTCAGCCATCTGCATATCATTTTACAGAGTGAACGATCGATATAAATAAAATACCATCCAAGACTCAAGGGGTAATTATATGAAAATAAAAATGAATAAGATAGTCGAAGAATCAGTAAAAGGATGTTTTTGTCATTTTGATAACTGCGGGCGTCTGTATCTCGGACGGCATCAGAATGGCGGGCTTTCGATTACGATCATCGATGAATCAGGTGATATTCGAGTGATTCTGAGATGTTAAAATCCATCAGATATTCTTTAAATGATGACGTCATCCGAAACCTGAAATTATACAAAAAAGAATTAGAGGGGCCGCTGCCTTCAGATGCAGGGAGATTCGAAGAAGACTTTGAGGGTGCTGCCTGCGCTGGGGATTTTTATGAATACTTCGCACTTGTCTGCGGCAGCTTAGATTTTGTGTTGGCGAATAAACAAATCCCTGTGCGGCAGCGTAAAGCCTTATATAAATCCTTTTTTGAGCTGTATCCGCAATATGCGCAGCTGAAAAACGCTTTAACGGATTATCCGGAGCTCAGCCGGGAAATCGGGCGGCATGAACGGGCCAGGAGGCTGTTAGTCAGCATTTTAAACAAGAAATGAAAGGCAGGCTTCTGACGTGAAAGAACCAACAATAGCAGAATGTCTGAAGAAGGCTGGTCTGATCCTGAACGGTCAAGCGGCGAGGGAAGAAGTGTCGGATTGGGCGTGCGAGTACGTGGCTGCAGATGATCCGGCGGTTGAGGACGAAACCGTTTGGGAGATGCTCGTATATTTGAGCGGGCTTGATCTGAAAGATTCGCCTGATGCGTATCTGCATACGTTAGAAGAATTAAGAGATTGGGTGCAGGAATATAAAGAAGTTCATGGGGGTTTGTAAAAAAAATTCATTTGAGTCAGACATGTCAATTCAGGTGAAAAAAAGGAGGCGCAAAATGGAGTGGCACAAACATGAGAAAGCAGTTCTGCTGGGGCCGGATTCGCCGGGTTGTTTTGAATTGACGGAGTTTACGTTCTATACCGGGTATAACGAGTATTATGATAAAATCCCGGTGTTTGAGCTGAAGCTGACTGACGGACAGTATGATGCCGTGCTGCGCTTTGAGGATGTGAGGTCTGCCCGGCTGGATGATCTTGAAAGCATCACCGACATCCATCTGGATATCAGCCCGGTCGAACAGCGGCTGGGAATCGATCCGCTACTATGTCGATGACGGGGAAGGAAGCATGTGCTTTTATTGCGCCAAATGGGTCGTGCTCGACATGAAGAAAAAGCAGTCCCCCGAACGGCCCGGCAAAACGTCAGGGTAAAGCGGCGGCATTTCGCGTATAATGAGGGGAGCCGGACAGAGAAGGAGTTTAGTCATGAATGAGTTTAATGAATATGCGATCAGCCCCGAGATCCGACGGGCGCTGAATGGCTTGCAATACACCGAGCCGACTGAAGTGCAGCGGCGCGTCATCCCCGCCGCGCTGCAAAAAAAAGACCTCGTCGTCAAATCGCAGACGGGCAGCGGCAAAACCGCGGCTTTCGGCATTCCGATCTGCGAGCTTGCGGAGTGGGAGGAAAACAAACCGCAGGCCCTGATTTTAACGCCGACCCGCGAGCTTGCGGCGCAGATTAAAGAAGATATCACGAATATCGGCCGTTTCAAACGGATAAAAGCCACGGCGGTTTTCGGAAAAGCTTCTTTTGACAAACAGAAAACCGAACTGAAGCAAAAAAGCCACGTCGTTGCCGGAACACCGGGGCGTGTGCTTGATCATATAGAAAAAGGGACGCTGCCGCTTGAGCGGCTGGCGTATGTGGTGATTGACGAAGCGGATGAAATGCTGAATATGGGATTTATTGAACAGGTGGAAGCCATCATTCAGCATCTGCCGAAAAACAGAGTCACCATGCTGTTTTCAGCGACGCTGCCGGATGACGTCGAGAAGCTGAGCCGCACATATATGAAAGACCCTGAATTGATTGAAGTAAAAGCGGAAGGCCTGACGACAAAAGACATTGAGCATTTTGTCACCAGAACAGAAGAAGAGGACAAAACATCTTTGCTGCGTGATGTCCTGATCACCGAAAACCCGGACAGCTGCATCATATTCTGCCGGACAAAAGAAAGAGTCATACAGTTAACCGATGAGCTGGACAGGCTGGGCTACCCTTGCGATAAAATTCACGGCGGCATGGTGCAGGAAGACCGCTTTGACGTCATGAATGAATTCAAGCGCGGCGAGTTCCGCTATCTCATTGCGACCGACGTTGCCGCCAGAGGAATTGATATCGAAAACATCAGCCTCGTCATCAATTATGATATTCCGCTTGAAAAAGAAAGCTATGTGCACCGCACAGGCAGAACGGGCCGCGCCGGACACCGCGGACTGGCCGTTACGTTTGTGACGCCGTCTGAATCGCGGTTTCTGAATGACATTGAGACATATATCGGTTTCCGCATCCAAAAGCGGGAAGCGCCGTCGGAAAAAGAAACAGCGGAACGGAAAGCGGCATTTGCGGAAAAATTGAACGCCCGCCCCGATGTCAAAACAGACAAAAGCGAACAGTTAAACAAAGACATCATGAAACTGTATTTTAACGGCGGGAAAAAGAAAAAACTCAGAGCGGTCGATTTTGTAGGGACGATCGCGAAAATCGACGGCGTTTCAGCCGATGATATCGGGATTATCACGATTCTGGACAACGCATCGTACGTCGAAATTCTGAACGGCAAAGGCCCGCACGTTCTTGACATCATGAAAAATACGACGGTCAAAGGCAAAAAACTGAAAGTCCATAAAGCCAAGAAATAAAAAAAGAAAGCCTGCCGCGTGCAGGCTTTTTTTACGCCGTTTCCTCAGGCACAAACGCAAGGATGGCAATGCCGATCACAAATAACAAAATCAGGCTGAACACGGCGGCTGACGAATTTCCGGTCAGCTGGGCGGTCACGGCAATCAAAAGCGGGCCGATAATTGAAGCGAACTTGCCGAAAATATTATAAAAGCCGAAAAACTCATTGGCGTTCTGTTTGGGGACAAGCTTTGCAAAGTAAGAGCGGCTCAGCGCCTGAATACCGCCTTGGGAAGTGGCGACAAGCATAGCCAAAACCCAGAAATCAAAAGCGGAATCCATAAAATAAGCATACGTGCAGACAATCATATACACGCCGATGCCGGCATAAAGCATTGTTTTTCCCTTAAACCGTTCGGCCAGCCGTCCGTACAAAATTGAAAAAGGCGCGGCGACGACCTGAGTGACAAATAAAACAATCAGCAGATTTGCCGCGCTGATGCCGAGGTCAGCCCCGTATGACGTGGACATCGTAATGATGGTGCCGACCCCGTCGATGTAGAAGAAATAGGCGAGCAGAAACAAAAACAGCGCCCGGTGCTTCCTGATCTGCTTCAGCGTGCCGGCCAGCCGTATAAAACTGCTGATCACAAGCCGCGGCTCCCTCTCGATATAATAGCGCTGGCGGACGCGGAGAAGGAGCGGAATCGAAAACAGCCCCCACCATGCCGCCGTAATCAAAAAGGCAATGCGGCCGGCAGCCTGGGCGGACAGCGGAATCATCTCCGCTTGTGCTGACAGAATCACGGCAATGCTGAGGAGAAAAGGGATTGTACTGCCGATATAGCCCAGCCCAAACCCCCTGGCGGACACCATATTCATCCGCTCCTTTGCGGCCACATCAACGAGAAACGCATCATAAAACACATTAGATCCGGCAAAGCCGATCGTGGAAATCGTATAACAAATTAATAACAGCATCCAAGGTTCGCCGGGAATCAAAGCCAGCGCGGCGGTGCCCGCCACACCGATCAGAAAAAAGAAGGCAAAAAACCGTTTCTTGCATCCTTTGTAGTCGGCAATCGTTCCTAAGACGGGGCTGAGCATCGCCAAAATAAAAGTCGCGGCGGCAATCGTATAGCCCAAATAAGCGGTGGAATCAGCCGCGCTGACGCCGTTTTCCGCCGCCGCCGCTTTAAAAAACAAGGGAAACACCGCCGTCATAATAATGACCGAATAAGCTGAATTGGCCCAATCATACAGCATCCAGCTGCTTTCTTCTTTCGAAAACCGTTTCATCACACATGCTCCTTCCCAAAAACCGGTTCTCTGCATTATATGCGCCGCTGCCTCATCGTTGGACAATGATTTCTGAACGGCGTTTTCTGATTGACCTGGAGATATTGACCTAGTACAAAAAGGATGTACAATCAAGGTGTAGCAGGTAAATGGTCAGGCTGGAGGGAGACGGAATTGAAGATTGCGAAAGTCATTAATAATAATGTCGTCAGTGTGCTCAAAGAAGGCAATCAGGAATTGGTCATCATGGGCCGGGGCATTGCTTTTCAAAAGAAAACGGGAGATCCGGTAGATGAAGCCCGCATTGAGAAAGTGTTCACCCTCGATAACAAAGATGTATCAGAAAAGTTCAAAACCCTTTTGTATGATATTCCGATCGAGTGTATGGAAGTATCCGAGGAGATTATCAGCTATGCGAAATTACAGCTCGGCAAAAAGCTCAACGACAGCATCTATGTGTCGCTGACCGATCATATTAACTTTGCGATCCAGCGCAATAAGAAAGGGCTGGATATCAAAAACGCCTTGCTGTGGGAAACGAAACGGCTGTACAAAGACGAATTTGCAATCGGCAAACAAGCGTTGGCCATGGTGAAAAACAAGACTGGCGTGTCTCTGCCGGAGGATGAAGCTGGCTTTATTGCGCTGCATATTGTAAATGCCGAGCTGAATGAAGAGATGCCCAATATCATCAACATTACAAAAGTCATGCAAGAGATTTTGAGGATCGTAAAATACCATTTTAAGATTGAATTCAACGAAGAATCGCTTCACTATTATCGATTTGTCACCCACTTAAAGTTTTTCGCGCAGCGTCTTTTTAACGGCACACATATGGAAAGCCAGGACGACTTTTTGCTGGAGACAGTGAAAGAAAAATACCATCGGGCGTATGAATGCACGAAGAAAATCCAAACATGCATTGAGAGGGCGTATGAGCACAAGCTCACCAGTGACGAGCTGCTGTATTTAACGATTCACATAGAAAGGGTAGTCAAACAAGCATAATGAAAGCGTTTGTATTTTTGTTTTCTTGTATTCATTTTTTCTTACATTCATATATGATCTTGTTAGGATTGTTACTCATAAGCAGGCAAAACCTAAATTACAATGAGTGCGGATCATCTCTTACTGTGCTGATGGTAATTTAGGTTTTTTTAAAATTCGTTATTATCATTATTCTGACCGATGTTCCCTTTTAACAGAATCATGTATGATCGATAAAGAAATCGCTTTCAAAGAAAGGGGAATGCCGACATGTTTTATCGTATGAAACGAGTGCTGCTCATTCTTGTCACTGGATTGTTTTTGAGTTTGTGTGCGATCACTTCTGCTGCATCAGCTCAAACAGGCGGATCGTTTTTTGAACCTTTTAACAGCTATAACTCCGGTTTCTGGCAAAAAGCAAATGGTTACTCCAATGGAGATATGTTCAACTGCACTTGGCGGGCAAATAATGTATCCGTGACGTCATCAGGTGAAATGCGTTTGGCGCTGACAAGCCCGTCTTATAACAAGTTTGACTGCGGGGAGAACCGCTCCGCTCAAACCTATGGCTATGGACTTTATGAAGTCAGAATGAAACCGGCTAAAAACACGGGGATCGTTTCATCGTTCTTCACTTATACAGGTCCAACGGATGGTACCCCTTGGGATGAGATTGATATCGAATTTTTAGGAAAAGACACGACAAAGGTTCAATTTAATTATTATACAAATGGCGCGGGAAACCATGAGAAGGTTGCGGATCTCGGATTTGACGCGGCCAATGCCTATCATACGTATGCGTTCGATTGGCAGCCGAACTCTATTAAATGGTATGTCGATGGGCAATTAAAACATACTGCGACAAGCCAAATCCCGACAACACCGGGAAAGATCATGATGAACTTGTGGAATGGGATAGGTGTCGATGACTGGCTCGGTTCCTACAATGGTGTAAATCCGCTATACGCTCATTATGACTGGGTGCGCTATACAAAAAAATAATGTACAGAAAAGGATTTCCGCCAGCGGAAATCCTTTTTTAATTAAAACGAAATAATCCCAATCAAAAGCGCCGCAATCGTCATCACAATCGTTGTTCCCACGGCCCATTTAATAGTGAATTTTTGATGGTCGCCAAAGCTGACGCCTGCCATTCCGACCAATAGATAGGTGGATGGCACAAGCGGGCTGAGCAGATGCACCGGCTGTCCCAGCAAGGAGGCTCTTCCGATTTCAGCGGCGTCTATTCCGTAAGCGGAAGCGGCTTCGGCGATGATGGGAAGAACACCGAAGTAAAAGGCGTCATTCGACATGAAAAAGGTGAAAGGCATGCTGGCAATCGCCGTGATCAACGGCAGATGCGGGCCCATGGCATCAGGGATGAGGGAAACGAGAGAATGCGCCATCGCATCGACCATTTTTGTGCCTGAGAGAATGCCTGTAAATATGCCTGCCGCAAATACCATTGAGACAACGTTTAACGCATTACCCGCATGCGCCGAAATCCGTTTCTGCTGCTCTTTGACATTTGGGTAGTTGACCATCAAGGCGATGGCGAACGCGATCATAAAAAGAACAGGGATGGGAAGCAGGCTGGTGATCAGCGCGGCCATCAGAGCGACAGTCAGCAGCAGGTTAAACCACTGGAGAGCGGGACGCTTCAGCGGCGCCGCCTCCGGATCAGAAGACGGCGCGTGTTCAATCGAAATGATGCCGAGCCGCTTCCGTTCTTTTTTTCCGAGGAGATAAGCAACGGCGATCACCCAGAGAACGCCGGCGATCATAGCGGGAATCAGAGGCGTAAAAACTTCTGACGTGTCCAATTTCAAGGAAGCCAAAACCCTCGCCGTCGGCCCGCCCCACGGAATAATATTCATGACGCCCGAACCGAGCATCGCAATCCCCGCCAGCACCAAACGGTTCATGCCGAGCCGTTTGTAAAGGGGCAGCATTGCCGCAATCGTAATCATATACGTTGTTGTCCCATCTCCGTCCAGCGAAATGGTCATCGTCAGAACCGCTGTGCCGATGGCGATTTTTAACGGATCCCCTTTGACAAGCGATAGGATTTTGGCAATGAGGGGATCAAACAGACCTGAGTCAATCATAATGCCGAAATAAAGGATGGCGAATAACAGCATGATCCCGGTAGGAGCGAGGTCTGTAACGCCCTGAATCATCATCCCGCCGAGATCTTTGCCAAATCCGCTGATCAGGGCAAACACAACAGGAACGACAATCAAAGCAATAAGAGCGGAAAGCCGGTTAGACATAATAAGATACATAAAGACAATCATCATCACAAAACCGAGTATGGCAAGCACGATATGACCTCCCCTGTTCAACAGCTGTTTTGGTAAGCGTTTTCACATTTTGTTTCTGTGAAAAGGGCTTATTTCAAAATGTGTATGACCGCATATGTAAATACAGACCTAAAATCCTAATGAGCGGATCAGCAGTTTATTTGAAGAACGCCGCGGGTAAATGTGCTGTAGAATGTTTCGTTTTAGAAGGGGGAACTGACATGAGTGATGATCAAAACAAACGAGTAAATGAACACTCAAAGGACGAACAGCTGGAGCAGTACCGATCTGATAACAGCGGCAAAAAAATGACGACCAATCAGGGGCTTCGCGTGTCTGAGGATGAGCATTCCTTAAAAGCGGGCGTCCGCGGCCCCACGCTGATGGAGGATTTTCATTTTCGTGAAAAAATGACGCACTTTGATCACGAGCGGATTCCGGAACGGGTCGTTCATGCGCGCGGGTACGGCGTTCATGGGCATTTTCAGGTGTACGAACCGATGACGGAATATACACGGGCGAAATTTTTGCAGGACCCGTCCGTCAAAACGCCTGTTTTCGTCCGTTTCTCAACAGTGGCGGGCTCCAAGGGGTCAGCCGACACCGTCCGTGACGCCAGGGGATTTGCGACGAAGTTTTATACTGAAGAAGGGAACTATGACCTCGTCGGAAACAATATTCCGGTGTTCTTCATTCAGGACGCGATCAAATTCCCGGATCTCGTTCACGCCATAAAACCGGAACCGCACAATGAAATGCCGCAGGCTGCGACGGCTCATGATACGTTCTGGGATTTTGTCGCAAACAATCCTGAATCCGCGCACATGGTCATGTGGACGATGTCTGACCGCGGCATCCCGCGAAGCTATCGGATGATGGAGGGCTTCGGCGTGCATACGTTCCGTTTCGTCAACGAGAAAGGAAAAGCGCGCTTTGTCAAATTCCACTGGAAACCCGTGCTCGGCGTTCATTCCCTCGTATGGGATGAAGCGCAGAAAATTGCCGGGAAAGATCCCGATTTCAACCGCCGCGACCTATGGGAAACGATTGAAAACGGCGGCAAAGTCGAGTATGAGCTCGGTGTTCAGATGATTGACGAAGAAGATGAATTTAAATTTGATTTCGATATCCTTGATCCGACGAAGCTGTGGCCGGAGGAGTTGGTTCCCGTCAAGCTGATCGGAAAAATGACCCTTGACCGCAATCAGGACAATGTCTTTGCGGAAACGGAACAGGTCGCCTTTCACCCGGGAAATGTCGTGCCGGGCATTGATTTCACCAATGATCCGCTTCTTCAAGGCCGGCTTTTCTCTTATACAGATACACAGCTCATCCGTCTTGGCGGGCCGAATTTTCACGAGATTCCGATCAACCGGCCGGTCTGCCCGTTCCATAACAACCAATACGACGGCTACCACCGGATGACGATTAATAAGGGCCCTGTCGCCTATCATAAAAATTCTCTGCAGAACAATGATCCGTCGCCGGCCTCAGAAGAAGAAGGCGGATACGTTCATTACCAGGAAAAAGTAGAAGGCAGAAAAATCCGCCAGCGCAGCGAGAGCTTCAATGACTATTTTTCTCAGGCCAAGATGTTCTGGAACAGCATGTCTCCCGCCGAGAAAGAACATATCATCTCCGCGTTCTGTTTTGAAGTCGGAAAAGTGAACAGCAAGGATGTGCAGCAGCAGGTGGTTGATGTCTTCAGTCACGTCGACGCCGGGCTTGCCGAGCGTGTTGCGAAAGGAATCGGCGTGAACCCGCCGCCGAAGGACCGTGAATCTGATGAAACGTTCACTTCCCCGGCCTTAAGCCAGGAAAACACGGTGAAGACGGCAGCGACAAGGCAGGTTGCGGTTTTAACCGACCACGGGTTTTCTGATGAGAAAGTCAAACAAGTGCTTGACGCATGCAAACAGGCGGGAGTCAGAGCCGATATCATCAGCCCCGCGCTGGGAACCGTCAAGGGAGAAAACGGCACGGAGCTCGAAGCGTCAGCCACGTTCCTGACAGCGGATTCCGTCCTGTACGACGCTGTTTTCATTCCGGGCGGAAAACAAAGCACAGACAGCCTCAAAGCCCAAAAATCGGCCAGAGACTTCGTCAACGAAGCTTTCAGCCATTACAAAGCGATCGGCGCCTCCGGTGAAGGAAAAGAACTTCTCGCCCTCGCCGCCGGAACCGAAAGCGGCCCCGGTCTTGTTCCGGACGGAAACCATGAACAATTTCTGAAAGCCGTGGCTGAGCATCGGCATTGGGACAGAAACATATAAGAATATATTTGAGTGCCTCTGAAAATGAGGCACTTTTTAAGTTATTAGAGTAGAATAACGAGAGTTGAGTTAATAATAGAACAAACAAAAAATTTAATCTCTATATTACTTGAACTGAAGTTGACTTTTAGTTAACATAAGTTTAAAGTTAGTAATTATCTCGCGATACAAGTTAGGAGAGTTTTATGAAAAAGAGAAGCCGTGGATTTCCGCGATTTAATTTAGAAAATACTTTAAAGTTTGCTAAGTTAATAAGAAGTTATTCAGGAGATAGCGATATTGAAAAGGACTTAATAACAAAAGCTCTGGGATATAAAAAATACAGCGGGGCTGTAGGCAACAAAATAGCATCCTTAAAACACTTTGGATTATTAGAAAGATCCTCTGGTAATTATAAGCTGACTCAACTTTCCAAAAGGATAATTGATTCAATGAGTGAGAAGGATTTTCAAAGTGCTTTGAGAACAGCATTTCTTCAACCAGAACTATTTGCTGAACTTTTCAATAAGTATTCAAGTGAAGGAGCAATTCCAGATAATTTACCTGAGATTTTAAATGTATACCATGAAATTTCAGATAACAGTAGTGAATATGCTTCTAGGATTTTCATTGAGTCAGCTTTATTCGCAAATATAATACATAAAAATAAAAAAATAATAAAATCAAATAGAGAGGAAACATTAATGGATAAAAAAAACAGCACTCCAAGAGAAGCGTTAGAACAAGGAACTATTGAAATGCAAAGGTTCGATTTTTCCCTTACTAATGGAAAATCTGCAAAAATTATAGTACCGGGGACATTAATTAAGAGAGACATTCAAATTATTCGAAAGCAGATTGAAACTTTGGAACTTCAAGTAGAAGATTAATAAAAGCAGAGGGATACATAGTGAAGCCGTTTACCGAAAAACAACTCGAAGAATATTACCGGCGTGACGAAAACATGATGATTTTGGTGTTTGCCCAATGGTGCGTCAATCATGACCTTGATCCGATGGCCATTTACAGCAAGGCTTACCCCGGACAGCCTTTAAACGAAGAGCTGCGAAAAACGGCTGAAGAGCTTGTCGTGCCGAAGGAGGAATCAGAACCGATTCCTGATCAAACCGTCATCGGCGTTTTGGAGATGTTCGGCAACTCCGATTTGGCGGAAGCCGTTTATGAAGCCATTGCGCAAAGACCTTCACGGTAAAAGAGGCGTGGATTATCCATGTCTCTTTTTTTCATGGAGAAAATGTGAAAGAAGGCCCAGAAACAATTTGCTGATCTGCGCTGTCTATAGAGTGTAATCCGTTTTCAAAAAGGGAACGGTAATGAAAAGGAGGAGTTGTGATGAAAAAAGCATTCAAAATGATGGCGGCCGTGCTCTTAACAGTGCTGACAGCCTCGCCGTTCGGAGGTTTCGCGCCTTCAGCAGAGGCCGCGCAAACCGCAAAGCCCGTCGTCAAAAGCCAGACGTATAAGTATGTAAAGCAGCTGACGTACCCCGAGGTCACAAATACGGGAAACGCATCTTTTGAAAAGAAAATCAATCAGGACTTCAAACGCTATATTGAAAACTCGTACAAAGAATATGTAAAAAACAAAAAAGACGGTGAAAAACAAGGCTATAAAGCGGAATACCAGGCAGATTTCAAGGTGAAGTATAATCAAGACGGCAAGCTCAGCATTCAGACGGAAAACTACAGTTACACAGGCGGAGCACACGGGCTGACAGCCGTTCAGACCTTTAATTACGACCTGGCCGCAAAAAAACAGGTCACACTCAATGATGTGCTGAATACAAAAACGAAAGCCAACAAAACGAGAGACTATCTTTACGGCTACATTAAGAAACATAACGATCTGTTTGACCAGGACGTCAAAAAACAAGAGATCATCCTGAATAACGAAAGACCTTTCTTCTTTACGAAAAACGGTATTGCCGTTGTGTTTGGACAATATGATCTCGGACCGTACGCGGCAGGAATCCGGGGCGTTTTCGTGCCTGCATCCGTCTATCAATAAAAAAAAGCGATATCACTCCAAAACGGAGCGGTATCGCTTTTTTTCTTTTACCAGACAAACAATCCGACAATCGCCGCGCTCAATAAGGAAACGGCAATTCCGCTGACAAGCAGCTTCCAGACGTTTTTCCCGATGATGGCTGATTTTTCACCATCAAGCAGAGATTGATAAGATCCGTAGATCATACCGATGGTGCTGAAGTTTGCGAATGATGTCAGGAATGTCGTAGCCACGGCAATCGTGTGCGGCGGAAGTGATTTCAGCTGCCCTTTCAGATCGGCCATTGCCACAAATTCATTCGTCGCGAGCTTGATGCCCATCAGCTGTGCGACATACATCGCGTCATGTACGCCTAATCCGAGAAGGAAGGCAAACGGACTGAAGATGTATGAGAAAATCTTTTGAATGGTCAAACCGTGCATGAACAGTCCGAGTACGCCGTTTAACGCAGCCGTTAACGCCACATATCCGATTACCATCGCTAAAATAACAATGACCATGTTCATGCCGACAAGCATACTGTTAGAAATCGTGGAGAAGAAGTCTTTTTTCTCCGCTTTTGAAGGAACGTAAATAATATCATCCTCTTTAGAAACGTCCACGGGATTCAGCATATTGGCGATTAAAAGCGCGTTTAAGCAATTCAGCGGGATGGCTGTAAACACATAAGTGGACGGAACCATCGTCAAGTACGATCCGATGATCGAACCGCTGATGCTGCTCATGCTCATCAGCCCGAATGTCAGAAGCCGATTGTTGCTGACGGCGGCAAGCTGCTGGCGGATGACGGCTAAAGCTTCCGTATTTCCTAAAAACATCATCTGGATGGAGAAAAAGCTCTCCAGCTTCGGCAGACGGGATATTTTAGAAATCAGCCAGCCGATTTTATCAATGAGCCACGGCAGAATACCGAAATACGACAGCATATCAAAGAAGGTCACGACGAAGATAATCGGCAGCAATGCGCTGAAGAAAAAATCAACCGTCGGGTTCGCCATGACAGACGGAAAGGCGAACGCAATCCCTTGACTGGCGCAGGAAATCAGCCATGTAAAGAACGCGCCGATCTTCCCGATGACAAAGCCGCCGACTTTTGTCCCTAACATAAACCAAGTAATCAGAAACTCAAAGACGAGGAGCATGACAATCGGACGCCATTTAATCTTCTTCTTGTTGGGAGAGCATAAGAAAACAACAGCCATGACAACAATGAGACCGACAATGTTCAATAAAAAGTACATGTGAGCAACTCCTATAAGGGTATTATGGAAATAAAAAAAGCTCTTATTCGTCACAAATTCCTGAAAGCCAGAAAGTGTGATAAATAAGAGCCAAAAGAAAAGAATAGACTGACAGCATCATATGCTTTTCACTCGTTCAAATTTATGCAAACTTTCTTGTAGTCTAGTCTTTTACGGCACTAGGTAGAAACAATCAGACCATATTACTGATCATATACAAGAATAACGATATTACATGAGATAGCAGTATTTTATCGTTTCAATTTTTGAAAATCAACCTTTTTAGATATTTTCAAAATAATAAATTTATATTATAAATAAAGAAAATAAAGGATGTTCACAAGTAATTGGATTAAAAAGGTATAAAAAGCCCCCGAAAAACAGTTCCGGTTCATTGTAAAGACGGGATGCAGCTGATAAAATGGATCTGAGGGCACCGCCTTCAAAAGACGGCAGAGAAGGGGTCATTTTCATGATCATTCAGTTCATTCGTTACAGATAATGAGAGGTATAGATAAATAGGTTAAACTTCCAATTTTGCGAGGTTTATTTGTCTATGCCTTTTTCATTTCATCGGAATAACGAATGAATGAGGTGTTTTTATTGACGTCTATAAAAAGAAAACGCGCGGAATTACTGCAATCATGCCAGTCCGTATTCAGGTGTCCGCTATGCAGTTCGGCCATGGAGGTCTCACAATACAAAAGCTTGATGTGCGGACACGGGCATACATTTGATATATCAAAGCAAGGATATGTGAATTTTCTCAATAAATCGGTCAAAACCCGCTATGACAGGCAGCTGTTCGAAGCGAGACGCGCTCTTTTTGACAGCCGGGAATTTTTTGGGCCGGTTCAAAAGGAGATCGCCGCCATCATCAGCCGCATTCAATCTCCGCAAACAACGGCGGCGATATTGGATGCGGGATGCGGAGAAGGCTCTCATTTAGCCGCCGTATGCAAATGGCTTCAGCCCGCTTTTTCCGTGACGGGAATCGGCATTGATCTCTCGAAAGAAGGTGTGCTGCATGCCGCAAAGGCCTTCGGGGATCATTTTGTTTTTGCCGTCGCTGATGTGGCGGATGCGCCGTTTGCCGACAGCTGTTTTGATGTCGTGATGTCTGTTTTATCACCTTGGAATTACAAGGAATGCAGCAGGCTTTTACGAAAGGGCGGCACAGTCATTAAAGCGGTGCCGCGGCGTGATTATTTGAAGGAAGTAAGGGAATTCTTCTTCGGAGACAGTCCTCGGCGGAATGACACCGCCGATTCTGCGGCCGGAAGATTCCAAGCGGGCTTTCAAACCTTTGAGCGCAAACGGCTGTGTTACACGAAGACCTTATCGCAGCCTGACCTCGAGCGGCTTGTGAAAATGACGCCCTTAACATGGAAATGTACTGATGAAAGCATCCGGCGGTTTATCAGCCGAAAAGCGGCGGATATTACGATAGATATCGATATTTTAATCGGAACCGGTCCTCTGTAAACAGAAAAGACACGCTGATCGCGTGTCTTTTTTTTATTTCCAGACTTCACCGGCAATGTTGACGACATGACGCAGTTTCGCCCATTGCTGTTCTTCTGTGATCAGGTTTCCTTCCTCAGTGGAGGCGAATCCGCATTGCGGGCTGAGGCAAAGCTGATCCAGGCTGACATATTGTGAAGCTTCTTCAATCCGGCGTTTAATCGCGTCCTTGTCTTCAAGTTCGCCATGTTTTGATGTAATCAATCCAAGCACAAGCTGAAGATCAGAGCGTTTGACATAGCGGAGCGGTTCAAAGCCGCCGGAGCGGGAATCATCATATTCCAAGAACAATCCGTCAAGGTTAAGCCCGTCAAAAATCGTTTCCGCCGCCGCATCATATCCGCCTTCAGCCGTCCATGTGGATTGGAAGTTGCCGCGGCAGATATGCATCGTAACCTTCAGATCGTCAGGGCGCTCCTTGATCGCGTCATTAATGGAAGCGGCAAACAGCCTGCGCAGCTCATCCGGCGTCGTTCCGAATGCTTCAATCTGGCGAAGCCCCGCTTCCGATAAGAAAACGGCCCATGCGGTGTCATCAAGCTGAAGGTAGCGGCACCCGGCGTCATAGAAAGCTTGAATCGCTTTTTTATACGCTTTTGACACATCGTGCTGAAATTGTTTGTAATCATTCTGGTAGGCCGCTTTTTCCAATTTTCCGCGGAAAAACAGCATATTCGGACTTGGGATGGTCATTTTCGGAACAGCATCGCCGGCAATGCTGTGCAGGAATTTATAATCTTCGAGCATCGGATGCTGAGAAAAATCAATATCTCCCGTTACTTTAATGCCGCGCGCTTTCGTCTGTACGTTGTGAAACTGAATGCCGCTTTCAGGCGTAAATGCCTCAACCCCGTCTAAATTTTCGAGAAAATCAAAATGCCACCAGGCACGGCGGAATTCGCCGTCAGTCACGACATTGAGGCCGGTTTCTTTCTGCTTTTCCACGCTGCGGATGATTTCTCTGTTTTCGATTTCGCGCAGCTGTTCTGCTGAAATCTCACCTGCCGCTCTTTGCAGGCGGGCTTGCTTCACAGCCGCCGGCCGCAGCAGGCTTCCGACCTGATCCGCGCGAAACGGCGGGTTTTTTCTTAGAAGAGTATGCAATGGTTGTTCTGTGTTTTGCTGTGACATGAACGATTCCTTCTTTCCTGATGAAATATAAAAAAACTCTTCCCTCGGATAGGGAAGAGCTTGCGTCCGCAAATCTCAACCTTATCTTCAGGATTTAGCACCATTCTGCTGAACAGCGGTTGCCGGGTATCATAGGGCCAGTCCCTCCACCTCTCTTGATAAGGAAATATGCTATTTTTCAGAATAAACTGTAATACTCTTAATCTTAGTATATTATCTTATATTGTCAATATATTTCGATAAATATTTTTATTTGTCACCCTCAAATAGAATCATATCTATCACGATGGCGATCGCAAGACAAAGAGCAATATCCTCTTCCTTTTCAATCTGCAAATGATAGGAATCGCCCCAGCTCATCCATGATTTGGTGACGGTCATCCGGTTTGATTTTCCGTCTGTCACTTGAAAATTCCGGCCCCACACATCGCCGGTAAGATCCCAGCCGAGTCCGGAAATTTCAAATTTCGGTTTGAAAAACGTGACTTTCTTGATGACTTGGCAGACGGGTTTGCCGCTGACGGAAATCTCGTAACGGGGAACGAGCGACATCAGTTTCTGATTGACGCTGGCGAGCGTGCGGCCGTCCAAATCAGTCAGCTTCAGTTCATCACCGAATGAAAACAGCTTTCCTTCAACATTGTAGACTTCTTTTCCGCTTTCAAGAAACACTTGAAAACGATTCTTAATCGTAAACATTCGCTCTTTGATGTAAAAATGGTACATAAAAAAACTCCTTTTTTATGTTGTACGAAAAAAGGAGGCGGAAGGTTTCATATCGGCCGGGTGCATAAAAAAAGGCTGCCGATTTTGCGGCAGCTGTCGTTTTTATGATAGCGGCATCCGACGTTTTTGACGGATCGCATTTAAATCAATGATGTTATTCGTGTCGGCAGCTGTCACCAGCGGGCTTGTCTTTGGCGTTTTCCGGCGGTTGTCCTTACTGAAAGAGAAAACAAGATACCCTGTCAAAGCAGCGAAAATAAGTAGCATCATTTTACATACCTCCCAAAAAAAGTTTTGGTATTATTATTGTACGAAAAAACAAACGAAAAGTATTCAAACAATTGTCACTTTTTTAAAAAATAACGTCATTTTCCGTAAAAATGACTATGGGTTGAAGAAATTTTGCTCTTGTTGTGGTTCTATAGATTGTATCGGCTGATGAATAATGATCGTTTATATAACTTTTTCACTATTTTTTGTAAGTGCCTAATTAACTACTTCGGTGTTTTCGTTTGCCTTGTGTTATTCAGTACCCTAAAAAACCGTATGATATGCAAAATAACTGCTTCTAACAGATGACTGCGAGTTGACAGCGCTTTCTTTATTTTTTTAACGAAAACGAGATGTTATCTTAAAAAAATCGTTTGAACATTTTCCGCAGTTTTTTAAAAGGATTTGATTTCGTCTCCAGAACACGCGGGTCTTTTAAGGTTTTTTTCAATTCTTTCGCTACAGTCCCTCTTGCCATAGTCTTCACTCCTTCTTTCCATTTCATACCTTATATACGGAAAGAAAGAAGGAAAGGTTTCATGTGAAAGAAAAAAACCAAAGCAGGGGGCTTTGGTTTTAAGCGCGCTCTTCAAAGAGCCTGGCGATTTCAACAATGACGTTTACCGCCTTTTCCATATGATCGACGGAAATGTATTCATATTTTCCGTGGAAGTTTTGGCCGCCCGTGAAAATGTTCGGTGTCGGCAGTCCCATGTAAGAGAGCTGTGAGCCGTCGGTTCCGCCCCGGATCGGTTCGATAATCGGTTCGATGTCGAGGTTTTTCATGGCTTGATACGCGACATCGACTATCTCTTTGACCGGTTCGATTTTTTCTCTCATGTTGTAATATTGATCACGCAGTTCAAGCTTGATGCTTTCCTTGCCGTATTTGGCCGCTAGCGCATCGGCGGTTTTCTGCATATATTCTTTTCGTTCTGCAAAGCGGTCTCTGTCAAAGTCTCTGATGATGTACGACAGGGCGGCTTCAGAAACGTCTCCGTCCATGGAAAGTAAATGATAGAAGCCTTCATACCCTTCCGTATATTCCGGCGCTTCTTCTTTCGGCAGCGCGTGATGAAATTCCATCGCGATTTTTGAAGCGTTGACCATTTTGTTTTTCGCCGTCCCCGGGTGGACGCTTTTTCCGTAACAAGTAAGCTTTGCGGCGGCTGCGTTAAAGCTTTCATATTGCAGTTCGCCGAGGGGGCCTCCGTCTATCGTGTAGGCGAATGCGGCGTTGAAGCGGCCGACATCGAATTTGTGAGGGCCTCTGCCGATTTCTTCATCGGGCGTGAACGCGACCCGGATCGTTCCGTGTTTGATGTCCGGATGTTTGATCAAGTACGCCATTGCCGTCATGATTTCGGCAATGCCCGCTTTGTTGTCGGCTCCGAGCAGCGTCGTGCCGTCTGTTGTAATCAGCGTCTGGCCCTTATAGCGGGAAAGTTCCGGGAATTGCTCAGGCGACAGGACGACATTGAGTTTGTCATTCAGAACGATATCATGCCCGTCGTAGCTTTCAATAATCTGAGGATTCACATTTTTTCCGGTAAAATCGGTCGCGGTGTCCACGTGAGCCAGAAAACCGACAGTCGGCACGTCTTTATCCGTATTCGCCGGCAGAGTCGCCATGACGTACCCGTTGTCATCGACTGTGATTTCTGTCATGCCGACCGACTTTAATTCATCTGCCAGCATGTTGGCCAATGTCAGCTGGCCGGGTGTTGAAGGGCAGTTTTCATTGTTTTCGTCAGACTGTGTATCGACTTTTACGTAAGAGGTAAAGCGTTCAATGATTTCATTTTTCATACCGTCATCTCCTTTGTCTTATCTTACCATGCGCGGGGGAGGGATTTCTATTTCACAACCCGTTTGAATCGAGGGCTCTGTTTTTTACGCGAATGAAAATAAATTATGAAGAAACGATGACTAAACGATTAAACTTTTTGGAAATGGATGATTGAGGAAGAAAAAACCGATATAATATGGTCAATTCATTCAATAGGGGAGGCTTTCTTCATGGCGATTTTAGTGACAGGCGGAGCGGGTTATATCGGCAGCCACACATGTGTCGAGCTGTTAAACGGCGGCTATGACATCGTGGTTCTGGATAATCTGTCAAACAGTTCACCGGAAGCATTGGAGCGTGTGAAAGACATTACCGGAAAAGGGCTTGTGTTTTATGAAGCGGATCTCCTTGACCGTGACGCCGTTCACCGGGTGTTTGCTGAAAATGAGATTGAAGCCGTCATTCATTTTGCGGGATTAAAAGCCGTCGGTGAGTCTGTGGCTGTTCCGCTCCGTTATTATCATAATAATCTGACGGGAACGTTTATTTTATGTGAAGCCATGCAGGCACACGGCGTGAAAAAAATCGTCTTCAGTTCTTCAGCGACGGTTTACGGCGTTCCGGAAACAACGCCGATCACTGAGGATTTTCCTTTAAGCGCCACCAATCCTTACGGGCAGACAAAGCTGATGCTGGAACAGATTTTACGCGATCTGCATAATGCGGACTCTGAATGGAGCATTGCGCTGCTCCGCTACTTTAATCCGTTCGGCGCGCACCCGAGCGGCCGGATCGGAGAAGACCCGAACGGCATCCCGAATAATTTAATGCCGTACGTCGCACAAGTCGCTGTCGGCAAGCTTGAGCGATTGCAGGTGTTCGGCAATGATTATCCGACAAAGGATGGCACCGGCGTGCGGGATTACATCCATGTCGTTGACCTTGCCGAGGGCCATGTCAGAGCGCTCGAAAAGGTGCTGAACACAACGGGCGCCGACGCCTATAATCTCGGCACGGGAAGAGGCTACAGCGTTCTGGAGATGGTCAAGGCGTTTGAAAAAGTATCGGGAAAAGAAGTGCCGTACCGTTTTGCAGACCGGCGCCCGGGAGACATCGCCGCATGCTTCGCAGACCCGGCAAAAGCGAAGGCTGAATTAGGCTGGGAAGCAAAGCGCGGGCTTGAAGAAATGTGCGCCGACTCTTGGAAGTGGCAGTCCTCCAATGTGAACGGGTACCAAAAGGCGTAAAAAGAAAGAGACCTTCGAATGATGAAGGTCTCTTTTGTTATGATGATTATTTAATTTTCACTTCAACATCGTTGCTGAACTTTAATTTCCAAGTGCCTTTAGAGTATGCGTCTTTATCAACTTCAAAAGCTTTTACGTCAGTCACTTTAATGTTCGGGTTCAAGTCACTTAAAATTTTACTATTGTCTACTTTTGTTTCTGTTGCATAGCTTGAAGAAGCATCAATATCTGAATCATAAGATGTTCCTTTAGAATCTACTAATTTCGCTCTTGGAATGGAGAAAGAGCTTAACGGCTTGTTTGAAACATTTTTAACCGTGTATTGAACAGCTACGATAACGCCGCCGTCAGACGCTTTTTTCTCGACAAATTGAGAGCCTACTGAATCCCTTTTTTCCACTTTGGTAACAGTAACTTCAGTTTTCTCAGTCTTAACAGTGTCACCGATGTTATACAGTTTTTCTTTAGATTCCGCAGCTTTTGAAGACGCAGTTTTAGATGATGAAGAATCGCCTCCGCCGCCGATGTTTACGAGAATGATAATAACCACCACTGCCAGAAGCAATGTGATGATTTTATGTCTCATGAAAAAGTTTCTCTGATCTTTACCGCAGTTTGGGCATTTTTTAACGCCTTTAGCGATTTCTTTGCCGCATGCCTTACAAGACACCAGGTTGCCTGCCATAATATTTCCTCCTATGTAAACTATTTCTTAAAAACTACATACTATAATGCCTGTAAAATAACCTATAGTCAATAATATTTTGAGAAAAAAAGTATTTTAATAATTTTTTAGTCATGTATTTTAGTGCCTTTTTTAGTATCGGCAGATCGTTCGAATTTTTTACAGGTTTATTGAAAAAAGAGTGGTTGAACATGTTCGTGATTTCCCGTATAATCTTGAAAGATAATATAAAAACTGAACATAAAAAACAGTGGTTTTCTAGGGTTCCGCAATCTGAATTGGTCTGGACCGAGAGAAAACACACAGCAGGTTCCTGCTGTGACACGTTGGGATAAAAGCCCGGGAGTTTCTGCTCTTTTAATGAAGAGTGCTCTCCCGGGCTTTTTTGATTTTATAAAAAAGGGAGTGTCTGGGATGAAAAAGAGATTGCTGGATGTGCTGATGCTGATTATTGGAGCTTTTATCTTTGCTTTGGCCGTTAATTTATTCGCCATTCCGAATGATCTTGGAGAGGGCGGGGTAACGGGAATCACCCTGATCTTGTACTATGTGTTTGAATGGTCGCCCGGGGTGACGAATATCATTTTGAATGGGATCTTATTGATGATCGGATATAAATTTTTAGACGGAAAAACAACGCTTTATACGATCATTACCGTTGTCGCCAACTCACTGTTTCTGCATCTGACGCATGATTGGCACTCGCCTTCACATGAACTCATTATTAATACTATTTTTGCGGGTGTGTTTGCCGGTGTCGGAATCGGGATCATTATTCGAGTCGGAGGCACGACTGCGGGTTCTGCCATTTTGGCGAGGATTGCGAACAAATATCTCGATTGGAATATCAGCTATGCGCTTTTGTTCTTTGATCTGATTGTCGTCTTCAGTTCTTATTTCATCATCGGTGCGGAAAAAATGATGTTTACCATTGTTATGCTGTACATCGGAACGAAGGTGATGGACTTTATCATTGAAGGCCTGAATACGAAAAAAGCGGTGACGATTATATCTGAGCATAAGCACGAAATCGCCGAACAGGTCAACACGCTGATGGACAGAGGGGTTACGCTGCTGTCGGGTAAAGGAAATTACACGGGGCAGTCGAAGGAAATTTTATATATCGTCATCCAGAAACAAGAGCTTTCCATGCTCAAAAAAATCATTAAAAGCTGTGATACAAAAGCGTTTGTCATTGTTCATGATGTGCGTGACGTCTTTGGTGAAGGCTTCGTCGATATCTCTAAATAAAAAAGGATCCCTCTGCCGGCGCGGAGGGTTTTTTCTTATGCCGGCAGAAGCGGTTATGATTCGTTTCCCGGGAAATAGCCTGAAAGCTGTTTCTTAAAACGAAGTGGATACAATCGGCCGGACGTTTTATACTGAAAATATGATAGAGCGATAGAAAGGAGCGCATATGAACCCGTTATTGGCAATTTACCCGAGGGCTGTGTTGTCTGATACGTGCTGTACGGCGGACGATGTCTTTTGCTTTTATGATGAGAAAAGGCGGGTCTATGTCGCCATTCCGAAGGAGGATATCACCCCGAAGGAGAAACTGCTTCTGGAATCATTTTTGACGCCCGCTGAAGAAAAAGGCGTTTTTTTTCCGGAGACGGCGGCAGCAAAGAGGTGGCGGCGTTTTCTGCTGGAAGAAGGTCCGGTGCCTGATGTCAAGGAGCCGCGTGTCCGTTTTATCCATTATGACTTATTGGGAGAACGGGACTGGGGGGCATTCACAGAAGCGCTGCGCCATTTCTGGCCGGTTTCATATACAGTTGTCCGGACGGGGAGGGATCATGGCGTGATTGTGGAGGAAGAAAAGCGGGAAGCGCCAGATTCGGATGACATCGCATCTTTTGTGAAGATTCTCGAAGGCGATTTTTATTTCAGTGTCCGTTTTTTCGTCGGAAGGTATTACTGCAAGGGGGAACGTCTGCGCCTTCATTATCAGAGAGAACAGCAATATTGTCAGATCGGCCGGCGTCATCTCCCGCAGCTGAGCACGCTGACCGCGGAAACGGTATTTCCGGCCATGCTCACGGAGGAAAGCAGAGAAAAGCTCTCAGCCTTGCTTCACGAAGAAGCGGCGCTGCTGTTTCAGAAAGAACCGGAGCTGAAGCATACGATTCAGACTTTTATTGAACATAACTCGAACATGTCGCTCACATCGAAAAAACTGCATTTGCACCGCAACAGTCTTCAATATCGGATTGATAAATTTGCGGAACGCTCAGGTATTGATATTAAGACATATCGGGGCGCCCTGCTGGCTTATTTCATTTGTCTGCAATATGAAAAATCACATTAAATGGGAAATGTGCACGAAGGCAGCGGACTTTTTTTATGAACATTGCCTATATCCGCCGCCGTCTGACGCTGTTACAATCCTATTTAAGAAAGCGTTTACAAATAAAGGGGGATATACATGGCGGAACTTCGGCTCGAGCATATTTATAAGTATTACGATCAAAAAGAAGCGGCTGTCGATGATTTTAACCTTCATATTAAAGATAAAGAGTTTATCGTGTTTGTCGGTCCGTCGGGGTGCGGCAAGTCGACAACTTTGCGGATGGTAGCCGGGCTGGAAGACATTACGAAGGGCGATTTCTATATCGGTGACACGAGAGTGAATGACATCGCTCCTAAAGACAGGGATATCGCCATGGTGTTTCAAAACTATGCGTTATATCCGCACATGACGGTCTATGATAATATCGCTTTCGGTCTGAAGCTGAGGAAGATGCCGAAACCGGAGATTAAAAAACGGGTCGAAGAAGCGGCGAAAATGCTGGGGCTCACAGAGTATCTGCACCGCAAACCGAAGGCGCTCTCCGGCGGGCAGCGGCAGCGGGTTGCATTAGGACGGGCGATTGTCAGGGACGCCAAAGTGTTCTTAATGGATGAGCCGCTGTCAAATCTGGACGCAAAGCTTCGGGTGCAGATGCGGGCTGAAATTATTAAGCTCCATCAAAGGCTGCAAACAACCACAATCTATGTGACGCACGACCAAACAGAAGCACTGACGATGGCGACACGCATCGTAGTCATGAAGGACGGAAAAATTCAGCAGATCGGCACCCCGAAAGAAGTGTATGAACATCCCGAAAACGTATTTGTCGGCGGGTTCATCGGCTCCCCGGCGATGAACTTTTTCAAAGGAAAGCTGACGGACGGCGCCATTCAGATCGGTTCAGCCGCTCTCAGCGTGCCGGAAGGGAAAATGAAAATGCTCCGGGAAAAAGGGTATGCCGGCAAAGATGTGGTCTTCGGCATCCGCCCGGAAGACATACATGACGAGCTGATTGTGGTAGAATCCTATAAGAATTCATCCATCACAGCTAAAATCAATGTCGCGGAATTGCTCGGGTCAGAAATTATGGTTTATTCCCGGATCGGGGATCAGGATTTTATCGCCCGGATTGACGCCCGCCATGACATTCGTGCCGGTGAGGAATTGACTGTCGCTTTCGACATGAATAAGGCTCACTTTTTTGACAGTGAAACAGAAATCAGAATCCGCTCATAACGCAAAGCCGGACAGCTGGATGTCCGGCTTTTTTGATGTAACAATTTATGACGCATAACCGATATAAAAAGTAAATAGAAGACAGAAAGCAGGAAAACGATGAAACGCATGATCATGTGCATGTGCCTTTTGGCTGCCGTGTTTACGCTTGCCGCCTGCTCGGGCCATGAGGCAAGCGCCGAACAAAGCATTCCGAAGGCAGAAGCGCACAGCGAAAAAAAGTCCGTAAAGCGGCAAATCAAAAAAGAGCCGGATACGTCCGCCTGGGTTCAAACGAAAGGGACGGCGAGACTGCCGATTCTGATGTATCACAGCATTTCAGAGGGAAACAGCCTGCGTGTGCCGAAGGAAGAATTCCGGCAGCATATGAAGTGGCTTCATGATCACGGCTATTATACGATGACTCCTGAAGAAGCCTATCTGATGCTGACGGAGGATAAGGAGCCGCGTGAAAAATGTGTTCTGATCACATTTGATGACGGCTATACCGACAATGTGAAAGCGGCCTATCCCATTTTAAAGAAATACAAGATGAAAGCGACAATCTTTATGATCGGAAACTTTATCGGCCATAAGAATCATCTGACTGAGAAGCAGATGAAGGAGATGGCCGCCCACGGCATTTCCATTCAGAGCCATACGATGAACCATCTCGAATTGAACGGGCTCACACCGCAGCAGCAGCGACGTGAAATGAAGGACTCTAAGCGTTTATTTGATCAAGTGTTCGGGCAGCGGACGACTATGATCAGCTACCCTGTCGGACGATATAATAAAGAAACATTAAAAGCCGCCGCCTCGTCAGGCTACCGTATGGCGGTCACGACGGAGCCGGGAGCGGCGTCTAGAGATCAGGGGCTTTACGGGCTTCACCGCGTCCGTGTGTCGCCGGGCATGTCCGGCGCGGCATTCGGCTCTTATATTCAAAATGTGATGAAATAACAAAGCCTCCGCATATGCGGAGGCTTTTTTTCAGTTTAATAGAATTGATGAAGCAGCAGAAGGGTGACGCTCACGGTAATCGCTCCGCCGATTCTGGTCGACACTTGGGCGAACGGCATAAGCTCAAGCCGTTCAGCGGCGCTCAAGATCGCGACGTCGCCGGTGCCGCCCTGGCCGGAATGGCAGGCATTAATAACCGCCGTCTCAATCGGGTACAGATTCAGCCATTTTCCGGTCAGAAAACCGACGGCCATCATCGTGACGACGATTGATAAAATGGTAATGATGTTGCTGATCGTAAACGCCGCAATCAGCTTGTCCCACGGTGTCATTGAAACGCCGATCGCAAATAAGAGCGGATAGGTCACGGCTGTCGAGAAAAAGCGCGAGACGCCGAAGGCTCCGTTTTCAATCGAAGCCGGCGCCAGCCTGAACAGCTTAATGAGAACGGCAAGGACGAGCATCACGACAGGAGCCGGAAGCTGAAAGAAATCATGCGCCAGCATGCCGACCAAATAGAGGGAAACCGCTAAAATACCGCCTGAAGCGAAAAAGGACAAATCAAACGTTTTATCATCGGCCGGCTGTTCCAATGCGGGAGCGGAATGATCAGACTTATCAACCTTCCCGTTGCCCGTCCATTCCGGTTTGCGTTTCCCGATGACATTCAGCAAACCCGATAACATAATGGCGCACAGGCTGCCTAGCATGATGGACGGCAGCACAAGCGCAAAGGCGTCTCCCTGGGACATCGGCATAATATCGGAGTAGCCGATGGATAAAGGAATCGCGCCTTCACCGACACCCCCCGCCATAATCGGAACGACGATATAAAGCAGCGTGTGCTGAAAGCCGAGCCCGAGCAGCGTCCCGACGCATAAGCCGACGATGGCGGCCGCGATCGAGCCGGCGATCAGCGGAATAAAAATCTTAACGAAAGCTTTGACGAGCGTCTCTCTTTTCATCCCGAGAATACTGCCGACGACGATACCGGCAATAAATAGATAGAGAAAGTTGGAGCTTTCCGTGAATTCTGTTGTTGAAGTAATAATGTCTTTCGGAAGCAGGTGGTAGTAGACGACAGCGGATGGAATAAAGGTTGCGAGAATCGCAGGGCCGCCGATGGACCGCACGATCGGAATGGATTTTCCGATCTGGCCGAAGGTAAATCCGAAAAAACTCATGACGGCAATTGATGTCAGAATGTCGCTTTTTACATCACGGCTCATGACAAACACCGTAATAAGCAAGAAAAGCAGGATATAGATAGGAAGAGGAATAATGCCGATTCTTATATTCATTGCTCTGGCAAACCAGTTATCAGTCCGTTCCTGTTTTTGGATTGAATCCGTTTGCAATTTTGGTTGAAGTTCTCCCATGCTTGTTCCCCCAGTCGTTATGTAGTGAAAAAATATCCCCATTTAAAGTATACTAAAAAATTTAAATTGTTCATATATTATGAATTTACTAGAGGCCATGCTTTCTTCACATTTTCTTTCTCAAAATGGCGATTTTGCGGGCTTTTTCACCGAGAAAAGCATTTTGTTCGCCACACGAATAAAAAAGAGGTACGATATCAAAGGGACAAATATCCTAGGTGCTGACATAAAATCTCTACAAATCCGACAATAATCAGTCACAATTTCAGCCTGATTTTAGGTATATTGATCTTTTTTTTTGGGCTGAATCGTTGTAAAGTAATGATATTGAATCATTTCTATGACAGCCGCTGACCCCCAGGGTGTACAGGCTGATATTTCAATAGTTTTGACGAATTTGTGAAACATTGAGCAAATATATCATTTTTTGTGAAATACCGAGCAATGATTCCGCTATGTTTGTGAAATGTTGAGCAATTTACCAGATTGGAGGAAAAACATCATGAGTGAGTTGGTATTAGCCCGCATTCAATTTGCATCTACAACATTGTTTCACTTCTTGTTTGTGCCTATGTCTATCGGGCTTGTGTTTATGGTTGCTTTGATGGAGACGCTTTATGTTGTCAAAAAACAAGAGACCTATCTCAAAATGGCTAAATTTTGGGGGCATCTCTTTTTAATTAACTTTGCTGTCGGCGTCGTCACAGGGATTCTTCAGGAATTCCAGTTCGGATTGAACTGGTCTGATTATTCCCGTTTTGTCGGGGACGTATTTGGGGCTCCGCTTGCGATTGAAGCGCTTTTGGCATTTTTTATGGAGTCTATTTTTATCGGATTATGGATTTTCGGCTGGGACCGTTTATCTAAAAAAGTGCATTTGCTTTGCATTTGGCTTGTATCCTTCGGAACGATTATGTCATCTTTCTGGATTTTGACGGCAAACTCATTCATGCAGGAGCCGGTAGGCTTTACGATTAAAAACGGCCGCGCGGAAATGAATGACTTCGGAGCGCTTTTGACAAACCCTCAGCTTTGGGTTGAATTCCCTCACGTCATTTTCGGAGCGCTTGCGACGGGTGCTTTCTTTATCGCCGGTGTCAGCGCATTTAAATTATTGAAGAAAAAAGAAGTGCCTTTCTTCCATAAATCTTTCAAGCTTTCGATGATTGTCGGTCTGATCGCCGGTATCGGTGTTGCGTTCAGCGGACACATGCAGGCTGAGCATTTAATGGAGTCGCAGCCGATGAAAATGGCCGCCAGTGAAGCGCTTTGGGATGACAGCGGTGATCCTGCCGCGTGGACGGCTTTTGCGAATATTGATACGAATAAAGAAAAAAACACATCAGAAATTTCAATTCCTTACGCACTCAGCTACTTGGCTTACCAGAAGTTCAGCGGCAGTGTGAAAGGGATGAAAACACTTCAAAAAGAATATGAAAAAACGTACGGAAAAGGCGACTATATCCCGCCTGTCAAAACGACGTTCTGGAGTTTCCGCATTATGGCGGGAGCGGGCGCGCTTATGATTTTTGCCGCGATTGCAGGCTTTATTCTGAACCGCCGCAAAAAGCTTCATACGAGCAAGTGGTATTTACGGGGCATGATCGCACTGATCGCATTCCCGTTCATTGCGAACTCTGCCGGTTGGATTATGACTGAAATCGGCCGCCAGCCGTGGACGGTTATGGGGCAAATGACAACCGCACAATCCGTTTCGCCTAACGTAACGACGGGATCTCTGCTGTTTTCAATTATCGGTTTCGGCGTCATGTACTTGATTTTAGGCGCGCTGCTTGTCTTCCTATTCGTTCGTGAAATTAAAAAAGGTGCGGACCATGATGATCACAAGGATGTTCCTGTATCAACGGATCCGTTCAGTCAGGAGGTCTACCATGGGGTCACTTCATGATCTTTGGTTTGTACTCGTTTCAGTTTTGTTTGTCGGATTTTTCTTTTTAGAAGGTTTTGATTTCGGTGTCGGCATTTCGACCCGATTTCTTGGCCATAATGAATTAGAACGCAGAGTGCTGATTAACACCATCGGCCCGTTCTGGGATGCGAATGAGGTATGGCTGCTGACAGGTACGGGAGCGATCTTCGCGGCATTCCCGAACTGGTATGCGACGATGCTGAGCGGATATTATATTCCGTTTATCATCATCCTTCTTGCTTTAATGGGCCGCGGGGTGGCGTTTGAATTCCGCGGAAAAGTGAATCATTTAAAATGGGTCAAAACATGGGACTGGGTGATTTTCTTCGGCAGCCTTATCCCGCCGTTTGTATTCGGCCTTATCTTCACAAGCTTGTTCCGCGGCATGCCGATTGACGGCCATATGAATATGCATGCGGGTTTCTCAGATATTGTGAACGTGTATTCCGTCCTTGGCGGAGCAGCCGTCACCCTTCTTTCATTCCTGCACGGTTTAATGTTTGTCACACTGCGCACGATCGGTGATTTACAAGAGCGTGCGAGAAAAATGGCAAAACGCGTAATCGGTGTTATCTTTCTTGTTGTACTTGCTTTCTTTGCAATGTCTGCATACGATACGGATATGTTTACACGCCGGGCAAACATCACGATTCCGGTATTCGTGCTGATTGTCATCTGCAACGTTCTTGCTGTTGTGTTCATGAGCAAGAAAAAAGACGGCTGGGCATTCGGTATGACCGGCGCGGGTCTTGCTTTGACAGTTGCGATGATTTTTATCTCTCTGTTCCCGCGCGTCATGGTCAGCTCGCTGAAAAGCGCGTATGACTTAACAGTAGCTAACGCGTCATCCGGTGATTATTCACTTAAAGTCATGACAATTGCCGCACTGACTCTGCTGCCGTTTGTCATCGGCAGTCAGATCTGGAGCTATTATGTCTTCCGGAAACGCGTCAGCCATAAGGAGCCTATGACTTATTAATGGGAAAAGACCTGTTTCTTTATAAAGGAATGAAGCGGATTCTTGCGATCATTACGGGATTAACGATTATACAAACGGCCGCCATCATCTTGCAGGCGGAATGGCTGAGCCAGGCGGTAACCGGATTATTTAACGGGAAGCGGATTGCTTCTCTTTATCCGGTTATCGGCTTTTTCCTGCTTGCGTTTTTGGTCCGGCATGCGGTGACAGCGGTCCGGCAGAAAATCGTATACCAATATGCCGCGCAAACCGGCGCAGACTTAAGAAAAAGATTTCTTGAGCAATTGTTCCGTCTCGGCCCCCGCTTTGCGAAAAAAGAGGGGACAGGCCGGATGGTGACGCTGGCGATGGAAGGCATCAGCCAGTTCCGCCGTTATTTAGAGCTGTTTCTGCCGAAAATGGTCAGCATGGCGATTGTGCCGGCGGCCGTTGTTATTTACGTGTTTTTTCAGGATAAAACATCGGCTTTGATTCTGATTCTTGCGCTTCCGATTTTGATTGTATTTATGATTCTGCTCGGACTTGTCGCACAGAAAAAAGCCGATCGCCAATGGAAGTCCTATCAGACGCTTTCCAATCATTTCGTGGATTCGCTCCGCGGACTGGAGACATTGCGGTTTTTAGGATTAAGCAAATCACACAGTAAAAACATCTTTCATGTCAGTGAGAGATACCGCAAGGCGACGATGAGCACGCTCCGGGTCGCGTTTTTATCATCATTCGCCCTGGATTTCTTTACGATGCTGTCGGTGGCGACAGTGGCGGTGTTTCTCGGCTTGCGGCTGATAGACGGACAAATTCTGCTCGGTCCGGCATTGACCGCGCTGATTCTCGCGCCTGAATATTTTCTCCCGGTCCGCGAAGTGGGAAATGATTACCACGCGACGTTAAACGGGCAGGAGGCGGGGAAAACCATTCAAGCGATTTTGGCGCAGCCCGGTTTTAAAGAAGAAAAGCCGCTCGAACTTGATACGTGGACTGACGGGGATGAATTACAGCTTACGCGTTTGTCCGTCCGAGAATCGATGTCTGAATTTCATCTGTCCTTTAAAGGGAAGAAGAAAATCGGGATTATCGGGGAAAGCGGTGCGGGAAAATCGACACTCATTGATGTGCTGGGAGGCTTTTTAGAGCCTGCGTCCGGTGAGATCAAGGTAAACGGTGAATCCCGCTCGCATCTGCAGTCGGACGGCTGGCAGAAGCAGCTGCTCTATATTCCGCAGCATCCGTACATTTTTGATGACACGCTTATGAATAATATCCGGTTTTATCATCCTGATGCTTCCCGTGAGGAAACGGCGCGCGCCGCTGATTCAGCGGGTCTTTCCGGACTGATCCGCGATCTGCCCGGCGGTCTTGACGGCCGGATCGGCGAGGGCGGACGGGCGCTCAGCGGAGGGCAGGCTCAGCGTGTCGCGCTGGCCAGAGCCTTTTTAGGAAACCGGCCGATTCTCCTTTTGGATGAGCCGACCGCTCACCTTGATATTGAAACAGAATATGAAATAAAAGAAACGATGAAAGACCTGTTTGAAAACAAACTTGTCTTTCTGGCCACTCACCGTCTTCATTGGATGCTTGAGATGGATGAAATTATCGTGCTTGATGACGGCGCGGTGGCGGAAATCGGCACCCACGACGAATTGATGGCGAAACAAGGCGTATACGCCAAACTTGTAAAGGCGCAACTGGGGGAAAGAACATGAGAAAAGAAGAATGGATTCTGCCGTATATGAAGCAAAATGCCCGTTTGTTTGTTCTTGTGATTTTTTTAGGCGCGGTGACGATTTTTTCGGCGGCCTTTCTCATGTTCACTTCCGGTTTTTTGATCTCTAAGTCGGCGACAAGGCCTGAGAATATCCTGCTGGTGTACGTTCCGATTGTGGCCGTGCGGACGTTCGGGATTGCCCGTTCAGTCTCACGGTACGCCGAGCGTCTGACGGGACACCATATCATTTTGAAAATCGTGTCCGACATGAGGGTGCGGCTTTACAATATGCTGGAGCCGGCCTCGCTCATGCTTTCATCCCGTTTTCGGACGGGCGACATGCTCGGCATTTTGGCTGAGGATATTGAGCATTTGCAGGATGCGTTTTTAAAAACGATTTTCCCGGCGGTTTCCGCTTTGCTGCTGTATGCGGCATCCGTTATCGGACTCGGTTTTTTTTCCTGGCCGTTTGCCGCTTTTGCGGCGATTTACCTGTTTATATTGGTTGTATTGTTTCCGGTTGTGTCGCTTCTTGTGACGAGAGCGAAAAACATGAGGCTGAAAAGCGGCCGGAATACGCTCTACAGCCGGCTGACAGATGCCGTGCTCGGCGTGAGCGACTGGATGTTCTCGGGACGACAGGCGGCCTTTATTTCCTCTTATGAAGAGAAAGAGAAGGCATGGTTTGACCTTGAAAGCAAACGTCAGCGGTTTACGAGATGGCGTGATCTCGCCGCGCAATGCCTCGTCGGCGGCTTCATATTGATCATGCTGTTCTGGACGGCGGGTCAGTATGCGGACGGCAGCATCGCCAACACGATGATCGCGGCCTTTGTGCTTGTCGTATTTCCATTGACGGAGGCGTTTCTGCCCCTTTCGGATGCGCTGACGGAAGTGCCTTCTTATCAGGATTCCATCAAAAGAATGAGTAAGGCGGCTCCGGAGCTGCGAAGTCATGAGGTGAAGCAGACCGATGAGAAACTGGATGTATCTGATGTGACACTTACATTTGATAACGTGACGTTTTCTTATGATCAGCACAGTCATGTGCTTGACCGTTTTTCCTTCACTCTCCGCCAGGGGGAAAAAATGGCGCTGCTCGGCAGGAGCGGCTCCGGTAAGTCGACCTCTCTCGCTTTAATTGAAGGCGCCTTAGTTCCCGATTCGGGCAAGGTGATGCTGAACGGGCTGGAAACTGCGGCCGTGCAGGAGCAGATTTCCTCAGCGGTGGCCGTTTTGAATCAGAAACCTCATCTCTTTAACACGAGCATTATGAACAATATCCGGCTCGGAAACGGCAAGGCGAGTGATGAAGATGTTAAGCGTGCGGCTCGGCAAGTGAAGCTCCATGATTATATTGAATCACTGCCTGACGGATATGAAACGTCCGTGCAGGAGACGGGGATTCGTTTTTCAGGCGGGGAACGGCAGCGGATCGCGCTTGCCCGTATTCTGCTCCAAGACACGCCGGTCATTATCCTTGATGAACCGACGGTCGGCCTTGATGCGGTCACTGAACGTGAATTGCTTGATACGATTTTTGATGTTTTTAAAGAGAAAACGATCCTCTGGATTACACACCATTTAGCGGGTGTGGAAACAGCTGATAAAATCGTCTTTTTAGAAAATGGAAAAGCAGAAATGGAAGGAACCCATCAAGAGCTGCTTGCAGAAAACGAAAGGTACCGGAAGCTTTACCGTCTTGATGTTCCGATCAGAACATAAACAGCCGCAAACGAGCGGCTGTTTTTTTGTGCGGTTTAAAATCTCTTCTTGTTTGGAATATAAATAGGAGACAGAAGAGGAGGTACAGAGATGAATATAATGGATTGGACGGAACAGGATGTGAAAGATACGCTGCCGAAACGGGAGGCGGACAGCCATAAAGGAACGTTCGGGACGGCGTTATTGCTGGCCGGGAGCGATGACATGCCGGGAGCCGCCCTTCTGGCCGGATTGGGTGCGATGAGAAGCGGTGTCGGCAAGCTCGTCATCGGTACATCGGCAGGCGTCATTCCGCTTATCGTCCCGGTGCTGCCGGAAGCCACGTACTGGCGGGACGGGTGGAAAAAAGCCGCGGCGGGCCAGCCCGGGGAAACCATCCGGGCCGCTGCCATCGGGCCGGGCCTTCCCCAAACAGACGAAGTGCAGCAGGCGGCTGATCAGCTGCTTTCTGGCGATTATCCCGTCATACTGGACGCGGGCGCAATTACGAAAAGAACCTATTCAAAGAGGAAAGCTCCCGTGATCTTGACGCCTCATCCCGGCGAATTTTCCAGAATGACAGGCCTTCCGATTCAAGAGATTCAGCAGAACAGGGCGGAATATGCCGCGGAATGGGCGGAGCGGCTTCAGGTCACGATTGTCCTGAAAGGAAACGAAACCATTATCGCTTTTCCCGACGGGGAATGCCGCAGGAATACAACCGGAAACGGCGCGCTTGCAAAAGGCGGGACCGGCGACACGCTGACGGGAATGATTCTCGGCATGCTGTGCTGTCATCAAGACCCGAAGCATGCCGTATTGAACGCCGTCCGCCTTCACGGCGAATGTGCGGAATTATGGACGAAAGAGCGCTCCGCCCATACCTTATTGGCGCACGAACTTTCTGAACTGCTGCCGCGTGTATGGAAGGAATATGAATAAAGAAAAGGCGTCTTCACAGGGAAGGCGCCTCTTTTTGTTTTAACCTTGATTTCATCAGGACATAATACAGCAGCGACGGAACGGCCAGGCCGATGACCCAGGCAATGTCGCCTCCGCCGAATATTTCAGCGAGCGGCCCGATGTAAAAGGAGGTATTGATGAACGGGATTTCTAATATAATCGACAAAACGAAGGCGGCCGCTGTAATCCAATTGACCCTGCCGTATTGCCCGTTGACGTCAAACATCGATTTGACGTGGTATTTTCCGCGGCGGATAAAATAATAATCCACGAGGTTGATCGCCGTCCATGGAATTAAGAAATAACTGATGAAAAAGATGAAATTTAAAAACAGTTCCATGAAATTGCTTTGGCCCAAGAGACTTAATACAGTACCCGCTGCCGTCACACAAAGGATCATTACCACTCTCGTTTTCGGCGTCACCTTCAGTTTTAAAAACGGCTCCAAGGTAGTCGTGGTTGACATAAAGGCTCCGTATAAATTAAAGACGTTGATCGCCATTTGCCCGAACAGGACGATGATCAGCATAATAAAGGAAAACGGACCGAACAATCGGACAATCTCATTTCCCGCATTAGCGGTAAATTCCGGGAGCGCCGTCGTCAAAATGGCGCCGAGAAGCATCATCCATATGGAACTGACTGACGTACCTGCGTAGCTGTACCAAAAAGTATGCGATGCCGGTGTTTTGACCGGCAGATAACGGGAATAATCTGCGACATATGGCGCGTATGCCAGCTGCCATGTGGCCACCGCGCTGACCGCCACTAGAAAAACAGGCAGATCTAATGAGCCGGGCACCCAGCTTCCTGAAGGAATCGGCAGTTGAAAAATAAGAATTGTTGCAGCAAAAAAAACGGCAAAGGAGGTCCAAGAGAGGATTTTCTGCATTTTGTGAATCAGATCATGACCGTAGATCGTGAGTAAAAAACAGATGGCGCTTAAGCCGATAATACACCATGAAGCCGGAATCGGGACAAAGCTGCTCAGTGTACCGGCTGCGAGAATCGTACTGCTCGCAAAGAAGCCCAGGTAAATAAACATGACCAAAAAGAGGGGCAGAATCGCTCCGATCACGCCGAATTGCGCGCGGCTTTGAATCATTTGCGGAATTCCGAGCTGAGGTCCTTGTGCGGAATGAGACGCCATAAAGATTGCGCCGATAAAGGTTCCGATTATAATGGCGGCGATACTCCAAAAGAGATCGAGTCCCATTGTAACGGGCAGTGTGCCTGTGACTAACGTCGTAATATGCATATTAGCCCCGAACCAGACGGGGAATAAATCTTTAGCCTTTCCGTGTCTTTCGTCATGCGGAATATGTTCAATCGTTCGCCTTTCTACTTTCAATAGATAATCTCCTCCGTATGTTCTTCTTTAACATAAAGACATAGCTTAACAGATTGACCTGCCGTTTACAAATTCCAGCATGCAGGAAAAACATTGTAAAGCCTCGCTGACAGCCGTTCAAAGTTTTTTTTGAAAAACGGTACAAACACTGCCGCCAAAACGATTTGCCAGGGTTTAAAAGGCATGGATACGCTTACTGACTAATATGTATGAAGGAGAAATGTGTCAATCTTTTGACGAATGGAACCATTATTCGTTAAGCTGAAAGAATAGTTTACTTTGTGTAAATTTCATTAATGAAAAGGGGATTGATGATATGTGTACAAGTCTTACATTGAAAACGACAGACGGTAATCACCTATTGGCGCGAACGATGGATTTTGCATTTCAGCTCGGTACGGACGTCGTGCTTTACCCTCGTCAGTACAGCTGGAAAAGCGAAGCTGACGGCAGGATGCATAAGACGAAATACGCATTTATCGGCATGGGGAGAAATCTCGGCAATGTTCTGTTTGCCGACGGCGTAAATGAAAAAGGGCTGTCGTGTGCGACGCTGTATTTTCCGGGCTTTGCGGGATACGAGAAAGCGGAACGGGAGGGCACCTGTCACATCGCTCCTCATGAGTTTGTCACCTGGGCCTTATCAAACTGTGACTCTCTTGAAGACATAAAGGAAAAGCTCTCAATGCTGACGATTGTAGAGAAGAAGTTAATGTTATTGGATACGGTGCTGCCTCTTCATTGGATTTTATCAGACCGCACGGGCAGCTGCATTGTCATCGAGCCGACACCGGAGGGAATGAAAGTATATGACAACAAACCCGGAGTGATGACCAACAGTCCGGAATTTCCTTGGCATGTGACCAATCTGCGCCATTATATCGGAATCAGGCCGCAGCAGTCAGAAAGCAAAACATTGGGCGGAATGACATTAACCGCTTTCGGCCAAGGATCTGGAACGATCGGGCTTCCCGGTGATTACACGCCGCCATCCCGGTTCATCAGAGCCGCTTATCTGAAAGAGCATTTAGAGCCTTCCGCCCATGAAACGGATGGCGTTACGGCCGCTTTTCACGTGCTGTCCAATGTGAATATTCCAAAAGGCGCGGTGATCACAGAGGAGAATGAAATTGATTATACGCAGTATACGTCGGTCATGTGCTGTGACACCGGAAACTACTACTTTCATCTGTACGACAACCGGCAGATTCACAAAGTAAGTTTATTCCATGAAGATCTTGAACGTCCGGAGCCGAAAGTATTTGCGGCCGCGGCGGAGCAGAATATACAGGAGTTGAATTAGCTCAAAAAAAAACAGGACGCGATTGTCCTGTTTTTTTAGTTAATACGGATCAGACGGATGGCTTTCCTGTTCAGCCTGTTTTGCGGCTTGTGCCGTATCAGTAGTGCCGATCGGCCCGCCGCTGTTGCTTTCGGAGGCTTTTTTCAGCCCTTCCGCAACACGTTTTCCGTAGTCCGGATCTGCTTTTGTGAAATTCTCAATCATTTGATCCTGAATGTCTTTCCGGCAGGAAGAAAGCGTATTGACCAGGTTTGTGATCAATTCGTTCCGTTCAAATTCCGAAAATCTGCGGTATGTTTCTCCGGCCTGGCCGAAGTTATTCGGCCGGTCGATCGCTTCCCGCTTCACATCGCCTTCGACATGAGGTGTATGGTCTTTCCCATCCTGCTTAGCTTCGGTGAGTCCTCCCATAATGGACGGCTCATAGTTGACGTGCGGGTTTTGTCCTTCTGCCCGATCGACACGATACTGCATTTGCCCGCCTTCCTGGTTGGTGGCGACATGCTTTTTCGGCGAGTTGATCGGAAGCTGCAGGTAATTTGCGCCGACGCGGTACCGCTGGGTATCTGAATAGGCGAATGTCCGCCCCTGAAGTAATTTGTCATCTGAAAAATCAAGGCCGTCCACAAGCACGCCCGTTCCGAATGATGCTTGTTCCACCTCGGCATGGTAGTTTTCCGGGTTTTTGTTCAGAACCAATTTACCGATCGGCTTCCAAGGGAAATCGTCTTTATACCACAGCTTGGTCGGATCAAGCGGATCAAAATCCAGCTCGGGGTGCTCGTCATCAGTCATGATTTGCGCATACACTTCCCATTCAGGATAATCGCCTTTTTCAATCGCTTCATACAAATCCTGTGTCGCATGGTTAAAGTTTTTCCCCTGAATCTCTTCCGCTTCCTTCTGTGTCAGGTTGCGGATGCCTTGTTTCGGTTCAAAGTGATATTTGACGAGCACGGCTTTTCCTTCTTCATTGACCCATTTGTAGGCATGGACGCCTGAGCCCTGCATCTGCCGGTAGTTGGCCGGGATGCCCCACGGCGAAAACAAGAAAGTGATCATATGAGTCGCTTCCGGTGATTGGGAAATGAAGTCGAAAATACGCTCGCCGTCCTGAATGTTCGTAACGGGATCAGGCTGAAATGCGTGCACAAGATCCGGGAACTTCAGCGGATCACGGATAAAAAAGATTTTCAGGTTGTTGCCGACCAGATCCCAGTTGCCGTCTTCGGTATAAAGCTTAACGGCAAAACCCCGGGGATCACGCAATGTTTCCGGGGAATGCTTCCCGTGGTTGACGGTAGAAAACCGCACAAACGCCGGAGTTTTCGTTCCTTTCTTTTGAAACACTTTCGCTCTTGTATATTTAGAAATCTCCTCGTCTCCAAAACTTCCGTACGCCTCAAAGTATCCGTGTGCGCCGGCGCCGCGCGCGTGAACGACGCGCTCGGGAATCCGTTCGCGGTCAAAGTGGCTGATTTTCTCCAAAAAATCATAATTCTCCAATGTCGTCGGTCCTCTATTGCCGACTGTCCTGACATTCTGGTTGTCAGTGACCGGATGGCCCTGCCGGTTTGTCAGCGTGTCTTCTGACTCGCCTTTACCGGTCGTCTTACTGGAAAGCGTTTCTTCGCTGTTTTTGTTATTTTCCATTGTTGAACCCTCCTTTTTGAACGGTAACAATATGCCCAGCAGAGCCGTTTTTTAAAACCGATTTTCAAAAGAAGCGGTTATTCCGCGATCGGCGTCAAGGACCCGCCGTTCCATATTTCGCCCTTGTTCAGCGTCCAGCTGTTTTGATAAAGGCTTTGCGCGCCTTGATTGGCCGCCGGACTTAATTGTTCATCCCATGTCAAAAAGTACGTGGTCTGAGGGTATTTTTGCCTGATCGCATTAATAAAAGCAGCATAATCAAAGCTTCCGATATTGCCGGACGGACCGGTTTCGGCAAAGGCAAACGGTTTTTTCAGAGACAGCATTTCATCATAGCCTGATATCGCATACGGATCAGTGAAGTAAGCGTCCAGACCGGTAATATCCACATAAGATGAGCCTGGGTAGAAGTCTGTTTTAAAGTCTCTGTTGGCATCCGGCGAATACACCCACAAAAGGTTATCCAATCCTCTTGTCTCTGTCATATAGCGGTATATCTTCTTGTAAAGCTCTTTGTACAGCGAGATTCTCTCATTGTCTTTTTGGTTGTAGCCTGTCAGCCCCCACCAGAACCACTCGCCGTTCATTTCATGCAGCGGTCTGAACAGAACGGTGACGCCTTGATTTTTCAGCTGAGTAAGGCCGTCGGCAATTTTGCTGAGCAGCGCCTCAAGCCGTTTTCCTTCCACAGTTGAAGGGTCAAGGATGTTTTTGTACTGGCTGTTTGAGATGGCCGTTTTATAGTTTCCGGATGGAAAGGCCGGATTTGCGAGATGCAGGCTGACCTGAGGGAGGCCGCCGCTTTTCCAGTATGAGATTAAGCTGCTGTTGCAGCTGTAATCGATAGTATCGGTGATATCCGCTGTTTCCAGCCACCCTCTCCCATAGTCACAGCCGTAGATGGCGGGAGACTGTCCCGTCGCGTTTTTCAAGCGGTTTTCCTCTGTCATTGAAAAAGTGACATCGCTGTAGCCGCCGAACGCTCCGGACATGACCCTGTTTTCTGAACGGTTGGGCAGGTGCGCCAGCCAGTTCATGATATCTTTTGTCGTCTGCTGGGCATTTGGGTTGACGGGATAAACGGTGTGAGCCGATATCGGACTGGCGGCTCCTAAGAGTAATAAAACGATAGACAGGCAGACTGCTAACTTTTTAAGCATATAAAAGACCTCCTGATTTTTAAGATGATGAAGGGTGTGAAACGATAACCTCACAATCTCCTTCTATAACAAAATCTCCGGAATCCGCCGGCACGATAAAGTGATCGCCTTTGTGAATGGGGCATCCATCCAGTTCTCCGCGTCCTTTAATCACGCTTGCGAGTAAATACCGGCCGGGTGCGGGGAATGATGCTTTCCCGCTCACATCCCATTGATAAACTGAAAAGAAAGGTGTTTCGGCGAGTATCGTAATAAGAGCATCTCCGATCCGATGCTTTGTGCTTTTTACATTTTCATCGGTATGGGGAATGTCTGTTACGTCAATTGCTTTCTCAAGATGAAGCTCGCGTTTATTCCCGTTCCCATCCGTCCGGTCATAGTCGTAAAGCCGGTAGGTGGCATCAGAGCTTTGCTGGATTTCAAGAACGAGCGTACCTTCACATAAAGCGTGCAGTGTGCCGCTCGGGACATAGAAAAAGTCGCCGGGCTTAATGGGGATGCGGCGGAGCAGGTGATCCCACTCGTTTCGTTCAATGAGCCGAACGAAATCTTCTTTTGTTTGGGCGCGGTGCCCTAAAATGAGCTCCGCGTCTTTTTTGCAGTCCAACACGTACCAGCATTCCGATTTTCCGAGTTCTCCGTTTTCATGCCGATGTGCATATGCGTCATCCGGATGAACCTGCACGGATAAGTCCATATTTGCGTCAAGAATTTTTGTGAGCAGGGGAAAAGCGTCTTCTTTCGGATGTCCGAACAGGTCAGGGTGTTCATTCCAGAGCCGGTGTAATGATGTTCCGGAAAAAGGCCCGTTCCGCACGATGGATGTACCGTGCGGATGAGCTGAAATCGCCCAGCACTCTCCCGTCCGCTCAGAAGGAATCTCATACCCGAATGTATCGCGCAGCTTCGTCCCGCCCCATAATCTTTCTTTAAAAACCGGTTCCAAAAATAAGAGTTTCGTCATTTTCCCGCCTCCCGGTTTGCCGTCTCTAATGCGCGCTCCGCCAATACGAGCGAACCGGCCGCGCCGGAGTGAATCCCTAATTGAGGGGGAACGATGAAGTGTTCAATGTCGGGCAGGTCAATATATTGATTCAGCCGCTTTTTCACGTGCTGACGGATATAAGAGAACAGCTGATGCTGCTTCATGACGCCCCCGCCGAGAATGATCTTTTCAGGCGAAAGTATGAGAATATACTGCACAAGCGCTTCGGCAATATAATAGCCCTCAAGCTCCCACACTTCCTGCTGATCCGCCAGCAGATATGCTTTTTTCCCCCAGCGTTTCTCAATGGCGGGACCTGCCGCGAGGCCTTCCAGGCAATCTGTATGGTAAGGGCAATTGCCTTTGTAGCCGTCGTCAGGGTGTCTTCTGACATAAATGTGGCCCATTTCAGGATGAGACAGCCCTTGAACAAATCTGCCGTTCATGATGGCGCCCGCTCCGATGCCAGTGCCGACCGTCAAATAGAGGCAGCTGTCCGCGTTTTTGGCCGCGCCGAAAGAAGCTTCTCCGAGCGCCGCCGCATTAACGTCGGTGGTGAAGCCTGCGGGAATATGCAGTGCGTTTTTGATTGTTTGAAGAATAGGGCAGTTCCGCCAGGCTGTCTTCGGCGTCGCGGTGATGCACCCGTATGTTTGACTGTCGGGGCGGATGTCAATCGGTCCGAACGACCCGATGCCGATGGCTTCTATCGGGAAATCTTTAAAGTAACGGATGACCTGTCTGAGTGTGTCATCCGGTTCTCCCGTCGGAAACTCCGCTCTGTCCAGAATGGTGCCGTCTTTTTGTCCGGCGGCACAGACAAATTTCGTGCCGCCGGCTTCAATACCTCCAAGCATGGCCGTACCTCCTCATCTGTTAAAATCCGTTTTGATCGGAAACGGCTTTGAACCAGCGGCCGCTTTTTTTGACGGTCCGTTCGCCCCCGTTTTCCAGATTGACAGATACAAAGCCATAGCGGTTTTTATAAGCATTTGTCCAAGACCAGTTGTCCATGAAAGTCCAAAGATGATAGCCTTTAACATTTGAACCTTCTCCGATGGCCCGATGCACCCATTTGAGATGTTCCTGGATAAATTCAATCCTGTAATCATCCTGAATGATGCCGTTTTCATCGCGGAAGCGTTCCTCGCCTTCAACTCCCATGCCGTTCTCGGAAATAAAACATTCGATATTTCCGTAATGTTCTCTGAGATTGGTGAGAATGTCATAGATTCCTTTTTCGTAAATTTCCCACCCGCGGTGAGGGTTCATTTTCCGTCCGGGCATGACGTACGGATCGAAGAAACGCTCAGGCAGGAAAGGGGCATGCGGATTCGGAACATGTTCTTTTGCCTTGACGCGTCTCGGCTGGTAGTAGTTCACGCCTAACAGGTCAACCGTATGCTCCTGAATGAGGCGGAGATCTTCTTTCTCATAACGCGGCAGAAAGCCTTCCGCCTTGAGAATCTCGACAAGCTCCTCAGGAAATTCGCCCTTTACGGCGGGATCTAAAAATGAGCGGTTGAAAAAGGCGTCGGCAATCCGGGATGCTTTCAGATCTTCAGGGTGTGAGCTTCTCGGATAAGAAGGCGTCAGATTCAGAATGATTCCGATTTGTCCGTCCTGTTTCAATTCTCTGTAGGCTTTGACAGCCCTTGCATTCGACAGCAGGGTATGGAAGCCGGCCTGCACCGCTTCTTGAAAATTAACGTGATTCGGATAGTGAAAGTCGTATAAGTAGCCGCCTTCAATCGGCACAATCGGCTCGTTGTGAGTGAACCATTTTTTCACTTTGTCACCGAATAGCGAAAAGCAGGTTTTGGCGTAATGTTCAAACGCGTCAACGGTGTCCCGGCTGACCCAGCCTCCCTTACGCTGAAGGGCGAGCGGCATGTCAAAGTGAAACAAATTGACAAACGGCTCAATGCGATGGGCAAGCATTTCATCGATGACGTCCTGATAAAACGCGACCGCTTTCTGATTGACCTCGTCAGTTCCGTCCGGAATCAATCTTGACCAGGAAATAGACAGCCGGAAGGAGTTGTGGCCGATTTCTTTCATCAGCCGGATATCCTCCTTGTATTGATCATAAAAACGTGACGTGTCGCCGGGGCCGACGCCGTTAAAAAAACGGCTCGGCTCTTTTTCATACCAGTAATCCCATATGTTTTGGCTTTTTCCGTCTCTGTCGGCGGCGCCTTCTGTTTGGGTGGCGGAGGCGGAAGACCCCCACCAGAATCCTTCCGGAAAACGATATTGAATATTTGATTCAGTCAATTGATTTCTCTCCCTTACTGCGATTTTGATTACATACTCATGCTGTCATCCCGTGCATGCTGCTCGGCCTCGGCTTCTTTTTCCTTTGCCATATTTAATTTGTCCAGCGCTTTAAGAAACGGGAACCAGATGACAAAGACAATACAGAGGTTGACCAGCTGCATAATGCCGCCCATGACGGAATTGGTCGCCATAATCCCGTTAATGAAAAGGGGGACGGTCCAGGGCACGGTCACGCCGGTAGGAGGGGGCACGATCCCCGCCGACATGGCCAGATAGGTGACGAGCGTGACAACCATCGGCGCGATTACCCACGGAATGATAATGATCGGGTTCATCACGATCGGCAAACCGAAAATAACCGGCTCATTGACGTTGAAAATACCTGGCGCGAGACCGAGTTTGGATATCTGTTTCATCTGTTTGCTTTTCATAAAAAGCAAGATGGTGATCACTATGGCCAATGTCATTCCGGTTCCGCCCATTCCGACGGTGTAAATCTCCATAAACGGCTTAGAAATAATATGGGGAATCTCTTTTCCCGCTGTATACGCAGCCAAATTTTCGACCTGTAATGTATTCCAGATCGGGTCCATCACGGAATTGATAATGATCTGTCCGTGAAGTCCGAAAAACCATAAAATCTGAATAAAGAAAACAGCGATTAATGTAGGAATGATGCCGCTTCCAAGTCCGACAAGCGGGGCTTGAACCGTATGATAAATGACATCATGCAGATTGGTGTGAAAGATCTGGGTGACAGCCGCATTGATCAAGAGGAAGACGGTAAGCGTGATAAAAGCCGGTATCAATGCGGCGAACGATTTAGCAACAGCCGGAGGAACACCGGCAGGCATCTTAATCGTTAAGTTTCTCTGGACGATTCTTCTGTAGATTTCACCTGACAAAAAAGCGGTTATCATGCCTAGAAACATCCCTTTTGCTCCAAGCCGGTCAACCGGAATGACGCCTGCGACCGCTTTGCCCGTTTCCGGCTCTAAGACGAAAGGGGTGAGCAGCAGAAAAGAAACCAATGCGATCGCTCCGCCGAATACGGCCTCCACTTCGTAGCTTTTGGAAAGGTAATAGCCGATCCCGAAGACGACAAAAATGGACATAATCCCCATCGTAGCCGTCGAAGCGCCGCCAAATCCGGATTGAAAGACAGACAGGGCGGAGCTGCTCATGATTTTGTTTAAAAACGGCAGGTTCGTCAGCACGACGAACACCGAACCGAAAATGGTCAGCGGAAACGCCAGCATAAAAGCATCCCGTAAAACTTGCAAATAGCGGTTATTGTTTAATTTGCCCGCGATCGGAACAAGGAATTGGCTGATTTTCTCAAACACGTCTTCACCCCCGGCTTTTTATAAATTTTTTGATTGAAATAAGTCGAGCATTTCTTTGACGAGCTCTTTCATTGAAAGCGCTGACATTAAGTGATCTTCAGCATGCATAAAAAGCAGAGAGACATCCGTTTTGGCGCCGCCGGCTTCTTTTTGAATCATCTGAAAATGGATGTCGTGCGCTTTTCCCAGTTCTTCTTCAGCCTTTGTCAGAAAGGTGTCTGACTCATCTGGCCGGCCGTCTTTATAAGCGCGTATCGATTGAATAATACAGCTGCGGGCATTGCCGCTGTGAAGAATCAGCTGAAAACTGATCTGTTCATCCGTGTACGTTTCCATGCTTATCGCCTCCTTTATTTGTTCTCTATCAAGGCAACGGCCTGTTCGTATGCTTTTTTGCCGTCTCCCATGCCGTATGCCATCATATCAATCACATCAACGGTGATGTGAAGCGGGTCCGCCTCTTTTTGAAGCTCGCCTTTTAAAAAACTCATCTGCGGGCCGATCAGTACGACGTCTGCGTCTTTCATCGCTTCTTTTGCTTTATCCTGTCCGACTGCCCAAATCTCGGCCTCCTCACCGATGGAGCTGGCGTAATTCTGCATTTTCGTGACAAGAAGGCTGGTGGACATGCCTGAGCTGCAGGCTAATAAAATTCTTTTCATGAGGAATCCCTTCTTTCATAAAGTTAAAACGTTTTCATGAATATTATAATCTTTTGAAATTAAATGTCTATACTTTTAAAATATAAAAGTTTAACTTTTCGGATTTTTGACACAAAAAAACCTTTTAAGATTCAACTTAAAAGGTTTTTTTCTCAAGCGAGCCATAACAGCCATATATAAAGTCCGATCAGGGTGATGAATAACGTCGGAATGGTTAATATCAGACCTGTTTTGAAATACATTCCCCAGGAAATTTTCACGTTTTTCCGGCTCAGCACGTGGAGCCATAACAATGTCGCCAGCGACCCGATCGGCGTGATTTTCGGCCCGAGGTCAGAACCGATAACATTCGCGTAAATCAATGCTTCTCTCATCAGCCCGTGAGTGTCCGTTCCGCTGATGGCTATGGCGTCAATCATCACCGTCGGCAGGTTATTCATAACGGAGGAGAGGATCGCAGCGATAAAACCCATTCCGAGTGTGCCCGCAAACAATCCGTGATCCGCCGCTTTCTGAATAAGCTGAGAAAGAAGATCCGTCAGTCCGGCATTCCGCAAGCCGTACACGACAACATACATGCCGACAGAAAAAAACACGATGGCCCACGGGGCGTCCTTGATGACTTGTTTCGCAGGGACGGCGGGGCTTCGCTGCGCCAGAATGAGAAAAATGACCGCGATGGAGCCGGCAACGAAGGAAACGGGTATCGACAGCAGCGCGCTGACGAAATACCCGATCAATAAAACGGCCAGGACAGCCCATGATAACCGGAAAAGGCGCTCATCCTTAATGGCGGATGCAGGATGTTTCACAAGGCTGGTGTCAAACCGTTTCGGAATGTTTTTTCTGAAATAGAGATACAGCACCAAAATGCTTGCCGCCAAAGAAAAGAGGTTGGGCACCAGCATGCGTGATGCATATTCAATGTATCCGATATGAAAGTAATCGGCGGATACGATATTGACCAAATTGCTTACAACGAGCGGCAGCGAGGTGGTGTCGGCGATGAATCCTCCCGCGATAATAAACGGAAAAACCAGCTTTTCAGGTAAATTCAAAGCCCGCACCATCGCCAGTACGATCGGCGTCAAAATGAGCGCCGCTCCGTCATTGGCAAACAGGGCGGAGACCACAGCCCCTAAGACCGACACATAGAGAAACATCCGCAGCCCGCTGCCTTTGGCCGCCATGGCCATATGCAGCGCGGCCCACTCAAAAAAACCGATACTGTCAAGAATTAATGAAATGATAATAATGGCGATAAAGGCGAGTGTCGCATTCCAGACGATCCCCGTCACTTCCGCGATATCGTGCAGGCTGACTGCTCCGGCGATCAAAGCGAGGACCGCTCCGCCGCAGGCAGACCAGCCGATTGATATATGTTTCGGCTGCCATATGACAAACACAAGTGTCAGCACAAAAATCAGCGCTGATAAAACCGCAACTCCCAAGAATATATCCCCCTTACCGGCATGTAACAGTGACTTCTTTTTGCCGCAATGTCTGTAAAACTTCGTCCTTTTCATCTATCTGCTGCAGAATCGAGCAAACCAGCGCGTATTCCGGTCCGGACGGATGAATGGCATAGTACCGCCATTGGCCCTCGCGTCTTTCCCGCACAAGGCCGGCGTTCTTTAATTTCCGCAAGTGCTGGCTGATGCCGGGCTGACTTATATGAAAAATAGCCGTCAGCTCGCAGACACAATATTCCTTATCCTCCAGAAGCTTCAGCATCAAAAGCCTCGTCGGGTCGCTTAGAAGTTTGAGGCACTGGCTGATCCCTTCGGAACTTAAAGCATTATGCCGCCGTTCCATGCGCTCACTCCTTTTTTAAACTATTATATAAGCGAATGTTTATATAAGTAAACGGTAATATAAAAAAGCCGGTCTTGCACTTTTTGCAAAACCGGCTCATGTTTATTTTTGGAACAGTTTTTTCGCTTCATCCATTGCTAATTTATTTCCCAGTGCCGAATAATCAAGCCAAGGCTGATCGGCAATTTTATAGACATGGTTTGCTTTCACGGCCTTCAGCCCTTTCCACACAGCGCTTTTTTGCAATTCTTTATAGGCTTGCTGTGACTTGTCGTCTCTGTTAACGACCACGAAAATCGCATCCGCGTTGTAATCAGGCAGCACTTCTTGAGAAATGACTTCATAAGGGCGGGAGGTGTTCATTTCTTTAATGCCGTCAGCCGGTTTCAGCTTCAGATCGTCAAACAGAATCGGTCCCATCGGGCGGCGTGTGCTGAAGACGCGAAGCTCTTTTGCGTTCACGCGGATCGCCATGACTTTGGCGTTTTTCCCTAATTCCTTATTCATCATGGATCTGACTTGTTTTGTTTCATCTTCATAATCTTGAATAAATGTTTTCGCTTCTTTTTCACGGTTGACGATTTTTCCGATGTCTTTTAAATGATCGCGCCATGTGCCTTTATCAAGGTCGAAAACGTGTGTGTTTCCGATTTTCTTGTATTTTGACACATCTTTTCCCGCAAATTCTTTATCAAGATAAATGTTGTCTGGATTCAGCTCAAGTAAAGCTTCCATATCCGGGTCTGAGGCAGGTCCGAGTTTTTTCGTGTCTTTCAGCTGATTTTTCACATGAGGGAGAAAATCTTTTAATTCTCCGCCCACGACGGAACCGGCAGGTGTAACGCCGAGAGCCAGCAGATCATTTGTCAGGTGAATGGACATCGAAGCGATTTTATGATCGCCGGATTTCTTTTTTGACTCCGGCTGTGATGAATCGGATTGGCAGGCAGCCAGTAAGAAAATACACATGAAACTGATGAGCGCAATTGTTTTTTTCATGGGAATACTCCTTGTTTTATGATTTGATTTTCATGACGAGATAGAGAAAATACGGCGCGCCGATGGCTGCCGCAACCACGCCGGCCGGAATGGCGTTCGGCTGAAACAAAGACCGGCCGATGGTGTCTGCCGCGACAAGAATGACAAGGCCGATTAATCCCGCAATCGGAATAATATGCTGATGCATGGTGCCGACGAGCCGTCTTGCCAAGTGAGGGGCGGCAAAGCCGATAAAGCCGATTCCGCCGGCCATCGCGACGCTCGCGCAGGACAAGCCGACCGCTATGGCGATCAGCATGATCCTTTTTCTCTGCACGTGTGCGCCGAGCCCCGCGGCTGCCTGGTCACCGAGCATTAAAATATTCAAAGAACGGGCGTTAAGCCATGCAAGCGGTGCGAGAATGCCGATCCAGGGCAATAGCGACCACACGTGAATCCAATCTCTGCCCCAGACGTTTCCCACCAGCCAGCGGGAAGCGAATGTATAAGTTTCTTCATTCAGGCGCAGCGACATAAACAATGTAACGGCGCTGAAGCCCGCGGAAACGGCGATCCCGACCAACAGCATGCGGATCGTTAAAAAACCGTTCAGCCTGTCGTACGTAAGCACTACGATCAGCAGGGCGGCGAGTGTTCCGCCCGCAAACGTAAACAGCGGGATGAACATCGACGCCTGCGCCTCCAGGGAATGAAAGAATGTGATATACATCATCAAACCGAAGGAAGCGCCGGCATGCAGTCCGAGAATGCCCGGATCGGCAAGCGGATTTCGGGATACACCCTGCAAAACAGCGCCCGACACGCCTAAGCCGATACCGGCCAGCATCGTCACCAGTATCCGGGGGAGCCGGTAATCGAATAAAACGGTTGTGCTTTGAAACGTGCCGTAACCGAACAGCGTTTTTCCCACGGTGAGGGGAGAAAGCCGGAATGAGCCCGTATGCAGCCCGATCAGAATAATGCAAACGGCGATGACCAGCAGAACGAGACCTGCCGCCGCCGCTTTTTTTGTTTCTTTCTGCACTTTCATTTATAAGTCTCTCCCTTCCTTGCGGGCAATATAAAGAAAGAAAGGGACACCGACAAGTGCGACCATGATGCCTATCGCCAATTCTCTCGGGGGACTGACCGTGCGTGAGGCCAAGTCGGCCAAAATCAAAAGAATCGCGCCGAGCAACGCGGACATCGGAATAATCAGCCTGTACGTAACGCCGACGATCTTGCGGGCGATATGAGGAATGACCAGCCCGACAAAGCCGATCGCGCCGGCAGCGGAAACAGACACACCGGCAAGAACGACGGCGATCATTAATCCCGCGGCACGCGTCAGAGCCGTGTTCACCCCTAAATTCGCCGCCACGTCATTTCCCATTGAGAGAAGGGTGACGGACCGGCCCATGAATGTCGCGAGAATGATGAAGACCGCAATCACGGGAACAAGGACTTGTAAATGAGCCCACTTGATCCCCGACACCCCGCCGGCGTACCAGAAGGCCAAATCCTGGCTTAAATCGTAATAAATCGCCACACCGGTACTGAGTGAATGTAAAAGCGCGGCCACGACCGCCCCGGCAAGCGTCACCTTTAAAGGTGTCATGCTGCCTTTTCCCGCCGCACTGATAAAGAAAATCAAGCCGGTGCTTGCCAGTGCTCCCAAAAATGACATCACCATCAGCAGGGCGTATGACAAATGAGGGAAAAAAGCAAAGCTGAGCGCAACAACAAACATGGCGCCCGCATTTACGCCTAAGACACCCGAATCGGCAAGCGGGTTTCTCGTGACACCCTGCATGAGGGCGCCGGCTGCGGCAAAAGCGGCTCCTGTAACGGCCGCGCCGAGCACCCTCGGAAGACGCAATTCATGAATGATCTGCTGGCCCGTCATGTTCGGATTGTAATCAGCAACAGCCGACCAAACCGTATGTAAAGTAATGTCTTTCGCGCCGAATGAGACGGCGAAAAAAATAGAAACAAGCAGCCCGATCACCGCGATCAGGAAGAAAACCCCGTTTTTTAAGATGCTGATCAGACGGCTTGCGGACGTGACAGAATCGCTCAAAAATCAATTCACCTACTTTTATGATCATTGTCCGGTATTTATTGAATATGAGAATCATTTTCATTTGAACCATCATATTATACCGGGCCGATTTTCAAAACGCAATAGAGTGTTCAACAATGATGCCCTTTTTTCTTTCATGTTTATATTGTAAAAAAGAAGTGAAAAACGTGAAAGAGGAAATCGCTATATTCAGAAAGGAGGGAGGCAAATGGCGGGAGAAGGAAAGCCTTTGCCGATTGAATTTTACCAGAGACCGTCAGTGGAGCTTGCCCCTTTATTGCTCGGCTGTCTCCTGGTGAAGGAGACGGATGAGGGAACGGCTTCAGGTTTTATCGTGGAAACGGAAGCTTATATGGGAGCGGATGACCGGGCGGCGCACAGCTTCGGCAACCGGCGCACGAAACGGACGGAAATTATGTTCCATGAGGCGGGCCGCATTTATACATACGTCATGCACACTCATACATTAATGAACGTCGTCGCCGCGGACATCGGCATTCCGCAGGCCGTGTTAATCAGGGCGGCGGAGCCTCATGAAGGACAGTTCCTGATGGAGAGCAGGAGACCGGGCAGACCCCCGAGAGAGTGGACAAACGGCCCGGGAAAACTGACGAAGGCGATGGGCATTTCAATGAACGACTACGGCGGCATGATCACGGAACCGCCGCTGTATATTACGGAGGGCTTTACGCCTGAACATATATCAACAGGCCCGAGAATCGGGATTGACAACAGCGGAGAAGCCCGGGATTATCCGTGGCGCTATTGGGTGACGGGGAACCGGTATGTCTCACGCTGACCATGTTTATAAACGCTGATAACAGGGGAAAGACAAGGTAAAAGAAAGGGGATTCAGACATTGAAAAAATTTTTCAAAACGATTATCAAATGGGCGCCCGTCATCTATCCGATCATCAGAAAAATCATAAAAGAACGGAAGGCATCTAAGCGGAACCGCATGTCCGCATCCCGAACAGCCGGCTGATCCGGCTGTTTTTTTACGGTCTTGGCATCGGATTGCCGCATTGACTTGAAATCCTCCCCAGTATAGAATTTACATACATTTACCCCTTCCTCATTCTTTTTGCCCATTTTTCACGTCTGCATCTGATCTGATAGGAGGTTTTTCTCATGCTTCATGGGCGGCTTCGTGAACTTCTGCGCTTGCTTTTAGCTGCTGAAACACCGGTTACAAGCTCAGTCATCGCTGCAAATGTAAAGGTAACGACGCGGACGGTCCGCAATGACATAAAGGAACTGCAAACCATTGTAGAAAAACACGGCGCATCCATTCAATCTGTCAGAGGGAGCGGCTATAAGCTGCTGATCCGGAATGAGCAGCCGTTTAAAAACTGGCTTCAGGACAATTTCCAGCAGAACAGCACCGTGCCGATTTTTCCCGATGAACGGATAGATTACCTGATGAAAAGAATGCTTCTGGCCGACGGCTACCTCAAGCTGGATGACTTAGCGGAAGAACTGTTCATCAGTAAATCCACACTTCAATCTGATTTAAAAGAAGTCAAAAAACGGCTCCGCCCCTATGACATCATTTTGGAAACAAGGCCGAACTACGGCTTTAAGCTGCGCGGCGAAGAGCTCCGCCTCCGTTATTGTATGGCGGAATACTTAGTGGACGACCGCGAGCCCGAGCCTGATCTCCTGAGTGAAAAGGCCGGTATTCTGCCGAAAGACGACATTCATGTGATCCGCACAGCCATTATGAAGCAGGTTCGAAACCATAAGATCCCGCTTTCTTTCTTCGGCCTGAACAATCTCATCATCCATATCGCCATTGCCTGCAAACGAATCCGGACAGAAAACTATGTATCTCTCATTCCGGAAGATCTTCATGATATTAAGCTCGAAACAGAATATCAGTCAGCGGAAGCCATCGTAAAAGAGCTTGAATCGGCACTTTCGGTCACCTTTCCCGAACAGGAAACAGCCTATATCGCCATTCACCTGCTCGGGACAAAGCGCATGACCCAGTCACAAATGGAAGGAAAAGAGCTTACAAGGCTGATAGACGGGGAAACCAGCCGTTTGACGGAGGCCATGATTGAAGCCATTGAGCGGGAGCTGAAGCTCGGAATCACGGACGACAATGAGCTGAAAGCGGGTCTTGCGCTCCATATCAAGCCGGCGATTAACCGAAACCGGTACGGAATGAACCTGAGAAACCCGATGCTCTCCGCCATAAAGGAAAATTATCCGCTCGCATTTGAAGCGGGAGTGATTGCGGGAATCGTAATCAAGGAGCAAACCGGCATTGATATTCATGAAAATGAGATCGGGTATTTGGCGCTTCATTTCGGAGCCGCGATTGAAAGGAGAAAGACGGAACGGCCGCCTAAACGCTGTCTGATTGTCTGTGCGTCCGGCGCCGGCAGCGCGCAGCTTTTAAGAGAAAAGCTCCGATCCCGGTTCGCAAAACGTCTTAAAATCGTCGGAACGGCTGATTACTGCAGCCTTGACCAGCTTTCCTTTGAGTCGATTGATTTTGTGGTCAGCACAGTGCCGATCAAAAAAGACCTGCCTGTTCCCGTATTGAAGGTTCATACGCTGTTGGGCGGCGGGGATTTTACAAAAATCGACGCCATGCTGGAAGAAAACCGGGAACAATTGAACTTTCTGAAACCGGAGCTGGTATTTTTGCAGCAGGATCTGGAGACGAAGGAGGACGTCATCCGTTTTCTCGGACAGCAGGTTGCAGAAGCCGGCCTCGCTTCTGATTCTCTGACCGATTCTATTTTTGAAAGGGAAGCGATTTCTCCTACGAGTTTCGGCAATCTTACGGCGATTCCGCACCCGCTCGTTCCGCAGACAGACACGACGTTTTGGGCGGTATGCACGCTGAAGAAGCCGATTGACTGGGCGGATAAGCGTGTCCAATTTGTCTGCCTGCTCTGCGTCGAGAAAGAAAGCAAAGCCGACCTCCAGCATATGTACAAATGGCTCGGCGGGATGTTGGATGATCCGGCCGCGGTAAGCCGTCTCTTAAAATGCACAACCTATCAGGAGGTTTTACGAGTATTCAGAGACAAACGATCAGCACCTTTTTTCCGTTAGCAGCGGAAAAAGCCTGAGTAGTTATGAAAGCGATTTCATAATATGATGGTACTAACATCGAGACATACAAAATATCAAACTTTCAGGAGGTCTTTTACATGAATATATTACTCGTTTGTGCAGCAGGGATGTCAACAAGCTTACTCGTCACCAAGATGGAAAAAAGCGCGCAGGAACAAGGAAAAGAATATAAAATCTGGGCGGTGTCAGGCGATTCAGTCAACCAGCATATTGATAAAGCGGACGTATTGCTGCTTGGGCCTCAAGTCCGTTATTTGCTTCCGCAGCTGAAAAAATTGGGTGAATCAAAAGGAGTGCCGGTTGAAGTCATCAATACCGTCCATTACGGCACTTGCAACGGAGCGGAGGTTCTGAAATCAGCGGAACAGCTCGGAAACGCATCGTAGAAAGGGGCGGGCCGTGTGAATAAGGTGAACCAGTTTTTAGAAGAGAAAGTCATGCCCATTGCCGGAAAAATTGCCTCCCAGCGGCATCTGCAAGCACTGCGTGACGGAATCATCCTCACCATGCCGCTTATCATCATCGGTTCATTTTTTCTAATCATCGGCAACCTGCCGATTCCGGGATATGCGGATTTCATGGCAAAGACGTTCGGAAGCGCCTGGTCTCAAAAACTGCAATATCCGGTTGATGCGACCTTTGAAATCATGGGCCTTGTCGCCGCTTTCGGAATCGCCTACCGCCTGGCCGAAAAATATGGGGTGGACGCATTATCGGCCGGTGCGATATCTTTGGCAGCGTTTCTCTTGGCAACGCCGTACAAAATTCCGTTTCTGCCTTCCGGCGCCAAAGAGGAAATCATGGTGGGCGGCGGCATCCCGCTGTCTCTCATGGGAAGCAAAGGGCTGTTTGTCGCGATGATCATCGCCATGCTGTCGACGGAAATTTACCGCCTGATCATCCAGCGGAATTTCGTCTTCAAAATGCCGGACGGCGTGCCTCCGGCGGTCAGCAAATCATTTGTCGCTTTAATTCCCGGCTTTGCCGTCATCTTTCTGATCTGGGGTGCGCGTTTAATTGTCGAAGCGACGCCGTTTGAAAGCCTTCATAACATTGTAAGCGTTGTACTGGGGACGCCGCTCTCGATTCTTGGGGGAAGTCTCGGCGGAAGCCTGGTAGCCGAAGCGGTTCAAATGCTCTTGTGGGCGTGCGGATTACACGGGGCGAACATTGTCGGCGGCGTCATGGCGCCGATCTGGTTCGGAGCGATGGATGCCAACCGGATTGCGTTTCAGGCGGGCGATGCGCTGCCGAATATTTTCACCCAGCAGTTCTTTGAAATCTGGATCAACATCGGCGGAAGCGGCGCGACACTGGCGCTCGTGGTCACCATGTTTCTCCGTTCGCGAAGCAAGCAGATGAAGCAGCTTGGGAAACTCGCCATCGGGCCGGCTGTCTTTAATATTAATGAGCCGATTATTTTCGGAATGCCGATCGTCATGAACCCGATGCTTCTCATTCCGTTCATTATCACACCGCTTGTCACACTGGTCTTTACCTATATCGGCATGAGCACTGGCCTCGTCGCCAAACCTGCCGGCATTGCCGTCCCATGGACGATGCCGCCGATTTTCTCCGGCTATCTTGCCACGGGCGGAAAAATATCAGGGGCTGTCATGCAGGCGATTAATATCATCACAGCCTTTATCGTGTACTATCCGTTCTTCAGAATGTGGGATTCGCAAAAGCTGAAAGAAGAAAACGAACTTGAACAATCGCAGGCGCCAGCCGTACAGGGAGACGAAAAAGCCGTGCTGTAGAGAAAGGGAGTGAAACACATGAATGAAAAAATGGAACAGACCATTTTTCAGATCATCCTGCATGGCGGCAACGGAAGAAGCGCATCAATGGAAGCCATTGCCGCCGCAAAGCGGGGGGACAGAGCCATGGCCGAGGAAAAGCTTCAGGAAGCCGCAAGGGAACTGACCGAAGCCCATCATTACCAGACAGAATTGATCCAAAATGAAGCCGGCGGAGAAAAAACAGACATGACGCTTTTAATGGTGCATGCGCAGGATCATTTAATGAATGCCATGACCGTGAAAGACTTGGCCGCTGAGTTAGTCGAGATTTACGAAAAAGTGAGTCTGCAAGGGGGAGCAAAAATATGACAAAAGGAATTAAAATTGTAACGATCGGCGGAGGTTCAAGCTATACACCGGAGCTTGTGGAAGGCATCATTAAGCGCTATGAGGAACTGCCTGTCAGAGAATTATGGCTCGTCGACATTCCCGAAGGCGAGAAAAAACTCAATATCGTCGGCACGCTTGCAAAACGCATGGTCGAAAAAGCGGGCGTTCCGATAGAGATTCACCTGACGCTTGACCGGAGAGAAGCTTTGAAGGATGCTGATTTCGTAACGACTCAATTCCGCGTCGGCCTTCTTGAGGCCCGCGCCAAAGACGAACGGATTCCGTTAAAATACGGCGTAATCGGCCAGGAAACAAACGGTCCGGGCGGTTTATTCAAAGGGCTGCGCACCATCCCGGTTATTCTGGAAATCGCGAAAGACATCGAAGAGCTTTGTCCGAATGCATGGCTTGTGAATTTCACAAACCCTGCCGGCATGGTTACCGAGGCCTTGCTCCGCTACTCGAATCTTACAAAAGTCGTCGGTCTCTGCAATGTGCCGATCGGCATTAAAATGGGCGTCGCAAAAGCATTGGATGTGGATGTCAGCCGGATCGAAGTGCAATTTGCCGGGCTGAATCACATGGTCTTCGGATTAGATGTTTTCTTAGACGGCGTCAGTGTGAAGGATCAAGTCATTGAAGCCATGGGAGACCCGGAAAACGCCATGACGATGAAAAATATCTCCGGAGCGGAATGGGAGCCTGAATTCCTGAAGGCGCTCGATCTGATTCCTTGCGGCTACCATCGCTATTATTTCAAAACGAAAGAAATGCTCGAGCATGAAATAGAAGCGTCACAGACGGAGGGCACACGCGCCGAGGTCGTGCAGAAGGTTGAGAAAGAACTGTTCGAACTGTACAAAGATCCGAATCTCGCCATCAAACCGCCGCAGCTGGAAAAACGGGGCGGAGCGTACTACAGTGACGCGGCCTGCAACCTGATCAGCTCCATCTATAACGACAAACATGATATCCAGCCCGTCAATACGATAAACAATGGCGCGATCGCCAGCATTCCGAATGACTCAGCGGTCGAAGTGAACTGCGTCATGACGAAAGACGGTCCGAAACCGATCGCCGTCGGTGATCTGCCGGTGTCTGTCCGCGGACTCGTCCAGCAAATCAAATCATTTGAGCGCGTCGCCGCTGAAGCAGCCGTCACGGGAGATTATCAAACGGCGCTTCTTGCGATGACGATCAACCCTCTTGTCCCGTCAGACTCCGTGGCAAAGGCCATTCTGGATGAAATGCTTGAGGCCCACAAAGAACATCTGCCCCATTTCTTTAAGTCGATTGAAGCATAAGAGCAGTAAAAAAACCCGGATTCGCTTCCGGGTTTTTTGCTTATTTTGATTCGCTTAGTGAGGCGACTTTCGTCGTCCAGCCGAACACGTCGGCTTCCGCGCCTTTTTGAATGCCTGTAATGGTATCATACAATTTCTTCGAGATCTCTCCGGTTTCACCGCTGCCGATGACAAGACTTTCATCATTCCAGATCAGTTCGCCGACTGGAGAAATGACCGCCGCCGTACCGGTTCCGAATGTTTCTTCCAATCGGCCGTCACGATGCGCCTGGATGATTTCATCGATCGAAATCTTCCGCTCGGACACAGTCAGTCCCCAATGTTTGAGAAGGGTGATGACGGAATTCCGCGTGATTCCTTCAAGGATGCTTCCGTTCAGCTCCGGCGTCACGATTTCGCCGCTGATTTTGAAGAAGATGTTCATGCTGCCGACTTCTTCGATGTATTTTTTCTCAATGCCGTCAAGCCATAAAACCTGGGAAAATCCCTTCTCTTCCGCAACCTGCTGCGCCTTCAGGCTTGAAGCGTAGTTGCCGGCCGTTTTCGCATTTCCGGTGCCGCCTTTGACGGCGCGCACGAATTCGTTTTCCACGGCGATTTTTACCGGTTTAATGCCTTCTTTGTAATAAGAGCCGACCGGGGAAAGTATGATAAACAGCTTGTACGTATGGGATGCCGCTACACCGAGGAAAGGCTCAGTCGCAATAATAAACGGACGGATATAAAGGGAAGTGCCTTCCGCTTTCGGAATCCAGTCTTGGTCGATGGCTACGAGCTGTTTCAGGCCTTCAAGAACAAGCTCTTCATCAATGAGCGGGATGCAAAGGCGGTCATTTGACTGGTTCAGGCGCTCCATATTTTTCTCCGGTCTGAACAGAAGCACTTCCTGATCCTTCGTTACATACGCTTTAAGCCCTTCAAAAACGGTTTGGCCGTAATGATAAACCATGGCCGCAGGATCCATTGAGATGGACTGATAAGGGATAATTCTCGGATCATACCAGCCTTGACCGGCGTCGTAATCCATAACAAACATATGGTCGGTGAAAATTCTGCCGAACGCAAGGTTATGGGGGTCCGGTTTCGGTTTTTTGGCTGAAGTCAATTCAACACGAATGTCTTGTTTCATAATGTTCTGTCTCCCTATTGGTGTTATTGTCAAACTTATTTGAAAATAATTTATATTCTATTGTATACCTTCAACAAATATTCGCAATAGTTTTCCTCAAATTTGTGAAAAAATCAAATCACATAAAAAGCAGGGGAGAGAATGCCCCCTGCGTGTTCGTTTTTACGTATTCTGTCATCACTGTGCTCAGTGAACCGTCACCTTGCCGGTTTTGTAAAACTGCTCCATTGCTTTATCGACGTACACCCAGCCCTTCCAGGCGATATGGATGGTGTCTTTCATAAAGTACGGATCATATTCGTGCCCGGATAAGTCGGCAACCTGAAAGCCCTTCGCTTTAATTTGCTTAGTGACTTTTTTGTAGTAATCAGTCCGGCCTTTTTTCGGGAAGCCGGTGTAGTCGTAAAACTTCCCATTTACGGGAATGACGACGAACATCGGCTTAGCGCCGGCATCCTTCAGAATAGTAAGCATATCTTCAAAATCGCTGAACTCCAGTGACTTTTTATAGGCGTATGTTCTGCCTTTGTTTGAACCTTTGGCTTTAGGCACTTTATTTTTGATCGTTTTATAAACAGAATCGTCTATAAAAAACGGATTAGAACGCGTGTGATCTTTACCATATTGAGCAGCCAGTTTTTCAAGCTGGGACCAGGACTTTCCCTTTAGGTTATTATTAACGAAACGTTTTGGTCCTTGCGGCTCTTCTATCGAATAATAAAGGTCCTTCTTTTCTAAGATATTATAATAAAGCTTCGCAGCCGGTGTTAATGCATTTACTTTCCAAGTCTGACCTTTTACAGACGCTTTATACAGTTCAGACAGGATTGCATCATTCTGTACAACTTTGTAGTGCAGCATACGCTTCATCATTTGTTTTTTCAGTCTCGGCTCAATGTTGCGATTAAAAGCCAAGTCAAGAGCTTGCAATGATGAGAAATTAGGAGCAAAATGCTGCTCATTTGAACCATGTTTTGTAAACCATTGCGGTGATACAATAAATACCATCTTTCTGCCTTTAAGCTGATCAGCATGAGCGGCAAAATTTATGGCATGAATTAAAGATTGCGAACCGCCTTTTCCGACAAGATAAGGCGTAAAGCCTTGGTTGTTCACTTGGAAATAGTTGGACGGATGAAACTCATCCAGTCTTGAAAGCTCGGAAGAACCGAAAATCGGCATATACTTCGAGTCTTCGAACATTTTGTTTTGCAGATAGAGCCCCTGGAACATATTCGGATTTAAGGCCGCTGCCGACTCTTCGACACGTTTTTCAGGAATGAAGCGCGTAAGCCATGAAGCTGGAACTGCGATAGCTCCGACAAACAGGACAAACGCTAAAATAATTGGTCCAAAGAAACGCTTTTTCATTTACTTCAACTCAGTCAGTTTGTTTACAATGTTGTTTGGCGTATTCCACTCGTCACGGTCAAATTCAGTGATCGGCACTGTAATGCCGAAGCGGTTTTCGATGGCGACAAGCAGTTCTACAGTTCCGAAAGAATCAAGCAGTCCTTCTTCAAAGATTTCAATATCAGGATTTTCTTTTACAGCGTCTTCCTGACAAACTTCAGCTAATACGTCTAATACTTCCTGTTTAAATTCCATGTGTTTTCAATCTCCTTTAGTGATGAAATGGTTTTCCTGAGAAAATATAAAATCCGAAACATACGAAATGGAATGTGATGACGATGGCTAAAAAGGCCGTAAAACGATTGGCGGGCAGCCACTTGTATTTCTTATTCCATTTCTCAAAAAAGTTATACCCGGTCATTAATACGGCGTGGTACAGGCCGTATACAATATATTGCAGGGCGAGTCCGTGCCAGACGCCCATCAGCATGAACAGCAGGAAATACCCGATGTTCGAGACGGCCATCCGGTTCTTTATCCATTTTTTCTTTGTCATCCAGAATACAAAGCGCATAAATACGTAGTCTCTGAACCAGAAGGATAAGGACATGTGCCAGCGGTTCCAGAAGTCTTTAATGTTTTTGCTGATAAACGGCTTATTAAAGTTTTCCGGAGATTTGATACCCATAATATAGCTTACACCGACGGCAAACATCGTGTAACCCGCAAAATCAAAAAACAGGTACAAGCTGTATCCGTACATGTACAGCACATTACCCCACAGTTTACTGTGGGTGATATGAGACAGATTCATAATGAAATACGTGTTAATCGCATATCCGATAATGAATTTGTACAAGAAACCGATAAAAATTTTATGAATGCCGGTATACAGTAAATCAGCGTATTCTCCCTTTGTCCATACTTTCTGTTCGTCCTTGGCAAATCTGCGGTATCTGTCGATCGGACCGGAAGAAATGGTCGGGAAAAACATAATAAAGTACAAAAGGCGGTGAAGCGGCATTTTTTCTTTAATCAGTCCGTCTCTCGTTTCCATGATCAGCTGGACGCCTTTAAATGTCAAATAAGAAATTCCTAAGAAACTGATCAGGTTATGAACCGGATGATGAGGCGCCGGCGGGAAGAAAAACGGCCATAATTTAGATAAAAACAGGGGTAAAATGGACGCGATCACGGCCATACTGAAGACAAAGCCGCTGTTGGCTTTCAGTCTGTAAGCGAGATAACCCCTGATTAAAAGCACCTGCCACAGCGTAAAGATACATAGTGCGATCACGCCGTGCAGATCATGCGCGAAAATCAAAGCCAATACGATGATGGATATAAACATGTTGTATCCTTGGAATCTCTTGCCGTTCAGCCCTAAAATAATCGTCGGCAAAAGAAGGATTCCAAGTAAGATAAAGAAGAAAAACGAGCTGTAAGGCGTCATACAAGAACCTCTTCGCCAATGCGTTTACGGTCGATTTTTCCGTTCGCAGTCATTTGAATGTGATCCTGATAAATGAATTTTCTCGGAATCATGTAGGCCGGAAGCGAAGCGGCCAGTTCTTTCTTAATGGCGCTTGTCAGCTGGAATTCTTTTTCAAAATCATGTTTTTCAGGCACGATGGCGGCAATTAAATATTCGACTGGTCCGTTAGGCTGATACGGGATGACAACCGCCGTGCGCACATATTGAGACTGCCTTACATGTACTTCGATTTCCTCCAGCTCCATGCGGTAGCCGTGAAGCTTAATCTGGAAATCAAGGCGTCCTTGGCAGAAAATCTGACCATCCTGAACATAACCGGCATCACCCGTGTGATATGCCCACTGGCCGTCAATTGAGAAAAACGCTTTTTCCGTCAGAGACGGTTCACCGAGATAGCCTTTGCTCACGCTCGGGCCGGCGATGATGATTTCCCCTTTTTCTCCGTCCGGAAGCTTATTCCCGTTTTCATCCATGATGAAGATATTCATATCGGGTTTTGCAAAACCGACGGGCAGGGATTCATTTTCATCGATGATCTGCTGCGTGATTTCAACGGAGGTGACGGCAACCGTTGTTTCAGTCGGGCCGTATGTATTGAATACGCGGGCCTTCGGAAAACGGTTTAACAGTTCCTGTGCCACGGCAGCCGGAAGCGCTTCTCCGCAAAACATAAATACTTCTGCCTCAGGCAGGAGCTCCTGCGTAAAGCCGGGGTCCATCAGACACATTTGGACGAAAGACGGCGTCGATGTCCAGACGTTCAGTTTGGATTTCTCCAGCTCTTCAAATAGTACTTTCGGTTTATTGATTTTGTCTTTCGTTACGCAGTGCAGCGTACCTCCCGTTTGAAGCGACGGGAAAATGTCCATGACAGATAAATCAAAAGAAAACGGAGCTTGGTTTAAGAATGTCTTACCCCCGCCCACAGGAAAATCCCTGCAGATCCAGTCAGTGAAGCTTTGCAGGTTATCAGCCGATATCTGTACGCCCTTCGGATTTCCCGTGCTGCCGGACGTGTAAATAATGTAAAACGTATCCAGCTCTTTTACCCAGTTCTCACGGCTGAGGTCTGCATCTCCGTCAGCTGCAAGCTCTTCGGGCGTAACGGTTTTAATCAGATTGCTTCCCGTATCGACTGCATCGCCCGATACGCTGATAAGCAGCTCTGCGCCTGAGCTTTCAATGATTTTGACGATCCGCTCCGCCGGAATGGAAACATCGACAGGGATGTAAGGGCGGCCCGCTTTGACGCTTCCCAAGAAAGAAACGATCATATTCGGCTCCATATGTCCGTAAACCAGGACAGGCGCTTTCGAACCGTCAGCTGTATGTTTTTGAATGCCGGACGCAACCCGCTCCGACAAATCCCATAATTCCCCGTAAGTGAGGGAATGATCTAAGGAACGAAACGCTATGGCCTGCGGCTTGGCGTCTGCGTATGTTTTTATAGCATCAAGTAGTTTCATAGTTATCCTCCCCGATTAGAAATCGTTGTAAATATAAGTGCCGGTATTCGCTGTATGAAATCCATACATCCAAAAGAGCAATACTAATATCAGAAAATAAAAGCCCGTATGAAACGTCCATTTGATCAATGTATTTTCATAAGCACGTTTTAATTTTTGCATCATATTCAAAATTCCTTCCCCGCGTATTCAATAATTACACCAGTATATGACGATTAGATTAACAAAAAGTTTCAAAATATGTCTAATATCCTAAGCTTAAAATTTCCTTAAAAATGAATGAGAAACAAAAGGATGGAAAACACGCATGTATAAATTGGAAAATGATCATACTAAAAAAGCGCTGTTCAGGCGGGATTTTTAACTTATCGTAAATATAAACGAGGTAAAAAAATTTTGGCGGCTTTTTCTTAAGCAGGCTTGTGCCGAACCCCAATGGAGAAGGGCGAAAAGCCGTTTCCGGCAGGATAGCTGATAAAGCGCCGCATCTTGTGAAATGAGGAAGAAATTATTATGATAGATAAGGTAGCAGAAAACGTGAAAACCCCAATTCAACACTACTGTTATCGGCTGACTGTGAAAGCCTTTTAATAGAAAGGAAGAGGAAAATGAATCAAAACAATATGGGGGGCAGCCAAAAGACGCCCGAGAAAGAAAGCATGGGCCGCATTTTGTGGCAGCTAACCCGCCCTCATACATTGACGGCATCGTTTGTGCCCGTACTTCTCGGCACCGTATTGGCGATGTTTTACGTAAAGGTTGATTTCCTGCTGTTTTTGGCCATGCTGTTTTCCTGTCTTTGGATCCAGATCGCCACGAACTTATTCAATGAATATTACGATTTTAAACGCGGTTTAGATACGGAGGATTCCGTCGGTATCGGCGGAGCGATCGTCCGCCACGGCATGAAGCCGAAAACAATTCTGCAGCTGGCGCTCGGCTCTTATGCGATTGCCCTCGTGCTCGGTGTTTATATCTGCATGAGCAGCAGCTGGTGGCTTGCGGCTATCGGCCTTGCCGGCATGCTGATCGGCTATCTGTATACGGGCGGCCCGCTGCCGATTGCGTATACACCGTTCGGGGAACTGTTCTCCGGCATTTGCATGGGCTCTGTATTTGTCCTTATTTCTTTCTTCATTCAGACAGGCAGAATTAATGAACAGAGCATTTTGATTTCCATCCCGATCGCCATCCTGGTCGGAGCGATTAACCTGTCCAACAATATTCGTGATATTGAGGAAGATAAAAAAGGCGGACGTAAAACGCTGGCCATTTTGATGGGGCATAGAGGGGCCGTTATGATACTGGCCGCATCTTTTGCCATCGCTTACATCTGGATCGTCGGTCTTGTCATTATGGGTTACACAAGCCCGTGGCTGTTCCTGGTCTTTTTGAGCGTGCCGAAACCCGTTCAGGCCGTGAAAGGCTTTGTGAAAAACGAAATGCCGATGAACATGATTATTGCGATGAAATCAACGGCGCAAACCAATACATTCTTCGGATTCCTGCTTTCAATCGGACTCCTGATCAGTTATTTCCGCTGATCAAATGAAAGGGCAAATGCCATAATCGGCATTTGCTTTTTTTTATGACATAATCTTCACGATATTGTAAAGAACCTGACCGCGGACTGACCCGTCTCATATATGGACAGCAAAGCAAGGAGATGAAAAAAATGGACTTGTCAACAGCCCATATGGATGATTTAAAAACGGTCATGGAAGATTGGAAAAATGAATTATTAGTTTATAAATTTGCTTTAGATGAGCTGGATACGAAGTTTTCTATCATCAGCCAGGAATATAATCTGATTCACGGGCATAACCCGATCGAGCATACAAAATCACGCGTGAAAAGTTTTGAAAGCATCGTCAATAAACTGATGCGCAAAGGCTGCGATGTGACGACGCAGGAAATGAAAGAGCATATTCATGATATCGCGGGTGTCAGGATTATCTGTTCCTTTATTTCCGATATTTATAATGTCGCTGAGGTTCTGAAGCAGCATAAGGACCTGAAGATCGTAAAGGTGAAGGATTATATCAAACATCCGAAGCCGAACGGCTACCGCAGTCTGCATTTGATTATTGAAATTCCCGTTTATTTGACGAATCGTGTGGAATATGTGAAGGCGGAAATTCAAATCCGCACCATCGCCATGGATTTTTGGGCGAGCCTTGAACATAAAATTTATTACAAATTAAATAACGAAGTCCCGAAGCATCTGACCGACGAGCTGAAGGAAGCGGCGGACATCGCCCATTATTTAGACGAAAAGATGCTTGGGATTAAGAAAGAAGTCGATTAAACGATTGACCCGTCACAACCAGCCGGACCGCTATTATACGCAGTCCGGCTGGTTGTTTTTATGTTTAGGTGTTTTCGCTTTCCCGCACGATGTATTCTGACGATGATTCAGGCTGAAATCCTGATTGAATTTGAACAGAGAATGCAATAGATATCAAATCGCAAACAGCACATTCCCGCAGAAAAAATGTGTAAGATCGAGGTTTACTTTTTTAAAAAAGGGAAAGACATTTGTACAACAAAAAGGGAGATGAATATCAGTGGGAAAGAATGAAACAATGCATATCGTATCATGTGCCGATGATAATTATGCTCGTCATTTGGGTGGGATGTTCGCTTCTTTATTGATGAATATGGATAAAACAAGGAATGCCAAATTATATGTGATCGACGGCGGAATTACTGCCGAAAACAAGGACAAGCTTGAACAGACCGCGATGTCATTCGGGACGCCGCTTGAATTTTTAGAAGTAGACGCTGATCAATACAAGCATGCAGTCGAAAGCAGCCACATTACAAAAGCGGCTTATTACCGCATTTCTATCCCTGATTTAATTAAGGATGAGTCCGTAAAGCGGATGATTTATATCGATTGCGATGCAATTGTGATGGAAGATATTTCGGTTTTATGGGACTTGGATATTTCCCCGGCAATAGTTGCGGCGGTAGAAGATGCCGGACAGCATGAAAGACTGAAAAAAATGAATATCAGCGACACTGCCAAGTATTTTAATTCCGGTATTATGATTATAGATTTCGAACCTTGGAGAACACAGAATATTTCTAAAAAAGTGATTGATTTTATCAATGATAACAGCTCGGAGGATTTTCTCGTGTTTCATGATCAGGACGCGCTTAACGCGATCTTATATGATCAATGGCATGAACTGCATCCGCGCTGGAACGCTCAGACGCATATTATCATGAATGAGAAAACGCCTCCTGAACTGATCGACCGTATACGTTACAGAGAAACACGTGCCGAACCGGCCATCGTCCATTTCTGCGGCGGGGACAAGCCTTGGAATACAGGCACTTCGCACCCGTATCGTGATCATTATTTCCGATATATGTCCTTTACGAAATGGAACACGATTGACCGCCCGGCCATGAACCAATAGGCAGGTGTGATGAAAACGCTTGTGAAGCCGTTGACCGGCTCACAAGCGTTTTTTTATTATTTCACCCGAATCGCACGCACGCGTTTTTGCAGGCTGGTCTTTTCGGCAGACGGCTTCAATCGGCTGACTGCCGTTTGCGCCGCTGATTTTGCTTTTTTCGTCTTGGTTTTTTCCGCCGTTTTTACTTTGTCCCTTGCCTGCTGCCGGTTGAGTTTATCTTTTATCCGGCCAAGCCGTTTTTCCAGAGCGGTTTTTTCTTTTCCCGGCTGGATTTCGCTGACTGCTTTTTGGGCTTTTGCGGTGTTGGCTTCAGAGGTCTTTTTTTCCGCCTGCTTGACGCTGGCCTCAGCTGTTCTCAAAAGGCTTGAGTTGACAGCGTTCAGCCGCTTTTGCAGCCCTTTTTTCTCTGAACCGGCCGGTAATTTGCGGATGGCGCTTTGTGCGGCGTTGACGGCGGTTTTTTTCTTTTGTTTTTCGGCAGTCCGGACTTTGTCTCTTGCGTCCGTCACATTTCTTGCCGTCTGAACTTTATTGATCCGCGCCTCGAGAGCGGTTTTTCCCTTTGACTTGGAAAGCTTGCTGACAGCCGTTTTTGCTTCATTGATATCTGCCTGCTTTTTCGTTTTTTCCGCTTTTATTACGGCCCGTTCGGCAAAGCTCTTTTGCTTTGTGTGATATTGCGCCAGTCCGTACCCGAATCGGCTGTCACGTCCGGGAGCGCCCAGATCTTTGACGTTCTGCTGCATCTGCTGCCGGAGCTGTGTATTTGTTTCCTCCGGATATTTCTGCCTGAGCAGCGCGAACATGCCGGTGACGTGCGGCGCGGCTTGAGATGTGCCGTCAGCCGTGGCGTACATTTGATTCAGATATGTGCTCGTAATATTGGTGCCGGGTGCGGCAAATTCAATTTGTTTTCCGGTCGTGGAAAAAGACGCGAGCCCGTTTTTTTCAGTTGACGCTGAGACTGCCGTTACGCTGCTGTAGGCGCCCGGATAATTGACGGGTTTTTTGTTGCCGTCGTTTCCTGCGGCGGCTACGATCACGATTCCTTTTTTGTAAGCTTTGTCAACGGCGTCGTGAAGACTTTTGCTGTCTGCGTTTGTCCCGAGGCTCATATTGATGATGTCCATTTTATTGGCGATCGACCAGTCGATCGCTTTAAGAAGGCTTTTAAGATCTCCCGCACCTTTTCTGTCCAATGCTTTAACCGCATATAAACGGACATCCGGCGCGATGCCGTCAATGCCGTATCCGTCATGTTTGGCCGCAATGATTCCGGCGACATGCGTCCCGTGTCCGTTGTCATCTTTGTATGAGGAAGTATAGCTGACTGCGGAATAGCCTCCGGCAATGGAAAGGTCATCATGAGGGTAAATGCCGCTGTCAATGACAGCCACTTTCACCTTTTTTCCGGTCAAGCCTTCTTTCCACGCCTGCTTGACCTGAGTCGGTTCGATATCCCATTGCGGCAGCGCGTAACTGCTGCTTTGGGCCGCTGATAACGGGCGGATATCAGAACCGCCTGCTGCCTGAAAGGATACATTCTCTTCTACATATAAGATGTCAGGGTCCTGTTTCAGGTCTTTCACCGTTTGCGAATCGGCTGACACGGCGACTGCCGGGAGATGCTGATAGGTCTGTTCCACATCCGCTCCGCTGTCTATGGCGGATTCCTTGCCGTTTTGATTTTTGTACACCACGATAACGTCCCGGTCGTGCGTCTCGGCGTGCGCGGGCGCCGCGGCGGAGAACAGTCCGACGCACAAGGCCGCGGCCATTATCGGTTTCAGGGTGTGATACATTGCGATTCCCCCTTTTTCTTTATATATCGGCAGTGCGGAATTCTTTTTTTCCTGAGGGATAAGGAAAATTTCTGTATGCAAATGTAAGCGTTTCCAAAATATGATGGAGAAAATGCTTTAAGACATCTGCGCAATGAACTCAAAAAGGGGGTTTTTGATAAATGAGTACGTTCAATCGGGTCATGGAAGAAAAAATCATGCCTGTCGCCGGAAAAGTCGCCGGCCAAAGGCACTTAAGAGCTTTGCGGGACGGCATTATTTTGACTATGCCGCTTATCATCATCGGATCGGTTTTTCTGATTCTGACGAGTCTTCCGATTCCCGGTTATGCCGATTTTATGGCTGGTCTTTTCGGTGAAAATTGGGTTGAAAAGCTCGGGTATCCCGTGAATGCGTCCTTTGATATTATGGCGCTTGTCGCCGCCTTTGGGATTGCTTACCGGCTTGCGGAAAGCTATGAGGTGGATGCCCTGTCATCGGGAGCCATTGCCCTTGCCGCCTTTTTATTGGCGACGCCGTATCAGATTCCGTTTATCCCTGACGGTTCGTCAACAGAGATTATGGTGGGAGGCGGCATTCCGATTTCGCTGCTCGGAAGCAAAGGTCTGTTTGTCGCGATGATCATTGCAATGCTGTCTACGGAAGTGTACCGGTTTATTATACAAAGAAATATCGTCATTAAGATGCCTGACGGAGTGCCGCCTGCGGTCAGCAAATCGTTCGTTGCGCTCATCCCCGGTTTCATTATTATTACGCTTGTATGGCTGGCCCGTCTGTTTATTGAAATAACTCCTTTTAAAAGTCTCCACAATGTCGTAGGCGATCTGCTGGGCACCCCGCTCTCTATTTTGGGCGGGAGTCTCGGCGGAAGTCTTATCGCCGAATTCGTGCAAATGCTGCTTTGGTCGTGCGGCATACACGGCGCGTCCATTATCGGCGGCGTCATGTCGCCGATCTGGTACGGGGCGATGGACGCCAACCGTTTGGCTTTTCAGGCGGGAGAAGCGCTGCCGAGCATTTTTACGACACAGTTCTTTCAAATATGGATTAATGTCGGCGGAAGCGGAGCGACGCTTGCCCTTGTGCTGACCATGCTTGTGCGCTCCAGAAGCAAACAGATGAAACAGCTCGGCCGTCTCGGCATCGGGCCCGCGATTTTTAACATTAACGAACCGATTATTTTCGGGATGCCGCTCGTCATGAATCCGCTGTTAATCGTGCCCTTTATCATCGCGCCGCTCTTGACCATTACGGCGACGTACATCGGGATGAGCACGGGGATGGTGGCAAAACCGGCGGGAATCGCCGTGCCGTGGACGATGCCGCCGCTGATTTCCGGTTATTTGGCGACGGGCGGGAAAATCTCCGGTTCGGTCATGCAGTTGATCAATCTCCTGATTACATTTATCATTTATTATCCGTTTTTCCGAATTTGGGATCTTCAAAAATGGAGAGAGGAACGGGCGGCGGAACAAAACGTCACAGAAGAAACATAAAAAAAAACGGGCGCTTTCGCCCGTTTTTTTAACGCTGGAAAAATTCGATCCATTCGCCGTCAGGTCCTTCAATGTAAAAGTAGCGGTACCCGTTCGGAAGCGTCGTGATTTCTTCATCAATGAATACGGCGCCCTGACGCTTCGCATGCGTGAACTCCGCTGCGATATCTTCAGTCAATAAAGCGACATGGTGCACTTTTCCTTCTGCGGGAAGCTCGCTGCTGTAGCCCTGGATCAGCTCAATTTCTGTCTCCGGCCCTTCTTGAAAGCCGAGAAAGGCAAGTTCAATAATGCCGTTCGTATGAGTGATACGATCCTTTAACTGCATACCGAGAACGTCTTGGTAAAAGGCGATGGATGTTTCAATATCTTTGACCATAATGCCTGTATGGTCGATTCTTTTGGCTGTCATGGTTTTCCCCCTGTTTTGAATTTTTCGGGACAATGCGGTGTTGATCATGTTTTATGGTACGATAAGAGAAAGCAAAACGAAAGAGGAATGCACAATGAAGCTACTTACAGTGAAAGATACATTTGCCGGAAAGCTGAAAAAAGGATTCCCCCTGATTGAAAAAGACGCTCTGTCCGGAAGCTCGGCTCATTTAACAGAGGGCGATCTTTTTGATGTGACATCCGAGAAGGGTGAGTTTATCGGAAAAGGCTATTACGGTTTGCAGAATAAAGGAGTCGGCTGGGTGCTGTCCCGCGCGAGAGATGAACGGATCGACGGACGTTTCTTTCTGGACAAGCTGAAAAAAGCGGTTGAAGCAAGAGCTCATCTGTTTAAGGCGCCCGATACGACGGCGTTCCGGCTTTTCAACGGTGAGGGCGACGGCATCGGCGGCGTCACGATTGACTTTTATGACGGTTATCTGCTGATTCAATGGTACAGTAAAGGCATTTACGCTTATAAGGACAGCATGATTGAGGCGATTGACGGACTGGAGCTTTCTTATAAAGCGATCTATGAAAAGAAACGATTCGATACTGCCGGGCAATACGTGGAAGACGACGATTTTGTCAAAGGCGAAAGAGGAGATTTTCCGGTCATTGTTCAAGAAAACGGCATACGGTACGCGGTGGATTTAAACGATGGGGCGATGACGGGCATTTTCTTAGACCAGCGTCATGTACGCAAAGCGATTCGGGACAAGTATGCAAACGGCAGACGGGTGCTGAATACGTTCTCTTATACGGGGGCATTTTCCGTTGCGGCGGCGCTTGGCGGAGCTGAGAAAACGACCAGCGTCGATGTCGCCAACCGCAGTCTCGGAAAAACGATTGAACAGTTCAGCGCCAACGGAATTGATTATGAGGCGCATGACATTAAAGTCATGGATGTTTTCAAATACTTCGGCTATGCGGAGAAAAAAGGGCTGGCGTTTGACCTCATCATCCTTGATCCGCCTTCTTTCGCCCGCACAAAAAAACGGACGTTCAGCGCGGCGAAAGATTATAAAAACCTGCTGAAGGAAACGATCGCCATCACCGCAAAAAACGGCATCATCGTCGCTTCGACAAACAGCAGCGCCTTCAATATGAAGAAATTTAAAGATTTTATAGAGACCGCCTTTAAAGAAACAAATGAGCGTTACGACATTTTGGAAGAATACACGCTTCCGGAAGATTTCAAAACGATTCCCGCGTTTAAAGAAGGGAACTATTTGAAGGTTGTTTTCTTGCGGAAAAAATAGGATGGTCATTTATAGCGTGGAAAGAGGGGAAAAGAAAACCCTCTTCCATCGCTCTAATCCGGGATAAATAATCTTTATATCTTACTGTTTAAAGAAAAAACCCGCTATTACTTAGTATCTCATCTGTGCCAAGTAAAGTGGCCTCACTAATCCCTCCGCCCAATTGTATCCTCGATAATGATTTTAATGGGCACCACCCTTTTTTTGAGTATCTATATAAATTGTAATGGCATCACTCATGAGCTTCGCCAACCCTTCACCATACCGGTCGATGTTCTTAGTGAAGCGTTCATCTTCAATATAGAGTTGACCTAATCCGTAAAAGGCATCAAAAGAATATTCACCAAAATTTTCATTGAGAAAATCAAACCACTCTTTGATAGCGGTTTGTACGTCTGGGGACTCGGGAGATTGGTTAATAAGGAGTGCAAATTTATTGAACATTGCAGTCCACTTATCAGATAAATCTTTTTGCTCACCATCAGTCATGTTTTTCAATCTAATATTTACCTTATCGACAGGTTGATCACCCCACCGTTTGCGGGCTTCTTGTTCATAAAGATTATGATTGAAGTTCATTCCCTCAAACCGCTCTTTGTTCGTCATGCAAATCTCTCCCATCATATGTTTGATTGATTTATCGATGGTATCAATCATCTTATCGACTCTATTCCGTTTCTCAATCAACATTTTCTTTTGTAAAATGAATGCCTCCCTTCGGTTAAATGAAGGATTAGTAAGGATTTCTTTAATCTCTTTTAAGGAGAAATCGAGCTCCTTGAAAAATAGTATCTGCTGCAGCTGTTCAAGATTCTCCTCAGAATAAAGCCGATAACCGGAATCGGTCGTTTCCTGAGGAGTCAATAATCCAATTTGATCGTAATGATGGAGAGTGCGTATGCTTACTCCAATCAGGTCAGCTACTTCTTTTACTTTCATACCCATCACGTTTGCCGCCTCCTTAATGGCTACTCTAAAGTATTACGCAACGTAAGAGTCAATAGTTGGTTAAAGATTTTTGTATATAAAGGGAGAACATATGAGGATTTCATTGCTGAAATTAAAGAAAAAAAGCCGGGCGTGAAGCTCCGGCTTTTTTCTATTCAATAATGTGCTGCACCCGGCCGATTCGCCCGTCTTCAAGGCGGACCTTAATGCCGCGCGGGTGGAAGCTTGAGTTCGTCAAAATATCCTTGACGATTCCTCTTGTCAGCTTTCCTGAACGCTGATCGGCTTTCAGGACGATATCGACTTCAAGTCCTTTTCTGATGCTGCTTCGCTGCTGGCCGTTCATATGACACATCCGTTCTTCAGTCTTTTCACTTCATGTCTTATCATATCGTGTTTTCGTCTTTTTATGAAGGACAGACAAATCAATTCTTCATGGCAACTAAAAAAAGACCGCTCTGTAAGGAGCAGTCTTTTATGACATAAACGAAAGCAAAATCGGGGCCGCGCACAGTGTCATAATCGCGGCGAGGATCATCGACACGCTTGAGATCGTTCCTGATACGGAGCTGAGCTCAAATGCTTTAGATGTTCCCGCTCCGTGCGCGCTAGTTCCGAGCAGCACGCCCCGGGCAATTTCGTTATCAATGCGGAAATAGCGGATGACCATCGGCCCGATGATCGTTCCCAATAAAGCCGTTAAAATGACGAAAACCGCTGTAACGGCCGGCATCCCGCCGATCATTTCTGAAACGTTCATGGCAATCGGCGTCGTCACGGATCGCGGCACGAGACTGTCGACTAAGCTGCTGCCGAGATGGAACCATTTTGCGATAAAGGCTGTTGACAAAATGGCGATACATGAACCGACCGCTACGTTCAAAATAATTTCCACGGCGTATTTCTTTAAAATCGGGAAATATTTATAAAGCGGGATGGCGAACGCCACTGTTGCCGGCTGAAGCATATCGGTCAGCAGTCCGCCGCCGAGATTGTATGTCTGATACGGGACATTGACAAGAAGCAGCAGTACGACCAAAACAGCGGGCGTAATCAGAAGCGGCGACGTATACACCCGCGGAAAACGAATGTAGAGTTTTTTCGCGCCCAAATACACTAAGACAGTTAAGAATAAACTTATGATTCCGATGAACACGTTTGTTTTTTCTCCTTTCTTTTTGCTATCAGCTGTGTAAGCGTACCTGTTGAAACCATCACGACAAATGTGCTGATGACGACGACAAGTAAAATGCTTACGCCGAATTTAGACATAATATCTCCGTATTCAATCACTCCGACGGCAGACGGGATGAAAAACAGCAGCAGCTCACCGAGGAGCCATGCTGCGCCAAGCTCAATCCATTCAAGTTTGATAATCTTGAAGTGCAATAATGTGAAAAGAATCACAATCCCGATTATACTGCCGGGAATATTTATATGAAGAGCCGCCGTGACCCAATTGATCAGACGCGCAAATATAAACAGCAGAGCGATTTGAATAACGGTAAGCAGCAATTTTTTCATAATGATGCCTCCCTTATATTTATATTGTACAGAAGGTTTTGCTATAGGTAAAATACATATAAAGAATAATATGTATTCCTTTTGTCTATAGAAAGGATGAAATGTAATGGATATCCGGCACTTAACGTATTTCTTGGAAGTGGCCCGTTTGAAAAGCTTTACGAAGGCTTCGCAGTCGCTGTATGTTTCACAGCCGACAATCTCAAAAATGATTAAAAACCTGGAGACGGAGCTCGGCATTAAGCTGTTTTACCGCAATGGCCGGCAAGTTGAACTGACTGACGCCGGGCAGAGCATGTATGTGCAGGCGCAGGAAATCACAAAGTCATTCCAAAACCTGACGTCAGAGCTGAACGATATTATGGAAGTGAAGAAAGGGCACGTCCGCATCGGTCTTCCGCCGATGATCGGGTCCGGCTTTTTCCCGAGAGTGCTCGGTGACTTCCGCGTCACATATCCCGATGTGACGTTTCAGCTTGTTGAGGACGGCTCTATTAAAGTGCAGCAAGGGGTGGAGGACGGCTCGCTTGATATCGGGGTCGTCGTGCTTCCCGCGAATGAAGAGATTTTTCATACATTCACAATCGTCAAGGAAACCCTTATGCTCGTCGTCCATCCGTCACATCGGCTCGCTGACGAGAAAGAATGCAGTCTTCATGAATTGAAAGAAGAGCCGTTCATATTTTTCAGGGAGGATTTTGTCCTTCATAATCGAATTATGACGGAATGCGTGAAAGCCGGATTCAGGCCGCACGTCATTTATGAAACGTCACAGTGGGACTTTATCAGCGAAATGGTATCCGCCAATCTCGGTATCGGCCTGCTGCCGGAAAGAATCTGCCGCGGTCTTGATCCTGACAAAGTCAGAACCATTCCGCTCGTTCATCCGGTCATTCCGTGGCATTTAGCCATCATTTGGCGGAAAGACCGCTATATGTCCTTTGCCGCCAGAGCCTGGCTGGAGCATACGAAATCGTATTTATGGAATCCGAAAAAGAGAAAAAAGGATGATTAGACATGGACGCACAAACCGCAGCTCAACACTTGAGTAAAGTGCGGGATCAAAACCCGCTCGTTCACAGTATCACCAATAATGTCGTCACGAACTTCACCGCTAACGGACTGCTCGCGCTCGGCGCATCGCCCGTTATGGCTTATGCAATTGAGGAGGCCGCCGACATGGCGAAAATCGCCGGAGCGCTCGTCCTGAACATAGGCACCCTCAGCTCGGCGTCGGTTGAAGCTATGATCGCAGCCGGAAAATCGGCCAATGAAAACTTTGTTCCGGTCATTTTTGATCCGGTAGGCGCCGGCGCCACACCGTTTCGGACGGCATCAGCCCGCAAGATCATACAGGAGGTCCGCTTGTCCGTCATTCGCGGAAATGCCGCGGAAATCGCCAATATTGCCGGCGCCCCTGATTGGAAGATAAAAGGCGTGGATGCGGGGGAAGCCGGAGGAGATGTGGTTCAGCTCGCTAAGACGGCTGCAAGCAGGCTGAAGACGGTCATTGCGATTACCGGAAAAACCGACGTCATCTCCGACGGCACCGATACATACGCCGTACATAACGGTGATAAACTGCTGACGAAGGTGACGGGGGCGGGATGCCTGCTGACGTCTGTAATCGGAGCCTTCTGCGCAGCGGGGCAGGACGTTCTGCAAGCGGCCGTTTCAGCCGTTTCTGTATACGGAAGCGCCGCTCAGCTTGCCGCTTTGGACACCTCCCATAAGGGGCCGGGCAGCTTCCAGATTGAGCTTTTAAACAAGCTGGCAAGCATCTCAGAACAAGAAGCGGCCGAGCTTGCCGCAATTGAAAGGGTGATAGAAAAATGACGCGTATTTCTCGGGAAATGATGAAGGATATGTTATCGGTTTATTTTATTATGGGATCAAACAATACAAGCGCAGACCCGGTTTCCGTGGTGAAAAAAGCAATTGAGGGCGGCGCTACGCTTTTTCAATTTCGGGAAAAGGGGAGCGGTTCTTTAACAGGGGATGAACGTGTCCTGTTCGCGAAGCGGGTGCAGGATGTCTGCAGGCAGGCCGGGATTCCTTTCATCATTAATGATGATGTCGAATTGGCCTTGCGCCTTGAGGCGGACGGAGTGCATATCGGACAGGATGACGCAGACGCCGAAGAAACGAGAGCGGCAATCGGCGATATGATTCTCGGTGTGTCAGCACATAACGTCTCCGAGGTGAAGCGGGCGGAAGAAGCCGGAGCCGATTACGTCGGAATGGGCCCGGTCTATCCGACCGAAACAAAAAAAGATGCTGAAGCCGTGCAGGGCGTTACATTGATTGAAGAGGTACGGCGTCAGGGCATCACCATTCCGATTGTAGGAATCGGCGGCATTACGGCTGACAACGCGGCGCCCGTCATTGAAGCGGGTGCAGACGGCGTCAGCATGATCAGCGCCATCAGCCAAGCCGAAGATCCAAAAGCGGCGGCGCGGAAGTTTTCAGAGGAAATTCGGCGCTCCAAAGCAGGGCTGTCCCGATAGGGCGGCCCTTTTTCTGTGTGCGCAAAAAGGCAGTGACGGACTTGGAGAATAGAAGCTGTATGTCAAGAACAGAGCAATCAGCTTGCAATATCGACCGAAGCGTTTGACGGCTCTATCGCTTCTCTCAAAGTGACGCCTGAACCAATCACCGCCGGCGCCGCAGGCTCAAAACCCCTCTATAAAAGTGAATAGCGCGCAGTGAGAGACCATTTCGAGGTCACGGAAAAACTTAATGCGGAATTCAGCGAATTTGAAGTTTTGATGTCGAAATACAAAACGTGCGATCAATCGTATACGTCTTGTGATACATTAAGTACAGATCAAATCAGAGAGATAAGCACGAAGCTGACGGCCCTTTCTGAAACCATGTCGAAGATTGCCGATGTGCTTTAAAAGGAGTTAAGACACAGCATGAGCGATGAACATAACAAGGAAAAACAGATCCACAGACGGGATGTCCTGAAGTGGGGCGCCGTCGCGGGCGCAGCCGTCGCTGTCGGAGCGAGCGGCCTCGGAGGACTCGCGCCGCTCTTCAAACCGGCGGCCACCGCTTCAAAGAAGAATGATGAAAAACATGATCGTGATCAAATCGTTCCTTTTTACGGAAAGCACCAAGCAGGAATCACAACAATGCATCAGACGTATGTGTATTTTGCAGCGTTTGATGTCATGTCAAGCGATAAAGCCGATGTCATCTCCCTTTTCAAACAATGGACAAGCTTGACGCAGCTGCTGACTTCAGGCGCCGTCCCTTCAGGCGAACAGAAAAATAAATATATGCCTCCGCAGGATACCGGGGAGTCGCAGGATCTGGCACCGGCGAATTTGACCGTTACCTTCGGCTTCGGCCCCGGGTTTTTCGAGAAAGACGGGAAGGACCGCTTCGGACTGAAAGATAAAAAACCGAAGCACCTCGCCGATATTCCGCCGATGCCTAACGACAAGCTCGATAAGAAACAAGGCGGCGGTGATATCGTCATACAGGTCTGCGCGGATAATGAACAAACGGCGTTTCACGCGGTGCGCAACCTGATGAAACAGGCATCGGGTGTGTGTGAAGTCCGCTTTCTCAATAAAGGTTTCTTAAGCGGCGGAAAAAACGGAGAAACACCGCGCAACCTCTTCGGATTCAAAGACGGCACCGGCAACCAAAGCACGAAGGATGAAAACCTGATGAATTCGATCGTTTGGGTTCAATCAGGAGAGCCGGACTGGATGACGGGCGGCACGTACATGGCGTTTAGGAAAATTAAGATGTTTTTAGATATATGGGACCGTTCATCCTTGAAGGAACAAGAGGACACGTTCGGGCGGGTGAAAAGCTCGGGCGCGCCTTTCGGACAAAAAAAGGAAACCGATCCCGTGAAGCTGAATCAAATTCCCGCCGACTCGCATGTCAGCATGGCAAAATCAACCGGCAGACAGATTCTGCGCCGGGCATTTTCCTATACGGACGGAATTGATCCGAAGACGGGCTATGTTGACGCAGGCCTGCTGTTTATCTGCTTTCAAAAAGACCCGGACCGCCAATTTGTCCCGATGCTGAAGGCTTTGGCGGCAAAGGATGCGCTGAATGAATACACACAAACGATCGGCTCTTCCTTATTCGCCTGTCCCGGGGGCTGTAAAAAAGGAGAATATATCGCCCAAAGGCTGCTGGAATCGTGACACCTTCCATATGGAAGGTGTTTTTTAAAAAAACACTTGTAACTATAAAAGTTACAACTTAAAATGATAAGGAAAGGAGACTTACAATGACACTGCAGATTAAAGTATATTCTGATTATGTATGTCCGTTTTGCTATGTCGGCAAAGCGGCGTTTGAAGAAGCTATCAAAGACAAGGACGTACAGGTGGAATGGATGCCGTTTGAATTGCGTCCGAGCCCCTCGCCGAAACTTGATCCGGTGAATGATCCCGCCAAGCAGCAGATGTGGAAAAACTCCATTGAGCCGATGGCGCAGTCGTTAGGCGTTGAAATCACGTTCCCCCGCGTGTCACCGCATCCTTACACGGATTTGGCATTTGAAGGCTTTCATTTCGCAAAGGAACATGGGAAAGGAAGCGAATACCATACACGCGTTTTTCAGGCGTTCTTTCAGGAAGAACAAAATATCGGTGACGTTGGCGTGCTGACAAAGCTTGCGGAAGAAGCCGGACTTGACGGCGCTGCCTTCAAAGAGGCGCTTGAGACAAGAGCGTACAAGGACGTACAGCGGGAAGCGCTCCGCCATGCTTATGAGGAAGCCGGCATTACGGCAGTGCCGACGTTTATCATCGGCGATGAGAGAATCCCTGGCGCGGCGGGAAAGGAAACCTTTGAACAAATCATTGAGCGGGAACTGAATAAACGTTAACCCGAAAAAAGCCCTCTCGATCAGCGAGAGGGTTTTGCCATATAGTGTTTGACAAATGTTTGTCTGTCCGCTTCATATGCCGCGGCGTCAAATGAGTCGCCGCAAAAATGAAGGCACCAAGGGTCTTTCTGGCAGGCGACGCCGACTTGATAGCCGTGTTTTTGAAATTCGAGCGACTGTGATGTGTCGTAAAAATGAAAGCCGCGAAACAAATCCTCCCGCCACTCCACGTCATATTGAGCCGCCATTAACAAGCCGTCAATGGCGTCAGCGGGCGTAAACAGGCCGTCTTCATCACCGTGCTCAAAATCCAGCGGGTGATAAGCATTCCCCCGGTATTCAATCACTTTTCCCATCCGCTGTCCGCTTTCCCACCAAATGCCGTTCGGCGGCAGGGTTTTGCAGCCGGCGACACCGAGAAGGCCGAGCTCCTGATGAGATTGAAAGATATGAAGCATGTCATGAAGGAAATGCTGATGAATGATAAAAGTATCCTGATGCAGATAAATTTTATATTTGGTGGGGTGTTTCAGCGCTTTGTTGTAGGACGAGGCCATGCTTGCTGAATCGTATATCGGCAAGATATCAACGGAGTATGAAGGGGGGACGGTAAGCTGCATGATATGGCTCTTGCACCGGGAGTACAGCGACTCATCATTCACACAGACGACAAACAGAAATGAATGTGCATCCATTACATGCTCCTCTCGGCCTCAATCACATATTGATAGGCCGATGCTTCTGTCATAAAGTCATGCCTTATGCCAAGCTGTACGCATACTTCGTGCAATGATGCGATGGCTTTGTGGTAAGAAGGGTGATCAACGCGGATCGCCTCAATGCGTTTGACCTCATAGCCGGCGGCTTTAAATAATGAAAGAGTCTCTTCCCGGGTAAAAAAACGCAGGTGGGTCTGATCCATTAATCCGGCGTCACTGTACGTCCATTTGCCGGCTAAAAGCTCCAGCACGACTGAGATGTGGCCGACATTCGGTATGCATGCAAGCACCGTGCCGTCTTTTTTTACATAAGGACGAAGCTTTTTCAGCACTGACCACGGGTCGACAAGATGCTCCAGAACGTCTCCGAACAGCATGCAGTCGAATTGCTCTGATTCGTACGGAAGAACGGCGGATTCAATGTCGCCGCAAAGCACATGGCTCAATTTGCTTTCCGCCTTTTTTGCGGCTTCGGGATACGCTTCAATGCCGTAAACCGTTATTCCGCGGTCTTCGATCGCTGCTCCTAAATTGCCCGTTCCGCAGCCGACATCAAGCACTGTCCGCCAGTTTTCGTCTATTTTGTTCAATAAATAAGGATTCAGGCCTTCGTAGTAGTTCTGTTGTTTTTCATCATAATAGGGATTCGTATCCATCTGTGTATCACCTCATAAATGGGCATAATACACAAGATATGCAGCGGGGGGATCTCATATCACCATGTTTGGCTGTTCAATTGCGGAATACGGACGGGAATGGTTGTCCGGTATACGGTTTGTTCTCTGATTCCCCTCTTATTGCGGGTGTTCCTTTGAAAACTCGGGTGCGGGCGGACTGTGGCAGGTCATATAGTAAAAGGATCCGCCTGTAATCTTACCGCTGGCGGATGGTGTTTTTCATTGGTGTTTTTTTCTTCACCGCTTTTTCAGTATTTAAGAAGCGCCTCACATCGTCAATGTTCAAACCCATGATTCTAGCCTCTTGAATTAACAATTGCCAATCTTGATCTATATCTTTCATTACATGAGTTTTCATAAGAACCTCCAATTGAAAAATTGATTTGCCCAGCTACAGCAGCCAATGTATAACAAATATCACACATAGTTGGCCGGTAATCCCAAATTGAAGATGAATTCACCTACCTATTCCCTAAGAAAATGACTGAAATAACCAAAATCCTTCAAGAATTCTTACATATAATAATAAACAAATAAATACTGACTGGATAGTATGCAAATAAAAATAAACCATATGACCTATTAATATTTACCCTCAAAACGTCGAATAGCATATTGTTTTTGCATAAAAAATACCGCAAAAGAATGATTCGGTGTAAGATAAAGTGAATGATCAAACAGCTGGGGTAAAAAATGAAAAAAAACAAATTTCAAATTAAGAGAGAAGAAACATTTGAAAGTTTTATTGACGCAGGCCTTCATCTCCTGATTGAAAGAGCTTACGATTCAGTCTCAATCGATGACATCAGTAAAGCGGCGGGTTTCAGCAAAGGGGCGTTTTACGTTCATTTTGAAAGCAAGGAAGATTTTCTGAAGCATTTGTTAGAGAGGCGTCAGATTAAAAAAAGGATCATCACTGGCTATCTCGACGAACTAGAAAAGCAAACAGAGCGGCCGTTGACGCTTTGTGAAGCCGCGGCCAGCGCGGCCAGCCTGTTGATGCGGTTTGTAAACAGCAAGCCTGCCTGGAATGTTGTGTCTTTTGCCGTTCATATGCCTACTTACAAAGTCGTCAGTGAATATGAAGCTTATATCCGTCTTTATAAGTTATGGATAGAAGAAAGCACCATGTACATAAATTGGCTCAAATCGAGAAATTTAATAGAAGACCATATAGATACCGAGCATACCGCTAACATGATGTGCGCGCTCATCGACGGGATGATTAAGCAATCCAATGTGCTGGGAAGGCCGGTTACTTTCCGCAGCATGTTTGACGCGCTCTATGTTTTTGTCAGCGGCAGAAAATCAGGGTAACGTTCTTCTTGATTTGACAAAAGGTTTAGAAAAGTCTTTCAGAAAGCGAGGAACTGCCATGCGCTACAGAGAAATTATGATGTATATCATTATGGGGATATTCACGACCATCGTGAATATCGTCAGTTTTTACATTCTGACGTCGGCATTTGAGATGGATTACAAGGCGGCGACTGTCGCCGCTTGGATTCTGTCCGTTCTATTTGCTTATGTTACGAATAAACGGTATGTCTTTCAGCAAAAGACCGCGGGAATGCGGAGTCTGATGAAAGAATTAACGGCCTTTTTCAGCGTGCGGGTGCTGTCTCTCGCCATCGATCTCGCCATGATGATTCTTCTGGTCAGTCAATTTCATATGAACGAAACATTGGCGAAAATCGCCGATAACGTCATTATCGTAGTCGTCAACTATGCGGCCAGCAAGTGGATTGTCTTCAGAAAAGCGAAAGAAGAGGGCGTGTCATAACGGTTTTTTTCTGCGCCCTGGGGGGAAAGTGTAATGGTGGAAGAGGATGCGTATGAAGCACAAAATAAAGAAAGCGTTTGCTGATGTATTCGGGGAATCGGAGGACCTGCGCGTTTTCTTTGCGCCCGGCAGAGTGAATCTCATCGGAGAGCTAACGGGGGCCGCTATGAGGAGAAGACAGGGAGAAAAGCTGACTTTTACACGGCGGATATCGGAGCGAGAGAACTAAAGGGGGATGACGATGGCAATTGAGCGGCACGTGGAACGTTTAATCCGGTACGGATTGCAAAAAGAGCTGATTTCATTTCTTGATATTGAATATACAAGAAACCGTTTATATGAAACTTTGCATATTACCCATCCGGAGGCTTCAGAACAGAAAGAAAATGAATCGTCGGCATCATTGCCGGACATATTGGCCCCGATTTATGAATGGGCGGCAGAAACGGGCCGGATGGCAGTCGATACAGACACCTATCGCGACCTGCTGAGCGCGAAGATCATGGGCTGCTTTGCCCCGCAGCCGTCCGAGATTGTGCGTCGTTTTGAAGAAACAAAGGCGGTGCACGGGCCGGAGCAGGCGACAAAGGCGTTTTACCGATTTTCAGAGGATGTGTATTATATCCGTTCGGACAGAATACAGCGGAATGTCGGGTGGACGGCTGAGACGGCTTACGGAAAGCTGGACATCACGATCAATCTTTCAAAACCGGAAAAAGATCCGAAAGCAATTGCCGCTGCCAAAGAGCAGCCTCAATCCGATTATCCGAGATGTGTTCTTTGTAAAGAAAATGTCGGGTACGAGGGGAGATCGGATCACCCGGCGCGTCAAAACCTTCGTGTCATTCCGGTCATTCTCGGCGATGAGCAGTGGTTTCTGCAATTTTCTCCGTATGTGTATTACCGGGAGCATTGCATCGTTTTGAAAGACCGGCACGAACCGATGAAGATCAGCAAAAAAACGTTTGACCGGCTGCTGTCGTTTGTCAGCCAGTATCCTCATTATTTTCTCGGTTCCAATGCTGATCTGCCGATTGTCGGCGGCAGTATTTTAAGCCACGACCATTTTCAGGGGGGCCATTATGAATTCCCGATGGCGCGGGCGGAGACAGAAAGCCGGTACAGGCTGCCTGACTATCCGAAAACGGTGCTGGGAATTGTGAAGTGGCCGATGTCGGTCATCCGCCTGCAAAGCGAGAGCGCGTCTGAGCTTTCCGGCGCGGCAGATGCCATCCTGCGGGCATGGCGCGGTTATTCCGATGAGGCGGCTGATCTCCTCGCCTGTTCAGGAGAAACACCGCACAATACAATTACGCCGATTGCCCGGCGGAGAAACGGTTTATTCGAATTAGATCTCGTCCTCAGAAATAACCGCACCTCTGATGAGCATCCGCTGGGAATTTTTCATCCCCATCAGGAAGTTCATCACCTGAAAAAAGAAAATATCGGACTGATTGAGGTAATGGGGCTTGCGATTCTGCCGGGCCGCCTTGAACAAGAAATGAAATACACGGCTGAAGCGCTGTGCTCACCGGACCCGGAAGCGGTCTTAACGGCAGACCCTTCTGCGGCAAAGCATAAAGATTGGGCGCTCAGTGTGCTGCATAAGCGGAAGGTAACGAAAGAAAACGCGGAACAGATTCTGAAAGAGGAAATCGGCCATGCCTTTGCGCGGATACTGGAGCATGCCGGCGTCTTTAAACAGACAGAAGAAGGCAGAGCGGCTTTCCGGCGGTTTATCCGCCATTTGGGCGCTCTACCGGAAAAAAGCCCCATCCCATAAGGGACGAGGCTTTTTTTTATCCTCTGCTTCTGGCGATCAGGCTGAATAAGAATACCACGATCGCAGCTCCGATGATTGCCGGAATGATGGCAAAGCCGGCAAGGTGAGGACCCCATGTGCCGAGCAGTCCGTGCCCGATCCATGCGCCGATCAGACCGGCGATCATTGACCCGATGATTCCCCCGGGCATACTGCCTTTTACAAATAAACTTCCGATCCAGCCGATAATAATAGCGACAATCAGAGATACGATAAAACCCATAAATATCACTTCCTATTTTTTATTATTTATGCCTATATGTTTCCTTCGTTTTGTCCATATTAAACATATGAATGCGTTTTTTATAATGAACATATCAAGGCGCGTTCCGGTCTTTTTTTTCACAATGCGTTGCGTTAAAATGGAAACCGTGTGAAAAGGTGTGAGCAAAGGAAAAAATATTTCTTTTGTAGAATGTTTAACAAAATGAAACTTTTTGTTGACCAGCGATTTTTATTATGGTAAACCTTTATTTGGTATTATTCGTTCTCGCTATCTTTTTTCTCTATATATGCTAAATGATCTAAAACTTTTTATGTTTGATTTACGCAAGTGGAAAAAGTTCATGCATTTTTTGACGATTTTGTGACATTAGGTCGAAAAAAAGATGAACTTTAGAAAAAAATAAAGCTAATAAGTGCAGATTTTGATAGCATAACAAGGTAGATAGAGAAAAGATTTTGAGAAAGTACATTTCAGATTCACTACATCAATAGGAAGGATGGTGATCTTCTTGTTCAGAGCATTTAAACCGTTACTTTTATTAGCGATGTTGGCTGTTGTTTTCGTACTGGGCGGATGCAGCGACATTTCCGTTTTAGATCCGAAAGGACCTGTAGCAGACCAGCAGAAAGATCTGATTCTCTTGTCAATCGGATTTATGCTGTTCATTGTCGGCGTCGTATTCGTACTATTTACAATCATTTTAGTGAAATACCGCGACCGCAAAGGCAAAGACAGCGGAAATTACAAGCCCGAGATGCACGGCAACACGTTCTTAGAAGTAGTCTGGACAGTGATCCCAATTTTAATTGTTATTGCACTTTCTGTGCCTACCGTACAGACGATATATTCGTTAGAAAAAGCGCCTGAAGCGACAAAGGATAAAGAGCCTCTTGTTGTTTATGCTACTTCGGTAGACTGGAAATGGGTATTCAGCTACCCTGAGCAGGATATTGAGACGGTTAACTACCTGAACATTCCTGTAGACCGTCCGGTTTTATTTAAAATTTCTTCAGCAGATTCAATGGCATCGCTATGGATTCCTCAGCTTGGGGGACAAAAATACGCGATGGCGGGAATGCTGATGGATCAATACTTACAAGCTGACAAAGTGGGAACATATGAAGGCCGCAACGCGAACTTCACCGGCGAACACTTTGCCGACCAGAAATTCAACGTAAAAGCTGTTACGCAAAAAGACTTTAACAGCTGGGTGAAAAAAGCCCAAAGCGATTCTCCAAAGCTGACGAAAGAGAAGTATGACGAACTGATGCTTCCGGAGAATGTCGGAAAATTAACGTTCTCTTCTACACACTTAAAATACGTTGACCACGGCCAAGATGCCGAATATGCGATGGAGGCGCGCAAACGCCTTGGCTACAAAGCCGTATCACCGCACTCTAAAACAGACCCGTGGGAAGATGTAAAGAAAAACGAATTTAAAGTATCCGACGATAAACAAGATTGAAATTGAACAAGAAAGGAGGAAGCCCGAATGAAATTGAGATGGGATGAATTTTTTGTAACAGGTGACCCATTAATTCTGGGCGCACAAGTTTCCATTGCGCTTTCCACTATCGCTATCATCGTTGTACTCACATACTTCAAAAAGTGGAAATGGCTCTGGTCTGAATGGCTGACGTCTGTAGACCATAAGAAACTTGGAATCATGTACATTATCTCTGCTGTTATCATGCTGTTCCGCGGCGGGGTCGACGGCTTGATGATGCGCGCCCAGTTAGCGCTTCCTAATAACAGTTTTTTAGACTCAAACCACTATAATGAGATCTTTACGACTCACGGTACGATCATGATTATCTTCATGGCGATGCCGTTTTTAATCGGTCTGATCAACGTTGTCGTACCTTTGCAGATCGGTGCGCGCGACGTAGCATTCCCTTACTTGAACAACCTGAGTTTCTGGACGTTCTTTGTAGGTGCGATGCTTTTCAATATTTCTTTCGTTATCGGAGGTTCTCCGAACGCAGGATGGACGAGTTACATGCCGCTGGCAAGCAACGACATGAGTCCCGGGCCTGGTGAGAACTTCTACCTGCTCGGTCTTCAGATTGCCGGTATCGGTACGCTGATGACGGGTATCAACTTTATGGTGACGATCCTGAAAATGCGTACGAAAGGCATGACGCTGATGCGTATGCCGATGTTCACATGGACGACGCTGATTACAATGGTTATTATCGTATTCGCCTTCCCTGTTTTGACAGTGGCATTGGCGCTGTTATCATTTGACCGTTTGTTCGGCGCTCACTTTTTCACGCTGGAAGCCGGCGGTATGCCGATGCTTTGGGCTAACTTGTTCTGGATTTGGGGACACCCTGAAGTATATATCGTTATCTTACCGGCATTCGGTATTTTCTCTGAAATTATTTCAGCGTTTGCAAGAAAGCAGTTATTCGGTTACAAAGCGATGGTCGGCTCAATTATCGCCATTTCCGTCCTGAGTTTCCTTGTATGGACCCACCACTTCTTCACAATGGGGAACAGTGCGTCCGTTAACTCTTTCTTCTCGATTACAACGATGGCGATTTCGGTTCCGACCGGGGTTAAAATCTTTAACTGGCTCTTTACGATGTATAAAGGCCGGATCAGTTTTACAACACCGATGCTGTGGGCGCTTGCGTTCATCCCGAACTTCGTTGTCGGCGGGGTAACAGGGGTTATGCTTGCGATGGCTGCAGCGGATTATCAATACCATAATACGTACTTCCTCGTATCTCACTTCCACTATGTGCTGATCGCGGGTACGGTATTTGCATGTTTCGCAGGATTTATTTTCTGGTATCCGAAAATGTTCGGCCACAAGCTGAACGAAAGAATCGGAAAATGGTTCTTCTGGATCTTTATGATCGGATTTAATGTATGTTTCTTCCCTCAATACTTCTTGGGGCTGCAAGGTATGCCTCGCCGTATTTACACTTACGGACCGAATGACGGATGGACTGCATTGAACTTTATTTCAACTGTCGGAGCCTTCATGATGGGTGTCGGATTCTTAATCCTTTGCTACAACATCTACTACAGCTTCCGCTACTCTACTCGCGAGATCAGCGGAGATTCATGGGGCGTGGGACGTACGCTTGAGTGGGCGACTTCATCTGCGATTCCGCCGCATTACAACTTTGCGGTGCTTCCTGAAGTGAAATCTCAAGATGCGTACCTGCAATTGAAAGAAGACAAAACGGATATTCATCCGGAAAGCAAGTTCAAGAAAATCCATATGCCGCACAACTCCGGAAGACCGCTTATTATGTCAGTGGCGTTCGGTATTGCTGGCTTCGGACTTGTGTTTGAATGGTTCTGGATGGGCATTGTCGGCTTGATCGGCATTCTGCTTTGCATGGTGCTTCGTTCATTTGAATATGACAATGGCTACTATATACCTGTTGAAGAAATAAAAGAGACGGAAAGAAAGATTTCCGAATAAAGGAGGCGTGATTTATGGAACATGCAGAACACGGCAATTCTAACGCGCCTATGGAATATCAATCTGAAACCGGCAGACTCAATATTCTCGGGTTTTGGATCTTTTTAGGGGCAGAGATTGTGTTGTTCTCAACACTATTTGCAACCTTCTTCGTTCTTCAAAGAAGAACAGCAGGAGGAGTCTTACCGGCTGAATTATTTGAAGTGAAGCTTGTCATGATCATGACATTCCTGCTTCTGATCAGCAGTTTCACCTGCGGGATCGCTGTTCATGAAATGCGTCGCGGAAGTTTAAAAGGCGTCGTCATTTGGACGATCATTACGCTTCTTCTCGGTGCGGGCTTCGTCGGATGTGAGCTTAACGAGTTCATCCACTATGTACATGAAGGAGCATCTCTCGGTACAAGTGCTTTCTGGTCTGGATTCTTCGTCCTTCTGGGAACGCACGGAACGCACGTAACGATCGGTATCTTCTGGATTGCCGGCATCTTACTGCAATTGAAGAAACGCGGATTAACGCCGCAGACGTCTTCAAAAATCTTTATCTCAAGTTTATATTGGCACTTCTTAGACGTTGTTTGGATCTTCATCTTTACAGGCGTCTATCTCATCGGATTGGGGGGACTATAATATGGCAAACAAATCTGCTGAACACAGCCACTTTCCGTGGAAGCATATCGTAGGTTTTGCGTTGTCTATTATTCTGACCCTGCTGGCCCTTTGGGTTGCGGTATATACGGAATTAAGCCCATCAGCAAAACTGTGGATCATTTTCGGATTCGCATTTATCCAAGCCGGCCTTCAGCTTCTCATGTTCATGCACATGACAGAAAGCGAAAACGGCGGAATTCAAGTCGGAAACACGCTCTTCGGATTTTTCGGAGCGATTGTTATCATCCTTGGTTCCATCTGGATCTTTGCGGCGCACTACCATCACGGGGACCATATGGATGGAAACCCTCCGGGCGGTGCGAAGCATCATTCCGAACATCAGGAATAAAAAGAAACCCTCTTCGTTCAGGCGAAGAGGGTTTTTTGTGCCTTTATTGGCTTCTTCTCCGGCGCAGGCGCGGAAGGCCGTAAATGATAAAGGCGGCGATATGGGCAACGATGACGTTGACGGCAAACAGGATGATCATGAGTGTGTGGCCGAGAGGGGACAGGCTGCTGGTTGCGTAAAAGTAGAAGAAAACCCACATGAGAATAATTGGCGGTATGGCCGAAAGAGCGACTTTTTTGTTATCCAGCCAGATAAAGAGGGGTGTTGCGCTTGCGACCAGTAAATAAGCAAAAAACATGTCCATCTTACATGTCTCCTTTCATTTTATGGCAGCGTTTCCAAAATGAAATGCAGAGAATAAAATGTGTCTGTTTTGTGGTCGTTTTTTGAACATTTTGTTACAATTATTATACCATGTTTTCCAATTTTTGATACCGCTTTTTCGAGAAATGTATTGCAACTATTGCCTCATTTTTGGATAGGTACAAGAAACCGGAAAGGTCAAATACCCTGTTACATTTCCGTACAAGGGAATGGCACAGGCTGTGAACCTTTGCTATGTTCAAAGAAAACATGCACAGCAAGGGTGGTTTTGAAGTGGACATAACAAAAGACGATGTCACAGCGCCGGACGTCATTGCGCTTTTGCAGGAGCATCTGAAGAGCATGACCATGCATTCTCCCCCGGAAAGTATACACGCGCTCAATGCGGCCCGGCTGCGTCAGCCTGACGTTACGTTTTGGAGTGCGAGGGAAAACGGCGTCCTGCTCGGCTGCGGCGCCTTAAAGGAGCTAAACAGCCGGCACGGTGAGATCAAATCAATGAAAACCTCTCCGAATCATATCAGAAAAGGCGCAGCCAACCGGATCCTCCGCCATATGCTTGAAGAAGCAAGGCGGCGGGGCTATGAGCGGATCAGCTTAGAAACCGGTTCTATGGAGGCTTTTCTCCCCGCCAGACGCCTGTATGAAAAAGCAGGGTTTCAATATTGTGATCCGTTTGCACATTATAAAGAGGACCCGAACAGCTTGTTTATGACGTTAAACATAAGCTGAAACCCCTTTTCTGACGAGAAGGGGTTTTTTATCGGAAAAGTTTTATCATGACCGAAACATTTCCTTTTCTGACACGTCATATGTCGTGTAGTCCCCAAACCGTAAAAAATAAAAAGGAAGCAACCTCATCATGTTTTCTTGAACGGTGTTCATGTATAATAAACATTAGTGACTTCCGATGAAAATGTAAGGCGGGATAGAATGAGTCGATATAAGAAACAGCAAAATCCCTATTATCAGGGGGATTTGATTTTTATATTTGGTGTGTTTTTAATAATTAGTGTTGCGGCGATTTATGCGGCCGGACAGTTCGGGCAGTACGGAGGCAGTGCCTGGATGAAACAGATTGTCTTCTATGTTATAGGTGCGGGATTCATCGGATTATTGCTGTATTTTGATTTAGAGCAGCTTGAGAAACTGAGTCTGTATGTATTGATTGCCGGCGTGCTGTCGCTGCTCCTTTTGCGTGTGGCGCCGGAATCCATCGCGCCGATCAAAAACGGAGCGAAGAGCTGGTTTCAAATCGGCAGCTTTACCCTCCAGCCCTCTGAGTTTACGAAAATAGGAATTATGATGATGGTCGCGTCCATTATATCGAAGGCGGGCCCGAAAGATCAAAGATCACTTCGGGAAGATGTGAATCTGCTTTTGAAAATTGCGGCATGGACGGTTATTCCGATCGGGATGATCGTTTTGCAGGATGCCGGAACGGGTGCGATCTGTCTGTTTATCGTTATGGTGATGGTGTTTATGTCAGGTGTAAACTGGAAGCTGATCACCATTATCGGCGGTTCGGCCGCGCTTGTGCTTGGCCTTTTCTTAGTGCTGGTAATTGAATTTCCCCATGTGGCGAATTCAATCGGCATTGCGGATTATCAAATTAACCGGATTACATCGTGGATGTCTGACTCCAGTGCGGCAACGACTCAGGCCGAGAGCGATAAAAGCTGGCAGGTGGATCAGGCTGTTATGGCAATCGGATCGGGCGGCATTACCGGAAACGGCGTTCATAATCTGAAGGTGTACGTACCTGAGGGACAGACCGACTTTATCTTTGCGATTTTGGGTGAAAGTTTTGGGTTTTTAGGCTGCGCCATTGTGGTTGTCATGTTTTTCTTTTTAATTTACAGGCTTGTGGTGCTGATTGACCGCTTGCATGCGTTTAATCGATTTGGCGCGTTTTTTTGCGTAGGGTTTACTGCACTTATCGTGATTCACACCTTCCAGAACATCGGGATGAATATCGGCATTATGCCGGTTACCGGTATTCCGCTGCTGTTTGTCAGCTATGGGGGGAGCTCGGTGCTTTCTACATTAATCAGCTTCGGGATCGTATATAACGCAAGTGTGCAGCTGACGAAATATAAAAGCTACTTGTTCAATTCTTAATGTGAGACGGCTCGTTTTTCGGGCTGTCTTTTTTTGTTTAGAGCATTTCGCTTTTGGCATGATACTCTTTCGGATATGATATATAGAGAAGGAGGCTTTATATATGAACAATACCATCGAAACCATACTTAATCATCGGTCGATCCGATCATTTACTGACGAGCTTCTGACAGCAGAAGAGATAGATACATTAGTGAAAAGCGCCCAGGCGGCGTCAACGTCCAGTTACGTGCAGGCTTACTCCATCATCGGCGTAACCGATAAGGAGAAAAAGCGGAAGCTGGCGGCACTGGCCGGAAACCAGCCTTACGTCGAAAATAACGGGCACTTGTTTGTGTTTTGCGCTGATTTGTACCGCCATAAAAAACTTGCTGAGGAAAAAGGCGAAAACATTACCGAGCTTCTTGAGAATACGGAAATGTTTATGGTCAGCGTTATTGATGCCGCACTTGCCGCACAAAACGTAAGTGTTGCCGCGGAATCAATGGGACTCGGCATTTGTTATATCGGAGGCATTCGAAATGAACTTGATCAGGTGACGGAAGTGCTTGGAACGCCTGACCATGTGCTGCCGCTGTTCGGCTTGGTAGTCGGTCATCCCGCTCATCCGTCCGGTCAAAAGCCGCGCCTGCCGAAACAAGCCGTATATCATGAAGACACGTACGATACGAATGAAGAAAACTTCCGCAGTTATATGAAGGAATATGATGAAACCATTTCCGATTATTATGATAAACGGACAAACGGCAAGCGGGTTGAAACGTGGTCTGATCAAATCCTGCAGTTCATGAAACAAAAACCGAGAACCTATTTAAATCAATATGTAAAAGATAAAGGTTTTCAAAAGAATTAAGAAAAAACCTCTCCTGACCGGGAGAGGTTTTTTTATGTTTCACGTGTAACATATTTCGACAAAATGGAACAAGGTATATAAATGTTTATCATCAGGGATGCTTATAAGCATACAGAAAGAAAAAACGGCTTAGCAGTGGTACGATGTTGATGAGGTGACAGTGATGATTTCATTAAGTATATTGGATCAATCTCCTGTATCAGAAGGGTGTTCTGCGGAAAGTGCACTGCGGAATACAGTAAGACTGGCGCAGGAGGCGGAAAAGCTCGGATATAAGAGGTTTTGGGTGTCAGAGCATCATTTTTCAGAGCGGTTGGCGGGTTCAAGCCCTGAAGTGCTGATCAGCCATATTGCGGCGAAAACGAAGGACATTCGGGTAGGATCAGGCGGTGTGATGCTTCCGCATTACAGCGCATATAAAGTGGCGGAGAATTTCCGAGTGCTCGAAGGGTTGACGCCGGGCAGAATCGATCTCGGATTAGGGAGAGCGCCGGGCGGAATGCCGATCGCATCATGGGCGCTGAATGACGGAGGGAAGCGTAATGCTGATCAATATCCGCAGCAGCTTCGTGAGCTGGCGATGTATTTGCATGATGCAGCTGATGACAATCACCGTTTTCCGAATCTGACCGCATCACCCCTTATTAAGACGGCGCCGGAAGTCTGGCTTCTCGGTTCTTCGGGGGAAAGCGCGCTTCTGAGCGCAGAAATGGGAGCAGGCTATATGTTTGCCCATTTTATTAATGGAGAAGGCGGAGAAAGCACGACAGCACAATATAAGCGCAGATTTAAACCTTCTGTATTAGGAAAAGAACCAAAAACAGCCGTGGCGGTGTTTGTACTGTGCGCGGATACGGAGGAGAAAGCGGAGGAACTCGCGGCTGTCATGGATTATACGCTGCTTGCAGGTGAACAGGGGATTCCGCTTCACGGCGTACCGTCTTACGAAACCGTCCGCGGCAATACGTATACACCGTATGAACAAAGACGAATTGCCGATAATCGGAATCGGATGATCATCGGAACGAAGCAGCAAGTGAAGGAACAGATTGTGGCTCTCAGTAAAGCATACGGAACAGAAGAAGTAATGGCTGTGACCATTACTCATCATTTTGAAGATAAACTTCAGTCATACCGTCTGCTTCGAGAAGCTTTTGCCGAATAGTCAGAAAGAAACCCTGCTGATGCTCCAGCAGGGTTGTTCGGTTATTCAATGATAAAAGGTTTTTCAGTCAGCACCTGGCTTGATTTCCCTTTGTTCGCGGCATAGGCCAGCATATAATATTCTCCTGCCGGCAGTGCGGTGTCACCATTGACTTTGCCGTTCCAGTCGAAATATTGATAGCCTTTATCCTGCTTTTTGTAGATGCCGGCTTGGCCGACAAAGTCAAGATTACTGTCATATACAAGGAAGGCAAGCTCTTCGGCTCCCGCCGGAAGATAGGTTTCAATTTGGTAGGTTCCCTGCGTTGTGCCGTCCTGTACGTCGATTGACGTCACGCGCGGATAGTCCGGCTCTTTTACAATCAGCAGCGTCGGCACTTTTGCGACTGTTTTTCCGCCTTCACGCACTGTGACGGTTCCCTCATAGGTGCCCGCCTTTACTTTTTTGGCATTGACCTTTACTTTCGCATTGACCTTTCCGGTTTGATGAGCGGGGATCACGACCCGGTCTGTGCCCGAAACGGTAATGCCCGTGCCGTTGAAAGAATACTCGAGCTGATATGATTTTCTGATGGACGATTGGTTTTCAATCGTAAAGGTTTCTTTTTTCGTTTCATTGCCTTTGTCTTTCATAAACGTTCCGTAAGAATAACTTCCCGGGGCGACAAGGGAGTCTGCTTTGATCGCCTTCATGATTCTGATGCTTCCGGCGCCTTGCGCATTATGCGGGTATACGTCACCGTCCGCGTCCGTTAAGGTTTCCGCCGTGTTCATGAGAGCGGCTTTTATTTGTTCCGGGCTCCATTTCGGTTTGGCCTGCTTGATGACGGCAGCTGCGCCGGCTACATGCGGAGAAGCCATGCTCGTTCCCTGTTTCGATCCGTAGCCGTACGGGTCGGCCGGATCATGGGTCGGAATGGTGCTCACGATGTTTACGCCGGGAGCAGAGACGTCAGGTTTAATCATCCACGTGTCCATAACCGGGCCGCGTGACGAAAAGTCTGCCATTTGTTCAGTGAGCGATTTAGCGACGGATAAATGGAATGTCGCTTTTGTGCCGCCCGCTTTTAATTGGCTGACGAGTTTTTCGCCGTCTTCTGATGAAAGCTTAACCGTCGGTACGGACATGCCCGGTACGTTGGCTTCAATTTCTCCCGGGGCATTGTTATACACAACCATACCGATCGCGCCCGCTTTTTTGGCGTTGTCTGCTTTATCCACAAAGGCGATGCTGCCCCGTTTGACGACCGCGACTTTTCCTTTCAGATCTTTGCCTTCAAAATCCTTTTGCTCGCCGATACCCGCCTCTATGAGCTCTGTTTCTTTTTTATTCAGTGCTTTTATGTCATCTTCTTTGTTGTAGCCCATTACTTTCGCTGAGGAATAGGAACCGAAGGAGACGGCGTACTCGTTCAGCGGCAGCTGTGTCGCTCCGACGGAGATGGCTTCTCTGGACGTTCCCGGAGAGCCGACGGTCCAATTGTTCGGCCCGCTGTTTCCGTTTGATGTAACGGCCGTGACGCCTTCTGACATCGCCCAGTCAAGCGCCGTGCTTGTCGCCCAGTCTGGGTTATTCACAGAATTGCCGAGAGAAAGGTTCATGACATCCGCTCCGTCCTGTACGGCGCGTTCGATGCCGGCGATGACGTTCTCCGTTGTTCCGCTTCCGCCCGGACCGAGCACACGGTAGGCAAGGAGTGTAGCATCCGGTGCGACGCCTTTAATCGTTCCGTTTGCCGCTACCGTGCCCGCGACATGAGTTCCGTGGTCAGTCGACGCGCCTCTCGGATCACCGGACGGCGTTTCTTCAGGATCGTAATCGTTATCCACAAAATCGTATCCTTTATATTGTCCGAAATTTTTCTTTAAGTCAGGGTGTTTATATTCGACACCGGTGTCAATAATGGCCACCTTGACGCCTTTCCCCGTATAGCCGAGCTTCCACGCGTCATTTGCCCCTATATAAGGCGCGCTGTCATCCATCTGCGGAGACACGGCATCCTTAGATAGGGTGATGTCTTTATCTTTCAGCTGATCGGTATGATAGGTGACGTTCGGATAAACCGCTTTGACATCCTGATCACTCAGCAGTTTCGGAATTTCATTTGCCGGGAGTTTCATGGAGAAGCCGGAAAACACTTGCTCATATTCCCTGTTGATTTTTCCGTGTTTAATGGTTTTGAGCGCTTTCTTTTTCACCTTTGAGCGTTCGCTTTTCAGCTTGCTTTTTGTCTGTGCTTTGCCGAGTTCCTTTGCTTCCGCCAGTGACTTTTCCTTCAGCTCGACGATGACTGTCGTTTGTTTGCCGGTGGTCATATCAATGTTACCAAATACCTCAGCCTTCTCAAGATCAGGAGTTTGCGGTTTTGAAGCCGGCGCAGCCTGTGAACTTGTGGATAAGGTAAAGGATAAGACAAAAGCCGGAAGCAGATAACGGATGATTCCTTTTTTCAATCGTGTTTCCCCCTTTTTCTTTATCTAAATTAGAAATCTAGTATATATTTCTTGAAAATTCAAAATAATCCTTGTGACATATGACTCATTTATGGAAATTGATCTGTGAATAAGGAGGGAGTTATACACAGAATCCTGTGCATAACTGAATAAAATTGTGTATATATATTGTTGGGAACGAGTGTTCCTATACAAAATATAGATCTAGTTTGTGGATATGTGGATATACCCTGTGTTTAAGCTGTGCTTAACCAAGGGATAAGGTGTGTATAACTTTTTTTATCGGCTTTTCCATTTTTCAGGTCATTTCCATCAGCTTTCAACAAAACTTCTGAAAACTAGTTTGTTTTTTCACTCATATTGTGACAAACAATTCGCCCGGCCGCGTCTATCATAGAGTCATAGGGTTGCTAGACCCGCTAGTTTTTAGCGGAGAAGGATCGGCCGCCTTTTCCGTTAAAGCGGAGAGAAAAACAGGCCTGCGAACAAGCTGTCTGTCAAAAAGAAGCGGAGGGATGATTTGCAATGAAACGTTTGCTAGTATCTTTACGGGTGTGGATGGTCTTTCTGATGAACTGGATGGCGCCGGGTAACGGAAGATATCCATTAGCCGCCGTGTACGGAAACCAAGCGGCTTATCATAAGAAAGCGAAGCGGACGGCTGGGGCTTTTTCGTTTGTGAGCCGTGTCCGATCGGCGGATTTGACCGATGAAACGAAATCGGCCCGCGGCAGGCTGGATAAAAATCGATGGATGCCTGTCCGCAAAGAATTGCCGAAACGGGAGCGCGCGGGTCCGGCACCTTTACATCATATGAAAAAGAGGGTACAATCCCACTAAACATATGAACGGGAGCGAACCTCTTGAGAATAGACAAAGTATTAAATAACAATGCGGCGTTAATAAAAGAAGACGGACGGGAAAAGATCGTAATGGGTCCCGGAATCGCTTTTCAAAAGAGAAAAAATGATGTGATTCAAAAACATAAAATTGAAAAAATATTTGTCGTGCACGACGAAAATGAAAAGTTCAAACAAGTGTTAGAAACGCTTCCCGAAGAGCATATAGAGGCGGCTGAAGATATCATCAGCCATGCGGAGGGAGAGCTTGCGGCACCTTTGAACGATCACATCCACATTGCGCTGGCGGACCATTTATCCTTTGCGATCGAAAGGATTCAAAACGGCCTTCAGGTGCATAACCGATTGCTTCATGAAATTAAGGCGCTTTATAAAAAAGAATATGAAATCGGCCGCTGGGCGGTTGAACACGTGAAACAAACCCTCGGTATATCATTGCCTGATGATGAGGCGGGGTATATCGCGCTTCATATCCACACTGCCAAGGCGGATGCCAAAAGCATGTATTCGGCGATGAAGCATACAACCATGATCAAAGAAATGATCGAAAAGATCGAATCCTTTTTCGAACAGAAGGTGGATGAAGACAGTATTTCCTATCAGCGCCTCGTCACGCACTTGCGGTATGCGGTCAGCCGGTTGGACTCAAATGAAGCACTCCATTCCATGGACGAGGAGATGCTTTATTTCATCCAAAAAAAGTATCCGTTTGCTTATCGGTGTGCGCTTGAACTGGCGGCGTTCTTAAAAAATGAATATGATTTGGAACTGCCGGAATCCGAGGCCGGCTATATTACGCTGCATGTCCAGCGTCTGCAAAAAAACCCGGAATAACGCGTCTGTTTCGAGAAACAGACTTTTTTTTTGAAAACATATTGACGAAAGCGCTATCATGAAATAAAATGAAAGCGCATTAAAAAACTGAATCGGCGGGATTGTGACTGGTAATGCAGGCAAGACCTAAAATTTGCGTACATGAAAAAGGGATCATGCTGACCTTTTTCGTTGGCGAATTTTAGGTCTTTTTTGATTTTAGAAAGGGGGATACATCATGAATTATCAAGAAACGGCAAAACAGCTTATCAAACACATCGGAGGGAAATCAAATATCATCAGCGCGACACATTGCGCCACACGGCTCAGGCTCGTCATTCAAGATGAACATAAGGTCAGCCAGGCCGATATTGAAGAGACAGAAGGAGTAAAAGGGGCTTTCAGCAGCTCGGGGCAATATCAGATTATATTCGGTACCGGCCTTGTGAATAAAGTGTATGACGCTTTTTCAAAAGAAGCCGATTTGGGGCGGGAGGATCGTGAGACACATCAGGACGCGGCGAAAAAAAAGCTGAATCCGGCCGCAAGATTTGCGAAAACACTGTCTAACATATTCGTTCCCATCATTCCGGCTATCGTGGCAAGCGGACTTTTAATGGGGCTGCTCGGCATGATGAAGGCTTTCCACTGGGTGTCTGAACAATCATCGCTGTTTAAGCTTTTAGACATGTTTTCAAGCGCGGCGTTTATCTTCCTGCCCGTATTCATCGGGTTCAGTGCGGCGAAGGAATTTGGCGGCAATGCCTATCTCGGTGCCGTGCTCGGGGGGATTATGATCCATCCGGCGCTATTGAATCCGTGGGGGCTTGCGGATGCATCGCCTGATTTTATGCAGCTCTTCGGCTTCGACATTGCGCTGCTCGGCTACCAAGGGACGGTCATCCCCGTACTGTTAGCCGTTTACATTATGAGCAAAGTGGAAAAGGGCACGAGAAAAATTGTGCCTCACGCATTCGATTTATTGGTCACGCCGTTTGTCACGGTGATTGTCACAGGATTTATCACCTTTATCGCAATAGGTCCTCTTGGCAGGGCGATCGGATCAGGCATTACCGTCTCGCTGACATATGTGTATGATCATGCGGGCTTTGTTGCCGGACTTCTTTTCGGCGGTCTTTATCCGCTTATTGTGCTTACCGGTGTGCATCACAGCTTTCATGCGATTGAGGCCGGCCTCATCGCTGATTTGGGCAGAAACTATATCCTTCCTATCTGGTCGATGGCGAATGTCGCTCAGGGCGCGGCGGGACTGGCTGTATTTTTCCTGACGAAAAAAGCGAAAATGAAAGAAATCGCCCTGCCTGCCGCATTTTCCGCTTTTCTCGGCGTAACCGAACCAGTCATTTTCGGTGTGAACCTAAGGTACCGTAAGCCGTTTATCGCGGGAATGATCGGCGGAGCGCTAGGAGGGGCCTATGTCGTGGTGACCGGTGTCGCAGCCAATGCTTACGGTCTGACCGGAATTCCGATGATTGCCATCACGGCTCCGCTCGGTTTAGGAAATCTTATAAACTATCTGATCGGAATGGGCATCGCCTCTGTTTCGGCGTTTATTGCCGCTTACATTATGGGAGCTAAAGAAAAGGAGGCCGTCAAATGAGGACACCGGATCAAGAGCTGCGCCTGCAGGCTGAGGAAGCGAAAAAGAAGCGGCAAGAAACAGCCGCGTCAGATCCATACCGCCAGAACTATCATGTTATGCCGCCGGTCGGGCTTTTAAATGATCCGAACGGCGTCATCCATTGGAACGGCGCATATCACTTGTTTTTTCAATGGCAGCCATTTCATACGGGGCACGGCGCGAAATTTTGGGCGCATGTGACGACGAAGGATTTCGTTGAGTGGAAAGAGGAAGAAATCGCGCTTGCGCCGGGTGAGTGGTATGACAAAAACGGCTGTTATTCCGGAAGCGCCATCGAAAAAGACGGGCGGCTCTGCCTGATGTACACAGGCAATGTCCGTGACGGAGAAGGAAATCGGGAAACGTATCAATGCCTCGCCGTATCCGAAGACGGGATCGTATTTGATAAAAAAGGAGTCGTCGCGCGTCTCCCGGAAGGCTATACCGCTCATTTCCGTGATCCGAAGGTGTGGGAGAAGGACGGGGCGTATTACATGGTGCTCGGCGCGCAGACAGAAAAGCTCACCGGAAGCGCTGTGTTGTTCACGTCAGAGAACTTGACGGATTGGACGTTTCTCGGTTCGATTGCGGGGGCGGACTCGGGCGGTCTCGGGTCATTCGGCTATATGTGGGAATGTCCCGACCTGTTTTCCCTTGACGGAACCGACGTGCTGCTCGTATGTCCGCAGGGGCTTGAAGCCGACGGGATAAAATATCATAACAGCCACCAGGCGGGCTATTTCCTCGGCAGGCTGCATACAGAGCCGCCAGAATTTAAGCATGGTGAATTTACGGAGCTTGACAGAGGATTTGATTTTTATGCGGCGCAGACGCTGGAAGATGATAAGGGGCGGAGGATTCTGTTCGCGTGGATGGGCGTTCCGGATCAGCATGAGGACAAACATCCGACACATGCGTATCACTGGATTCACTGCTTAACGATGCCGAGACAGCTGTCACTGTCCAACGGCAGAATCATACAGCGTCCGCTCCCGGAAATGAAATCGCGCCGCATGGATGAACAAAAGCGCAGTCTTCAATTGAATTGCTCGTCTGTAAGCCTCCCGGTGAAAGATGCGTCCCGGGCTGAAGTGCTGCTGGAAGACATCACTTGCGAATCCGGTTTTGAAATCTCAATTCGGGGTGCGTCCCGGTTTATATTTCATCAGGAAGAGGGGCTGGCTGTGCTGGAGCGCACTGCTTTCAGCGGAGAAGAAAAAGAAAAGAGAAGCTGCGCCATCAGCGAGGTGCATTCCGTCCAGCTCTTTCTGGATGCATCCTCCATCGAATTGTTTTTGAATGATGGAGAAGAGGTATTCAGCGCCAGATATTTTCCTTTCCCGGGAAATGATGACGTAACCGTCACTTCGGTTGGAAAAACGGAAATAAATGCCTCAATTTGGACACTTTTGTAGAAAATCGTTCTTTTTTCTTATGTGAAACCTATGCCATCTGTGCTATTCTTCAAACGAAAGCCTATGATTCCAGGAATAAAAGGAGTTGTTTTCTCAGCTTTGAAAAATCAGAAGATGACGCCGAAATGTTTACTTGTCAAAGCCGCAGAGCAAGTGGAAGATAAGCGGGAAGAATATAAAGAAGTATTGCTTCAGCTGAATCGCATGCTCAAGAGGGCTGAGCCGCACAATGAATGGAGTGATCGGCTGAGGCATACATATGAACAGATGAAGGAATATGCGCTGTTTGTGCAATCGATTGAGATGTTTTTGCGGTCATCCGCGAAAAAAATGAAATAATCCCCCTCGATCATGAGGGGGATATTTATTTTATTTTCCGCTAAGACGCATCGCCGAATGTTTAGTCGGTCCGATGTATTGGTTCAGCGGGAAAGATTCTTTGATTGCCGCAGTGATAAATTCTTTTGCCGCATAGATGGCTTCCTTCACTTCAGCGCCTTTGGCCAGTTCTGCCGTCACTGCGGCGGAGAATGTGCATCCGGCTCCGTGCGTGTAAGGCGTATCAATCATTTCGCTTTCTAATACTTCAGCGGTTTCTCCGTCATACAGCACGTCGATCGCTTTTTCATGTTTCAATTTGCCTCCGCCTGTAATCAATACATATTTCGCGCCGAGTTCGTGAATTTTCTTGGCCGCTTCTTTCATGTCTTCCACCGTTTTTAATTCATCCATACCGCTCAGCTGGCTTGCTTCAAACAGGTTTGGCGTGATGACGGTTGCCAGCGGCGCCAATTGGGTGCGAAGCGCTTCGGCATGCTCCGGATACAGCACTTCGTTCGCTCCTTTGCAGACCATGACAGGATCGATAACGACATTCTTCAGCTGTTTTTCTTTAATCGTTTTCGCCGCAAGCTCTATGATCTCCACGGTAGGGAGCATTCCCGTTTTCATGGCGTCTACGCCGATTCCGTCAACAATCGTCGCCAGCTGTGCGCGAATCGTATCGGCATCAATCGGAAATACTTGATGATCCCAGCTGTTCTCCGGGTCCATCGCTACGATCACGGTCAAAGCCGTCATTCCGTATACGTTTTTTTCTTGAAATGTTTTTAAATCGGCCTGTATTCCCGCGCCGCCGCTGGAATCAGAACCGGCAATAGTAAGTGCTTTGTGCATTGACATATCAATGGCCTCCATCAGTGTTTTATATCTCATTATAGTTAGATTTTCTCCCGATCACAATACGGAAGGCTTGGAGGAATGATTTGACAGCCGCGGGGGATGTGCGTACAATACCTACATAAGATTACTAGGTAAGGGTGAGAAAATAAATGCTCAACAGGGAGCTTGTAAAGGGCAGCACGGTCATTCTGGTGCTGACGCTGCTGAATGAACGGCCCATGTACGGGTATGAACTTGTGAAAGAAATGGAGAAAAGAAGCGGGAATGAACTGCAAATGAAGGAAGGCACGCTGTACCCATCGCTTCATAAGCTTGAACGCCAAAGCTATATTTCTTCTTACTGGGAAAAGCAGACCAAAGGGCCCGACCGAAAATATTACCGGATCACCGATGAAGGAAAAAACATTCTAGCCGAACGGACGAAGGAATGGAATCTGTTCTCCGCTCTGATGGACCGGATGCTGAAGCGGGGCGGGCAGAATGGATAAGGACCTTTATGTGCGGGAAATCAGAAAAGGGCTGGAAGGCAAGGCCGGAAGCCGTGAATTATTAAAGGAAATCGAAAGCCATATTCATCATGCCATTTGTGATCATCTGGAAAAAGGCAAAACCGAAAGCGAAGCGATGGAGCTTATTCTGCGGGAAGTGGGGACTCCGTCTGAGATTATCTCTGCTTTTCAAAAAGCTTCGGCGGTGCCCGCGCGGATTTTTATGCTCTTTTATCTGTTCTGCAACTGCGGTCTTTTTGTGATGGGGGCGATGATTACGATGATGCACGCGTGGAGGGTTCATCCCGCTGTTGACGCGCTGTGGAAAGGGATTTCCGTGTCAGTATGGCTGATTATGATCGGTTATGTATTGTATTGGTTCCAAATCGGCTATCAAGCTGGCAAAGAGTTCGGGGCTGGCGGCAAAAAGCTTGCTGAGCGGACGGTATGGGCTTCAATGGTGCCGAATCTATGTTTTATGTTTGTCTTTTTGTTCAATCTGGTTCCGGCTGGGCTGTTTCCTTCGGCGGTCACACCGAGTTTTGCGGCAGTATGCGCCGTTGTGACGGTATGTTTTCCGTTTTGCGGCAAAATAGGTTTTTACGCAGGCAGGCAGAGACTTGCCTGATCTTTTTCACTATATACATAGGGAATCTATATAGGGGTGTTTATATGAGATTAGGTTCGTGGATGTACGGCGCGTGCGCCCAAATAGCCGTTACCGTATTTACCGTCTGCGGCTTGGTTCTTGCATTGCCCGTTGTGAGTCTTTTTATTATGTTTCTGAATGGGATGCAAGACGCTATTTTTGTTGTTTTCAGTATTTTGCTTCTTCTATTGTTTTATGCGCTGGGATGGATTTGGGCCGTTTCGTTTGCGCGTGAGTGGAAGGTGAAGCTTTTCGAGCTGCAGATCAGCTCGCTCATTCCGCTGGCGGGTATATTATACTTGTACATTGACAGCGGGGTGAGTATACCGGAACTGATTCATGATTGGCATGAGGATGGATGTGCGCTTGTCCCGCCGGCTTTTGTCTGCTTGTGCACATGCTATGCGATGGTGCTGGTGCCTGTTTATCAATCAAAACTTTGGAATGCCATGGATGCGGGCAGACTTAATGCCAAGGCGGTATGCACTGTTTGGGGAGACCTTCTGATCATTCTGGTTTTGCTGGCGGGGATGACCTGGATTTGTTTCTGAATGGGCCGAAATCAAAAATCCCCCCTGATCTCTCCGCCGCTTTATGTTTTAATAGAACATGAGAAAAAGCAGAAGGAGCGGGTCATGAATATATCAATTGTCATAGTCACGTATAATCGGATTCCGGCTTTGTGTGAACTGCTGGAGTCGATTTCCAGGCAGACCATTAAGCCTTATGAAGTCATCATCGTAAATGATGCCGGGGAATCGGTCGAACAAGCGAAGCAGCTGTACAGCGATCTGCCGATTCAGATTATTGATTTAGAACAGAATGCCGGACATGTGGAAGCGCGGAACGCAGGTGTGAAAAAAGCGTCGGGTGATTACATCATGCTGTGCGATGATGATGATTTCATTACGCCGGGCCATTTGAAAAGAATGGCGGCTGCACTTGCTGATGCGGATTTTGTCCATTCTGACGCGGAAATTGTGTCATTTGAAGAACGGGGCGGCACGAGATACCCGGTGTCACGAAAGCCATTCGCCTATACGGCGGATTATGCGGATATGCGGGTATTTTCCACGTACGTTCCGTCAGGCAGCATGTACAGACGTTCTCTGCATGACACGTTAGGGTATTTTGATCCGGATGTCCATAATTATTGGGATTGGGACTTTTATTTGCGCGCCGCGAAACAGCACTGTGTGAAGCGTGTTCCTTGCGCAAGCGTCATATATGCGTTTTTTGAGGGAGGCGGCAATCAGTCCGCGGATCTCGGCGGCAAACGGAAGCGGTACTTAGACCGGTTAAGCGAAAAGCACGGGCTTGGGGAGCTCCCGACGAAAAACTTCGCGGTTCTTCTTGAAGAGCCGGACATGAAGAGGCGGGAGGCGCCGACTGACATTGTGTGGGACGGAAAGCCCGTCCATTCAAGACTGCACAGTTCATAAGGGGGACGGACAGTTTGAAACAGCTTTTAAAAGACAGCTGGTGGAATCAGCTGAAAGATGAATTTGACAAACCGTATTATCAAGAGCTGAGAGAGATGCTGAAACAAGAATACAGCAGCCAAACGATTTATCCTGACAGCCATGATATTTTTAACGCCTTGCATTATACGCCCTATGAGGATGTAAAAGCGGTCATTCTCGGACAGGACCCGTATCATGGCCCAGGACAGGCGCACGGGCTTAGTTTTTCCGTTCAGCCCGGGGTCAGACAGCCGCCGTCTTTGAAAAATATTTTCATAGAGCTTCAGGACGATATCGGCTGCTCCGTACCGAACCACGGATCGCTCGTCAGCTGGGCGAAGCAGGGAGTGCTTTTGTTAAACACAGTGCTTACGGTTCGCCGCGGTCAGGCCAATTCCCACAAAGGCAAGGGGTGGGAGCGGCTCACTGACCGCATCATTGATGTGGTGAATGAAAGAGAGAAGCCGATTGTCTTTATCCTGTGGGGGCGTCACGCGCAGATGAAAAAAGAGCGCATTGACACATCGAAACACATTATTATTGAATCGACTCATCCGAGCCCGTTTTCGGCAAGGAACGGTTTTTTCGGGAGCAGACCGTTTTCCCGTACAAACGCCGCCCTTGAAAAAATGGGGGAGCAGCCGATCGATTGGTGCATCCCCGACCTGCCGCAATAAACGGTTTTTTGAGACGCTTCCGCCCGGCGGAAGCGTCTTTTTTGACGTTCCGGGCGGTATGCCGTCAGAAAAAATAACAAACTCCATTCTGCGATCCGCTCAGAAATTTGATAAAATGCAGGAAGAAGACAAATTACTGCTGGAGGATTTACTCATGAACATACATATCTCTGCTTTGATTCAGAAGATGGAAGAAGAACTGAGGCAGGCGAAAACGGCGACCCGCACCGAGGAGGTCAAAATGCACGCGGCCGCCATCCGCTCTCTGTGTGATGTCGTGCTCGGCACTCAGACGCACACCGCTCTGGCGCCTGTGCAGAATCCGATTCCGAAAGCGGCGCCGAAACCTTCCGCGTCTCCTTCGACAGACCCGCTGCTGCTTGAAAAAATGATGGGCAGCGCCGGGCTGAACCAATATCAGAAAAAAGCGAAAGACGAACGTGAGGAAGACGGAAACGGGGATTCCATTTTCGATTTTTAACAGGAGAGGTTGATTGACTTGAAACTGATACTCGGGGGTTTGCAATGGACGGCATTTATGATTGCGGCTGCGATTGTAGTTCCTGTCGCCATCGCACAATCATTTCACTTGAACCATGCCGATTCTGCCGCATTGATTCAGAGCACATTTTTTGTGCTTGGCGTCGCTGCGGTCATCCAATGTCTCCAGGGACATCGTCTGCCGATTAATGAAAGCCCGGCAGGCTTATGGTGGGGCGTATACACGATTTACGGCGGACTGACGGGCACGGTGTTTGCGACATTCGGCGAGACGCTGCGGGCGCTGCAGGGGGCGCTGTTATTAAGCGCTGTCTTTTTCTTTTTGTTCAGCCTTTTTAAAGTGATTGAACGGCTGGCCGTGCTGTTTACGCCGGTTGTGACCGGTGTGTATCTGCTGCTGTTGGTCATGCAGCTGAGTCAGCCGATTGTGAAAGGCCTTTTGGGCATCGGCTATTTAAAAAACAGCGTCGACGGCCTTGTATTCGGGCTCGCCATGGTTGTGACGGCGGCGATGTTCATCATGTCCCGATCGAATGTTACGTTCTTAAGACAGTATGCGATTCTCCTTTCGCTTGCCGGCGGATGGATCTTATTCGCCGTCTTCGGCGCTGCCAAACCGATTCAAATACCGGATCGCGTGATTCAGCTGCCGGTTCTTTTTCCGTTTGGAAAACCCGTGTTTGACAGCGGCCTGATCATTACGTCACTCTTCATTACCGTGCTTTTGATTGTCAACATGCTCGCGAGCATCCGGGTTGTAGAAGCGGCGGTGAAAAAATTCGGCGGCACCGTTGGGAAACGGCGTGAGCGTCCGGCAGGGTTTGCGGCTTCGATCAGCCACCTTTTGAGCGGGCTGTCAGGGGGCATTGCGCCTGTGCCGATTTCAGGGGCGGCCGGTTTTATTGAGACGACGAAGCTTCCTTCGAAAAAGCCGTTTCTTTTGGGAAGTGTATTTGTCATGATCATCAGTATGATCCCGCTATTTATGAATGCGTTTGCGAGTCTGCCCTCACCGGTCGGCTTTGCGGTAAACTTCGTCGTTTTCTCCACGATGGCGGGTCTTGCCTTTACAGAGTTTGACTCTTATGAGAAAGCGGAGCAAAAACGAATCCGCTCCATTATCGGTCTGGCGCTCCTCACGGGGGTCGGCGTAATGTTTGTGCCGGAGAGCGCGTTATCAGGGATGCATCCGATCCTGATTTCGCTCTTAAGCAACGGCCTTGTGCTCGGGACGCTGCTGGCGATAGCGATTGACCGAATCCAGCTTATCAAAAAGAAAAAATCCGACAATCTCGTGTCATCGGATGACGGACGTTGAATTTTGCCGATGTTGGGTTATGATTGAATTGGAAACTTTAACGAAAAGGCGGGAGAAAAATAGATGAAAGTGTTTATTATTCTTGGTGCGATTAACGCTTTATTGGCCGTGGCGCTGGGCGCTTTCGGCGCGCATGGGCTTGAAGGGAAAATCCCCGATAAATATTTGCAGGTGTGGCACACAGGCGTGCAATATCATATGTATCACGCGCTCGGTCTTCTGGCTGTCGCGTTTTTGGCCGAAAAGCTTTCTGGCGCAGGCAGTGTTTCTGTCGCGGGCTGGCTGATGTTTGCGGGCATCGTTCTGTTTTCAGGAAGCCTGTACGTATTGAGCGTGACGCAGATTTCCATTCTCGGCGCGATTACACCGCTCGGCGGCGTGGCGTTTATCATCTCTTGGATTATGATTATCGTCGCGGCCGTCAAATATTTATAAAGAAAAAAAGCCAATCCTCTGTCAAGTGAGCGATTGGCTTTTTGATTTATCTCGGAGAATAAGAAGACATGGAGTACGGATAAGTATAAGCGATTTCCTCATCAAACGTGATGTAATCAAGGTAAATGGTCAGAAGCAGATAGCGGGTGCCCGTTTTCGGATCGCTGATGATGATATGGTCACGTCCCGCCGCCTCAATCACACCGCGGAAAATCTTTGAATTCCATTCTTTGCTGTTTTCAAATGTCATATAAATCGTCGCCGTTTTGCCCCGGTTCAACCGCAGAATATTTTCAATGTATGACTCTTCAATCGGCAGCATGCCGGGAACGTTTTGTGACGATGATGGACCTGACGGGATTTGAAAGCTGCCGCCGCCCTGCTGCTGCGGCTGGCCGGGGAACCCCCCGCCGAAGCCCTGCTGGCCTTGCTGCATCGGCATTGTCATTTGCTGCTGCATCGGCATCATTTGTGATCCTTGGCCCTGAGGCTGCGGATAAGGATTAGGCCCGAGCTGCGGCTGGAATCCTTGCATATCCATTCCCATCCCCATCCCCTGCATTTGCTGATATTGATTCTTTTTCGGTTTCATATTGTTCCTCCTTTGATGAAAACCTCTTGATGCTGAAACCTCCTGACAAGTATCAGACAGCCGACAGAGCGGCTGCTGTTTTTATCTATTCCACCATATGAGCCCAAAGAAAGATTTATGCGAAAAAAGAAAATACGATCCAATGTTTCCGGACATCAGAGCCGGCTTTTTTTTGTGCGCGCAATGCTGACTTTTCACATAATAGTCTGTATTCCTAGCGCATCTTCCGCATAAGGAACATATGATAGCGGTAGTTTCAGGTGCGAAAAGGGGGTGACGAGTTGCCTAAAGTGTCAGTGATCATGACGAGCTATAACAAAAGTGACTATGTGGCCCGCTCTATTAAAAGTATTCTGTCTCAGACGTTTACAGACTTTGAACTGTTCATTATGGATGACAACTCAAATGAAGAGACATTGGCGGAAATACGTCCTTTTCTCACGGATGACCGCGTCCGGTTTTATCAAAGCGATGTATCGGGCGTCAAAGAAAGAACGGAAAAAACACGCTACGCCGCCTTGATTAATCAGGCAATAGAAATGGCGGAGGGCGAGTACGTGACGTATGCGACCGACGACAACACGTATGTGCCGGAACGGCTTGAGAAAATGGTGAAAGAGCTTGATGAAGACCCGGAAAAAGCCGTCGTGTATTCAAGTTCCAAAACCTATCATCTGAATCAGCGGAAAGAGACGGTGAAGGAGACGGCCAGGCCCGCCGAACGGATCGTGTGGAACGCGCCGTGCGCCATTGACCATTGTTCGGTCATGCACCGGTTTTCCGTGCTGGAACAGGTCAAATCGGCATTCGGTTCCTATTGGGATGAAAGCCCCGCGTTTTACCGTATCGGTGACGCCCGTTTTTTCTGGAGAGTGAATCATTTTTATCCGTTTTACCCGATTTCTGAGGAGCTTGATATCAATTATATTACCGATCAATCCATCCATTATCAGCTTTTCGCGGCGGAGAAAAACGAGTTTGTGAACAGCCTTCCGCAGCAGACCACGTGCCGGGAGCTGAGGGAATCATTAAAAAAGCTTGGAAAGGGGTGAGGGCTTGTCGGCATACTTAGCGAACTATTGGGTGCTTTACCGGCAGTATATTGACCTTTTTCAGTCACTTCGCTACAAAGACATCCCGCTCGCATTGATCAGTAATTTTTATCAATATATCAGTCCGGCGCTTCGGGAGAGCATGGAGCAGAACCCAGAGCTTTTCGGTCCGGCGGATCAGCATATTCCTGAAGCCGGTATTCAGCCTTATTATGATCAAAAAAGGCAAAACATTAAGAAAACAGATGAGAAACCGGTAAACGGAAAAGTCATTCTGCATTTCGATCATCTTCGGTTCACCGAGGGAAATTACCGGCAGTTTGATCCGGCAAAAACAGCGGTACTGGCCAGATGGAGTCTGCCTGACCATCATGGGCTGCCCGTTATCTGCAAATTGGAGCTGACGGAAATGGGACAAAAAGGGAACCCCGTCCCTTATATTGAAAAAGCCCATTCCATTTTGAAAGAGCTTCACAGCCATCCCGCTTTCGGAAACAGAGAATTTCAGGAACGTTTGTATAAAGACATCCCGTTATTTATTGAAGCGATTGACGCCGTTGATATTTTGTTTACGGCCGAGAAGATTTCCGCCGTTGTAGTCGGCACGACGGAGGATATTTACAGCCGTGTGCTGGCGCTGATGTCCGCGAAAAAAAACGCCGTCAGCATCTGTCTGCAGCACGGAGCGCTCATGGGAGATGAAGCGTTTCTGCCCGTATTTACGGACTATCAGGCTGTATTCGGGGCTTATGAAGCGGAGTGGTATAAAGCAAAAGGCTGCAGGGATGAACAAATCATCATCACGGGGCATCCCCGTTTCGACGAGATTTTCTCAAGAGAGCCGATAGATCGGGACACGTTTTACCGCAAACTTTCTTTTCTCCCGTCACAGCGGACGGTGCTGATCGCCACGCAGCCGTTTTCTGATGAATTTTATACGGGAGTGCTTGAAGAGCTTGCCGGCCAAAAGAACATGCAGCTCATTATTAAACCGCATCCGTGGGAAATCGGCAAAAACAAGCTGGATGCTTACAATCAGGTGCTGCGGAAATATAAAGCAGGCAAAATCATCAAAAAAGAGATGGAGCTGTATGATATTCTCCCGTATGTTGACGCTGCGGTGACACAGACATCAACGGTCGGTCTTGAAGCGATGCTGTTTCAAAAGCCCGTGCTGATCGGAAAATCAGCGGGAACCCGCCGATACCCTTATTATCATTCACTTGGAGAATTTGTCTTTGAGGACCCGCAGGCACTCGCTCAGGAATTAATCCGGATATGCGAAAGCCCCGCAGCATATCAAAAAGCGGAACAGGCGCGCCGTGCTTTTGTCGCCGCGAACTACCCGGTACAGGATTCGCTTGCCGCTTTATGCCAAGTGCTTCAGGAAAAAACCGGAGTCAGCTTCAGACGGGTTGACCCTTCATAAAAAAGATAGGAGCGCAAAAAAATGGTGCAAAAAAGATCAGCTTTTCTTCCCTATTCATTGCCCATGATCGGGAAGGACGAAATTCAGGAGGTTATTGATACGCTTGAATCGGGCTGGCTTTCAAAGGGACCGAAAGTAGAGGCGTTTGAAAAAGCCTTTGCCGCCTGGACGGGGGCAAAGCACGCGATCGCGCTGAACTCATGTACCGCCGCTTTGTTTTTGGCCCTGAAAGCGAAAGGGATCGGTCTCGGTGACGAGGTCATCACGTCTGCCGTGACGTTCAGTTCAACAGCCAATACAATCGTGCACACAGGCGCCGTTCCGGTGTTTGTTGACATCGATCCGCTTACGCTGAATGCAGACCCTGAAAAAATTGAGGCGGCCGTCACCCCGCGGACAAAAGCGATTGTACCCGTTCATTTCGCCGGCCAGTCGTGTGATATGGATCAGATTTTGGCCATTGCCGAAAAGCATCAGTTATTTGTCTTAGAGGATGCCGCACATGCCGTGTATACCACTTATAAACAGAAAATGATCGGATCAATCGGTGATGCGACGGCATTCAGCTTCTACGCGACAAAAAACCTGGCAACCGGTGAAGGCGGCATGCTGACGACGGACGATGACGGGCTTGCCGATCAGATCAGGGTGCTCAGCCTTCACGGCATGAGCAAAGGCGCGTGGAACCGCTATTCTTCAAACGGAAGCTGGTACTACGAGGTCCAAACGCCCGGCTATAAAATGAATATGTTTGATCTTCAGGCAGCGCTTGGGCTTCATCAGCTGAAACGGATTGACAGCATGCAGCAAAGAAGGGCTGACATTGCAAGCCGCTACCAGGACGCTTTCAGAGACATGAAAGGGCTGACCGTCCCGTATGTCAGTGATGACGGGCGGCATGCATGGCATCTGTATGTTCTTCAAATAGAGGAGCAGGAGGCCGGGATCAGCCGGAACGATCTGATTTCCGCTTTGAAAGACCAATATAATATCGGCACAAGTGTGCATTTTATTCCGGTTCCGTTCCATCCGTATTATCAAAAAACGTACGGATATAAGGAAACTGATTTTCCGGCCGCGGCCGCGTATTATCACCGCACCGTATCACTCCCTCTTTATCCGTCAATGACAGATGATGACGTTGAATACGTCATTGCAGCCGTTACGGATATCGTCAAAGGGGCTGATTAGGTGTACAGACTGAGGGAAAATCTTGCGCAGGACATGATTCATGCCTTCCTGCATCAGAAGGGCATTCATCCGGAAGCCTATGAATCGTCGCTCTGTTTATTGGAAGAAAACAGCCTTCAAGGCGTGATTTTATATGAAAACTCTTCGTGGGAAAGTCAATTGTTCCGAAAAAATATCATCAATGTGAAGCTTGCAGCCGCAAACAGCACCGGACAGCTCAAAAGGCTGTTTCAGGAATTTTACGCGGCAAGGCGGGCGGACGGCACTGATTTTATATTTATTAAAATACCGGCTGAAGATATCGGCGCGATGCAGGTCGTGCAGCAGCTTCCGAACGCTTATTTTGTAGGGAGTCTTCTCAAGCTCGTCAGTCCGGTGCGTGTATATAACAGCACGCCGCCGTTTGAGATTACAGAAGCCGGACCCGGCGACACGGAAGCGATCAGCCGGCTGGCCCGCGACGCCTTTACAAAAAGCAGGTATTATCAAGACCCCCATCTCAGCTATGAAAGTGCAAACCGCCTGTTTGAAGAGTGGGCGCGGAATAACGCGGAAGGAAGAGCTTCGTTACAATTCCTCGCCAAATATAAGGGAGAGACCGCGGGCTTTGTTCAGGGGCTGTCTAAAGGCGATGAATTCGTCCTTGATCTGATGGCGGTAAAGCCGGGCTTTGAAGGAAAAGGAGCGGGATACCATTTAGCGGCGCACGTGATTGAACAATCATTGCGTTTTCAGCATAAGACTGTATCAGCGGGAACGCAGCTCCACAATGTAAGAGCCGTCCGCCTGTATGAAAGAATGGGATTTAAAGCGGATGCGTCCTATTACTACTATCATGTGTGGCCCGGGAAGGAGGCGGACTGATGGCATCATGCAAAATCGGAACGAAGTCAATCGGCGAAGGTTCGCCCGTATTCATCATCGCCGAAGCCGGAATTAATCATGACGGAAAACTGAGCCAGGCGTTTGAATTGATAGATGCGGCCAGTGAGGCCGGCGCGGACGCGGTCAAGTTCCAAATGTTTCAGGCTGACAAAATGTATCAGAAAGACCCCGGCTTATACAAAACAGCTGCGGGAAAAAACGTCTCTATTTTTTCTTTGGTGCAATCAATGGAAATGCCCGCTGAGTGGATCGAACCGCTGCTTGAATATTGTAAGAAAAAAGGCGTGCTGTTTTTAAGCACGGTATGTGACGAAGGCTCTGCCGACTTACTGTATGCGACTTCCCCTTCAGCTTTTAAAATCGCCTCCTACGAGCTGAACCATCTGCCGTTATTGAAATATGTCGCGGGGCTGAAGACACCGATTATCTTCTCCACCGCGGGCGCTGATATTTCAGATATTCAGGAGGCTTATCAAACCATTACCGGCGAGGGGAACAAAGAAATTGCGATCATGCATTGTGTGGCGAAATATCCCGCGCCGCCTGAATACAGCAATCTGAGCGTCATTCCCATGCTTGCCGCCGCATTCCCGGATGCAGTGATCGGTTTCTCCGATCACAGCGCCCATCCGTATGATGTGCCGTGCGCGGCTGTCAGGCTCGGAGCGAAACTGATTGAAAAGCATTTTACGATCGATAAAAACCTGCCCGGTGCTGATCACTCCTTCGCCCTCAATCCGGATGAATTAAAAGAAATGGTTGCGGCGATCCGCTCAGTTGAAGCGGAGCTGCGGCAGGGGCATCACGCTCCGGTGCCGGAAGTGCTGTCGGGAAGTTCCCATAAAACGACGACACCGATTGAAGGGGATATCAGAAGGTTCGCTTACAGAGGCATTTTTTCAACAGCGCCGATTCAAAAAGGCGAATGTTTTACGGCGGAAAACCTTGCCGTCCTTCGTCCCGGCCAAAAACCGCAGGGGCTTCACCCGAGATATTTTGAGCTTTTAACTGACGGCGCGCGTGCGGTCAGGGATATCCCCGCCGACACGGGCATCACTTGGGATGACCTTTTGACGAAAGGCAGCCCATATGATGACTGACATTTTGTTTATCATTCAGGCGCGGATGGGAAGCGGGCGTCTTCCCGGCAAAGTGCTGAAACCGATCGGCGGGTATACGATCCTCGATATGATTGTCAAAAGGGTTCGGCAAAGTGCGTTTTACGATCAATCACGGGATAATCTGATCGTCGCCGTGTCTGACAGCAAGACCGACGACATTCTGTCTGCGCACTGCCTCAGCAACCGCTACCGTGTGCACCGCGGCAGCGAACAGCGTGTGCTTGACCGGTTTGCACAAGTCATCGAACAAGTAAAACCGGACATCGCAGTCAGACTGACGGGGGATAACCCGTTTGTCGACCCTTCGCTGCTTGATTTTCTGATTCAATCGCATTTAGATCAGCACGCAGACTACACGTATATCTGCGGTACACCGCTCGGGATCGGCGGCGAGGCGGTGAACGCGCGCCTTTTAACGGAGATCAATGCGGACAAAACGCTGGCGGACAAATATCAGGAGCATGTCACCCTTTTGATAAGAGAATCTCCTGAGAGGTACCGGCTTCTCTTTCCTGAGCCCCCGCAGGAACTCCGGGCTCCTCACTTGCGGATGACCGTCGATACAGAAGAGGACTACAGGCTGGCCCGCGAGCTGTACGTAAAAGCGGGCTCGCGTCCTGATATTCCGGTAAAAGAATTGATCCATCTGCTGAATCGTGATCCGGAGCTCAGGGCCATTAATCAAATGATCCGGCAAAAAGAGGCTGATTAGCATGCGGGTTTTGATTTTCGCGGACGGGGGCCGTGACATCGGCATGGGGCACGCGGTCCGGATGAAGCTGCTTGCCGGTGCCATTAAGAACAATTGCTCAATAACGTTCTACACAAATAAAGAGGCTTCTTCTTATCTGTCATCTGATCAATGGGAAGTGATCATCAAGCCTGACAAGGGACAGAAGCAATTTATTGTCCGGGAAATAAACAGGCGGGCTCCCGACCTTCTCATATTCGATCTGCTCGATATGCCGTGTGACTGGCTGGAGAAAATTAAAAAGCATTCATCGGCTCGTATCGTCTTATTTGAAGAAAAACGGGAACATGTCATTCATTTATGCGATGCCGTTATAAACGGCATTTACGGCGGGCTGAAAAGCCGGACGGTTCAAATAGGCAGCGCCGCGGTATATGAAGGCCCGGATTATATGATTCTTCATCCGGGTTTTGAAAAAGCAAAACAGCTTTATCAGCTGAATAAAGAATGCCGGACCATATTGGTCTCATTAGGAGGAAGCGACCCGAAGAAGCTTGTCTTTAAAGTGATGGAAGCATGCCGCCGCATCCCCGGCATTCAGCGGAAACGAGTGATCATCGTCATGGGCGGCGCCGCGCCACATGCTGATGACGTGCGCGCGCTGATCACACAAATGCCTTATGCCGAGATGGTAATGCAGACAAATGACATGGCCGCGCTTCTCACGGGGGCTGATATGGCCGTCGTGTCCGGCGGGATCACTTTATATGAGACCATTTGTACAGGTGTGCCCTGCATTGTACTTTCTCAAGTGGAGCATCAAACCGTGACGGCTGAAAAATTCGCCGCACGGGGCGCCGCCGTTCATCTCGGCCTGGGAGAACACACCGCGGCGGACGTGCTCGCTCGGCATATGTCTGAGCTGGCTGCTGATTATCCGAGACGGCTCGGGCTTCATCAGAACGGAAAGCCGCTGGTTGACGGCAGGGGCATTAAACGGGCGGCGGCGATTCTTTATGATTTGTGATAAAACCACACGTAAGGAAGTGTTCATGTGAAAGGTGTTATCTTAGCCGGAGGCACCGGCTCACGCCTTATGCCGCTGACAAAAGCGGTCAATAAGCATTTACTCCCTGTCGGTCCATATCCGATGATTTACTGGTCGATCATGAAGCTGGAAGAAGCGGGGATTACGGATATCTTGCTGATTACGCAAAAAGAATATATTCCGCAATTTCATAAACTTCTCGAAACCGGAGAAGAGCTCGGCGTCTCAATCACATATCAGGTTCAGCCAGCCGCATCCGGCATTTCCGACGGTTTATCATACGCAAAGCGGTTTACCGGGCGCGATCCGTTCGTTCTGCTTTTGGGAGATAATATTTTTGAAGATTCATTAAAACCTTATACGGAGCGTTTCGCAAAGCAGGGAAAAGGAGCGAAAGTGCTGCTGAAAGAAGTTGACGATCCGGAGCGCTTCGGCATCGCCGAGATTGATGAGGAAAACAAACGGATCAAGTCGATCATTGAAAAGCCGGTGCAGCCGCCGACCAGACTATGCGTCACGGGGATCTACATGTACGACGCAGAAGTGTTTTCTTATATTGAACAAATTTCTCCTTCAAAACGCGGCGAACTGGAAATTACGGATGTCAATAATTTATACATTGAACACAGTGAGCTGACGTATGATGTGTTAACGGGCTGGTGGGTGGATGCGGGCACGCATGAATCGCTCTACCTCGCCGGAAGCCTGGCGCATCAGGCATTACAGAAAGGACAGGAGCATTAATCATGCCAAAATCATATTTAATTACAGGGGGCGCCGGATTTATCGGCCTTACCTTCACAAAGATGATGCTGAAAGAAACAGATGCGCAGATTACCGTCCTGGATAATCTCACGTATGCAAGCAGGCCGCTTGAAATAGAAGCCTTAAAAAAGAACAGCCGTTTCCGTTTTATCAAAGGTGACATTTCTGAAAAAGAGGACATTGACAAAGTCTTTTCCCAAATGTATGACGCTGTCATTCATTTTGCGGCTGAATCCCATGTGGACAGAAGCATAAATCAGGCAGAGCCGTTCATCACAACAAATGTGATGGGCACATACCGACTGGCGGACGCAGTGTTACAGGGAAAAGCCGGCAGGCTGATTCACATTTCCACAGATGAGGTGTACGGAGATTTGGCACCGGATGATCCCGCTTTTACAGAGACGACGCCGCTTTCTCCGAACAATCCGTATTCCGCCAGCAAGGCAAGCTCAGACCTGCTTGTCATGTCTTATGTGAAAACCCATAAGCTTCCTGCCATCATTACGAGATGCAGCAACAATTACGGGCCGTACCAGCACCACGAGAAAATGATTCCGACCATTATCAGGCATGCCGTAAACGGTACGCCGGTTCCGCTGTACGGCGACGGGATGCAGATCAGAGACTGGCTGTTTGCCGAAGATCATTGCCGCGCCATTAAGCTCGTGCTGGAAAAAGGAACACTAGGCGAAATTTACAATATCGGCGGAGGAAATGAACGGACGAATAAAGAGCTTGCGTCATTTATCATGAAGGAGCTCGGTGTCGAGGAACGGTTTGCTCATGTCGAAGACAGAAAAGGGCATGACCGCCGTTACGCCATCAATGCTTCAAAGCTGAAAAATGAGCTGGGATGGCGGCAGGACGTCACATTTGAAGAAGGAATGAGAAGAACCATTCGCTGGTATACAGACAGCCAAGACTAATCGGAAAGAAGGGGATCCGATTGACGAAGGTATTAGTAACCGGAGCGGCCGGTCAGCTGGGGCGGGAGTTATGCCGCCAGCTGAAGCGGGAAGGGTATGAAGTGATTGCCTTGACAAAAGCGATGATGAACATATCCGACCAGCGTTCGGTGCGGCACTCGTTCAGCCATTACAAGCCGGATATCGTCGTCAATACGGCGGCATACACCTCCGTTGACAAATGTGAAACGGAGCTCGACAAAGCGTATTTAATAAACGGAATCGGCGCTTATTATGCCGCGCTTGAGGCTGAAAACACCGGCGCGAAATTCATTCACATCAGCACCGATTACGTCTTCAGCGGCAAAGGAACACGGCCATACCAGACCGATGATCCCGCAGATCCGGGCACGATTTACGGAAAAAGCAAAAAACTCGGCGAAGAACTGATCCGGTTAACGGGAAAAAACCACACCATTATCAGAACGTCGTGGGTGTACGGCAGCGGCGGGCACAACTTTGTCAATACGATGCTGAAACTTGCGGATACACATGATCAGGTTCGTGTCGTTAACGATCAAGTCGGCGCACCGACGTACACAAAGGATTTAGCCGAAACGGTGATCGGTCTGTTTGACAAGCCGCCGGGCTTGTACCACGCCGCAAACAGCGGAGTGTGCAGCTGGTATGAATTTGCCAAGGCTATTTTTGAAGAAAGCGGCAGAACCGCCGCCGTGCTGCCCGTCACGACGGAGGAATACGGAAATGAGACGCCGCGCCCCGCTTACTCGGTGTTGAGCCTTGAGTCGATTGAACGGCAGGGGCTCGGCATGAGGCATTGGCGGGAAGCGCTGCAGGATTATTTACAAAGGGAGGGACAGTGCAAGTGATCGAAGGCGTAAAAATTAAAAAGCTGATCAAACACAGCGATGACCGGGGTTTTTTCTCAGAACTCGTCCGTGACGATGAACATCTCTTAGAGCGTTTCGGGCAGGCTTCCTGGTCCAAAAGCTATCCCGGCGTCATTAAAGCGTTTCACTATCATGAGAAACAGGATGACCTGTGGTTTTTCCCGACAGGCCACGCCCAGGTCGTGCTGCATGACCTTCGCGAAGAGTCGGCAACCAAGGGAGAAACGGATGTCTACTACATGGGAGAAGACAATCCGATGCTCCTTCTCATTCCCAAAGGCGTCGCACACGGGTACAGAGTGCTGGGCGAAACCCCGCTGACCATTATTTATTTCACGACAATGTCCTACAATCCGGATCAGCCTGACGAAAAAAGAATTCCGTGGAATGATGACACCATCGGATTTGACTGGCAGACCGCTCACCGGTAGCGCACAAGACGAAGACAGCGGATGTCTTCGTTTTTTTGTGCTGATTCATCTCGCGAAAAATAAATGATTGAATATTCTAAAAAATAATTTACTTCCATGGATAAAGGTGGTAGATTATTCTCAGGAAAAGAGAAACCCAATTCGCGAATGGAATCATCAGACACGCTTTTCCGGCAGAGGACGCTCTGAATCCTATATGATCTGGAGGAATTCATGATGTTAAAAAGAAAATCATTTTCTGCCTTTCTCATCAGTGCTGCGGTATTTTCAGCTGTGTTCTTGCCATCTTTTCATGCGAACGCCCAATCTGCCGTTATTGAAGCGAAAACCGTCAATAGTACGAAAGAATACGCGACGTCTGATATTGAAGTCACATACAAGCCGAATGCGCTGCTTGCCGTCGGTGCCGTTGAATTTCAATTTCCTGACGGGTTCAACGCCACTGTGAGGGACTCTGTAAACGGAAGAACACTGAAAGAAACGCAAATTCTCAACTACGGAAAAACGGTCAGACTTCCGCTTACCCTTGACTTATTGGGCGCCTCTGAATACAATCTCGTCCTGGTGCGTAAAAACCTTCCGCGCGCGGGCACGTATACAATTAAAGGCGATTACGTAAACGGTTTGGGGGCCGGCAGTCTCTATGCCGAAACAAAGCTGGTTATTGACCCGCGTTAATCCGGGATGAAAGAGGCTGACAACAGCCTCTTTTTTTATGCGCAAAATCCTGGCATGAATCTTGCATATAAAAAGGGGTGTAACGACAATGTGAAAGGGATTGATGGGTTTTGGTGTAAAAGCGCTTACATTTCGTTCTGCCGGTAATTGAAGCTTACACGTAAAATACGATGAGGTGATAAAACATGTCAGCCAACCCGCTTTCTAAAAGCAATCAGAAAGATGAAGAAAAAGAAGTTCTTAATTTGTTCTTGTCCACACAATCGATCATAAAAGAAGCCCTGCGCAAACTGGGCTATCCTGACAATATGTATGAACTGATGAAAGAGCCGATGCGGCTTTTGACCGTACGCATCCCCGTCAAAATGGACAATGGTTCAGTACAGGTTTTCACGGGCTACCGCTCACAGCATAATGACGCAGTCGGCCCGACAAAAGGGGGCGTGCGGTTTCATCCGGAAGTCAGTGAAGAAGAGGTTAAGGCGCTTTCCATCTGGATGACTTTAAAATGCGGCATCACAAATCTTCCATACGGGGGCGGAAAAGGCGGCATCATCTGTGATCCGCGGACGATGTCATTCGGAGAGCTGGAACGGCTGAGCCGCGGATATGTGCGCGCGATCAGCCAGATCGTCGGCCCGACAAAGGATATTCCGGCTCCCGACGTATATACCAACTCTCAGATTATGGCATGGATGATGGACGAATACAGCCGCCTGAGAGAATTTGATTCACCGGGATTCATTACGGGCAAACCGATTGTTCTCGGCGGTTCACAGGGGCGGGAAACGGCGACCGCGCAAGGCGTCACGATTTGTATTGAGGAAGCCGTTAAGAAAAAAGGGATTCCATTGGAAAATGCGCGGATCATCATTCAGGGGTTCGGAAATGCGGGGAGCTTTCTCGCTAAATTTATGCATGACGCCGGCGCCAAGGTGATCGGTATCTCAGACGCCCACGGTGCTTTGTATGACCCTGACGGCCTTGACATTGATTACCTGCTGGATAAGCGGGACAGCTTCGGCACGGTGACGAATCTCTTCTCTGATGTCATAACGAACCGGGAGCTGCTGGAAAAGGACTGTGATATTCTCGTGCCTGCCGCAATCTCCAATCAGATAACGGCTGAAAACGCCCATCACATTAAAGCCTCAATCATTGTGGAGGCGGCGAACGGCCCGACAACGATAGACGCCACGAAAATCCTGAATGAAAGAGGCGTGCTTCTCGTGCCGGATATTTTGGCAAGCGCCGGGGGCGTGACGGTGTCTTATTTTGAATGGGTGCAAAATAATCAAGGCTTTTACTGGTCTGAGGAAGAAGTCGCCGGAAAACTGCGCAGTGTCATGGTGAATTCATTTGAATCCATTTATCAGACAGCGCATACCCACAAAGTCGATATGCGTTTGGCCGCCTATATGACGGGCATCAGAAAGTCGGCTGAAGCGGCCCGGTTCCGCGGCTGGGTATAAGTGTTATCCGCAAAGAGATTTTGCATCAGTTATATAGCGGATCGCAAAATTTCTTTGCGTTTTCAGATTGCAGCTGACAGATTCGGACTAGCTTTCGGCAAAGATTATCTTTTTTTATCACAAATTGCTATGCTGGTATGCTTCTTGCATCTTCATTAAGCGTGAGCACACATTACAAAATACGGGGAGGAATTCTAATGACAGTTTCATACGCACACGAACCATTTACAAATTTTCAGGAAGAGACAAATAAACAATCGTTTCAGGAAGCGCTGGCTTATGTGAATTCACAGCTCGGCAAGCATTATCCGCTTATCATCAACGGTGAAGCGATTGAAACGGATAAAAAGATCATTTCCGTCAATCCGGCAGATAAAAAAGAAGTGATCGGTTCTGTATCGGCAGCCGGAAAAGAACTTGCGGAAAAGGCCATGCAGGCTGCGCTGCAGGCATTTCAAACATGGAAAAAAGTACGGCCGGAACACCGCGCGAATGTGCTGTTTAAAGCGGCGGCGATCATCCGCAGAAGAAAGCACGAATTCTCCGCGTATCTAGTGAAAGAAGCGGGAAAACCGTGGAAGGAAGCGGATGCGGATACGGCGGAAGCGATCGACTTTTTAGAGTATTACGCCCGTCAGATGCTGAAACTGAAAGACGGTTCTCCTGTAAAGAGCCGTGACGGAGAATATAATCAGTATCACTATGAGCCGCTTGGGGTGGGAATCGTCATTTCTCCATTCAACTTCCCGCTTGCGATCATGGCGGGAACGGCGGCGGCAGCCATCGTAACAGGCAACACGATACTTCTGAAACCGGCGGATGCGGCGCCTGTCGTGGCGGCGAAATTCGTTGAAGTAATGAAAGAAGCGGGCCTGCCGGACGGCGTGCTCCAATTCATACCGGGCGACGGAGGAGAAATCGGCGACTATCTGGTTGAGCATCCGAAGACGAGATTTGTGTCGTTTACAGGCTCCCGCGCGGTCGGATGCCGCATCTATGAACGCGCCGCAAAAGTACAGCCGGGCCAAAAGTGGCTGAAACGGGTCATTGCCGAAATGGGAGGGAAAGATACGGTGCTTGTAGACAGAGATGCTGATCTTGATCTTGCCGCTTCCTCAATCGTGTATTCCGCCTTCGGATTCTCAGGACAAAAATGTTCAGCCGGTTCGCGTGCGGTCATTCATCAGGACGTCTATGATGAAGTTGTTGAAAAAGCCGTCGCTTTAACAAAATCACTCACCGTCGGAAGTCCGGAAGATTTTGATACATACATGGGGCCAGTCATCCACGAAGCATCTTATAATAAAGTCATGAGTTATATCGAAATCGGCAAAACAGAAGGAAAACTCCTGACGGGAGGCGAAGGTGATGATTCAAAAGGATACTTTATTCAGCCGACCATTTTTGCGGATGTTGATGAAAACGCCCGCCTGATGCAGGAGGAAATTTTCGGGCCTGTCGTCGCGATCTCAAAAGCCCGTGATTTCGACCATATGCTTGAGATTGCCAATAATACCGATTACGGACTGACGGGCGCTCTGTTATCGAAAACCCGCGCGCACATTGAACGCGCCCGCGAAGATTTTCACGTGGGAAATCTATACTTCAACCGCGGCTGTACGGGAGCGATTGTCGGATACCAGCCGTTCGGCGGCTTCAATATGTCAGGAACCGATTCGAAAGCCGGAGGACCTGACTATCTGATTCTTCATATGCAGGCAAAAACAACGTCTGAAGCCTATTAATCTTTCGGAAATAGCGCGATGAAAAAAGAGTCGCGCTATTTTCTCTATATGAGGGTAAGGAGGATGGAATATGTATCAGCAGCTCAGCAAAATGCTTCCGGAGGAGAAAATAGAAGCCATTACGAAATCACTAGTGGCCTTAAACAGCATCAACGGCACATTGGGAGAAGGAAAAAAAGCCGACTATATCAAAGATATGATCAAGAGCTTTCCCTACTTTCAGGAGAATCCGTCACATGTGTGGGAGCAGGCGATTCCTGAGGACCCTTACGGCCGCAAAAATATTTTCGCATTTATTGAGGGAAACGGCGAAAGCCTGAATACGGTCATTTATCACGCTCATCTTGATACGGTCGGCATCGAGGATTTCGGCCCTTTAAAAGATATCGCTTTTGATTCCGACCGTCTCGCGGAATATTTCTCAAACTATGAATTTGATCGGGATGTGCAGCGGGACGCCCGCTCAGGCGAGTGGATGTTCGGAAGGGGTTCGGTTGATATGCAGAGCGGTATTGCCGTTCATCTCGCCAATCTGCTTCACTTTTCTGAACGGCGCGATCAGCTGCCGGGCCATATTCTGTTCATGGCAAACCCGGATGAAGAAAGCCAGCATTCCGGCATTTTAACCAGCATTTCTGAATTAAAACGGCTGAAACAAGAAAAGCAGCTTCGTTATTTAGCAGCGATTAATAACGATTTTATCACGCCGCTGTATGAGGGTGACACGACAAGGTACATATACACGGGTGCGGCAGGGAAGCTTTTGCCTTGCTTTGCGATTTACGGGCGGGAGGTGCATGTCGGAGATACGCTGTCCGGCATCGATCCGAATTTGATCGCGTCAGAAATCACCAGAAGAATTCACAACAATATTCATATGTCGGAAAACATTGAAGGGGAGCTTGTGCTTCCGCCGACCTGCCTCTACCAGCGTGACAACAAGGAAGCGTATAACGTGCAGACCGCCGTCAGCAGCTATGTCTATTTTAATTATTTTATTTACGAGAAAACCGCCAAAGAAGTCATGGATCAGCTGACCGCCGTGGCTGACGAAGCCTGCAAAGAGACAGAACGAAAATTATCTGATTATTACGACGAATACTGCGAGAGAACGAGCCTCCCGAAAAAAGACATCACATGGAACGTTCAAGTGTACAGTCTGGAAGATTACCTGAAAAGGCTGAGAAGCCGCGGGATAGACCCTGCACAGTGTATCGGGCAGGCATTTAAAACATATGAACATCTTGAACTGCGGATGAGATGTTTTAAAGCCGTCGAAGAACTGCAAAAACTCGATCCTGAGCAGGGAGCCAAAGTCATTATTTTCTATGCGCCGCCTTATCTTCCGCACAATTATCTGAAGGAAGAAAGCACACGGGACCGGCTTTTGCAGCATGTCATTCAAGAAGCGGTCGATAAAACAGCGGCATCAACCGGAGAAACATTCGTCTTTAAAAAGTTTTTCCCTTATTTAGCGGACGGAAGCTTTTTATCGCTGCATGAAACAGACGAGGAGGTCTCCGCCTTTACCGATAATTTTCCGGGCTGGGATGTCATCGGGACGATTCCTTTTAAAGAAATCAGGGAATTGAATATTCCGTCGGTCAATATAGGGGTATACGGAAAGGACGGCCATAAATGGACGGAACGCGTGTACAAACCGTACACATTCCATGTGCTGCCGGAACTCATTCAGCAGACGACAATGCACCTTTTGCACAGCTGCCGATTAGACATACGCACAAATGGCTGACATAACGGAATAAGGGGGATGTATATGCAGGGAGATACCAATCAAAATGAATTGCAGCGCACGATGAAGGGCCGGCATTTGTTTATGATCGCCCTCGGCGGCGTGATCGGGACGGGGCTTTTTCTGGGCTCCGGTTTTACGATCAGTGAAGCGGGACCGATCGGCGCGATATTGGCTTATGTGATCGGCGGATTTTTAATGTATCTGGTGATGCTTTGTTTGGGGGAGCTTGCGGTCGCTATGCCGGTCGCAGGATCATTTCAGGCGTATGCCGCAAAGTTTCTCGGGCCGTCGACGGGATTTACGATCGGATGGATGTACGCATTCAGCTGGGCCAATACAGTGGGGCTTGAGCTGACGTCGGCGGGGATTTTAATGCAGCGATGGTTTCCGGCCGTTCCGATTTGGGTGTGGTGCCTGGTATTCGGCGTCGTCATTTTTTCCATTAACGCGCTGTCTGCACGGAGTTTTGCGGAAATGGAATTTTGGTTTTCCAGCATTAAGGTCATGGCCATTGTATTGTTTATTATTCTCGGCTGCGCTGCGGTATTCGGCTTTGTCGGTTTTAACGGCGGGCAGACGGCTCCGTATCTGTCAAACTTTACGACGGACAAAGGGCTTTTTCCGAACGGCGCCCAAGCCGTGCTGTTTACCCTTGTTATGGTGAATTTTTCATTCCAGGGTACCGAACTGGTCGGAATCGCCTCGGGAGAAAGCGAAAATCCGGAAAAGACGCTTCCCCGCTCGATCCGAAACGTCATATGGCGGACGCTGTTTTTCTTCGTGCTGGCGATGTTTGTTCTCGTGTCCATTTTGCCGTATCAAACGGCAGGCGTCATCGAAAGCCCGTTTGTGGCTGTGCTGGATAAAATCGGCGTTCCTTATGCGGCCGATATCATGAACTTTGTCATTCTGACCGCCATGCTGTCGGTGGCGAATTCCGGGCTGTACGCTTCGTCCAGAATGATGTGGTCCCTGTCAAAAACTAAGATGGGCCCCGCTTCCTTAACGAAACTGACGAAAAAAGGCGTGCCTCTGAAAGCTCTTTTCATCACCATCGCCATCTCCGGTTTATCCCTGCTGACAAGTGTAGTCGCGGCTGAAACGGTGTATGTGTGGCTCATTTCCATCTCCGGTATGATTACCGTCGTCGCGTGGATGTCAATCTGCGCTTCACAATTCGTTTTCCGGAGACGCTTTCTCGCTGAAGGAGGAAATCTGAAGGACCTGGCATTTAAAACGCCTCTTTATCCGATCGTGCCGATTCTCGGATTTTCGGTTTACGGTCTTATCTTAATCAGTCTCATCTTTATCCCCGACCAGCGTATCGGTCTGTACTGCGGTGTCCCGCTGATGATCATCTGTTACGCGTATTATCACTTCGGTATCAAAAAACGCCTGAAGCGTGAGCCGACTTCTTCGGAAAAAGGCGCTGCCGGATAAGAAAAAAAGCCCTTCGCTTAAAGCGGCGGGCTTTACTTTGTGTTTCGTTTGGCCGACAGAACATAGGATAGAACGGCACAGAACTGAAAACCGAAAATGCTGACGGCCATCGGCCAGGCATTTTCTTCTCCGGCAATACCGACAAGGGGAGCGGCAGCCGCACCGCCGATAAAGGGCAGGAGTCCGAGAAGAGCCGCAGCGCTTCCCGCGCCTTTCTCCTGTTTCTGCATAGCCAAAGAAAATCCCGTCGTCGTGACGATCCCGACAGAAGAAACAATGATGAATAAAGAAATGCAGACTGCCGCCAGGCCTAAACCAAACGCAAGTGATAAAAGCAAATCGATGCTCCCGATGACGGCAATCATCAGACCGGAGACAAACAGCTTCCGTTCATCATGTGTTTTGGCCATCCGTCCGGTGATTTGGGTGGCGCATATGATTCCCGCACCGTTTACGGCGAACAGCAGGCTGAACATTTGGGCCGATACGCCGTAGATGTTTTGCAGTACAAACGGCGACCCGGCAATATATGCGAACATGCCGGTCATCACAAATGCCTGGCTGAGCGCAAATCCCATAAACATCCGGTCGCCAAGCAGGCCGCGAAACGTCATCAGCGTCTCCCGGAGTCCGCCGCTTGTCCGCTTTTCCGGCGGGAGTGATTCAGGCAACGCCGTAAGCACGGCGGCAGAAATGATACAGCCGATTACCGCCAGCACGATAAATACGATTTTCCAGCCGGCGAACTGAAGGATAAATCCCCCTGTAATCGGCGCTAAAATCGGCGCCGCCCCATTGACGAGCATCAGTAATGAGAAAAAAGCCGTCAATTCTTTTCCGGAATACATATCGCGTGCGGAAGCCCGTGCGATGACGATTCCGGCCGCCCCGGTGAATCCTTGAATAAACCTCATGACAATTAAAAACGAAACAGAAGGGCTGAAGGCGCATAATAAAGAAGACAGCGTATAAAGCAGCAATGACAGAATCAGCGGCTTCCGGCGCCCGATCATATCACTGAGCGGCCCGACAACGATCTGCCCGACCGCCAGCCCCAAAAGACAAAACGTCAGGCTCAGCTGCGCAAGTGACGCTGTCGTATGAAGATCGGCCGCCACTTCAGGCAAAGCGGGCAGATACATATCGAGCGAAAGCGGCCCGAATGAAGCGAGCGTCCCGAGAATCAGTACCATGCCGAGGCCTGCGCGGGCGGCCTTTGAATCAGCGTTATTCATTTCATGACCCCCACCTTAACAAATGATTCTATCACTATAGCATAACCAGACGGCGTATTTTATATCATTTATTGAATACAAACTAAATATTTTATTTAAAATCTGAATGTAAATAAAAAATCAGAATTAGTTTTCATGTGAAATGTAAAATGAAATATAAGGATGCTAAACTATAAAACAACAAAAGGTAGAAAAGTTTTACGGAAGAGGTGTTCAAAGAGCATGAACAGCAAACAAACCGATCACATCGAAACGAAACGCCGATTTCCGGTCTGTCTCGCGCTTGCTTTGACATTAGGCGTATTTGCCGCGGGTTCTGAAGAGCTGGTGATTTCTCCGCTGCTTCCGGATTTAGCGCAGGCTTTCAGTTCGGATGTCAGTGTGCTGGCGCTTTCCATCAGTATTTACGGAGTGATGATTTTTATCGGGGCGCCGCTTCTCGTTCCGCTGGGAGATAAATATTCCCGGGAACTCAGTCTGCTGGCGGGACTGCTTATATTTACGGCCGGCACGGTGATTTGCGCGCTGGCGCACAATCTCTTTTTCTTCTTTCTGGGCAGGGCGCTTTCCGGGCTTGCGGCGGGTGCGTTTGTGCCGACAGCATATGCGGTGGTCGGCGACCGTGTGCCTTATGCGTACCGCGGCAAGGTGATGGGTCTGATCGTGTCAAGCTGGTCGCTCGCTTTGATTTTCGGTGTTCCGATCGGCTCTTTTATCGGCGGCGTTTTGAATTGGCGGTGGACGTTTTGGATTTTCGCCCTCATGTCTGTCCTCGTTGCTTCGCTCATTTTCATTGAGGCGCGCCGCAGCACGGCGGATGGGGATAAAACAGAAGAGGAAAACGGACGGCAGGCAGGCACTTTCCGGGATGCGCTGAAGGTGCCCCGTGTCCCTGTATACCTCACGATCACTTTTTGCAACATGATCGGTTTTTACGGCATGTATTCCTTTCTCGGCACATATCTTCACCGCGTGCTGCCGGGGGGGAATACAGCTTCAGGGCTGCTGATCATGGTGTACGGAATCGGTTTTTCCATGAGCGTGTTCACCGGAAAAATCGCAGATAAGGCGGGGAAAATGCGCTCTTTGATCGCGGCATTGGCCGTGATCAGCATATGGCTTTCCTGTCTCGCCTATGCGCCGTCATCAATGCCGTTTTTGGTCATCGGGTTATTCGTCTGGGGGTTGATGCAAAGCCTGACGGTGACCTTGCTCAGCACTATTTTAAGTGATTGCTCACAGAGCCGCCGGGGCAAAATCATGGCATTTTACAGTCTGGCATCCAATTTGGCCGTCACCTTGGGTTCTGCTGTCATGGGTCCGGTCTATGGCGGATACGGATATGCAGCTGTCGGATTTATCTGTGCGGCCGTCACCCTCATCGGCTTTGTCCTCAGCGTTTTCGCATACAGAAGGTACGGGAAATATGAGCATAAGACCGACCAATCATTGTATCGGTAAAATAAAGTTTCTATAATTTTGTAAATGTTAATTTTTAACACCTTATATCATAAGGTGTTTTCTAATATATAGGAATAATTATCAATATTTTCAAATAATATTGACAGCTTGAACGTCTATGGATAATATTTACTTAAAATTTAACAGATTGGTTGGTGCTCATGATTATATTGGATAATAGCATTCAAACAAAAAGCAAGGCTTATTCAATATCTAAACTGATTACGATCAACACGCTCGGTCCTGAAGGGACAAGCAGTGAGTACGCAGCAAAAAACTTCATCACCAATTTCACCCTTCTCCAAGGGGTGAACAGCAAATTATCACTGCATGATACATTTGAATCGTGCATTGAAAAAACGCTTCAAAGTCCGCTGGAATACACAATTGTGCCTCACGCGTATGACGGCATTAAGCACTTCTACATGAGACCGGATCTGCAGCTTCTGCAAATTTTCAGGTGCGACACCCCGATGTACGGCCTGGCTGTCCGGCCCGGTTTTGAATATACAGATGACATGCTTGATAAGACTGTCATCGTATCCCACCCGTCTCCTATCAATTTGATTAAGTATTTTACCCGTAAAGATGTCACGTTTGATCTGGTGAACTCAACGAGCGCAGCCGCGAAAAGAGTGAAGGACGGTTTGTCCGACATCGCGCTGACAAATGAGCTGGCCAGACAAAAGTACGGCCTTCACTTTGTCAAAACATTTAAAAGCATTCCCATGAGCTGGTCATTATTCGGAAAAGGAGAGATTCATGATGAAAACTGAACAAGATTTGCAGGAACTTTATTTCCCGACGCCTAAATTAATAGAATGGGATAACGGAGTAAGACAATATTCGTCCGTCAGAGGCGATACGGAAGTTCTGCTTTCTTACGTTCCGCCGCATACAAACGTGGAACCGCATCAGCATAAGGAAGTCCAAATCGGCCTTGTCGTTTCCGGCGAGCTGTCCATGACTGTCGGAGATGTCACAAGAAAGATGACAGCGCTGGAATCAGCCTATATCGCGCCTCCTAACGTGCCTCACGGCGCAAGAAACGAGACGGATCAAGAAGTGATCGCCATTGATATTAAACGCCTGAAAGCCGGTGAAACCTATACAAGCCCTGAGGATTATTTTTTGAATATTTTTAAAACAAGAGACTTATTGCCTGGGATGGAAGTCACATTCTTCGTGGAAGACTGGGTGGAAATTATGCTTGCCAACATTCCGGGCAACGGAGGAGAAATGCCGTTCCATAAACACCGCAATGAACAGATCGGCATCTGCATCGGCGGCGGCTATGATATGACCATTGAAGGCTGCAAAGTGGATATGACATTCGGCACAGCTTATTTCTGCGATCCGAGAGAAGATCACGGCGCCATCAACAGATTTGAAAAAGATTCAAAATCAGTCAATATCTTTTTCCCTCCGCGCTATAACAGAGCAAAAGCGAAAAAATTAGAGGCGAAAGAGTCATGAACCTGACGGATAAAACCGTCCTCATCACAGGGGGCGCATCAGGCATCGGTTATGCCGCGGTTCAGGCGTTTCTGAATCAAGAGGCGAATGTGGTCGTCGCAGATATTGATGAAGCGCAGGGAGAAGCGATGATCCGGAAAGAAAACAATGACAGGCTGCATTTTGTCCGGACGGATATTACAGATGAACCGGCATGTCAAAACGCCATCCGGTCAGCGGTTGACAAGTTCGGCGGATTGGATGTGTTAATCAATAACGCCGGCATCGAGATTGTCGCCCCGATTCATGAGATGGAGCTGAGCGATTGGGACAAAGTGCTCAACGTCAATTTGACGGGCATGTTTCTTATGAGCAAGCACGCGCTCAAGTATATGCTCAAAAGCGGCAAGGGCAATATCATTAACACGTGCTCCGTCGGAGGAGTCGTCGCATGGCCCGACATTCCCGCGTATAACGCCTCTAAAGGCGGCGTACTGCAGCTGACGCGTTCGATGGCCGTCGATTACGCCAAACACAACATCCGCGTCAATTGCGTGTGCCCGGGAATCATTGACACACCTTTGAATGAAAAGTCGTTCCTTGAAAACAACGAAGGCACGCTTGAAGAAATCAAAAAAGAAAAAGCGAAAGTCAATCCGCTGCTGAGACTCGGCAAGCCTGAAGAAATAGCGAACGTCATGCTGTTTCTCGCTTCGGATTTATCAAGCTATATGACCGGAAGCGCGATCACCGCAGACGGTGGATACACCGCACAATAGAGAAGGAGTGTTTACATATGGAGAGAAAAACAGTATTGGTTATCGCTGACCTTGGGGGATGCCCGCCGCATATGTTTTACAAAAGCGCAGCCGAAAAATACAACCTCGTCAGCTTTATTCCGAGACCTTTTGCAATTACAGCCTCTCATGCGGCATTAATTGAAAAATACTCGATTGCGGTCATTAAAGATAAAGACTATTTTAAGAGTCTGGCTGATTTTGAGCATCCCGATTCGATTTACTGGGCTCATGAAGATCATGACAAACCTGAGGAAGAAGTCGTCGAAGAAATCGTCAAGGTGGCTGACATGTTCGCGGTTGACGCCATTACGACCAACAATGAACTGTTTATCGCTCCGATGGCAAAAGCGTGTGAACGTCTCGGCCTGCGGGGAGCGGGCGTACAGGCGGCTGAAAATGCCAGAGATAAAAACAAAATGAGAGCCGCCTTCAACCGGGCCGGCGTCAAGTCTATCAAAAACAAACGGGTGACGACGCTGGAAGATTTCCGCGCCGCGCTTCAGGAAATCGGAACGCCGCTTATTCTGAAGCCTACATATCTGGCGAGCTCCATCGGCGTGACGCTCATCAAAGAGAGGGAAACGGCAGAAGCAGAATTTAACAGAGTCAATGAATACCTGAAGTCGATTAACGTACCGAAAGCGGTCACGTTTGAAGCGCCTTTTATCGCGGAAGAATTTTTGCAGGGCGAGTATGACGACTGGTACGAAACAAGCGGTTATTCCGACTATATCAGTATAGAAGGCATCATGGCCGACGGGGAATACTTCCCTGTCGCGATTCATGATAAAACACCGCAAATCGGATTCACGGAGACATCGCATATTACGCCGTCCATCCTGGATGATGACGCGAAGCGGAAAATCGTCGAAGCTGCCAAAAAGGCGAATGAAGGACTCGGCCTCGAAAACTGCGCGACACATACAGAAATAAAATTAATGAAAAACCGGGAAGCCGGATTGATTGAATCAGCGGCACGATTTGCGGGATGGAACATGATTCCGAATATTAAAAAGGTCTTCGGCGTCGATATGGCGCAGCTGTTATTGGATGTTCTCTGTTTCGGAAAAGAAGCCGATCTGCCGAAAGGATTATTGGAGCAGGAGCCGTGCTATGTCGCCGACTGCCACTTGTATCCTCAGCATTTCAAAGAGAACGGCCAGCTGCCTGAGACGGCTGTCGATTTCGTCATTGAAAGCATTGACATTCCCGACGGCGTCTTAAAGGGAGATACCGAAATCGTTTCTTTCTCGGCGGCCGAGGCGGGTACGTCCGTGGATCTGCGGCTGTTCGAAGCGTTCAACAGCATTGCGGCGTTCGAGCTGAAAGGAAGCAATTCGGGTGACGTGGCCGAATCAATCAAACAAATTCAGCAGCAGGCGAAGCTGACTGCAAAGTATGCGTTACCGGTATGAAACAGCTGAAACCGAACTCTAAGTATTTGCTTTTCGGGCAGGCGCTTTCGTTTATGGGAGACTATTGCGTTCTCCCGGCCCTGCTCATTTTGTCTACATACTATCATGACTACTGGGTGACGTCCGGCGTTATCGCGGTCCGCAGCATTCCGATGGTGTTTCAGCCGTTTTTAGGCGTGCTCGTGGACAGGCTCGACAGGGTGAAAATCATGCTGTGGACGGATGTGATCAGAGGTGTCATCTTTTTGGGGCTGACATTTCTCCCGAAAGGCGAATATCCGCTGCTTTTTCTGGCGCTGCTGTTTATTTCTTACGGAAGCGGCGTGTTCTTTAACCCGGCACGTCTCGCGGTCATGTCGTCTTTAGAAGCGGATATTAAAAATATCAACACTTTGTTTGCAAAAGCCACGACGATTTCGATTATTGTCGGCGCTGCAGCCGGCGGACTTTTTCTGTTAGGCGGTTCTGTGGAGCTTGCCGTCGCGTTTAACGGGGTGACCTATCTTGTCTCCGCGTTGTTCATCAGCCGCATTAAGCTTCAATACGTGCCGATTCAGTCAGAAAACGTAAGAGAAGCTTTTCAGTCGTTTAAAGAAGGCCTGAAGGAAATCAAAACAAATGCTTTTGTGTTAAACGCCATGTTCACGATGATTACGATGGCGCTTTTATGGGGTGTCGTCTACAGCTATTTCCCGATTGTCAGCCGCTTTTTAGGCGACGGGGAAATCGGCAATTTCATCCTGACGTTCTGTATCGGCTTCGGCGGCTTTATCGGCGCCGCTCTTGTCAGCAAATGGGGCTTTAACAACAATAAAGGGCTGATGTATTTTACAGTGTTATCGATCGTCTCGCTTGCGCTGTTTTTGTTTACCCCGATTTTCGCCGTGTCAGTCATTGCCGCCATTCTTTTCTTTATCGCAATGGAATACGGTGAGGTGCTGGCGAAGGTCAAAGTTCAGGAGAACGCGGCGAACCAGATTCAGGGCCGGATCTTTTCGGTGGCGGAGGCGTCCATCGGATTGTGCATCGCCGTCGGTTCCATGTTGATCAACATTGTAGACGCGGCAGTCATCATGGCGTTTATCGTCCTTTTGGTCAGCGGGCTGTTTCTGCATACAAAACTGGTCAATAAATCCTTTTCAGAACGGAATAACGAATCAGAGCAAATTCATTTATAAGGAGCCTTTCAGATGGAAATCATACCGTCCGACGTCATCAAGACACTTCCGAAACAGGAATTTTCGCTCGTTTTTCAAAAGGTAAAAGAGATGGAGAAAACAGGAGCCCAGATCATTAATCTCGGGCAGGGGAATCCCGATCTCCCCACTCCGCCGCATATCGTTGAAACATTGCGGGAGGCTGCGCTGAATCCTTCGTATCACGGATACGGCCCGTTCAGAGGCTATCCGTTTCTGAAAGAAGCCATCGCGGAATTTTATGAGAGAGAGTACGGGGTATCGGTCAATCCGGAGACAGAAATCGCGCTGTTCGGCGGAGGGAAAGCTGGTTTGTACGTTTTGACGCAATGCCTGCTGAACCCCGGCGATATCGCCTTAGTCCCGAACCCCGGCTACCCTGAGTATTTATCGGGAATCACAATGGCCAGAGCGGAGCTGCATGAGATGCCGCTTCATCCGGAAAACGGCTATCTGCCGGATTTTGAGCGGATTGATCCCGCCGTCCTGAAAAAAGCGAAGCTGATGTTTTTGAATTACCCGAATAACCCGACGGGCGCGACTGCGGATCAGGCGTTTTATGAAAAAGCGGCTGCGTTTGCAAAAAGTCATGACATCCATCTTATTCACGATTTTGCATACGGCGCGTTCGAATTTGATCAGAACCCGGCCAGCTTTCTTCAGGCGAAGGAAGCAAAAACAGTCGGCGCGGAGCTTTATTCATTTTCGAAAACCTTCAATATGGCAGGCTGGAGAATGGCATTTGCCGTGGGGAATGAGAAAATTATTCAGGCGGTCAATGAGTTTCAGGATCACGTCTTCGTCGGCATGTTCGGCGGCCTTCAGCAGGCGGCAGCGGCGGCGCTGTCAGGAAATCCTGAGCATACGGAGCGTCTGAAGCGCACTTATAAAGAACGGATTGATTTTTTCACGGCGTTATGTGAAAAGGAATTAGGCTGGAGCATTGAAAAACCGAAAGGGACTTTTTATGTCTGGGCTGAAATTCCGAATGAATTCGAGTCATCACACCAGTTTTCGGACTATCTGCTGGAGCATGCCCATGTTGTCGTGACGCCCGGCGAGATTTTCGGCAGCGGCGGAAAGCGTTATGTCAGAATATCAATGGTGGCAAAACAGGGCGATTTAAGGGAATTCGTGCTGCGGATTCAAAAGCTAGGTTTGTCCTTTCCTTCATTACAAGAAACATCCCGCTGAGAGCGGGATGTTTTTATTATATGCTTTTCATGCTGCCGCCGTCGGCTGACACTTGCTGTCCGGTAATATAGGAGGCTTCTTCAGAGGCAAGAAAGGCAGCCAGCGCCGCGGTTTCTTCCGCAGTTCCGACACGCTTCATCGGGACGCCTGAGGCAATCCGTTCCTCCGCTTCCGCTTTAGAAATGCCGTTTTGCTTCATGACATTCTTCACGAATTGGTGATAACGGTCTGTGGCGATAAATCCGGGATTCAGACAGTTGACAGTAATGTGAAAAGGCGCAAGCTGAATGGCGATGTTTTTGCTGGCATTAATTAAAGCGGCGTTCATCATGCTGTTGGTAAACATATTGGCGCCGGGTTCTTTCCATAGGTTTCCGACGATATTAATGATTCTGCCGAATTCGTGCTGTTTCATGATCGCTGCGGCCGTTTTCATAGAGTCGATATAGGCGATCGTTTTATTCGTAAAGGTATTTGTCATATCCTCTATATCGCAGTTTTCAAAGGTATCCGGCGAGCCGCCCGGAATGTTGTTGATCAATACATCAAGCCGTCCGCATTGTGATCTGATTTCTTCAAAAATGCCGGCTCTCGCCTTCTGGTCCGACATATCGCCGGCCAGAACGGTGACGCCCGCATCCGGATGTTTGGCGAGGATCTCTTCTTTTACCGATTCGATATTTTCGGGAACTCGTGAATTAATGACGGTATGAAAGCCATTGTCAGCCAGTTTCAGAGCGATCGCTCTGCCGATCCCCTGACTGGCTCCCATAATAAATGCGGTTCGTTTTGACAACTGTCTGCACCCCTTTACCAAAATGGAATCTCCTTTACATCGTAAAAAAAAATGATAAAAATAGCAAATTTTATTTAAATTCTGACAAATAAAAAACCCGCCGGACAGGCGGGTGGGTGTTACACATGCAAAAACTTCGGAAGCGTGTCGAGAGACAAGCGGTTTCCGACAAAAAATGAACCGAATTCGCCGTAGCGCGCGCTGACTTCATCAAAGCGCATTTCATAAACAAGCTTTTTGAACTGAAGCACATCATCGCTGAAGAGCGTGACGCCCCATTCGTAATCGTCAAAACCGACAGATCCCGTGATAATCTGTTTGACTTTGCCGGCATAGCTCCGTCCGATCAAGCCGTGGCTTCTCATCAGGTTTCTGCGTTCATCCATAGAAAGCATGTACCAGTTGTCATTGCCGCTTCTTCTTTTATCCATCGGATAGAAGCAGACGTATTTCGCTTCGGGCAGCTCAGGATACAGGCGGGCGCGGACATGCGGATTTTCATACGGATCGCCTTCTCCGCTTGCGAGGTAGTTGCTCAGCTCAACCACGGACACGTAAGAATAAGCCGGGATTGTAAATTCAGCAAGCTTTGATTTGTTAAATTCAAGCTCGATTTCGTTCAGCTCTTCCATTGTCGGGCGAAGAATCATCAGCATGAAATCAGCTTTCTGTCCGACGATGCTGTAGATCGTTTGCGAGCCTTTTCCTTCTTTTTCGGCGACACCCCATTTTTCAAGCAGTCCCGTAAATTCGTGAATAATCGACAGGCGCTCATCGCTGGATAACATCTTCCATGACGTCCAGTCCATTGTGCGGAAATCGTGAAGCGCGTACCAGCCGTCAAGCGTTTGGGCGGCTTCGTTCGTTTTTTGCTGCTCACTCATGTATCTTCACTCCTATATCTTTTCATTACATTGATGCCTTCACTATATCACAGTTTAACCGTTTCGGCTGTGGAGAAACCTTGAATAATCCGAAGCCTTGTGTCAGAAACTAAGCCGTGAAACAAACCGTCAATTAAATTAGTTAGAAAAATAAGATTTCTTTTTGAAAGCGCTATAATAGAAGTTGGTTATTTGAATTTAGCTGGAAGAAGAGTATGCTGTAAAAGTAAGCGTTTTTTGTCAACATAGAGGAGGGAATATCGTGGCAGATTTATTTACAAAAGTACAAGAAAAAGTCGCAGGAAAAGATGTGAAAATCGTATTTCCTGAAGGGTTGGACGAACGTATCCTGGTTGCGGTCAACAACTTGGCGGGCAACAAGGTATTAAAGCCGATCGTGGTCGGCAATAAAGAAGACATTCAAGCAAAAGCGAAAGAATTAAATCTTACGCTTGACGGCGTGGACATTTTTGACCCGCATACATATGAAGGCATGGAAGAACTCGTTCAGGCTTTCGTAGAACGCCGCAAAGGCAAAGCGACGGAAGAACAGGCCCGCAAAGCTTTGCTGGACGAAAACTATTTCGGCACGATGCTTGTGTACAAAGGTCTCGCAGACGGACTTGTCAGCGGAGCTGCACATTCTACAGCCGATACGGTGCGCCCTGCACTGCAAATCATTAAAACAAAAGAAGGCGTGAAAAAAACATCAGGCGTCTTCATCATGGCCCGCGGTGACGAGCAGTATGTGTTCGCTGATTGTGCGATCAACATTGCTCCTGACAGCCAGGACCTTGCCGAAATCGCCATTGAAAGCGCCAATACGGCTCAAATGTTTGACATTGACCCGCGCGTTGCCATGCTCAGTTTCTCTACAAAAGGATCGGCGAAATCAGACGAGACGGACAAAGTGGCTGAAGCCGTGAAAATTGCGAAGGAAAAAGCGCCTGAGCTTACGCTTGACGGCGAATTCCAATTCGACGCTGCATTTGTGCCGTCTGTCGCGGAGAAAAAAGCGCCGGACTCCGACATTAAAGGAGACGCGAATGTATTTGTATTCCCAAGCCTTGAAGCGGGAAACATCGGCTACAAAATCGCTCAGCGCTTAGGCGGCTTTGAAGCGGTCGGACCGATTCTGCAAGGATTGAATATGCCTGTAAACGATCTTTCCAGAGGATGTAATGCGGAAGACGTCTACAATCTTGCGTTAATTACGGCTGCTCAAGCGCTGTAATCCGCAAAAGCCCGGCCTTTACGAGGACCGGCTTTTTTTATAGAAAGAACGTCACTGCGGCCCAGCCGAACAGGGACAAAGAGAGAGAACCGATCAAGCCTGCTGCGAGCGCCCGCCAGCCGCTATGACGAAACGCCGATATATGGACTTTCAAACCGAGACCCGCCATCGCCATGCCGATTAAAACATAAGACACTTGAACAAGAAATGCGGAAAACGAAGCTGAAATAACGCCTGATGTATGGATGGCGCTCATTCCGAGAAATCCGAAGATAAACCAAGGGATGGGGAGCGAAGCGGCAGAAGCCGTCTTTGACTTTCCGCTGCGGCGCGCCCGCATTCCGAGCATGAATGCGGCCGGGACGAGCAGCGCGACCCGGGTCAGTTTGACGATCACCGCCATCTCGACGGCTGCTTTTCCTCCGGCGCTGCCGGCAGCCGCCGCATGCGCCACTTCGTGAAGCGTTGCCCCGCAAAAGGCTCCGTAAGCCGCAGGAGAGAAGCCCAATCCATGATAAGCAAGAGAATATACAACAGTAAAAACGGTTCCTAATAACGAAACGGCGGCCGCGCTGATGGCGGCTGCATTTTCATTTGATCTGATCTGCGGCGCGATCGCGGCAATGGCAGCCGCCCCGCAGATCGCTGTGCCGCAGGCTGTCAGCGTGCTGAGTGTCTGATCTATACGGAACAGCCGGGACAGTCCGTATACAACGGCACCCGCAAACATCATACAGCAGACGGCAATTGCAAATACGTGCCAGCCCGCATGATAGATATCCGCCAGATTCAGTCTCATGCCAAGCAGGATGATGCCTGCTTTCAGCAAGTATTTGCTTGAGAACGCGATCCCCGGCTCTAATGCCTCCCGCTGTCCGAATACGGCGCGCCAGAGCATGCCGATCAGCATGGCAAGGACAAGCATTCCGAGCATATGCAAAAACGGCAGGCGGCTGACATAGGAAGCCGCAAACGCAATTCCTGCGGTAACTGAAATACCCTTTATCATCTTCATCTCAGTCACTTCCCATTATCTTGATAACTCCACTTTACTGCGGTCTTAATCATTAGTAAAATATATTTATATGATCTAAACGATTAGGAAAAATAATGATTAGGGGCGATGCTTTTTGTATTATGGGGAACTGAAAACATTCATTGCCGTCGTGGAAGAAAAAAACTTTACAAAGGCGGCGCAGAAGCTGATGATTTCTCAGCCGAGCGTCAGCCTTCATATTAAAAACCTGGAGAAAGAATTTCAAACCGCTTTGCTGAACCGCTCTCCGAAGCATTTTACGACGACGCCGACGGGGGACATTCTCTATCAGCGCGCCAAGCAGATGGTCTTTTTGTACGAACAGGCGAAATCCGAAATTTACGCCCACCATCATTATGTCAAAGGGAAGCTCAAAATCGCCGCGAGCTTTACCATCGGCGAATATATTCTGCCGCCGCTTCTCGCAAAGCTTCATAACGAGTATCCCGAACTGAACCTGGACGTCATGATCGGAAACACGGAGGAGGTCAGCGAAGCGGTTCGGATGCTTCAAGCCGATATCGGATTAATTGAAGGGCATACGGGGAAAAACGAGCTCGACATTCAGCCGTTTATGGAGGATGAATTGTGCATTGCCGCACCGAACGGACACCCGCTCGCCGGCAGAAAAAACATCCCGGCTGCCGAATTGCAAAATCAAGCGTGGGTGACAAGGGAGAAGGGTTCGGGAACGAGGGAATATTTAGACCATGTCCTTCAATCAAACGGACTGCGGCCGAAATCCATGATGACGATCAGCAGCAACCAGGGCGTCAAGGAAGCCGTGATCAGCGGAATGGGTCTTTCCGTTCTGTCAAAAAGCGTGCTGCAAAAGGATCTGCTTCACGGCAGCATTTCCGTGCTTGAGATAAAAGGATTCTCCTTAAAACGGAAACTGTCTATCATCCAATCTTCCATTATGGAGAACACAAAAAACAAAGAAATCTTCATCGCTCTTTTGAAAAGCCAATTTCAATCATCTCAAGCGGAGTGATATAATAAACGCATGGAAAGCCTATGACGAAAGGGATTTAATATAGATGGGAAAGCAACCGATTGATTTACTGATGCAGCCGAGCTGGAGAATCATTGACCAATCCAGCCTCGGCCCTTATTTTGATGCGAAGCAGTCATTCGCAATGGATGATACGCTGTGCGCCTCCGTAGGCAAAGGGGAATCGCCTGCGACGGCACGCTCTTGGGTGCACCACCGGACGATCGTGCTCGGTATTCAGGACACACGCCTGCCGTTTTTAGAGGACGGCGTGAAATTGCTGGAGGACGAAGGCTACCGTGTCATTGTCCGCAATTCAGGAGGCCTAGCGGTCGTTCTCGATGAAGGCGTATTGAATATCTCGCTTATTTTTGAAGATGAGAAAAAAGGCATCGACATTGACAGAGGCTACGAGGCGATGACAGAGCTGGTGCGGCGGATGCTGCGTCCGCACAATGCCGAAATTGAAGCATATGAAATTAAAGGATCGTACTGTCCGGGCAGCTATGATCTCAGCATCGGCGGCCGAAAATTCGCGGGAATCTCACAAAGACGCCTGCGGGGCGGAACCGCGGTTCAGATTTACCTCTGCGCCGATAAAAGCGGAAGCGAACGCGCCGATCTGATCAGACGTTTCTATCAAGCCGCTTTAAAAGACAAAAGCAACGATACAAAAGGCGTATATCCCGATATCCGGCCCGAAACGATGGCTTCATTAAGCGAATTGCTGCAAACGGACATTACCGTGCAGGACTTAATGCTGGCGCTTTTGACTGAACTGAAGGAACTCAGCGGACGCCTGTATGCAGCCAGATTATCGCCGGAAGAGGAAATGGTATTTGAAAAAAATCTGACCCGAATGCTGGAACGGAATGAGAAGGTGTTCGGCACGCAGGAAAGCTTGGACTGAGTCCGGGCTTTTTTTGTTTTTGGTAATTATATACTATTTAGTTATAGTGAAAAAGAATCGTTATATCAAAACTAGTTTACATTATATACCTTATTTGATTAATATATTTATGTAGGTTCCAAATAATTCTATAAACTGAAGGAGATGGAGATATGAACTTTAAAAAAATAAAAGAAGAAAAAAGAATCACGATCCCGACACATTTGTTAGCCGGAGATGCGGAACAATCAGGCAATTCTTTCGCTTGGAGCGGCTGGGTGCTTGTAGTGCCGAGCCAAGAAGACAATCAAAACCCGAATTTGAATTTCTCTGATTTAGCCGCTCAAAAGTAAGATAATCACTGTTTGGAGCCTACGCATCTGAGACGAGGCGGTGAGAGTGTGACACAAGAGTATATAAGAGAAATTAAGCGGGGAGCACTGTCATGGATTGTTGAAAATATCCATTATTTTGATATGAATCATAAAGTAGCGAATGATTTCAGATGGCGTCTTAAAACATTTATAGAACTCATTTTTCTTACCAATTACCTGATCAGAAATCAGGCAGATGATAAGGAGGTTGCTGTTTTAACGGAGTTTATTACAGAAAGGCTCCGTAATGATCAGCTTGAAGAATTTATTCATTTTGATCCGGACGGTCTCGCCGGATTGGCTATTGCGGGTGAATTTCTTACCTTGACTGATCATCCGTCACAGGCTTCAGTGATATGGGAGCTGGAAAAATTCACGGCAGCGCGTTTTGATTGCAGCCTTGCTAAAATTCCCTTTCGAAAAATGGATTTGAAGTACAGTCTGCAAAGAGCGGGCGTAACCTCGGAAATAACGGACTTTTCTGACTTATATCACTACACAGCAGCTGGCCAGGATATCCCAAATACATATATGACGGATCATGATGCGTACAGCATCACTCATACGATTTTTTATATAACAGACATGGGATGTTCTTCGCTTACGGATAAAGAATATCATCTGCCGTCCTTAAAAGAAAAGGTCCTGAAATTTCTCGGGATCTATATCTGTCTTGAGAATTTAGATATTACCAGTGAATTATTGATGTGCAGCTCTTTTTTACATATCGACATGGATAAGGACAACCATAAACCGCTCTATGAAGCAGCCTGGAATAAAATCTATCGGGGCCGAATGAAAGAGGGGAATGTCCCGAGCATCACCTATCAACATAAACCCGGTTTGAAAGGTGAACAGCGAAGAGAAGATGTGTTCAAACATTGCTATCATACAACACTTGTCGCCGCGGGTGCCGCGCATGCCTGTCTTAGAACAGAAAGGAACGATTAACTTGAACAGATTAGCTGAAGAGACGGATCAATTTTTATTATCTTTTGCTGAACAATCGCTTCCGGATCAAAAGAGCATTCAGCTGTTTGCCGGCTTCTGCAAATACTACAGAAAGACGAGCCATTCTTCTATTGTAAAAGAACATACTGAAAGGATTGCCTCCGCTTTCGTTGATAAGTCATGCTGGGAAGATCTGTTTCACTGTAACACGGCCATTGTCAATGAGTTGATTCATATCTATTTAACGGCAAAAGCTTATAAAAAGAAGCAGGGAATGGAAGCGGATGATCAGATCATACGTCACGGATTGCAAAACGGCTATCTTATAAAAAAAGAATGGCCTTATTTTAAATATGCCGAATTCGTCGGTTTACTGAATGAGCTGGGAATGTCAACTGACCATGAAAAAGTGCGCTTTTACAAGAATTCGATGTTTCAGCCTTTGCTCCATGACGCATGGAAAAGAACAGCTGAAAACGAGCTGGAGTTTGTCGAGTACTGTCTTCTTCATTTAGACCAGGGAGAGCATCTGCTTCATCCCGGCTTGAAGGCCTCCATTCAAAAATGGCTTGTGTTTTGTCTCGGCAGCCGAAAAATGAAACAGCTGTGCGATATGTTATTTATCCAATCGTGTATCGATCCATTTTTTTATGGCTGTCAAGCGGCTCTTCATCATATAAATAACGAGAATCCATCCATTCATTGTGCTCCGGCTCTTCTGCCGGCGATTGAGATTCTGAATCTGGAGTGTGGAACATGCGGATAGTCAAGGAACATTTTAATATAAAAAAAACAGAAGAATGGCTGCTGGGTTTTTGGAAGAACATTCAGCTGCAGCCGGAAGAAATGGAAGCAGATGATCTCATGCACCTGTTTTGCGGTTTAGCGGCATGTCATCATTTTGAAAAAAGAAAGGATACAGAAGAAATTATTCTATTCTTAGACCGTTATTTTTGGGAAAAAACGCACGAATGCCATCCGGTCCTGTTCGCGTATGCGTATCATGTGTACCGCAGGATGGATGCCGCAAAAAGCATCTTTTTTCATAACGGACTTGAACAAATGGTCCGCGGTTTACAAGAGGAACTGAAATCAGAGCCTTCCTCTATGATCCTCATGGTGTTAGCAGCTTATTTTGGGGCGGTGACCCCGGAAGAACTGATCGTTTTCTTAGAAACCGCAATGAAACGTGAGGCCGATTTGCTCATGGCACCGGGCGGCATCCAGAAAGAACAGGCGGATGCCCTGTATGCCGTCTCTTATTTGCAAATGAAAGAATTACAGCCTTTTCTCACAAAATGGTACAAAACATCAGATTTTGCTTTTTCAGGTTTAATGTTAGCCGAGTGCAGAAAGTATCACATTGACGCCGTTGCAAAATACACAGCCATTATGAAATTTCTCCGATTCGATGAGGCGCTTTTTATACGGGAAGGGCGGGAATTTCTACGCTTTCAGCAGCGAAGCAGCGGGAGCTTCGGTTATTTGAATCCATTAGCGATGGACCAAGGGGCGGTCAGCGGCAAATTGCTGGACCGTCAGTATTTCCTGCCGTCCGCTCATTATGCCGCCGCCTCTCTGTCTATGCTGTAATGTCTCTCTTTTGAAAGACGGAAAAAGAAATCAATAAACAAATAAGAAAGTAGATCGCTATAACTGTCACGGAATAGGGGATGTTTAACGTTGAAATCGCATCACCCGCACTTTTATTTACATAAGCAACGAGATTTAAATGCGGAAAGAGCGTAAATTTATACCACGTAAATTGGGCAAGCAAATCAGTTCCGCCCAATATACTGCCGGCAAACAGCAGTAAAATGGATAAGCAAAGGGAGAGCGCCTGGTTTTTGCACAATACTGACAAAGTGAACGCAATGGTGACAATACTTATAATTGATATGAAACGCAAAAGCAGAATGATTCCGGATGCTTTGATTGAACTGATGGTATACAGACTGTCATTTAAATGAGTAAAGACGAGCGGATATGAAGCATTGGAAAAACCGAATAACACGCCGCCGATCAGCAAACAGCTCACACAGTAAAATAAGTAAACCATGCCGGTAAACAGAAGAGAGGCCAGAAATTTCGATGTTAAAATCCGCCATCTTCGGTTCGGGCTTGTAGCGATAAACTTAATCGTCCCAAGGGCAAACTCTTTAGAAACAACCCCGCTGACGGTTAAAATCGCGGTTAAGCTTACGAAAATCTCAAGCCCGTTTGAAGTAACGGTGCCGAAAAACCTCCAGCCGTTCCATTCATAAGGGTTGATGTTATGCTCCAAATAATAGTCTTTATTCTTAACATCAGCAGAATAATAAACGCCTGCCGTTTCAGCCGGTTTATTAATTTCTTCCTGTTTTTTTTCGGCGAGAAGCCGTTCTTTCCAATTGTTATCCGAGGAGGCATCTAACTCATGATTCATAATAAGGCCGGCCAGCAAAACGATGAGAAACAGGAAAAAAAGAGATAAAAGTGTGCCTTTTTTTCGGGTTATTTTTATGAATTCGTTCTGCGCCAGATGAAATATGCTCATACCGCGTCCTCCTGATCTGTAATCATCATGTATTTCTCTTCCAATGACAAAGTCCTTGCAGAAACGCGGGAAATCAGAATCTCTTTCTCTGCCAAAGTTTTAATGATATACGGGATGGTATCTTCCTCCGCTTCCAATTCAATGATGCGGCTGTCTTTTTGCTGTACTTGAAGAATACCGTCCTGCTCTAATATTTCTTTCGCCCTTGCCGGATGATCGACCGTGACGGTAAACAGCTTTTTCTGACCAAGGTCATTTCTGCTCTTCATGTCTTCAATTCCTAAAATCCGTCCCTTTTTAATGTAGGCAACCCTGTCGCAAATCTCCTCCATTTCCGACAATAAATGGCTTGATAATAAAATGGAAACCCCTTGCTTCGCTAAATCGGAAAGAATGGTGCGCAATTCTTTCATCCCTTTAGGATCGAGGCCGTTCATCGGTTCATCCAGAATTAATAATCCGGGATTGTGAAGAAGAGAATAAGCGAGCCCCAAGCGCTGTTTCATGCCTAATGAGAAATGTTTCACTTTTTTGCGGGCAGCCTGCTCCAGTCCGACTTTTGCAAGGGTATTCATAAGGTCATCCGTTCGCAGCGAGGTGCTGCGCAGTTTAGTAAAATATTTTAGGTTTTGCAAAGCGGTCATGTTCGGATACATATCCGGGCCTTCAATGATAACCCCGATATGTCTCATAAAATATTCAAAGTCGCTGTCCGGTCTGCCTCTGAATGAAATGGCTCCTTCTGTTTTTTTAATAAGCTGTACGATCATTCTGAAAATAGTGGTTTTACCTGAGCCGTTAGGCCCTAAAAGGCCGAATATCTCACCTTTTCTCACATTGAAAGAAATTGACTGTACAATAGGGGTATGATTGATAGTTTTAGAGACATCTTTTAATATCAGGGCTGGTTCACTCATGCTACGTGCACACCTTCCTTATGATTTAGGGTAAAAGCCGTCAAAACCGAAGAACATGCTTCCGATCAGGCCGGCAGCGATTAAAATGAGAGCAATGCTATACCACATTTTTCGATTCAATGGTTTCCCTCCTTACAATGCTGACATTCCATTTGAAATAGCGCAAAAAGATGCGGAATATCAGTTTCGAAAGATCAAATCCGGCCATAAACACCGCCATACCCGCTCCGAGGACCATACATCCGTTAAAAATGGCTGTTACAATCGGCACTTTTACGAGGAGAAAGAATGATCCGGTCATCAGCATCAGGCCGATTGCCATCAAACTTAACACCGCAACAGAGGCAAAAAGAAACGGTGTCAGCATAAACATGAAGTTGAACATGCCCATACCCAGCATCAGGCCGAATGCTTTGAAAAAGGAGCGCCATGTTTTCTGCTCCTCGGCATCACTGATGAAAATATCCGCTTTTAAGGCGCGCGCAAGTGTTTTGGGGTTTCCTAAATTGCCGGCGATTTGTTCATCGCTTTTTCCTTCAGCGCCGCCCATTTGGAATATTTCGCCGATATCGGCGAGTATCTCTTTTTGCTCAAGTTCCGGCAGATCTTTTATTTCCCGCCGGAGATGTTTTAAATATTGGTCTTTACACATTCATTTTCCCTCCTTAATGATGCTGTTCACTTTTTCGGACAGGTCAAGCCATTCCGATTTTAATGTGTGATGATAAAAGGCGCCTTCTTCTGTTACTTTGTAATATTTGCGTGACGGGCCTTGATCTGAAGCTGCTGTATACGTTTTTAAATAGTTATTTTTCGTAAGTCTTCGTAATATGGGGTAGATGGTGCCCTCCGATACAGGGAACGTTTCACTTATGACCTTGATTAATTCATAACCATATAAATCTTCATAAAGAAGCAGGGACAACACACAAAGTTCCAATGCTCCTTTTCGTAATTGGCTACTCATTTACTATCATTCCCATCATATCTAATAATTGTATTCTCTATACAGTGTATTGCACAGTAGCTGATCGATCAATAATTCCCAAGAACCATTTGGGATGAGGAATTGAATCTTTATGCTTATGTGCGGGCGGGGACCGAGATGCGCAGCCCTTGCGGGAAGAAGGCCTCCTGAACAATGTTTACATTAATATAGATCAGGATGCGCGTCATTGACAAATGGCAAAAACCCCTTTTTCCATGACAAGGAAAGGGGTTTTTTGCGTTATTCGGCCATTTTTTCTAAATTGCCGTTCCGGTCCATTTTAAAGGACGGAGAGGCATGCTCGTCGTCTTCAAATAAAACTAGTTTTCTGGCTCTGTTCATAATTTTCACCAAGGTTTCGTAGTCATCCTGAATGGTTTTTTGATCTTTTTCAAGCTTTTCGACGGCTGCTTCCAGTTGCTCGGTTTTAGACTGAAGTTCTTGGTTTTCCCGTTTTAAACGGTCATTTTCCATCTGCAGGGCGGAAGTTTGCTTTCCGCTGCCTTCATAGCTCTGCAGAAATTGAATGACGTCTGCCATTGTGAGCTCCGCCTTTTGGCTCGGCTGCTGAGGCGCCAGCAAATGTGATAAACTAGCTAACTCTTCCTTGAAGCTTTCATCGACATAAGGCATATGTTCGCCGGACATGACGGCTTGCCGATCCTCTTTTGGCGCTTCCGTTTGAACCGTCTCTTCGGATGCGGTTTCCTGCATGATGTCCGCATCCGGTGCAGGCGGCTGGTATAATAGTTTCTTCTTGGCCGGCTGGCCGTTTCCGAGCGCGCGCATCCGCTGTTTCCGCTGTTTTTTTGCAAGCTGAAGCGCTTTTTCATATTGATGGCGCACGACGGCATTCCATCTGAATCCGCACGCTGCCGACGTTCTGTTTAATTTATCGCCTACCTCTTCAAAGGCGTTCAGCTGCGTGCTCCCTTCCCGGACGTGCCGGAGCACGGTTTCCGCAAGCAGCAGGTCATTTTCCTCCGACCAGGCGTCCTGTCTTTGCTTTGTCAATGTTCTCAACCCCCAATAATCTTTGATGGTATTAGAATGTCCAGATTGGAAAATATTTATACAAATTGGCTGAAAGAATGAGAGATACGCAGAGCCTTGCAGGATAAGATGAATCCTTGTACAATAAAACGTGATGTGATTTTTTTCGTTTTTTAAAATTAAGATTTAACATAGAGGAACACTGAATGAAGGGAAGCGTACATCATGGCTAATGAATTCCGAGTGTGTGATGATTGCCAGGCCACCAATATTAAGACATTGCTGCCGCGTTTGAAAGAAGCTGACCCGGATGCAAAAGTGGAGGTCGGATGTCAGTCATATTGCGGGCCCGGACGCAAAAAATCGTTTGCTTTCGTAAACAACCGCCCGCTGTCGGCGCCGACTGAGGACGAGCTGATTGAGAAAGTGAAAAAGAAGATCAAAAAGTAAATGTGCATTTTTACGACAGCCTCGCCCGATGGGTCAGGCTTTTTTGCTTCAAAAAATCAATGTCGGAAAACTGGAACAAAACGCCGGACAAATTCAAGGATGTTTTCAAATTACAGAGCCGATATAATAGAATCACGGCTAAAAAAAAGAGGGAATGACGATGGCGTATCCAAACGGAAAATTATCAGAAGAAAAAGTGTTTAAAGATCCCGTTCACCGCTATGTTCATGTGCGGGACAAGCTGATCTGGGATTTGATCGGCACCCGTGAATTTCAGCGGCTGCGCCGGATCAAACAGCTCGGTACGACGTATTTGACCTTTCACGGCGCGGAACACAGCCGTTTTAACCATTCTCTCGGCGTCTATGAGATTGTCAGACGAATGGTTGATGATGTTTTTAAAGGGCGTCCTGAATGGGATGACAATGAACGCGAACTCTGTCTCAGCGCCGCGCTTTTGCACGATTTGGGACATGGGCCGTTTTCGCATTCCTTTGAAAAGGTTTTTCATCTGGATCATGAAGACTATACGAGGGAAATCATTCTCGGCGACACCGAGGTGAATCAGGTTCTCAGAAAGGCGGGACCGGGATTTCCGCAGGATGTTGCTGAAGTCATTGCCAAAACATACAAAAACAAACAGGTGGTCAGCCTGATTTCGAGCCAGATTGATGCCGACAGGATGGATTACCTTCAGCGGGACGCATACTATACGGGCGTCAGCTACGGACATTTTGATATGGAACGGATTTTAAGGGTCATGCGTCCGCGAGAGGACCAGATCGTCATTAAGCAAAGCGGCATGCACGCCGTCGAAGACTATATTATGAGCCGCTATCAAATGTACTGGCAGGTGTATTTTCATCCCGTGACGAGAAGCGCAGAAGTCATTTTGACGAAAATTCTCCACCGTGCGAAGCAGCTCCATGAAGAAGGGTATATATTCACTCATGCTCCCGTTCATTTTTATTCCATTTTTGAAGGGAAGCTGACGCTTGCGGATTATCTGAAGCTTGATGAAGCCATCATTTTATATTATTTCCAGGCTTGGGAGGAAGAAGAGGACCCGATTCTGTCCGACTTGTGCCGCCGCTTCATTAACCGCCAGCTGTTTCAATACGCCGAATTTAACCCCAATGAGGAAATGTCGGCTTATTTTGAACTGACCGCTCTGTTTAAAGAGGCGGGAATTGATCCCAATTACTATTTAGTGGTCGATTCTTCATCGGATCTGCCGTATGATTTTTACCGGCCGGGTGAAGAGGAGGAGCGTCTGCCGATTCATCTGTTAACGCAGAACGGCCAGATCAAAGAGCTGTCCAGGCAGTCCGCTATTGTCGAATCCATTTCGGGCAAACGCCGGACGGATCATAAGCTGTACTATCCGATGGACCTCATTTTTGATGATTCAGAAAACCCTGAAGCAAAATTAAAAATCCGGCAGCTGCTGGGACTGACATAAAAGGATTTTGGTAAAGAAGGAAAAGGAGATGTCGGGAATTTGTTGAAAGAACATGCAAAACTGATGAAGGTGTTCTCGGATTCTGGAGAAATCATCGGGCGGAAAAAGCTGCAGAAAATCATTTATATCGCGAAGAAAATGCAGTATCCTTTCTACGAAAAATATGATTTTCATTTTTACGGCCCGTATTCCGAAGAACTGACGCTTCGAATTGAAGAGCTGTGCAATCTTGGGTTTCTGGATGAGGTGAAGGAAAAAAAGGGCGGCTACTTTCAATACCGGTACTCGCTGACGGAGACGGGAGCCGAGTTTTTACATCATGCGGAGCTTACGATGCCGGATATGAAGAAGTATATCGACAGCGTCAACAGCCGCTCATCCCGGTTTCTGGAGCTGGTGTCTACGATTTTGTATTTTGACGGCCTTGAAGCTGAGGAAAAGAAAGAGAAAGTGTTTACGATAAAAAGCAAACAGAAATATACGGATGAAGAATATGATGAGGCGCTTCACTACATAGAAGAGCTGAAACACATTTGTTAAAGGCGATGGCTTTCGTCTTTTTTTATGAAAAAACCAGGCCGCAATGAAGCGGGCCTGGTTTTGTTTATTGTCTCAATTTGCTGTGCTTGTACGAATATAAAAAGTAAACGATGACGCCGATGATCAGCCAGACGGCAAAATAAAGCCACGTTTTCAGCGGCAGATTGACCATTAAAAACAAACAGCAGATAATGGCCAAAATCGGCAGTACGGGTACAAACGGCACTTTAAATCCCCGTGGAAGATCTTTATGGGTGCGGCGCAGAATCAGCACGGACAGACTGACCATGGCAAATGTCAATAGCGCGCCGATGTTTGAGAGATCTGACAGCTCTTTCAGATCAACAAAACCCGCGATGCATGCGCTGATCAGTCCGATCAGCCACGTATTAAAGATCGGCGCTCCCGATTTCTTTCCGACAATGGTAAAGACTTTCGGCAGCATTCCGTCTCTTGCCATCGCAAAAGATATACGGGTCGCCGCATAGGTATGGGCGAGAACGACGGCCATCAGTCCGATCACCGCACCGGCAGCGATAATGCCCGCCACCGCGTTTTGTCCGACAGTCTGCAGCACATAAGACATGGCTTCCGGCACATTAAGCTGTGAATACGGAACCATACCCGTCATGACGAGACAGACGATGACGTATACCAATGTACAGATCACCAGTGAACCGATAATACCGATCGGCAGGTTGCGCTGCGGTTTTTTGACTTCTTCAGCCGAAGCCGAAATCGCGTCAAACCCGAGAAACGCAAAAAAGACGGCAGAAGCCCCCGTAATGACGCCTTTGATTCCAAAAGGCATAAAAGGATGCCAATTGCCCGGCTTTACAAAAAAGCTTCCTGTGATGATAAACAGCAAAACAATTCCGATTTTTACGAGAACCATTATATTATTAAAGGTTTTGCTCTCTTTAGAGCCGCGTGACAGAACGACGGCAATTAATAGAGTAATGATGATGGCAGGAAGGTTGACGATGCCCCCCTGGCTCGGCACGTGCAGCAGACTGTCCGGCAAAGGCGTGCCGATTTCGGCTAACAGATTATTAAAATAACTTGACCAGCCGCTTGCCACCGCCGACGCCGTCACCATATAAACGGATAAGAGCGTCCAGCCCATTAAATGGCCGACAATTTCTCCCATGGTGGTATAAGAGTAAATATAGGCGCTTCCGTAAACCGGGAGAACAGAAGCGATTTCGGCGTAACATAATGCTGCAAGGCTGCAGACAACGGCTGCAATGATAAAAGAAAAGATTACGGAAGGCCCGGCGTTTTTCGCGGCCGTAATGCCTGTAAGGACCATGACGCCCGTCCCGATGACGGCGCCGATGCCCAGTAATGTTAAATCAAATCCACCCATCGTTTTGGCAGTCTGCCTGTTTCTGCTTTGTTCAAGCAGCTGGGTGATGTCTTTTTTTTGTAGGATATTCCGCAACACGCATCCCTCCATCCAAAAGCAAAAGCCAAGAGGGACTCTTTGGCTTTTACCCGTGTCACATCTTCTGTGTAATCGACAATCCTGTGTTCTGTTTCCCCGTCTGTTCCGTTTCTTTTCTTTTCCAATCATATTGTCTGCCGCATCCGATCAGATTATCCTTTCCGTCAAACGCAGTCACCCTTAATGATTTTACCTGAATCGTGTCTATAAAACCAGCATTGCATAAAAGGATATGGTAAAAAAGAGGGAGACAAAAGTCTGTGCAGGGCAGGATAAAAGTTGCGGGCATTCCGGCCGGAATTTTGACTTTCTCCGTAAGGTATCAGTAAAATGTAATAAAAAACAAACAAATGATGATGGATGCATCTTGAAATGGGGAGTTTCTGCATGAAGCACGATAACTTGCAAGCAAATGTACTGGATTACGCGCTCACGAAATATTTAAAGAGCACGAAAAAGCTTGATGAGGCGACAATTCCGAAGAGTATAAACAATATCAGAGGATTTATTCTGAGGATTATTTACCGGCACGGCACGTGCACGATTAAAGATATATTGCAGGAGGTCACATTATCGCCTTCCGCCACGACAACCGCTCTCAATCATTTAGAAAAAGAAGGATTCGTGGAAAGGTCGAGAAACAACGAAGACCGCCGCACGGTATGGATGACGCTTTCCGAATCGGGAAAAATGGCGGCCATGCAAATGATTGAAAACCGGCAGCTGCTGATTGACGAACTGTTCGAAGCATTGACAGAGGAAGAAAAGAAAATCTTTTTCAGCCTGGTTGAAAAGGTTGTGAAATAAGCCGGCCTGACATAGCAGCGCCGGCCATTATCAAGGATTACTCCGTATCGCTGATCCGTTTGCCGGCGACGGCGTAATGATCCTTTCTCATTTCTTCAATCATGACAATGATCTTTTCTTCGGCTGCGCCTGTCGTTTCTTTTACGGCTTCGGTCACTTTTTCAACCAGATTCCGTTTTTGTTCATCTGTGCGGCCTTCAAGCATTTTAACGGTTACGAGCGGCATGGTGCTGATCCTCCTTTATCGTTTCCTCTCTTTGGAAGAGAGATCACTTATAGTATACTGAATGAAGGACAATCTTGCATTTTTAAAAAAAGGGGATTTTGACATTTGGACAGATTTTTATATTATCCGCTGGAGCTTATGCCCTATGTCGTGATTACGCTGATCGTGGCATTTACGATGCATGAACTGGCGCACGCGTATGTCGCGTATCGGTTCGGAGACGATACCGCGGCGAGACAGGGCAGATTAACGCTCAATCCGATTAAACATCTTGATGTTTTCGGAACGATTCTAATTTTGGTCGCGGGTTTCGGCTGGGCCCGTCCGGTGCCGGTGAACCGCCGCGCCTTTAAAAGACCGCGGCTGGCGGGAGTGCTGGTTTCCGTCGCCGGGCCCGTAAGCAACCTGCTTCTTGCCTTTATCGGTTTCTTTTTGCTAGTGTTGATGCATGCTTACGGAATGGAGCTGCTTTCTGCATTCAGCATGGGGCTTGACCGCTTTTTCTCTATTTGGATTCAGCTGAATCTCGCGCTGTGTTTATTCAACCTGCTGCCGCTTCCTCCGCTTGACGGCTACCGGATTATTGAGGATTTCGTGCCGCCGCGGGTGCGCGCCAAAATGACTCAGTTTGAGAGCTACGGGATTATCGTGTTTCTCGTGCTGTTTGTGACACCGGTCGGCTCCTATGTCGTGTGGCCGCTGTTAAGCGAGGGGAGAGACTGGATTCTTAAGGTATTTGCCATTATATTTCAACCGCTTTTGTAGGAGGGTATTTTCATGGAAGAAAAAAAGAAGAAAACAATCGGATTTAATATTATTAAAAGTGATCCGACCGACGGACATGGCGGTTTCGGCGCCGGGTCGCTGAGCCTTGATAATATTTCTCCGGTATTTGTCGATGTGGAAGAGAAGGAAGCCTTCGTTGACATCGGCGCAATGCATGCCCGCAGTGTCGTTGAAAAAGGCATCAAATTCCTGCCGAACAAAGATGAAGTGCCGAACGGAAAACCGTACTGGCTCGTGTGGGTCACCATCGACAGAAAAGAAGAAGGCCCTTATTACGCGGGTGTGACGGCTTGTGAAATGACCGTGGACAGAAGTATCCGCAGAGGCTATAAGTCATTGCCGGAGCATGTGAATTTAATGGATAAATCAATGAAGCGCCGCATTATCGTGGACAAAATGGACGCCAGCTCAAAGCAGGTGCTTGCTGAATTTCTGCAGAAGCATGACCAAGGGCTCTGGGAACGTTCATCCGATGAATTGAAAACGGGTCTGCTTCCGGGCGAAAAATAATTTGTGAACTTTTTGTGAACTTTATAAATATTTGCACTATTTCGCAATTGTACTGAGTAAACTGTTGATACAGAATCAGGACATGGAAAGTCCCGAGCCGAACCAAGACTCGGGGTTTTTCATGTTTACGCGGAGGTTTCATCATGTTCACCGTCTTTGAAATCGGGCCTTGGGTCATTGAAGCAGATACGGCGGAAACGAGAAAACAATATGAAAAATCATGGCCTGATCCCTGCGATTGCGGGTGCTGCCGGAACTTTTCCGAGGCGGTGAATCTCCTTTCCGCCGAGAAAACAAGATTGTTTACGCAGTTTGGGATTCGTCCGGCTGTCTGTCACGATTTGGGGGAGCATGGAAAGGAAAACGGCCTGCATCATTATGCGGGCAGCTATCCGATTGTCGGCAGGCTTAGGGAAGGCTGGCCAAAGTTTCATATCGAGAGGGCGGGAGATATCCGCTTTTCGTTTTCATTGGCGAGTACAACATTTTTTATACCGAAGGGTTTTCCTGACCCTATTATCCATCTCGACTTTTCACTCTTGCTCCCATGGGTGCTTGAGGAAGACGCGGAGTAAAGCCCGGCGCGCAATGCACCGGGCTCAGTCTTTTTTGCCGAGCCACTTATCCCACCACTTTTTGCGCGGAGCTTCTTTACGGGCGGGGACGTGTTCCTTTTCTTTTTTAGACGGTTCCGGTCCGTAGCACACATCCGCGGGCTCTGTGCCTGCGATGAAATACGTATAATGCTTTGCGGCGCATCCGGGTCCGGAAGTGTAGCCGGAAGCGGGATCGATATAGACGCCCGTGACGCCCTTCGGCGGTTTAAGCGCTATTTCCGGTTCTCCTTCGAGCGCCTTCTCCATAAAGTCCGCCCAAATCGTCTTCGCATAGCTTTTTTCTTCTACTGAATCAATCGTGCTGCTTTTGTCATAGCCTGTCCACACACCGGCGGCAAGAGCGGGATTAAAGCCGATCATCCAGCTGTCTGCGCTGGTCGTGCCTGATTTACCGCCATAGGTTCGGGTCAGCCGGTCAGAAATGGTGCGTCCCGTGACGGAAGTATAGCCGTTTAAATCCTGATCAAACATGCCCGTCATCATGCTCGCCGTCACAAAAGCGGCTTTTTTATCAAGCGTCTGCTGATGTCCGCGCGGCTGTTCATACAAGACGTTGCCGGCGGTATCCGTCACTTTTGTGATAAAGGAAGGGGTGATTTGTTTTCCCCCGTTTGCGAGCATCGCGTAGGCATTAACCATCTCAATCGGGCGCACGGGTTCAGTTCCGAGCGCCAGAGACGGAAGGGGCTTTAAATGTTCGCTGATGCCGAATTCCTTTGCCGCCGACACGAGCTTATTCATGCCGAGAAAGAGATGGGTCTTCACGGCATAAATGTTGTCTGATAACGCAAGCGCCTGAAGCAGCGTAATCGGTTTATTGGCGTAGTAGCCGTTGTAATTGCTTGGAGAATAGGTATCTCCGTTGTCGTCAATCTGGAACTCTGTGGCTTCGCTTTTCATCAGCGTGACCGGTGTAAAGCCGCTTTGAATCGCTTTGTAGTACAAAAGCGGCTTGATCGTGGAAGCCGGCTGCCGTTTCGCCTGTGTCGCCCGGTCAAACGGGCTTTTTTCGTAGTCACGTCCGCCGAGAAGCGCAAGCACGCGCCCTGTTGCCGGATCAATCGCGGAAAAGCCGACCTGAATGTCAGAGCCGGTACGGATCGTATGTGCCACAGTGTTTTCCGCGATCCGCTGCATGCGCTTATCAAGCGTTGTATAAACACGCAACCCGCTCGTTGCGAGCTGTTCGCGCGTCATGCCGAGCTTTTTCTCGAGTTCTTTCATCGCATCATCGTAAAAATAAGGCGCCGTTTTCGCTGCGGTTCTGTTTTTCAGCGGCTGATAGGCAAGCGGCGTTTTCTTAAGCCTTTCCGCCTTTTCTTTTGAGATCATTTTTTGTCCGGCCATCAGACGGAGAATGGTTTCCTGGCGCTGTTTGGCCTTCTTTTCGCTGACATATGGCGAATAGCCGGACGGGCCTTTCGGTATGCCGGCCAAAAGCACGGCTTCCGCATCGTTCAGATCTTTGGCGTGTTTGCCGAAATACAGGCGGGAGGCGGCTTCAATTCCGTATGCGCCGTGGCCGTAATATATCGTATTTACATAACCTTCTAAAATCTCGTTTTTAGAATAGTTCTGTTCAAGGCGGATCGTGTAAAATGCTTCGTTCCATTTTCGTTTCCATGTTTTATCATGCTCAAGGTAGAGATTTCTCGCGTATTGCTGGGTGATGGTGCTGGCGCCCTGAACCTTGGCCATTGCCTTTATGTCAGCCAGCGCGGCGGCGGCCATCCGCCGGTAATCAAAACCGTGGTGATTGTAAAAGTTTTGATCCTCCACCGCAATCGCGGCCTGCACCGCTGTCGGATTGATATCTTTTAACCGGACCCAGTAGCGCTTTTCCCCGAAATCGGTCTCACCTAGCTTTGAGCCGTCATTTGCATAAAGAATCGTAGACTGAGGAACCCGGACGGAGGGGGCGCCCTGCCATTTCGCTGCAAGAAGAACGGATGTGAAGCAGACGCCGGCCAGCATTCCGCCGATCAGTGTCAGAAAGATGCAGGCGCGGATGATTTTGAACGTGATTCTGAGCTGTTTTCCAGATACTTTATCCACTTTTGGGAACCCCCTTTTTCATGATTCTATTATTATGTGAAAAAAGGGGGTTTTTTAAACATATCAAACCGGACACTTCTTTACTTTTTCCCCTCCATCCTCTATACTTTTTCCTTAGGTGAAAATGAGATTTTAACCGGAATAAAAGCGATACAGACGCTTACAATAAATGAAATAAGCCTTGAAAGGGAGATGACAATTGAGCGAGCTTTGGTATACGGAGAAGCAGACGAAGAATTTCGGCATTACATTAAAGGTGAAACAAACATTACATACGGAACAGACGGAATTTCAGCATCTGGAAATGGTGGAGACAGAAGAATTCGGCAACATGCTGTTCTTAGACGGAATGGTCATGACTTCTGAAAAAGACGAATTCGTCTATCATGAAATGGTTGCGCACGTCCCGTTATTTACGCACCCGAATCCGGAAAACGTTCTCGTTGTCGGCGGCGGAGACGGCGGTGTCATCAGAGAGATTCTGAAGCACCCAAGCGTAAAAAAAGCAACGCTTGTCGACATTGACGGCAAGGTTATTGAATACTCTAAAAAATTCCTTCCGTCCATTGCGGGCAAGCTTGATGATCCGCGCGTCGACGTGAGAGTCGATGACGGTTTCATGCACATCGCGAAATCAGAAAATGAGTATGACGTTATTATGGTTGATTCAACAGAACCGGTCGGACCGGCCGTCAATCTGTTCTCAAAAGGCTTCTATGCCGGAATTTCCAAGGCGTTAAAAGAAGACGGCATCTTCGTCGCGCAGACGGACAACCCGTGGTTTACACCGGAACTGATTACAAACGTACAGCGTGACGTGAAAGAAATCTTCCCGATCACCCGTCTGTATACGGCTAATATCCCGACGTACCCGAGCGGCCTGTGGACATTTACGATCGGTTCTAAAAAGTACGATCCGCTTGAAGTGGAGGACAGCCGTTTCTTTGACATCGACACGAAATATTACACGAAAGAGCTTCACAAAGCGGCATTTGTTCTTCCGAAATTTGTGAGCGACTTAATCAAATAAAAACGTACGGCGCAGGAGCGAATCTTGCGCTTTTTTACAGGAAAGCGAGGGTATTATTGATGAGATTTGATGAAGCTTATTCAGGAAAAGTATTTATCGCAAGCCGCCCCGACTGGAAAGAGGCGGACGCCATCCTCTACGGCATGCCGATGGATTGGACGGTCAGCTACCGTCCGGGTTCACGGTTCGGCCCGGGGAGAATCCGCGAGGTGTCTATCGGTCTTGAAGAATACAGCCCGTACCTCGACCGTGACTTGGCTGATTTGAATTTCTTTGACGCCGGAGACATTCCGCTTCCGTTCGGCAATCCGCAAAGAAGCCTTGATATGATTGAAGAATACGTGGACGGCATCTTAGAAAAAGGCAAGTTCCCGCTCGGCATGGGAGGGGAGCACCTTGTATCATGGCCTGTCATAAAAGCCATGTATAAGAAGTTTCCGGATCTTGCCATCATTCATTTTGACGCGCACACCGACCTGCGCACGGATTATGAAGGCGAACCGCTTTCCCACTCTACTCCGATCCGCAAAGCGGCCGAGCTCATCGGGCCGCAAAACGTATTTTCATTCGGCATCCGCTCCGGAATGAAGGAAGAATTTGAATGGGCGAAAGAAAACGGCATGCACATTTCTAAGTTTGAAGTGCTTGAGCCGCTGAAAAAAGTGCTGCCGCAGCTTGCGGGACGCCCTGTTTATGTCACGATCGATATCGACGTTCTTGACCCCGCTCATGCGCCGGGAACGGGCACGGTTGACGCGGGAGGCATCACGTCTAAAGAATTGCTCGCGTCCATCCATGAAATCGCGCGCTCAGAGGTCAGCGTAAAAGGCGCCGACCTCGTAGAAGTGGCACCGGTCTATGACCACTCAGAACAAACCGCAAACACGGCAAGCAAGATGATCCGTGAAATGCTGCTTGGGTTTGTGAAATAGAAAGAATTTCCCCCGCTTGAAACATGGCGGGGGATTTTTATATTGTATATAAACTCCTTAGAAGTTAGTAAAAGCAATATATTATTTTACTATTAATAATTGATGTTATTGATAAAAATTATATAATAGGGTATTATTTAGTAAATACATCTTTAGAAAGGAAGTTGGAATGAAAACAGCAGTAGAAAATGAATTGGAATTAAAAAAGATTGAAATTTCAGTAATTAAACTGATAATTGCTGAAAAGCCTAATAAAGAGATCGCTAAGTCATTAAACTACTCGCAGCGTAATGTCGAATATATCATAGCCGGTCTTTGTAAAAAGTGGAATGTGAGTACTAGAGTCGGTATTGTTTCGGAAGCATATAAAAGGAATTGTATACAGTGAACGAAATGAAAGAAAAACCCCTATTGAGGGGGTTTATTTATATATGCTAAAAAAACATTCTATACAGGAATGCCGTAAAAATAAAAACTGAGATTGTCAGGTAGTTCAAATTTGTTCTCCATTTCAGAAGAATAAACAAAAGAAATAAATATGCAATATTGAACAAATCAAAGATAGAAAAAATCAAATGATTACTTGTGAAAAATAAACTAGTGTTTGGATGTTCTGCGAAAATATTTTTGAATGATATAAGAAAAAACTTAATTGCGACCGGGATGTTAGAAAACATAAATAGGGAATAAAAAGTTTTGATCTTAATTTGAGCGCCAAGAAAATTTATAATGAGAAATAATACGAATCCTTCAAAAATGACCCCGAACATTAAAAGAAACAGTGCGGCTATTGCAATGATGTAATCTAAATGTTTTACTTGCTCAACAACTTGTATAGGGATGTTTTTGGGAATTAAACTTTTCATAAAAGGTAAAAGGGAACTTAAATAAAAAGCTAACCCGATAATATAAAACAAAAACGAGGACAAAAAATTAATGTTTCGTTCCTTAAATGAAGATAATTCAATTTGCATAATCTTAAGAGGCTCCTTTTATAAAGATAGGTGTAATAAATGTTTCTAACATAGCTGCTATCATTAAACCGAGAAATATAATACCAATATATTTAAAAGTGAATTTCAAATTTATTTTGAGGAGTAATAAATCTAAAGTTAATTTCATTCCTACAGAGGCTGCAAGAAGCAATACCGGCACTTCAATTATTCCATGGGGTATAACAAGCAGTAAAAGGTTTAAATTGTCTTTAATGTTTCCTATCGCATTTCCTAAAATTAATCCATTAATAATTAAAACAGCAACCGTGCCAAGCGACAGCGTCAACGGGCCTAAAAAAACAAGCAGACTCGCTACTTTAATATTATTAAAGAAAATCTGAAAAAAATCCGGACGGATATTTCGATTTAGATTATTTACATTTGAAGCGGAATCTGTATAAAAATATGCTGTAAATAAAGCAATTAAAAATAAGATCAGACAGAGTATGTACAATTTGACTAAAACATCTTTTTTAAACAATGTATTTTCATCCATTCGTTAAAGGGACTGCCAGGGATATTGAATTTAATGTTTTATATTATGCTGCTGCTGTACTTGCTGCAGCCAATTGTTCTAAAACGGCCAATGGCAAGCCCGCACCAAGAGATCCTAAAACAGTAATGATAGCCAGAACTGAACCCGTTGCGGTGATAGCACTGACAATCCAACTAGGAGCGATAATTCCAGCTCTGTTTAAAATATCGATAACATCCATGCTTAAATGATTATGTTTCATACTGAAAAGAGCGAGAACAATGATTCCTGATGCTACTAATGTAAAAATCGCTTTACTATTTTGTGTTTTTAAAAGTAGATTCATTTTTTCCTCCAATTTTTTCAATATCCCCAGCAAGTTAAATAATAAAATATATTGGAATCTATTTGAATTGCGGATTTCCGAAAAAATAATAGTTAAGAGGTGAAATCCGTAAAAGTATCTGCTGGCTTATTTCGTACAAAGAAAGCCGGACCATATGTATGATCCGGCTTTCTTTGGTACTGAAACATTATACTTTTTTTCAAAAATAATATCAAAATAGTCGGCTGCCCCATAGCCTGAAATAGCAGGAGCAAATATTTGAACCAGCTTTCACCCTTGTTGCGAATACTTTTCAATAATTTATTTATAGTCTTCTTTAGGTTTTCCTTTCCATCGGTTTACTTCTGCTTTTATGAACTTGTATTCGTACATTGCTGTATAATCCTCCGGAAGTGTATTGGAATCGTTACCTTGTTTTTCGATTTTGATAAACTTGAATCCATAAATAGAGCGCGCAGCCTATTAAAAGAATCGGAAATTGCCATCCTGTATTTCCGTTTTTAAAATAATCTATTAATGACCATATCAGTAAAGCGACAGTATAAAAACTAAATGCTATTCTGGCGGCTGTACCCGATTGGTGTTTTTGCATCTCATCCATTTTCTTCATAAGAACCGCTCCCTTAATTTTTTTTGGCGTTATAGTTGAATACTTTATCTATTCCCGTATTTAAAGCGTGAGCTATCGAAAAAGCCAGACTTAAAGTCGGGTCATATTTATTATTTTCAATTGCATTGATGGTTTGCCTGGTCACATTGCAGAGCTTAGCCAGATCATTTTGTGAAATATCAGCTGCTGTTCTAAGTTTTTTTATATTGTTATCCACTAAAACCCTCCTTAACTTATTTTGTTTTTTATTTTAAATTTTCAAATTTATATATATTTATTTTAAATAATATATGTATAAGTGTCAAATACTTTTTACACATTTGAGTTCTAAGGTATGTTTTTTTTGTTTTTGTAAATTAGTTGTTTATATAAAAAACGGCTTGCAGTTTAACCTGCAAGCCTAAAAGTAATTATCATTTAAATCATTCCGCGCTGAGCAACTTCAAATTGATGTTCCGGTGCACTTGCGATGTCGGCTGAAACAAAAACAGTGCTTACTGCCAAGCAAGTAAGTGCTAATTTATACTTCAATTTCATACAACTTCACACCTCCTTGAATCTGCTGTCTTGTTTCTTCCACCTTTAAAAAATATGCAGCAGCCTTCTCGAAATTCTCTCTTTCATGATAATATTTTGCCACATCTAAGGCAAAATCTTCAAGATCAGCATACATCATTTTATCTCTGAGAAAGTCAAAACATTCCATGATTGCTTCTTCATCAGGCTCACCGACATACAAAGATTCTAAAAATTCATATTCGACTATATATAGGGAATCTTCTGCCTCCTCTGCATAAGATACCCCTTTGTCATGATATTGTCTGGCTATGGCCATATTTCCGATTTTATAATGTATTTGTGTGATTAAGAAATAGGCTTGCGGGAGAGAAGTGATGATGTTCCCATCTTCAAAAACAGCTATTGCCCGTTTTATGTAATCAATGGCTGGTTTGTAATTTCCTTGGCTGTTAAAACAAAGTCCGATATTATATAGAGTCCGGCCCATTAATTGAGGCTGCTGTTCTGCCTCTGCCATGGCATAAGCTTTTTTAAAATGCTGAATTGCTTCATCATATTGCTTTAAGTCAAGAAAGTTGGTAGCGAACAATGAATGGCACTGAAGCACCCTTATATTATATGCCTCCTGCTTATGATAAATTTTATAAGCCTGCCGGGCATAATCCATAGAAAAATAAGTCTGCTTCATATAATAGTAGGACTCTGACATCTTAAAATAAAATTCAGCTTTCTCGATACAATCTTTGACAAAATCCAGCTTATATTCAGCTTTCTTAAAAAACTGAATCGCTGAAAGATATTCACGGCATTCCAGCTCATACATCCCCCGGAAAAAATTAAAATAATAATCAAGCCGTCCGGTCAGCCGGGCCTGCTTTTTATCAATATCCGCGAGCAGATCCGATAGTCTCGGCTGTTCTTCTATCCGCTGCGATTCCAGCGGTTCGAGGTATTCGAGCATCAGATTGTGGCGGAATTCCATGAGAGAATAGTACAGATGAAGATCCTGGTCATCTTCCAGGCCTGCAAGTTCTTCTTTGATTTCTCTCCGCAAATACTCGGCGTCCGGGATGCTGAACCTTCGAATGTACATATACCATTCGTTGATTTTTTCTCCAATCGCTGAAGACGATAAAACACTCGCCACTATTCCGAATCCCTCCCTTCCACGTTATGTATATGACATATTTTATCATTTTCATTCGGAAGGATAGCGCAAAAATACCGCAAACTTTTCCCCTTTGACAAAGCCGTCCGCCGAAGGAACCGCATTTATCCCGCAGCCTAGGATTTCCGGTTTTTTCATTTTCCTTAAAAATCATGTTTATCTTCAAAACCAATCAGCAAAGATGGTAAGATAGGAGGAAGCGGTTGAACTTTTTCCCTTGAAAACTTATACTATTCAGGTTAAGCGGGATGATGAAAAGGAAGTGTCAGCATGAGACAGGAGACACCAGTAGCCATTCATGTGCAATCATTCATTCATAACGGCTCTGAAGAAGAGTCGGTTGAATTTACATCGAGTGGATTCTATTACGTGAGAAACGGCAAAACGTATCTTTCCTATCACGAAGAGCATGATTTGGGCAAGATTAAAACGGTCGTCAAGATCACAGAAAAAGAGATTCTCGTAATGAGATCGGGCGCCATCCAAATGAAACAGCGGTTCATTCCGGGGGCATCGACACTCACTCAATATAAACTGCCGTTCGGACAAATGGAGCTCCGTACGGAAACGAAAAACATTCAATCTGATGTCGGCAGTTCGGAAGGCTCCGTCAAACTGACATATAACATGACTGTAGGCGAAAACCAAGAACATGTACATAACATGACGATCCAATATAAGGAGGAAACAAAGGCATGAATATTGCGGAACAAATGAAGGACGTGCTGAAGGAAGAGATCAAAGCGGCCGTTCTGAAAGCGGGCCTGGCGGACGAAAGCCAGATTCCAAGCGTACTGTTAGAAACGCCGAAAGACAAAACACACGGTGATTATTCCACAAACATGGCGATGCAGCTGGCGAGAATCGCAAAAAAAGCGCCGCGCCAAATCGCTGAGGAGATCGTGGCGTCATTTGATAAAGGCAAAGCTTCCATTGAAAAGATGGATATTGCGGGACCCGGCTTTATCAACTTTTACATGAACAACAGCTACTTAACAAAACTGATTCCGTCCGTGCTTGAAGCGGGTGAACATTACGGAGAGACAAACATCGGACAAGGCGAAAAGATTCAGGTCGAATTCGTATCGGCCAACCCGACGGGAGATCTTCACTTAGGCCATGCGCGCGGCGCGGCGGTAGGTGACGCGCTGTGCAGCGTGCTTTCTAAAGCGGGCTATGATGTGAGCCGCGAATACTATATTAATGATGCGGGCAACCAGATTAACAACCTGGCGCTTTCCGTTGAAGTCCGTTATTTTGAAGCGCTCGGCCTCGAGAAACCGATGCCGGAAGACGGTTACCGCGGCGAGGATATTATCGCCATCGGGAAAAAACTTGCCGAAGATTTCGGTGACCGTTTCGTACATGAAGAGGAGAGCGAACGTCAGGCGTTTTTCCGTGAATACGGCTTAAAGTACGAGCTTGATAAACTTCGCTCCGACCTGGAAAATTTCCGCGTGCCGTTTGACGTATGGTATTCTGAAACGTCACTGTACGAAAACGGAAAAATTGATCAGGCGCTCGAGACGCTTCGCGAAAAGGGCCATGTATACGAAGAGGACGGCGCGACATGGTTCCGCTCCACAACGTTCGGCGACGATAAAGACCGTGTGCTGATCAAAAAAGACGGCTCATACACTTATCTGCTGCCGGATATCGCATACCATAAAGACAAACTTGACCGCGGATTCGACAAGCTCATCAATGTATGGGGCGCGGATCATCACGGGTATATTCCGCGTATGAAAGCGGCGATTGAAGCGCTCGGTTACAAGAAAGGCACATTGGAAGTTGAGATCATTCAGCTCGTTCATTTATACAAAAACGGCGAAAAAATGAAGATGAGCAAACGTACGGGGAAAGCCGTAACGATGCGCGACCTGATTGAAGAGGTCGGCCTTGACGCGGTCCGTTATTTCTTCGCGATGCGCAGCGCTGATACGCATATGGATTTTGACTTGGATCTTGCCGTATCAACATCTAATGAAAACCCTGTGTATTATGCGCAATACGCACACGCACGTATTTGCAGCATGCTTCGCCAAGGGGAGGAGCAGGGACTTAAACCGGCGGCAGATCTTGATTTCAGCCATATTCAATCAGAAAAAGAATATGACCTGCTGAAAACAATCGGCGGCTTCCCTGAAGCAGTGGCAGAAGCGGCGGAAAAACGCATTCCTCACCGTGTCACAAACTATATTTATGATCTGGCTTCCGCTCTGCACAGCTTCTACAATGCGGAGAAAGTCATCGATCCGGAAAATAAAGAGAAGAGCCGCGCGCGTCTCGCTTTAATGAAGGCGACGCAAATTACGCTGAACAATGCGCTTCAGCTGATCGGCGTATCCGCTCCGGAAAAAATGTAATGATGATCAAAGGACAAAGTCTTCGGGCTTTGTTCTTTTTTTTGCATATAAAGCGTGTGATGTAATTCACAATCCCGCACACTGAGTTTTTGTATGATAAGACTGATATTGAATCAGTGAAAGGGGCAAGCCGAATGATCAATCGTCAACATATTCAATTATCGCTGCAGTCATTAAGCTTAGTGGCAGGGTTTATGGTGTGGGTGCTGATTTCATCGCTCATTTCTCAAATGACATCAGATATTCATTTAAGCAAAGGCGAGATTTCATTGGTGACGGCGATTCCCGTGATTCTCGGATCGCTTCTCCGTATTCCTTTAGGATATTTAACGAACAGGTATGGCGCGCGGCTGATGTTTATGATCAGCTTCATCCTGCTTTTGTTTCCCGTATTTTGGATCAGTATCGCGGATTCTTTATTTGATTTAATTGCGGGCGGCTTTTTCTTAGGGATCGGCGGAGCGGTATTCTCCATCGGAGTGACGTCCCTCCCGAAATATTATCCGAAAGAAAAGCACGGTGTCGTAAATGGGATTTACGGTGCCGGAAACATCGGGACCGCCGTTACTACCTTTGCGGCGCCGGTTATCGCTCAAGCCGCGGGATGGAAAGCAACCGTGCAGATGTATCTTGTTTTGCTGGCTGTTTTCGCATTACTGCACGTTTTGTTCGGCGACCGGCATGAGAAGAAAGTCAAAGTTTCCATAAAGACACAAATGAAAGCCGTTTACCGAAATCATGTGCTGTGGATGTTGAGCCTGTTTTATTTTATTACGTTCGGCGCCTTTGTCGCCTTTACCATCTATCTTCCGAATTTTTTGGTTGAGCATTTTGGGCTGAGCCCTGCGGACGCCGGTCTGCGGACGGCCGGCTTTATTGCGGTCTCTACGCTGCTCAGGCCTGTGGGAGGGTTTCTTGCAGATAAACTGAGCCCGCTCCGCATTCTGATGTTCGTTTTCGCAGGGCTTACGCTGTCAGGCGTCATGCTGTCATTCTCCCCGGCGATCGGCCTTTATGCGTTCGGATCGCTGACGGTGGCAGTCTGCTCAGGGATTGGAAACGGGACGGTATTTAAACTGGTGCCTTTCTATTTTTCGAAGCAAGCGGGGATTGCCAACGGTATTGTGTCTGCCATGGGCGGACTGGGCGGTTTTTTCCCTCCGCTGATTCTGGCAAGTGTATTTCAGGCAACGGGTCAATACGCGATCGGGTTTATGGCGCTTTCAGAGGTTGCGTTAGCCAGCTTTGTCCTTGTGATCTGGATGTATTGGCAGGAAAGAATGAAAACACATACGGAGAGAAACAGTCATAGCCTTGATTCATAATGATCCATTCACAAGATTGTTAATTTTTTCTGGGCGAGTGCAAATCAAGTCACGTTACAATATACATACGCAACGTGACTTTCTTCGAGGTGAGCTCATGAATATTCTCTCTGTCCGAAAATCTGATAAAGAACTTCTTTCCCGCGAACTGCATGAATTGCTGGAATCGATCAGTACGAAAAGGAAAATGAAAAAACACACGTATTTGTTTCAAGAAGGAATGGATGCAGAAGAGCTTTATCTGATTCAATCAGGACTCATTGAAATCGGCAAGCTGACGTCTGACGGAAAAGACCTGACACTTAGAATCTGCCAGAAACACGATATTATCGGGGAATTGACGCTATTCACAGATGAGCCGAGATATATGCTCAGTGCGAAAGTGTTAGAGGACGGGGAGGTGCTCGTCATTAATAAAAACAGGCTGGAAAAGGAATTGATCCAAAACGGTGTTTTGACGTTTGAATTTATGAAATGGATGAGCACCCATCTGCGAAAAATCCAGTCTAAGATCAGGGATCTGCTTCTTCACGGCAAAAAAGGGGCGCTCTATTCCACCCTTATCCGCTTATCAAACAGCTACGGGGTGGAACGAAGTGACGGGATTCTGATTAACATTGTGCTGACAAATCAGGATTTGGCTAAGTTTTGCGCGGCGGCAAGGGAGAGCGTCAACCGCATGCTGGGAGACCTCCGCAAACAAGGGGTTATTTCGATAGACGAAACCGGAAAAATTATTTTGCACAAGCGGGACTATTTACGATGCGAGATCGAGTGTGAAAATTGTCCGCTTGAGATCTGCAATATTGACTGAAAAAACAAGGGCAGCCGATGTCCTTGTTTTTCAGCTTGTGATACATATACACATGACGGCGAAAAAGAAGCCGGCATTTAGGATTTCCAGAATGCCGATCGTTTTCACCGGCCAGTCTCTTCCGTGAAAAAACCAGGCCCGCAGACTGCTTGGGATAAAAGCGAGAAACGCCCAGCCTGCCCCGAGAAGAGCCGATAAAAAGGGGAGCAAGAGGTGATATCCCCACGACCAGTAAGCAAACCTTCTGTTTTTTCTCTCCCGTATGACCGATTTCACATAAAAAGAACTCCCGACAAAAAATAAAGCGGATTGCAAGAATAGAAACCAAGCCCAGCCGTCAAGGATTCCCGTTCCCAGCCAGCAGCTCGCAAGTCCGCCCGAACAAAAGAACAGAACACCCGCAATATCATTCGTAAGCGCCCGTTCGTTTTTTCGGCGGGCATAATGCGTATGTATGAGAAACAGCGGCAATAAAAAAACGCCGATCCAGACGAGCTGCGGCTTATGAAAGACAGAAATGATCAAAAAGCAGCAGGCCGGAAAACCGTAATACCATATCCACTTTTGATAGGGCTGAAGCTGTTTCTTTTTCAAAGCGAGCGAAACGGGATAAACCGTCAAGTAAAGGAACAGCCAGCCCAGAAAGAGCGGAATATGCCAGAAAACCGGGCCTCCCTTGACCATGCCGAGTAAAAATGGAATCAGCAGCATCGCCCATGCGCCGTGCTGCTTCGGAATCATCGCCTTCATCGAAACCCTCCTTTTTATTTCATTATAAGTGCAAACACTCTCCTGATAAGTGACCTTTATCATACAAGCTGTGAAATACATCACTGCCGCGCGGGCTCAATCGGGCTACACTAAAGATATCAATAGCACAGGAGGCTTTCCTATGAATCAGTGTGACTATTTATTATTTCTGAAACAACTTCCTATGTTTAATGAAGTGCCTCTGTCCATTGTCGAAACCTTGCTGAAAAACGGGACGTTTATCCGCGGCTCATCTGACCAATCTCCATCCTTTCTTCATTCACAATCCGTTTATATTGTATTGAAAGGCAATATCCGTTTTACGGACAGCAGGCTCCCTGAAGGGTCACAAACCGTTGCGCTGTGGGAAAAAGGCGATGTGTTTCCGATTGATGAAAAAGGCGGGCTCTCTTTATCGCCTTTTATCTCAGTCAATGCCTCAACGGATATTCTGGTACTCCATATTCCATATTCCGTATTTAAGCAAATGATGTCTTACCATCCGCGGCTGCAAATGAACTTTTTGGCGATGCTTCAGCAAAATGTCTTCTGTTCCTATCAGTTGTTTTTGCGGTATCTGTATACATCACGGGATGAAAACGCCGAACCCGGTTCTTAAACAGAACCGGTTTTTTGATGACGCGGGCGTCCCTATATCGTTTGAAAATCCTTCCTGCTGCTCTGTGTGAACGTTTTGTGAAAAAAGCAGAGTGTGTGACATAGTTCACAAGGTGATGCGCCGTCTCTGTTTATAGTGTACATAGCATCACCTGACTCGGAAGGAGTGAACGATCATGAAGAAAAAGAAAATGAGTCCGTTGCTCAGGAGATTAAACTATTTTTCTCCTATCGAACATCATTCAAATCATCATAGCCAAACGACAAGCGAAGATCGTGATTGGGAGAATGTATACAGAAACAGATGGCAGTACGACAAAGTCGTTCGCTCCACCCACGGCGTCAACTGCACGGGTTCTTGCAGCTGGAATATTTATGTGAAAAACGGAATTGTCACGTGGGAAGGACAAAACTTGAATTATCCATCAACAGGCCCGGATATGCCTGATTTCGAACCGAGAGGCTGTCCGCGGGGGGCCAGTTTTTCATGGTACATCTACAGCCCGCTCCGTGTGAAATATCCATATGTGCGCGGTGTGCTGATCAATTTGTGGCGGGAAGCATTGCAGACGCATCAAAATCCGCTGGATGCCTGGAAATCGATCGTTGAAAACCCTGAAAAAGCGAAGTCCTATAAACAGGCAAGAGGGAAAGGCGGCTTTGTCCGCGCGGAATGGCCGGAAGTGCTGAAGCTGATTTCAGCCTCTCTGCTGTATACAGTGATGAAATACGGGCCTGACCGGAATGTCGGTTTTTCTCCGATCCCGGCGATGTCCATGATCAGCCACGCATCAGGTTCGCGATTCATGTCTTTAATCGGCGGCCCAATGCTCAGTTTTTATGACTGGTATGCGGATCTCCCGCCGGCATCCCCGCAAATTTGGGGTGACCAGACGGACGTTCCGGAAAGCAGTGATTGGTACAATTCAGGCTATATCATCACATGGGGCTCCAACGTTCCGCTAACGAGAACGCCTGATGCGCATTTTCTGGCGGAAGCCCGCTATAAAGGCGCCAAGGTCATTTCAATCAGTCCCGATTTTGCGGAGTCCTCAAAGTTTGCGGATGACTGGCTGAGCATCCGCCAGGGGACTGACGGAGCCCTGGCGATGGCGATGGGGCACGTCATTATGCAGGAATTTTACGTGAACCAAGAAACTGAACGTTTTATTGAGTACGCGAAGCAATACACCGATTTTCCATTCTTCGTCACTCTGTCAAAAGAGAAGGGCGTGTATACTGCGGGGCGGTTTTTGCATGCGAAAGACATCGGGCGGCAGACAAAGCATGATCAGTGGAAGCCGGCGGTCTGGAATGAACAGACAGGTGCGTTTGCCATACCGCAAGGAACAATGGGCTCCCGCTGGGACGGGCAGCAGAAATGGAATCTGCACATGATCGACGAAGACACCGGGGAACAGATCGAGCCCCGTCTCTCCGTGCTCGGAATAGAGGACGAAATCGGCACGGTGCGCATTCCGTATTTTTCAAATGACGGAAACAAAGTGCTTGAGCGGAATCTTCCTATTAAAAAATTGGATCTGAATGGTGAAGAGACGTACGTCACGACCGTGTTTGACTTGATATTGGCAAACTACGGCGTGAACCGGGGCATCGGCGGACAATCAGCCGCATCTTATGATGATCCCCGTCCGTTCACACCTGCCTGGCAGGAACAGATCACGGGAATTAAAAGAGAAGCCGTTATACAGATTGCCAGGGAGTTTGCTCAAAATGCGATCGATACAGACGGCAGATCGATGATTATCGTAGGGGCGGGAATCAACCACTGGTTCAACTCCGACACGATTTACCGTGCGGTGTTAAATCTTGTTTTACTCGTCGGCGCCCAAGGCGTAAACGGCGGAGGCTGGGCCCATTACGTGGGGCAGGAAAAGCTCCGTCCTGCTGAAGGGTGGCAGACGATTGCAACCGCAAAGGACTGGGAAGGCGTGCCTAAACTGCAAAACGGCACCTCATTTTTTTACTTTGCGACAGACCAGTGGCGTTATGAAGACCAGCCGATCAGTGACTTGGCTTCACCGATCGCCGCGTCATCCCGCTACAAGCATCACGCCGATTACAATGTGCTGGCGGCGCGATTAGGGTGGCTGCCGTCCTACCCGACATTCAATCAAAACGGCATTGATCTGTACAAAGAAGCTGAAAAAGCGGGGGCGGCGACACCTGAAGACGTAGGTGCGTACGTGGCCTCACAGCTTCAGGAGAAAAAACTGAAATTCGCGATTGAAGACCCGGACAATGAAGTGAATTTCCCAAGGAATCTCTTTGTATGGCGGGCAAATCTGATCTCAAGCTCAGGAAAAGGGCATGAATATTTTCTCAAGCATCTGCTGGGGACGACAAACGGTCTGATGAATGACGACAGCGACAGCATCCGCCCTGAAGAAATCAAATGGCGGGAACAGGCGCCGGAAGGCAAGCTCGACTTGTTAATCAATCTCGACTTTCGAATGGCCGGTACGGCGCTGTATTCCGATATCGTGCTGCCGGCGGCGACATGGTATGAAAAACACGACCTCAGCAGCACGGATATGCACCCGTTTATTCATCCTTTTGCTCCGGCGATCTCGGCGCCGTGGGAATCGAGGTCAGACTGGGATATTTTTAAGGCGCTGTCAAAAGCCGTTTCCGATCTGGCGGAAGAAGTCGAGATGGAGCCGGTGAAAGAGGTAGTCGCGACGCCGCTCCTCCACGACACGATGCAGGAATTGGCCCAGCCGTTCGGAAAAATCAATGACTGGAGCAAGGGCGAATGTGAAGCCATTCCGGGAAAAACGATGCCGAACATCCATGTCGTTGAACGGGATTACAAACACATTTTTCATAAAATGACCGCGCTCGGCCCTCATACGGCTTTAAAACCGAGCGGAACAAAAGGGATGAGCTGGTCTATCGCCGATGAATATGAATCACTCAAAAAGAGACTTGGAGAAATCACCTCGGACAGCCTCGCAAAGGGATGTCCGAATATCAGTGAAGCGAAACAGGCGGCAGAAGCGATTTTAACCCTGTCATCCACGTCGAATGGAAAGGTCGCCGTGAAAGCATGGGAATCGCTTGAAAACATCACAAACCTGAAGCTGAAAGACCTGGCGGAAGAACGCGAGGAAGAATGCTTTACGTTCGAGCAAATTACAGCCCAGCCGAAAACGGTCATCACGTCTCCGGCCTTTACCGGCTCAGAAAAAGGAGGGCGCAGGTACTCGCCGTTTACGACGAATGTGGAAAAATTAATCCCGTGGCGGACACTGACCGGCAGACAATCCTATTATGTCGATCATGAACTGATGATGGAATTCGGTGAAACGATGTCGACATTCAAACCGATCCTCCAGCATCGCCCGTTTCTAAGCAAGCGGCCTGATCAAGAGGGAAAAGAAATCGTCCTCAATTATTTGACGCCGCATAATAAATGGTCTGTCCACAGCATGTATTTTGATTCTCTGCCAATGCTGACGCTGTTCCGCGGCGGACCAACCGTGTGGATGAATAAAGATGACGCAGAGGACACGGATATCAAAGACAACGATTGGATTGAATGCTTCAACCGAAACGGCGTTGTCGTGGCGAGAGCGGTTTTGTCTCACCGGATTCCTAAAGGAATGGCGTTTATGCACCATGCCCAGGACCGCCACATCAACGTGCCCGGCACAAAACTGACGAATAACCGCGGAGGCACCCATAACAGCCCGACAAGGATTCACGTCAAGCCGACCCAGATGATCGGGGGCTACGCACAGCTCAGTTACGGCTTTAACTATTACGGTCCGACGGGGAATCAGCGCGATCTGAATGTCGTCATCCGCAAGCTGAAGGAGGTCGATTGGCTTGAAGATTAAAGCGCAGATCGGGATGGTCATGAACTTGGATAAATGCATCGGCTGCCACACGTGCAGTGTCACCTGCAAAAACACGTGGACAAATCGTTCCGGTGCGGAATATATGTATTTTAATAATGTAGAAACAAAGCCCGGCATCGGCTACCCGAAGCAATGGGAGGACCAGGACAAATATAAAGGCGGCTGGACGTTGAAAAAAGGAAAGCTTGAATTGAAATCAGGCCCGAAAACAAACCGGCTTGCAGGCCTTTTCTATAATCCGAATCAGCCGACGATTGATGATTACTATGAACCTTGGAACTATGATTATGAAACATTAACAAACAGTCCGCAGAAAAAGCACCAGCCGGTGGCGCGGCCGAAATCGTCCTTGACGGGTGATTTTATGAATATCGAATGGGGCCCGAACTGGGAGGATGATCTCGCGGGCGGCCATATTACAGGGCTTGAAGATCCAAACGTTCAAAAAATGGAGGAATCGATCAAAACAGAATTCGATGAGGTCTTTATGATGTATCTGCCCCGTATTTGTGAGCACTGCATCAATCCGGCATGCGTGTCATCCTGCCCGTCCGGCGCCATGTACAAACGTGAGGAAGACGGCATCGTACTCGTTGATCAAAACGCGTGCCGTTCATGGAGATATTGCGTCTCATCCTGTCCTTATAAAAAAGTCTATTTTAACTGGCAGACGAACAAAGCGGAAAAATGCACACTCTGCTTTCCGCGCTTGGAGGCGGGGCTGCCGACCATCTGCTCCGAAACGTGTGTGGGCAGAATCCGCTATCTCGGCGTCATGCTGTACGACGCGGATAAAGTGGAGGAAGCGGCCTCCGTTGAAAATGAAAAGGATCTCTACCATTCCCAACTGGACATTTTTCTTGATCCGAATGATCCTGAGATTGCCAAATTGGCAAAAGAACAAGGCATCCCGGCTGAATGGATAGAGGCCGCGCAGCAATCGCCGATCTATAAAATGATCATCGATTGGAAGATTGCGCTTCCGCTTCACCCTGAGTACCGTACGCTGCCGATGGTTTGGTACATTCCGCCGCTCAGCCCGATTATGAATCTCTTTGAAGGAAAAGGCAGCCGGCAAACGGCGGAAGATATTTTCCCGGCTATCGACCAAATGAGAATTCCGATTGACTATTTGGCCCAGTTATTAACGGCCGGTGATACGGATCATATTCGGTCAACGTTAAAGAAAATGTCCGTCATGCGTCAGTATATGAGGGCGGTCCAGACGAATAAATCCATCGACGCGGCACTGATCTCCGGTGTCGGTTTAACAGAACAGCAAATTGAAGACATGTATCGGCTGCTGGCGATCGCCAAATATGATGACCGCTTTGTGATCCCGAGCAGCCATCGAGAAGAAGTGTCTGATTTATACGCTGAACAAGGAAGCTGCGGTTTGTCATTTTCAGGCGGCCCCGGCTCTTGTTTCTAACTTTTGATAAATGAGGTGAAACAAGATGAACACCACAGACCGGCAAATCACATTCTCCGCTCTTTCCATTCTTCTCTCTTATCCGGATGAAGAGTGGAGAGCCGGGCTTCCCGATTGGAAGGCTCTTATCCATGACGTCACCAATCAGCAAATCCGTGAGAAACTGCTGCACTTTTTAGAGGCGGCAGCCGGCTTTTCTCCGCAAGCGCTGATTGAACACTATGTGTATACGTTCGACTTCGGGAAAAAAACGAATATGTACGTCACCTACTTTAACTCAGGCGAGCAAAGGGAGCGCGGAATTGAACTGCTGCATTTAAAAAACACCTACCAGCAATCCGGTTTCCTGCCGACAGAGAAAGAGCTGCCTGATTATCTGCCGCTTATGCTGGAATTCGCCGCGGTCGCAGAAATTGAAGCGGCGAGAAGCGTGTTTGAGAAATACCTGTCCAATGTGAGGGAGCTGGCTTCCCGCCTCGAAAAAAATGACAGCCTCTATGCTGAGCTGCTGCACGTGCTGCAGGCCGCGCTGGAAAGCATCGGTGTACGTGAAAGCACTGAAGAAGGGGCTGTTCAGGCATGAGCGGGCAGATCCTGTGGGGGATTATGCCGTACATGGTATTGACGATCTTTATCGGCGGGCATATTTACCGCTATCAGCATGACCAGTTTGGCTGGACGGCGAAATCAAGCGAGCTGTTAGAAAAGAAAAAACTTGCGGCGGGCAGCACACTTTTTCACTGGGGACTGCTGTTCGTTGTCGGCGGACATGTCATGGGAATTCTGATCCCGGAAGGCGTGTATACTGCACTTGGCATTTCAGAGCATACGTATCACAAAATGGCGATCGGCGCAGGCCTGCCGGCGGGGATCGCGGCTTGTGCCGGACTAGTGATCCTGACATACAGAAGGCTGTTTGACAAAAGAATCCGCAAAACCAGCTCGCCATCGGATATCCTGACGCTTATTCTGCTGCTGTTCATGATGCTGTCGGGCGTTGCGGCCACGTTTCTCAACATTGACTCGAAAGGATTTGATTACAGGGCAACAGTCGGGCCGTGGTTCAGGGAAATTGTTTTGTTCCGGCCTGACGCTTCTTTGATGGAGAGTGTCCCGCTATGGTTTAAGTTTCATATCATCATAGGGTACGTCGTTTTTATCCTCTGGCCGTTTACAAGATTGGTTCACGTGTTCAGCCTGCCCCTCAAGTATTTGACCCGCAGCTATGTTGTCTATCGGAAACGCACGTAAAAATCCCCCTGCAAGAGGGGGATTTTTTATGGTGAAAAAATAAAAACATAAGATATTTTCTGCCAAGGTAATGGCTGGGCGGCGGTGATTCCTGTTATGTTTTATGTGGAAATAATATCAACAAAAGGAGAGTGAAGAATGAAGCGGATTTTCCTCATTTTAGCCGCCTGTCTGATGACAAGCGCCGGCGTCCTGACACTCAGACATTCTCATGTATTAACCGGCGGCACAGCGGGACTGTCACTAAGCCTGTCGTACTTGTTTCATTCCTCGTTTGCGATTATCTTCTTTCTGATCAATATCCCGTTTTATATATTTTCTCTCATCAGAATGGGAATCAAATTCACTCTATCCACCGTTTTTGCAGTCACAGTGCTGACTCTGTTTACCGGCGCGGATCACTGGCTGCCGCCGGTCTCTGTTTCACCGCTTGCCGGGGCGGTTTGCGGCGGGGCGCTGATCGGGTTCGGCCTGTCGCTCATGTTTTATCATCAGGCATCGCTCGGCGGCGCCAATATCCTCGCTTTATTTCTGCAAAAGCGCTGCGGATGGAATCCGGGTGCCGTTAATTTCCTCTTCGATTTTGGCGTCGTGCTGGCCGGCATTTTCTCCGTCGGATTGCTGAAAGGGCTCTTCTCCTTAGTGTCGATTGCGGTCACCGGTCTGATCATCGGCATCTTCAAAAATAAAATCAAAGGCAGCTGCTCGCTCAATCCGGCATTGCTTCAGAACATCACACCCGGCCAGTCACAGGAAGTGTCATCATAAGCCTTTCCGGCTCGTGCGGAGAGGCTTTTTCATATGTTTACAGGCCGGAAGACAGAGGGTATACAGAGTTATCGGATCAGATGGGAGAGAGTCGGGATGCTGAAAAGGAGACTGGAATTTTGCTTTTTATATATGATGCTTATCGGAGCATATGTCATATGGTTTTTTCCGGTTTCCAGGCTTGAGTTTTACGGAGGGTTGCTTTGCTATGCAAGCATTATTTTGTTCAGCATCTATTCGTTAATTCTTGAAAACCGCACCTCGCAGCACACGCTGTTATGGATTCATATTCTTGTGTTTTTTCCGATCGCCGGGTACTTATTTTACCTTTTTTCCGGCCAGCTTTATGAAAAAGGCAAGCTGTTCAGGTCGAAACGGACATACAACCGGGAAAAGCTGAGAACGATATTTGATATGGAACAGACTCCCGATCTGTCCGGGCTGAAAGGAAATCAGAAGCGTTTCTTTCAATATTCAATCAAGGCGTCTCATATGAATATCAATACAAAAAGCAGGCTGAAGGTGCTCAAAAACGGGGACGAAACATTTCCGGAGCTGTTTGAAGCGCTCCGGTCGGCAGCATCATTTATACATATTGAGTATTACATGTTCAAATCAGACATGCTCGGGCACAAGATGATGGAGATTATGATGGAAAAAGCGCGTCAAGGTGTTGAAGTGCGGTTTTTGTTCGACGCGGCCGGCAGCCTGAAGCTGGCCGGAAAAGACATTAAAAAACTGAAACGCGCGGGCGTGAACATCGTCCCGTTTCTGCCGCTGAAATACGGTTTTTTCAACCAAAAATTCAATTTCAGAAATCACCGCAAGATCGTCATCGTTGACGGGAAAACCGGTTTTGTCGGCGGGCTGAATGTCGGCAAGGAGTATATCGGCAAAGACCAAAGTGTCGGTTTTTGGCGGGACACCCATATGAAAGTCGAAGGAGAAATCGTTCAGACGCTCCACAGCATTTTTATGCTTGATTGGGAATACGTTTCGGATGAGGTGCTGATTGATCAGAAAGCATACAGCTGCCCGGTCCCTGCAGAAAGCGGCGGCGTCTATCAAGTCGTTCCGACGGGCCCCGATATGAAGGAACGGATGAGCGATCTGTATTATGCCATGATAGCGGCGGCCGAATCATCTGTATGGATCGCGACGCCTTATTTCGTGCCGAATGAGCCGATCCGCACAGCGCTAAAGGAGGCTGCTGCCAGAGGCGTCCGGGTGCGAGTCATGGTGCCGGAAACCAATGACGGATTTTTAACCCAGTACGCGACGAGATCGTATTTCCCCGAGCTTCTTCGCGAAGGAATCGAAGTCTATTCCTATCAAAAAGGCTTTATGCATCAAAAGGTGCTCATCACTGACGGAAACCTCGCCTCTGTCGGGACGGCGAACATGGACATGAGAAGCTTTCAGCTGAACTTTGAGGTTAATGTCTTTTTTACAGATCAAAAGGCGATCAAAGATCTTGAAGCGCATTATCTGGAGGATATGAGAGAGTCTGAGAAAATCAGCCCCGTCCGTTTCTATAAGCGCACATTATGGGAAAGAACGAAGGAATCCTTCGCGCGGTTATTTTCCGGCGTTTTATAAAAAACGCTTTTAAAACTCCTTGTGTATAGTATAATTGAGAAATATTATCATTAGGAACGAGGCACAAGGAGGACGGAATCGTGCTGCGACAATTTTTTTCTTATTATAAACCGTACAAAAAGCTGTTTTTTCTCGACTTCTTTTCTGCCATCGCCGGCGGATTGATGGAGCTGAGTTTTCCTCTGATTGTAAATTACTTTATCGATACATTGCTCCCGGGGCGGGATTGGCGTCTGATTATTTTGACTTCCGCTGCTTTATTCGGAGTCTACGCCCTCAGCTCGGCGCTTCAGTATGTTGTGACGTATTGGGGCCATATGCTCGGCATTAACATTGAAACCGATATGCGGAAAAAGCTTTTTGACCATCTGCAAAAGCTTTCGTTCAAATTTTACGATAACAACAAAACGGGCAGTTTAATGTCCAAGCTCACCAATGATTTGATGTATATCGGAGAAACCGCCCACCACGGGCCTGAAGACCTGTTTATCGCGGTCATGACGATTTTGGGCGCGTTCGGTGTGATGCTGTTCATTAACTGGCAGCTCGCGCTGTTGACCTTTATTATTATGCCGGTCGTCATTTGGCTTGCTTTGTATTTTAATAAAAAAATGACCTCTGCGTTTACAAAACTGAACAAAGACGTCGGAGACTTCAGCGCGAGGGTCGAAAACAATATCGGCGGCATTCGTCTTGTTCAGGCTTTCAGCAATGAAGCGTTTGAAACGCAGCGGTTTGACGTGAACAATCAGCGTTTCCGCAAAACAAAGCTGACGTCATATAAAATCATGGCGAAAAACGGCTCGATCAGTTACATGCTGACAAGATTCGTCACGCTGTTCGTCCTGTTGTGCGGGACATGGTTCGTGATCCGCGGATCGTTATCTTACGGAGAATTCGTCGCTTTTGTGCTGCTGACGAACGTTCTGTTCCGTCCGATTGATAAAATCAACGCGATTATTGAGCTGTATCCGAGAGGCATAGCCGGTTTTAAAAGCTTTATAGAAATAATGGAAACGGAGCCTGATATCAAGGACGCCCCGAACGCGAGACATGTGTCCGGTTTAAAAGGGAATATCCGTTATGATGGTGTGTCATTCGGTTACGAAGAAAACAGCCCGGTTCTGTCGGGAATCAATTTGTCCATTCATGCCGGGGAGACAGTCGCATTCGTCGGGCCTTCGGGAGCGGGGAAATCAACGCTGACAAGTCTGCTGCCGCGCTTTTATGAGCCGTCTGAAGGCGTGATTTCCATCGACGGAATCGATATTAAGGACATGACGCTGTCATCATTGCGCGGACAAATCGGCGTCGTCCAGCAGGATGTCTTTCTGTTTTCCGGCACATTGCGGGAAAACATTGCTTATGGGCGGCTCGATGCGTCTGAGGAAGAAATCCGGCAGGCCGTCCGCCAGGCACATTTAGAGGATTTGGTAAACGGGTATCCCGACGGTTTAAACACGGTGATCGGCGAGCGCGGCGTGAAGCTGTCAGGCGGGCAGAAGCAGCGGCTTTCCATCGCCAGAATGTTTTTGAAAAACCCGTCGATCTTAATTTTAGACGAGGCTACATCAGCCCTCGATACAGAAACGGAAGCCGCCATTCAAAAATCGCTGCAAGAGCTGTCTGAAGGACGCACAACGCTTGTGATCGCCCATCGGCTGGCTACGATTAAGGATGCGGACAGGATCGTCGTCGTCACGAAAGAAGGCATCGCTGAACAAGGTCATCATAAGGAACTGCTGGCATCCGGCGGCATGTACCAGAGACTCCATCAGGCCCAATTCGGCGAGCTGATACATGAATAATGGAAAAAGGATAGACGAGCGGGGGCCGGGCAGCCTCCTGTCTATCCTTTTTTATGTAGTCCGTATTTAATGGGCTTCTTTTTGCGCAGGTTCGATGATATGTTTGAAACGGTCAACAAGCTGCACCGCTTTCTTTCCTTCCACTACAATTAAATATTCTTGTTCTTTATGAGCCATTCTGAACGTTTCCAGCTCAATGATATCTTTGATTTTGCACATTGTTTTTTTAGAGTAGATATACAGCTCGTGGCCTCCCGTGTGGCAAAGCTGATAAAGCTGAAGCATGTTTCTTAAAGTGAACTTCTTAGCGGCTATTTTCAAAGATGTAATGTTTTTCATGTGTTTTCTCCTCCGTCTGATGGTCTGTTATTTCGGAAATTCCCCATATGAACGGGTGATAAACCTGGTTATACCTTCCACCTCAGCACTCCGCCCGCCAGGCGTTTAACTCCGCGGATGGCGCTTAATTCTTCGACGAGCCGGAGCAGCGCCCGGTCTTTCTCTTTCGCCTCAATCATAAAATCGATGTCCGTATCCCATTGTCTGAACCGCTCCAGCACCGGCAGAATAAAATTCGCATCCACATAGTCCGCATGACTGCGTACGGCTGATTCTGATTTTGGCGAGGAGAGATGGACCTTCGGCTTTAAGCCGATCCGCTGCCATGTTTTGATCATCCGCGGAAGAATGTCATCTAAATCAGCGTCATCTGTCGGATTGGCGTAAAAATGGTGATAATCAAACACAAACGGAATGCCTTCTTGCTCACATACACTGAGTGTTTCCTCGGACGTATATGTTTTATCATCGTTTTCTAAAGTCATCCGCTGTTTGATGACATCGGGAAGTTCTTTCAGATTCACGCGGAAACGGCCAAGCGCGCTTTGTTTGTCACCGTAAGCGCCTCCGACATGGATGTTGATGACGGAACGGTCCGCGATGCCCATTGCGTCCAGCATGTCATAATGATAGGCCATATCCTTGACCGCATTTGCGGTAATCTCCCGTTTCGGGCTTGTAAAAAGCGTGAATTGGTTCGGATGAAAGCTCGTTCTGAGGTCATATTTTCTGACCAGCCCGCCGATCTCACGAAACTCCTGGCGAAACGGCGTGACAAAATCCCACATTACATCCGGGTGCGTGGCGAGCGGCACAATTGAGCTTGAGAACCTGTACAAAGGGATGCCGTGGCCGACCGCATAGTGGAGGGTGCGCAGCGTATTGGTAAGATTTGCTTTCGTCACAGAAAGCAGGGCGTCTTTCCGCTCACTGCGGGAAAGCTTGGTATAGCGCGCATATGTTAAGGTTTTGGCGGGGGACGCGTCCCAAAGGCACATGGCGTTTGCGACGAATCCGAATCTGAACAGCATATGGTTTCTCCTTTATAAAAAGTAAGATATGGCCTTTCCCAGCCATTCTGCAGGAAGCTGTCTGACGGAGCGCTGTTTCACTTTTTCTAATGTGAGAAGCTCGGATTTTTCGATGTCCTGCTTTATGGTTGAAAGCACTTCCTTTGTAAAGTCTTCATCATGAATGATGACATTCACCTCTTCATTCCAGAACAGGCTCCGTTTATCAAAATTCGGCGTGCCGATAATGCTGATGCGGTCATCTATAATGAAGGCTTTAACATGATAAAAGCCTTGATAATACCGATAGATGAGGCAGCCGGCCTTCAGAAGCTCGGGATAATAGGCAAAAGCTGTTTCCCGAACGAGCGGGTGATCTGATTTCATCGGAACGATCAAGATGACTTTGACGCCTTTTCGGCAGGCTGAAATAAGCGCTTCCTGAAGCTTTTTGCTCGGTACATAATAAGGCGTGCCGATGATGATTTTTTTCTCCGCCTTACGGATGCAGTTTTCATAATGCGATTCAAGCGAAAAACCGTCAGATGCATATGTCCTATGAGAGATATCCCCTTCGGATAATGCCGGATAAACCCCGGGTGATTCGGGTGTTTTTCCGGTATTTCGTTTCAGGTCGCTTACAAAAAGAGTCTGAAGATCCGCCGTGCCTTCGCCGGTCATCCGCAGGTGATAATCCTCCCAGTTTCCGAACTTCGCTTTTTTGCCGAGGTACTCTTCAGCGATATTAAAGCCGCCGACATAGCCGATTTTGCCGTCAATGACGGTCACTTTCCGGTGATTCCGTTTTTGCAGCCTGAAAAAAAGAAACGGAAATGCCGGTTTATTTAGAAAATGAACGTGAACGCCGGCTTTTTTCATCGTTTGAATGGAAGGCTTTTTCACTTGGCGGCTGCCCGCCCAATCGAGCAGCAGATATACGGAGACGCCGGCCCGGGCCTTTTCTTTCAATAAATCAAACATCTCATGGCTGACTTGGTCGTTCTTCATAATAAAAAACATCATATGAATAGAAGAGACGGCTTGGCGGATATCAGCCGTCATCTGCTGCACAAGCTCGCTGCCGCAGTGAATGAGTGTGATATTACTCTTTTTCGGGTCAAAAACGGGCTCATACGCCTGTTTTTTGTACGCCGCCCGGCCAAGCAGCATATCAAACAGCATAAGTGCGATCAATATGATAAAAATGACAAGCAACACAAAAATGACCTTCATACCGACGCTCCTTTCCGAAGTATCCGTAGTGTGCCCTGAGAATGTGAATTTAATTATTGACTGAACACTCATTCATTATTTATGATAAAGTAAAGATATGACAATGAAGAGGGGAATCAGAACAAAGGGGGAGACAAGATGAACGCATTTCTCATGGTAAACGCGCTGCTGTTTTCAGCTGTAAACGCTTACGCCGTTTATTTATTCATTTACCTGATCAGAACGAGGATCGCTTATATTAAGCTCGGCCAAAGGGAAGAATTTGATAAACGCCTGAAAGAACGTCTTCATAAGATATGGGTGAATGTGTTCGGACAGAAAAAATTGCTGAAAGATAAAAAGAGCGGAATCATCCACGTTCTGTTTTTTTACGGTTTTATACTCGTTCAGTTCGGCGCAATTGATTTTATTCTGAAAGGGCTGCTTCCTGACCGGCATCTGCCGTTCGGCCCGCTTTATCCGGCGTTTACCTTTTTTCAGGAAATCATTACGTTTCTGATTTTAATCGCCGTAGTCTGGGCGTTTTACCGGCGCTACATTGAAAAACTCGTCAGATTGAAACGCGGGTTTAAAGCGGGGCTTGTCCTGCTGTTTATCGGAGGACTGATGGTGACGGTGCTTCTCGGGAACGCCATGAACCTTTTATGGCACGATCATTCTCTGTCTTGGACGGAACCGATCGCTTCCTCCATTGCGTTTGTGCTCGGGGGTCTTTCAGCGCCGGCGGCCGCCGCCGTATTTTATGTTTCATGGTGGCTTCATCTGTTGTTTTTGCTCAGCTTTTTAGTGTACGTGCCGCAATCAAAGCATGCGCACTTAATTGCGGGTCCGGCGAATGTGTTCCTCAGCAGGCTGGATTCAAAAGGAAAGCTGGAAAAAATCGATTTTACCGATGAGACGAAAGAAAGCTACGGCGTCGGAAAGATTGAAGACTTCCGCCGCTCTCAGCTTGTCGACCTTTACGCCTGCGTCGAATGCGGCCGCTGTACAAATATGTGTCCGGCCTCCGGTACGGGCAAAATGCTCTCGCCGATGGACCTCATTTTAAAGCTCAGAGACCATTTGACGGAAAAAGGCGCTGCCGTGACATCAAAATCTCCGTGGGTGCCCGCGCCCGTTTTTCAGCACACGAAGGCGAATCAGCTCGCCGCGGCTTCCTCAGGGGGAGGATCGCGTGAAGCGGCGGCAGCCATTGATTACAACCCGAGCTTAATCGGCGAGGTCATCACGGAAGAGGAGATTTGGGCGTGCACCACTTGCCGCAACTGTGAAGATCAATGTCCGGTCATGAATGAACACGTTGATAAAATTATCGATCTGCGCCGCTATCTTGTGCTTACGGAAGGGAAGATGGACAGCGACGCGCAGCGGGCCATGACAAGCATTGAAAGACAGGGAAACCCGTGGGGCTTAAACCGGAAAGAGCGGGAGAACTGGCGGGAGCAGGCTGATACAGAGATTCCGACAGTGAAAGAAATGAAAAAACAAGACAAAGAGTTCGACTATTTGTTTTGGGTCGGCTCAATGGGTTCCTACGACAACAGGAGCCAAAAGATTGCCGTCTCATTTGCAAAGCTGCTCAATGAAGCGGGCGTATCCTTTGCGATTCTCGGCAATAAGGAAAAAAACTCAGGCGATACGCCGCGCCGTTTGGGCAACGAGTTTCTGTTCCAAGAGCTGGCGGAACACAACATCGGCGAATTTGAAAAACACGGAATCAAAAAAATCGTCACAATTGATCCGCACGCCTATAATATGTTCAAAAATGAATACCCTGATTTCGGATTCCGGGCCGAAGTCTATCATCATACTGAATTATTAGCCGAGCTTGTGTCACAGGGGAAACTAAAACCGCTTCACCCGGTCAATGAAACGATTACCTTCCATGACTCGTGCTATTTAGGAAGATACAACGAAGTGTATGAGCCGCCGAGAGCGATCTTAAAAGCCATTCCGGGCGTTCAATTGAAGGAAATGGAGCGCAGCCGCGAAAACGGGATGTGCTGCGGCGCCGGGGGAGGGCTCATGTGGATGGAAGAAGAAACGGGAGCGAGGATCAACACGGCCCGGACTGAGCAGGCGCTTTCTGTCAGTCCGACGGTCATCAGCTCCGGATGTCCTTACTGTCTGACCATGCTCGGTGACGGGACGAAAGCGAAAGAAGCCGAAGACGCGATCGGCACTTATGATGTCAGTGAATTGCTCGCCATGTCTGTATTCGGCGCCGAAAAACAAGAGTCTTTATAGAAAGAAGCGGGCCGCCGGCGCATATGCCGGCGGCTTTGTTTTCGCACATCAGCCGATTTATGAAGGGGCGGCTCTAAAATTTCTTAAATTACGCTGTTTAGGGTAGCATATTCTGTTTTAATTTGTTTATAATGAGAGGTATGGTTTATGAACAAAACAATACAAATTCGTTCTTATTATAGGATAGAAACAGATACATATAAGTAATAGAAAGGGAGTGTCCGACCTTGAGTATCAAACAATATTCTCAGGAACAGCTGAAGCAGATGGCTTTAGTTGAAATCGCTCACGAAATTTTCTCAGAACATAAAAAACCGGTTCCGTTCCAGGAGCTGCTGAATGAAATGATCTCCTTGCTCGGTGTTACGAAAGAGGAACTGGGCGACCGTATCGCCCAATTTTATACAGACCTCAACATTGACGGCCGCTTTATTGCTCTGTCAGATCAGACATGGGGGCTCCGCAGCTGGTATCCGTACGATCAGCTGGACGAAGAAACACAGCCGACTGTAAAAGCGAAAAAGAAAAAAGCGAAAAAAGCCGTTGAGGAAGATCTCGACCTTGATGAATTCGAGGAAGTTGATGAAGATGACATCGATCTCGATGAAATGGAAGAAGATATTGACCTTGACGCAGACAGCTTTGACGACGAAGATATCGATGAAGAAGATGACGACGAGCTTGAGATTGAAGATGAGATGATTGAAGAAGATGAGGAAGATTATGATGATGAGGAAGAGGATCGCAAAGACTGATTTTATATCAGCAAAACGATCTTGACTTTCATTGTCGAACTATGTAGTATGTATTTTGGGCTCTTCAAAAAGAAGAGAATTCATAAGAGTGCTACGCTCCCTTTCAAGAAATTGAAAGGGAGCTTTCTTATTTTCATCTCCCAAATTCTTTTACACATCATTTGTTTTTAGTGAAATGATTTTCTATAAAACGGCACATTTTAAGGAATGTAGCGCAGACCGAAGAGAGGAGCAAACGAAATGACGAAATATATTTTTGTAACCGGGGGAGTTGTATCATCACTCGGAAAAGGAATTGTGGCAGCATCACTTGGCCGCCTTTTGAAAAACAGAGGCATGAGCGTCACCATCCAAAAATTTGACCCTTATATCAACGTTGACCCGGGAACGATGAGCCCGTACCAGCACGGTGAGGTATTCGTTACCGATGACGGCGCTGAGACTGACCTTGACTTAGGGCATTATGAGCGGTTCATTGACATTAATCTGAACAGATTCAGCAACGTGACGACCGGTAAAATCTATTCTGCCGTATTGAAAAAAGAGCGCCGCGGGGACTACCTCGGCGGAACGGTTCAGGTCATTCCGCACATCACAAATGAACTGAAAGACCGTGTGTACCGTGCAGGCAAAGAAACAAACGCAGATGTAGTCATTACTGAGATCGGCGGAACAGTGGGAGACATCGAATCCCTTCCGTTCCTTGAAGCCATCCGTCAAATGAAAAGCGACATCGGCCATGAAAACGTGATGTACATTCACTGTACGCTTGTTCCGTACATCAAAGCGGCGGGCGAGCTGAAAACAAAACCGACGCAGCACAGCGTAAAAGAGCTGAGAAGCCTCGGTATTCAGCCTAATATCATCGTCGTGCGCACGGAAATGCCGATTTCTCAAGATATGAAAGATAAAATCGCGCTCTTCTGCGATATTGACACGAAAGCGGTCATCGAGTGCGAAGATGCGGACAACCTTTACTCCATCCCGCTTAACCTTCAGGAGCAGGGACTCGATAAGCTTGTCTGCGATCATATGAAATTAGAATGCAAAGACCCGGATATGACGGAATGGAAAGACCTTGTCACGAAAGTGAAAAACTTGTCTAAAACCATTACAATCAGCCTTGTCGGTAAATACGTCGAGCTTCAGGACGCTTACATTTCAGTCGTTGAATCACTGCGCCACGCGGGCTATGCGTTTGACGCTGATGTGAAGATCAAATGGATTAACGCCGAAGAAGTGACAGAAAGCAATATTCAAGAGCTGACTGGCGGCACAGACGGAATCATCGTGCCCGGCGGTTTCGGGGATCGCGGCGTAGAAGGGAAAATCATCGCCGCCAAGTATGCGCGTGAGAATAAAATTCCGTTCTTCGGCATCTGCCTCGGTATGCAGATTGCATCCATTGAATATGCGCGAAACGTATTAGGTCTGGAAGGGGCTCACTCTGCGGAGATCGATCCGTCCACTCCTTATCCGATCATCGACCTTCTGCCAGAACAAAAAGATGTCGAGGATCTTGGAGGAACGCTTCGTCTCGGACTGTACCCTTGTAAGCTTCAGGAAGACACGAAAGCCTTCGAAGCGTATGCGGATGAAGTGGTATACGAACGCCACCGCCACCGTTATGAATTCAACAACGAATACAGACAGCAAATGGAAGAGAACGGTTTTGTGTTCTCAGGAACAAGCCCTGACGGCCGTCTTGTGGAAATCATCGAGCTGAAAGATCATCCTTGGTATGTCGCTTGCCAGTTCCACCCTGAGTTCAAATCAAGACCGACAAGACCTCAGCCTTTATTCAAAGACTTTATCGGCGCTTCCGTACAAGCTGCAGAACAGAAGTAATAAAAAAAGACTTGCCTCCTTTAAAAGCGGCAAGTCTTTTTTCTGCATCAGGCATATTCCTGCATCATTTCCTTTAACGTAAAGGATAGCGCGTGATAGACATACAGGCCTGTCATTAATGAAGGAAAGCCGTATCTTGTCCCGTCTTCATCGGGCAGAAGCGGCATTTTTAATTTGCTGTCAATATGAACATCACAAAATTCCTCAATCCCGGTTTGATCTTTGATGACAGGAGATACGCAAACGAGGCCGACCCCTTTTTCATAAAGCTTTTGAGCCAGCGCCTGTTCTTCAGCTGTGCCCGGACCTGAACAAAACATCAGCACCCTGTCGCTTTCTGTAACCGAATCAGCTGTATCCGGAAACGCTTTGACGGAAGGCATCGGTTCTGAGCCGAGTTCCGCCTCGCACAAAATGCCCTGCATCTCATTTGCGCCGTATAAATAAATGGTATGACCGCTGACGGCTGCCTGCGCCAGCAGGCGCGCGCCGTCTTCTATTGCTTCGGATTCCTTATCCTGAATGCGGGAAAAAATGCCTGCAAGCTGGGTCGTAAATATCTTTAACATGAGTGAAACCTCCTTTACACATACAAGAACAGTATACAACAAAAGAGAAAATGCTCAGAAAATGTCGGAAAGTAGACTATTATAATTAAAGGAAATGTGAAAATCAAACAGAATACATAAACAACTGCTTCCTTTTGACGAAAATGATAATATTGGGGTGTAAAATGATGAATGAAAAGATTTTAATCGTAGATGACCAATACGGTATACGCATATTGCTCAATGAAGTGTTTCATAAAGAAGGGTACCAGACGTTTCAGGCCGCCAACGGCATACAGGCGCTGGACATTGTAACGAAAGAACGGCCCGATCTCGTGCTTTTAGATATGAAAATCCCCGGCATGGACGGTATCGAAATTCTCAAGCGCATGAAGATGATCGACGAATCCATCCGCGTCATTATCATGACCGCTTACGGAGAACTCGATATGATTAAGGAATCAAAAGAGCTCGGAGCGCTGACCCATTTTGCGAAACCTTTTGACATTGATGAGATCAGAGACGCGGTGAAAAAATATTTACCTCTAAAATCGAATTAATAAAATTAGAAACAATTATGTCATTGTGTTGCCGATTTGTCGAAAAGTTGGTATCCTAGAGATGGAGAAAAAGCGATCTGTTGTTTTACATATGACAGGTTTTTATGGTCATGCTATAGGTGGAAAGCTTTTTTCGAGAAGAAGCAAATCAGGCTACATAAGGAGGACTTTCGACATGCCTTTAGTTTCAATGACGGAAATGTTGAATACAGCTAAAGAAAAAGGATATGCTGTTGGACAATTTAACTTAAATAACCTTGAGTTCACTCAAGCTATTTTACAAGCAGCAGAAGAGGAAAAATCCCCGGTTATTCTTGGTGTTTCAGAAGGCGCGGGACGCTACATGGGCGGCTTCAAAACAGTGGTTGCCATGGTTAAAGCTCTTATGGAAGAATACAAAGTGACAGTTCCTGTCGCGATTCACTTAGACCACGGTTCAAGCTTTGAATCTTGTGCGAAAGCGATTCATGCAGGTTTCACTTCTGTAATGATCGACGCATCTCACCATCCGTTTGAGGAAAACGTAGCAACTACAGCTAAAGTGGTTGAGCTTGCTCATTTCCACGGCGTTTCAGTTGAAGCTGAGCTTGGAACTGTAGGCGGACAGGAAGATGACGTGATCGCTGAAGGCGTAATCTATGCTGACCCTAAAGAGTGTCAAGAACTTGTAGAGCGCACTGGCATCGACTGCCTTGCACCTGCACTGGGTTCTGTTCACGGTCCTTACAAAGGCGAACCGAACCTCGGTTTCAAAGAAATGGAAGATATCGGAAAATCAACCGGCCTTCCGTTAGTACTTCACGGAGGTACAGGAATTCCGACTGCCGACATTAAAAAATCAATCTCACTTGGTACGGCTAAAATCAACGTAAACACTGAAAACCAAATTTCTTCTGCAAAAGCTGTCCGCGAAACATTGGCAGCTAAGCCGAACGAATACGATCCTCGTAAATATCTTGGACCTGCTCGTGAAGCAATCAAAGAAACGGTTATCGGCAAAATGCGTGAGTTCGGTTCTTCAAACCAAGCTTAATTCAATGTAACATCCATAAACCGCCTGACAGCATTGACAGGCGGTTTTATGTCTTACCTTTAGAAAGCGCAATCATGTTTTACAGTTCTGAAAATTTATTACTGGGGAGGCTTTCCTTATGTTATTTTTCATTGATACAGCAAACATTGACGAGATTAAAGAAGCTTATGAACTTGGCGTTCTTGCCGGAGTTACGACAAACCCTAGTTTAGTGGCGAAAGAAGCTGACGTGTCTTTCCATGACAGACTTCGTGAGATTACGGAAGTCGTGAGCGGATCAGTAAGCGCGGAAGTCATTTCCCTGAATGCTGAAGAAATGATTGAAGAAGGTAAAGAACTTGCGAAAATCGCGCCGAATATTACGGTGAAAATCCCGATGACGTCTGAAGGGTTAAAAGCCGTAAAAGCGCTGAGCGACCTGAACATTAAAACAAACGTAACGCTCATTTTCAGCGCCAACCAGGCGCTTTTGGCGGCAAGAGCCGGGGCGACTTATGTATCTCCGTTCTTAGGCCGTCTGGATGACATCGGCCATAACGGTCTTGAACTGATTTCAGAAATAAGACAGATTTTTGACATTCATGACATTGATACACAAATCATCGCAGCTTCCATCCGTCATGCACAGCACGTGACTGAAGCCGCTTTACGCGGTGCGCATATTGGTACGATGCCGCTGAAAGTCATTCACCAGCTGACGAAACATCCGTTAACGGATAAAGGCATTGAGCAATTCTTGGCTGACTGGAATAAATAAGGGGGAAAAGGGCGGCAAACCGGTTGCATCCGTTTGCCGCACCCTTATGTTTTCCTGTTTGGCAGCGGGCCTTCAGTATCAAAGTGAAGAGTGTGTTTCCCCGGAATATGAACCCGGCGGGCCTCTGTGCATCCTGTGTTAAAAATGCCCCGCAAAGCTTCGCTATTTTCTTCCTGTTATTTTATAATGTCCTTGTATTCTTTCTCTTCGAATTGGCTACATTTTGGACAAGAGCTTTATTTGCAGAGACAGAATAAAATGCCATTTTATTTACGCTCCGCAGCTATCTTCTTATGGAAGGAGACTATCATGGAAAAGTTGAATATTGCCGGCGGCGATCCGTTAAACGGAACCGTACATATCAGCGGCGCGAAAAACAGCGCCGTCGCATTGATACCCGCAACCATTCTGGCAAATTCCGAAGTAACGATCGAAGGGCTTCCGGAGATCTCAGATATTGAAACGCTGCGTGACCTGCTGAAAGAAATCGGCGGAAACGTCCATTTTGAAAAAGGAGAAATTGTCGTCGACCCTTCCCCGATGATCAGCATGCCGCTTCCCAACGGCAAAGTGAAAAAACTCCGCGCTTCCTATTACTTAATGGGCGCGATGCTCGGCCGCTTCAAACAGGCGGTCATCGGACTGCCGGGCGGATGCCATCTCGGGCCGCGGCCGATTGACCAGCATATCAAAGGGTTTGAGGCGCTTGGGGCGGAAGTCACCAATGAACAAGGCGCGATTTATCTGCGCGCCGAAAGGCTGAGAGGCGCACGGATTTATTTAGATGTCGTCAGCGTCGGAGCGACGATCAATATCATGCTTGCCGCTGTACTGGCTGAAGGTAAAACCGTGATAGAAAACGCCGCCAAGGAACCTGAGATTATTGATGTTGCCACATTGCTCACCAGCATGGGCGCAAAGATCAAAGGCGCAGGAACCAATGTAATCAGAATCGACGGCGTAAAAGAGCTGCACGGATGCAGGCATACGATCATTCCGGACAGAATTGAGGCGGGCACCTTTATGATCGCCGGCGCCGCGATGGGGAAAGAAGTCATTATTGATAATGTCATACCGACTCACCTGGAGTCTTTAACGGCGAAGCTCAGGGAAATGGGTTTTTACATCGAGACGAGTGACGATCAGCTTCTTATGCTCGGCGGGCAGAAGCAGATAAAACCGGTCGACGTAAAAACGCTTGTTTACCCGGGATTCCCGACTGATCTTCAGCAGCCGATGACATCTCTGTTAACGAGAGCCAGCGGCACGAGCGTCGTAACCGACACCATCTACTCGGCCCGATTTAAACATATAGATGAGCTGAGACGGATGGGGGCCAATATGAAAGTGGAAGGCAGGTCGGCCATTATCACCGGTCCGGCCGAGCTTCAGGGCGCAAAAGTAAAGGCGAGCGATCTGCGTGCAGGCGCTTGTCTGGTCGTCGCCGGACTCATGGCTGACGGCGTAACCGAAATTACCGGTCTCGAGCATTTAGACCGCGGCTACAGCAATCTTGAGAAAAAACTCGAAGGTCTGGGCGCCACAATCTGGCGGCAAAGGCTGACGGACGAAGAGATAGAACAGCTCCAAAATTCATAGAAATGCGGACTTTTGAGAGGAGATCGTGTTGAAATGGAAAGAAGCTTATCGATGGAATTGGTTCGAGTCACTGAAGCGGCGGCTTTAGCATCTGCCAGATGGATGGGCCGCGGGAAAAAAGATGAAGCTGATGATGCGGCGACAAGCGCAATGCGTGACGTGTTTGACACGGTGCCGATGAAAGGCACGGTCGTGATCGGGGAAGGCGAGATGGATGAAGCGCCGATGCTTTACATCGGCGAAAAGCTCGGAAACGGATACGGCCCGCGCGTCGATGTCGCCGTCGATCCTCTTGAAGGCACAAACATCGTAGCGAGCGGCGGCTGGAATGCGCTGACGGTGATCGCGGTCGCTGACCATGGAACATTGCTGAACGCCCCGGATATGTATATGGAAAAAATCGCGGTCGGTCCCGAAGCGGTAGGCTGCATCGATATCGAAGCGCCTGTCATTGATAACTTAAAAGCCGTTGCGAAAGCGAAAAATAAAGACATTGAAGATGTCGTGGCAACCATTTTAAATCGTGACAGACACGAAAAAATTATCTCTGAATTGCGTGAGGCGGGCGCCAGAATCAAACTGATCAACGACGGCGATGTCGCGGGCGCCATCAATACGGCCTTTGACCATACGGGAGTAGACATTCTCTTCGGTTCAGGCGGGGCTCCTGAAGGCGTGCTGTCTGCCGTTGCGTTAAAAGCGCTAGGCGGCGAAATCATCGGCAGGCTTCTGCCGCAAAGTGCGGAAGAGCAGGCGCGCTGTGAGCGAATGGGCCTTGATGTATCCAAAGTGCTCCGGATGGAGGACCTTGTGAGAGGGGATGACGCCATTTTTGCCGCAACGGGCGTCACGGACGGAGAGCTGCTGAAAGGCGTTCAGTTCAAAGGCTCCGTCGGCACGACTGAAAGCCTGGTCATCCGGGCGAAATCAGGAACGGTCCGATTCGTTGACGGAAGACACAGCCTGAAGAAAAAACCAAATCTTGTGATCCGGCCATAAATAGAGAAAAGCGGGACGGAAAGTCCCGCTTTTCTTTTGCAAAAAAGAGTCAACCCTATCATTTATATGTCAAAGCATTATTTAAGTTGAATAATTTTTTGAAATGAGGTAAAAATAAAGAGTGCTGCGATTTTTCTGTGTCATTCCTTCTTTTGAGTACTGGGAAATTTTCAAATTCTACCGCATACAGACGATATAAATATTGATCTTCTCAAGTTTTTGTCCTCGCTTCCTTCAAAACTCATTAAGACATTCCTTTTTTAAAAAAGCGCCGATCATGGGTGGAAGTGTTACCGATAGAAGTTCCTGAACGTTTTATAAAAGAATGTGCTTTGGCGGAATCATGCGAAGCAGCCGATTTGAATGAAAACAGCAATACATTGACTATGAAAAGCGTGGTGTTTTTATGAAAGACGTATCTATTTCCTCTTTGGAAAATATGAAATTAAAAGAACTATATGAACTGGCCAGACATTATAAAATCTCCTACTACAGCAAACTGACTAAAAAAGAATTAATCTTTGCCATCCTGAAAGCCAACGCCGAGCAGGAGGATCTTCTGTTTATGGAAGGCGTGCTCGAAATCATCCAATCGGAAGGATTCGGCTTCCTCAGACCGATTAATTACTCGCCAAGCTCAGAAGACATCTATATTTCTGCTTCCCAGATCCGCCGCTTTGATTTAAGAAACGGTGACAAAGTATCCGGCAAGGTGCGTCCGCCGAAAGAAAACGAACGCTATTACGGACTTTTGCACGTTGAAGCGGTAAATGGAGACGATCCGGAATCTGCGAAAGAGCGCGTTCATTTTCCCGCGCTGACACCGCTTTATCCGGACCGCCAAATGGTGCTTGAGACGAAACCGAATTATCTCTCAACAAGAATTCTCGATATGATGGCTCCCGTCGGTTTCGGCCAGCGCGGTCTGATCGTGGCGCCGCCGAAAGCCGGTAAAACCATGCTGTTAAAAGAAATCGCTAACAGCATTACGACAAATCAGCCTGACGCTGAATTGATCGTTCTCTTAATTGATGAAAGACCGGAAGAAGTAACGGATATTGAACGTTCCGTAGCGGGCGATGTCGTCAGCTCGACGTTCGATGAAGTGCCGGAAAATCACATTAAGGTAGCGGAGCTTGTGCTTGAACGGGCGATGCGTCTCGTTGAACACAAAAAAGACGTTATCATTCTGATGGACAGCATTACCCGCCTGGCACGGGCCTACAACCTCGTTATCCCGCCAAGCGGACGTACGCTTTCCGGCGGGATTGACCCGGCTGCGTTCCATCGTCCGAAGCGCTTTTTCGGTGCCGCGAGAAACATTGAAGAGGGCGGCAGCCTGACCATTTTGGCGACGGCGCTCGTTGACACGGGCTCCCGGATGGATGACGTCATCTACGAAGAGTTTAAAGGAACGGGCAACATGGAGCTTCACCTTGACCGTTCTCTTGCGGAAAGACGGATTTTCCCGGCGATCGATATCCGCCGCTCCGGCACGCGGAAGGAAGAGCTGCTCGTGCCGAAAGAGCATCTTGACCGTCTATGGGCAATCCGCAAATCGATGTCTGATTCTCCGGACTTCGCAGAGAAGTTTATGAGAAAAATGAAAAAAACAAAAACGAATCAGGAATTCTTCGATCTGATCAACCAAGAATGGAAGCAGGCAAACCTTTCATCATCAGCCCGCCGCTGATAAAAAATGTATTTGCAAATGCAGTAAATGACTGATATAATTCTCTCATATGCGTTCCGGATTCGCTCCGGAATAATAACTCTGTTTCCACACGGGATTCAGGGCGGAAGGAGATGGATACAATGAAAGCAGGAATTCATCCTAATTTCAAAAAAGCAACAGTTAAATGCGCTTGCGGAAATGAATTTGAAACAGGCTCAGTAAAAGAAGAGGTACGCGTTGAGATTTGCTCTGAATGCCACCCATTCTACACTGGACGTCAAAAATTCGCTTCTGCTGATGGTCGTGTTGATCGCTTTAACAAAAAATACGGTCTTAAGTAATAATAGATTTTACAGGCAGGCAAGAATTGCTTCTTGCCTGTTTTTTATGTCCATAAACAGGAAAAAAAGGGGAGCGGATAGCCTATGTACATAATGAAGCAAAGCGGATGGCTTGAGCTGATATGCGGCAGCATGTTCTCTGGGAAATCAGAAGAGCTGATCCGCAGAGTGAAAAGAGCGACTTATGCGAAGCAGGAGGTCAAGGTGTTCAAACCTGCCATTGATAATCGCTACAGTGAGGAGGCTGTCGTTTCTCACAACGGCACATCCATGACAAGCCACGTCATCTCGTCTTCGGCTGAAATATGGGATCATATCAGTGAAAGCACGGACGTCATCGCGGTAGATGAAGTGCAGTTTTTCGGCGAATCGATCATCGGCGACTTATCCTCGCTTGCGGATAAAGGATATCGTGTCATCGCGGCCGGACTTGATATGGATTTCCGGGGAGAGCCGTTCGGCGTGGTGCCGAATCTGATGGCGGTTGCCGAATCAGTGACGAAGCTGCAGGCGGTCTGCTCCGTTTGCGGGTCGCCGGCAAGCCGTACGCAGCGTTTGATTGACGGGAAGCCCGCTTCCTATGATGATCCGGTCATTTTAGTCGGCGCGTCGGAGTCATACGAAGCGAGATGCAGACATCATCACGAAGTGCCGAAAAAACAGACTGATAAATAACCCTTTTCATGAAAACATCGGTAAAAAATCCGGTGTTTTTTTGACGGTTTTTCAAAAATTGTAGTTAATTAACTTAAAAAAGAGTATGAAAAAATTAAGTAATTTTCATCTCTTGAATTTTCATTTTTACAGGCATAAAATGACTAAGTAATGTAAATAGTTATGAGACATTGTTCGAATAATTGTCAAAAAAAGATATAGCAGATCGCGATCACACTAGCCAAAATGGGTAATTACTTAACTTTGTTAACTATTTGAAGAAAGAAGGAGATTTTCTTGAATAATATTAAAGTAACGAAGGAAGGCAACTTAGAAACTACTTTAAGAGGAAAAGAAGTTCTATCTATCCCTACTTTAAATAAAGGTGTTGCGTTTTCAGCAGAAGAAAGAAAAAGCCTTGGATTAGACGGGCTGCTTCCTCCGACCATTCTGTCTCTTGATGAGCAGGCAAAACGCGCATACGAGCAGTTTCAAGCTCAGCCGGACCGCCTTCGCCAAAACGTGTATTTGAATGATTTGCAAAACCGTAACGAAGTTCTTTTCTTTAAATTGCTTCAAAACCATCTTCGTGAAATGCTGCCGGTTGTTTACACACCGACTGTCGGTGAAGCGATTCAAGAATACAGCCATGAGTACAGAAGACCTCAAGGGATTTACCTTTCTATCGACAACGTGGAAGGAATTGAAGAGGCATTTGAAAACCTTCATGCCACTGCCGGAGATATTGATCTGATCGTTGCGACAGACTCAGAAAGCATCCTCGGAATCGGTGACTGGGGTGTAGGCGGTATCAACATCGCCATCGGTAAATTAGCCGTATACACAGCGGCTGCCGGTATTGACCCAAGCCGTGTTATTCCTGTCGTTCTTGACGTCGGTACGAACAATGAAAAACTTCTGAACGATCCTTTATACATCGGTAACCGCCATGAACGTATCCAAGGCGAACGTTATGAAGCTTTCATTGACGCTTATGTAAAAGCTGCGCTTAAATATTTCCCTAAAGCTCTTCTTCACTGGGAAGACCTTGGAAACAAAAACGCGCGCAATATCATGAAGAAATACAACCATGAAATTCTTACCTTCAACGATGACATTCAAGGAACAGGCGCGATTACGCTTGCAGGTGTGCTTGCGGCTATGAAGAAAACAGGCGCGTCTATTAAAGACCAGCGTGTGGTTGTCTTCGGTGCGGGATCTGCCGGAATCGGAATCGCTGACCAAATCCGCGACACTATGGTGCTCGCCGGTCTTTCTGAAGAAGAAGCCAACAAAGCGTTCTACACAATGGACTACAGAGGCTTGTTAATTGAAGGTATGGAAAACATTCTTGATTTCCAAGAGCCGTACCTGCGCACAGCTGAAGAAATTAAAGATTGGAAACGCGATGAAAACGGACAAATTCCTTTCATTGAAGTGATCCGTCAAGCGAAACCGACAATCTTAATCGGTACATCAGGCCAAAGCGGCGCATTCAGTGAAGAAATCGTCAAAGAAATGGCAAAACACGTTGAGCGTCCGGTCATCATGCCGATGTCTAACCCGACACCGCTTGCTGAAGCCGTTCCTAGCGATCTTTTCAAATGGACTGACGGCAAAGTGCTTGTGGCGACAGGAAGCCCGTTTGACAATGTGGAGTACAATGGCGTTTCTTATGAAATCGGACAATCTAACAACGCATTCGCGTTCCCTGGACTTGGTCTCGGTTCAATCGTTGTAGAAGCGAAAGTGATTACTCCTGCAATGTTTGCGGCAACTGCTGACGCAATCGCAGAAAGCGTTGATTTTGAAACACCGGGTGCAGGCCTTCTGCCGAGCATGAGCGACTTACAAGAAGTTTCAATTAAAGTTGCGATCGCCGTAGCGGAAACTGCCATTAAAGAAGGCGTGGCAAACCGCATTCCTGAAAATGTAGAACAAGCCGTTCTTGATGCAATGTGGAAACCGCAATATAAACAAGTTATCGCTAAATAATTTTACGATTAATTTTACAGTCCGAGGGAAAGCTTTTATGTAAAGGCTAAAGTATACGGACATTAAGGATTTGGAGGAGAATATTTTGAGCTTCTTAGATATTTTAATCCTCCTGGCGCCGATCTTTTTCGTGATCGTGCTGGGATGGTTCGCAGGTCGCTTCGGAAGTTATGACGCGAAGTCAGCAAAAGGGGTAAGCACCTTAGTTACGAAGTACGCGCTTCCGGCGCATTTTATCGCAAGTATTTTAACCACTTCAAGAAGTGCGTTTTTATCACAGGTTCCTTTGATGATCGCTTTGATCATTGGGATTGTCGGATTCTTTATCGTCATTCTGTTGGTTTGCAAATTTATCTTCAAGTATGATTTAACGAATTCATCTGTATTTTCTTTAAACTCTGCACAGCCGACATTTGCATTTATGGGTATTCCGGTACTTGGAAGCTTATTCGGAGCAAACGAAGTAGCGATTCCTATCGCCGTTACGGGTATCGTGGTTAACGCCATCCTTGACCCGCTTGCGATCATTATCGCTACAGTCGGTGAGTCATCTAAGAAACAAGACAGCGAAAACGAGAACTTCTGGAAAATGACTGGTAAGTCTATTCTTCACGGTCTTTCCGAACCGCTTGCGGCTGCACCGCTTATCAGTATCATCCTGGTACTCTGCGGTGTAACACTCCCTGGCTTGGGTGAAAAAATGCTTGATCAGCTCGGAAGCACAACATCAGGTGTTGCACTCTTTGCCGTCGGTGTAACTGTCGGTATCCGTAACATCAAGCTCAGTCTGCCGGCTTTCGGTATCGCTTTGTTAAAAGTTGCCGTTCAGCCTGCGCTGATGTACTTGATCGCTCTTGCAGTCGGACTTCCGGCTGACCAGATCACGAAAGCGGTATTGCTCGTTGCATTCCCTGGATCTGCGGTAGCGGCGATGATTGCCACACGTTTCGAAAAACAAGAGGAAGAAACTGCGTCCGCGTTCGTGATCAGTGCGATTTTATCTCTGATCTCACTGCCGATCATCATTGCGCTGACTGCATAATGAAAAGCTCCCTGTTTCAGGGAGCTTTTTTGATTAGAATTGAAATTTAAAAGGCGAAAATCTCGTTTTTTTTCTGGGTTTCTTATGTTCTGAAGAAGCGGCTGTTTCTGAGAGGGGAGCTGTCTGGGCAAGTTCCTGGATGCGGGAGGCCAATGTCTGCAATTCGGTATTGAGGTCGTCAATTTCCCGTCTGTGCTGAAGAAGCTGATAAGACACCCCTTCATCCGCCTTTTGTTTCAGCTGGCGTTCCAGCTCCTCTATCCTTGAAAGCAGATGGTTCTCACCTTGTTTCTCTTTCGTGAGAATGTCCAGTTTGCGCTCCAGCTCTGCCAACCTTTGTTCAGCGCCGCCAGTGATTTTCGGACGCTGCAAAATGAAGCCCGTCCGTTTTTTCGGCTGCCGGGGCACTTGAACGTCCAGAAGGGCAGTGCCTTCAGAAATTTGCCGTTTGACCGATTTCAGCACATCAAGATCCTCAGGTGTAAAGGAATAATGTCCGAGCTCATTCCGTTCAGCCGGAAGATTCAGCTGCTTGACCCACCTTTGCACCGTTTTTGCGGAGACACCGAGCTCTTTCGCGGCCATGTTTGTATTCATGATCACATACCTCCTTTTTGCTAGGTATTCGACCATGAGGCGGCGTTCCCTTCACGTTAGACAAAACAAGAAGGAATTCGCCAAAGAAAGCGGCATTTCTTCAAAAAACGTTACGCTTCATACAATTCAAGCGGAAGCTTGTCGGGATCGAAGAAAAAGGTAAACCGTTTCCCCGTCAGCGGATCGGTTCTGATCGGTTCTGTGCCGACGCCCTTTTCCTTTAACTCCCTGACGGCTGCTTCAAGATCGTTTACGGTGAAGGCGAGATGCCGGAGACCCGCGGCTTCCGGTCTGGTCGGCCGTTCGGGCGGATCGGGAAAGGAAAACAATTCAATCGCATATGCGCCGTCCAGCGCCAGATCGAGTTTATAAGATTCCCGTTCCTTTCGATATGTTTCTTTTATAATGCCGAAACCGAGTATCTCGGTGTAAAAAGCTTTCGACTTTTCATAATCAGAGCATATGATTGCTATATGGTGGATGGATTTCAGCATATCCGCCCCTCCTTTTTTGCTTCAGTATAACAGAGGCGAATTGCTTTTGACTGGCGATAAGCCCTATACTATAATGAGAATGTTACGCACAGGAAAACAGAGGTGAAGACCGTGTTAGACCGTTTACAGTCAATTGAACAACGATACGAAAAATTAAATGAGCTTTTAAGTGATCCGGAAGTGGTCAACGATCCGAAAAAGCTTAGAGAATATTCGAAAGAGCAATCTGATATACAAGAAACCGTTGAAGTCTATAGACAATACAGAGACGCATCAGAACAGCTTGCCGATGCGAAAGCGATGCTTGAGGAAAAGCTTGATGCCGATATGAGAGAAATGGTGAAGGAAGAAATCTCCGAACTGCAGGGAGAGACGGAAACCTTATCAGAGCGTTTGAAAGTGCTCCTCATCCCGAAAGACCCGAACGATGACAAAAACGTAATCATGGAGATCCGCGGAGCAGCGGGAGGAGAAGAAGCCGCGCTGTTTGCGGGAAATCTCTACAGAATGTACTCCCGTTACGCCGAAATCCAAGGCTGGAAGACTGAAGTCATGGAAGCAAACGTGACCGGAACGGGCGGTTACAAAGAAATCATCTTTATGATTACAGGAAAAGGCGCATACTCCAAGCTGAAGTATGAAAATGGCGCGCACCGCGTACAGCGTGTTCCGGAAACGGAATCAGGCGGCCGTATTCATACATCCACGGCGACGGTGGCGTGTCTTCCTGAAGCGGAAGAAGTAGAAGTGGACATCCACGAAAAAGACATCCGCGTCGATACATTCGCATCAAGCGGACCGGGCGGACAAAGCGTAAACACGACGATGTCGGCGGTACGCCTGACGCATTTACCGACCGGTGTCGTCGTATCCTGTCAGGATGAAAAATCTCAGATTAAAAACAAAGAAAAAGCGATGAAGGTGCTCCGCGCCAGAATCTATGACAAATTCCAGCAGGAAGCTCAGGCTGAATATGATCAGACCCGTAAATCAGCCGTCGGATCAGGCGACCGTTCCGAGCGTATCCGCACATACAATTTCCCGCAAAACCGTGTGACGGATCACCGCATCGGCCTGACGATTCAAAAGCTGGATCAAATCCTGGAAGGCAAGCTTGATGAAGTGGTTGAAGCGTTAATCGTAGAAGACCAGTCAAGCAAGCTCCAGCAGGCGGAAAATTAAGATGAAGACCGTTTTTGAAGCCCTAAGCTGGGCTTCTTCTTATTTAACCGAAGCGGGAAGAGAAAAAAACGCGGCCGAGCTGCTGCTGTTAAATGATACCGGAATGGATCGGAGCAAACTTCTCGCAAGTCTGCAGGAGCCCGTCGGCGAGGACGAACTTTACCGTTTCAGACGGCACGTGGAGATGCATAAAGAAGGTATTCCGATTCAATATATTATCGGGAAAGAACAGTTTTACGGCAGGGAATTTTTTGTGAATGACGATGTTCTCATTCCGCGTCCGGAAACGGAAGAAGTCGTCTTTCATCTGCTGGACAGACAGAAGCGGGTATTTTCCGGGGCGGAACGACTGAACGTCATTGATATCGGTACGGGGAGCGGAGCTATTGCGGTGACGCTCGCGCTTGAATGCGGACATTTTTCAGTATCGGCTTCGGATATTTCAAAAGAAGCGCTGCAGGTGGCGGAAAGAAATGCGCAAAACCTCGGAGCGGACGTGTGCTTTTTGCAGGGAGATCTGTTAACTCCTTTTATTTCATCAGGAAAAAAAGCGGATATTATTGTTTCCAATCCGCCGTATATTTCTGAAGAAGAAATGGCGGATTTGTCGGATATCGTCCGTTTCCATGAGCCGCTTCATGCTCTTACGGACGGCGGTGACGGTTTGAAATTCTACAAGCGGTTTATGGAGGAGCTGCCTCTTGTCATGAAAGATAAAGCGCTTGTCGTCTTTGAAATCGGATATAATCAGGGAAAAGCCGTGAAAGACCTGTTCCGTCATTCCTTTCCGAATGCGGAAGTGGAAGTCGTACAGGACATCAACGGAAAAGACAGAACCGTATCCGCGGTCATCACATCATGAAAAAAGCCCGCCGGTGACGCACACGGCGGGCTTTTGTTACAATGGAAAGAAAATGAAAGGGGCATCCGCCTTGAAAAAAGCGTTCGCCTTCGGATGTATACTCGCCGCCGCAGCTTATGCGGCTGGATTTGTCCTGCCGTTTGGCTTTGACATCATTTTCGGCGCCGTTACGGCTGTTCTTATCGTCGCAGCGGTCATCGTTTCCGGGCTGGCCGTAAGCGGAGCGGAGCAGCGGGCCAATTATCATTCTGAAACAGAAGAAGGACGGCACGCCCGTTTAAAGATGGCCGCCGTTTTCTTTTGCGCCGCTCTCCCTTCAGCCGGCTGTCTGCTGATTACGCTTCTGTAGCCGGATTTTGTCTTTGCAGCAATACGGAATCCCACACCCAATAGACGACGGCTGTTAAAACCGCAAAGATATAAAAGGCTGAATTAGAAAACAGAGATTGGCCTGACGGCTGCAAAAGACCGAAGATGATCCCGTTTGCAATGAACGACACCCCTAAATAATAAAGAAAATACAGCGGATGAAATCTCTTCGGCTTTTTATTCAGAAAGTATTGAAGCGGCAGCGCAAAAATCAAATAAGGAAACAAAAAATAAAACGCCATCGAAATGAAAGCCGCGATAATGAATTGATGAACATACAAAATAGAATAAATGACAGACATACATGCCGCCGACAGCAGCACGGTGTAATTATATTTCATCTGAAAACCTCCTATCAAAATAATATCGTACCATATTTTGAATCTGTCAATGCAGATTATCAGCTTGCTAGATTTTTTTCTTCCCGCCGGTTTAAACCTTTTCCGTCATGTCCATAATGGGACTAGATAAAAAAAGCACGGAGAGGAACGGTGGGGACCGATGAAACAGACAATGATGATCTGCATATATATTTTTCTTTTATTATCAGGAGCGCTTGCGGGTTTGACAAAAGAAGAAACGGCGCGGGCATCAGCCGATGAGCCCGTCGTCATACCGGATGAAGCGATCCGGCTCAGGATTTTGGCCAACAGTGATAACGATGAGGATCAAAAGCTCAAGCGCCAGATCAGAGATGCTGTAAACGAGCAAATCACGGACTGGGTGAAAGATATCACTTCCATTGAAGAAGCGCGGCGGCTCATTCGTTCGAAGCTTCCTGAAATTAAAGAAATCGCCAAACAAACGATGAAAGAAAAGGGTGCGCATCAATCCGTTTCAGTTCAATTCAATAAAATTTCGTTTCCGACAAAGCTGTACGGCAATATGGTCTATCCGGCCGGAAAATATGAAGCCATTTTAATTACACTCGGCAATGGCGAGGGCGCCAACTGGTGGTGCGTCTTGTTTCCGCCGCTGTGCTTCCTTGATTTCTCAAACGGCGAAGCGGTGAAAGATCAGGAAGACGGCGGACAGAAGCAGGAAGAAACGCAGAAACAGACAGAAAAAGTGCTGGATGACGTAAAAGCAAAGGCTGATAAAGCGAAGAAAGAAAATAAAGATGACGATGATACCGAAGTGAAGTTTTTCCTCGTCGATTGGATTTCAGATCTATTTTCCTGAAGCAAAAGGCATAAATCCGGATTCGATTCATAGATTGGAAGAAAGAGTTGATCGAAACGGAGGGAAATATATGTTTTATCAGCTGAGAGTGGCAAGAGATCAAGATACGGAGGCGCTGGAGGCCTTTTTGAAAAAGTCTGATACGGCACATGCGGAAATCGATCAGCAGATCAGCCGGTTTATCGTGCTGGAAGACAGCGAAAAAAAGATTGCCGCCTGTCTCGGGATCGAAAAATTCAGCGGCGGAAAAGGGCTTCTCCGTTCACTCGTCATGTCGGACAGGCTGAATCAAAGCCATATCGTTACACTGTTTCAAAGTATGGATGTGCTGTGCAAAAAACATGAGATTCAAGATGTCTACTTAGTCGCCAATCAGCCCTCATCTGCTGAGTTTCTGAATGTGATGGGATTTGAAGCGTGCGCCGATGCGCCTGATGAACTGTATACGTCCGAACATTTCCGCAACTCGTTATGCACAGAAGGTTCGTTTTTAATGGTGAAAACCTCTGCCTGATCTAACTTATACACAAGGTTATCCACTTATTAAAAAGTGTTGTCCACAGTTTGTGGATAACACTTGTTTTATTAAAGGACATCTTTTATACTTTCAAAAGGAATACACGAGAGAAAATAAAGTTTTACCGCTTTAAAATAAGGAGTTTGGTTATACATGAAAACAAGAAGATGGTTTGTGGATTGTTCCGCAGAATTATCCACAACCGATCCCCAAATTACACAAGCCGCGGAATTGCTCCGGCAGAATGAGGTTGTGGCTTTTCCGACAGAAACCGTTTACGGACTGGGCGCTAACGCTGAAAATACGGAAGCCGTAACGAAAATATATGAGGCGAAAGGAAGGCCGAGCGATAACCCGCTGATTGTGCATATATCCCATATCAGCCAGCTTGATCGTTTTATCAGCCATATTCCTGAGACGGCGAAAAAGCTTATGGAGCTATTCTGGCCGGGGGCGCTGACCCTTGTCCTGCCGTGTAAGCCCGGTGCGCTGTCACCCCGTGTCACCGCGGGACTTGAGACGGTAGCGGTCAGAATGCCTGATCATCCGGCAGCATTAGCCCTCATCAGCTCGGCCGGACTGCCGATCGCCGCGCCGAGCGCCAATTTATCAGGAAAACCGAGCCCGACGAAGGCCGAGCATGTCGCTCATGATTTAAACGGCCGTATTGCCGGTATTGTGGACGGCGGCGCGACGGGAATCGGAGTGGAATCAACCGTTCTGTCCTGTACGGGGAAACAGCCCGTGCTGCTTCGTCCGGGAGGCGTGACAAAAGAGCAGATTGAATCCGCCGCCGGTCCGGTTCTTGTGGATAAAGGGCTGACCGAAGAAGATGAGGTTCCTATTTCTCCCGGTATGAAATATACACATTACGCGCCTTCTGCGCCGATGGCTATTGCCGACGGCGGCGCCCGGAGAATTCAAGAACTGGCAGACGCATATAAAAGCCGGGGAAAACGAATCGGCATTTTGACAACAGAAGAGAACGCCGATAGTTACCAGGCTGATTATATCAAGGTCTGCGGCAGACGCGCCGACCTTGAAACAGTGGCGTCCGCCTTATACGATGCGCTCCGCAGCTTTGATGAAGCGGAAGTGGATATGATTATTTCTGAGTCCTTTCCGGATACCGGAGTGGGGCTCGCCGTTATGAACAGGCTGATGAAAGCCGCAGGCGGCACCGTTATCCATTAACTTGTTCTACCCCTTATCGGACATGCATAAGCTAAACAAGCGGGCACGTCCAAGGGGGTTTTTATTCATGTCGAATCTATTCATCGGGGAACTTGTCTCCTTAAGCATCATGGCATTTGCTTTGGGGACGGATGCCTTTTCCGTCGGACTCGGAATGGGAATGATTCAGCTGAAGAAAAAACAGATTTTTCATATAGGGGTTGTCATCGGGCTGTTTCATGTCATGATGCCGCTTGTGGGAATGGCGGCCGGGCATCTGCTGTCCGGTTTTCTGGGGATGCTCGCCGTTTACATCGGCGGATCTCTTCTTTTCATTTTAGGGGTGCAGATGATGATCGCCGCGTTTAAACAATCGGACGGGCCGCTCATATCTCCGGCAGGCTCGGGACTGTTGCTGTTTGCGGTCGGTGTCAGTCTGGACAGCTTTTCTGTCGGGCTCAGTCTCGGGATGAACGGCTCCAATCCGTTTCTGGCCGTTACGCTGTTCGGGGTCTTCAGCACCGTTTTAACATGGGCGGGCCTTTTGGCGGGAAGAAAGGTGCAGTCGTGGCTCGGCTCCTACAGCGAAGCGCTTGGCGGAGCCATTTTGATCGGATTCGGGCTGAAACTGCTTTTACCGATATAAGATACGTAAAAAAAGAAACGAAGATGCCGTTTCTTTTTTCTTCATTTATAATAGGCAGTAAGAGGTGACGGACATGAAAATAATCTTTGTTTGTACAGGCAATACGTGCCGCAGTCCCATGGCTGAGGCTCTTTTTAAATCCATAGCAGAAACGAAAGGGCTGGATGTCAGCGTAAGCTCGGCCGGCGTATTCGCGTCTCCGCACGGAAAAGCGTCGGCTCATGCCGTAGAAGCGCTGTTTGAAAAACGGATCGCCCTCAATCACAGTTCATCTCCCTTATCGGAAGAACATATCGAGACGGCCGATCTGGTGCTGGCGATGACCGAACAGCATAAACAGCTGATTGAAGGCCGATATCAAAACAGTCAGGGCAAAGTCTTTACCATTAAAGAATACGTAACGGGGGAAAACGGCGATATCTCTGACCCGTTCGGCGGTCCGCTTGATGTTTATAAACAGACGCGGGACGAACTGGAGGAGCTGCTGACCCTTTTGGCTGATCAATTGCTTGACGGGAAAAGCAAGTAATCTGTCAGAAAATCTGCAAACAGGTCATTTGCAAAACGAATGTGAAAGAGTAGAATGAAATCAACGGATTTCGTAATAAAAAGGACAAGCACACTGGGCTGTCTTCGCCCAGCCACACCTAGGAGGTAAATGAATGAAAGTAGCTATTGCGTCAGATCACGGCGGCGTCCATATCCGCGAAGAAATAAAAAGTCTTTTGGATGAATTGCAGATTGAATACATTGATATGGGCTGTGAATGCGGCGCCGGCTCTGTCGATTATTCAGACTACGCTTTTCCGGTAGCGGAAAAAGTGGTGAACGGCGAAGCTGACAGGGGAATTTTAATTTGCGGCACAGGCATCGGCATGAGCATCTCCGCAAATAAGGTAAAGGGCATACGCTGTGCGCTTGCCCATGACACCTTCAGCGCAAAAGCGACGCGTGAACACAATGACACGAATGTTCTTGCGATGGGCGAACGCGTCATCGGCCCGGGGCTGGCGCGCGAAATCGCAAAAGTCTGGCTGACGACTGAATTTACGGGCGGCCGCCACGAACGGCGGATCGGCAAAATCGCAGATTACGAAGAAAAAAATCTGTAAGAGGTGCTGGACAATGGAAGAGATGAAGCAAAAATGGACGGACATGCTGACTGAGTTTCAAGAGCAGGCAGGACTGACGGTCGGCAGTCTGCTGGTGATCGGGTGCAGTACAAGTGAAGCCGCCGGAAGCCGGATCGGCACCGCCGGAAGCGGGGATTGGGCTGAATTGATATACAGCGGACTTAACCGGTTTAAGGAAAAAACGGGTGTGCATCTTGCTTTTCAATGCTGCGAGCATTTAAACAGGGCGCTTGTCATTGAAGCGGAAACGGCCGAGCGGTTCAGGCTCCCCATTGTTTCAGCCGTCCCCGTCCCGAAAGCGGGCGGAGCGATGGCCTCTTATGCATACCGGCAGATGCGTTCTCCAGTGCTCGCTGAATCGATTCAGGCTGACGCCGGGATTGACATCGGTGATACGTTCATCGGCATGCATCTGAAACCCGTTGCCGTCCCTGTCCGGATATCGAGCCGTGAGCTTGGAGAAGCACATGTGACGATGGCCCGGACAAGACCGAAGCTGATAGGCGGAATTCGCGCCGTTTATGAATGCGAATGATGAAAATGCTTTTCCTGTATAATGTTCGTGTTTTCTAATTAAATTTTGTGATTTTTTTAAATAAGCTGTTACATTCACCTGAAAAACCATGTACAATAAGGGTGGTAAAAATAAAGAACAGGAAACGGATAGGAGAGGATCTCGCTGATGAAACATTTACCTGTACAAGATAAACAAGTGTTTAACGCCATCAAAGATGAGCGTAAGCGTCAACAGACTAAGATCGAATTAATTGCTTCTGAAAACTTCGTGACGGAAGCGGTAATGGAAGCACAAGGCTCTGTTTTAACAAACAAATATGCTGAAGGCTACCCCGGCAAACGCTACTACGGCGGCTGTGAGCATGTTGATGTCGTTGAGGACATCGCCCGCGACCGCGCGAAAGAGATTTTCGGAGCTGAGCATGTAAACGTTCAGCCGCACTCAGGCGCTCAGGCGAACATGGCTGTTTACTTCACGATTTTAGAGCACGGCGACCCGGTGCTCGGGATGAACCTCTCCCACGGCGGCCACTTAACACACGGAAGCCCGGTTAATTTCAGCGGCGTTCAATACAACTTTGTAGAATACGGTGTCGATAAAGACACGCAATATATAGATTATGAAGATGTGCGTGAAAAAGCGCTGGCGCATAAGCCGAAACTCATCGTAGCCGGAGCGAGCGCATACCCCCGCACGATCGACTTTAAAAAATTCCGCGAAATCGCTGATGAAGTCGGCGCTTACTTCATGGTAGACATGGCGCATATCGCGGGTCTTGTCGCAGCCGGTCTTCATCCGAATCCGGTTCCTTACGCTGACTTTGTAACGACAACGACTCACAAAACACTTCGCGGACCCCGCGGAGGAATGATCCTTTGCCGTGAAGAGTTTGGCAAAAAGATTGATAAATCCATTTTCCCGGGAATCCAAGGCGGACCGCTTATGCATGTCATCGCGGCCAAAGCCGTTTCTTTCGGAGAAGTGCTTGAAGATGATTTCAAAACATATGCGCAAAACGTCATCTCGAACGCGAAGCGCCTGGCTGAGTCTCTGAACAAAGAGGGCATTCAGCTCGTATCAGGCGGAACGGATAACCACCTTGTACTTGTCGACCTCCGTTCTCTCGGACTGACCGGAAAAGTCGCTGAACACGTTCTTGATGAAATCGGCATTACATCTAATAAAAACGCGATCCCTTACGATCCGGAAAAACCGTTCGTCACAAGCGGAATCCGTCTCGGTACGGCAGCTGTGACAAGCCGCGGCTTTGACGGTGACGCGCTTGAAGAAGTCGGCGCCATCATCGGCCTCGCGCTGAAAAATCATGAAGACGAAGCAAAACTTGAAGAAGCGAGAAAGCGCGTATCTGCCTTGACTGAAAAGTTTCCTTTATATAAAGAACTGGACTATTAATAAGGAAGAAACCCGCCGGAACCTTAATCCGGCGGGTTTTTTTATGATTTTCTTGAAACTGTTTGTCTTTTTCTGTAGAATCAATAGAAGTGTGAAAAAGTCACTCGGACAACAAAAAAGGAGCTGAACACAGTATGGGAAAGGTTTACGTATTTGATCATCCTTTAATCCAGCATAAGCTGACATATATTCGGAATGAAAATACAGGCACAAAGGATTTCAGAGACCTTGTGGACGAAGTCGCATCACTGATGGCGTTTGAAATTACACGTGATCTTCCTCTTAAAGAAGTGGAAGTGAAAACACCTGTTCAAACAGCGACATCCAAAGTGATTTCAGGGAAGAAACTCGGTATCGTGCCGATCCTGAGAGCGGGTCTCGGAATGGTTGACGGCATGCTGAAATTAATCCCGGCCGCTAAAGTGGGACATGTCGGATTATACCGTGATCCGGAAACCTTAAAACCGGTGGAATACTATGTCAAGCTTCCTTCTGATGTAGAAGAACGCGAATTTATTGTCGTGGATCCGATGCTTGCTACGGGAGGCTCTGCGGTGGAAGCGATCAACAGCCTGAAAAAGCGCGGCGCGAGAAACATTCGTTTTATGTGTCTTGTAGCGGCTCCGGAAGGCGTGGAAGAGCTGCAGAAACATCATTCTGACGTTGATATTTATATCGCCGCCCTTGATGAAAAACTGAATGAAAAAGGCTATATCGTTCCGGGCCTCGGTGACGCGGGTGACAGACTGTACGGAACCAAATAAATCGGAAAACCTCATTCAGGGGGTTTTCTTTTTTTATCCAGATATTTGCTGAATGGGCAGAGTTCATACATTTATAGGTGAATTTGTGAACATTCTGTGTATGCTTCCGGTATAAAAAGTTTTTTAACTTTAAACAGATTGACACATGTTAGGGGCTATTGTATGCTAAACGAGGGTATTATGAGAAGGTTTTCATTCCTTTCATTTCTAGTATCCATCCTCATTTTAAATCCTCCAAAAAAACCCGTTATATGAGGATTTATCTAAGCGAATGAAACAGCATCCCGTGGCATCAGGAGGATGAGTGGTTTTTTCGAACAGGCCGTTTTGCGGACAAAAAAGGCCTTCTGCAAGGGTTAACCGCATGTTTTGCCGTATCCAGGAATTATATTACATTTTCATCAGGAGACAGATAGTTGATGGACGATCCCAATCTTACATTCAGCAGACAACGGAGATATGTATTTGTAATCTTAGCAATCTATTTGCTGGGATATGGTCTTACGGCGTATAAAACTGTTTTTTTAGGCCTCTTTTTGGGAACTGTTTTCAGTTTGTTTAATTTGTGGCTCTTGACCAGAAGAATGAATGCTTTTGACAAGGCCGTGGCGAAAGGAAAGTCCATACGATCACTCGGGAGCGCAGCGCGTTGGTGCAATGCGATACTTGCGATGGCTGTCGCCTTTAAATATCCCGATAAAGTCAGTGTGGCAAGTGTGATTATTGGATTAATGACAATTTATCCCGTCATTATGATAGATTCCATTATTCAGCTCAAACGTTCATCAATGGAAGAGAGGTGAAAACCCATTGAATCACGATTACAGAACTATTGATTTGTTTGGTCTTACTTTTAATCTGACAAACATTCTGATGATTACTGTGGCAAGTGTGATTGTGCTGCTGATTGCGATTCTTACTACAAGAACGCTGTCCATCCGTCCGGGAAAAGCCCAGAACTTCATGGAATGGATTGTTGATTTTGTCCGCAATATTATAGGCAGTACAATGGATTTAAAAACAGGGGCTAACTTCTTGGCGCTTGGTGTAACCTTGCTGATGTACATATTTGTATCAAATATGCTAGGGCTGCCGTTTTCTGTAACGGTCGGACACGAGCTTTGGTGGAAATCACCGACGGCCGATCCGGCTATTACTCTGACTCTAGCCGTTATGGTTGTGTCGTTAACGCACTATTACGGCGTGAAGATGAAAGGTTTGAAGGAATACTCTAAGGATTACCTCAGACCGGTTCCGCTTATGTTCCCGATGAAGATCATTGAGGAGTTTGCGAATACGCTGACACTCGGACTTCGTCTTTACGGTAACATTTTCGCCGGGGAAATTCTTCTTGGCCTGCTTGCGAATCTGGCGACGAATTTCTACTCAAACAGTTTCTTTCTCGGTTTGGTCGGCACAGTCGGAGCCATTATTCCGATGCTTGCATGGCAGGCATTCAGCTTGTTCATCGGTACCATCCAGGCATTTATCTTTACGATGCTGACGATGGTGTACATGTCACACAAAATCAGTCATGATCATTAAAATCATATATCCATTCGGATAACATTTTAAAGGAGGAACTTTTTCATGAATTTAATAGCAGCTGCAATTGCAATCGGTTTAGGCGCACTTGGTGCAGGTATTGGTAACGGTCTGATCGTTTCACGTACGGTAGAGGGAATCGCCCGTCAGCCGGAAGCAGGAAAAGAACTTAGAACTCTTATGTTCATGGGTATCGCATTGGTTGAGGCCCTTCCGATTATCGCTGTCGTTATCGCGTTCTTAGCGTTCTTTGGCTAAGCAAAAAAGCCTTATATGAACTAAAAATGGCGAAGATCACTCTAAGAGAACCTTCGCCATTGCTTTATGTCTGATAAGCAGGCCGTCCCGAAACGGCTTTTTATCAGCAGAGAAAACCTGCAGAAGGGAGTTGCCGTAGTAGATGTCTCAATTACCTCTTGAATTAGGACTGTCGTTTAACGGCGGAGATATCCTATTCCAATTGTTAGCTATGTTAGTTTTATTAGCGCTTCTCAAGAAATTCGCTCTGGGACCGCTATTAAATATAATGAAACAGCGTGAAGATCATATCGCCGGCGAAATTACGTCCGCTGAAGAAAGAAATAAAGAAGCGCAGAAGCTGATTGAAGAGCAGCGCGTTCTTTTAAAAGAAGCGAAACAGGAATCACAATCACTCATTGAAAATGCGAAAAAACTGGGTGAAAAGCAGAAGGAAGACATTATCCAGGCTGCACGCGCCGAGTCTGAAAGATTGAAAGAAGCGGCGAGAACCGAAATTGTCAAAGAAAAAGAACAAGCGGTTTCCGCACTTCGCGAGCAAGTCGCATCACTTTCTGTCTTAATCGCATCGAAAGTGATTGAAAAAGAGCTTGATGAACAAGCCCAGGAACAACTGATTCAGGACTATCTTAAAGAGGTAGGAGAAAGCCGATGAGTGGATCTGCTGTCTCTAAACGATACGCGTCAGCGCTTTTCGACATTGCCGTTGAGACTTCTCAAATCAATGAAATCGAAGAAGAGCTTACCGTACTAAAAGAAGTGTTCCGGAACGAAGCCGGATTACAGGAAGTGTTAAGCCATCCGAAGGTATCGGCCGCTAAGAAAAAAGAGCTGATTCAGCAATCGTTCGGCGCACTGTCTGAGTCTGTGCTGCATACGATTTTTCTTCTGATTGACCGCCGCCGGTCTTCGATTGTGCCTGATCTCACAGACGAGTTTATCAAACTTGCCAATCAGGCCCGTCAGACAGAGGACGCGGTTGTTTATTCAGTAAAACCGCTGTCAGAAGCGGAAATGTTATCATTGTCTCAAGTGTTTGCAAAAAAAGCCGGAATCGCTTCGCTCAGAATCAGAAATGAAGTGCAGACGGATTTAATAGGCGGCATTAAAGTCCGCATTGGAAACCGGATTTATGACGGAAGCGTAAGCGGAAAGCTTGAGCGCATGGAACGTCAACTTGCCGGAGGAAATCGATAGAAGGGGTGAAACCTAAGTGAGCATCAAAGCTGAAGAGATTAGCACGCTGATAAAGCAGCAAATTCAAAATTACCAATCTGAAATTGAAGTTCATGACGTAGGTACAGTCATCCAAGTCGGAGACGGTATTGCGCGTGTGCACGGCCTTGACAATTGTATGGCCGGTGAACTTGTTGAGTTTTCAAACGGCGTTTTGGGTATGGCTCAAAACCTTGAAGAATCCAACGTAGGTATCGTTATCTTAGGACCTTACAGAGATATCCGTGAAGGTGATGAGGTCAAAAGAACGGGCCGCATCATGGAAGTTCCTGTAGGTGAAGAATTAATCGGACGTATCGTCAACCCGCTCGGACAGCCGGTAGACGGACTGGGTCCGATTCTGACAAGCAAAACACGTCCGATCGAAAGCCAGGCTCCAGGCGTAATGGACCGTAAATCGGTACATGAGCCGCTGCAAACGGGTATCAAAGCGATCGACGCGTTAATTCCGATCGGCCGCGGACAGCGTGAGCTGATTATCGGGGACCGTCAGACAGGTAAAACATCTGTTGCGATTGATACAATCTTAAACCAAAAAGATCAAGACATGATCTGTGTGTACGTAGCGATCGGCCAAAAAGAATCTACAGTGCGCGGCGTGGTGGAAACACTTCGTAAGCATGGCGCGCTTGATTACACGATTGTCGTGACGGCGTCCGCTTCACAGCCGGCTCCGCTTCTTTACCTTGCACCGTATGCAGGGGTGACAATGGGTGAAGAATTCATGTACAACGGCAAGCACGTTCTCGTCGTATATGATGATTTGTCCAAACAAGCAGCCGCTTATCGTGAGCTGTCATTGCTTCTTCGCCGTCCGCCGGGCCGTGAAGCATTCCCTGGGGATGTATTCTATCTTCACTCCCGTCTGCTTGAGCGCGCAGCCAAGCTGAGTGACGCTAAAGGCGCAGGATCAATTACGGCGCTGCCGTTCGTCGAAACACAAGCAGGAGATATCTCCGCTTATATCCCGACAAACGTCATTTCCATTACTGACGGACAGATTTTCCTTCAATCCGACCTATTCTTCTCAGGCGTGCGTCCTGCGATCAATGCCGGATTATCCGTATCCCGTGTCGGCGGGTCAGCCCAAATCAAAGCGATGAAAAAGGTAGCGGGAACATTGCGTCTTGACCTTGCTTCATACCGTGAACTTGAAGCATTCGCCCAATTCGGATCTGATCTTGACCAGGCGACTCAGGCGAAACTGAATCGCGGTGCGCGTACAGTTGAAGTGCTGAAACAAGACTTGAATAAGCCGCTTCCGGTTGAAAAACAGGTAGCCATTCTTTATGCGCTGACAAAAGGATATCTTGATGATATTCCGGTTGCGGATATCAGACGTTTTGAAGAAGAGTACTACATGTACCTTGATCAAAACCATAAAGATCTGCTTGACGGCATTGCGAAAACAGGAAACCTTCCTGCTGATGAAGACTTCAAAGCTGCAATCGAAGGCTTCAAACGCACATTTGCACCAAGCAACTAACCCTTAGAAGATGAGAGAAAAAGGTTCTCTTTTTCTCTCTTTTTACGCAAATGAAGAATAAAGGTGGTGAAATCTTTGGCCTCATTACGCGATATTAAGTCAAGGATCACGTCAACGAAAAAAACAAGCCAGATTACAAAAGCCATGCAGATGGTATCCGCTGCGAAGCTGAACCGTGCGGAAACCAACGCGAAGTCATTTGCTCCGTATATGGATAAGATCCAGGAGGTTGTGTTTAACGTCGGAAAAGGCGCGAAAAACGCGAAACACCCGATGCTTGTCTCAAGAGAAGTGAAAAAGACGGCGTATCTCGTCATTACGTCTGACCGCGGGCTTGCGGGTGCGTTTAACAGTTCGGTTTTGCGAAACGCTTACCGCACCATTCAAGAACGCCATCAGTCTAAAGATGAATACACGGTGATTGCAATCGGCAGAGTCGGCCGCGATTTCTTCAAAAAACGGGAGATGCCGATTTTGTCTGAGTTAGTGGGGCTTGGCGACGAGGTCACTTTTGCTCAGATTAAAGATTTGACCCGTCAGACGGTTCAAATGTTTATCGACGGCGCTTTTGATGAACTGCATTTGGTGTATAACCATTTCGTCAGTGCGATTTCACAGGAAGTGACGGAGAAAAAAGTGCTGCCTTTAACGGATTTCGGAACGAGCGGCGGGAAGCGCACGGCTTCTTACGAGTTCGAACCGGATGAAGAAGAGGTGCTCGAAGTGCTGCTTCCTCAATATGCGGAAAGCTTAATTTACGGCGCGCTTCTTGACAGTAAAGCAAGTGAACACGCTGCGAGAATGACAGCAATGAAAAATGCGACTGATAATGCGAAAGAACTCATTGATTCACTTTCGCTTTCATATAACCGCGCGCGTCAAGCGGCGATTACACAAGAAATTACCGAAATTGTCGGCGGTGCAGCCGCTTTAGAATAGAAAGATTTTGTCAGGAGGGATAGCGATGAAGAAAGGACGCGTAAGTCAGGTGCTTGGACCGGTTGTCGACGTACGTTTCGAGGACGGCCACTTGCCTGCGATTTATAATGCGATTAAAGTTTCACAGCCAGCTACAGGCGAAAATGAAGTAGGCATCGACCTAACGCTAGAGGTTGCTCTTCATTTAGGTGATGATACAGTCCGTACAATTGCCATGGCATCTACGGACGGAATTCAGCGCGGAATGGAAGCTGTTGATACAGGTGCGCCGATTTCCGTTCCTGTCGGTGATGTGACTCTCGGACGCGTATTTAACGTACTGGGAGATAAAATTGATTTAAATGAACCGCTGCCTGCGGATGCTCAAAAGGACCCGATCCACAGATCAGCTCCTTCATTCGATGAGCTTTCAACTGAGGTTGAAATTCTTGAAACGGGAATTAAGGTTGTTGACCTGCTCGCTCCTTACATCAAGGGCGGTAAAATCGGATTGTTCGGCGGCGCCGGCGTAGGTAAAACCGTATTAATCCAGGAATTAATCAACAACATCGCGCAAGAGCACGGCGGTATTTCCGTATTCGCCGGTGTAGGAGAGCGTACTCGTGAAGGGAACGACCTTTTCTACGAAATGAGCGATTCAGGCGTTATCAAGAAAACAGCCATGGTCTTCGGACAAATGAACGAGCCGCCGGGCGCACGTATGCGTGTAGCACTGACGGGTCTTACAATGGCTGAGCATTTCCGTGATAAACAAGGACAGGACGTACTGTTCTTTATCGATAACATTTTCCGTTTCACACAAGCGGGTTCAGAGGTTTCCGCGCTTCTCGGCCGTATGCCTTCTGCGGTTGGTTATCAGCCGACGCTTGCGACAGAAATGGGTCAGCTTCAAGAGCGTATTACGTCTACAAACGTTGGTTCAGTTACATCTATCCAGGCGATCTACGTGCCTGCCGATGACTACACTGACCCGGCGCCGGCGACAACGTTCGCTCACTTGGATGCAACGACTAACCTTGAGCGTAAATTAACTGAAATGGGTATCTACCCTGCGGTTGATCCGCTGGCTTCCACTTCCCGCGCGCTTGCTCCGGAAATTGTCGGAGAAGAGCATTATGCGGTGGCGCGTGAAGTCCAGTCAACGCTTCAGCGTTACAAAGAACTTCAGGATATTATCGCGATTCTCGGTATGGACGAATTAGGTGAAGAAGACAAGCTTGTCGTTCACCGCGCACGCCGTATCCAGTTCTTCCTTTCTCAAAACTTCCACGTAGCTGAGCAGTTTACGGGACAAAAGGGTTCTTACGTGCCTGTTAAAGAAACGGTACGAGGCTTTAAAGAAATCCTTTCCGGTAAATATGACCATCTTCCGGAAGATGCATTCCGTCTTGTGGGACGCATTGAAGAAGTCATTGAGAATGCAAAAGAGATGGGTGTAGAAGTTTAATCTGGTCCTAGGAGGGTAAAAGCATGAAGACCGTTAAAGTCAATATCGTTACTCCCGACGGCCCAGTATATGATGCTGATATTGAAATGGTGAGTGTAAGAGCCGAGAGCGGTGATCTCGGTATCCTGCCTGGCCATATTCCGACCGTGGCTCCGCTTAAAATCGGCGCTGTCCGCCTTAAAAAAGACGGGCAGACCGAATTGGCGGCTGTCAGCGGCGGATTTTTAGAAGTCCGTCCTGATCAGGTCACTATCCTTGCACAAGCCGCTGAAACAGCGGAAAGCATTGATAAAGAGCGCGCCCTTGCTGCGAAAAAGCGGGCGGAAGACCGTTTGAACAAACGATCAGATGATACTGACATTCGTCGGGCTGAGCTTGCGTTACAGCGGGCTGTAAACAGATTGGATGTTGCAGGAAACTAAAAAAGAATCCTTCTCGGCTGTCTGAGAAGGATTCTTTTTCTATATTAACGCATAAGAGATTCATAGACGCCGATAAGCGGATGATCCTCTTCTTTTTGCAGATATAAATGTTCGCAGCAGTTGTCGGTGTGCCACGTTTTGTTTCCTCTCCGCACACCCGTCGTATAAGCGCCGTCCGTATACGGATAAGGTTTGACGACCCATTCGGCATCGTCATGATGTCTGATGGCGCAATCGATGACATACACACTGAGCATTTTCTCAAATTCGTCAATCGGCAGGTTCCAATCCGCCAAAAGCAGCTCTTTTATGCTGCGGAAGTAAAGAGCTTCCACTGCCAGCAGGCTGCCGGGTGAATAATCAAGAGAAATGTTGAAAAACTGACATAATTCTTTCAGTTCCTCTGTTTGAGACTGTCTATAATCATAGTAGAATGCTATCGCTTCCCACTCGTGGTCAAATACGGGAAGTGTTTCTCCATACTGCTTTTCCGGATGAAAAAAGGAATGATTCATATTCCCATCTCCTTTCCAAAAAAGTATATCATGCCGGAGAACGGACATTTAAGCGGGGATTGCCCCTAATTTTGGATAAAAATTCTGATGTAAAAATGATCATCTTTCTCTCTTCTTCTTATATAATAAGAGAGGATATGAGGGGCGGAAAAAATGAAAGGAGATGGAATTTGTGAATGTATTGGGGCAGCAGGCCGCAATCAGCATCCTGGTTCACCTGGTATGCATTGCGGTGACATGGTGGGCGCTTCAGGCCGTCAACTTTGATCCGCTGATCCGAAAAGGAAAAATAGTGCAGGCGAGGCTGCTGATCATTCTTCTTACCATTGCGATCGGTACGGCAGTCGCCAACTTCTTTTTAGATTATCTTACCTATTCGAAACAGCTTCCATACTTATTTTAAGATGTTTCGTCTGTTGAAATGAAGGGAATCGCTGGGTGAGAAACCAATTTTTCTTCACCCGCTTGGCGAGTTTTGACGAAGTTTTCCATGTATTGCTTTCCCCGGCTCCGGCAAAAATGGGAGTAAGGGGGAGAGATCGATATGAAGAAAAAAAGAGCAGGCCGCATCATCTTGTTTTTTGTTTTTTTAAGCGCCTTAATAGCGGTATTTCATTCCATTCATGCAAGTGAGCTGTCTCCGCTTGCCCAGATTGCCGAAGGAATGGAGCGGCAGCAGGTCACTGTGGATGAATGGACGCTTCATGCGAAAAAAAATCTGAACCTGTCACTGAGTGAATTTGATGACAAGGTAAAAGAACTGAAGACGCAGTATCCGCAATATCATTGGGAATCCGCGCGGGAAGATAAAATCGTAAAGGCCGTCGGCACGTATTCTGACAAAAAAAATCACACAACTTTTAAACTGCAGCTCGTCACTACCCTCAAAAACCAGAACCCAACTTCGTATTTATTATATGAGCAAATGAGCCCGGAGCAACCGGAAAACTGGAATGATACATATGAACAGTTTGAACGGCAGGCACATGACATATTTCAAAATAAAGTATTTATTTTTACTTGTCTAAAGGGTCATTTAAATGATAATATGAGTATTGTTTTGCAAAAAAAAGCAGAACAGCTCATGAAAGAATTTGAAGCAAGTCCAGTTGAACATGTAGTTGAGCCTCATTTCGTTTCTGTTTCTGCATTTACATATAAGTGGACAGATTACATCATGACATCGAAACATAAGATGAATGTGCAAGTTGCGCTTAGAAGTGCGGGAATGGGCGGAAAACATACCGTTACGGTTGGCACACCAATCGTGACGACTGAATATTAATATAGAGAATATAGGGACGCGGAGGGGAATACCTTGGAAAAAATCATCGTCCGCGGCGGTCAGAAGTTAAACGGCACAGTGAAAGTTGAAGGAGCAAAAAATGCCGTTTTACCAGTTATCGCTGCATCTTTATTAGCAAGTGAAGAAAAAAGCGTAATATGTGATGTACCTACGCTCTCCGATGTATATACAATTAATGAAGTGTTGCGTCATTTAGGAGCAGATGTGCATTTTGAGAATAATGAAGTTACCGTAAACGCTTCTTACGCTTTAGAAACAGAAGCACCTTTTGAATATGTGCGCAAAATGCGCGCGTCAGTGCTTGTTATGGGCCCTCTGTTAGCCCGTACGGGTCATTCAAGAGTAGCGCTTCCGGGCGGCTGCGCAATCGGCTCAAGACCGATTGATCAGCATTTAAAAGGCTTTGAAGCAATGGGTGCAAAAATCAAAGTAGGCAACGGCTTTATTGAAGCAGAAGTGGAAGGCCGTCTGCAGGGCGCAAAAATCTATTTAGATTTCCCAAGTGTGGGTGCGACAGAAAACTTGATTATGGCAGCTGCTTTAGCTGAAGGAACAACAACGCTTGAAAACGTGGCAAAAGAGCCTGAAATCGTTGACTTAGCGAACTATATCAATGCGATGGGCGGAAAAATCCGCGGAGCCGGCACAGGCACCATTAAAATTGAAGGTGTCGAGAAGCTTCACGGCGTAAGACACAACATCATTCCTGACCGTATTGAGGCGGGTACTTTCATGGTGGCTGCGGCTATCACGGAAGGAAATGTATTAGTAAAAGGTGCGGTTCCTGAGCATCTTACGTCTTTAATTGCGAAAATGGAAGAAATGGGAGTCAAAATTACGGATGAAGGAGAAGGCCTTCGTGTCATCGGTCCTGCCCAGCTGAAGCCGATCGACATTAAAACGATGCCTCACCCAGGATTCCCGACTGATATGCAGTCGCAAATGATGGCGCTGCTTCTCCGTGCGAGCGGAACAAGCATGATTACTGAAACTGTGTTTGAAAACCGTTTTATGCATGCTGAAGAATTCCGCCGGATGAATGGCGACATTAAAATTGAAGGACGTTCTGTGATCATTAACGGTCCTGTACAGCTGCAAGGCGCAGAAGTTGCCGCTACGGACCTGCGTGCGGGCGCGGCGCTGATTCTTGCGGGATTAGTGGCTGAAGGTCATACACGCGTCACGGAACTGAAGCACTTGGATCGCGGTTATGTGAATTTCCATAAAAAACTTGCGGCTCTCGGCGCTGACATCGAGCGTGTCGTTGATGAAACGGCCGCTGAACAAGAAAGCAAAGAAGTCGTAACTGACCTAAACGCATAATGGCTGTAAAAACAGTATGTCAATCTGGCATACTGTTTTTTTATGGTTTATCATCATTATTATGCTCTGATTTTCAAAAAAGAATACGTTTTTCGCGTGAAAAACGGAATAAAGATTCTGTCCAAAAGGAAGTCATATTAGCTTGTCCCTGCCCATAAGATGAAGTAGAGTCGAATCCCAAGCAGGAGGCAGCTGATATATGAAACCGATTGTATTTCTACTATCCGGGCTGTGTATACTTATTCTTCTTGTTCCCACCATTCTCGTTCTTCCGTTTCAGGCGGAAAAAGGAGCAGCCGTAAACAGAGAGCCCGGACACAAAACAGCACACACCACACGAGAAACAAAAGGAGCAGAAACATTGAAAGAATCACCTGTATCCATTCCGGTTTATCGGACATCCAAACATTCTGTAGAGAACATTCCGCTTGAAGAGTACGTGATCGGTGTCGTGGCTTCCGAAATGCCCGCAAACTTTAAACCGGAAGCCTTAAAAGCCCAGGCGCTCGCCGCCCGGACTTTCATCGTCAGACTGATGGTCGCTGACTCAGCCGTTCAGGCGCCGAAAGGATCACTGGTGGATGATACGCAAATGTTCCAAGTCTATCAAAGCAAAAGCCAGCTGAAAAAAGAATGGGGTTCTAAGTACGCACACAACCTCAAGAAAATCACAAACGCGGTCGCAGGCACGCAAGGAAAGATTTTAACGTACGACAACAAGCCGATTGAGGCATCTTTCTTCTCTACGAGCAACGGGTATACGGAAAATGCGGAAGCCTATTGGACAAGCGCCATTCCTTATTTAAAGAGCGTGAAAAGTCCGTGGGATAAGCAATCGCCGAAATATCTCGCCACCCAGACCTTCAGTGTGCCGGAGTTTCAGCAAAAGCTCGGCGTGCAGCTCTCGGGACAAAACACGGTAGGGCAGATTACAGCCAGAACGCCGGGCCATCAAGTGGCGACGGCCGTCATAAACGGCAAAAAGCTGAAGGGAAGAGACATCCGGGAAAAACTCGGACTCCGTTCTGCCGACTTTGAATGGAAACGGAACGGCGGCAGCATCACCATTACGACAAAAGGATTCGGCCACGGCGTCGGCATGAGCCAGTACGGGGCCAATTACATGGCGGAGCAGGGGAAATCCGTGGCGGACATCGTCAAGCATTATTATCAGGGAGTGGACATATCCGAAGCAGATTCATTTTTAAACAAATATATGGCGAAAAAATAGACGCTTTCATGAGCGTCTGTTTTTTTTGAAAACTATTCCATAAACGGTAAAGCAACCAACAGACTCATATAACGAAAGCCTAAAGGCTGACAAATGCCGTCTGAAGGCTGAGCGACGGGTGAAAATCACTGATAAAAATGCCGCATCTATGTGAATATACGCAAAAATAATGAGGAACGCCGTCCTATTTATTTCCCTTTTCATCTCATTTACGATAAATATTGTTCGGCGTTGAACGTAAATCTATTGAAAAGGGGAAGAAGCAATGAAAAAAACACTTTCACTCATAATCATGCTCGGATTGATGCTGACTGCTGCATCTCCTGCTTTTGCTGCCGAGAATGCAAACGAGAAGACATTTTTATTTAAAAACAATATCGCCATTTTGCTTGATGCGAGCGGCAGTATGGCGAAACGGATTGACGGCGTTTCTAAATACAATATGGCAAAAGATGAAATCGTCCGTTTTGCAGATCGAATTAAGTCTACATCACAGGTCAGAATGACGGTTTTCGGTTCGGAAGGCAATAATAAAAACTCCGGAAAAGTTCAATCTTGTGAATCCATTCGCGGTGTATACGGATTCCAAAAGTTTGACAGACAGAGCTTCCTCAATTCTCTGAACGGAATCGGGCCTACGGGCTGGACACCGATTGCAAAAGCATTAGAAGATGCGAAGGCTTCTTTTAACGGCGTTCATAAATTCGGCTTTAAATCCGTTTACCTGTTGACAGACGGTGAGGAGACATGCGGCGGAGATCCTATTAAGACAGCGAAAGAACTTCGCAAACATCATATTAAAGTCAACGTGATCGGCTTTGACTTTAAAGAAGGCTTCAACGGACAGCTTCACGCAATTGCCGGTGCGGGCGGAGGAAAATATTACGAAGCTCACAGCCAAAAGGATATGAACCGCATCTTTACGATGGAAGCGAGTTCATTAGCGAAATAAGAAAAGGTGCCGTTTAGCGGCCCTTTTTTTTATGTTCCATTTAACAAAAGTTTCAAGAAAAGATGAAGAGAAAACTGTAAAAAGAATCAGATTCCGGACTTATATTACAAAAAGGGCGAAAAAGGCATTAAATCTGTCATCATTTATCCAATCTTTTTAGGATGATGCGCATAATTCTGTTCATTTTTAACGGCGTACAGCCGCTTATACAAAAGGAATCCCGCCCTATATCTTTTTGCATACTCCTCATCTAGCATAGAGAAGAGCCGGGGGCCCATCGGCCAAAAACAAACGGAGAGGAATGAAGGAAATGAAAAAAATGTTCACTGCGGGGATTGTCGGACTTTTGACGCTTTCACTCGGATCGCCTGTTTTTGCAGCTGAGAAAAAGCACGAAGAAACAAATGTCGCCGTGCTGTTTGACGCAAGCGGAAGCATGATACAAAAAACAGGGGGAGAGCGTAAAATAGATGTTGCGAAAGAGTCTGTCACTTCTTTTGCGGAAGTTCTTCCTGAAGACACGAATCTGATGCTTCGGGTATTCGGGCATAAGGGCAATAATAAAAACTCAGGCAAAGCCGTATCATGTAACGCGACAGAAACGTTATACGGCCTTCAGCCGTACGCCGTGACTCCATTTGAGCAATCACTCAGCAAGATTAAACCGACCGGCTGGACACCGATAGCGAAAGCGCTTTCTGATACACGTGAAGAATTTGAGCGGGCCGGCGCTAAAGGGAAAAACGTCGTATATCTGATCACAGACGGTGAAGAAACATGCGGCGGGAATCCTCAGGCCGAAATTCAAAAGCTCCGTAAAGCGAATGTCAACACGGTCGTCAATATCATCGGCTTCAACTTCGGCATGAAAGGAAGCGAAAGCCTTGAAAAAGCGGCGGAAGCGGGAGGCGGCACATATGTCTCAGCTGACAGCGCGGACGAGTTCAAACAGGCTTGGGAAGACGCTGCAAAGGATTTAGCAAAAGAATAGGTTAAAAAAGGACGCCCGCGCGGCGTCTTTTTTTGTTTAGAAAACGGAACCGCGGGAATGATACGGATAAAAGGAGATGAACGCTGTTGTTAAAAGGAGCAGGCATTATATTGGTGCTGGCGGCAGTCGTTTTTGTTCTGATAGGGATTTTTCTGAAGCTTGCCGCCTTCATATTCGTCAGTATATTGGCCATTATCGCCGCAGTAATTTTATTCACCATTTTGAGCAGACATCATCGCAACGAAACATAGAGTCCGAAGAGGGCTCTTTTTTTAAACCGCAAATTCGACAAAATACAGGGATTGTGGAAGAATAAAAGAGAAGGATACTGCGGAGGGGAAAACAGTGGATGAAAAAACAACAGCGGTAAGAGACATATACCGCTATGAAAAAGGGGTATTAACAAAGACGGCAGATCGGATGGTTTCAGAGTATCCGCTGACCGTCATGGTGAACGGGCAGGAATTTGTTACGCTCGTCTGCACGCCTGACCATTTAGAGGAACTCGTCATCGGATTTCTCGCATCAGAAGGCGTCATTCGTTTTGAAAAAGAGATCAAAAGCTTTACTATAGATGAAAGTCTCGGGTTTGCATATGTTGAACTGACGAATCCCGGAGTGCTTGAGCAAAAAGACTATACGAAGAGGGTCATCGGTTCATGCTGCGGGAAAGGCCGCCATTTTTACTTTCAGCAGGATGTGAAAACGGCCAAAACCGCCGTCAGCCGGATTACCATAACTCCTGAGACGTGCCTTCGCCTGATGAAGGAGATGCAAAGCGGAAGCGGCACCTTCCGGGAAACGGGCGGCGTCCATAATGCAGCGCTGTGCGATACGGAAAAGCTGCTCTTGATGAGGACAGATATCGGGCGCCACAACGCGCTGGATAAGCTGTACGGCTGCTGTTTGAAAAACGGAATGCCCGTCCGTGACAAGCTGATCGTCTTCAGCGGCCGGATTTCCTCAGAGGTTTTATTAAAAGCCGCAAAAATCGGCGTGTCGATTGTCATTTCAAAATCGGCGCCGACGGAGCTCGCGCTGCAAATGGCGGAAGAGCTGAACATCACCGCGATCGGTTTTGTCAGAAACGGATCATTTAACGTATACACACATCCTGAACGGGTTGAACAATAGAAAGGGGTCTTGGGCTTATGAATACAGAAACGCGCCGGGTGACAGACAAAAGGGAAAGGCCGCTCAGGGATCTTCGTATCTCTGTAACCGACCGCTGCAACTTCAGATGCACGTACTGTATGCCAGCCGAATTATTCGGACCGGATTATCCATTTTTACAAAAGACGGAATTGCTCTCCTTCGAGGAGCTTGAGCGGCTTGCGAAGCTGTTTGTCGGCCGCTTCGGCGTTGAAAAAATCAGGCTGACGGGCGGAGAGCCGCTCATGAGAAAAGATATGCCTGAATTGATCAAAAAACTTGCGCGCATCCCCGGACTTAAAGATATCGCGATGACGACAAACGGCTCTCTGCTTCCCGTGTATGCGGAAAAACTGAAGCAGGCGGGGCTGCATCGAGTGACAGTCAGCCTCGATTCTTTAGAGGATGAGCGGTTTAAGGCCATTAACGGCCGCGGCGTTTCGGTGAACAAGGTGCTTGAGGGCATTGAGGCGGCAAAAGCGGCCGGACTCGGTGTGAAAATCAATATGGTTGTTCAAAAGGGCGTCAATGAAAAAGATATCCTGCCGATGGCCCGCTATTTTAAAGAAAAGGGTCATATTCTCCGGTTTATTGAATTTATGGATGTAGGCAATACGAATCAATGGAATAAAAAAGACGTGATCACGAAGGCCGAAATTATTGATCTGATCAACCAGCACATGCCGACGGAGCCGATAGAAGCGAATTATAAAGGGGAGGTCGCTTCCAGGTTCCGCTATCTTGACGGTTCCGGCGAAATCGGCGTGATTTCCTCAGTCTCGGATGCGTTCTGCGCCTCCTGCAACAGAGCGCGCCTGTCGGCGAGAGGCGAGCTGTTTACGTGCCTGTTTGCGTCAAGCGGCTATGATGTTCGGAAACTCGTGCGCGGCGGTCTGACCGATGATGAATTGACGGAATCCATCGCTTCTGTCTGGAGAAATCGCACGGATCAGTATTCAATTGACCGCGCGCTTTCTAAAACGGATGGGAAAAAGAAAGTGGAAATGTCTTATATAGGCGGATGAAGAAAAGCTTGCCCGGACAAGGGCAGGCTTTTTTATTCACATTATGAGAGCGGTCTGTTCAAAAAATACCGGTGACAGCCGAAATATATGATAGGAATTTTGATGCAGGACAATCAAGTTATGCAATTCCAAAGCCATACAATATGTTAAAATATAACCAATAGAAATTAGAAAAGGTTGTGAAAGGGGCATGACCGCATACGAGATTCCGTCATCTCAAGTTGGAGTCAAGATCAACAAATGGTACAAGCACATTTTAGCGTTTCAAGCGGCTGATGCCATAAAGCTGAAAGAGGAAATTGATGAGGATATACAACGTATGGAGGAAGACCAGCTGCTGCTGTTATATTATCAGCTGATCAGCTACCGCCATCATATTATGCTTGATTACGTCAAGCCGGAATGCACCGAACAATCACAGATTCAGTACAGCGAGCTGCAAAAGACGATCGAAAGCACGGACAGTATATCAGGACTGTCTGAGTATTATTTCCATTTGTTCAGAGGAATGTATGAATTCGATCACAATAACTATGTTGCGGCTATTTCTTTTTACCGGAAAGCGGAAAAACTCCTTTCATTTGTCGAGGATGATATAGAGAGGGCGGAATTCCATTTCAAGATGTCTGAAGTGTTTTACGTCATGAAGCAGACTCATTTTTCCATGAATCACGGGATTCAGGCGCTGGATACGTATATGAAACACGATTTTTACAGAGTGCGGAGAATTCAATGCCATTTCGTCATCTCAGGAAACTACATCGACTGCAAAAACTACGACAAAGCGCTTGAGCATTTAGACGAAGCCCTCCGCCTTTCTTTGCTTGAAGGACAGCCCCGCCTGATCGGGTCTTCGCTTTACAATCTGGGGAATTGTTATTCTGAAAAGCGGGATCTGGATGAAGCGGCCCGGTACTTTAGAAAAGCGGTTCCCGTTTTTGAAGAGCATCAGCTTGAACAGCTTCCGAAGGCGCTGTTCAGCTTAACGCACACCCTTTTCAGGCTGCATGATGACCAAGCGGCCCTTACCTATTATGAAAGAGGGATCATGATCGCGAAAGAACGCGGCGACCGATTCAGTTTAGAGAAGTATAAGTTTTTACAAGCGCTTTATTTGGAGTCTCTCAATATGGATTTAATCCATGAAGTGTTTGACTATATGAATGAAAAATCGCTGTATGTGTATATTGAAGATTTCGCCTTGGAGGCCGCCGTTTACACAAGCGCACATGAGCAATATAAAGAAGCGGCGTATTTTTATGAAAAAGCGATTCGCATGAGAGAAAACATTCAAAAAGAACAGTGTTTATACGATATATAATTTTCTTAACCATCTGATCAGCAGATGGTTATTTTTTTATGCACATCAAGACGTTTGATCATAGAAAAAATCGGAAAAATCGCAAAAGAGGGAAAAAAGTACGATGGGAAGGAGGGATTTGTTGTTCGGATTTAATGATATGATAAAGTTTTTCGTTTCATTTCTCATCATTCTCCCGATGGTGTCTGTCATCCATGTGTCGGGACACAGCTTTATGGCCATGCTGTTCGGAGGCAAGGCGTCATTGGATATCGGAATGGGGAAACGTCTTTTAAAAGTAGGGCCGATTCAGGTTCGGCGTATCTACTTCATAGATTCTTTCTGCAAGTTCGGCGAATTGCGGATAGATAACCGCCTGACGAGCGCGCTCGTCTATTCCGGAGGCTGTCTGTTTAATCTCGCTTCTATCTTTTTAATAAATCTGCTGATCATAAAAGATGTCCTTGAGCCAAACTTATTTTTTTACCAATTTGTCTATTTTTCAACTTATTATGTTTTCTTTGCTCTTCTGCCCGTGCAATACGGGGATAATAAGCTGTCAGACGGATTGGCCGTTTACAAAGTGATCCGCTACGGGGAACGCTGTGAAATCAATAATTGAGAGTTGAAATGTTTGCTATCAGGCTGAAAGGGAAGAAAACAAGTACACAAAAACAAAAGGAGCTGAAGAGATCATGAGTGAAGATAACGGTTTAAAAGACAAAGTAAAAGGCGGCATGAACAAAATGAAAGGGGAAGCAAAGGACAAAGCAGGCGACATGGCAAACAAGTCCGACTTAAAAGCGGAAGGTAAAAAAGACAAAGCGAAAGGCAGCCTGCAAAAGGGTGTCGGTAAAACGAAAGATAAACTCAGTGATGATTAATTTGATCGTGAAACACAGCAAAAGCCCAAAATATTTTGGGCTTTTTGTTATGAGAAATGACAAAAATTCCAGTTCGTTTGGTTAATATTCACTAAATTTTTAAATATTCTATAAATTCCCCGGCGATTTCTTTATAATATTCACAAAGAATGTAACCTTTCTTCACATTTAATTAAACGTTTGTTGAAGAAAAAAATGAGAAATCGGTCATTTCTGCAAAAGGAATCGGGCCGTTCACCGTCGAATAACTTTTATCACTTAACATTTCATGAGGTGAAGGGGGTAACGGCCGCCTGCATCGTTTCGGTATGACCATGCGGATTGCGTTTGACTATCACTAAGGGGGAATACAGATGAAACTGACACCGGTTGAACAAGAAAAATTGCTTATTTTTACGGCGGGAGAGCTCGCTAAGCAACGGAAGGCGCGCGGCGTCCTGCTGAATTATCCCGAAGCCGCCGCATATTTGACCTGTTATCTGATGGAAGGCGCGAGAGACGGAAAAAGCGTTGCGGAGCTGATGGAATCCGGCCGCAATGTATTGACGGAAAAAGACGTTATGGAAGGTGTTGCGGAAATGCTGGATAGCATTCAGGTGGAAGCGACGTTCCCGGACGGGGTTAAGCTTGTCACCGTTCATCAGCCGATCAAAGCGGAGGTGAAGTCATGAAGCCGGGAGCGATTCAAGTCGCAAAGGGGACCATCACCATTAACGAAGGCCGGAAGACGCTGGAGGTGTCAGTCACCAATAACGGAACACGGTCAGTTCAGGTAGGATCGCATTTTCATTTTGCCGAAGCCAACGGCGCCCTTTCCTTCAATCGGGACAAAGCAATCGGCATGCGCCTTGATATCCCGTCAGGCACATCTGTCCGTTTTGAACCGGGAGAAGAGAAAACCGTCACGCTCGTGGAAATCGGAGGGCGAAAAACGGTCAGAGGCCTCAACGGCATGGCCGATACGTATATGGATGAGCGGGGAAAAGAGAAGACGCTGTCAAATCTTAAAAAAGCCGGATGGATGGAGGAGGCGATCCGATGAAAATGTCACGTGAGCAATACGCAGAACTGTTCGGACCGACAACGGGAGACAAAGTCAGACTCGGAGATACGGATTTATGGATTGAAGTCGAAAAAGATTTCACGAATTACGGGGAAGAAATGATTTTCGGCGGAGGGAAAACAATCCGGGACGGCATGGGGCAGAACGGGCGTATCACCGGGAAAGACGGAGCGCTTGATCTGGTCATTACAAACGCCGTCATCCTGGATTATACCGGAATCGTCAAGGCGGATATCGGGGTGAAGGACGGCCGGATTGTCGGCGTCGGGAAAAGCGGCAACCCTGATATGATGGATGGGGTGGACCCGCACATGATTATCGGTGCCGGAACAGAAGTCATTTCCGGCGAAGGGAAAATCGTAACGGCCGGCGGGGTGGATACGCATATCCACTTTATCTGCCCGCAGCAGATGGAAGTCGCGCTTTCTTCAGGTGTGACCACGCTTCTCGGCGGCGGAACAGGTCCTGCGACGGGAAGTAAAGCGACGACTTGTACATCCGGTGCATGGTACATGTCGAGAATGCTGGAAGCGGCCGAGGAGTTTCCGATCAATGTCGGTTTCTTAGGAAAAGGAAATGCATCCGATAAAGCGCCGCTGATCGAGCAGGTGGAAGCAGGCGCGATCGGCCTGAAGCTGCATGAAGATTGGGGATCAACGCCAAGCGCCATTAAAGCTTGCATGGAAGCAGCGGATGAGGCGGACATTCAGGTGGCGATCCACACAGACACGATAAATGAAGCGGGCTTTTTAGAAAATACGCTTGATGCGATCGGCGACCGGGTTATCCATACATATCACATAGAGGGAGCCGGCGGAGGCCATGCACCGGATATTATGAAACTCGCATCTTACGCCAATATCCTGCCGTCCTCTACGACGCCGACGATTCCATATACCGTCAACACGATGGACGAGCATCTTGATATGATGATGGTCTGCCATCATTTAGATTCAAAAGTGCCTGAAGACGTGGCGTTCAGTCATTCACGCATCAGAGCGGCCACCATTGCGGCGGAGGATATTCTGCACGATATCGGCGCGATCAGCATGACGTCATCTGACTCGCAGGCGATGGGCAGGGTGGGAGAAGTGATTATCAGGACATGGCAGGTTGCCGATAAAATGAAAAAACAGCGAGGCGCTCTATCAGGAGAAAACGGCAATGACAATGTGCGCGCCAAACGCTATATCGCCAAATACACGATCAACCCGGCTGTCACTCACGGCCTGAGCCATGAAGTCGGTTCCGTTGAAAAAGGAAAGCTTGCAGACCTTGTACTATGGGACCCGGTTTTCTTCGGTGTCAAACCTGAACTTGTGCTCAAAGGCGGCATGATCGCCCGCGCCCAGATGGGAGATCCGAATGCTTCCATTCCGACGCCTGAGCCCGTGTTTATGCGGCAGATGTACGCATCCTACGGTAAAGCAAACCGAAATACCTCTATTACATTTATGTCCCAGGCCGGTATCGCAAACGGTGTGCCGGAAAAGCTCGGCCTTGAAAAAATGATTTCTCCCGTACGGAATATCCGTAAGCTGAGTAAGCTCGACATGAAGCTGAATGACGCGATGCCGAATATACATGTCGATCCGAAAACCTATCAGGTGTTCGCCGACGGAGAAGAGCTGGCATGCCAGCCCGTCAGTTATGTTCCGTTAGGACAGCGTTATTTCTTATTTTAATCCCTCTCCGGCCGGTTTCCCGCCGGCCTGTTTACCCTCTATTGCCAACTTGATTTCATCCTGCCGCCCGTTTTAGTGTATATTAGTAGTTGACAAACAAATGAAATGTAACCATTGTGGTTACAACGGTGGTGAAAAACATGATTAACAGCCGTCTTGCTGTGGCCATTCACATTTTATCGCTGATCTCAACGGATGAACGGGCGTCATCGGACATGATTGCGGGCAGCGTAAACACCAATCCCGTCGTAGTGCGGAGAACGATCAGCCAGCTGAAAAAAGCGGGTATTCTGACATCCCGGGCGGGTATTCCGGGAGCCAGCCTGAAAAAAGATCCGTCGGAGATCACCCTCTTAGAGGTTTACAGGGCGGTGCAGAATAAGGAAGAGCTTTTTGCGGTTCACGACAATCCGAACCCCGACTGTCCGGTCGGCAAAAATATTCAGCGCGCGCTCGATGAGACGTTCGGAAGCGTACAGCGGGCAATGGAGAATGAACTTGCGAGCAAGTCCCTTTATGATGTAATGAATCATCTCTTTTGTTAAAAAGAGATGGGTTCATGCCGCTAGAGGTGTAACGGAAATGGTTACAATGGATAATGAGGAAATCACGGTTTTGGCTCTATATTCAGACAAGCCTGGATGCGGGATTGCGATCTGTTTAATGAAGAAATCCTCCGAAACTAAAGGAGGTGGTAACCGGGATATTTTTATTTTGCTTAAGGCTTATGTGAAGGTGTCTGTTGTAAGCGGGTTACCGAAAAAAGACGGAACTCTTATTTTAATACGCGCTAAAAAAACTGATGGAGAATATCCTGCCTCCGGTAATGCCAAAACCGTTCGCCTCTTCACAATCATTATAAAATTTCTCAAGGAACGATCAGCAGCCCGTTAGCTGCCCCTCATTAAAGATGAGCTGTTACCACACTGTTACATTAGAACTTCCGCTGCTTTTATATCCTTCTGTCGCTAAGACTTGATAAGCCCAATTACTGCCCAGATTCATTCCATGGCTCTTCCATGCGTTAACATGATTGCTGAAAGTGATTGCAGCGTTGCTTCCGGTTGGTCTCTTCGACTGGCGGACACTCCAGTACTGCGTAAAAGTAGTGTTATCGCCATCAATGGAAGGTGCATTATAACGTGTCGTTGTATATATGTCATATGTACCTCCATCACTCTTTACAGTACCTTTATACGTTCCGGTAGGTCTGTAAGTACCCCATGAATCCACCACATAATATTCGATGAGAGGTGCTCTCGTCCAGCCATATAAAGTCAAATATCCATTGCCATTCGGCGCCCAAACACCGGCATTATAGTTTATTGTTCTAAATGGCGAGCCTGTAGTCCAGCCTTTACCAACAACGAAATTCCCGGTATTAGACCAATTAACACTGTAATTTCCGCCAGAGCCATTGACTGCGTTTACTGTCCCGCCCCCGTCAGTCCAATTTTGCCAGTAATCTGTGCCAGCTGCAGAGGCGGTTGCCGAAAACATGCTGATACTCATGAAAGCTGCCGTCAATCCCACTAAGAATTTCTTTTTAAACTTAAACATATGTTACCTCCTATACTATTTTTTCTGACTTTGACATGAGGCAGCACTCGTAAATATTTAACGAACGCCAACGCTTTTGATCGTTCCTTTCAATATAATAGCATGAATACATGAGTGAATATTAAGAACAATTGTAATTTAATTACAAAGACCCAAAAAACTGTATGATGAGTGGTCTTGTACCGCCATAGCCTTATTTCGCAGAACTGAGTGATTTCAGTTGAAACTCTGGGGAAAAGTTTTATTTGAAAAAACTTTTTTGCCGAAAGAATATCTGCATACAGCGTCAATGCTGTTCGCCGTATTGGCAAATCCAAAGCAGAAAAACTTTACCGTTGTCGAAGAAGCGGAATAAGAAAAAATCCCGGGCGGATGCGCCGGGATTTTCCTTTTTAATATGTATTGGCATCAATATTATTAAACGCGCCGTCCACGATGCCGAGCGTCATGAGGACAATGAAAAGAACGATACCGAGAACGGACAAGCCGACCGTCACGATCAGATAGATCCCCTGCATTTTCACGAACTTTGCATAATTCTCCAGCATATGTTCCTCTGTCAGTTCATTGAACTGCGCCGCCATCTGTCCCGCTTCATTTGCCGAGCGCATCAGAAAAATGCCGGCAATGATCTGCAAAACGCCGGGAATGGCTCCGATTAAAAAGAAAAACGCGCCCGACAGCGCCGCAAACGCGCCTATAATAATAAATAAAATACCTGTCGCTTTTCCCCATTTCGAAATAGAAATAAGCGAACGATTCACTGATTCAGGTTTCAAACTATGGCACTCCTTTACAAAAAAATACTCACTTTTCATTTATACACTATTCGGTCATTCTTTTGAATATAAAATGTGTTTTTTCATGCCGTGTCCGTTTTTATATCAGAAAATTCCCGAGAAACACCCCGGGAATTACAAAATCGGCGACAGAAGTCTTGAAATCGATTCTTTAATGCGGATCCGCAGCGAACGCTCCTGATATTCTTCATACGTATATTTTCTGGAGACGAGCAGATCTTCTTTAAATGAGGAAATGAGTTTTTTCGCGATGGTGACGTCATAAATAAAGGCGTTGACCTCAAAATTAAGTCTGAAGCTTCTGACGTCGATATTCGCCGTACCGACTGAAGCCGTCTCATCATCAACGACAATCGTTTTTGCATGAATAAAGCCGTTATCGTAAATGTAGACTGAGGCTCCGGCTTTCAAAAGATCGCCGATGTAAGATAAAGTCGCCCAGTAAACGAAAGCGTGATCCGGTTTGTTCGGGATCATGATTTTGACGTCGATGCCTGACAGACAGGCGATCCTGAGGGCGTCCAAAAGACTTGAGTCTGGAATAAAGTAAGGCGTCTGAATCAGGATCGATCGTTTGGCCGTTGAGATCATCTTGATATAGCCGTTTTTAATTTGTTCCCATTCTGAATCAGGTCCGCTCGTGACAATCTGCATCCCGACATTGCCCTTCGGCTCGCATTCCGGAAAATGATTCGGAACGTAAGTGAGCGTATGGTGATGGGACGCTTGGTTCCAATCGAGGATAAACCGTGTCTGAATGGCGTGTACCGCCGTGCCTTGAAGTCTGAGGTGCGTATCGCGCCAGTAGCCGAATTTCGGATTCAGGCCGAGATATTCATCTCCGACGTTAAAGCCGCCGACATAGCCGGTTTCGCCGTCAATGATGACGAGCTTGCGGTGATTCCGATAATTGAGCCGCAAATTAATCGGACGAAGCCTGGAAGGAAAAAAGACTTCCACATGGCCGCCGGCGTCCCGCAGCGGTTTGAAGAATTTTTTTCTGAGTGATCTTGAACCGAGTTCATCATATAACACTCTGACTTTTACGCCTTCCCGTGCTTTTTTCACTAAGGCATCGCGCAATTTTTTTCCCAGTTCATCACCTTTATAAATATAGTATTGAAGGTGAATGTGATCTTTTGCGTTGGAAATGTCCTTCATTAAGCGTTTGAACTTATCGCGCCCGTCCGTTAAAATCTCCACCGAATTATCCTCTGTAAAGACTGCGTGGTTGTTCATGACAAGCATATAGATGAGGTCTTTATTATCCACAGTCGCCCTGTTGTTAAATTGGAATTGCCTCGACTTCAGATCTTTCAGCTGAAACTTCAGCAGCTTTTCTATTCCGATTTTTTTACGGTCTTCCCATTGAAACAGATGCTTGCGTCTCAGGTTATGGCCGAATAACAGGTATAAAATAAACCCTAAAATGGGAATAAAAAAAAGAACCAAGAGCCAAGCCCATGAAGCGCTGGCATCGCGTCTTTCTTTGAAAATCATGATGACGGCCAAAAGTATATTTAAAACGAAAAAAAATCCGAATAAAATAAATGAAATGCTCACTTTGCAACCCCGCTATATCATATTTATCAAGACTGTGCCCATTAGTATTCCGACAAGTGCAGCAATCTGATTCCCATTTCAAATTATAACATTGACATTTTGAAAGAATAAAGAGCCGGAATCAAAGATGAATGCAGTTTTCTTTCAAAGAAAGTTCCGGGTGCGGTAAAATATGCATATATGAAAAAGAAGACAAAAATGACAGCAAAGGGGAGAGGGCATGAAGCTGGAGCATGCGGAACAATTGCCGGGATTCATAAAAAAAGAAATTCAGAAAATACAAATCGCCATCGCGCCGCTGATGAAAAAAAGCATCATTTACCGTTTTCTTGCTTTCCCGCTCGCCGCTTTTAGTCTGTTTCATCTGGCATCGCTTTTGATTCAGGCCCCTTCCGGGAGAGGAGCTCTCGTATCGGCCGGCATTTTTGCCCTCCTTGCGGCTCTGGGTCTTGCGTTTTTTAAGGAAGCCGGCTATCAGCGGAAACAGGTGCAAAAAACGATCCGCCTTTATATGCTGAACAGGATCAGAAAAAGCGATATTCTGTCTGAGGAACGGAAAAGCGCCTATACCCGGCTGATTGCCGAGGAGCCGTCTGCGATGAAGAGCTTTATTGAATTTTTAACGGAAGAAGACCGGAAAAAAGAAATGCTTTATTAAAAAAGAGCTGACGCGCGATCAGCTCTTTTTGTCATTCAAACACAGGGTCGTTCTCATAGTAATATGAATCAGGCGTGTCATACGTATCAGTGCTGTAATAAGCCATAATTCCGATGACAGCGAAGATGACGACTAAAATAAAAGCGAGAATGCCCAATACCACACTGGATGCCGCGTAAAAAAACTGCATTTTGATAAATGACGCGTAATGTGCAAGCATATTTTCTTCCGCGTTTTCTTCTAGCCCTTCCTGAAGGGCGGCAGCCGCTTTTGCCGAGCGCATCAGCATGACGCCGGAAATGATGAGCAGAACACCCGGAATGGCTCCGAGCAGCGTCACAATGGCTGACAGAGCGGAAAGAGAGCCCGTGATGATCAGAAACACGGCGGTGATCTTTCCCCATTTGGCGATGTCGGCAAGGGAACGGGCTTTTTTATTGAGCGGCTGGTTTTCGTCTTTGTCTTTATCGATGGTGATCATGACAGTTCTCTCCCTAAAATGTTCAAGTCATATCGTTTTCCGTCCATTTCGGCGATACCCGGGAATACGCCCCATTCGGTAAAACCGAATTTTTCAAACAGCTTAATGCTCGGCACGTTATGTCCGAAGATAAAAGCCATCAGGCTGCGGATGCCGATTGTCGGAGCGAGTGCCAGGGCTTCTTTCAGCAGAAAGCTTCCTGCTCCTTTGCCGCGGCAATCCTGATGCAGATAGATGCTGATCTCCGCCGTTTTGTCATAGGCCGGACGGCCGTAAAACGTTTCAAAGCTGATCCAGGCCGCCACTTTGCCGGTTTCATCTTCCGCGACCATCAGCGGGCGCCGGTCCGTGTGCCGCAAAAACCAATCCATCCGGTCTGCGGGCGTCACTTCTTCCGTATCAGCCGTTACCATGCGTGAGGCAATCGTCGAGTTGTATATGGCCACCACCGCATCTAAATCCTCCAATACGGCTTTGCGCAGGGTCAAATTCATATTCCGGGATCTCCCTTCACATTTCATTACATAATTAAGTGCAATCTGCACATACTACTTCCAAAAAAGTTTTTTATGGATGTGTATATATTTTCAGAAAAGTGTTCAGAATGTTGCTGAGGTGATGAACAAATGAGAGAGGAAGAAAAGAAAACTTCTCAAGTCAAAAAACTTCAGCGGTTTTTTCGCAAACGCTGGATATTCCCTGCAATCTACTTAGTCAGTGCGGCCGTCATTTTAACAGCTGTCCTTTGGTATCAATCCGTTTCGAATGATGTGAAGGACAATCTGACGAACAACGGCGGAAACTCCGCGTATGACAGCGGCAAAGACGATGCCGTCGAAGTAGGCAAGTCAATGGAAAACGTCGCAATGCCGGCTGCTCATTCTGAAAATGTTTCTGTTGTGAAAAAGTTTTACGAATCTGATGCCGCAAAAAAAGAGAAAGAAGCAGCACTTGTTAACTATAATAACACGTACAGCCTCAGTAAAGGAATTGACTTAGCTGAGAAAGACGGAAAATCATTTGATGTTTCTGCTTCTCTGAGCGGTACGGTTGTTAAAGCTGCTAAAGACCCGGTACTGGGGTATGTGGTTGAAATTGAACACTCAGACGGCCTGTCTACTGTCTATCAGTCTTTATCTGAAGTCAGCGTCGATCAGGGCGACAAAGTAAAGCAGAACCAGGTCATCGGCAAATCCGGAAAAAACCTTTACAGTGAAGAAAGCGGAAATCACGTGCACTTTGAAATCCGCAAGGACGGCGTAGCGATGAACCCGCTCAATTTTATGGACAAGCCGGTAACATCAATTGAAAAAGCGGCGGCTGAAGAGAAAAACGCTGTAACAGAAGAAACGGAAGGGTCAATTCAGCAGTCTTCCGAGAAAAAAGATGTGACGCCTAAAAAAGAAACCGAAGAAAAACCAGGTGACAAAGAAGACGGCACAAAAGACAAGACAGATGGTAAAGATGACGGCTCAATGAAAGATTCGGGCAAGTAATCTTGATCCCTAAGCGCCTATCAGCTCTGATAGGCGCTTTTCATATTGCTGCATGTGCCTTTATACTAATAGAAAACGAAGGAGATGCTGAATGAATAAATGTCTGGCGGCCGGGTGGCTCGTCTTTGTTTTCGTTTCTGCTTTGACTGAAAGCTTTCACGACATGATTGTGTCGCAGACGGTGTCCTTCCGTTTCACGTCCCATCCGGATGTGTCCGGTTTCTTTGTGTTCGATATGGCGGAGCTCGCCATACCGGAAGCGGCGATTCAAAAGCTCGGGCACGCGTTTTCATTTTTTGTGCTCGCCTATTTGTTTTTCAGGGGGCGCAGGCGCATGAAGAGGGCGGTGCTGTATGCATTGGCCGCCGCTTTCCTGACAGAAATCGTCCAGCTCTTTTTCGGCAGAAACGGATGCCTCCGCGATGTGCTGATTGACAGTCTCGGCATTGCTGTATTCTGTGTTTTACAAAGGAAAAAAGTGAGAATGCTCCATTTTTACGAAGCAATCAGAAGTACACCACTACTACAGCTTCCGCAAGTCATTATTTTAGTTTCTCTAATTCTTCTATAGTGTATGTAGTAACAGGAGCCGCTTGATCATCATCTTTTTCCCTCCATCCTTTCCACACTCGTTGATTGTACTTATCTTTTCTTTTTTGTTCCCATTTTTTTTGTTCCTTACTAGTACCTGTTGTATACTTTCCTTTTTGTGCGAATCTTTTTCTTGTTTTTTCGCTACTCTTGCTAAGTGTTTGTCGTACATTATTCATCGAATACAGTTCTTCCTGTTTCAATCTCTTCTTTTTCTCTATAGCTTCAGGAGACTTCTCTCTGGCTCGTTGTTTTTCTCTAATCTCTCTCCTTTTTCTTTGACCTAAGGTTTCATTTTTAAATTGATTTTCTTCTCTCATTTTAAACTAGCCCCTTCTACTAGAATATTTATGCAAAACTTAATCCCTTTTATTATAAACAAATGATGTTTTTCTCTCACTTATATCTTGCTGTTATTCCTGATATGATGCCGGGTTTTTCGTGGCCAAGGCAGACAACGGAACGCGCCTTGGCTGCAGCTGAAGGAGTTGTGCGGCAGGGCGCCCGTACAAACATACAAAAACCGGCAGTCTGTGACAGACGCCGGCTTTTTTTTATATATTATGGTTTGTCGATTTGCTTTTATGAACGATACTTTCATAGATTCGCACGATCAGATCGACAATCGGACGAAGCACATTTGAAAATCTGAACAGCAGGAATCCGACAATGAGGGAAACGATAATGCTTCCGAGCACATCGATCGGATAATGATGGCCGACCCAAATTCTTGAGAAGCCGGTCAAAAGGCCGAAAATCACAAGCGGCCAGCCGAGTTTTTTGTTGCGGAACAGAATCGCAATTGAAATCGCCAAAGCGCCTGTCGTATGGTCACTCGGAAATGAAGCATCCGCGGCATGAGGGATCAGTGTATGAACCGTATGCTCGACAAAGGGGCGCGGCTCGACATAGACTTTCGTGATGAGGTAGTTGATGATAAGCGCCGCAACACCCGTGAAGCCCGCGTACAGGGCGTTTTGTCTGCCTTTTGTGCTTCCGAACAGCCACATGGCAAGCAGGAAAAGGGCGTAGGCGTAAATGGCGTATTCCGTTATAAATACCATGATAGAGTCGAGAATGGCACTATGGTGCGACAAACCATTGATCGCTTTAAATAGTTCGTAATTCACAAATATCACCTTTTATCTTTATTTTATATGAACAGTGTAATGCTTTTTTCTATGAGACACAATTGGTATTAAAAATAATCATAAAAAAGTAAACAGAATGAAACGTGACTGTATTACTGTGCGTCAAGTATGCGGGAAAAGAATAGCCGAAGGAGTTTTGTCCGTTGCTGAAACGTTTGAAAAACGCCGATCTGCCGCTTGTGTTTGTCATTATGCTGCTTTGCGGATTCGGCTTGTTAATGGTGTACAGCGCCAGTGATGTGATGGGGTCTCAGCGGTACGGAGATCCATCCTATTTCTTCCATAAACAAAGTGCCTCTTTACTGATCGGATTATGCTTATTTCTATTTGCCGCCTGTCTGCCGTATAAGCGGTATGCGCGGCTTGTACCGCTGTTTGTGGTCGGTTCGCTGGTATTGCTGCTGCTCGTATTGATACCGGGAATCGGGCTGGAGCGGAATTTTTCCCGCAGGTGGCTGGGAGCGGGCCCGCTTGTCGTACAGCCGTCTGAATTGGCGAAGATCGCCATGATTTTGTATTTCGCTTCGATTTATACGAAAAAGCAGCCGTACATTCATCAATTTGTGAAAGGGGTTCTGCCGCCTTTAGTGATTTTGGGGACCGCTTTTCTGCTGACATTGGCGGAGCCTGATTTAGGGACGGCTTCCTTAATACTGGCGGCGTGCGGGTCGATTTTATTATGTGCCGGCTTGAAAAAGCGCCATCTGTTCGTGCTCGGCGCGACGGCGGTGTCGGGGGTTGTTTATCTCGCATTTTCTGCTTCCTATCGTGTGAAGCGCCTCGTTTCCTTTACCAATCCGTTTGGTGACGCGAACGGGGACGGCTATCAGCTGATTCAATCCTATTTTGCTATTTCCGGAGGCGGGTTTTTCGGAAGAGGGCTTGGAAACAGTGTTGAAAAAATGAACTATCTGCCTGAGGCGCATACCGATTTCATTATGGCCGTGATCAGCGAAGAGCTGGGGATATTCGGTGTTCTGATCGTTTTGGGATTATATTTTGCGTTAATGCTTCTCGGCGTAAAAACGGCCGTGCGGGCTGATGACCCGTTCGGGAAGCTTCTTGCCATCGGAATTACGTTTCAATTGATGTTTCAGGTTGTCTTGAATTTGGGAGCGATGAGCGGACTCCTCCCGGTTACGGGTGTGCCGCTTCCGTTTATCAGTTATGGCGGTTCTTCATTGATTATGACGCTGTTTTTGTGCGGCATACTGGTCAATATTAGTACATATGCGAAAAAACAAACCGTACGGCATAAGCGTCCTGCCCCGCATGAAAAAAAGGCTTCTTCTTTTTAATGAAGCCAGAAAAAACGCCCGGGATATTTCTGTCTCCGGGCGTTCTGTCTGTTTATAAAGCTCCTGGTCCTTCTTCTCCGGTGCGGATATTAATCGTGTTTCCGATTTCATAGACGAATATTTTGCCGTCTCCGGGCTCTCCCGTTTTCAGCACTTTTTTTGCCGTTTCCACGACTTGATCAACGGGGACTTTGCTGACAACGATTTCCACTTTCAGCCGTTCATACACATTGCTTTCAATTTTGACTCCGCGGTACAGTTCGGTGTGAGCTTTTTGAAGGCCGCAGCCGTGTACGTTGGAGAAGGTCAGCGATGTGACTCCGATTTTACCGAGTTCCTGTTTTAATGTTTCAAACTTAGCCGGACGCGTAACGATTTCTACCTTGAACATTTGACCGCTCATCTAAGCCACTCCTCACTTTATAAGTCCTGATATGCTTTTTCCCCGTGCATCGTTAAATCAAGCCCAAGTGACTCTTCTTCTTCGCTGGCGCGGAGGGGAATGAACAGACCTACAATTTTAATGATAACGAAAGTGACAATAAATACAAATACGTAGGTTGCCGCAATGGCTGCAATCTGCTTCCAGAGCAGTCCCGGATCGCCGTAAAACAGCCCGTTTGCCCCGCCGTCATTGACGGAAGTGGTGGCGAATAAACCGGTCGCGATGCCGCCCCATGTCCCGCCGATTCCATGCAGGCCGAAAGCGTCAAGCGCATCATCGTATCCGAAAGTCTTTTTAAGCCAATACACGCCCCAGAAGCAGACAAGCCCGCCGATGAAGCCGATTACGATGGAAGAGAACGGCGTAACGAACCCGGCAGCCGGCGTAATGGCGACAAGCCCGGCAATAGCGCCTGATACAGCACCCAGCATGGTCGGTTTTTTGTTCAGCATCCATTCGATTAAAATCCAGCCGATAATTCCGGCCGCAGCCGCGGTGTTTGTGTTAATGAAGGCAAACATCGCGATACTGTCAAGCGTGAGGGCGCTGCCGACATTGAAGCCGAACCATCCGAACCAAATGAGCGCCCCGCCCAAGAACGTGTAAATTAAGTTGTGAGGCGAAGCCGCCGTGCCGTCCTTGCGTTTCCCGAGCACAATCGCCAGCACGAGCCCGGCGACCCCGGAAGAAATGTGGACGACGTTTCCGCCTGCGAAGTCAAGAGCGCCCATTTGGCCGATCCAGCCGCCGCCCCATACCCAATGCGCAACGGGCGTATATACGAGGGAAGCCCACAAAAAGGAAAATACAAGAAAAGCACTGAATCTCATGCGTTCAGCAAATGCTCCGGAAATAATGGCCGTCGTCAGTACGGCAAACGTCATTTGGAACATCATGAATAATGAATGCGGGATCGTATCACTGTAACTTCCGGGTTCAAAGCCGACCCCCTTCAGCCCGGCCCATTCAATCCCGCCAAGCCATGTATTCCCGGGGGCAAAAGCAAGTGAATATCCGTACAAAACCCAAACGACGGATACGATGGCGAGGGAAGAAAAACTGTGCATCGCCGTGCTGAGCACGTTTTTGCTTTTTACCATTCCGCCGTAAAACAAAGCCAGCCCGGGGGTCATCAGCCACACGAGTAAAGCGCAAAAGAACATAAATACTGTATCGCCCATCTGCATGTTGTATTCCTCCGTCTCATTCAAAATGTAATCGTGATTAATTCATTATTATAGAGAAAAAAGAACGATAAAACATTTTCGTGTAAGGTTATCTAACATGGTTTTTTGCGTTCATAATGTCGCTTTTTCAAAGGGGTGTCATGCGACTTTATATCCATAAAAAGAGCGCCGGAGCATGGCGGAAGAAATCCTGTCCGGGAAAGAGTAAAATAAACGGGGTGAGAAACACTAACTGCATCAGGAGGAATCATTATGACAACATCATTGAATCTGCAATTTGAAAAAACGGCTTTGGTCATTATTGATTTACAAAAAGGTATTGTGCCGATGGATAAAAGCGGTACCGTTGTGCCGAACGCGAAAAAATTAATTGATGTGTTCCGGGAAAAAGGCGGATTTATCAGCTTTGTGAACGTGGATTTTCATGACGGAGCGGATGCGCTGAAGCCGCTGACGGATGAAGAGGCGGCGGGCCATTCGGCTCCGCCGGCGGATTGGGCTGAATTTGTGCCTGAAATCGGAGTGAAAGAAAACGATTATACGGTAACAAAACGGCAGTGGGGCGCGTTTTTCGGCACGGACCTGGACCTTCAGCTCAGAAGACGGGGAATCGACACGATTGTGTTATGCGGGATTGCGACAAACATCGGTGTGGAAAGCACGGCGCGGGAAGCTTTTCAGCTCGGATATCAGCAAGTTTTCGTAACTGACGCGATGGCGACATTCAGTGATGAACAGCATGAAGCGACACTCAAGTTTATCTTCCCGAAAATCGGCAGAAGCCGGACGACGGAAGAATTTATCGCACAGACAAAATGACAATCTCCAAAAAAAGCCGCGTCCTGTTTTTGACGGCCGTGGCTTCGGGGACGATGCTGAACCCATTGAACTCGTCGATGATTTCTCTTGCGCTTCACAGTATTCAGCATGAATTTCACCTGTCGTTTACAACGGTGTCCTGGCTGATATCGTCCTTTTATCTTGCCAGCGCGGTGGCGCAGCCTGTTACTGGGAAGCTCGGTGATATGCTCGGCAGGAAGAAGCTGTTTTTGATCGGGCTTCTGCTTGTTGCCGTCTCGGCGGTCGGCGCGCCGTTTGCGCCGACTTTTATGACATTGCTGATCATGCGGCTTTTTCAATCGATCGGAAGCAGCGCGATATATCCGTCCGGCGTCGGATTGATCCGTTCAAATATACAGGAGAAGCAGGCTTCGGCGCTGGCCGTCCTGTCAATCTTTGCATCAGCCATGACGGCGCTCGGTCCGACTCTCGGCGGTTTTCTGATCGTTTGGGGAGGGTGGCCGGCGATCTTTTTCGTCAATCTGCCGTTTATCATTCTCAGCTTTTTTCTCGGAATGTATATGTTTCCGAAAGATGAAAAACGCGAGATCGGCGGCTTGAAAGGCGTGCTCCGCCAGCTTGATACGATCGGGATACTTCTGTTTGCCGGAGCGATTATCCTTCTCCTGTCGTTTTTATTGTCCTTCAGTACGAAGCCTCACTATACAGAAGGCGTATTCGGGCTTTTGTTTGTCGGGCTGTTTATCTGGCGCGAGCTGAAAACGGAGAAGCCGTTTATTGATGTCAGGCTGTTTAAAACGCATCGGAAACTATCGTCGGTGTATATTCAATTTATTTTGCTGAATATATTCTTTTACTGCATCTTTTTCGGGCTTCCGAGCTATTTTCAGGATGAAATGCATTTGTCCGTTCAGACAAGCGGATTGATTATGCTGTTTATGTCGGGCATGAGTATTCTGGTGTCGCCTTTGACCGGAAAATGGATAGATAAAAAAGGGCTTCTTCAGCCGATTGTTGCCGGAACCTGCCTGACCGCGCTCGGAGCGGTGCTGTTAACGTTTTTCTTCCTTCAGGCGCCCATGATAGGAAAAGGGCTGATCCTGTCCGTGCTGGGTGTCGGCTACGGCTTCGGAAATGTCACGTTTCAGGCGGCCATGCTGAAAACGAGCCCCGCCGACATGGTCGGAACAACGTCCGGCCTGTTTCAGACCTGCAGGTATCTCGGTTCGATTTTGTCTTCTGTCATTTTGGGCATTCTTTTCGGGAAAGAAATTACCGCCGGCCATTTTCATATGCTTGGGACGATTCTTATCGTTGTCGGCGCCGTAAGCCTTTTGATGGCGTTCCGGTTTTCGGTTCTCCTCAAAAAAGCCTCTTAACAGGCGCAAAAAAAAGAGACGGGCTCTCCCCGTCTCTTTTTTTGTGTAATGTGCTCAAAAAACAAAACGATTATTGTCGACAGCAACCAATGTTATTTACGGAATTTTCAGTTATATTTTTTCACATGTGATGTAAGGAAAACGTACATGCGGGAGGGAGAAAATGAAAAAAACAATGAGTGATCGGCTAAGCAACAAAGATTTACTGCCTTTAGAAGACGGCGAACGGACATGGAAAGCAGTGAATTTTGCATCCATCTGGATGGGGTGTATTCATAATATCCCGACCTACGCGACTGTGGGCGGGCTCATTGCGATCGGCCTTTCTCCGTGGCAGGTGCTCGCCATTATCGTGACGGCGTCACTGATTTTGTTCGCCGCTTTGGCCTTGAACGGCCATGCCGGAACGAAATACGGCCTGCCTTTTCCGGTCATTATCAGGGCCTCTTACGGAATATACGGCGCTAACATTCCGGCGCTTCTCAGGGCGTTTACAGCCATCATGTGGCTCGGAATTCAAACATTTGCCGGGAGCACGGCTTTACACATTCTGCTTTTGAACATATGGCCTGGCTGGGGGAGTCTCGGCGGAGATTGGAATATATTCGGGCTTCATCTGCCGGGCTTTCTGTCGTTCATTTTCTTTTGGGGGATTCATCTGCTTGTGCTGCGGCACGGCATGGAATCGATCAAAAAATTTGAAGTGTGGGCGGGCCCGCTTGTATATCTCGTCTTCGGCGGCATGGTCTGGTGGGCGATAGATATTGCCGGCGGGCTCGGTCCGATTTACTCACAGCCGGGAAAGTTCCATACCTTTTCTGAAACGTTTTGGCCGTTCGCCGCCGGAGTGACGGGAATTATCGGAATATGGGCGACGCTGATCCTGAATATCCCTGACTTCACCCGGTTCGCCGCGTCGCAAAAAGAACAGATTCGCGGCCAGTTTTACGGGCTGCCGGGAACATTTGCGCTGTTTGCGTTTGCAAGCATCACGGTGACATCCGGATCACAGGTAGCATTCGGAGAACCGATTTGGGATGTGGTGGAGATTTTGGCCCGGTTTGATAATCCTTTCGTCATCGCTCTTTCGGTCATCACACTTTGCATCGCCGCCGTCTCGGTTAACGTGGCGGCAAACATCGTGTCACCGGCCTATGACTTGGCGAATGTCCTGCCGAAGTATATTACATTCAGAAGGGGAGGGTATTTGACCGCCGTTTTGGCTCTGTTCACAATACCGTGGAAGCTGATGGAGAGCGCCACGAATGTATATGCGTTTCTCGGACTCATCGGCGGGATGCTCGGACCGGTGGCCGGGGTGATGATGGCTGATTATTTTATCATCAGAAAAAGGCAGCTCTCAGTTGAAGACCTTTATTCGGAAACCGGACAGTACACTTATTACAAAGGCTATAATTACCGGGCCTTTGCCGCGACCTTTCTCGGCGCGTTTATTTCTTTAATCGGGATGTACGTCCCGGCGTTCGCCGGCATCTATGATATTTCCTGGTTTGCGGGTGTCATTTTGTCATGTCTCGGTTATACGGCGCTTATGTACATTCATCCTCCTTATGTAAAAGCGGAGGGGCGAATCGTGCGGGAAAGAGCGGCCGAATAAAAAAAGCCGGGGGCTGCCCCCCGGCTTTTTGTCATATCAGTCTGCGATTGAAACGTTTCCGTCCGCTTCAAGCGGCGTTCTTTTTTTCTGGCTCCAGCCATACAGGAGCAAAGCAATCAGGACGAACAGCCCCGCTGCCAGATAAATCGAATGGAATCCGGCCGAAGCGACGAAGAGGCCGAATACATATGACCCGCCGGCAATCCCGCTGTCAAAGAAAGTGAAGAAGGTAGCCGTCGCAAAGCCTGAACGGTGTCCGGGCGAATTCTGAATCGCCAGCGTCTGCATACACGGTACGATAGAGCCGTATCCGAGACCGATTACGGCACCGGACAAGAGAAGCATGAGGGCGCTGTTTGTCATCGCCAGCATGCAAAGCCCCGCGGAGAACACGATAATCGACGGATAGATGACGATTCCCGGCCCCACTCTGTCAAACAGCTTTCCTGTGAAAGGACGGGCGGCCATCATCGTCACGGCGAAACAGACGAAGAAATAGCCGCTGACATCCAACAGGTGGATCGTCTTTGCATAAACGGATAAATATGAAGTCACACTTGAATAACAGAAAGAAATGGACAACCCGACAATCGCGATTTTAAGCGCGCCTTTTTCAAACATGTCGGAGAAAGAAAAACGGAAGACAGTCGTTCCGCTGTTGTTTTGATCCGGCACACGAATCATAAAAGCAATCAGTAAGCCTAAAGAAACAAATACGGCAAAAAGCGTAAAGAAAACCGGGAACGATATGACTTTCACAAGGCTCAGTCCGAGAAACGGACCGATCGCCATGGCAAGGTTCATAGACATCGCGAAATAACCGAGCCCCTCGCCGCGCCGCTTGGCGGGAATAAGGTCAGCGGCAATTGCGCCCGTGACCGTCGTTAAAATGCTGAACCAGATGCCTTGGAAAAAACGCAGTCCGAGCAGCAGATAGAAATTGTGTATCGGCAAATACAGATAAGAAGACAGGGCGAACAGCGCCAGAGATACAATCGTCATTCTTTTCTTGCCGAACCGTTCAATAATTGCCCCTGAAAAAGGACGGGTGATAATAGCAGATAACAGGAACAGGCTGATCAAAAGCCCTCCTTGTGATTCACTGCCGCCAAGCTCCTGAATCATATAGATAGGCAGCACGGCCAAAAATGTATAAAAGAACACAAAGACAAATAAATTCACGAGTACGACCATAATAAAATCTTTGGTCCAGATCGAGTCAGATTTACTCAAAAGTACAGCACTTCCCTTTCTTTTTTATTTCGTTAAAAACACATTCAGAAACTCAGAAAAAGCTTCCTTATCTCCATCTTGGAAATCCGCAAGCATGTCTTCCTCGAACTTCAGCATCTCTTGATTGATGCTGTTGTATTTCAATTCAGCTTCCTTCGTCAGGACGACGAGCTTTTCCCGCTTGTCTTCTCCCTGTTCCCGCTGAATCCAGCCGTTTTCTTCAAGGCGTTTGATCGTTCTGGTAACGGTCGGCGCCTCTACGTTCAGATAGGACCAGATTTCTTTTTGGGTCATCGGTCCGAACGTTTTTAAGCAATATAGGATTGACCATTGAGAGGAGTACAGGCCGAATGGTTCCAGCCGTTCATTGGCTTTCTTCGTAATCAGGCGGGCGCATTGATTGATTTGATGAATGAGGCGTCTGTTGACGTGGATCATTTCCGTTCTCCTTTTCAAAAAACTTACCTAAGTAACTAATTGTGCTGTTTCATTCTACAGCAGGATCGCGCGGATGTAAACCCCCTGTTCAAAAAGCAGAAAATTATGACCCGCCCCTTGTCCTTATTGAGTTTTTAGCATATTCCCAATTCATTGCTAATACACTGTTACAAACCTATCAAAGAGAGTGTTTGAGGTGAGGGATCGTGGGCATATTTCTAAAACCTTCTTATATAATCGGACAACGAAGAAGCTGCATCATCAGTGAATCTGTTACAGAATACGGATCTCATTTCACACTTCTCACATCCAACTGGGGAGGTCGAGTGGTGTGCACGATTACATCAAAGAGCGAACAATCAAGATTGGTAAGTATATCGTGGAGACGAAAAAAACCGTTCGTGTCATTGCGAAAGAGTTTGGTGTTTCCAAAAGTACCGTACACAAAGATCTGACAGAACGCCTGCCTGAAATCAATCCTGACTTGGCGAATGAAGTAAAAGAAATACTCGATTATCATAAATCCATCAGACATTTAAGGGGGGGCGAGGCGACGAAATTAAAGTACAAGAAGGATGAAATTCTTGAAGGGGAGCCCGTTCAGCAGCCGTAGCGCCTGACGTCTGCCGGGCCCTTTTTTCTCCTCCGGGCGGTTTCGCGAATATCCGCAAAATTTTGTCAAGAACTTATATCGTTCAGCAGCTTTTTTTTGATAAATTATGATAATATATATAATTAGGGCACAATGTGGATATTTTACTGTGAAACAGATATCAAGGAGGATATAAATAGATGTTTGCAAGGGATATTGGAATTGACCTCGGTACTGCAAATGTACTGATCCATGTAAAAGGAAAAGGAATTGTTCTGAATGAGCCTTCCGTTGTGGCACTTGATAAAAACAGCGGCAAAGTGCTGGCTGTCGGTGAAGAAGCCAGACGAATGGTTGGACGTACACCTGGGAATATTGTTGCGATCCGTCCGCTGAAAGACGGCGTAATCGCAGACTTCGAAGTAACTGAAGCCATGCTGAAACATTTCATTAATAAGCTGAATGTAAAAGGACTTTTCTCAAAACCGCGCATGCTGATCTGCTGCCCGACGAATATTACGTCCGTTGAGCAAAAAGCGATTAAAGAAGCAGCTGAAAAAAGCGGCGGAAAGCATGTGTACCTTGAAGAAGAACCGAAAGTTGCCGCTATCGGCGCGGGTATGGAAATCTTCCAGCCGAGCGGTAACATGGTTGTTGACATCGGAGGCGGTACGACAGATATCGCAGTTATTTCTATGGGCGATATTGTCACCTCCTCTTCTATTAAGATGGCTGGGGACAAGTTTGACATGGAAATCTTAAATTATATCAAACGCGAGTATAAGCTGCTGATCGGTGAACGTACCGCTGAAGATATTAAGGTGAAGGTCGCAACGGTTTTCCCAGACGCACGTCATGAAGAAATCACCATCCGCGGCCGTGACATGGTTTCCGGTCTGCCGAGAACGATTACAGTAAACAGCAAAGAAGTGGAAGAAGCCCTTCGTGAATCAGTTGCCGTCATTGTGCAGGCCGCCAAGCAGGTTCTTGAAAGAACACCGCCTGAATTGTCCGCTGACATCATCGACCGCGGCGTTATCATTACCGGCGGGGGAGCGCTGTTAAACGGGCTTGACCAGCTTCTTGCCGAAGAGCTGAGGGTGCCCGTTCTTGTCGCTGAGAACCCGATGGATTGTGTTGCGGTCGGAACCGGCGTCATGCTGGATAACATGGACAAGCTTCCAAAACGCAAACTGAGCTGATGATAAAACCTCATTCTGAAAAAGAATGGGGTTTTTTTCTGTCAAACCCTTCACGAACGGGAATGTAAATCCGATAATAAGAAAAAATGCTGATTTTCATTATAGAACAAACGTTCCGGTTAGGCAACTGGAAATAATGCTATTTCAGAGGTGGAAGACTTGTTAAAAGGATTATATACCGCAACGTCCGCAATGATTACACAGCAGAGAAGAACGGAAATGCTGTCAAATAACATCGCAAACGCGAATACGTCAGGATACAAAGAGGATCAAGGTTCAATCCGCGCCTTTCCCGAGATGCTTCTGAGCCGAATAGAAGGCGACAAAAAAACGAAAATCGGTTCCGTCAACACAGGTGTATACATGCAGGAGCTGAAACCGTTGTTTACGCAGGGAAGCCTGAAAACGACCGATCAGCCGACCGATATCGCGCTTATGGAGAATCAGGTTCCCAAGAATGCCGAAACGAATGAAAACGCCGAGCTGTTTTATCCCGTGCAGACTGCGGGCGGCGTCCGCTATTCAAAAAGCAGCACTTTCTCATTAAATGAAAACAATCAGCTTACGATAAACGGAAACCTTGTTTTATCAACAAACGGACAGCCGATTACAGTCGACAATGAAAAATTCACCGTATCAGAAAACGGAACGGTCACGACAAACGGCCGGCCGGCGGGGCAGATTGACATCAGGATGGAAGAAGACGTGCGCAATCTGAAACGGGACGGCAATGACCTATACAGCACGGCCGACGGCTCTGAACTGCCGAGCGCGGCGGCGAATCCCCAGGTCTCGTATTCATTAAAGCAAGGCGTCTCGGAGCTTTCGAATGTGGACGTGACGAGCACGTATACAGAAATGACGGAAGCATACAGATCATTTGAAGCCAATCAGAAAGTCATTCAGGCTTACGATAAAAGCATGGATAAAGCCGCAAATGAAATCGGCAAAGTGTAACAAAATGGGGGACGTTCAATTATGATGCTCAGATCAATGCTGACGGCTTCAACAGCCTTAAATCAGCTTCAGCAGCAGATGGATACAGTCAGCAGCAACCTTTCAAACAGTGATACGACAGGCTATAAAGCGAGGGACTCCCGCTTTTCCGAGCTGATCAGACAGCAGTATGACCATATAGATGACAAAAAGGAAAATTCGCCGAACATGCGGAAAACGCCGCCCGGCCTGCGTCTCGGCGCCGGGACGGTCATGACTCCGCAGCTGGACTCAGGGCAGGGAAGCATCAAAAAAACCGACCGTGACCTTGATATCGCGTTCACCTCACCTTATCAATATCTTCAGGCAGAAGCGGACGGACGGCGGATGTATACAAGGGACGGCTCACTTTCCCTCAAGCCGGTCGGCGGAAATGACCGGCTGCTTCAGCTGATGACAGCGGGAGGCAATCCAATTCTCGATGAGAACGGCCAGCCCATACAAATTGACAGTTCGCTGAATCAGCTGAAAATCAGCAAAACCGGAACGCTGACTGCTTCAGACCAGGCAGGAACCCGTTCGCAGACGTTTAATCTCGGCATCGTCAATGTCAATAATCCTCAGGCCCTTCATGCGGAAGGGGATAATCTGTTTTCCGTAAACGGAGCGGGTGCTTCAGCGATTGAAGAGCTTACCGGCGCAAACCGGCAGGCAATCGGCATGGAGCAGGGCGCGCTTGAAAGTTCAAATGTCGATATGTCAAAAGAAATGACCGACCTAATCGTGTCTCAGCGTTCCTATCAGCTGAACAGCCGCACGATTACATTGGGAGACCAAATGCTGGGCTTAATCAACTCAGTCAGATAAAAGAAGGGGCGTTTTGATCAGCCGCGCATGATAAAAAATGCGGCTTTCTCAAAATCGCCCTTTTTTTTGTAGTAATCAGTAATATCCTGAAGCAGCACTTCCAAATCCACCCACGCTTCAATTTTCTGCAGCTCCAGCACGAGCTTCTGCAACCGGTCGTACGGGTCCTCCTGAGCGGTGTACAGTATGTTGAGCGCGGTCAGCTTCAATTTCATAATCTTGTTCTGCACTTTTTCAGATATGTATAAACCTTTCTGCAGCACGGTTTGTCCTTCGGCGGCATATCCGGTTTTAAAAAGTGCTCTGACCGCTTCGTATACACAATGCAGGTAGGAAACGGGAGACTCTTTCTCGAAACGCTGATTGCCCAATACCTTTTTGTAAAAAGGGAGGGCCTCTTTATCTTTTTTCTGGGCGGTCTTTAAAAAACCAAAATTATAATAGGCGTGGCACAGCAGGTTATTGTCATTGATCCGGTCCGTTATCTTTATGGATTCATTAAAGAGCTGTTCTGCGTCTTCATAGCGTGCCTCGTCTATGTAATTCACGGCGAGAAGCAGCCGGCAGCTGAGTGTTTTTTTGATGTAGCCGAATTCACCTTGATAGATCTCCAGCGCTTTATTGACATATTGAATGGAGAGCGCAGGCGACTTCATCATGTAATATGCACCCGCTGTTTTATAATAAAATTCAGCGGCTTCGAAACGGTCCTGAATGGCCGGCAGGTACTGTTCAGCTTCTTTAAAGCGGCAGACAGCACGGTTCGGAGCGCCATTCACCATATGGAATAACCCTTTGAAAAAATAGAAATAATAAGTTAATTCATGATCCATCTCATCTTTGCGCCGCTTCAGCTCGCAGAACAATTTAGTCAGACCGTCTTTTTTCTCAAACAGCAGCTGAAACCGTGCGAAAAACAGCTGATATCTGAGATTGAGCTTTGCATTCTTTTGTAATTTGGGGAGATGCTGATTGATTTGTTCGTGAAGGGAACGGGCTAGATCGAATTGGCGTTTTCCCATGGCGTCATACCACTCATTCAGCATCACCAGCGTGCGTTTTTCAGTAAACTTAGCAATCATCTTCCAACCTCTTTGCATAGGGTAAAAATCTTTATTTATCATAACACATTAATGGACGAGGCTCATTGCCAGCTGGTTACAGTTTACAGCGCGGTTGAAAAAGAAATTGATTCATAATATACTTCCAAATGTACAGATTGGTTACCACTTATACCTTCTATACATACTATTGTCGATGAAGGAGATGTCAAGAGAATGCTTGATACTCAGCAAATTAAAGAAATTATTCCCCATCGCTATCCGTTTCTTCTGGTAGACAGAATTACGGAAGTCGAAGAAGGAAAACGGGCGGCGGGATATAAAAATGTGACGGCGAATGAAGATTTTTTTAACGGCCATTTTCCTGAATACCCTGTTATGCCGGGCGTATTAATCGTAGAGGCTTTGGCGCAGGTCGGAGCTGTGGCGATGCTGATTAAAGAAGAAAACCGGGGCAGACTCGCGTTTTTTGCGGGGATTGATAACTGCCGTTTCAAAAAGCAGGTAAAACCGGGTGACAAGCTGGAGCTTGAAGTGGACATTACACGTGCACGCGGTACGATCGGACGCGGAAAAGGCGTTGCCAAAGTTGACGGCGAGCTCGTGTGTGAAGCTGAATTAACCTTTGCGCTCGGAGAATAAAAACAAACAGATGGGCTTATAAAAAAGCCCATTTTGTATAGAAAGGGGTGAATGTAATGTGGTCAGAATTTAAAAGCTTTGCGATGCGGGGCAATATCATGGATCTGGCAATCGGTGTCGTCATCGGCGGCGCTTTCGGCAAAATTGTGACGTCGCTCGTTGAAGACATCATCATGCCGCTTGTCGGCCTGCTTCTTGGCGGTCTTGATTTTTCAGGGCTGGCGGTGACATTCGGCGATGCCCATATCAAGTACGGAAGCTTCATTCAAACGATTGTGAACTTCTTCATTATTTCATTTTCTATCTTTATCGTGATCCGCACAATAGGCAAGCTGAGACGTAAAAAAGAAGCAGAAGAAGAGGCTGAAGAAGCAGAAGACACAGATCAGCAGACAGAACTGCTGACTGAAATCAGAGATCTGCTGAAACAGCGGGCTCCTCACAATGACTAGGGCACAAAAAAGGCTGGATGATTAACGTCCGGCCTTTTTTATGATTATAATTTTTGTTTAAACGCTTCAATCAGCCGGCTGCCCGAGTAGCCTTCTTTTACGAGCGACTCCAGAATGCTTTCTGATCCGGGGTGGTTTCTTGACACCATTTGACCGTAAATTAAAACTTGTATACTCTTTTCCAGCTCCACGATATTTTTGATGCTTCCCGTCAGCTGGGCGGGGCGGTTGCTTTTTTTCGTAATCGTTACAAACACCTTCGCTTCTTTCTGGCTTTTCATCAGCATGTCAAAAAAAGAAAAGTGTTCGGCCGGGACCAGTGCTTCAATTAACCAGTGATTTTCTCCGTCCTCTTTGTTGATAATCAATCCGTCTAAAAGGGGAAACTGTTCAATCGGCTGATCGTCTTTATCTAAACGTTCCACATTCAGATCAACCAGTTTAAAGGTTTTCATCTCTTATTTTCACCCCTGTTGTCCATGTTTTTCGTTCATTTATTATAACACATATCATTTTTCCCGGGAAAATGCTGTAAGACATGCTTCATCATTTTTGTAGGCGGTCAACATTTAATCATTTCTATTTTTTCATTATAATGTAAAAGAATATGGTCATGGAGAGATGCTTATGAATCAATTGCGCCTGAAGGAAATCTATATAGAAGACGGTTCAAGGCGAAAAGACGATCATTCCTACTTGGTATGCAAAAAGGAAGATTGTGAGGTGCATCTTAACAGAAGGGGAAATGTCGTCTTTTTATATGAAACAAAAGACCGCATGGAACAGTATAAAATTCAGCTTTCACTGACTGATAAAAAGCTGAGTTTTTACTGGTTCGCATGGGACGGCGGAAAGTTTGTCCGCATGTTTGAGAAAGACTGGCTCAAAACGAAACTTTTCTCGCGGCTGCTCAAAAATACATATTACATAAGCGGTCAAAAACAAAAGTTTTTTTTATCAGAAAGAAAAACAAAAACATAAAAGCAGCCTAAACGGATAACGGCTTTTTCCGCTTTTTGCTTTCATGAGCCCTTGTACTACAATGAAGCCAGCCTCGAAAAAGAGAGGAGGATACGGCTTGTTTAACCACGTTATGCTTGTCGGCCGGCTGACGAAAGATCCGGAGCTCCGTTTTACATCAGCGGGCATTCCCGTCGCGCATATTACGTTGGCGGTAAACCGCAATTTTAAAAGCGCGTCGGGTGAAACCGGAACCGACTTCGTCAACTGCACCATCTGGAGAAAAAACGCTGAAAACACGGCATTGTACTGCCAAAAAGGGTCAATGGTCGGTGTAAGCGGCAGAATCCAGACGAGAAGCTATGAAAAGACAGACGGCGTAAAAGTTTATGTGACCGAGGTCATGGCTGATACCGTTCGGTTTATGGATCAGAAACGGAAAGAGCCGCTGGCTGAATAGCATGCTTTTTTCCTCGATTTCCCGCCTTTCAGCGGGCCCCGCAATACCTCCTTCCCACTCGCCAGTCGAAAGACTGGTTTTTTTGTGCGGAAGCTGAAAAATGGTTAAAAAGAAGTGATTTTGCTTATAAATACTTAAAAACATTGAATATATTGGGATAAAAACTTATAATTACTTACAGATAAGTGACGAAAAAAGGGAATGAGGACGTGTATCAAGAAGAAAGACTGATTGCGATAATGGAATATTTGAAACAGCACCGGCGGATCACCGCAGAACAGATATGTTCGCTGCTTCATATTTCAAGAGATACCGCAAGAAGGGACCTTGTAAAGCTGAAAGAGCGAGGGGCCATTATCAGAACACGGGGCGGCGCGATTCTGCCGTCAGTGAATCAGGAAGTTCCAGGCTATTCGGGCCGGCTGAAAACCGTTTCTGAAGAGAAAAACAAAATCGGCAAGCTGGCCGCATCCCTGATCCATAAAGGGGACCGGATCATCCTGGACACCTCGACAACCGTGCAGGCCTGCGCGGAGCATTTAAATGTCACCGGCTGCACTGTTATTACAAATTCGATCAATCAGGCCGATATCCTTTCCGCAAAAGAGGGAATTGATATTCACCTGCTCGGCGGAAAGCTCCAGAAGGAACACCGGTTTTTATACGGGGCTTCCGTTGTAGAAAAACTGGGGGATTATCACGCTGATAAGGTGCTGATCGGCGTTGTCGGCATCTCGGAAAACGGCCTGACGATTCCGCATGAAGAAGACGGCATGGTAAAGCGTAAAATGATCCGACAGGCTGAACAGGTGATTGCGCTGAGTGATCACTCGAAGCTTGGCCGTACGAGTTTTTATCAGTATGCAGACCTGCACGAGGTTGACCTGCTGATTACCGATCGGCTGCCTGATCAGGATTTTTGCGATCTGCTCGACCGGCACGGCGTAGAATTGCTTGTAACTGAATCTGAAGAAGAGGATGAGGACATGTGAAACTGATTGCCATAGATCTGGACGGCACACTGCTGAACAGCAGTCATCAAGTAAGCGATGAAAACAAGCGGGCTTTAAGGGAAGCCCGGCAAGCGGGAATTGAAATCGTGGTTTCCACGGGACGCGCGCATTTTGATGTGCACTCCATATTCGAACCGCTCGGCATAAAAACATGGATTATCAGCGCAAACGGAGCCGTCATTCATGCTCCTGACGGCAGCCTGTACCACTGTGAAGCGATTGAAGAATCAAGAGCCCGCGGCATTTTGTCATGGCTTGAAGAGAATCAATATTATTATGAGGTGTTTACAAACAAAGCCATCTATACGCCTGAAACCGGCAGGCAGCTGCTCGATATCGAAATGGACCGGGTGAAAAGCGCCAATCCGGAAACCGATCTTTCTGTTTTGGAACAGGCGGCTTCAGTGCAATACAGCCAGTCCGGCTTTGCTTACATTCATTCATACCGTGAGCTCTTTGAGAAAGAAGAGCATCTGGATTTTTATAATATTCTCGGATTTTCGTTTGATGAGCGGAAGCTGAAAGCGGGCTGGGACCGATTCAGCGGTCAGAAAGATCTCACCCTTGTCAGCTCTGCCGATCACAACTTCGAACTGGCGTCTCGAAACGCCTCTAAAGGGCAGGCGCTCAAACGGCTGGCGCAAAAGCTCGGCATTCCGATGGCTGAAACCGCCGCGGTCGGTGACAGCTTAAATGACTATTCAATGCTTCAGGCGGCCGGAAAAGGCATAGCGATGGGGAATGCGAGAGAAGATATTAAAGAGATCGCTGATGCCGTTACATTGACAAATGATCAAAACGGCGTTGCGTATATGATCAGGAATTTACTGTGAAAGGTATGGCGATACTGTTCATGACTGGCGTGACGCATTCATGGCAAATGCGGCGTAACAGTAAGGACGACATAAAAGACCGGCTCTTCCCGAGAGAGCCGGTCTTTTTGCGTTTAATGTGATTGCGCCGATGCGCTGAGGGTGAATAATTCTTCAAGCTCATCGGATGACAGCTCGGTAATCCAATTTTCACTTTGGATAATCTGATCGTTCAAAGTTTGTTTCGTTTCGAGCATGGCATCAATTTTTTCTTCAATCGTTCCCGTCGTAATGAGTTTGTGAACGTGGACGAACCGTTCCTGGCCGATTCGGTAGGCGCGGTCGGTCGCCTGGTTTTCCACCGCCGGATTCCACCACCTGTCATAGTGAATGACATGATTGGCAGCCGTCAGATTCAGGCCGGTTCCGCCCGCTTTCAGTGACAAAATCAGCGTCGGGTATTCTTTCTTCTGGAACCGTTCGACGAGAGAATCGCGTTCCTGCTTGGACAGGCTTCCGTTTAAAAACTGAACCGGTTCTCCGAATGTTTTTTCCAGGAGGCGCTTCATCATGTTGCCCATCTGAATGTATTGGGTGAAAATGAGGCAGCTTTCCCCTTGTCCGCGGATCGCCGCCATTAAGTCAAGCAGCTTTTCCAGTTTGACGGATCTCCCGTTTAACAGCTCTGTCTGTTCTTCCTTCAAATAGAGCGCAGGATGGTCGCATATTTGCTTCAAGCGGCCGAGCATGCTCAGAATCAGCGCTTTCCGCTGCATCCCGGTCAGAGAAGCCATATGTTCAAATGTATCTTTGACAAGCTGTTCATAAAGGGATGCCTGTTCGGCTGAGAGCGGGATAAACTCTTTTTGTTCCAGCTTGTCAGGAAGATTAAGCGCCACTTCTTCATCCCGTTTTGTCCGGCGCAGTAAAAACGGCCGGATTAACTGCTGAAGCTGGTTGATTCTTTTTTCGTCACGGTCTTTTTCAATCGGCAGCACATAGCTTTTATGAAAGCCGGTCAGACTGCCGAGATAGCCTTTGTTCATAAAATCAAAGATCGACCAAAGCTCTGTCAGGCGGTTTTCCATCGGTGTTCCGCTCAGCGCAATATGATGGACGCCTTTCAGCTTTCTGATTGCGCGGGACTGCTTCGTATGCGCGTTTTTAATATTTTGCGCTTCATCAAGGCAGATGGTGCTCCATGTCACGGAAGAAAGCTCTTCCTGATCAGCGTGCGAGAGGCCGTAAGAAGTAAGAACGACATCCGCGTCCTGATAGGCCGGGACAAATGCTTCGCCCTTCGGCCTGCGGGGGCCGTAATGAAGCACGGCCTTCAGCTGCGGCGCGAAGGTCTGGAGCTCACGCTGCCAGTTGCCGAGCACCGATGTCGGCGCAATGATTAAGGCAGGCGCTTTTTGCCGGCCGCTTTCCTTCACATGGAGAAAATAAGCGATCATCTGAATCGTCTTTCCAAGTCCCATGTCATCTGCGAGACAGGCGCCGAAGCCGTTTTCCCGTAAAAACAGAAGCCAGTTCATGCCGTACATCTGATAAGGGCGGAGCTGGCCCTGAAACGCGGCGCTGACTTCATGCTCCGGCAGATCCCCGGCATCCGTCAGTTTGCGGATCAGGCTTCTGAGATGCTTTGATAATTCGATCTTGATCCCGGCAAATGCCGATGAGTCAATGATGTCCGTGTCCTCGGCTCCGTTTTCCCCGTGATCCATCAGTTCGCGCGCCAGCACGTCGGACATGTGGAGGCCCTCAGATTCCGCTTTTTCCATCAGTATTTTCATCTGTTTAATAAATTGCGGATCAATTTTCACCCATTGGCCGCGGATGTTGACGAGACGTCTGTTGTTTGCGACAAGCTCATTGAATTCATCCTCTGTCAGCTCAATTCCGTTTGTGGCGAATCTCCAGTTGAAATCAAGCAGAGCGTTCATGCCGACGAAGGACTCGCCCCGCGGGGAGGATGACACTTTCGCCTTGAGCATCATATTGCTGTCCCGGACAATCTGCCACCATGATGGGAGAAGAATCTCCACACCCATATCGACAAGCGTCTCACTCGCTTCCGATAAGAAGATCCAAGCCTCTTCTTCAGAGATCAGCGTCGTTCCTGAATCAAACGAAAGCCAGGGAACCGTTCTGCGGAAGCGGTCCTGTTCGCGCGCGATTTTTCCGCTGTATGCCTGCCACGCTTTTTTCAGACCCTTCAATCCGTCGAAAAAGGTGATGGAGCCGGTTTTTTTCTCACGTAAAAACATCTCGATTTTCCAGTCGTCACCGTCGAAATCAGGCTCGTTTAATCGGAGCCCGACGGTAAACGGCGTCAGATCGTCATGCCAACCGATTCCCTCGAGAAAATCATCTTCATCCAAAAAGGAGCCTTTAAACGTATGAACGGCCGGCGAACGGGTTTCGATCCGCCGCCATTTTTCCAGCAGGTCATCATTGTACTGAATGTAGTCCTGTACCGCGGCTGAGAACCAGTCTGCCGTAAAGCCTTCAAGCAAAAGCTCGCGGTCTTTGAAGCGCAGGACACCATTTTGCCATGCGTCATAATCCGGAAGAAAATCGCCGTCGGCAATAAATTCGTATATCGTCGAAGCCGCTTCGATTAACGGTTCCGTTTCCTTTGTCAGCTGCACGGTGCTGAATGAATTGAACGAGTTTTTTCCAAGCAGCTCGACGGTCATCCAAGGGCTGAGCAGAACGGCCGGAGTGCCGATGAAGCTGACGTCTTCAAGAAACGTTCCGTAAAAGGTGGACTCATGCCATTGGAACAAATGAGTCTTCATCTGACTGAGAGTAAGCGGCTGCTCCTTCTCATCATGGCTTGACAGCGTAAATGTCCAATCTTCCATTTGTTCAACATGAATGAAAATTTCCTTAAGACTCGCCATCAATCAACTTTCCTTTCTGCAATTCTTCTTGAAGGGCGCGCAGCCTCTTGTAGCTTGCGCTCAGCCGGCTGATATACCGCTCCCAAACCTGCTGTTTTTTTGCCTTTTTATAAAGCGTCCGCAGTTTTTTCAGATGACGCGCAGCCTCTTTATAGGCGCTGCGGTTTTTTTGGTCGATAAAAAAGGCCGCAGCCCGGTGATAGGAGGGGATGAGCGCTTCCGGATCACTGGCGGCAATTTCCTTCAGGATGTCCTTTTCGATTTCCCAGACGGAAAAACCGACGAGGCTGTGAATCTCCACCCATTCCGCGTACCGCCGTTTTTCGTACAGGTACTGGCTGTATTCGGTAAAGGTATAGGGAAGGCAGCCGGAAGCAAACCGTTCAAACAGCTGATCATCCCGTGAGTGCCGCGCATAATCCGCCAACAGCGCAAACAGCTCTCCGATGATGTCGCGCATTTCTTTAAACGGCTTATCAAGCTTCGTATAGTTCACGGCAAGCGGTTCGATCCGGCCATACCATGCTTTCAGCCGTTTCCAGTCTTTTTTCGCGGTGAGTTCACCGAGCCATTGAAAGGTGTACGGCAGCGCTTCAGGAGGGAAGCGGGATATATCTTCAAAGACCGCTTCATCATCTTTTTGCAAAAAGGCCAGATGAAGCCGTCCGAACCGCACTTCCGGCGAAAAACGGCGCCCGCTTTCCTGTTCGAGAATCTCCTGTTCACGCGCGACCCATTTCGGCCGGTTCAAAAGCGCGCTCCACATTTCACCGAATACCCGGAGGCGTTCGTATTGAAAAAGCTCTTCTTTCACAAGCAGTCTGCGGAGCACCGGAGGCGTCCGGTCTAAAAAAGGATCGAGTGAAAAAGACAAGGCGTACGTTTTCAGTCTGTCAATGGAGGAATAAATCGTATCCATCAGCTGTTCCACGTATGGATTAATGCTGTAATAATCTTTTTCGGCATCCAATCTGCCTGACTCAATCAAAGTGAACATGTGAAGCCAGACGGCAAGCGCCGAATGAATCTGATATAAGCTTTTAAGCTCGGGTTTTTTCGGGGCGTGTTTTTTGAGCGCTGACAGATAGCCGTAATAAAGGCCCTGCATCGTCTGGCTTCCGGCCGGCGTCCGCGCCTCCCACAGCGAGAATTCCGAATCAAAAAAAGCGAGCCAGCTTGACAGCGACTCTTCATTCGGCAGCACTTTTTCCTGAAACTGCCGGCGGACAAGCTCCCTGCTTTCCTCAAGCTTTTCTCTTTCCAGCCAATGTTCGGTAAAGGTACCGACCCGCTCGAATTGGGCATATACGTAAAGAAAAACGGCGAGCACGTGGCGGCAGATCGCCTCAGACGGGCATGCGCAGCCGCTTTTCACCATGAAAAATAAGTTCAGCGTGACCCTTACAGGCACAACATCCTGCACATATGCGGAAATCTCTGTCGGGGTTTGAACCTGTATACGATAGACGGAATCCTGCCGATATAAAATGAGTGCTTTCTTCATCAGCTGAACATTGTCTTCATTGTAAGGAAGAAGTTCTTTAAGCTGTTCAGCCGCTGCGAGCACATCTTCTTTAGCAATCATATCCTGAAGCATGATTATCGCTCCTAACGAGTCACAAAATAAAAAGATTCCAATTCCTCTATTATATCGCAACACATGGCCCGGAAAAAGTTTTTCCTAAAAAAGGACATAAAAACCCGAATGTGTCGAATGATGTATTAGAGATTGCAAAACAGCACCCGACAGCATATAATAATCTTGTTTTCAATTTAATGGAAGCCGAAAGGAAACGAATGATGAAGAAAACGAAGTTAGATCAAGAGGAGTTTCTGAAGATTTTAATGCATGCGCACGACATCGGTGAGCAGTCCTCTGAGATGACCACAAAAGAAATGCTTGAGAATTTGATTTCTTATATTAAAAATGGATATGCAACATAAAATCCCGCAGGCTCTTGGCCGCGGGATTTTTTAATCTTCCTGTGACACCAGCATTTAAAGCGCTTACAAATATAAATCGGATTGAAGTGATTGTCTGTTTTTGTCGAATTTTGTCATTTGAAAAGGTTAGAAATGACAGTTCAAAGCTGTATAATCGTAATTGGAAAAGATCATTGGAGGGAATGGGAATACACGGAAAGTGATATGGAGGTTATATGGGAGAATCTGCAAGCATAAAGGAAATATTCGCAATACTGAGAAAGCGTCTGCTGTTTATACTTATTATTACCGCGGCGGCATCTTCCGCAGGCGGTCTCATCAGTTTCTTCGCTCTTACGCCGGTCTATGAAAACTCAACTCAAATTTTGGTCAGCCAATCCAAAAACAATCAAAAAGAAGTCCAATTCAATGACGTTCAAACCAACCTCCAATTAATCAACACGTATAATGTCATCATCAAAAGCCCGGTCATCCTCGATGAGGTGATTAAACAGCTGCATCTGTCCATGACTTCGAAAGAGCTGGAATCGAAAATCACGGTATCCAGCGAGCAGGATTCACAAGTCGTGACGATTGCCGTTCGGGATACGGATGCTAAGCGGGCGGCCGTTATGGCAAATGCGGTTGCATCCGTTTTTCAGGACAAGATCACCGCCATCATGAACGTTGATAATGTCAGCATCCTTTCAAAGGCCGAAGCGTCGGACAGCCAGTCACCGGCAGAGCCTAACCGTAAGCTGAACATCGCGATTGCGTTTGCCGCCGGACTTTTGGGCGGAATCGGTCTCGCCTTTTTGCTGGAACATCTGGATAATACGATCAAATCGGAAGAACAGCTGGAAGCGCTGCTCGGCATCCCGATCCTGGGAACGGTTACTTCAATCAGTACAAAAGACAGCGTTGCCAAAAATGTGAGGATGGCGGAAACCAAACAAGCGGGAGGCGGACATGTTGACGCGTAAAAAAGACAAACCCGGAAAACGAAGCGTGATTGCGATGTCTGAGCCGAAATCCATCAACTCAGAACAATATCGCACGATCCGCACAAACATTGAATTTTCTTCCGTTGATACGGAGGTGAAGTCCCTTTTGATCACATCCGCCGGTCCGGAAGAAGGAAAATCGACAACCGCGGCCAACCTTGCCGTCGTATTTGCACAGCAGGGGAAAAAAGTGCTTTTAATTGATGCGGATCTGCGCAAACCGACGGTTCATTTCACCTTCAAATTGGATAACGGAACCGGATTAACGTCGCTGCTGTTAAAACAGCTGCCGTTTCAGAAAGCCGTCCTGCCGGCTGATGAAGCAAACCTGGATATTTTAACGAGCGGGCCGATCCCGCCCAATCCGGCGGAGCTTTTATCGACGGGTGCCATGAAAGATCTTCTGTCAGAAGCAGCCGCAGTTTATGATAAGGTGATTTTGGACACGCCTCCCGTTTTGGCCGTAGCCGATACGAAAATATTAGGCAGCTACACTGACGGGGCCATTATGGTGATCTCAAGCGGGAAAACGGACAAGGAAAAAGCGGCCAAGGCGAAAGAAGCGCTCGATTACTGCCCGTGCAAGCTCCTTGGGGCCGTTATGAACGGGAAGAAACAAACGAAACATTCGGACTACGCCTATTACGGACAATAATGTCACAATGGGCGCGGTCCATTCTTTTTAAGGAGGGATTGAAATATGATAGATATCCATTGTCACATCCTTCCTTCCATAGACGACGGCGCGGCGGATGATACAGAAAGCCTGAAGATGGCGAGAGAAGCGGTCAGACAGGGGATTGATACGATCATCGCGACGCCGCATCATGTGAAATACCGCTATGACACGGATCGGCATACGGTCAACGAAGCGGTCAGCCTGTTAAACAAACGTTTGAATAAGGAAGGCATTCCGCTGACTGTCCTGCCCGGCCAGGAAATCAGAATAGACGGAGATCTGCTGGCAGGTCTTCAAAGCGGCTCGCTTGTCCCGCTCCATAATACAAAGTATGTGCTGGCGGAATTTCCGGCGGATCATGTCCCGGCCTACGCTGAAAGGCTGTTTTATGAACTGCAGCTGAACGGATATGTCCCCGTCATCGCCCATCCGGAGCGGAACAGGGAAATTCGCGAAAACCCTTCCGTCCTTTACAGTCTTGTGAAGAAAGGGGCGGCCGCCCAAGTGACGGCCGGCTGCATTGCCGGAGCATTCGGGCGGAAAGCGAAATCCTTTTCGCTGCAGCTGATGGAAGCGAATTTGATCCACTTTCTCGCATCTGACGCCCATAACCTCGGACCGAGGAATTTTTATTATCAGGAGGCGCTCGGCGTTCTGAAAAAAGAAGCAGGGGCGGAGCTGATTTACATGCTTACGGAAAATGCGGCGCTTCTCACTGAAAACAAAGCCGTTTATAAGGAACCTCCGCTGCCTGTGGCCCGCCGTAAGCGCTGGGGTCTTTTTTAATCGTCGTCTCCATCCCGTTTAAATGAAGCGTAAGCGGCTGTTTTGCAAGATGATTCGTTTATGCTTATGCTATTATCAGCGGCCGGCGCCGTTTTTTCCTATCATGGCCTCAGGCTTCCGGCATTCCGCCGGCGCCGGGATCATATGATAATAACGGTAAGCTGCCCAGCAGCAATTTCTAAACGGTTGGGGGAACACGATGAAAATAACAGTGATCGGAACAGGCTACGTCGGTCTTGTGACAGGAGTGTCTCTTTCAGAAATCGGCCATGACGTAACATGCATTGATATTGACGAACGTAAGGTTGAGCAGATGAGAAAGGGATTGTCCCCTATCTTTGAACCGGGCCTTGAAGATATGATGAAACGAAATATCGGCCGGCATCGGCTGGCATTTGAAACAAGCTACGAAAAAGGGCTTGCGGAAGCGGACGTTATTTTTATAGCGGTCGGAACGCCGCAAAAAGAAGATGGGCACGCAAACCTTACTTATATTGAAAATGTCGCCGAACGGATTGCCGAACATATTTCTAAAGATGCGATCGTCGTGACAAAAAGCACGGTTCCCGTGGGAACGAATGACAGGATCAGCGAAGTTATTCATTCAAGGCTGAGAGCGGACGTGAACATTTCAATCGCTTCGAATCCGGAATTTCTCCGTGAAGGTTCGGCGATTCACGATACCTTTCACGGCGACCGCATCGTGATCGGGGCTGAAGACCGGCAGACGCGGGAAACGCTTGACCGGGTTTTCGCGCCGCTTGCGATTCCGGTATATCATACGGACATCAGAAGCGCTGAGATGATCAAATATGCGTCAAACGCATTTTTAGCGGCAAAAATCAGTTTTATTAATGAAATTTCTCATATATGTGAAAAAGTCGGTGCGGATGTGGAATCAGTCGCACACGGAATGGGATTGGATAAACGGATCGGCAATCAATTCTTAAGAGCCGGCATCGGTTACGGCGGTTCCTGTTTTCCGAAGGATACAAACGCCCTCGTGCAGATCGCGGGACATGTGGAGCATGATTTTGAATTGCTGAAGTCCGTCATTAAAGTCAACAATAACCAGCAGTCCATGCTGGTTGATAAAGTGCTGAACAGGCTGGGCGGTGTGACGGGGAAAACCATCGCGTTATTAGGGCTGTCTTTTAAGCCGAATACAGATGATATGCGGGATGCCCCGTCCATTGTCATTGCGGATCGTCTGGCGGCTCTTGACGCCCGGATGACAGCGTACGATCCGATCGCTTCATTCCGGGCTTCCGGGCTGCTTCCGGCTGCGGTTTCCTATCGGGAGTCCATAGAAGAAGCCGTCAGGGGAGCGGATGCCGTCCTGATTCTGACAGATTGGGAACAAATTAAACACTTCCCGCTTGAAGCGTACAAAGAGCTGATGGAAACCCCGGTTATTTTCGACGGGAGAAACTGCCACTCGCTTGAGGAAGCGGAACAGGCCGGCGTGGAATATATCTCAATCGGAAGAAGAGCCGTCGTGCCTCAGACTGATTCTGTCACTTGAAAGGCCGGCGGTCCGCGCCGGCCTTTTATCATACAATCATTAGAGACGAAGGAGATATTAATCGTGGAAAACACATGGAAATTGCCGAAGCAAATGGAATCATCCCGCGGTCTGCTGGAAACGTCAGCACGGCCCTTTATCAAACTGCACGTCAAAAAAGCTGAAACGGGACGGTATGACAGTAAAATTGCCGGAGACCCCTATTTTCCGAAACATGAACCATATCCTGAAGATGAAAGCGGCAGGCCGATGAAGCTTCTCGCCCAAATCAATTTTGCGGATATGCCCGGACTTCCTGATTTTCCGGACACCGGCATTCTTCAGTTTTACGTATCGGTCAGTGATGACGTATACGGTTTGAATTTTGACGACGGGTGCGCGCAAACGGGTTTCTCCGTCAAATATTTTGAGCACGTGACAGATCGGGAAGAGGAGCTCATGGATGATTTTTCTTTCGTTCAGGTTGAAGAGGAGTACGATTTTCCGATTCAATCCGAAGCGCTGATCACCCCTGAGCTGTCTGCTGAATGGGTGCTCCCGTCTGATTTTCAATTCAGGCAATATGCCGGGATGGATGCCTTCGACTATTTCGAGCAGTTTGACGATGAGGTGTATGACGAATATACGGTGAACGCATTCGGCCATAAAATCGGCGGCTATGCGTCCTTCACCCAGGAAGATCCGCGGTCTTATTCCCATCAAAACCATACGATTCTGCTCTTGCAAATTGATTCAGATGATGACATTGATTCGATGTGGGGAGATGTGGGAATCGCCAATTTCTTTATCAGACCGGAAGATTTGAAGAAAAAAGATTTCTCAAACGTTTTGTACAACTGGGACTGCAGTTAACGACAGTATTAGACTCATGATACAAGGCAAAGGAGACGGTTAATCACTGTCTCCTTTTTTTAGGGAATTTATCATGGATACATAGAGGAGATCAATGAATGGATATGCCGTTTATGTGAGTCTTTTGGCGTTAATGATGAGCATCTCGGCTGCTGAAAATAAGTCATTTAACCTATTTAAGCTGCTTTCTGTCTATTTTAAAATATAATATATGGAAATATAGTATGGAAAAGTCTGTGCTTTTTGTACGACTTTTTGCGTAAGACGAGGTGAAAACAGATGAGCCATTCAAGCACATTAAGCCATATTAACAGCACGATCAGCCATAAACTGGGCGAGATCGAACACCAAATTGATAAATTAAAAGAAGCGAAAAGAGAGATAGAATCTCTGCAGGAAGAGGGCGTGTCTGAAATCAGAGACATCCTCAGGCCGCACCTGGATCATCATTGGACCGGCACTTTTGCTGAAGAATTTGATGACCGGCGCGATCAGGCCCATACAGAAGCATACAGAATCGTCACAGACAAATACGACGGTTATATTTACCGAATCGGCTTAAAGATGACACAGCTTGAAATTGAAAAAGGAGGGCTCCTTGCCGCCAGAAGCATCGCGAGAGAGGCAGAGCACCTGCTGACGCTGGGAGAAGAAGCCCTTGACACGGTCGGAGAAAAAATACAATCAATCAAAAAAAGCTGGAGTTGGTTTTAATGGCAGAAATAAAACTCAAATACGGAGCCGTCATGAAGCAGCTTGAATCCGTCAGCAGCGCTTTGGAGGCCGTTTCTATCGGGAACGCCGGTTCAAACGGAAAAAACAAGCTCGACTATACCTCCAAATACCAATCACGCGAGGCAAAGCTTGTATCGATGATCAGCGAATACAAGCAGGCCGTTCATAAGAATATCGCGGACGTTAAAGACAACGTAGATTCTTTGAAGGAACAGGACGAGGCGATCGCCGTAAAATAACGAAAGAAAGGACTTGCCGATGAGCAAAGTGTTTGAATCACAATCGTTAACGGACGAAGCAGATAAGAGAAAGAAACAATACGAAGCCCTTGAAGGGCAGCTGCGTGCGCTCAAACAAGCCTTTCAAGGCGTGGCCGATCTGGGTGATGCTTTGAAAGGGAAAGGCGCAGACAATATAAAAGATTTTTTTCAGGGACAAGCGGAAATCGCCGACAGCTGGCTGACGCTTGTCTCTGCTCAAATTGCGTTTTTAAATGGCATTTCAGGTGACATTAAAGATCAAGAACTCAGCGATTCATATGCGGAGACTTCGTTTTTAGAGCATGAGCTGCCCAATGCGGATTTGAGAGCTTCAGAGATTGTCTCCGCTCATAAAGCAGAAATCGATTCGATTTTGTCTGGCATCAGCGATATTATTCATCTCGATACATATACGCTGGATGATTACGCAGATAAAATGGGTGATGCCCAGAAAACCAGACGTGACACGATCACGGCAGTCGATACGCTTGATGAATCCCTGACCGCTGAATATCAAAACTTAGAATCTCTGGACAACGCAGTGCTCAGCAAATATTCCGTTCTCATGCAGGCCACCAGGAACGGGAAAAGCGCCTCCCCTATGTACTATGACAAAAAAGCCTTCCACAGCAATGAAATCTACAAAAGCGTCAAGGCGACAGAAAAACAGGGCACGGACTATATTGACGCAAAAGCCCAGCAGGCCGAAGCAAGACGGCTTCAGGAAAAGGCTGAAGAAGAAGCCAATAAACCATGGTACGAAAAAACATGGGACGGCATCTGCAACTTTACCGGCGAAGTCACCGGCTATTATGATTATAAAAGAGCAGCTGAAGGCGTTGATCCGGTGACCGGCGAAAAACTCTCCACCGCAGAACGCGTCACAGCAGGAGCGATGGCCGCCGCCGGATTCATACCGGTCGTCGGCTGGGCGGGCCGCGCTTTCAAAGGCGGAAAAGCCATTTACAAAACCGGAAAAACCGTCATTGCCGCAGAACATGCTTTAGATGCCTATAAAACCGGAAAATCCTTAGACATTCTCAAAATGACAGAAATGGGCGCATACGGCCTCGTCGCCTCAAACGGATTCTCAGAAGCCGTCACAGGCAGAGATATGTTCGGAAACAAAGTGTCTGAGGAAAAACGGAAGCAAGGAGCGCTGGAAGCGGCGTTGAGTTTGGTTGGTGCCGGCGCACTGGCGAAGCATGTAAACAAAGGCATACCGCTTGCAACCCATTCAAAAGTTCAAAAAGCTAACAAGACACTAGAAAAAGTTAAACAATTCAAAGTCCCGACAAACGTCCGCGTGTACGCAGAACGCCCAGTAACTCCGGATGGCTTCACGATCGGAATCCCGACAGTCCGGGTAGATGTAGAAAAGACGGCTGTGAAGGATCTTGGGATTGTGAAGATGGCTAGTAGTGGTAAAGGTATTAAGGGTATTGTTAAACCTGTTTCAAATATGAATGAGTTTTTTGATATGGAATTTGGAAAAAAAATAAGTAATTCCTTATCAAAATCAAAAGTAAAGTACGATGGACAATCAATTTATAAGGTGGAAAAGAAAACTGATAACCAATATCTGAAAAAGGGTTATGGAGTTTATCTTGACGCATTACACAAAGACCATTTAGAAGTAATAGATAAGACGGGAAATGTGAAATACGTATTGAATTTAGATGGTACTTTAAACCCTGACAAGACTAAGAAAGCACTTGGACGAGTAGTTAAGGGGTGGAAATAACAGTGGAGGAATTGATATGGATAAAAAGTTAGAAGGAATATTGGACATACTAGATAAACTTAATTCAAGTATTAATATTATAAATAAAGAAGATTTAGATGAACAGTACGAGAACCTTGAGGATTTTAGGGTGTTAACTAGAGATTTAGATATTATATTAAACAATTTTGGTTCATTGGATAAGAACGATGGTGATGAAATAGAGAAAATGTTATTTGAACTTCATAGAATTCTAACGACGTTTGAATGGCATTTCTCAGAAATTAGTGATTTAAACACAACAATTTTAAAAGTTTATAAAGACAAAATCAATAACCTCTAGTAATGAAAAGCCTTAACTGAATCTTTAGAATTCATTCAGGGAACGAACTATATTAATAAAATAATGCAAGAGAAAGGGTTTATCGAACTCAGTTATTTGTATGATTACTACGATACTGTGTATGAGTGGAGTGAATTGCCACATATACAGCCTTTCAACAGGAGATTAACATTAGGAGATGCCTTGTTTACTGATGTATTAGAATTGCTATAGTTAAGAGCTTGCCGTGTTGTTATCGGCAAGTTTTTTTATAATAATTTAACAATGTGGAGTACAAGGAGAAGCAGGATGGACAGAGACCATATTTCTCAATTGCTGCCATTAAAAATCTGTAATGGCTGGTCTGTAGTACTGAACAATTTAAGTTCAGAAAAAAGAATGCGAGAAAAATATGAATTACTAAAACTACAAAATGAAAAACGTAATGCTGTTATTAAGGTAATATTTGAAAATGATCAATACCATGTCATAGTAGCGGGCTTAAAAACAGATAAGATTTATGAAGATGAATCTTTTGATGAAATGGAACAATTATTGGAAGAGTTAGAATATCAAATCTGGACTGTGGGAAGTGGGGTTTTAGAGGGTTTGCAGCCGCTAAGCCAACATGTTCCCAATTTCTTAAGGCTTAAGATACCGGCTGGTTGGACTGTTGATTATATTACATTAAAAGATACTGATCCTAAAACTCTAGAGGAAAATGATGATGCTTGGTTATTTGACTTTAATCAAGATCTCCTGCAGATTTCTCATAAGACAAAAAATTTGCTGCTTGACGTAGGATGGTACCCAGAAGGAGATCCAACCGGCAGTTATGGCATTGAACTGATAAAAAACGAAGATTGGGAAAATCCTCTAGTGTACTGAACTTAAAGAATTACTTAAACAATTGGATCTTATTTTTATGAAAGAAATGAAAAATGAATATTAATAAAAAGCAGATTATACTATTTGCTTTTTTCAATGAAGCATAAGGAGTCTTCGCTAGATCGACACACAGGACAATTGAGCGCGAAGAGAGGAAAACAAGTGAAATGAAAATACATCAAATTCACGATTTTGAACAAAAAGATGAATCGGATTTTATTCGAACTCAACAATCTCTTATACATAAAATCAACCTATCCCCCGTCATCCATCCAGAATCCGTCAATACATGCGCAGGCGTCGACCTCGCCTATTGGGAGCAGGACGGGGAACCGTACGGGGTGTGCAGTATGATCGTGATTGACGCTGATACAAAAGAAGTCATTGAAAAGGTGCACAGCATGGGGAAAATCAGCGTGCCGTATGTGTCCGGTTTTCTTGCGTTTCGCGAGCTGCCTTTGATCATCGAGGCGGCGAAAAAGCTGGAGACGGAGCCGGATGTCTTCTTGTTTGATGGCAACGGGTATCTGCATTACAATCATATGGGCGTTGCCACTCATGCGGCTTTTTTTCTGGGAAAGCCGACGATTGGGATTGCGAAAACCTATCTTAAAATCAAAGGCTGCGATTTTGAGATGCCTGAAAATGAAGTAGGCGCCTACACCGATATTCTCATTGACGGCGAGGTATATGGCCGGGCGCTTCGGACACGGCGGGACGTGAAGCCTATCTTCTTGTCTTGCGGACATAACATTGATTTAGAAAGCAGCTATCAGATCACAATGAAAATGATCAATCGAGAAAGCAGGCTGCCGATCCCTGTCCGTCTGGCTGACCTTGAAACGCATGTTTTGCGAACGTTTTATCGGAAAAATCACGTGTAACACTTGGGGCTTTAAGCCACCAAGTGTTTTTTTTGTATGCCTGGTGTCCGCTTTATTAAAAACTTTGTCGTCCTCGCAGCAGGTTTTTATTTGAATGTTTTTCGCGTCAAATCGATAAATGCCTTTAATGGTGCAGACATCCACTTGTCCTTATGCCATGCTAGTTGAGTAAAAACGGGGCATTCATTCTGCCAGTTGAGTTCTTTCATCCGTCCTTCGGCAATATCGTCTTTTACTGTCATTTCAGGCAATAGTCCAATTCCGAGTCCGGCCATCACGCATTGTTTGATGGCTTCTATGCTGACGAATTCTAATTTATTAGGGTAGACTCCGGCGTCATGTAAAGTGTTCTCAAAGAGCGTGCGATATGAACAGCCGTCCTCTGTCAGCAGAAGGGTTTCGTTTTGAAGATCCTTCAATGTTGCTGGTGAGTCTGCTGGAAAAGGATGGTCATTGGCGGCTACCATTTTGATTTCATCCTGAATCAGAGATTCAACGTGCAGTGCGTCTTCCGTTCGGTTCACATCCAAAATGAAAGTGATATCAAGCTGGCCCTGCAAGAGCTGTTCTTTCGCTTGTTCGTTGGAAATATACGGTTTGAATATGAGCTTTACTTGAGGAAAAGCCTGTTTGAATTCTTTTATGATAGGCGGAAGGCGGTATGTGCACTGGCTTTCCGTCGCACCGATTTTCAAGGTTCCGGTTGTTTCCCTTGCTTGATTTGCGGCCATTTTTGCTTCTTCTGTTAACGCAATGATCTTCTCCGCATAGGATTTGAACGTTTTGCCGGCTTCTGTCAGGAAAAGCCGCTTGCCGAGCCGTTCAAATAAAGGAGTCCCGATTTCTTCTTCCAGTGATTTGATCTGAGAGGTAACGCTTGATTGTGCATAGTTAAGCATCTTGGCCGTTAGGGTGAAGTTTACGTGTTCTGCTGCGGTAATAAAGGTGATCAGCTGCTTCAATTCCATTTGATCTCGCCCTTTCTAAATCGTTTTTATCGATTGAAACAATCGAAATAATCATCTGTATTGATCGATGAATCCATTATATGATGAAGAAAATCATTCGTAAACAAAGGAGCAGATGCATCATGAACATTGCGGTTATTCATGGCGGAACGAGGCCTGACGGAAATACGGATATTCTTGCGGAGAAGGCTGTTCAAGGATTCGATGCGGAGCACATTCATTTGCGGAAATATCGGATCCGGCCAATTGAAGATCTGCGTCACGCCCAAGGCGGCTTTCGTCCTGTTCAAGATGACTGCGATTCTATCATTGAGCGGATTTTATCGCGCGATATTCTTGTATTCGCCACCCCAATTTATTGGTTTGGCATGTCAGGGACATTAAAGCTGTTTATTGATCGCTGGTCACAGACGCTGAGAGATCCGAGGTTTCCTGATTTTAAACAGCAAATGTCAGTGAAGCAGGCATATGTAACAGCAGTGGGAGGGGACAACCCTAAACTCAAAGGGCTGCCGCTGATTCAGCAATTTGAACATATTTTTCATTTTATGGGGATGTCCTTTAAAGGCTATGTGCTGGGAGAAGGCAATCGTCCCGGTGATATTCTTCATGATCATCAGGCTCTGTCCGCTGCGAGCCGTTTATTGAAAAGAAGTGATGCGATATGAAGCTGCTGCTGGTTATCTCTGGTATATTGATTCTTGCACTCTTTCTAGCTTGGAAAGCGCCGACTTCTGTTTGGGTACAGGCTGAAACCAATTCGCCTCAGGTTCAGCAATCTGTGAGAATGGCAGGCGCAACGCTGCAAGTTAAGCAAATCATCAAGAGTGATGCAGGCGAAGAAACAGTTGTCATATCAAACGGCATTGCGGGGCCAAAATAAAAAAGCACCTGTCCAGGTGCTTTTCTTTATAAATGAGGAATCACAAGCCCTCCATACAAAAACGCCGCGATAATCAGGAAGGCCGGATGCAGCTTGAATTTTGTCAAGGCAAGGAGGGAGATCCCCGCAATCACTATCGCTTGAACCCAGCCGATCGCTTTGATGCCGTCTGCGCCGATTTGCCAGGTAAGAATGAGCATCATGACGGCGATGACAGGCTGGACGGACAGCGTCATACCTTTGATGACGGGGGATTGGCGGAAGCGCTGAATGATGCGCAAGAGGACGATCAATGCGAGCGCCGACGGTACGACGGTGGCGATCAGCGCAATCAGGAACCCGGGCCACCCGCCTGCGCTGTAGCCGACATACGCCGCGATTTTGGTTGCGATCGGGCCCGGCAATGCGTTCGCAAGTGCGAGCATATTTGAGAATTGATCGTTTGAGAGCCAGCTGTATCTGTTGACGACTTCTTCAAACATCAGCGGGATCGACGCCGGTCCGCCTCCATATCCGAGTACGTTTGCGACAAAAAACGCCATAAATACATAAATCAAGATCATGAGGCAGACATTCCTTTATCTTTTGAACGTTTATTTGTGATTTTGTCCTTTAATTTAAAATGAAACGCGCCGTACGCTAAGAAAATGATAATGACAAAGCCGGGATTGATCTGTAACGTTTGCAGGCCGATAAAAGCGATGATAAAAAACAGGATGCCCGTGACCCAGCCGAAACCTTTAAGCGCTTTTTGGCCAAACTCGTACGCCATGATGCCGAGCATGACCGCAATCACCGGTGTTACGGCGCCAATCATGCCGGCAACGATTGCTGAGCGGCTTAAGACATTGACAGCCGCAAACAAGCCCGCCATAGCGAGACATGTAGGCAGAATATGTGCGAGGGTTGCCGCGATTGCGCCTAACGTGCCTTTCAGCTTGAAGCCCAGATACGCCGCCATTTTTGTGGCAATCGGTCCGGGAAGCGCATTAGCGATCGCTAGTATTTCTCCGAATTCATCATCATCTATCCATTTGTATTTATTGACTGCTTCATGGCGGATAAGCGGGATCACCGACGGGCCGCCTCCGAATCCGAGAATGCCCGTTCGGACCATCGCCGCCGTAATGTCCCAATAGGGATGTTTCATGGCTATGTCCCCTCCTTACAGCTTCATGCCCGTTCTGCTTTTATACCGTTTAATCAGCATTTGGCAGTCGACGCTGACGACGCCTTTTTGCGTATAGAGCCGTTTTGTCAAAAACTCTTCCATCTCCTGATCATTTGCGAAAATGCCGTGCATATGCAGCTTGCTCGGTCCGGTCATATGATAAAGGCTTGTCACGGCCGGCTCCTTTTCAAGCTTTAATGCGGTTTCCTCCAAATACTGCGGCTCCACCTCCACATTAAAAAACACGGACACATGACGGCCGATTTTCGCCGGGTTGATGACAGCGGTGAATTTTTCAATCACACCGGCATCCAGTAAATGCTGAATGCGGTGCTGAACCGCCACTCGCGACAGGTTAACCCGCTTTCCTAAGTCTGTATAGGAAACCCTTCCTTCCTCGTGCAAAATCGAGAGAATCTGTTTATCCGTTTCATCAAGGACAAGATTCGGAATGCTGTACTCATGTTCCAACCGGCTTCACCTTCCTTCATTTGGTGGATATTATTGTAACATGAAATGTTACGGTATGAAGGAGAAATTTTTTTATTGTTTTCGTTACGTAATAAATTAGGATTATTTCTTATCGGAAAGTAAATAGTGTGTGAGCTTTTCTTTCAGGAAAGTGGATACCGGTGAAGCCGCTTTTTATACTTGAGAAAATTTGTAAAGGGGCTTGCCATGAATACTTCAACCATCGGAACGAAACAAATGGTCGTCAGTCCGCATTATCTTGCTTCTCAGGCGGGGGCCGGCATTCTGGAAAAGGGCGGAAACGCGTTTGACGCGGCAGTGGCGGTCAGCGCCTGCCTGGCAGTCGTGTATCCGCACATGACGGGTCTTGGCGGGGATTCATTTTGGCTCACTTACCATAAAGAAACGGGACGAATCAAAGCTTATAACGGGAGCGGCCGTTCAGGGAAGCATGTGACGAGAGACTTGTATCGGGGCAGAGAAGCGATCCCTCTGCGCGGGCCAGAAAGCGCAATTACCGTTCCGGGAATGGCGGACAGCTGGGATGCCGTGCTTTCGGCGTACGGGCGTCTTTCGCTCGCTGAGGTGCTGAAGCCTGCTCTTGATTATGCGGCAAACGGATTTCCAGTGTCCGCCGACCAGTGCGCCCACACAGAACGCAATCTCGCTCTTTTAGCCTCAACACCTTATACCTCAGCCATTTTTACGAGAAACAAAAAAGCGCCCATGCCCGGTGAACGGTTTGTCCAGAAGGATCTGGCGGCCAGCTTGGAACAGCTTGCCGAGAAAGGCAGAGGCGCTTTTTATGAAGGAGATCTCGCTCAAAGCATCACATCCTTTCTGCAAAACAACGGCAGCCGTCTGACACTTGATGACTTTAAAGCCCACCGCGGCGAGTGGACGAACCCGGTATCCTCTGATTACCGCGGGTACCGCATCTATCAGGCTCCGCCGAATTCACAGGGCTTTACAGGCTTAATGACGCTCAATATATTGGAAAACTATGATTTTTCTCAGATTGAACACGGTTCCTTTGAATATTATCATCTGCTGATCGAGGCGCTGAAGAAGAGTTTTCAGCACCGGAATGAAGTGCTGACAGATCCGGCATTTTCTCATATTCCGCTGGATCGGCTGCTTGATAAACGGTATGCAAAGCAGCTGGCGGAAGAAATCGGTTACACGGCTGCGCCGGCGGTAAGCCGTCCGGTCGGAAGCGACACTGCTTATGCCGCCGTCAGAGATGCGGAAGGAAATGCCGTTTCCTTTATACAGAGCCTCTATTTCGAGTTCGGATCTGCCGTTACGGCGGGGGAGACGGGTATTTTACTGCAAAACCGCGGGTCATTTTTTTCGCTGGATGAATTCCATGTCAATACGCTCGAACCCGGCAAGCGGACGTTCCACACCCTCATGCCGGCGATGGCCTGTAAAGAAGGAAAGCCGCACATCCTGTACGGAACCCAGGGAGGAGAAGGCCAGCCGCAAACTCAGACAGCGATGATTACGCGCATCATTGATTACAAAATGGACCCGCAGCAGGCGATCAATGAGCCTCGCTGGGTCTGGGGACGGACATGGGGAGAGGAGTATGAAGGGCTGAGGGTTGAAAGCAGAATCAGCCCTGAAACGAGAGAAGCCCTAAGGCAGAGCGGCCACCGCGTCGAGACCGTTGGTGATTTTGACGGGCTTATGGGCCATGCGGCAGCGATCGTCATTGATGAAGAAGGCTTTCTCCAAGGCGGGGCCGACCCGCGCGGCGACGGAGCGGCCGCAGGAGTATAGAGCATGATACGCTAACTGATGAAAAAAATAAGCATGCCAAGAGCGGCAGAAAGACCCGCGTAAAACGAATCGTACACATATTGCTTTTCCTCCCGCCGGTGCCGCCATTCCATTAAGCCGCTGCAGCAAAATAGCATGGAAACAGCTCCGGCAAATACGTACATTTCATTGAAAAAAGTCACCGCTGCGATGCCCGTAATAAGCAGTGTGATTTCGATTAATCGATATGTGCTGTTTATCGGCTTCTGCTTTTTAACGGGATTTGGAAAATGGAGAACTTTGACGGCAAATACTTGAAACATAAGGCTGAGCAAAATAAATACGGCTGAAAAAATCAGTAACTGAATGAAATCCATCGTCTGCCTCCTAAAAATGTGTCACTCGTTTCATACGGGTGAGGGCCTTGCAAGTTTCAGCATTCTATAAGACATTAGGCGGATTTTAATGGTAAAAGACTCAAAAAGACCCCTTTTGAAAGGGGTCTTTTTGACTAGTTTCTTCTATTATAATGGTTCCTGCTTCAGGTCGGGCGGACGAGCGTATATGTCTTCCCGAGTCTGGCGTATTCATTCCCCGCGAGCCTTGCCGCAGGCTTCAGCTCATCTGTCCGTATGTAGCCTTTATCGGCGTCATATACTTGGTCATTCAAATGAAAACAAACGACTCTGCCGATGATGAGGTCTGTCGTCGTTTCTCCGCTGTCATTTTGAAACGGAAGATGGCGTTCGAGTATACATTCAAACCTGACTTTTGCTTCTTTTATACCGGGAACGCTGATGCAGGCGCTGTCTGTCACAGAAAGGTCTGTCATGCCAAGTTCACTGACATCAGGATCAAGCCTTGCCGCCGTTTTGTTAATATCTTCAATAATGGACTCATCACTGACGTGCACCACGAATTCCCGATGAGCGATTGCGTTTCTCGCGGTGTCTTTCTGCCGTCCGTCCGCGCGGCTGACAGAGATGGCCAGAAGCGGCGGTTCTGCGGAGACAACGTTATAGAAACTGAAGGGCGCCGCGTTTACGGCGCCGTTGATGGATGACCGCGTCGTGACAAATGCGATCGGCCGGGGAACGACTGTGCCCGAAAGCAATTTGTAAGTGTCTTTTGCGTTCAGTTCGTCTGCTCGTAAGATATGCATGATTTCGGCCGCCTTTCTTTATCGTATGACCTGATTATACAGAAAGAAAATTCGGAAACACAACAAAAGAAAACCGGCTGCATATCTTATCACGTGGCATATATCTGATTGAGGAAAAAGGCTTCCGTTTAGCCGGCAGCCTATTTACAAATGGCGTTACTTGTAGTTTTTCTTTACAACCCAGATGTTCCCGTCTTTCCAGTACTCTGTTTTGCTGCAGTAATCGTCTTTTTTGCAAGGGTCTTTTTTATGAGGACGATAAGGTTTTTTCTGCGTGCGTTTTTTCTTGCGGCGGCATGATTTTTTGTGGCTGCGAGATTTTTTGTGAGAGCGGCACGATTTTTTACGGCTGCGAGATTTTTTGTGAGAACGGGACTTTTTATGGCTGCGAGATTTTTTGTGAGAACGGGACTTTTTATGGCTGCGAGATTTTTTGTGAGAACGGGATTTTTTATGGCTGCGAGATTTTTTGTGAGAACGGGATTTTTTATGGCTGCGAGATTTTTTGTGAGAACGGGATTTTTTATGGCTGCGAGATTTTTTGTGAGAGCGGCACGATTTTTTATGGCTGCGAGATTTTTTGTGAGAGCGGCACGATTTTTTATGACTGCGAGATTTTCTCTTCTTACTGCTTTTTGGTTCTTGGTACAAATAATCTTCCAATCCCTCGGTGCTTGCGGACTTTACTGCTTCTTCGATATCAGAATGGGAATAGTGGCCCATTTTGAAACCTCCTCATGATATATGTTTTAAGGATGCGATCCTTACTACCACATAGTACGCATGAATGAAAAAAGTGTATGTGTGATTCGCTGAGTTTTATATAAAAAGCACAGCCTAAATTAATACAGGGAGGGTTACTGATGAAAGACCAATCAACATTGCCTCTGTACCAGCTGTTTATTCACCCGAAAGACTTAATGGAGCTGAAAAAAGACATTTGGGATGATGATCCGGTGCCCGCGGTGCTGAGAGTGAATCAAAAACGGCTTGACATTGATCTGGCGTACCGCGGCTCTCATATAAGAGATTTCAAGAAAAAATCGTATCACATCGCTTTTTATTCGCCGAAAACATTTCGCAGGGCGAAAGAGATACATTTAAACGCTGAATACAAAGATCCGTCGATGATGAGGAATAAGCTGTCTCTCGATTTCTTCGCGGAGCTTGGGACGCTGTCACCAAAGGCGAATTTCGTAACCCTGCAAATCAATGGCAGGCATGAGGGGGTGTATCTTGAGCTGGAGTCAGTGGATGAATATTTTCTGGCGAAACGGAATTTGGCGGAAGGGGCTGTTTTTTACGCGGTTGATGACGACGCCAATTTCTCCCTCGTCAGTGATCTGGAGCGGGATACAAAAACATCGCTCGAACTTGGTTATGAAAAGAAAACGGGAACGAAAGAAGACGATTTATACTTGCAGGACATGATCTATAAAATTAATACCGTGCCGAAGTCAGAGTTCAAGGGGGAGATCGTCAAACACTTGGACGCCGATAAGTATTTGCGGTGGCTTGCGGGCATCGTGTTTACCTCAAACTACGATGGGTTTGTTCATAATTACGCTTTGTACCGGAATCATGAAACGGGACTTTTTGAAGTCATTCCGTGGGATTACGATGCGACGTGGGGAAGAGACATTCACGGTGATCGGATGGACGCCGATTATGTCAGAATACAAGGGTTTAATACCTTGACTGCAAGGCTTCTGGATGAACCGTATTTCCGCAAAGCGTACAAACAGCTTTTGGAAGAAACGCTTCAGACCCGGTTTACCATTGAACATATGAAGCCGAAGGTCATGTCACTGTATGAGCAGATCAGGCCGCATGTCGCAAAGGATCCTTATAAGAAAGAGGAGATTGATTGCTTTGACCGGGAGCCTGATGTGATTTGCGAATACATTAAGGAGCGGTCCGCCTTCATCAGCAGTGAGTTAGAGCGGTGGAATATCTGATTTGGAAATGAAGAAAGATTTTTTACAAATAGGCTGGTGAATCAGTTCCCGAAAATAATCGTGATACGTATATATGCATTATGCTTTTTACATTATGAGAAAAATGACTAGGAGGATAATAGATGAAACGCAATACGAAGCGGCATCGGTCTGATGACAACTTTTTGCATGCAATGGAAGGAAAAGTAATTACTGTCTACCGGGGAGGTCCGGAGTCCAAGACAGGGAGATTAGCAGACATTCAATCGGATTATATCGCTCTTCAGGTTGATAATAAAATCGTTTATTATCAATGGAAACACGTGAAAAGTGTGACGGAAAATACGAGTGAAACCGTATCGCCGGCCGAAGCGGCAGAATGTGAAAAAGCTGATGATTTTCAAGACCTGATCAGCCGGATGACCAATCGCACGGTGCAATTGAATCAGGGAGGTCCCGAATCGAAAAGAGGAAAGCTTCACGAAACAGGGGATGATTTTCTCGTGCTGGAAACGGAAGATGACGGAATCGTATATTTTAACGCCGACCATGTCAAAAGCATCAGCGCGGAACAAGAAGAGGACGGCCAAGAGGAGGAGCGCCCGGAATTTGAAATGGCTGATGATTTTCACGGCATATTTAAACGCCTGATCCACAAATGGGTATCCATCAACCGCGGAGGTCCTGAAGCCGTTGAAGGTATACTTGTGGATAATTCCGACGGCCACTACACTCTTGTGAAAGATAAAGAAGTGCTGCGGATCTATCCTTTTCATATCAAGAGCATCAGCGAAGGGGCAAAAGGAGCAGCTAAAAAAGAGGAGAATAAAGACGACGAGAATAAAGGTGAGAAAGAGAGCGCCGAAGAAGAAAAGTCACATGAAGAAGAATCACGCGAAGAGCAGCGTACTTCCTCTAAAAAGTCGAAAAGATCATCAAGATCCGTTCGATCCTCAAAACGGGAGGAAGAGAATTCTTATAGCTACGCCACTGTATTAAGGACAATAGATTATCGGTGGAAACACGGCCGTAAATGATTGGAAAGATTGTCCGTAAACGCGGGAGAGGGGGGAATGAAATGGCTGGATTAAGCAGATTTCTGGATAAACAAGTCGATATTGAGATATCGGGGAATACGACATTTTCAGGAACTCTTTTGGATATCGGTCAGGATATCATTGTGATTCATGACGGCCGGACGTTTCTTTATATTCCGCTGCTGCATCTTCAGAGGATGACATTGACGCTCCCGGACGAAGAGAATAAAGAGCCGTACGCAAGAAAAAAAAGTCCGCATCCCGAAAAACAGGAACATTCATTTTCTTACCGGAATACCCTCCAGCATATAAAAGGCAGATTTACAGAAATATTTGTTACGGGAGACCGTTCCATCCATGGGTATGTGACAAGTGTTTTAAATGATTATTTTGTTTTCTTCTCTCCGGTTTATAAGACTCTTTTCATCTCGATGCATCATTTGAAATGGCTGACACCCTATTCCGATGAGCAGACGCCGTATACATTAAACAGTTCAGAGCTGCCGGTTGTTCCCGCTAATGTGCCCCTTGTCCGGAATTTTGAGGAGCAATTAAAAAGATATATCGGGAAGCTGATTATTCTGGATTTAGGAGATATACCGAATAAAGTGGGGCTGTTACAGGATGTCTCAGATAATATTCTTGAATTGACCAATGCAGACGGCGATACTGTTTTTTGGAAATTGAATCATTTAAAAACCATGCACCTGCCATAAATGATAAAACTGCCTCTCTTATACAGCAGGCAGTTTTTTTTCATCGGAGCTAAAGGTAAATCCAACTGATCCAAACATATAAAACGGTAATGGTAAACACGACGGTGAGAGGGACAACGACAATGGTCGTTTTGATATATTCTGACCAAGAAACTTTTTCGCCGTGCTGTCTGATGATATGCATCCAGATCAGCGTGGCTAATGTCCCGATCGGCAGAAGCAATGATCCGATATCACTGCCGATAATATTAGCCAGATAAATGATTTTTACGGTTAATGGGTCGATGGACATTTCAGTTAATGTCAAAGTGCTGATCATTAAGGCGGGATGGTTATTGAACAAATTAGAGAGGACGGATGTAGCAATGCCCATAATAGTTGCGGCGTGGGCAATGCTTTGTGAGACATAAGGCTCAATAGACTGAACAAGCAGCGCCGTCAGTCCGATATTATGCAGTCCGTAGATGATAATGTACATCGTGAAGGCAAAAATAAAGATATGCCAAGGCGCTTTTCTTAATAAGTCTGCCGGTCCGATTTTTAAATAAAACCATCTCCAGCAAAGCAGGATGACTGAACTGATGACAGCCACGAGCGAAACGGATATGCCGTTGTAAGAAGCTGCAAACAGACTGATCCGGACGAACAATACAAATACCAAAACACAAAACATGATGTTCGTACGGCTGTTTTGGCTCAAGTCCGGCGGAGGCTGAAGCGGATGATATCGTTTGTGTTCCAGCGAATCAAAATGAACCGGAATATCGGGGAGCTGTTTCGGCAAACGGCGGTAAAAAACGGCAAACAGCAGAAAGGCCATAAACACCAGTCCCAGCGTGCCGGGGATAAACATCATATTGGTGTACAAATAAAGGTCCATGCCTATCATTTTGAGAGAAATTAAATTGACGATATTACTGACGCCGATCGGGGTGCTTGCCGCCGTCGCAATTAATACGCCGCTTATTAAATACGGTGTTTTCTGATGTCTTTTAAGTCCGAGATATTGTAAGACCAATAGTAAAATAGGAGTGGTGATTAAGACGCTGCCGTCATTATTCAGAAAGAGCGTCATTGAAAAACAGAGCAGGTTGGTCAGCCAAAAAAGCCGGATGCCCGATCCCTTGGCGCGGTGAAGCAGTTTGGCCGCCGCCCAGTTAAAAAAACCGAAGCTTTCCAGCGCGATCGCCATAATCATTGTGGAGATAATGGTTATTGATGCTCCGGTGACTTTTGACCCTATATCCCCCAAATCATGAAAGGAAACGGTTCCGCATAACAAAACGAGAATGGCGCCCAGCGACGCCGGAACGGCTTCATTTAATCCCCCGGGTCTCCAAAATATAAAAATAATGGTCACAAAGAAAGAAATCAGGGTCAAAATGACGGTAATATGTGTAATGTGTTCTGCCTCCTTTTAGATGGGTCATTGCCGCCCCGTTATTTTTATCCCTCCTGATCAGTTGTACTGTATGTATACGGGTACAGGTCGTAAGGTGTACTGAGCGTTTCTACCAATTTAGTAAAAATCCATAAAAGCACAAAAAAAGAGGCTGCTTTCGGCGGCCCTCTTTTTTATGCATTTTCCTTATCCGCCTGCAATAAAGCCTGGCGTTTATTCATAATATCCAGAAAATGTTTCAGGATCGGATTTTGATTATCCTTGCGGTAGGCAATGACCCATTCGGCAGTGAGCTGCGCCTGATTAATGCCGCGGTAGGCGACTTCGAGATTAAACAGCTTTTTAGCAGAAGAAGGCACGAAGGTTACACCGATACCGGCACTAACCAATCCGATCACCATTTGATACTCCGTCGCTTCCTGAACGATTTTCGGTTTGAAGCCCGCCTGCTCGCAGTAGTTTACAAACTCTAGGTATAAAGTCGGCCATGTTTCTTTCGACAGTGTGATAATCGGTTCATTTTTTAAATCCTGAATGTCGATTGTCTGTTTAGCGGTAAGCGGGTGCTGCTTCGGCAAAGCCAGAATGCACGGACTGCTCTGCACCTTTTCCATATGTAACGCGGAATGCTGTAAAGGCGGATGAAGGATGCCGATATCAATGTTCCCCTTCAGAAGTTCTTCCTGCTGTCTGAAAGAAGAAATTTCACGCAGATCAAGCTTGACGGAGGGGAATTTTTCGCGGAATTCCCGAATGATCGGCGGCAGAAATTCATATGTGGCCGAGCCGACAAAACCGACGACAAGGCGGCCGAGCTCTCCCCGCGCCGTTCTCTGCGCCATTTCAATCGCTTTGTCTATTTCTTCGATCGCGTTTCGGCTGTGTTTTAAAAAACTTTCTCCGGCAGCTGAAAGCTCTACAACCCGTTTCGTGCGCTTTAATAAGGTCACGCCGACTTCCTTCTCAAGCTGTTTGATCTGCTGGCTGAGAGGCGGCTGTGTCATATTTAACCGAAGCGCAGCTTTGCCGAAATGAAGTTCTTCGGCAACGGCAATAAAGTATTGAAGATGGCGAAGCTCCATCCTTATCCATTCCTTTCTCTTTGTTAATTATTCGTGAAACATATTAATCATACGGCGAATTGATATTGGAGGTCAATTTCCAAAGAGTGTATAGTGAATAATATCACAAATTACTTAAAATTTTATATTTAATATGCATAATAAGGAGTGAGGGTGTTGGCAAAAGCAACAAATGAACTAAAAACCTCTGAAAAAAATCGGGGGGCGGAGCTTGTTGTTGATTGCTTAGTGGAGCAAGGTGTCACACATGTTTTTGGCATTCCGGGTGCAAAAATTGATGCAGTATTTGATGCGTTAAAAGATAAAGGACCTGAACTGGTTTTATGCCGTCACGAACAGAACGCTGCATTTATGGCTGCGGCTGTCGGAAGACTGACTGGAAAACCAGGCGTTTGTCTCGTTACTTCAGGCCCGGGGGCATCCAACTTGGCGACCGGCTTGTTAACGGCTAATACAGAAGGTGATCCGGTAGTGGCGCTGGCGGGTAACGTAATTCGCGCAGACCGGTTAAAACGGACACACCAATCATTGGACAATGCGGCGCTATTTCAGCCGATTACAAAATACAGTGTAGAAGTACAGGAAACAGGGAATATACCAGAAGCGGTAACAAACGCCTTCAGGGCAGCGTCAGCAGGTCAGGCAGGCGCGGCTTTTGTGAGCTTTCCGCAGGATGTTGTGAATGAAATCACAAATGTGAAAAACGTACGCAGCGTGCCGGCGCCGAAACAAGGCCCTGCACCGGAAGAAGCGGTCAGCGCGGCTATCGCGAAAATCCAGACGGCGAAACTTCCCGTTCTGTTAGTCGGCATGAAAGGCGGAAGACCGGAAGCGGTAAAACAAATCCGCAAACTACTTGCCAAAACAAAACTGCCTTTCGTAGAAACGTACCAAGGGGCCGGCACATTGTCCAGAGAGCTGGAAGACCAATATTTCGGCCGGATCGGACTGTTCCGCAACCAGCCGGGCGATCTTCTGCTTGAACAGGCGGATGTCGTATTAACGATCGGTTATGATCCGATTGAATACGATCCGAAGTTCTGGAACGTAAACGGTGACCGTGCTATTATCCATCTTGACGAAATCCAGGCCGACATCGATCATGCCTATCAGCCGGAATTAGAATTATTAGGCGATATCGCCGCTACGGTTAAACAAATTGAACACGACGCTGTGACATTTGATATGGGCAGCCGTGAAAAAGAAGTGCTGAGCGAGTTAAAACAGATGCTCACAGACAGCGAGAAGGCGCCAAGCGATCATAAATCCGACAGAGTGCATCCTCTGCAAATCGTCCAAGAACTGCGCAGTGCAATTGATGACGACGTAACCGTCACTTGCGATATCGGTTCTCACGCGATCTGGATGTCCCGCTACTTCCGCGCTTATGAGCCGCTGAAACTGTTGATCAGCAACGGCATGCAGACATTGGGCGTAGCGCTTCCTTGGGCGATTGCCGCCACATTGGTGAATCCGGGTGAAAAAGTCGTATCCGTTTCAGGAGACGGAGGATTCTTGTTCTCTGCAATGGAATTGGAAACGGCAGTCCGCTTAAAAGCGCCGATCGTTCACCTTGTATGGAATGACAGCACATATGATATGGTCGCATTCCAGCAAATGAAAAAATATAACCGTACATCATGCGTAGATTTCGGAAACATTGATATCGTAAAATATGCAGAAAGCTTCGGCGCCACCGGCTTGCGCGTTGAGTCACCGGAACAGCTGGCAGACGTGCTGCAAAAAGGCTTGAACACAGAAGGCCCTGTCATCATTGACATTCCTGTCGATTACAGTGACAATGTCCATTTATCAAGCGACATGCTTCCGAAGCAATTCAAAGAAAAAATGAAAGCAAAAGCTCTCTAGCACTCTGCGCACCATGACCTGTTTTCTAAAACAGCCCAATTTAAAAGGAGTGAAGGGAATATGAAAAACGCAAGCGACATCCATATGATGAGCCGCGGAGAAAAAGGCTCACCTGAGGATCAGATCTATCAAGTATCCACAATGACATCTCTGCTGGACGGAGTATATGACGGAGATTTTGATATGGCTGACATTCCGAAGTTCGGTGATTTCGGAATCGGCACGTTCAACAAACTGGACGGCGAATTAATCGGATTTGACGGCGAATTTTACCGTCTGCGCGGCGACGGAACGGCTACGCCTGTTAAAGGCGGAGACCTGTCACCATTCTGCTCATTCACATTTTTCACGCCGGACATGACGCATACGATCGACGGCGAAATGACCCGTGAAGAATTCGAGCAGGAAATCGCCAGCCTTCTGCCTAGTAAAAACTTATTTTATGCGATCCGTTTAGACGGCGTATTTAAAAAGGTGCAGACAAGAACGGTAGAACGCCAGGAGAAACCGTACGTTCCGATGATCGAAGCGGTGAAAACACAGCCTGTGTTCAACTTTGACGACATTCAGGGTACAATCGCCGGCTTCTGGACGCCGGGTTACGCAAACGGCATCGCTGTTTCCGGATATCACCTGCACTTCATTGATGAAGGACGCAATTCCGGGGGACACGTGTTTGACTATGTCATTAAAGATTGTAAAGTGACCATTTCTCAAAAAATGAATATGAACCTCAAGCTTCCGAATACGGCGGACTTTTTCAACGCAAATTTAGATAATCCGAATTTTGCGAAGGATATCGAAACAACCGAAGGAAGCCCGGAATAAAATAAAAAAGAAAGCCTCATTTTTCTCGGGGGCTTTCTTTTTATTTGGCTGAACCGGCAAAGATTAGGTAAAATACAGTCAAAAGGGAAAGGTGTGGTAGCTGTGAAAGTATTGGTATTAGCGGTTCATCCTGACATGGACAACTCAGCGGTCAATAAGGCGTGGACAGAAGAATTAAAAAATCATGATGACATCACGGTCCGTGAGCTTTATAAAGAATATCCGGACGGGAAAATAGATGGGGAAAAGGAACGGCAGCTGTGTGAACAGTATGACCGGATCGTATTTCAATTCCCGCTGTACTGGTACAGTGCGCCTCCGCTTTTAAAAACATGGATGGATCATGTGCTGGCGTATGGCTGGGCTTACGGCTCCAAAGGAAAGGCGCTGCACGGCAAAGAATTGCTGCTGGCTGTTTCTGTAGGTGCCGGAGAGGATGCATATCAGGCAGGCGGGTCCAACCATTTTTCACTGAGCGAGCTCTTAAGGCCGTTTCAGGCAATGGCTAATTTTACGGGAATGACCTATTTGCCGGCTTTCGCGATGTACGGGGTTAGCAGCGCCGATGCTGCGGCTATCCGTGACAATGCCAAACGCCTGTCGGATTACATAAAGAAGCCATTTTAGAGTCGTATACATTCATCTTCATCCGACAATATTTCCTGAGAAATATTTCGAACCTTAGACGTTTCTGACTGCTCAAGAAAGAAAAAACGGATTTCGCGCTGAATTTGCGAAATCCGTTTTGATATTATGTCAGTTTTTGCAGATCTTTTGTGCTGATATATCCCGTTGCGCCCCCGTAATCGACAAGCGCCCAGCCGAAATCAATGCCGCCGCCGGCTGTCTTTTTCCATCCGAGGAAAGAAACGCTCGTGTTTTTGGCAAGGGAAGCTTTGACCGCTTGTTTGTCTGTATATACTTTTGTTTTTGCCGTCGTTTTTACGGTTGTTGCTTCTTTAACAATATAATGAGTAGATACAAATCCTGTTTTTCCGTTTTTATAATGTACTTTTGCCCAGTCAGCGTTCTGGAATGAAACGATCTTTAAGCTGTCGCCTAAATGAAGGGTATCAGCTCTCGGACTGGCTGCTGATGCTTTTGTTCTGACGTTCAATGCTTCCGCGGAAACGAGATAAGAGTCAAGCGGGTAGCTGTACAGATCGTCAATTTTGACCGCTTCTTGCGCGTGTGTCTCCGGAAGAGGCGTTATTCCGGCAGCTGAAGCCGCTGATATTCCCGCTGCAAGGGTCAGAATGGATGCCGCTTTGGCTGTTTTCTTCATCTGTATCTCTCCTTTTACTTCATCCTTTCACGTTTTACCGGAAGTCTAAACATCGGCCGATTATTTTTGTGTTTGAAGTTTCAATGGAGCGGAAATGGTTTTTTTGACTTTTTCTCCTTTGAGCACCTGCTCCGCCGCTTCGGCCGCCAGTTTTCCGATCAGCTCCGGCTGCTGGGCGACCGTGGCTGTCAGCTTCCCGTTTTTAATGGAAGAAATCGCATCTTTGTTTCCGTCGAAACCGACGACCAAAATGTGTTTGCCCGAGCTGTTAATCGCTTCGAGCGCCCCGAGTGCCATTTCATCATTATGGGCGAACACGGCTTTGATATCCGGATGTCCCTGCAGCAGGTTTTCCATGACGGTCAATCCTTTTGTGCGGTCAAAATCTGCCGCTTGCTTTGTTACGACATCCAGCTTTTTGTCGGCAATATGATGAAAGCCCGTTCCGCGTTCCCGTGTCGCGGATGCGCCCGGCACCCCTTGCAATTCAGCCACTTTGGCGCCTTTTCCGAGCTGATCGGCGAGGTAGTCAGCCGCCATTTCTCCTCCTTTGACATTGTCAGAGGCAACAAGCGTTTCGACTTTGCCGTGTTCGGCTGAACGATCCAGCGCAATGACGGGAATGCCGAGGGAATTTGCCGATTCGACGGCTGTTGAAATCGCTGATGAATCGGTCGGATTGATCAGCAGCGCATCGACTCCCTGCTGGATCAAATCTTCTACGTCATTTGACTGTTTAGATGAATCATTTTGGGCATCGACAATAATGACCTTCATGCCCCGTTTTTTGGCTTCCTTTACAACGCCTTCTTTTAATGAAACGAAGAACGGATTGTTTAATGTGGAGACGGAGAGCCCGATAGTGAATTCTTTTTTATGTTTTGTGTTTGACGGTTTTGCCCATTGCGGCGGTTCAAGTGAACAGGCGGACAGCAAAAACAGTGATAATGCCGCGATCGTGATGATGGCTTTCTTCATAATGGTCCTCCTACTATGCCGATTTTTTGCGGTCCAGCAGCACCGCGATTAAAATGACGATTCCTTTGACGACGAGCTGATAAAAAGATGATACGCCGAGAAGGTTCAAGCCGTTGTTCAGTGTACCGATAATCAAAACCCCGATCAGCGTCCCGATGATGCGCCCTCGGCCGCCGGACAGGCTCGTTCCGCCGAGAACGACCGCTGCGATGGCGTCCAGCTCGTATGATTCCCCGGCCGTCGGCTGTGCGGAATTTAAGCGTGATGTCAGAATCGCTCCCGCCAGCGCCGATAATAAACCTGTCAGAGAATAGATCATGATCTTGATGCGGGGCACTTTGATTCCCGATATCAGCGCCGCTTTCTCATTGCCGCCGATGGCGTATGTCCGGCGGCCGAACGGTGTTTTGTGCAGAAGAACCCACAGGGCCGCAAATGCAATCAGCATCGTAATGGCAGGTACGGGGATGCCGAGAAAATAACCGCGCCCGAATAATTGAAATGCGTAATTTGTACCGAGCCCCGTAATCGGATTTCCGTCCGTATAGACGAGGGTCAGTCCGCGAAAGACGGTCATTGTCGCCAAAGTGGCGATGAACGGCGCCATTTTTCCTTTTGTGATTAATAATCCGTTTATCATGCCGAGTACGGCGCCGATCACGCAGCCGATGATGACGGCTAAGATCGGGTCGATGCCTGATACCATCATACCTGCGACCAATGCACTCGATAAGGCGAGGATGGCTCCGACAGAGAGATCAATGCCTCCCGTTAAAATGATAAACGTCATTCCGAATGCAATCAGAGCGTTAATCGCAACCTGCCGAAGAAGATTGAGAATATTGAGAGGTTCAAGAAAACTCGGGTTTAAAACGGAAACGATCAGCACAAGAATCAGTAAGCCGAGAAACGGACCGAGTTTTTGCGTGAAGGTGTGAATGGAAAATCGCTTTTGTTCAGTTGATGTCATTGGTTCAGTTTTCATACCGCTGCCCTCCCGTGGCAAGTGTCATGATGTGTTCTTGTGTTGCGTCTGCCGCATTGATTTCTCCGCTGATGCGCCCTTCGTGGACGACGATGATTCTGTCACTCATGCCGAGAATTTCCGGCAGCTCGGAAGACACCATGATGATGGCGACTCCGCGATCGGTCAGTTCATTCATTAATGAATAGATTTCCCTTTTCGCGCCTACGTCGACGCCTCTTGTCGGTTCATCAAGGATGAGGACTTTCGGGCCGATTCCGATCCATTTGGCGATGACGACTTTTTGCTGATTTCCTCCTGATAAATGCCGGGCGGCGGTTTCCGGAGATGCAGTCTTAATGGTCAGACGCTTGATGAGCAGCTCAACGAACTCCGCCTCGCGTTTTCGGTCAATGATGCCTTTCGGAGAGAAGCTGGTCAGGTTCGGCAATGAGATATTTTCACGAATGGACGTATCCAGCAGCAGCCCTTCATCTTTGCGGTTCTCCGTAATCAGGCCGAGTCCCTTGCGGATGGCATCGTACGGACCCCGAATGCCGGTTTTTCGGCCGGAAATCCAGATCTCTCCGGAATCGAGCCGGTCAATTCCGAACAGCGCCCTCATGATTTCTGTCCGTCCGGCACCCATTAAGCCGGAAACGCCGAGGATTTCTCCGGCGCTCACATGGAAACTGATCTGTGAAAAGCTTCCTTTTTTTGAGGCGTTTTTTACTTCGAGCACCTTATCGCCGAGTGACGGCGTGCGGGTTGGATACCGATCGGTCAGCTCCCGCCCGACCATTTTTTTGACCACTTCATCAAAATGAGTATCTTTCATATGCGCCGTATCGACAGTGAGGCCGTCCCGCATAATGGTGATCCGGTCGCAAATCGAAAATATCTCTTCCATTCGGTGCGAAATATAGACGATTGATACGCCGTCCCGCTTTAACGCCGTCATCACGTCAAACAGTTTGCTGATTTCCCGTTCGGTCAGCGCCGCGGTCGGTTCGTCCATAATAATGACTTCGGCGTTTGTCATCAGCGCTTTGGCAATCTCAATCATCTGCTGCTGGCCGACGGAACATTGTCCGGCTTCCCGGTCAAGAGGAAGAGAGACTCCCAGTTTTTCAAGCTGTGATTTTGCTAGCGCTTTCATTTTCTTCGTTTCCAAAACGCCGAACGCCGTCGTCAGCTCTTTGCCGATAAAAAGGTTTTCAAGCACCGTCATGTCCGGCCATATATTCAGTTCCTGATGGATAAAGGCGATTCCGTGCTTTTCGGCTTCTTTTGGATTGGAGAAATTCATATTTGTTCCGTTTATCGTAATGTTTCCCTTATCGAGCCGGTAGAGCCCGGTGAGCAGATTCATTAACGTCGATTTGCCCGCTCCGTTTTCTCCCATTAAAGCGTGGATTTCTCCCGGCAGAAGCTCAAATGAGACGCCGGATAGCACTTGGTTTTTGCCGAATGCTTTATGAATGTCTGTCATGCCGATATGCATGCTGGATCCCTTCTTTCTAGAAAATCACACCCGCCTGCAGGATGCAGTTGGCGTATGGTGTCATTTCACCCGTTCGGATGACGGCTTTTGCTTTCTGTGTGAGCCGTTTGAATTCCGTGTGGGGCATGTACTCGATCGTCTGCGCTGAGAAATGGCTTTCTATGAAACTTGCATTCTCAGGATTTTCGTCTTTGATCTCGGAAGCGGCTATCACCTTTTCGACTGCCATCTCCCCGGCTATCAGGCTGGTCACATCCCGAAAGGCGGGAACGCCCGCCGTTAAAGACAAATCAATTTTAGGGACGCCGTCAGGGACGGGGAGACCCGCATCGGCGATTGCGATGAGGTCTGTATGCCCGAGATCGGCTAATACTTTGGCAATGTGGCTGTTTAACATTCCGTGTTTTTTCATGACAGCAGCTCCTCAACTTCTTTTCTGGCCGGCATCCCGCCTTGGGCGCCGAAGTGCTGCACGGACAGGGAGGCGGCGCGGTTGGCAAACAGGAGCGCTTGCTCGATGTCCCGTCCTTCCGCGAGTGCGACGGCAAGTGCCGCATTAAAGGTATCGCCGGCTCCCGTCGTGTCGACCGCTTCTGCAGGGAAGCCGGGAACAAGCCGTTCCGCGGTGCCGTCTGAGTAGCGTACGCCTTGTTTTCCTTCGGTAATGAACAGTTTGCCGGGATAGCCGGCGAGCGCTTCTTCTTTCGTCCGGTCAGGAAATAAAATGGATGCTTCATGTTCGTTCGGCGTAAGATATGCGGCATTCTCAATTGTCGATTGTTTCAGCGGCCGGGCCGGCGCGGGATTCAGGATAACCGGAATTTGCTGCGCGCGGCAGTAGCTGCACACTTCTTCAACGGTTTCTTCAGGAATCTCCTGCTGGATCAGCACGATATCAATGACGGAAAGTTTTTCCAGCGCACTTTTGGCATAATCGGGGGAGATGTCATCGTTTGCGCCTTTTACGACGACGATGCTGTTGTCTCCTTCTGCGAGCACAATATGAGCCGTTCCGCTTTTTTTATGTGTAACCGTTTCCATATAGTCCGTATTGACACCGTTTGCCTTCAGGTTTTCAATAATCGCTTTTCCGTAGCTGTCACTGCCAGCTTTTCCTACCATATATACGTTCGCGCCCAGACGGGAAGCGGCTACGGCCTGGTTTGCGCCTTTTCCCCCGGGCACGGTTTGAAAGTCTGTGCCCAGTACGGTTTCCCCGGCTTTCGGACGCCGTTCGGATGTGACGACCAGATCCATAGAACAGCTTCCGATAACACAAATTTCACTCATGGTGATCATCCTTTCTCGTCGTTTGTCTTCTTATGTAAGTCACGGGTAGTTGAATGGCCGTCTCTTTCGGCGGCTCTTTCTTTATCAATTGCAGCAGCAGGTTTGCCGCTTGTTTTCCCATCTCATATGCAGGCTGGCGGATGGTTGAAAGCGGCGGAAACAAAAGCCTGCTCTGCGGAATATCGTCGTATCCGATGATCTGAATCTCCTCCGGAACTTTTTTGCCGAGCCGCAGCGCCTCATGGAGGACGGCAGCCGCCGCAATATCGTTGCTGGCAATGACTCCGTCGGTTTCCGGGTATGCTGCAAACAATTTTTCTGCTAAAACGGCGGCATCCTTGATGGAAAATGAAGCAGCGGAGATGACATTGAACTGCGCGCCCGCTTTTTGCAGCACATCAAGTGCGCCGTTAAAACGTTCCTGAGCGGTCGGAAGGTGGCCTGGGCCTTTAACAAGCGTGATGCTTGTGCTTTTGCCGCAAAGCATTTCCTCAGCCGCCCGTTTTCCGCCTGCCCGCCCGTCACTGAATACGGATGGGGCGCCTTCTTTTGTCCGGTCCAGAAATACGACCGGGTAAAGGCTGCCGCTGTATTCGGGAAGGTCGGGGTAATGGGTGGCCGCCAAAATACCGGCAACTTGATTTTGTTTAAATGTTTGCAGGTAGTCGAGTTCTTTTTCCAATTCTTCATCGCTGTTGCCGATGATCAGCCGGTATCCTTCCCGCTGCAGCTCGTCTTCAGCGCCGCGGGCAAGCTGCGGGAAAAAGGGGTTCGTAATATCCGGAAGCAAAAGCCCGACCAGTCTGGATTCTCTTTTATAAAGAGAGCGGGCAACTTCATTCGGATAATAATTCAGCTTCTCCATGGCAAGCATGACCTTCGTTCGTGTATCTTCATGCACGTAGCCGTTGTCATTGAGGACACGCGAGACCGTGGCAACAGAGACGCCGGCAGCGGCTGCGACATCTTTAATCGTTGCCAACAAACACTCCTCCTTCATTTATGTAACCGTTTACACAAAAAGAGTACCACGAATCATTTCGGTTGGCAACAAAAAAAGAGACCGGGGTCTCTTTTAGTTCACGATGCCGATTTGCGAGATATTCACTTTGATATCAGGGACGATTTCGATGGAAGGGTAGACCTCACGCCAATTGAGCCGCTTGCCCCGCTCATAATAATGGGTTTGATATTTCCGGCCGATGCCGAGGATATCCGAGTTGTGCTCCTGAATATGGCTGATCACCGATCTGGCCTGGCTGTTCAAATTTGCTGATGCTTGTTTGTTCATTTGGTTGATTGCCGTATAAGAATTCAGCTTGTCCTTCGGATATTCCAAGACGCGTGCGTTCAGCTTTAAACGGATTTTCACTTTTATATGCTGCGGATCTGTATCTATAAATACAATCTTTCGCGTGGCATCCGTGATGCCGAGAGAAAGATAATTTTCAATATCCATTTTGTATTTGTCCCACAGCTTCAGATTAATATTAGCCGATTTATTAAATTGCCCGCTTAAAAGGGTCAGGAGGGTCGAATCCTGACCGAGCACCTCAGTCACTTTCCGCTGGCCGCTGAACAGGGCAGAACCCTCTACCTTTATCGTCTGTCCGTTAATCGATAAATAAGGAAGGGCGAAATCCTTATCAGCCGTCAGCATGCTTGAACGGATGGATTGCAAATTTTCCATGCTGATATTTGATTCCGCATTAGCGCTTGTTAATAAATTCGTTAAATACTTGCTGACGATCAATTTCTGCCGGACGATCAGCTTCAGCACTTCAATCGCCTCGCCGTCTTTTACAACCGCCGGATGAGCGAGAAGCGGACTTTTCGGATCTCTGTAAAAGACATCGAGATAAGGAAAAAGCGGTTTTTCCGCCATTTTCTCACCGATTAATAAGACTCTTTGCTTGGACGTGTCAATGCGCTGGTCGACAAGCTTATCCAATTGAAACCGCGCTTCACGGATGGTGTGCCCGGAAGCGCTGAGCACCGTCGTAATGAATGAGCCGCCCGTTTCCTGTTCCGCCTGGGAGGACTGAACCTTCCGATAGGTGATGGCGATTTTATTTTTACCGTCCTGATCAACATCAAGGCTTGCGGTCAGCACGAGAGAAATATCTTTCAGCAAATTTTGATCCCAGCAGCCCGCAAGTGTCAGGCTTGCGCACATGAGACTGATAAGAACCGCTTTTTTAATGCGCATGGCGGACACCCTTTTTGCGTACAAGGACAATCAATACCATAAACAACGGAAACAAATACACAAACACAATATCGGAAATGCGGAAAAACTGATCCAGCTGCTGTATCGTTTTATCTGTGCTTGTGGCCCAAATAGACAGAAGGAAGACGAGCAGGGCCGGCGGATAAACAAACCGGCTGTGATCTTTTTGATTGAACAGCTTGGCGATGCCGGTGCTTGCCAAGTAAAACACGTTGGCCAGCGTTGAAAAGACGGTCACGAACCAAAACGTCAAAAAGAGCAGATCCGTCCGTTCGATAATTCTGAATGAAACGGTTTTTAACAGGTACAGCACAGGCTCCGGGATCATTTTTATTTCTTCGGGGCTGATGGTGACAAAGCAAGTAAGAGTGATATACAGGTAATAAAGGATAATCAAGCCGTTTGAAATCGTCAGTATTTTGTAGCGCTGGCTGACGGTGCAGTTGATTAGGGGCCCGATCACAAGCGCCGCCTGAAAGCCGGTAATGCTGACAAGTGTTTGCTGCACCCCGGTCAGCATGTCTTTTGCGGTTCCGTGAAAAATCGGCATAATGTATGTGATATCGGCTTTTCCCAGCGTGTATAAAAGCGGCAGAGAGATCAGCAGCAAAAACGGCGTTAAAATAAAGCTGAACCTCGCGATCGCATTCAGCGGAGCTTGGGCAATATAGACAGAACCGAGGATCAGCATTAGGCTGATCACCCAATTCGGAGTCTGAGGGAGCACCCAGATATCCAATATCCGTGTAAATACAGAAAGAATGAGCGTGCAGAGGAACGCGAAATATAAAATATACAGCACCTGCACCCCTTTGCCGGCAAGTGTTCCGAACACCTCTTCCAGCATTTCGTACAGGTTCAGCTTCGGAAACCGGTGGAATAATATCATATACAGGCTGAATGTAAGCTGGACGAGCAATCCGGTAAGCAGAATGGAAATCCACCCGCTGCTTCCCGATTTCATCATCAGTAAATGGGGCAGCGCCAAAATGCCGATGCTGATCTGCGTCTGATTAATGAAAAACACGCCTTGAAGCCGGCTTATTTTTTTAGGCTTCATCTTTTCTCCACCCCCGAACATGTTTCATCTGCTTTGAGTCTTGCGGTCTCAAATAAAAAGGCCTTCTTTTAATAAACCAAGCCGGCAGCCGGATAAATGCATCCTTTAAGTCACTGAAATGAAACGGCGTCAGAGATGATAAATACGGAACGCCGAGGGATTCAAGCTTGCACAGGTTCATCAGAATAAGTCCGAAGCCGAATGCGATGCCGATAAAACCGAACGAGGATGCCAGAAACATAAGCGGAAATCTGAGCGTTCGAATGGACGTGCTCATTTCATATGAAGGAAGCACAAAAGAAGAAACGGCCGTAACGGCCACGACGATAATCATCATATTAGAAATGAGTCCCGCCTGAACGACTGCGTCACCGATCACGAGACCGCCGACAATGCCGATCGTCTGACTGATCGGTTTCGGCAGCCTGATACCGGCTTCGCGGATCAGCTCAATCGTAATCTCCATAATCATGGCCTCTATCAGCGGAGGGAAGGGAATATCAACAATCGAATTTTTCATGGTGATAATCAAATCGTTGGGAATGACTTCAAAATGAAACGCAATCAGCGCGATATAAAAAGCGGGCAGTGTAATCGCGATCATAAAGGCGAAAAATCTCAGCACTCTCAAAAAACTGGCGGAAATCCACCTCGTGCTGTAGTCATCCGGCGATTGAAAAAAGGAAAAGAACGTGATCGGCGCAATCAAGGCCGACGGGCTGCCATCCATCATGATCAGCACACAGCCTTCCATCACGCATGCTTTTGCTTTATCCGGCCGTTCCGTATGAACGATCTGCGGAAAAATGGAAAACGAATTATCTTCTATCGACTCCTCGATAATTCCGGGCGCAAGCACGCTGTCTATACGCAGGTATGACAGGCGCCGCTTCACTTCCTCCACAATCTCCGGATTGGCGATATTCTCAACAAAGATAACCGCAACCTTTGATTTGGCTCTTTCCCCGATATCCATATAATGAACGGAGAGATGGCGGTCCTGTATGTGAAACCGCAGCTGATGAATGTTCGTTTCCAAACTTTCCACAAACCCGTCATGGGCGCCGCGGACGATACTTTCAGATTCGGGTTCCATAATGGAACGCAGCGGATTCTGCCCGACGGAAAACAGCTTCGCTTTCCTTGACGCATCGCTGAGAAAAACAACCTGGCCTGCCAAAATCCCGTCAATGAGTTTTCTGGTTTCATCCGTTTCCGCACTGCTGACGGCATTCATCGTTTCCTCAAGCGGACCGTTCTGCAGGGTGTCGCTTAACAGAAACTCATTCAGCTTCTGTTCTTCTATCATTTGTTCAATATAAAAGAAAGCGGTATGACGGTCCTGCAGTTTGATCCTTCGTATTTTAAAATCGCCGCAAACACACATCAGCTCCTGCATTTTCCGTACAGCCGATTCAAAATCGCCGGGAATCCGTTTGTTTTGTTTATCCGCAGACATCAGACCGCCTCCTTTCCCGGTTATCTGTAGTTTTCAGCGGGTATTCCTTTTTTATGCATTTTATAAATTAAAGGAATTTCTTGATACTGCTTGCTTTTTTCCATGAACTTCACAATTATGGATGAACTTTTCTTGAACGAATATAAAGATTTATTAAAATTATTTCAAAAGAGTGATAAATGTCCTGTAAATGCTTTAAAAGGAGATAGGCTTTCCGCATATAAAATGTGTATTTCTTGTAAACACTCCGGACCCGTCTTTTTCTGTCACGTACCAGTCATTCCGCTAGTTATTTTGGAATGGGACTGAAAGCAGGATACGGGGGAAAAATGAATGACTTTAAGACCTTATCCTTAACAAAACAGGCAGTCTGCATACAGCGGACATAGAGTCCCGAAACGTATGCGCAGTGCGGAAAACGCTGATATAACAGGCTGTAAAAGATGGATTATCATTACATCTTTTTCTTCCGGAACGCGTATAGTCCCATTGGTCCAAATGAATTTCTGTGTGGAAATGTAAACGCATTCATTTTTCTTTTGAAAAATTGAAGTAAGGTTGAAGTCCTGCCTATTCCCAAAAAAAGCAATTCGATCATAGGAAGAATAGCGTCACTAATAGAGAAGTTTGGCTCAGTGAAAGCGGGAAGATTATGTTACATAATGCCGATTGAGAATTCATAGTGAAGCTATATACTGATGAATGAATTTATCAATACAGAAGGAGATGTCAAAAATCAATGTGGTTACTCATTATAGCCTGTGCTGCCGTACTAATCATCGGAATCATTGAAAAAAGGCGGCATCAGAAGAATATCGATGCTCTGCCAGTACGCGTCAATATTAATGGTATCCGCGGAAAGTCAACCGTAACGAGGCTGACGACCGGAATACTGATGGAGGCGGGCTACAAAACAGTCGGAAAAACGACGGGAACAGATGCAAGGATGATCTATTGGGATACACCTGAGGAGAAACCGATCAAACGGAAACCGCAGGGCCCGAATATCGGCGAGCAAAAAGAAGTAATGAAGGAAACCGTAGAACGGGGCGCCAATGCCATTGTCAGTGAATGTATGGCGGTAAACCCGGATTATCAGATTATCTTTCAGGAAGAACTCCTTCAAGCCAACATCGGCGTCATCGTGAATGTGCTTGAAGACCATATGGATGTCATGGGGCCGACGCTTGATGAAATAGCTGAAGCTTTTACCGCGACGATACCGTATAACGGTCACCTTGTCATTACAGACAGTGAATACACAGACTTCTTTAAAGAAAAAGCCGCAGAGCGGAATACCGAGGTCATTATTGCGGATAACTCTAAAATTACAGATGAATACCTTCGAAAATTTGAATATATGGTCTTTCCTGATAACGCTTCCCTGGCGCTCGGCGTTGCCCAGGCTCTTGGGATAGATGAAGAAACGGCGTTTAAAGGAATGCTGAATGCGCCGCCTGATCCTGGCGCCATGAGAATCCTGCCGCTGCTCAGCACGAAGGAGCCCGGTCATTTCGTAAACGGCTTTGCCGCAAATGATGCATCTTCTACTTTAAATATATGGAAACGTGTAAAGGAAATCGGCTACCCGACAGATGAACCGATCGTCATCATGAACTGCCGCGCCGACCGTGTGGACAGAACGATTCAGTTCGCAAACGACGTGCTTCCGTACATTAAAACGAAGGAACTCATACTCATCGGCGAAACGACAGAACCGATCGTCAGAGCTTATGAAGAAGGCAAGATTCCTGCCGATACACTGCACGATCTGGAATATAAATCAACAGACGAAATCATGGACGTGCTGAAAACAAGAATGCAAAACCGTGTCATATATGGCGTCGGCAATATCCACGGTTCAGCGGAACCATTAATTGAAAAAATCCAAGAGTATAAGGTGAAACAGCTCGTTAGCTAGGAGGAAAAGGATAAATGTTCGGATCAGATTTATACATTTCACTTATTTTAGGCGTGTTAATCAGTTTAATTTTCGCGGAAAAAACAGGTATCGTACCTGCCGGTTTAGTCGTGCCGGGTTATTTAGGGCTCGTTTTTAACCAGCCGGTCTTTATTTTACTCGTATTGTTAGTGAGTCTTCTTACATACGTGATCGTCAAATACGGTTTATCCAGATTTATGATTTTGTACGGACGCAGAAAATTCGCAGCTATGCTGATAACGGGAATCTGCTTAAAAATCGCCCTTGATTTTCTTTACCCGATCGTACCGTTTGAGATATCAGAATTCCGCGGAATCGGTATCATCGTACCGGGTCTGATCGCCAATACCATTCAGAAACAGGGATTAACGATTACATTCGCCAGCACGCTGTTCTTAAGCGGCGCAACTTTTGCCATTATGTTTGCTTACTACTTAATCTAATGTAAGGTGTGTCAAACGATGAAAAAACAATTAAGCTTTCAAGAAAAACTGCTGAAGCTGACCAAACAGCAGAAAAAGAAGACCAATCTTCACGTTTTTATCGCGCTGCCGATCGTCTTTTGCCTGATGTTCGTCTGCATCCTGACAGGGAAGGCGGAAACGCCGAGTGTGAAAAGAAATGCCGATGACCTTGTATCAGCTTCATTCGTCGGAGATATTATGATGGGCCGGAATGTCGAGAAAGTGACAAAGCATAAAGGCACGGAGAGTGTCTTCCGTTACGCAAAGCCATTCTTCGAAGCATCCGACTATGTGTCGGGGAACTTTGAAAACCCGGTTACATATAAAAAGAACTACAAAGAAGCAGAAAAAAATATCCACCTTCAGTCAAACAAAGATGCCGTAAAAGTATTGAAGGACATGAATTTCACCGTTCTCACGGCAGCCAACAACCATGCGATGGATTACGGCCCTCAAGGAATGCGGGATACGGTTGAAGAGTTTTCAAAGCAAAATCTTGAACTTGTCGGAGCGGGCCTCACGCTGAAGGAAGCCGAGCAGAACATTTCTTATCAAGATGTAAACGGAATCAAAATCGCAACACTGGGTTTCACTGATGTTTCCGGAAAAGGTTTTGCAGCTAAACGAAATGCGCCGGGTGTGCTTCCGGCCGATCCAGAGCTGTTTATTCCGATGATTTCTAAAGCCAAAAAGAAAGCCGATCTTGTCATTGTTCAAACACACTGGGGACAGGAATACGATAATGATCCGAATGACAGACAGCGCCAATTGGCAAGAGCAATGTCAGATGCCGGAGCGGATATTATCGTCGGACACCATCCGCACGTGCTGGAACCGATCGAAATGTACCACGGCACCGTTATTTTCTACAGCCTGGGCAACTTCGTATTTGACCAGGGGTGGACAAGAACGAGAGACACGGCGCTTGTTCAATATCATCTGCAGAAAAACGGCACGGGACGCTTTGAAGTCATGCCGATGAACATTCATGAAGCAACGCCTGCACCGGTTAAAAAAGGCAGCATCAATCATAAAACGATCGTACGTGAACTGACGAAAGAATCGAATTTCAAGTGGAGCGTCAAGGATGGAAAATTAACGTTTGATGTGGATCACAGCGATATCTTAAAAAAGAAAGCGGAGTGAAAAACAAATGAAAATCATTAAAGCAGGATGGCCGTTTGCCGCGATCATTATGGTATTTATGTTTATGTCTGCGTTTAAATACAATGATCAGCTCACAGATCAGGAAAAACAAAAAATTGACACGGAAATGCAAAAAATTCAGCAAGAGGACACAGCGGGCGCAAAATAAGCTCATGATTCCGCTTGCCGGCATATTGTTTGTTCCGAATCCAGTAAAGAATGCCCATATCGGGCATTCTTTTTTTTGTGCTCTCCTAAACATTTGTTAAAAGTTACCGATGTAAAAACTACTAAAAATGAGGAGAGTGAATAGAAAACATGCTCACAAGCTGGAGGAAGTACATCCTTGCCGGCCTTATGATTTGTCTTGTGGCACCTGCAGTAACGAGAACGGAAATTGCCGAAGCGGATTCTCAAGTTTCTGTCCTGATCGTTTCAGACGCGCAAAAACTTGTCGGAAATAAATATGTTTACGGAGGCGAAGAGCCTGAGGACGGTTTTGATCCGTCCGGATTGATGCATTATCTTTTCAGCAGGCAGAACATCCATCTGCCGAGAACGGTCAGTGATCAATGGAAAGTCGGAGCCGCCGTCAAAGAAAATGACCTTTTACCGGGAGATCTTGTGTTTTTCAAAAAGTCGGATTCAACACAAAATACGCCTGTCCATGACGGTCTGTATATCGGAAACGGAGAGATGATACACAGTTCTCCGTCAGAAGGCGTAACCGTCACACGCTTTCAAAAAAGCAGTTATTGGATGAATTTATATCTTGGCGCAAAGCGGATGACAAAAGATCCGGAACTGGCTGATGATCCGATCGTTCAGGAGGCAGCCCGTTACCTCGACATTCCGTATGTATTCGGCGGAAGCACGCCCGAGGCGGGATTCGACTGTTCGGGTCTGGTCCAATATGTTTTTGAAAACAAGCTTCACATTTACCTGCCGAGATCTGCGGAACAGCAGTGGCTGGTCGGTGAGAAAATCAAACTGAGCGACATAAAGCCCGGGGACGTGATTTATTTCAGCGACACGTATAAAAAAGGAATTTCCCATGCGGGCATTTATGCGGGAGAGGGAAGGTTCATCCAAGCAAGCCGCTCCGAAAAAGTCACCATTTCTTACTTGGCGGAAGATTATTGGAAAAAACATTTCACAGGGGTGCGCCGATTCAGCAATTTAGCCATTTCTAAAGACAATCCCGTTGTGTCCACAGCGGCCGATCATATCGGAATTTCTTATCTGAAAGGCGGCGTTTCACCGGAAACCGGCTTTGATACGGCGGGATTTGTTCAATACATCTATCAAAAAGCGAAAGGAATCAGCCTGCCGCGTTATGCCGACAAGCAGATGCAGGCGGGCGTTCCGGTCGATAAACAAGATCTGAAGCCCGGCGATCTGGTCTTCTTTAAAGCGGAAAGCCTGAATCCGGCCATTTATATCGGGAACGGACAAGTGATTCATGTCACCGTCTCCGCAGGCGTTACCATAACAAATATGAACACAAGCGCTTATTGGAAGGACAAATATGCGGGCGGCATCCGGCTTCCGTAAAAAAAGACGTCAGAGAGTGTCTCTGACGTCTTTTTCTTTTACCGTTTCGGCGCTCTGTATCCGGCCGCTACCGCATCCTCTACAGAACAGAACATTTCCGCGGGATCTGTCGTCCGGTCATAGTAAGTACTTCCCGGTGTGTGATAAATGCCGTTCCGGCTGCCTTTAATGTCGCATCCCTGTGAGGTGCCGGCTGCTTTCGTTTCGGCATGTCCGCCGGAGGAAGGGGCGTTGTTTTGCGCCGTTTCCGCGTTTTCGGATTTTGTTTCTGCTTTCTGCCGCTTTAAAGTTTTATTTTCTGACTGAAGCGTTTCAGCGGTCTTTTCGAGCTTTTTATGTGAATTTTTTAATTTCTCATTGTCTTGTTTGAGTGATTTGTTTGTTTTTTTCAGCTCGCTTATCTCTTGGCTGAGTTTGCTGAGTTTTTCTTCGTTGCCAGCTTCAGCTTCGGATTTCTCCTTTTCGGCCGCGGCACTGATGCTTTCATATTTTTTCTCAAGCGCCTGGTGTTCCTTCGTCAATTTTTGATAAGCGGTATCAAGGGTGCTGTATTTCTCCTCTGCCTTCACGGCCGAGGCGTCCGGCTCTGCGAGGGATGCACCGGTCAGAAGCAGGATAAATCCGCCGATGAGAAGAGGCCAAAACAGCTTTTTTGAAAAATGTTTTTCTTATTTTGCCGCTTTGCATATGAGATGAAACATTCCGTATCCGACTGCGCAGAGAAAAGCTAAAAATCCTATAATAGCGATTGCATTCGACATCATGAAACTCCTTTTTTCTTTATCTTACAATTTATTTTCAATTTTGGAAATTTCTTTTTTAGAAAACATGAAAAAGCCAGGCCGTGAAAGACCTGGCTTTTACCTTTTATTGCCCGTTGTCGAGAAGCCGGTTGATGAAATATGCGACGCCGTTTTCATCGTTGCTTTTTGTAATATACGTGCTTTTTTCTTTCAGTTCATCAATCGCATTGCCCATGGCGATGCGGTTTCCCGCCGCTTCAAACATGGAGAAATCATTCGGGCTGTCGCCGATGGCGTAAATATCCTGTTTTTCAATTCCGTACAGTGAGGCAAGCTCCGTCAGAGCACGTCCCTTTCCGGAACCGGCAGGGAGGATTTCGATAATGTGTTTTCCGGAAGATGTCTGGGATAATTTCGGATGATGTGTAATTTCTTCTTTGGCGTTTCTCAATTTTTCCATATCAAAAGAGAAACAAAGAAGCTTGTAAACATGTTCGTCTCCGTTAAAAATCGCCTGTATATCCTGTACGGGTTTAATGCCGAATTGTTTGAACTGCGTCTTTGCGCCCTCCCATAATGTCTGAATATCTTCCTTGGGATTGGCGCTTTTCAGAATGTCCAGTTCTGCCTGCAGTTTGGACTCGCCGTCAAACGGGGACAGCAGATGATCATCTGTATAGACCTCAAAGTAAATGTCTTTGTTCGTTAAATAAGCGGCGATATCCTTTCCGGCCTGCTGATCCATTAAGAGGCGGCTGACGAGGCGGTATCCTTTGTCATGGACTGTCCCGCCGTTTGCCGCAATGATCGGAATATCCAAATCCTTTAAGAGCGCTTTTACATCAAACGTGGCTCTGCCCGTGCAGATGGCCACGAGAATGCCCGCTTCATCCGCTCTTTGTAAAGCCGCTCTGTTTTCCGGAGAAATCACACTGTCCGAATTCAGTAATGTGCCGTCTAAGTCAATGGCTATCAATTTCATATGTATGGATGCCCTCCTTAAAAATAAAGCTGCTTCATGTAGTATGTTCAGCTTTGTGCGAAATCAGCAGAAAGCCGTCAGTTAAAAGGCTATACCTTCATGTCCTTTTTTTCAACAGAAAAACGGCGGGATTTGCTAATCCCGCCGTGACATCTTACGCGTCTAAATCATTTTTTAATTTCGTTTTTACTTCTTGAAGGTTTTCCTCATTCAGCTTGAAGTAATAAATATTTTTGCCGTACTGAGGAGTGTAAATGTAGCTGTCTGAACCTGTCAGCTGCAAAGAATTCACCGATTTCAGCGATGTGATAAACGGGAACAGACCGATGGCGTCATTAAGAGATAAGTTCATTTTCAAGTTTTTCCCTAAGCTGTCGACGATATCGTCATACGATGGGATCGAGCTTAACGATTTAGATTTTTTAATAATGGCGCTCAGCACTTCCATCTGTCTTTGTCCGCGCATCAGATCGGTGTCCGCTTTGCGTGTTCTTACATAAGCCAGTGCCTGCTCACCGTCAAGCGTCTGGACGCCCGGCTTCAGCACGACTTTTCCTTTTGTATCGACTTTAATACGATCGGCAATTTTCTGGCTTTTCACATTTACCGTAACGCCGTTCAACTCATTGACGACATCGCGGAACGCGTCGAAGTTGCTCTCAACCACATAATCTACCGGAATATCAAACATGTTTTCTACTGTTTTATAAGTTAAATTATAACCGCCGTAAGCATGTGCGTGCGCGAATTTGTCATAGCCGTGTCCCGGGATGTTGACATAGGAATCCCGCGGAATGCTGAGCATTGTCGCTGTTTTCTTTTTCCGGTTGAAGGTGACGAGCACGTTGGCGTCACTTCTTGCGTCATCTACTGATTCACCCTTATTGTCACGGGCGTCTATTCCTAAAAGCAATACGGTGAAAGAATCCTTCTTCGGGTCAAATTCTTTGATCCGTTTTACGGACTGGTCGCCGCGGTCAAGGCTGACGTGCGCTTCTTTGGTCGCATTATTCAATTTCACAAATGCGTAGGTGCCGACGGAACCGGCGATCACCAATAAGAAAGCGGCGAATACCAGTACAAATTTCACCCATTTTCTGAGGCGTCTTTTCTTTTTTCTGCGTTGAGATCGTTCTTCCATATCATTACCTCTCGTTTCTATTCTTTGTGAAGCGTACCATAATTGTTGACTCGGAGCAACTCTGCAAATGAGAAAATTCTAAATCTTTCTCTCTATTTCGACAACATCTACTGTTATTTTTGCATCAGGTTCACATTATATTGGACGGCAGGAAGCGGGAAATGTTTCGTCGCTTTGTGAAAAATAATCAGTAAAATAATGGATATTAACGGTGCGGAAGGTTTGAAACGATCGGAAACAGGCAAAAGAAGCAGTAGAACAATTCCGCGCGGATACAGCGTTGGATGAAGGGAGTCTATATAACATGAAAAGCATACACTCGAATAAATGGCTCTATTTTTTCGGCGCTCTCGGGGGCGCGTTATACGGATATGATACCGGAGTCATTTCCGGAGCTATTTTGTTTATGAAAAAAGAACTGGGATTGAACGCCTTTACAGAAGGCCTCGTCGTCAGTTCGTTATTGGCGGGGGCGATTCTCGGATCGGGATTCGCCGGCAAACTGACCGACCGGTTCGGCAGGCGGAAGGCCATCATGGGAGCGGCGCTGCTGTTTTGTATAGGCGGTTTAGGAGTCGCTTTTGCCCCGAATACAGGGGTGATGGTTCTTTTCCGGATTATTCTCGGACTTGCTGTCGGAACATCTACAACGATCGTCCCGCTCTATTTATCGGAGCTGGCTCCGAAGCATAAACGGGGGGCGCTTTCTTCGCTGAATCAGCTGATGATTACGGTCGGAATCCTCGTTTCTTATATCGTGAACTATATATTTGCCGATGCAGGCGCTTGGCGCTGGATGCTTGGACTTGCGGTTGTGCCGTCAGTCATTCTGCTGATCGGAATCTTATTTATGCCGGAAAGCCCGCGCTGGCTGTTTACGATCGGCAAAGAAGAGAAAGCAAGAGAAATCCTTTCATCATTGCGGGGAACGAAGAATATTGATGATGAGATTGATCAGATGAAAGAAGCGGAAAAGGAAAACGAAGGCGGCTTGAAAGAATTGTTTGAGCCGTGGGTGAGACCCGCGCTGATTGCCGGCCTCGGACTTGCCTTTTTGCAGCAATTCATCGGGACAAATACAATTATTTATTACGCACCGAAAACATTTACCAGTGTCGGGTTCGGCAATTCCGCGTCTATATTGGGAACGGTCGGAATCGGCGCCGTCAATGTCATCATGACGCTTGCGGCTATTAAAGTCATTGATAAGATCGGCCGGAAGCCGCTGCTGCTGGCCGGAAATGCGGGCATGGTCATCAGTCTGCTCGTATTGGCCGCGGTCAATCTTTTCTTTGAACATTCAGCAGCCGCATCATGGACAACGGTGATTTGTTTAGGCCTGTTTATCATTGTGTTTGCGGTCAGCTGGGGGCCTGCCGTGTGGGTCATGCTTCCTGAATTATTCCCGCTGCATGTCCGGGGTATCGGGACGGGTGTCTCCACTTTGATGCTGCATGCCGGAACATTGATTGTCTCATTAACCTATCCGATGCTAATGGAAGCAGTCGGCATCAGCTATTTATTTCTCATTTATGCCGCTATCGGAATAATGGCATTCCTGTTCGTCCGGTTTAAAGTGACCGAGACGAAGGGGAAAAGCCTTGAAGAAATTGAGCAGGATCTGAAAAGCCGTAACGGAGGCTCGGGATCAGAATCAAATCGGCGGACAGTTCATCTGTAATATTCAGTTTTAGGGGGGCGGTTATTCACCGGCCCCTCAAAACGGATGCGTGCGGGCGCCCGCACGGTCACATAAATGACGGGGATATGTCATACGTTGTATAAAGTCACGATAAAGGCGGGGATGCCGGTGAAAACGAGTATTATTATCCTTACATATAATGAACTTGAGCTGACGAAAAAATGTCTGGCCAGCATTGAACGATACACCGACAAAGATAAGATTGAACTGATTATAGTTGACAACGGTTCCTCAGACGGAACGAGAGAATACATATCAAATCTGCCTGACGTCAAAGTCATCCTTAATGAAAAAAACCTCGGGTTCGCCAAGGGGTGCAACCAGGGAATCGAAGCGGCAGGGGGAGAAAATCTGCTGTTTCTGAACAACGATACGATGGTCACGAAAAATTGGCTCACCTCCATGCTGAGGGTGCTGTATCAATCTGAAAAAACCGGTATGGTCGGGCCCGTCAGCAACTATGTCAGCGGCGCGCAAATGATCCATGACACGTATCAATCGCTTGATGAGCTGGAGTCATTCGCGGAGGCGTATTGCGCACGGGAAAAGCATCAAACAAAGCGGGTGCTGCGCCTTGTCGGCTTCTGTCTTCTGGTGAAAAAAAGCGTCATTGAAGACATCGGCCCGTTTGATGAGCAATTCGGATACGGTTCTTTTGAAGATGATGACCTATGTCTGCGCGCCCTGCAAAAAGGATACAGCCTGCACATCGCTCTCGATGCCTTTGTGCATCACCACGGGCATGCGACGTTTACGGCTAATCAGGATATCAATATCAATCAGTTATATTCGGAGAACCGCCAGCGTTTTACGGAAAAATGGGGCACTGATTTTACGTACTTTACTCATCCGAGACCGGAAATTGCGGAGCTCGTTCCCCGGGAGGCGAAACGGATACTTGATGTCGGCTGCGGTGCGGGAGCTACGGGGCTGGAACTTCAAAACAGACAGCCTTGCGAACTGTACGGAATAGAACTGCACCCGCTGGCGGCGCAAGCGGCAAAAGGACACTATGAAGCGGTGCTGCAGGAAGATGTCGAAAAAGTGAAGCTGCCTTATCCGGAAGGCTTTTTTGATTGCATCATTTTCGCGGACATCCTTGAGCACTTAAAAGACCCGTGGCGCGTCATTGAAACGTACTCATCCTATTTGTCGCCTGCCGGATCAATCGTTTGCAGCATTCCGAATATTTCCCACGCCGAAGCGCTGTTCCCGCTTCTGCTCGGTGACTGGACATACAGAGACGCCGGTATTCTCGACCGCACCCACTTGCGGTTTTTTACGCCGCAGACGGTGCGCACGCTCTTTCCGGAAGAGACATTTGACGTGAAAAAGCAGTCCTATACGTATGTTCACGTGGATGAGCGTGTGCAGCTGTTTTTACAGGAAATCACACGAATGGCGCAATCGATGCAATTTCCGGTGACACAGCTGCCCGAACAAAGCCGGATTTATCAGATTCTCCTTCGTGTCGAAAAAAAACGCTGAAGGCTACCGTCCCATCGTTCCGAAGTTGGTAATCTGAATGGAAACATCATAGTCAAAGGCCGCTTCGGAGAAGGTCTCATCCCAGCGGTGCTTTACTTTCTTCCAATAGTCGGGATATTGAATGCGGACTCTGTCAGAAAAGAAGACAGGGTCCGTTTCATATTGATTCTGCAGCTTATCGATGACTTCTTTCATATCGCTTTTCAGTTTTTTTTCGAAAATCTTTTCCAGCCCGTTTAAATAGTGCTGATCGAATGAATCTTCTCCGGCATATTGATCCTCTGACAAAAGTCCTTTTGTTTTCACCGCTACATGAAATGACAGCTTCCCGTTTTTCAGCAGGGGGGTGATGGAGGATGTTGATTTTTTGATTTCGAAGGTAATCGGGTGCCCCCCTTTATCCAAAGCGGGCAGCACGCCGCCCCGTATCGTCCCCGTCAGCCAATTCAGGCTCTGTACTTCGTATGATGACAGAAAGCCCGCCAATCTGTTTTGTTTTGCGTTTTTGATAATGGCCGCTCCGTCATACACCGTTTTTCCTTTTTGATTGCTGACGGCCTGAATGAGAAAACTGAGTTTATTATGGCAGTAAATCGAAGCTCTCCCGATTCGGAGCGGTTTTAAAATCTTCCCGTTGTAGCCGCCGTTGTTCGTAAGGTCGATCAGCTTTTCCGCAGGCATGGGCTGCTGCTGATTCGGCGTCGGCTCCGTCAGAATATCGGACGCTTTACCTCTTGCCGCGAAGAGATAGCTGCTCCGCCTTAATTCATCATCGCGGATAAAATGATTCATCATCTGGAGTATATTTTGGTCGGCCAGCAATTTGTCGCTGAATATCAGCACTTTTAAATGATCGCTGTAAACGGGCGGATCTTTTAAAGCGACTTCACTGACGGCTTCAAGAATGGTATCCCCCCGCGACGTCACATTGACAAACACGGGCCGGCCGGAAGCCTGGCTGTTTTCACTTTGGGGCAGCAGGTTTTGATAGGTTAATTTATATCGGCGGTCACTCGTCTCGTCTATCGCCAGCCCCCGGGCGAAAGACAGCTTTTCAACTTCCTTCGCGTCCCAGCACCCTGAAAGCGTCATCAGTATGAAAAGCGCCGCCGCCCATTTTACGAAATGTGTCATGACGTCTGTTTCCTCCCGGCTATTTTTTTCATCCAGCTGACAAACCAGATGAGAAAAGGAATCATAATGACGGCAAAAAACGCATATCCGAGAATATTCGCAAATGCAAACACACTGTTGATATCATCGGGGTACATTGAAAGGCCGAATGTCACTGCCAATAAGCCCCCCAGCAGCCAGGCATTGTTTTTATTTTTCAGTTTGAAAATGGTGTTTAATCCGAGATGCGCTCCTTTAAAAGAACCGAGCATACAGGTGAACTGCTGGCATGTCCACGTAATTAAAAGAAAGATATCAAACCTTTCGATGAAAATACCGCGGATTTCCAAGGCGTGAATCAGGGAAATGGTCGGATATGTCACCGTTTTGGCTTCAGCGATCGACATACAGCCGATTACGACAAGCAGCGTAAAGCTGTAAAATAAGCCTGCGCATGCGATGCCGAAGACGGCAGCCTTTTTCGCCTGCTTCGGATTTTTCATAAACGGCACCAGATAAAGAATCACCTCAAGTCCTGAAAAGTACAGAAGGGTCCGCGGAAACAGCTCAAAAAAGCTTTTGTAGCCCCCATCCAAGACCGGGCGGACGAAATCCAGCTTAAACAGTCTCAGGCTGAATATGAGCAGCACAATCAGAATGACGATCGCAATCGGAAAGAGATAAGCATAGAGTTTTGAAATGGGATAGACCCCGCCGGTCACATGGTAGATGCCGACCGCCAGAAAGATGAATATAACGACACCCATCGGCGTATTTTTCAGTAAAAAGTAATTGATGACCTCACCGAGAAAACGGGCTTGAAAACAGACGGTGACGACAAAATAACAGCTGATGAATAAATTCAGAAGAGAACCGATGGCGCGTCCCATGATGCTTTGATTCAGCTCATAAATGGTTTCCCCGCTGTTTTTCTGCAAAAACGGCATAAAGAGCAGGACGATGCCGATAAACACGAGACTCTGCACAAGAATAATGATCCATCCGCTCGGACTGTCCGCTGCTGCGGCGGAGCGCGGCAGTGTTAACACGCCCGCTCCGATCATTGTTCCGCTTACCATGAGAAGTGTCTGCATAAACGACAGCTTGTCTTCCGGTTTTTTCATGGTGATCACCTTTGCTTGATTTTATCTTTCGTCTCTTTTCTGGTCGGCCGTTTTTTCAAAAGAGGCGTCGGCAGTCTGACGATCGTATCTTTTAAGTCCTGTCCCGGCTGCGCCATGATCGGAATAAGATAGTCCTGGCCGAAGCTTTTCAGGCGCATCAGATGGCCGACGACAAGCAGATAACACATGATCAGTCCGTATAAACCTAATATCGCCGACAAAATCATCGAAAAAATACGGATGAGTCTCAGCGGAAAATTGAACGCATAGGAGGGCGCCGTAAAAGAAGCCAATGCCGTAACGGATACGATAATGACCATCATCGCGCTGACGATGTTCGCCTGAACGGCGGCCTGCCCGATCACCACGCCCCCGATCAGGCCGATCGTCTGTCCGATCGGCTTCGGCAGCCTGAGTCCGGCTTCTCTGATCATCTCAATCGTAAAAATCATAATAAACGCTTCAACAAAAGGGGGAAACGGAACATTCAATCTGCTTCCGGCAATCGTCACCGCCATTCTCGTCGGCAAAAGCCCCGTGTGAAACGTAACGAGCGATATGTAAAGGCCGGGTAAATAAATCGTGATTAAAATGCATGTATACCGAAGCAGTCTGAGAAAGTTAACCGGAACCCACCGCTGATTATAATCGTCAGGTGAGTGGATAAATTCATCAATGGTAGCCGGCACCAAAAGGGTAAAAGGCGTTCCGTCTACAAGAATGGAGACCCTTCCTTCCAAAAGAGCGCCCATAACCCGGTCGGGCCGTTCGGTCGTCAAGACGGTCGGGAAAATGGAATACGTGTTATCTTCAATAAGCTGCTCGATCGTTCCTGATTCCGGAATGTCATCAATGGTGATCGAATCCAGTCTTTTCATCACTTCTTTTACAACCTCATCAGGCGCAATATCCCGAATGTAGGCAACGGCGATCCGCTTTTTTGTCCGTTCGCCGAGTGTGATCTCTTTGATCTGGAGGTTGGGATCACCGGACTGCTCGCGCAAAAGCGCCGTGTTCGTTCGGAGCTTTTCGACAAAACCTATCCTAGGCCCCCGTTCAAGCACTTCTGAAGCCGGTTCTTCAATATCACGCATTTTAAATGTTTCCGTTTCAAACGAAAGGGCTTCCTCCCATCCCTCCGCCAGCAAAACCGATTTGCCGGAAAAAATGTCTGCCTCCGCGTCCTTAAGTGAAGAAAGCCGGGTGTGACGATAGCCGAAAGAGATGGATGACGGCGGTATTTCAGCCGGTTCCTCTTGATGCAGGGCGGCCGCCTGCACGGGCGAAATAATATATTCCGCAAGCAATTGATTGTCGGTCAGTCCGTCTATATATATAAGGCAGGCGTCACATTTGCCGTTTCCGTACGTAAACGAATAAAACATCATGTCATCGCTTTGGCCGATCCGTTTTTTCAGCGCTTCAAGGTTTTTGCCGAGCTCCGCATGTATCGTCATAATGTTCCCCCCTTTCCATCAGTTATTTTAATTTGCGACAAACAAGGCATTTTATTCTGGAATAGGAAATGACTGAGCATTCCGCCCCATCCGAATGGTATAATGAGCAGGTCAGCCATTTTATACATATTGTTTTTAACCGCGGCTCCCTCCGTGTTTTAAAAAAGACACAGGGGGAATGGGATATGAGCCGCTTTTTAAGGGGAGGGGAACGAACATGACGCAAGAGCCGATTTTTCTACAGCCTGTATGTAAAGAAAAAATATGGGGCGGCACGTTATTACGCGAACGATTCGGATATGACATACCTTCAGAAACAACCGGCGAATGCTGGGCGATATCAGCCCATCCGCACGGAATGAGCACGGTCAAAAGCGGTCCGTATCAAGGGAAAACCTTGATGGACCTGTGGGATCAGCATAGAGAGTTATTCGGCGGAACGGAAGGGGACCGGTTTCCGCTGCTGACGAAAATACTGGACGCCAAACATCATCTGTCCGTTAAAGTCCATCCTGACGATTATGACGCCGAGGAGCATGGACAGGGCGAAACGGGGAAATCTGAGTGCTGGTACATTATTGACTGTAAAGAAAATGCGGAAATCGTATATGGTCATACGGCCCGTTCGAAAGCGGAACTTGTCACCATGATTAACAGCGGTGACTGGGAAGGCCTGCTGCGCCGCGTGAAGATTAAACCCGGCGATTTTTATTATGTGCCGAGCGGAACCATCCATGCCATTTGCGCCGGGGCGCTCGTGCTGGAAATACAGCAGAATTCAGACGCCGCCTACCGGATATATGATTACGGGCGTACAGATCAAAACGGCGGGGCGCGTGAGCTGCATATCCGCGATGCCGTCAACGCCGCCACCGTTCCTCATGTGGACGGATTTTTGGATGAATCAACTGAAACGAGAAAAGGCATCACCATTAAAACCTTTGTGCAGGGAGAATATTTTTCTGTATACAAATGGGATATCAGCGGGACGGCGGAAATGACCCAGGACGCTCCGTTTATGCTGTGCAGCGTCACAGAAGGAAGCGGCTCCATCATCTTTGAAGGCAAGTCCGCCAAGCTTGAAAAAGGCGCGCATTTCATACTGCCGGATCAGATGCCTGACTTTACGATAAACGGAGATTGCACGATCATCGTTTCTCATATATAAAACCAAACTTAATCCCAGCTCTGGGATTAAGTTTTTTTTATTTGGATAATTGGATGATTTCTCTCTGTAAAAATGAAGAAAGCGGGCCGATAAATAAACTAGTTTGATAGAAACCAATTGAATCAGAAAGAGGAGAAGGAATGAAAAAGAGATTTGTTGCACCTATGTTATTGTCCGCCGTTTTCCTTGTCTTTAGCACCGTTACACAGCACGCCGAGGCCGCATACAGCGACTACTCCGTTTACGAGCTGGAAACGAAGCAGCAATTTGCTTCTGAGAACGAGGCGCTTCAAGCGGCAGCGAAATTGAAAAAGGATACGGGGTGGCAGGCTGACGCAAAGAAAGCCGGAAATGCGCCGCTCACTTATCAAATCTCAGCTTCAGGCTTACACGATGAAACGGATGCGAAAACCGTGCTGAAAGACTTTACGAAGCAGACGGGCGTGGCCGGCACTTACAGCGCAAGCGGAAGCAAACAGCCGTACGTGACCGTCACATCAGGCGTTCTATCAGACGAGCGGCAGACGAAAAATCTTCTTGCCGAACTGACGAAAAAAACGGGCGTGACCGGCGCCGTCAAGCCGGCGGGGACAAAACAGCCGTATATGCAGGTCGTGACTTCTGAGATGGCGGCCGATGCGGATGCAAAAGCGCTCTCGCAAGCGTTGACGAAGCAGACGGGCGTGAAAGCGTCATACCGTCAGATCAAACGGGAAACAGCCCGGTTTCAGATCCAATCGGGAACAATCTCCGGCGATCAAAAAGCCGCTCAAATTCAAACTGATTTTCAAAAGGAAACAGGATTGCAGTCGTCGCTGAAAGTCACGGCAAAGGCCAGTCCGAATATCACCGTGACAGCCTCTGGCATTTCAAATGCAACTGATGCGGCAGGTTTAGCGAAACAGCTGCAGCAGAAAACAGGCGTCAAAGGGAACGTTCAAAAGTATGCCCAAAGCAAAACAGCAACCGTGTATAACGTGCAGTCAGGATATTTTAACGGAGTAAGCGCCGTACAAAATGCTATCACCCAAATCAAGAAGAATACGGGTGTCAGCGGAAGCTATCAAAAAGCCGGCAAGAAGAATAATTACACGGTCGCGATGAGCGGACTGACGGCTAAACAGCTGCAAAGCGTGCAAGCTTTCTTTAAAAAGAAAAAATGGCATTGCGACGCATCGCCTGTCAAAAAGACAGCATCAGTGTCCGTTTACCGGATCACGGCAGGGCAGCTTACCGCTGCAAAGGCAGAACAAACGGAGGCGTTTTTCCGCCAGCAGCATGTAAAGACGGCAAGAACAGCGGCGGGAAAAACAGCAGAAAACGAATATCAGCTGCTTTCTCAGCAGACGGCAGACCAGTCGAAGATAAAAAAAGGATTGAATCTGCTGGCGGGATATAAACTGACTGCCATTTCAAAAACGATATCCAAGCAGACGGACACAACGTACCAAGTCACAACCGAATCACTGCTTGATACGGCAAAGATCAATCAATCGCTGGATTTTTTTAAAGGGAAAAAAGTATCCGCCTCCGCACAGAAAACAGGTGAAGCGGCGTATACACAATTCAGAATTGAAACGGCACCGCTGCTTAAGAAGGAAGACATTGACCGCGTGACTGCTTTTTTCAAGCAAAACAAAGCGGCCGGCACTGTGAAGGAGACGGGGAAAACCGGCTCCGCACAGTACGTCATCAAAACCGAAAAATTCAGCAGTAAAACCGTTTTAAATAAAAGCATGAGCTTTTTCAGCGCCAAACAATTACAGGCCGGCTATACGAGTGAAAGCCATCCGGTTTATGAACTCCGCATTCGCGATCAATTCACGGGAGCGCAGTCAGCGGACGCCGCCTCCCAAAAGCTGAAAAAGCTGTACGGATGGACGATGGCTATTCTGAAAATAAAAAACGGACCGCAAATCATGAATACCAATTACAACATCTCGCTGGCAGATATGGTCAAAAAACAAATGACAGTCAGCCCGCAGACTGATGCCGCGGCTTATGCATCGCTTACGTACATCAATACGGCCTCCGGAACGGTCACAGCCGACGTCCTGAACGTCCGGTCAACCCCGGAAGTCAGCTCCGGCAATATTATCGGGCAGTTGAAAAAAGGCGATAAAGTCAGCATCACAGGCCAGACAAACGGCTGGGCCAAACTCAGTATGGGCTGGAGAAACGCCAGCAGTGACGAAGTCGGGCAGTACGTCAATCCGGCTCACTTCGCACAAGACAGCAAGTATTACTTTCAATTTCTGAAGCTCTCTCAGACAGCCGGACTGAACGCATCGGAACTGAATCAAAAAGTGCTGGTCAATAAAGGAATACTGACAGGAAAAGGCCAGGCCTTTATTACAGCCGCCGGCAAATACAGCATCAATGAAGTGTATTTGATTTCGCATGCTTTGCTTGAAACGGGCAATGGCACGTCAGAGCTTGCGAACGGCATTATGTATAATGGTAAAAAGGTTTACAACATGTACGGCATCGGGGCTTATGACAGCAACCCGAATTACTACGGCGCACAATACGCGTATAAGCAAGGCTGGTTTACTCCGGAAGCCGCGATTATCGGCGGAGCCCAATTTATCGGTGCGTCTTATATTCACAATCCTTCATACGAGCAGGATACGCTGTATAAAATGAGATGGTCTCCAGCCGCGGCTCATCAGTATGCGACAGACATCGGCTGGGCGTATAAGCAGGTAAACCGCATGTACAGCTTATACTCACTGCTGGATGACTATACGCTTTACTATGATGTTCCCGTGTATATGAAAGTATAAAAAAAGGGCTGAAGTGCATGCTTCAGCCCTTTCTTCATGCAAAAAACACCCGCCTCAGATTCAGGCAGGTGCTTCAGCGCAATTTTTCATTTTTGTTTCCGCAAATTTTAATAACGCTTCACTCGAATTCCCATCTGAATACATATTCCATTTGTCCGAGAACCGCTTCATTTCTTCTGCACGAAATGGCTTTTTCGTCATTTCCTCCAGAAGAGCTTCGCTGTCATGACAAGCTTTTCCGGGAATGACGGAAGTATAATTGTCGATTAAACCGCGTTTTCGATCATATTCCTCCAGATCATACGTGAAAAAGAAAATCGGTTTATTTAAGAGCGCGAATTCAAAAGGCACGGAAGAGTAATCCGTAATTAAAATATCAGCCGCTTTCAAGAGATCATGAAGACGCATGTCAGACACGTTCTTGATCAATTCGCTTTCAAACGAAGCCGAAATATGATGCAAAACGGCAGGATGAAGCTTTACAAGCAGCATATACTCTCCGTTTAACGCGTTTGTGAGCTGTTCTTCGGTGAATGGCAGCCGAAAGGACTGCATATCATAATCCCTGAATGTCGGTGCGTACAGGATGATTTTTTTCGGCCATTTGTGCTTCAGTTCGGGCTTGTGTTCTTCATAATACACGTCAGTCAGGGGGACACCCGTTTTTAACAGCTGGCCGTCCCGTATGCCGAACGACTTTTTAAAAACGTCAGCCATCGCGTCTGAACCGACGGTGACAAAGTCAAACGAGCGGTACACTTTTTTAAAACGGCTGATGTCTGATGCCGGACGGTTTTGATTCGTCACATCCTCAAGGCCGAACTTTTTCAAAGAGCCGTTCGCATGCCACACCTGAATGCATGTCGTTTGCGGCCGGCGGTTTAAGACGCTTGTCATGAGGAAATAGTTATCCGTTATCACCGCTTTGCTCTTAAAAAGGATCAAAACTGCCTTCAAAAGATGCAGCGGATGTTTTTCGTTCAGATAAAAAGAGCCGAGACCTTCCAGCTCTTTTTTCAGACTGACGGCGTGTCTCGTATACAAAACCGTCATTTCATAAGAAAGCGATTCAGCGTGCGCTTTGTAAGAGCGGATGAGAGCCTGTGCATTCTCTTCAAAAGATACCAGCAGGGTCAGATGGTTCTTGGGCTTTACAGGCTTGAACAAAACGCCCAGAACAGACAGATATATAGAATAAAAAGCGGCGAATAAAGATCGCAAGTTCATAGATTACCAATCTCTTTTGCTGTTTTATTTGTTTAAAGCTGTTTCGTTTGATCTTCTGCCTGCTTGGAATACAGGCTTTTATTTGATTTATTATTTCTCAAAACGGTAAAAGCATACTTCGGAATGTTCAGCATCCTTTTCCATCTCCACGGATTCGTCACCAGTCTGTACAGCCATTCCAGATTCGTTTTGATCATCCATTCAGGGGCGCGTTTCACCGTTCCGCTGAACACATCAAAGCTTCCGCCCAAACCGATCGATACAGCCTGAGGGAAAAGATGTTTGTATTCATAAATAAATTGTTCCTGATGGGGATATCCTAAGGCGACAAACACGAGATCGGGTTTCGCCCGGGAAATCTGTTTGGCGACGAAGCGTTTATCCGCTTCATAACCGTTGCTGGCTCCGACAACCTCAATATTCGGATACTCTTTGCCGATCCGGTCCAAAACGGCGTCAAGCACGTCTTGCTTAGCTCCGTATAAAAATATTTTTTTAGACTGCCGGTTTGCGAGACCAAGCAGCGACAGAAATACATCGAATCCCGCAATTCTTGATTTCAGCGGGTGCTGCGTCAAACGTGACATTAACACGACGCCGATACCATCCGGCAGGACGAAATCCGCGGAAGAAATGACTTGATGATAACCTTTGTCTTTCGCAGCAGCGTATCCGATCTCAGGGTTGACCGTCGCAATGACGGCTCCTTGCTTTTGTGCGATATAATAAGTGTCTAAATATGAAATAAACTCCTGTAAATTTCCATTAACATAAGAAAGGTTGTGCACCATTTCAGTCTGCATCTGCCGTCCTCCTTTTTGTACGGGATTTTCTTTCATTTTTTCGTGACTTAGGCTAAGCTTTATTTTAACATAATACCTTCAGATAAACTTAACAATAGTTTTACAAAAATATAAATAAGATAACAATTTCTTTAATCAACCGCGCAAAAACCCTGCTAAACTCCTATTGTAATAACATTTGTTAATAAGTGGAATTTAACTTCGTTTTACATTGGCTTAACCTTTTCAGGGCTATGTGATATAATGAGGTTCCATGAGTACGAAATTGGCACTTTAGTGATTAAGGATACAGCTGCGCAGCATTTCAGGGCAGTTGCTTGTTATACGTATGATGATAGAAAGGAGCTTTTGTTTCATGAAGAAGGTCATTACTTACGGAACGTTTGATTTACTGCATTGGGGTCATATTAAACTGCTTGAGCGCGCAAAGCAGCTTGGAGATTACCTAGTTGTTGCCATCTCAACAGACGAGTTCAACCTGCAAAAACAAAAAAAGGCCTACCACAGCTATGAACACAGAAAGCTGATTCTGGAAACGATCCGTTATGTCGACGAAGTCATTCCGGAAAACAGCTGGGATCAAAAAGTACGTGACGTAGCGGATCACAACATCGACGTGTTCGTAATGGGAGACGATTGGGAAGGCAAATTCGATTTCCTTAAAGATCAATGCGAAGTCATCTATCTCCCTAGAACCGAAGGCATTTCCACCACACAGATTAAAAAAGAAATTGCCGGGGTGTAATACGGAAATATAATAGATTGAGTGAAAAACCATCAAAGTACTTCTTATTTATTGATAAGAAGTACTTTTTGATGCTTAAATTGGTTTTGCTATTTTAATCTGCGGGAATAGTATTATTTTGCAGTGTTCTACTAAATTCATATGGTGAAAGGGAGAAAAAATTTGTCCAATCAGCCTATTAACTATAATAATGAGCTTCCCGATATGATGTATTATTTTATCTCAGGCGGACTGCCGGATAATTACGGCGGTCTGACCAAATCACTATTATTGCGTTCTAAACTATTCGGAGAAGAAAGCCAAAAGAATACCACCTTTCTTACTTTTAGATTAGATTTAGAGTTTGCTAGAAAAAAGAACGAGCTGTTTGAAAAGGGAAAAGCTGACTCTGAATACACTCAAGTTATAAACATGTATGATGACTTTTTAAGTAAAAAAACAAAAGGCAAGCGGATTTATTCGGAGAAAATTGAGCTGGATCAAATAAAAAGACATGTCAGCAAGGGGAAAGTAAGCAAGGCAATTTCAAAGATCTTCGGCAAATCATCAAATGATTATATTCTTTCCTATTATTCAGGCGGTTCGGCGGTGCGTTACGTAGACTATCTGAATGATGAAAAACAAGTAATCAAAAGAGAAGAATACAATAAAGAAGGAAAACCCGTCATTGTCTCTCATTTTGACACAAAGATTAACCAAATCTTCCTTCAGGAGTTTATCAACAGCGAAAGTGTCGTTTACCTGGAAAAACACTACATGTGGGACAGCCAAAGTGAAGAAGTGAAATTTACCCATTTCACGTGGTACACAGAGGAAGGTCCATTAACATTTAAAGATGAATCTGAGCTGCGCCGGTATTGGATAGACGTTCTTCAAAATGAAAACGATCAGCCTAAACTATTTCTGGTAGACAGCAGACCTCAGGACAAACATGTCTTCAGAGTGAAAAAAGCGCCGTCATCATATTATGCCGCGATTATTCACAATAAACATTATGGTGATAATAAATTCCAGATCAAAGGGCGTTATAAAGAAGTTTTTGGCCAGATCAATAATCTGGATGCTGTATTTTTTATTACTGAGGAGCAGATTGCAGATTTCACTTTAATTACAGGGGAAAAAGAGACTTTCTTTTTTACGCCGCATACCATTAATAAACCGCTTGATGAAAAGGTACTGAACGTTCCGAGTGAACGAAATAAAGCGGTTATTATCTCAAGGCTTGCCGCGATGAAAAACCTGACGCATGCCGTTAAAGCGTTCAAACTTGTTGTAAATGAAATCCCGGATGCGAAATTGGAAATATTCGGGTCTGGAGAAGATACAGAAAAAATCAAAAAGGAAATTGAAGCTCAAAACCTCCAGAATAATGTATTGCTGAAAGGCTACACGAATAACCCCGATTACGAGTTTCAAAAAGCGTGGCTGACAATTTCAACGTCTCACTTTGAAGGCTTCGGTCTGTCCAACATGGAAGCATTGAGCAATGGATGCCCTGTGGTAACTTACGATTATGATTACGGTGCCAGAAGCTTGGTAGAAGACGGAGTAAACGGCTATGTAATCGAGCAATATAATATAGAAAAATTAGCCGAGGCCATTGTCTCTTTAATGAGAGATGACAGCACTCATCAACAATTTTCACGTAAGGCCTTTAAAATGGCTGAGAAATACTCAAAACCAAATTATATTAAAAATTGGTCATATGCTCTTTCCAAAATGATTGAAGTGAGAAAAGAAAAGGAACGGCTCGCTGAAAAAGTCGGTTCTAAAGAACAGCCGATTACATCCTTTGAAAATAGCGGCACCGGATTGACGATCAGCGTTTCAGTGTGCAATCAGAATGATGGCTTTGAAAAAGTCAGACTGGTCGGGATTGATCGAAAAAACAAAGCTGAAATCATCTCCGTATCCGCTGATCAACCGGCTCAGCCGTTTACTATTGATTTTGAAAAGGATATCAAAAAAGAAAAAATCGATGCTAATCTTACTTCGGTTCTTGACTTTTACATTCAGTTTGTAACAGCTGACCATATCAGTATTCTTAGAAGGGTATCCAGCCGTGAAGTTATTTTCGGCGAAAAGGAACGGTTTATGAAGAACGGATACACTTTCGAACCTTATACGACTGTGAAAGGGAATTTCTCTATTAAATTAAACAAAAAGGATCACATCGATTAAGTAAATCGGCAAAGTGAAGAGCTTTAATACAGAGGAGCAGAAAATAAGTATGGATGAAAATACTGTGAGTAAATGTATTTTGAAAAGCTTAAAAAATAATGTGGGCGATCTGGCGCTCTCTATTTCACTTGAAAGCGAAGAACCGTTAGCTGAGGAAGTGAAATGTTATTTAAAATTAAAAGAACGGCGTTCCGGAGCCGAGGACTTTATTGTTTTAGAGAAAGAGAGCCCGGCTCAGTACAGCGCATCAATTAATATTCACTCGTTTCCTGAACCTTTAGAAATGGGACAGACTTATGATTTTTATGTGGTACTTGGTGAACCGGAAGCTGAAGAAGAAGAACAGCCGAAGCAGGTGCGTTTATCTGTGGAAGCTGAAGCGATTGAGCGTGCCTACCACCTTGATCATACGACTGAGCTGTTAATTTTGCCTTATACAACCGATAAGGGGAATTTTTCCTTAAAGGTAAAAAGAGAAGCGAAAATTGTGAAGTTTGATGAGATTCAGCTGAAGGCAGAAGAGATTATGATTTCAGGGTATGCAGGATATCTAAGTTCGGAGAATCAGCTTTCAGTTAAAAACCTGCAATTTGTCATTAAAAAAGGGGGAGAAGACCCCGTAGAAAAACATTTCCCTATTGAAGTGACGAAAAAAACGGAGAATATTGAACAGCTTCGGGAAGATGCATTCACCCCTGAAATTTTTGATTTCCAAATAAAAATTCCATTAAAAGATATTCCTTATTCTCTGGAAAAACGGTTTGTCTACCGTATGTTTATGGAGTTTCATTGTGAAAACGACGAAGCTGAACCTATTGTTCTCAGCAGCACTCCGCTTGTGCTCGGAGACAGAAAAAATAAACTGAAAGGCCTCATAAGCGTTGTGAATAAAGACAGCGGGCCGGTCAGATATGAAGTATATAAAAAGAAGAAAAAGCAGACTGTCTGTATCCGTGTGAACGACTACAGCCTGAAAACAAGGATGAGATACTTCATAAAAGGGAAGAAAAAACGTTTCATTTCCAAAATGAAAAAACTGAAAAAACGCAGAAATTCCCTTATTACGAAAGGTTATAAAGTTGTTTTCAGAATGGCGAGTAAAATGCCTGTTAAAAGCAAGACCATTATTTTTGAAAGCTTTAACGGCAAACAATACAGCTGTAATCCGAGAGCAATTTATGAATACATGCAAATCAATCACCCGGAATATAAAATGTATTGGAGCGTAAATAAACAGTATGCAGCGCCTTTTAAAGAGAAGGGCATTCAATACATTAACAGGCTTTCTATCAAGTGGCTGTTTGCTATGGCGCGGGCAGAATATTGGGTCGTCAACAGCCGTCTGCCTTTATGGATTCCAAAGCCTGAACATACAACCTATCTTCAAACATGGCACGGCACGCCTTTAAAAAGACTTGCAATGGATATGGAAGAAGTTCATATGCCGGGTACTAATACGAAAAAATATAAAAAGAATTTTATTAAAGAGGCATCCAATTGGGATTATTTAATTTCCCCTAATGCCTACTCGTCTGAGATATTTGCGCGCGCCTTCCAATTCGATAAAACCATGATTGAATCAGGTTATCCGAGAAATGATTTTCTTCATAATGACAATAATAATGAGACAATCACAGCGATCAAAAGAAGATTAAACCTGCCTGAGGATAAGAAAATTATTCTTTATGCGCCGACATGGAGAGATGACCAGTTTTATGCTAAAGGCCGTTATAAATTTGACCTTGATTTAGACCTGCATAAATTAAGGGAAGAGCTCGGAGATGAATATCTCGTTATTCTGAGAATGCATTATCTTGTGGCCGAAAATTTTGACCTTGGTCCATTTGAAGGGTTTGCTTACGACTTTTCTGCACACGAAGATATTCGGGAATTGTATATGATTTCAGATCTGTTAATCACCGATTACTCTTCTGTATTTTTCGATTTTGCAAATCTGAAACGCCCGATGTTGTTTTTTGTTCCCGATATTGAAACATACCGGGATAAACTCAGAGGGTTTTATTTCGATTTTGAGAAAGATGCTCCTGGTCCGTTAGTGAAAACGACAGAGGAAACGATCGAGGCAATCAAACATATTTCATCACCGGATTATCAGCACCCGGTTTCATTCAAACCTTTTTATGACAAATTCTGTTATCTTGAGTCAGGACATTCTTCTGAGAAAGTCGTAAAGATTGTGTTTGAATCTGAATAATAGAAAAACCCCTTTGTATCAAGGGGTTTTTCTATTACGCTTTACAAACTTTTTAGCAGCATTTGCATGCGGCTTGAAAGTGAAAAAAAATTTGATTTCTGGTACAATTATCAGCGATGCTTTATAAAATCAAATCAACCTAAGGAAGATTAAAATGAATGCTGTAGTGAAAATACTAAAAGAGCAAGTAACATCATTTCCTTTAATCATGCGATTAGCGGCCTACGAAACAAAGTCTAAATATCAAATGAATTATTTAGGCGTTTTATGGCAGTTTTTAAATCCTCTTATTCAAATGCTCGCCTATTGGTTTGTTTTTGGATTGGGGATCAGAAAAGGGGGGCCGATGGCTACAGGTGCCGGAGAAGTGCCTTTTATTCTGTGGATGCTTGCAGGTCTGATACCGTGGTTTTTTATAAGCCCGACAATACTGGACGGATCAAATAGTGTATTTAAAAGAATTAAAATGGTTGCTAAAATGAATTTCCCAATCAGTTCTTTGCCGTCTGTCGCCATCGCTTCTAATTTGTTCAGTTATGCAATTATGATGGTGATCTATATCATTGCATTGCTCGCCAGCGGAATCTATCCGAGCCTTCATTGGCTTCAATATATTTATTATTTTGTTTGTCTGATGGCTTTCTTATTTTCGTTCAGCTTGTTTAATTCGACAATCAGCGTGCTGATCCGAGACTATCAGTTTCTTCTGCAGGCAGTGACAAGACTTTTATTTTTCCTGCTGCCGATTTTTTGGGACATTCACTCGAAACTGGGGGCAGATCACCCGGAATTGGTGCCGGTCCTGAAGCTGAATCCGCTGTTCTATATTATTGACGGATTCAGGAACAGTTTCTTAGATGGCCAGTGGTTCTTTCAAGATGTGAAGTATACACTGTATTTCTGGCTGTTCACCTTATTTTTATTAACAGTCGGTTCTGTTTTACACATGAAATTCAGAGATAAGTTTATTGACTTTCTTTAATACGTAAGGAGATTGTACAATGAAACTAAAGGTTTCGTTTCGAAATGTTTCAAAGCAGTATCATCTTTATGAAAAACAGTCGGACAAAATAAAAGGTTTGTTTTTCCCTGCTAAAGATAACGGTTTTTTCGCTGTGCGAAATGTCTCCTTTGATGTATATGAAGGGGAGACAATCGGCTTTGTAGGAATTAACGGATCGGGTAAATCGACGATGTCAAATCTGCTTGCAAAAGTAATACCGCCGACAAGCGGTGAAATTGAAATGAACGGCCAGCCGTCGCTGATCGCGATTGCAGCCGGTTTAAATAATGCTTTGACGGGCCGGGATAACATTAGACTCAAATGTTTAATGATGGGGCTGACCAATAAAGAAATCGATGAGATGTATGAAAGCATAGTTGAGTTTGCTGAGATTGGTGATTTTATTAATCAGCCGGTAAAAAACTATTCTAGCGGTATGAAGTCCCGCCTCGGCTTTGCGATATCCGTGCATATAGATCCGGATATTTTAATCATTGATGAAGCCCTCTCTGTCGGGGATCAGACATTTTATCAGAAATGTGTCGACCGAATCCAGGAATTTAAAGAACGAGGAAAAACCATTTTCTTTGTGAGTCATTCCATCGGTCAGATTGAAAAAATGTGTGACCGTGTGGCTTGGATGCACTATGGTGAATTAAGAATGTTCGACGATACTAAAACCGTAGTCAAAGAGTACAAAGCATTTATCGATTGGTTTAATAAGCTCTCCAAAAAAGACAAAGAGAAATATAAGAAAGATCAGGTTGCTGAACGTAAAAAAGAATCGCCTGAGCAGCAGGCAATTGTGAAGGAACAAAAGAAAAAAAATAAATCCGGATCAGCAGTCAATGCTATTCAAATTGCTATTTTATCAATACTGCTTGTGTTTATGGCCGGAACCATGTTTTTCAGCGCCCCGCTTCGTACGATCGCATCGTTCGGTAAGATCGGATATCAAGATGATGTTAACAAGGGGAAAGACCAGATATTGGTGAACAAAAAAGGTTTCGTATTAAAAGACCAGACGCAGGCCTATAAAGATACAGAGCTGAAAAAAAAGGCGGACTTCCTTATTCCGTTCGGTGCTCAGGTGAAAGTGGTATCTGAAGACAGGCAATCAGCAAAGATCGAGGTCAACAATAAAACGTACTATATCCCGGAAAACGCAGCGGTCTATAACGAAAAAAATTCAAATGTGAAAGCATCCGCTTTTTCTCCGTATGTAAAGCAGGGTGATGCTGATCAACTTGTGTCGCATCTCGGTGAGCGCGTTAATGATATCCAGCAAGAAATGAAAGAGCTGCAGAAAGAAGTGGTGAACGGCCGGGAGACGCTATATCTTAAAAATGGCGAGGTCAGTTATGTAGTGAATAATGGCAAGACCGAGCAGCTTGTTTTCAGAGGAATATCAGCTATTACTCCGGCAGATCTATCCCTGAATAATAAAGGTGTTATAAAGGCCAGCAGTGATCGGCAATTTATTGCGGCAAATGATAAATACGCTTTTATTATCAATAACGATAATCAAACTTTAACCTGCATTTTAAAATAAAAAGCTGTTGGAATAAATCCAACAGCTTTTTTCTTATAATTCATCTTTTCTTAACAGGTCTTCCATGAAAGGGATAAGGTGATCACGCAGTTCACGATCCTGCATCGCAAATTCTAATGTAGTGGTAATAAAACCTAGTTTTTCACCAACATCATATCTTTTGCCCTCAAAATCGTAAGCAAAAACCCGCTGAATTTCATTTAGCTTTTGAATAGCGTCTGTAAGCTGAATTTCCCCTCCGGCACCAATTTGCTGTTCCTCAAGATACATGAAGATTTCAGGAGTGAAGACGTAACGTCCCAGTATTGCCAGATTGGACGGAGCAGTCCCTTGAGCCGGCTTCTCAACAAAGTTCTTCACCTGATATCTGCGGCCTTCACTTGTCAGCGGATCAATAATTCCGTAACGATGGGTTTCTTCTTCAGGCACTTGCTGAACCCCTATAATAGAAGAAAGTGTTTTTTCATATTCATCCATCAGCTGGCGAAGCCCTGGTTTTTCAGCTTGAACGATATCATCTCCGAGAAGGACGGCAAATGGCTCGTCACCGATAAAATTACGTGCGCACCAAACGGCATGTCCAAGACCTTTTGGCTCCTTTTGCCGGATATAATGAATGTCAGCAAGATTAGAGGCTTTTCGGACTTTTTCTAAGAGTTCGACCTTCCCTTTTTCTTCTAGATTTCTTTCCAGCTCTGGTGAGTAATCAAAATGGTCTTCAATGGCTCTCTTGCTTTTTCCCGTAACAATAATAATGTCTTCAATACCCGCTTCAACCGCTTCTTCAATTATGTATTGAATCGTTGGTTTGTCTACAATCGGAAGCATCTCTTTCGGCATGGCTTTTGTTGCCGGCAGAAAGCGTGTCCCTAAACCTGCAGCGGGAATTATGGCTTTGCGTACTTTTTTCACTTTAAAGCACCTTCCTTAGCGTCACTTAAATATAAGTTATGATATCTATACAGACTCAGGCTTGCTGATATTTTCTGTATACCCGATATTTCATTTTTAACACTTTTAATGATATAAGATAAACCATTATTAAACAAGTTTTATCCGTAAAGCCTTAATGATATATCCTTTTTCATTTAGGGGAAAAATAATACAAGATATTTAACCGGTGGATCATATCGTGTAAAATGGGTTGATAATGAAAAATGATCACAAACTTGATACAGGAGAAAGAGATATGAAAAAACTTAAAGTCATGACGGTATTCGGTACAAGGCCTGAAGCGATAAAAATGGCGCCCCTTGTGCTCGAATTAAAAAAACGCCCTGAAATAGAATCATATGTCACTGTAACTGCCCAGCATAGACAAATGCTGGATCAAGTTCTTCACGCATTTCAAATTAAGCCTGACTTTGATTTGAATATTATGAAAGAACGGCAGACGCTGGCTGAAATTACTTCAAACGCCCTGGTAAAACTGGACGGCCTGTTTAAGGAAATCAAACCTGATATTGTTCTTGTTCATGGTGACACGACAACAACCTTTGCCGGAAGCCTTGCAGCTTTCTATCACCAGATTACAGTCGGACACGTGGAGGCCGGATTGCGGACGGGCAACAAATATTCACCTTTTCCGGAAGAATTGAACCGCCAAATGACCGGAGCGCTTGCTGATATCCACTTTGCTCCGACTCAGCAAGCGAAGCAAAATTTATTGAATGAGAATAAAAAAGAAAGCTCCATTTTTGTTACCGGAAATACAGCGATTGATGCTTTGCATACAACGGTTCACTCTGAATATTCCCATAACATTATTGAGAAAATCGGCAATGACAGAATGATTTTACTGACGGCGCATCGCCGGGAAAATTTAGGTCAGCCGATGGAACATATGTTTAAAGCCATCCGCCGGATCGCAGATGAATTCAGCGATGTGCAAGTCGTTTATCCGGTACACCTGAATCCTGCTGTACGTGAAGCTGCTGATAAGCACTTTGGTGATTCGGAGCGCGTCCATTTAATTGAACCTCTTGAAGTGATTGATTTCCACAATTTTGCGTCAAGGTCGTATTTTATTTTGACTGATTCAGGAGGCGTTCAGGAGGAAGCTCCTTCCTTAGGAAAGCCGGTTCTCGTATTGCGCGATACTACTGAACGGCCTGAAGGAGTGGAGGCGGGCACTCTGAAATTAGCCGGTACTGATGAAGAAACGATTTATCAGATGGCAAAACAGCTGCTGACAGACAAGCTGGAATATGAAAAAATGTCGCGGGCATCTAATCCCTATGGAGATGGCATGGCGTCAAGAAGGATTGCTGAGGGGCTGCTCTATCAATTCGGACTGCGTTCAGAGCGTCCTGATTCTTTCGAGGTGTAACAAAAAAGCAGCTCTGCATAAAGTATGCGAAGCTGCTTTTTCTGCATTAGTTTAAAGGTTGAGGCTGCTTCTCAATTCTTTAGTAATGGAGGCAAGTCCGTTTTCATCTGCTTTATAATAGTAAATTCCGTCGATTTTGGTGCCGTCACCCTTTAGCTCATGCTGAATCACTTTCTTGCGGGCATCTTTATAACCGGATTGAATATCCCACATATCATCAAAGGTTAAATTCGTTTTTACATTGTTCTCTACTACTTTAAACATATCTCCGAATTTCGTGACAGAAGAGATACTTGCCCCTTTATTGATAATACCCTCTATAATCTGCCGCTGTCTGTCCTGGCGGCCGAAATCCCCTTTAGGATCTTCTTTTCTCATTCGTGAGTAAGCGAGGGCTTCATCACCGTTTAATGAAATATTGCCTTTGCTGAAGGAATAACCGTCATAGTTAAAAGCGAATGTACTGTTGACAGTGATGCCTCCTAAAGTGTCAACGACATCTTTAAAACTTTCCATGTTTACTTTAATGAAATAATCTACAGGCAGGTTCAAGAAATTCTCCACAGTATCTACTGCCATTTGCGTACCGCCAAATGCATATGAATGATTGATTTTATCCATCGTGCCTTTGCCGATAATTTTTGTATAAGTGTCACGCGGAATACTGACCATTTCCGTTGTTTTTGTCTTTGGATTGACAGTAAGGTAAATGAGCGAGTCGGCTCTTCCTTTATCATTTTTACGTTCGTCCACTCCCATGATCAAGACAGAGAACGGTTCGTGTTTATTTATTTTCACCTCAGTACTGCGTTTATTCGATTTGTTAATGTCTTCGTGAATGCTGGCGACGGTTGATGCCGCTTTATGCCATAGATAGTATGTAAAGCCGCCGGAAACTAAAATAAAAATGCCGATGATTGTCAGAAAGACCAGTAACAAAGTCTTTTTCTTTTTTCTTCGTTTACTTCTCATCTCAATACACCCCATCTGTTTTAATTGGAAATCGGACTCCCAGCAAATGCAATATTTTATAATAGAATACAATAAATCCTAATATAGTCGAATGTTATCGAAAAAAGTTTCAATGTTTCTTAATTTTTCTTTAAAATAGATAATATATTGTCGATAATCCATAATGAGGTGAAAAAAATGAAAAAAATTTTTGGATGTTTGTTCTTTATACTGCTTCTCGCCGGGTGCGGAGTTAACAATGAAAAATCTCAGGGCGAGGATGCGGGTGAAAAGCTGGTCACGAAAGAGGGCACTTATGTAGGACTGGCGGATACTCATACAATAGAAGTCACTGTGGATCATGAACCGGTAAGTTTTGATATCACTGAAGAATCAGCCGGCGATGTTAAGAATTTGGATAATGGCGACAAAGTGACAGTAAAATATCAAAAAAATAGCAAGGGACAGCTTATGCTGAAGGATATCGAACCGGCAAATTAATGAATAGGGGGACGCTGTAATCTTGAAAACTTGCAAACATTTAATAGGACTGACTCTAGCTGTTGTTATATTGCTTATACCGGCGGTTTCCTTTGCGGCAGATTCAAATATTTCAGTTAAGCTGACAAATTACATCGGAAATCAATCAAGCATTTCTTTATCGCCAACCGGTTTTTATCAGGTTACCGGTGATCATGTGTCTGTAACCAACCGCTTTTCGGGGGCATCCCGATATGAGACTGCGGCTCTTGCATCTGACTCCCAATGGAGAAATCCTAAAACCGTTATTCTCGTCAATCGTGATGTTTTTATCGACGCATTACCAGTAATTCCTCTGGCAAAAAAAATGGATGCGCCGGTGTTATTTACACAGCCGGACACTTTGACAAAAACTACAGAAAAACAGATTGCTAAGTTCAATCCCGATAATATTCTGGTTATCGGCGGGGCTAAAAGCATTTCAAAGGACGTTGAAAATAAGCTTAAGTCTTATGGAGCTGTGAAAAGAATCAGCGGGAAAAACCGTTATGTTCTGTCTGAAAACATTGCAAAACAAATGGGAAATTACGATAAAGCAATTGTTGTAACAGGGAATGTTTTTCAAGACGCTTTAGCCATTGCTCCGTATGCCGCTGCAAACGGCTATCCCATTTTACTGACTGAAAAGGATAAATTGCCAGATTATGATCTTCCGAAGCAAGTCTTAATTATCGGGAGTTCGTTCAGCGTGAGTGATGCTGTAGAAAATCAAATTAAAAAAACTTCAACTGTGCAGCGAATACCCGGATCAACACGGTATGAATTGACTGCTAATATTATTAATCAGCTAAAGTTGAAGGCTGATAAAGTCGTCATGACTAATGGAACGAAATATGCTGATGTCCTGGTGGGCGCTTCTTTAGCCGCCAAAAAAAACAGCCAATTATTATATATCAAACAAGATGATGTTCCTTCAGCAGCTAAATCAGTGACAAAAGAGAAGGCGTCGTATGCATACGACTTTATCGGAAGTACAAGCTCCATTTCCGCCGGGGTTGAAAATGAGCTTTCAAACCATTTTTACTTAGCCGGCGGAAGCACATACAACTTACAAATCAATAATGGAAAGTTAAATCTTAATCATATTAAAACATATGGGAATTCATTGAGAATAAAACCGGAAACGTACAATGAATCCAACCGGATCAGTTTGAATGGAAAAGAATACTTGGGGACGGTTAATTTTTCAATAGAGTCAGGCAAATATATCAGACCTGTAAATGAAAACATTCCTTTTGAAGATTATTTAAAAGGTGTCGTACCGAATGAAATGCCTGCAAGCTGGTCTCTTGAAGCGCTGAAGGCGCAAACGGTTGCGGCAAGAACATACTCAATTACGAAGACCGGGAGCACTGTTGCTGATACTACTGCTTTTCAAGTATATGGCGGGTACAGCTGGAATGCCAATACGACGAAAGCGGTGCAGCAGACAAAAAATAAGGTGCTGACTTACAAAGGGAATTTAATTACGGCAGCTTATTCATCGAGTAATGGCGGTTATACAGAATCAAGCGACGAAGTATGGGGTTCAAGCGTTCCTTATTTAACTGCGAAAAAAGACACAAAAGATCCTCAAACTGCCTGGAGTCTGACGCTTTCTAAGCAGCAAATCAATCCGGATTCAATTGATGTAAATAAGCCGGCCTCTTGGTTTGCTTCAAAGAATGAGACAAATGCAGCTCAACTGAGCGGTATTAAAAACTGGATTTTGAAAAATAAGGAAACGGGCGCTTCCGCCATTAAAATTTTAAAATTAGAAGATTTTACATTCAGCGGAACAACTAAAGGACAGCGGGCTAAAACAGCAACTTTGAAAGTGAATTACGCTGTCAAACAAAACAATGGAAATTACGAGGCAAATAAAACATCTGCAATGACTGTGCCGGTTACTGAACTGAGAACAATGATCGGAGCCTCCGTGTTTAAAAGCACTTATGTGACCGTCAGTCAAAACGGTTCTGCTTTTACAATCAGCGGAAAGGGATATGGACACGGCATCGGAATGAGCCAATACGGCGCTAAGGCAAGAGCGGATTCAGGAGATTCATATAGTTCAATTTTAAAATTTTATTATCCGGGCACCACATTGACTGACTATTAAATAAACGAGAGCAGGAGGAAGGCAATTGCGTTCTTATCTTAAAGTCCTGATCATTTCTATGCTGGGACTCATCATATTTATCCCGTCAGCCTTAGCTGACAACGCGGTTAAAAGAGTAGGGGGAAGCAACAGGTACGGTACGGCTGCTGCGCTTTCCAAGCAGGTGTATTCAACAGCGAGTACGGCTGTTGTCGTCGGCGGAGGTTCGTATGCAGATGCTATATCCGCTGCCCCGATGGCATATCAGAAAAATGCGCCGCTGCTTTACACAAATAAAGATAATTTGTCATCAGAGACGAAAACCCGTCTGAAAGAATTAAAAACAAAAACGGTCATTATTGTCGGCGGAACGCCTGCTGTGTCAGCAAATACAGCAAATCAAATCAAAGCGCTCGGCATCAGTGTTAAGAGAATTTCAGGGAGCAACCGATATGATACGGCAGCTAAAGTAGCAAAGGAAATGCCTGCTGCTTCAAAAGCCGTTATTGCAAACGGATTTTTATATGCTGACGCAATAGCTGCAATTCCATATGCCGCAATGAACGGATATCCAATTTTGTTTACGAATCAAACAGATATCAACAGTGCGACAGCAGGAGCTATAAAAAGCAAGGGGATCAAAAGCTCTATTGTAACAGGGGGAACCGGGAGCATAAATGCCTCTGTCTTCAATAAACTTCCTTCACCAAAAAGAATCAGCGGAAGCAATCGATACGAACTTGCGGCCAATCTAGTTCAGCAATTAAATCTTCCGACAGGCAATGTATTCGTCAGCAATGGTTTCGGGTATGCAGACTCCATAGCGGGTGCTGCTCTTGCTGCAAAGAAAAAACAATCTATCATTCTGACAAACGGCAGCAATCTTTCAAAAGAAACAAGAGTCATCATCGGAAGAAAAAAATTAAGCAGCTTTACCATTATCGGGAACTCCCCGGCTGTCAGCTCAAATGTTGCAAACCAGCTGAAAAATCCGGCCGCGGGAAAAACAATTTTAATTGATCCGGGTCATGGAGGCCAAGATTCCGGTTCTATAGGTAACGGCATTTTAGAAAAAGACGTCAATCTTGATATCGCTAAAAGGCTGAATAAAAAATTAAATGCTTCAGGTGCTCTGCCGGTCATGACGAGGTCTAATGATACATTTTATTCCTTGCAGGAAAGGGTAAATAAAGGTGCAACCGCAGGAGCGGATTTATTCATCAGCGTTCACGGCAATGCAAATGATGCAACTTCTGCAAACGGAACTGAGACCTACTATGATGAGACATATCAAGCCGCTGCAAGCAAACGCCTGGCAGGACAAATTCAGCCTAGGGTTGTTAATGCATTAAAAACAAGAGACAGAGAGGTTAAAACAGCTCCGTTCTATGTCATTAAGTATTCCAAAATGCCTAGTGTATTAGTAGAGACGGCTTTTATTACGAATCCGTCTGATGCAAGTAAATTAAAGCAAGCATCCTATAAGGAAAAGGCAGCTGCAGCCATCAATGATGGAATCGTGTCTTATTATAAGTAAAACTTTTATATATTTGTGTACGAGCCTGCTGGTCAAAATTGATCGGCAGGCTTTTTCGTTGTTTTCCGCTCATAATGATCCTTTTCAATTATAGTAACCGCCGTTTATGGATATGAATAGATTTACAATAAAAAAACAATAATCGAAACATTCTAATAAACATTAACGTTTCCTTTACTTCCAATTAACATCCATCTGCTAAACTCACGGCATAGGTCATCAAACATCCCAACAAATCGTGAGGTGTGTGTCAGTGGGAGCAGAGAAAAGCATGAATGTAAATAATAACTATGCAGTGCGGCAGGGGACTTCCGCTGCCGTTACGGAAAGAACGGCCCGTTATTTGGCTTTTAAGCGATTCATGGACATTGTGTTTGCGCTTGCGGGGCTTTTGGCGGCGCTCCCGGTGATGGGCCTGTTCTCCATACTGATTCGTTTGGAGTCGCCCGGCCCGGCTTTTTACAAGCAGGAGCGGGTAGGCAAAGACGGGAAGCCGTTTTATTTGTATAAGCTCCGCTCTATGAAAATAGATGCTGAAAAATCGGGGGCGGTCTGGGCGCTGAAAAAGGATCCCCGCGTGACAAAGGTCGGCGCTTTTATCAGAAGGACCCGTATTGATGAGCTGCCGCAGCTGGTAAATGTGCTTCGGGGAGAAATGAGCCTGATCGGCCCGCGTCCCGAGCGTCCCGTGTTTACGGAACAGTTTCAGGCTGAGATTCCGGGGTTTACGGAGCGGCTGGCCGTTAAGCCGGGATTAAGCGGCTGGGCGCAGGTCAACGGGGGATATGACATGACACCGAGGGAAAAACTGATGTTTGACTTATATTATATCCGCAACCTGACCTTTTCATTGGAACTGAAGATTATGCTCAAAACGTGCAAAGTGATCTGGACCGGTGACGGGGCGCGATAAAAATTCTGGTCAGCAGACAAAAAAGTAGGGAAAACGATGCCTAGTATTACAAATCAAATTTTGAGCGGCGCCAAATGGACAAGTATTTCGACAGCGTGTATTACGGTCATTCAAATTGTCCAATTCGCCCTGCTCGGGCGGGTCATGTCACTGGCTGAATTCGGCCTTGTCGGCATGATCACAACGGTAGTGGTGTTTGCCCAAATTGCGCTTGATATGGGTTTTGGCGCCGCGCTCATTCAAAAAGATCATGTGACTGAAAAACAGATGTCTTCCTTGTACTGGCTGAATATCATAACGGGGATTGCGCTGTTTGCGCTGCTGTTTTTCAGCAGTCCGCTCATTGCCGATTTTTATCGGCGGGAGGAGCTTGTCTATTTAATCCGCGTGCTGGCCGTCATGTTTTTAATCGCGCCGATCGGTCAGCAATATCAGTATATGCTGCAAAAAGCGCTGGCATTTAACACGCTAAGCAAGATTGAAATCTTTTCAAATGTGCTGTCCTTCGTTTACTTGACGGCTGCGGTTTTTTATACGGACCCGATTCTCGCGTATGTGATTTCCCAGGTGCTGCTGCAATCGTCAAAAGGCATTCTGTACTGGGTGTCCTGCAGAAAAACATGGAGACCGGCGTTCGTTTTTGATCTGAAGGGAATGAAAGGCTTCTTTTCTTTCGGAGCCTTTCAGCTGTCTTCCCGGCTTGTGAACCGGCTCGGGGCGAATATTGATATGATTCTGATCGGCAGTTTTATCGGCGCCGAGGCGCTCGGCATTTACAATCTGGCCTACCAGATTGTCACGCTTCCGGTATTAAAAATCAATCCGATCATTACGAGAGTCGCGTTTCCCGTCTTTGCGAAAAACAAGCATGAAAACAGCGTGATCAGAGAAGGGTTTCTCAATATGACCAAAATACTCGCGCTGATATCCTTTCCGCTCTTGCTCGGTTTGGTTTCAGTATCGGATGCATTCGTGGCTTCGGTTTTCGGAGAAAAATGGCTGGCGGCTGTCCCGGTTTTAAATGTTCTCGCCATCGTCGGGATTTTAAGGGTTCTGATGAATCCGAACGGATCTGTGCTGCTGGCAAAAGGGCGGGCCGATCTGGCATTTTATTGGGACGCCGGGGTGATGCTGCTGTATAGCGCATCTTTGTACGCCGCCGTGCTGTCCGGAAATCTCTTGACGGTAGCCTGGACGTACGCTTTCATCAGCATCCTGAATTTCCTGATCGGGCGCTGGCTGCTGGCATATGTCATTAAGCTGCGGCTGTCGGCTTACTTCAAAGCCGTGGCCAAACCGTTTCTGCTTACGGCGGCAATGGGTGTCATCGCCTTTACAGCCAGCTTCGGAACGGAGCGGATCAGCCTTGATGTCAAGCTGCGGCTGGCGATCTCCGTAGCCTGCGGCGCGTTGTGTTATTTATTCCTGTTAGGAAAAGCTTATCCGCATATGAAAAGTAAATTAAGAAAAGGACGTTTGCTATGAAGGTATTGTGGATGACAAGTGTATATCCGAGCAGTGAGAAGCCGGGAGAAGGCGTTTTTCATGAGACGCAGGCCCAAGAACTGAGAAAGCTTGGCGCGGAGATGACTGTCATTTGTCCGCGGCCGAAACTCGCCGCGCCATTCCGGGTGCTGAAAAAGACGTATCGGCAAAAGGATATAAGGCCGGCGCATGAATGGCGGAGAGGCGTGTCCGTCCACCGGCCGTTTTATCAGGCGGTTCCCGGACAGCTGAAATGGGCGCAGCCGCATAAAAGAATGGCGTTATCGGTTCTTTCCGAAATTAAAAATCATGGCCTGAAGCCCGATCTGATTCACGCGCATTTCGCCATGCCGTCAGGCGGAGCGGCGGCCATTGTGTCAAAGGCTTTAGGCATCCCGTATGTGCTGACCTTGCATGGCAGTGATGTCAATGTCTATCCGCATTACAGCAAAAGCGCTCATCGCGCATTTACATTTGCGGTGCGGGAAGCAGCCGATATTTACGCTGTGAGCGGCAGTCTGCGGGAACAAATGAAAAAGCTCATCGAAGCGGAGTGCAGCGTGCTTCCGATCGGCATCACGCTTGACGCCTTCCGAAAAAGGAACGAGACGAAAGAAGCCGTCAGAAAACGGCTCGGCCTTCCTCCGGATAGAAAACTGATCGTGTTCATCGGCAGGCTTGTCAAAGAGAAAGGTGTTTTCGACTTATCAAAAGCCGTTCAGTCATTGGATGAAAGATATGAAGCTGTCTTTGTCGGTGACGGTCCCGCCGAATCTTCATTGCGTGAAGCCGCTCATATCGTCACGGGGCAAGTGCCGAACGACAAGGTACAGGACTATCTGCTGGCCTCAGATGTAATGGCGCTGCCGTCCTACAGCGAAGGCATGCCGACTGTGGTCATTGAGGCGCTCGCTCTGAAGGTGCCGGTAATCTGTACCGATGTCGGAGGATTGGCTTCTTTATTCGGGAAACACCGGGGGTTGCTGATCAAGCCGGGTTCACCTGACACGCTGGCAGAATCCATTTTGCAATATGACGAAGGAGAGGCTTGGACGCCGCAAACAGCCGAGGAACTTTCTCAAACCGTCCGCACGTATTTTGACGCAAGCCACAATGCGAAAGCGCTGAAAGAGAAATACCGGTCCGTCATGAACCGGGCCGGGCAAGAGGAGAACCTTTCGAAAGAGGGATGAAGCTGTGAAAAAAATCGCTGTATTAGGAACAGGGTATGTAGGTCTTGTATCTGGAACTTGTTTTGCGGAAATCGGCCATCATGTGACTTGCTGTGACATCAATGAAGCGAAAATCAGAAGCTTGCAAAACGGAGTCATCCCGATATATGAACCGGGGCTTGAGGAATTAGCCGAAAAAAATGTCAGTGCCGGGCGGTTATCCTTTACGGCCGATATTGAGCCGGCTGTGAAAGCCGCTGATATCATCTATATCGCCGTCGGTACGCCGATGTCAAAGACGGGTGAAGCCGATCTGACCTACATTAAGGCAGCGGCGCAAACAATCGGAGAACAGCTGAACGGATACAAAATCATTGTCACCAAAAGCACTGTTCCGGTCGGGACGGGAAAGCTCGTTTACCAAATCGTCAGCGAAGCGTCAAAGGGAAAATATCCGTTTGATGTCGCGTCAAATCCTGAATTCCTCCGCGAAGGTTCGGCGGTGCGGGATACGATGCAGATGGAGCGGGCGGTTATCGGCGCCACAAGCGAACATGCCGCTTCGGTCATTGAAGAGCTTCATAAGCCGTTCCGTACGAAGATCGTAAAGACCAATCTTGAAAGCGCGGAAATGATTAAGTATGCCGCAAATGCTTTTTTAGCCGCCAAAATATCTTTTATTAACGATATCGCCAATATTTGCGAACGTGTCGGGGCGGACATTTCTCACGTGTCAGAAGGCGTCGGCCTTGACAGCCGGATCGGGAATAAATTTCTGCAGGCCGGCATCGGATTCGGCGGATCCTGCTTTCCGAAGGATACAACGGCTTTATTGCATATCGCAAACGCCGCCGGCTATCCGTTTGAAATGATGGAAGCCGTCATTGAAACCAATCAGAAGCAGCGGGTCCGTATTACGGAAAAATTGAACCGCGCCATCGGTCCCTTAAAAGGGAAAACCGTGGCCGTACTGGGGCTGGCCTTTAAACCGCATACAAATGACGTCCGCTCCGCCCCGGCTCTTGATATCATCACAAGTCTTAAAGAGCAGGGTGCTCACGTGAAAGCGTATGATCCGATCGCGATTCCCGAAGCGTCAGCGATATTAGGAGAAGGCGGCATTGAATATCACACAGAGATGTACAGTGCCATCAAAAACGCAGACGCATGCCTGATTACAACAGATTGGCCGGAAGTCAAGGAGATGGATCTTCAGAGAGTGAAGCAGCTGCTCAAACAGCCGGTCATCATTGACGGCAGAAATATGTTTCCGTTGGAGTATATGAGGGTTTCAGGATTCACTTATCATTCCGTCGGACGTCCGGCGGTTCATGCCGATCGGCAAATAAAAGAACTGGCAAGATAGAAAAAGATTTGTTTTCAGGCTCTCGGCAGTCCGGCTCGGCTGCCGGTTTTGGAAAGGGGTTTGCCATGTGAGTATCAAACGTTCAGCGGCACATGTTCTTGTGCTGCTTGCCGCTGTCATTACAGGAGGATGCATCATGCTGGAGGCGGTCAGGGCGGATGCCGGCTTCGGAAAAATCACCGTGCTGCTGCTTGCCGCCATGATTGGCATTGCCGGACTTGCTTTGCTATCCGCCTTTACAACAAACGGTCAGATGTTTATGGCGCTCATTTATATACTGATCGCGTGTACATTTTTAAACCAGGCCTTCTTTGCGGTTCATCTCGGATTTTTCAGCTTATTTATATACCGGCTGTTATTAATCGGAGCGGGCGCCCTTCACATCGCCGGCATCCTGACAAACCGTCATCATATTGACAGATGGAATCGGGTGAATGTAAAAGGGGTTCTGATGTTTTTCGCCTTATGGTTTACATACGGTCTCCTATCGTTATTGTGGGCAAAATCCGTGACGTACGGGATTAAATATTTAGCTTTAATGGGAATGGGCATGTTTTTGATTTATCTTATTGTCATGTTCATTCAGCGCTTTGATCAGCTGATGGTTTTTTACGGCATATGGCTTGTGATGACCATTTTTGTGATGGCGATCGGCTTTTACAACCATTTTACACACAACCATCTGCCGAGCTCCACGCTTTATAACGGCCCGCAGTACAAACAGCATTATCCGACGTCCGTTTTCTTTAATCAAAATGATTTCGCGACGTTTTTGTGCATCAGTTTCTTTCTGTATGCGGCGGCGGTGAAAAATATGAAAAACGGCTATGTGAAGGCCGTCAGCCTGCTCTTTGCGATCTGCGCTTTGTATTTAATCATTTTGACCGGTTCGCGCGCGAGTCTGCTGGGCATATGCGCGGGGGCGGCTGTATACGTCTTCATCCTGCTGCCTTCCGTGTTGAAAAAATTCGCGCTGTACGCTGCGGGAGCGGGTGCTGCGCTGTTTGCGGTTTTATTTGCGGGCCGTATCACCAATGCCGTCTTGAATCTGTTTTCAGCTCCGCAGGCGATGCCGGGACAGCAGCCGCTTCCTTCCAACCTTGCGAGGGCGAATCTTTTAAAGAACGCCTTTCACTATGTGATTGATTCCTGGGGGTTCGGAGTGGGTGCCGGAAATGTCTCTTACTATTTAAAAGCGGAGCCCGTTTATGATACGGGCGGCGTAGTTGAGGTGCACAACTGGCTCGTCGAGATTATGGCGAACTTCGGCGTGCTTACGATGCTCGGTTACCTGACAGTCTATTTGTTCCTTTTTTGGACACTTTATAAATGTCATGAAAGAAAATCGGAAAATCAGTCAAGACTGATCACAGAAGGACTTATCACGGCGATGGCCGGTTTTTTGGTAAGCAGCATCAGCCCAAGCTCCGTATCAAATTTATTTTTCCACTGGGTATTTCTCTCGCTCGTGATCGCGGCGGTCAATATATTGAGGCGTTTACAAAAGGAGTCTGCCGTCACGGCGTACTATGAAAAACAGGGAGATGCGAGATGAAGGATATGTTGACAAGAATAACCCGGCGTATCAAAAAGAATATCATTTGGATCATTGCGCTGCCCGTTGTGTTAGGGGCGGCGGGATATGTATTGCCGTCAAAAATAAGCGGAAACAGCAGTTTTACATCAGAAGCCGCGATCGCCGCGGGAAATTATGATCATCCGCTTTATAACAATACAAAAGAAATCCCGCTCCTTTTGACGAGCGATGCCTTTTTAAAGCAGGCTCTGCCTGATAAAACAGACGAAGAAAGAGCGGCTGTGAAAAGTAAACTGACTGTCGAAACACAATCAGATTCATTGATCACGGTCAGCTACAGCGGCCAAAACAAACAGGAGACCGAATCGGTGTTTCAAGCCGTCATAACAACTTTTCTGAAGAATGATCAGGACCTGTTTGAAAAACGGGCAAAAGTAGTGCGGCAGAGTATTGCTGCGCTTGAAGGAGAAACCGTCAGCGCGGACGCCAAAGTGGATAAGGAACGATTTTTATACGAATTGAAAAATACGCAGCTGAACCTGAAAGCGGCCGGCGTCATCAATTCAGAGCCGATGAATGAAACGGCGGGACAAGGCATGCCGCCGAAAAAGAAAGCGGTTCTGGGCGTTTTAATCGGCATTGCAGTTGCCTTTATGTTCATTGTCATTCCGGAGTTTTTTAGAGAGTCCTTGTGAAAATCTGCGATGGAGATGTGACCATGACAAACTGGAAACCTTTCGTATCTGTCATTACACCGTCTTATAACGCAAGTGAATATATCGAAGACACGATTCAGTCCGTTTTACATCAAAGCCACCCGCATTGGGAAATGATTATCGCGGATGATTGTTCAACGGACGGAACGAGAGATATTTTACGGCAATATGAACAAAAAGATGAGCGGATCCGCGTCGTTTATTTAGATAAAAACGGGGGAGCCGCGGCTGCCAGAAATACAGCCCTTAAACATGCCAAGGGCCGTTATGTCGCATTTCTGGACAGCGATGACAGATGGAAAAAGGAAAAGCTTCAAAAACAGCTTGCGTTTATGGCGGAGCGTTCCTGCGCTTTTTCATTTACGGGCTACAGCGTCATGGAGCAGGACGGAACGCCGACGGACAAAACGATTCAAGCCCCTGAAAGCCTGTCATATGATGAAGCTTTAAAAAACACGATTATCGGATGTTTAACGGTCATGATTGACAGAGAGCAGACGGGGCAGATTCAAATGCCTGATATCAGAACGCGGCAGGATTTAGCGACATGGCTTTCCCTGCTGAAAAGGGGATTTACGGCTTACGGCCTGAATGAGTGCCTTTCAGAATACAGGCTTGTGCAGAATTCGATTTCAAGCAACAAGTGGAAAGCCGCAAAAAAAACGTGGTTTGTTTATAGAGAAATTGAGCGCCTGCATTTTATCAAGGCTTCGTGGTGTTTTATGCAATATGCGAAAAACGCGGTCTTGAAAAGACTGTAGGCGTCAGAGGAGCTGGGTGATGAAGGTGGAACCGATTATTCACGTAATCGTCGGAGCGGCGGAATGGGGGCATGACCGGCTGAGATACAGACGGCACCGGCTGGCTGAATTTCTTGCCCGGCAAAAAGAAACGAAAAGCGTCATTTGGGTATGCCCGTCCCCGCGAGCCAATGATGGTCAGACGGCCGGGATCGCCGAGGGAATCCGGCAGTTCACTGTAAAGGATCTCATGCAGCAAAAAGCATTCCGTTTCGGCAGGTATACAGACATGTGTTACAGGCATAAACTTTCACCATTGTTGCACATGCTGAAGGAAGAAGGAGAAGGGGCCCGCTGCTGCTTATGGTACACCTTCCCCGGTTTTCCGCTTCTGGCAGATCTGTTTCCTTGGGATGAAGTGATTTACGATTGCAGTGATCTGTGGGCCGCTCCGATCAGCGGCCGGGCCGGTGTGCTGTCAAATGTAAGAAGAAACATCATTAAACAGGCGGAAATGAGAATCATTCAGCGTGCCGATTCCATCACCTGCACATCTGACTGTCTGCACCGGGAGGTCGGAAAAAAGCTGGAGAACCCGCACCAGAAAGTGTTCACCATTGAAAACGGAGTGGAATATGACCTGTTTTCACGGGAAAATAAACAGCCGGATGAAGACATTTTACGGGGACGGAACGGAACGGTTCTCGGTTTTATCGGCGGAATCAAACCGAAGCTCGATTTTGCGCTTATGGCGGAAACGGCAGATGTGCGGCCTGACTGGACGATTTTATTGGTGGGCCCGAACACGGCTCAGGACGATCCGGATTTCGAGTCGCTTCTGGAACGCCCGAATGTCATCTGGACGGGACCTGCCGCGCCGAATGAAGTGCCGTCCTATATGCAGCTTGTCGACATCGGCATCATGCCGTATAAAAATTCACCTTATAATGACGCGGTATTTCCGCTTAAGCTTTTTGAATTTTTAGCCGCCGGGAAACCGGTTGTCGGCTGCAACCTTTCTTCTACGTCAAAAATCAAAAGGCCTTACGTTTATGAATACGTTGAAGGGAGCGACCCCGCAGATTTCATCGCGGCCTGCGAAGCGCTTCTGGCAGCGGACCGCCGCGGATCATACGAGGCTTTGCGCCGTGAATTGGCCCGGAGACGAGATTGGAATGTTTTATTCGGCCGAATGCTCGAATGCACGGGTATATTGAAAAATGCGCAATCCCATTAAAAGGGAAAGCGCATTTTTTGATTTGCGTGTTTCTTTTTGATGATGCTTGTTATAATAACTAGTAAGAATTATAATGGAAGGAACGGTTCAATATCAGAAAAGACTTCATATAATTCCAAAGGAGACTTCTTTATGCTTGACGAACGCATGTTTCGCATAGTTGTTGCGTTTTTTGTCTCTCTGCTAACGGTTTTAATCCTAACTCCTATCGTAAAAAAAATTGCGATCAAAATAGGTGCAGTTGACCAGCCCAGCAACCGAAAAGTACATGATAAAATAATGCCCCGTATGGGCGGCTTGGCCATCTTTATCGGCGTAGCGGCGGGTGTGCTCGCGGCCGGCATATATAATGAAACAAAAATGACCGCCATTACGGTGGGTGCGTTTATTATTGTTATTTTAGGAATCCTTGATGATAAATACCAATTAAGCGCAAAGGTAAAGTTTTTCGTCCAGCTGGCCGTGGCCATTATGATTGTGAGCACGGGACTGAAAATGGACTTTTTCTCCGTACCGTTTTTAACGGAACGTTTAGAATTGGGATGGGTCGCTTACCCGCTGACTGTGTTATGGATCGTCGGTATTACGAATGCGATGAACCTGATTGACGGTTTGGACGGACTCGCTGCCGGCCTGTCGGTCATCGGACTCTCCACTATCGCCGTTATGGCGTTATCCGGGGGGAAAATCCTTATTCTGTCACTTTCACTTGTCGTGATAGGAAGCACACTCGGATTTTTATTTTATAATTTTCACCCGGCAAAGATATTTATGGGAGATACCGGATCGCTCTTTCTCGGATACGTCATCTCAGTACTCTCATTATTAGGTCTTTATAAAAGTGTTACTTTATTCAGTATCATCATTCCGATCATCATTTTGGGCGTGCCGATTTTTGATACGACATTCGCCGTCATCAGGCGGATTTTAAACAAACAGCCGATCTCAGCGCCTGATAAGTCACATATACACCACCGGCTGATGGCCTTCGGGCTGTCACACCGCACGGCTGTCATTATCATTTATTTAATCGGCTTTATTTTCAGCGTCAGTGCCATCCTGCTGAAAAGTGCGACCATATGGCTTTCGCTGTTTATTATTTTTGTATTGATTGTATTTATGCAAATCATAGCAGAGGTCACAGGGTTAGTAAATGAACAATTTAAACCATTTACCAAGTTTTACAAAAGATTGGTAAAGAAAAATTAAAAAGAGCAGATCATGCGAATGGTCTGCTTTTTTGCTATTCTCTTATTATATAGAAAAACCCGATCCTGCTCAAAGGATCGGGTTTACTCTTAATAGCCTGTTGTGCCGCCGGACTGTGTGCTGTCCGTACCGTTTGCACCTGCAGTACCGTTGGTTGAATCGGTTGTGCCGCTTGTTCCGGTGCTGCCGGAAGTCGAATCAGTTGTACTGTCCGTTCCGGTGCTGTCAGAAGCGGGATCGGACACCGTGCTGCTTCCGGACGGGTAATCCAGGTGCTTCTGCAATTCCTGCCGTACTTTTTCGAGATTGGCTGGATCCGGCTGGAAATAATATGTTCCGCGCGTAGTTGCGGTTCCGCCTAAATATAAATCTGATCCTGTTATGGTCAGTGTATCAATCTTTTTGCTGGTAAAGCCGCTGTAAATCTGCTGAAGAGCGAGTCCTTCAGTGATTCGGATATTTGTTTGGACGTTATTGCTCGCTGTTTCAGCGATTTTATCGATTTTAGCAATATTTCCAGCTCTTGACATTTGGTCGATCAGTGCGTTTAAAATTTGCTTTTGGCGGTCATTCCGGCCGAAGTCTCCGCGCTTATCCTGCTTTCTCATCCGCGCGTAAGCCAAAGCCTGCTCACCGTTCAAATGCATGTTTCCTTTCTTGAAATAGATCCGTTTCTTTTTACTGACGTCACTCATCTCGTCGAAGTCAAACGGCACTTTTACATCGACCCCGCCTACCTCATCAATAACATCCTTAAAGCCATTGAAGTCGACAGTGACATACTTATCAATCGGTATGCCTAATAAGTCTTCGACGGTTGAGACGGTTTCATCCGCTCCGCCCTTAGCAAAAGCCGCATTGATTTTTGTTTTGTTACCGGTTGTGTCGCCGGCAAGCGTCACCCGCGTATCACGAGGAATACTCAGCATTTTCATTGTTTTATTTCTCGGATCAAGGGTAACGACAATAAGAGAATCTGATCGTCCGCCTTTTCCGCTGGTGGCATAATTTTCGATCCCCATAAACAAAATGGAGAACGGTTTTTTCTTCATATTGATGACTTTATCCCGCAATTTTGATTTGTCTCCGCGGGAAAGGGCATCATATGCATTATCTGCCGCATTAATCGTTTTGTATACTTTGTATCCGCCAAATCCGGCAGCGACTAACAAAACGAGGGTAAGCAGCAGCAAAATCCGTTTGAATATGATCTTTCGTTTGCTTTTCTTTTTCTTTCGAACACGCACTCTTACACGTTCAGCCATTACATTAGTCTCCTTTAGGGCTGACGTCTGTTTCTAAATACGTCAGTTCTCCCTCTGTATTCTTACTCTTGCCGTTCGTCAGTTCTGTCATCCATTTTAGAAACGCTTCTTTGTCTTTTTCTTCAACGTACGTTTCAAATTCGACATGATCCGCATAATGGATATCTTTCAGTAAAAAAACTGATTCTCTCAGTTCGTTCTCTATCTTGCCGAGCCACGTATAATCCGCTGATGTATGCATAATCCGCATCAGCTTCCGCTCCGTAACTCCTATATGATTTAAGCCTTCAGACACTGACTTCCCATATGCACGAATCAATCCGCCTGCACCGAGCTTTATTCCGCCGAAATACCGGGTAACCACCGCGCAGGTATCTTTCAGACCTCGTTTTTTCAGCACTTCCAGCATGGGGACGCCGGCTGTTCCGCTTGGTTCTCCGTCATCATTGGCCTTTTGTATATGGTCGGTTTCGCCGATCAGATAAGCTGAGCAGTTATGAGTCGCATTCCAGTGCTGTTTTTTTATCTTTTGTATAAATTCCTGCGCTTCCTCTTCAGAAGCAGCACGGCTCAGGTGACAGATAAAACGTGATTTTTCAATCACAATCTCATGTTCACCCGCTTCTTTAACTGTTAAATAGCTGTGCAGCATGATTGCTGGACCCTCCTGACAAGCATTAAAAGACTTGTTTCTACAAATTCGAACAGACTTTAGAATTTTTGCGCATATTTTGGTATCATGAAAGAGTAAGATACTATATAAAAATGTTTTTTTCTAGAATATACGCATTCTTTCATTATAATTCGACATAAATTGCAGTTCAATTACATTTATAATAAAAATACATAACAACACCGTTACGGAGGGAGACAGATGAATAAATCGAAGATGGACTCCAAAGTTTTGGATTCTATACTTATGAAAATGCTGAAAACCGTGGACGGGAGCAAGGACGAGGTTTTTCAAATCGGAGAGCAGTCGCGCCAGCAATATGAGCAGCTGGTTGAAGAACTCAAACAGATCAAACAGCAGGTGTACGAAGTCATTGAGCTGGGCGACAAACTTGAAGTTCATACGCGGCACGCACGAAACCGCTTGTCTGAAGTGAGCAGAAATTTCCATAAGTTCAGCGAAGAAGAAATTCGCAACGCCTATGAAAAGGCGCACAAACTTCAAGTGGAACTGACGATGATCCAGCAGCGTGAAAAGCAGCTGCGGGAGCGCAGAGATGATTTAGAACGCCGGCTTTTGGGGCTTCAGGAAATCATTGAACGGTCAGAATCATTGGTCAGCCAAATAACCGTCGTTCTGAATTACCTGAATCAAGACCTTCGCCAAGTAGGGCTTCTTCTTGCCGATGCGCAGGCTAAACAAGATTTCGGCTTAAGAATCATCGAAGCCCAAGAGGAAGAAAGAAAAAGAGTTTCCAGAGAAATTCATGACGGTCCCGCGCAGATGCTGGCAAATGTCATGATGAGATCGGAATTAATTGAACGGATCTTCCGCGACCGCGGCACGGAGGACGGATTTCAGGAAATCAGAAATCTTCGGCAGAATGTGCGGAATGCCCTTTACGAAGTCAGAAGGATTATATATGATTTAAGACCGATGGCATTGGACGATCTCGGGCTGATTCCGACACTGAGAAAATATCTTTATACAACTGAAGAATACAACGGAAAGGTGAAAATACATTTTCAGTGTATCGGAGACACGGAGAACAAAAGGCTTGCCCCGCAATTTGAAGTGGCGCTTTTCCGTCTCGCTCAGGAAGCCGTCACAAATGCACTCAAACATTCAGAATCAGAGGAAATAACAGTAAAAGTGGAAGTAACCGCTGATTTTGTCGTTCTTATCATTAAGGACAACGGAAAAGGCTTTGATATTAAGGATGCTAAACAAAAGAAAAACAAGTCATTCGGCTTGCTGGGAATGAAAGAAAGAGTAGATCTGCTTGAAGGAACGATAACGATAGACTCTAAAATAGGTCTTGGGACATTTATCATGATTAAGGTTCCGTTATCTCTCGGCCTATAATTTGTTAAATAGAGCCAAAAGACATATTGACCGAACAGCGGCGTATATAGAACAATAGGATAAGGAGGCGTAGCGTGTGACTAAAGTAAATATTGTTATTATCGACGACCATCAACTATTCCGTGAGGGTGTAAAAAGAATATTGGATTTTGAACCTACCTTTGAAGTGGTAGCAGAAGGTGACGATGGAGATGAGGCGGCTCGAATCGTCGAGCATTATCATCCCGATGTTGTCATAATGGACATCAATATGCCGAATGTAAATGGAGTAGAGGCTACTAAACAGCTTGTTGAGCTGTACCCTGAATCTAAGGTGATTATCCTCTCCATCCATGATGATGAAAACTATGTGACTCATGCTTTAAAAACAGGTGCAAGAGGCTATCTCCTGAAAGAGATGGACGCAGATACTTTAATCGAAGCAGTGAAAGTGGTAGCCGAGGGCGGTTCTTACCTTCACCCGAAAGTAACCCACAATCTTGTCAACGAATTCCGCCGTCTTGCGACAAGCGGAGTTTCTGCTCATCCTCAGCATGAGGTTTATCCGGAAATCCGGAGACCATTACATATATTAACGAGACGGGAATGTGAAGTGCTGCAAATGCTTGCAGACGGAAAAAGCAACCGCGGAATCGGTGAATCATTGTTTATCAGTGAGAAAACAGTGAAAAACCACGTGAGTAATATTTTGCAGAAAATGAACGTTAATGACCGGACACAAGCCGTTGTCGTAGCCATTAAAAACGGCTGGGTAGAGATGCGTTAGTCATGTATGAGAAGACTTGCCATAATAGGCAAGTCTTTTTTTACAGCTTCATATCTATTAAAATACTTATTAAGTACTTAATAAGGCAGGTAAAGTGATGAAGATTGCAGTTGTAACAGACAGTACAGCATATATTCCGAAAGAGATGAGAGAAGAACATCATATTCATATGATCCCTCTTCAAGTGGTTTTCGGTGAAAAAACATTCCGCGAAGAAACAGAACTCGACTGGAGAAGTTTTTATAAAGAAGTAAAAAATCATGATGAGCTGCCGACTACGTCCCAGCCTTCTTTCGGTGAATTAATCGCATTGTACGAAGAACTGGGCAAAACATATGACGCAGTCATAAGCATACATTTGTCCAGCGGAATCAGCGGAACTTATAACAGCGCCGCCTCGGCAAACACTATGGTTGATCATATTAAAGTTTATCCCTTTGATTCAGAGATCAGCTGTTTGGCGCAAGGTTTTTATGCATTAAAGGCAGCACAGCTCATTAAAGACGGTGTTGACTCACCGGAAGAGATTATAAAAGAGCTGGAAGAAATGAAAAAAACAGTCCGTGCGTATTTTATGGTGGACGATTTATCACACCTCCAGCGGGGCGGGCGTCTAAGCAGTGCTCAGGCTTTTATCGGCGGTCTGTTAAAGGTAAAGCCTATTCTTCATTTTGACAATAAGGTAATTGTTCCTTTTGAGAAGATTCGGACACGCAAAAAAGCGATTTCGAGAATTTTTGAGCTGTTTGGGGAGGATGCAAGTAAAGGAATCCCGATGCGGGCCGCTGTCATCCATGCAAACAGGGAAGAAGAAGCGGCGGATATTATACAGGAGTTAAGCGGTAAATATCCTCATGTCGAATTCTATAACAGCTATTTCGGTGCCGTGATCGGAACCCATCTGGGCGAAGGCGCCATCGGAATCGGCTGGTGTTTTAAAAACTAAGTGAAAATCTCCGTTTTCAAGGGCGGAGATTTTTTTATTATTAAATTTTCGTGATTCGACAAAAAAATTCCCGGCAGGCATACTTTGAGCAGAAAGGAGGCAGGGAGATGGCCGAAGGTGCTTCAGAATTTTCAGAGGTGCGGGATTTCTTTTACGGCCGACATTTATTGAGAGCTGAGATACCGTTTTCAGATCAGCGCATCAACCGTTTTATAGAAAAAGAGTATATAACGGCCGAGCCGTCAATCATCCGCCGGAAAAACCGTTACATCTGCCAACGATGCGGTCAGTCTGATCAAGCCTGCTTTGCGGCATTTTGGGCGCCCTCTGCCAAAAGGCAGATCACCTATTGCCGTGCCTGTGTCATGATGGGAAGGGCTGATGAACTGACATCGTTATATTCTTGGAATCAAGCCCCTGAAAACAGCTGGAAGCCTGTAAAGCTTTCTTGGGAAGGAACACTGACAGACGGACAGAAGCAGGCCGCCGCCGCGCTTACAGATGCGATAAAAGAGAGACAAGAGCTGTTAGTATGGGCGGTTTGCGGATCGGGGAAAACAGAGATGCTGTTTCCTGGTATCGAGTTTGCCCTGAATCACGGTTTGCGCGTCTGTGTCGCGACTCCGCGTACAGATGTCGTACTTGAACTGCTGCCGAGACTGAAAAAAGCATTTGAGAAAGTCGACGTTTCTGCTTTGTACGGCGGCAGCGAGGACAAAGGCCGCTTGACTCCGCTGATGATTTCAACCGCTCATCAGCTGATGCGCTACCGAGACATTTTTGATGTCATGATAATAGATGAAGTAGATGCGTTTCCTTTTTCAGCCGATGAGACATTAAGGTTCGCTGTTGATAAAGCGAGGAAGAAAAACAGCGCCCTTGTTTATGTAACGGCAACTCCTTCAGACACATTAAAAAAGAATGCTGAAGCCGGTTTGCTGAAAAGCGTTCGCATACCGGCCAGATATCATCGGAAACCTCTCCCGGAGCCGCGTTTTTTGTGGTGCGGCAATTGGAAGAAGAAGCTTCAGAAAGGAAAACTGCCGCGCTCTGTAACGGATTGGGTCCGCCAAAAACTTCAATCACAGCTGCCGGTTTTCTTATTCGTTCCGTCTGTACACGTATTGAAAAAGACAACGGATTATTTTCAGAAATTAAACATACGGGCAGAAGGCGTACATGCGGAAGACACATTCAGAAAGGATAAAGTGAAACGGTTCAGAGACGGCCTGCTTGACCTGCTGGTAACGACTACGATTTTAGAAAGAGGAGTTACCGTACCCAAAGTTCAGACATGTGTCCTCGGCGCAGAAGCACCTATCTTTACTGAGAGCGCGCTCGTACAGATCGCGGGCAGAACGGGAAGGCATTATAAACATTTCAGCGGTGATGTCGTCATGTTTCATTTCGGAATGACAAACGGAATGAAAAAAGCAAAAAAACATATAGAACATATGAACAAATTGGCACAAAAAAGTAAATTGTTGGACTAGTTAATTTCAGAAAACGTGATACAGTATACTCATACTTTCCTATGAGGAGCTGTCAGCATGCTTGTCAATTCTAAAGAAATCATATTAAAGGAACTTCTCGACCGCCATATGCCTCAGCTTCATATGAAATGCACATGCCGGGTATGCAAAAATGATGTACTAGCACTTTCATTAAACCGGGCTGAGCCGGCATATGTTACAGATAAAAAGAAAGTTGCTTATGCAAAAGCAGAGATAGTTGATAAACAGAAAAATACAGCGCTGCTTGTCATTCTGGCTGAATCAGCGGCGATTGTTTCGGTTAATCCAAGCGAGTTCTGTGAAACTCGGGAAGGAGCGTAATATCTCTGAATTGTTTATTGTGTGACTCACCAATTTCAAGTTCATTGACTTGGAGATCTCTGTTTTCTCTGGCGCCCGAGCAAGAGGTATGCACCATATGCAGCAGCCGATTCGAAAAAATTGAAGGCCCCGTATGCACTATATGCGGGAGGCCTCAGGAGTCAAATGAAAAATGCGCTGATTGTGCGGCCCGGGAATCAAAAACGGAAAAGCGCTTTTTGCTGCGGCAAAACCGTTCGGTATATTTGTATAATGATGCGATGAAGGACTCATTAGCCCGGTTTAAATTCAGGGGTGATGCGAAAATCATTCAAGCATTTGGACGTGACTTTGCTGCCGGCTTTAAAGCGGCATATCCATCAAATACACATACTCTCATCCCTATTCCGCTGAGCGGCGAACGGCTGGCGGAACGCGGATTCAATCAATCCGAGCTGCTGGCCTCTCTGCTCGGAATGCCCGTCATTTTCCCCCTCATCCGACTGAACAATGAAAAACAATCCAAAAAGAGCAAAACAGAAAGGCTGTCCGCAGAAAAAAAGTTTTCAGCAGCCGAAAACTCGGCCGAAGGTATGAACGTCATCTTAATAGACGATATTTATACGACGGGCGCCACACTGCATCAAGCCGCCGAAGTCCTGCTGACAGCGGGTAAAGCGTCATCGGTCTCCTCTTTTACTTTAATCAGGAGCTAAATCATTCTTTTTTTCTGCCGATATAATTGATAGAAATATAAGGCAGATTAAAGAAGGAATAGGAGTTAATACGATGGGTGAATTGGCGAATTGTCCAAAATGCAATGCTTTATTTTTTAAAACGAACCTGCAGACCGTGTGCCAGGCATGTATTAAAGAAGAAGAAAAAGCATTTGAAACCGTCTATAAATTTTTGAGAAAGCAGATCAACAGACAGTCGACGATGCAGCAGATCACTGAGGAAACAGGTGTGGATGAAGAGCTGATCCTCAAGTTTATCAAACAAAAAAGGATTCAGATCAGCCAGCTTCCAAATTTGGCATATCCTTGCGAAAGGTGCGGAAATCCGATCAGGACGGGGAAATTTTGCAAGTCCTGTCAGACAGATATTGAGTCACAATTAGACCATATGAACCAAAAAACAGCCGCTGAATCCAAAGAAAAAAACAGTACAAAAGACACATACTATGCCTATAATACCAAAAACACCTGATTCCCTAAACTAACTGATAACGCAGTCGATAAAAGAATTAGACTGCGAACAGAAAGCGAGAGGAATCCTATGAAAATCAATCAGTACGGAACACAATCCGTTAATCCATACCAAAAAAATTACGAAAAGCAAGCCGTACAAAAAGAGGCTGCAAAGCCGAAGGACAAAGTGGAAATTTCTTCTCATGCAAAAGAGCTTCAAAATGCGTCAGATGCGGTCACTAAAACACGTCAGGAAAAAATCGCTCAGCTTAAAGCGGATATAGAGAGCGGAACATATAAAATAGATTCAAACAGCATCGCTGAAAACATAGTGAATTTTTATAAAAAGCAATAAAAAGGAGAAAGCCAATGTCAGCAAAGCCAATTATTGATCAACTGAAGCGACTTTGCGCACTGCATGAACATCTGCTCACGCTGTCTGAGGAGAAAACGGAAGCGCTGAAAGCAGGTAAAACAAAAGAGCTCTCCAACATATTGACTAAAGAGCAAAAGTATATTCAGGCAATCGGGCAGACTGAGGAAGAACGAATCAGGTTAACTTCTCAGTTTCTCAGCCGCGGTGAGGACAATACAATTGCTGCATGCATCTCCAGAACTTCAGGCAGTGAAAAACAGGAGCTTGAAGGGTTATTTCACTCTTTGTCTGCGCTTCTTGACCGTCTGAAAGAAGTGAATGAGATGAACAAACAGCTCACGATTCAGGCTTTACAATTCATCTCAGGGGCATTCGATATGATCATGCCGGGTGAAAAAGAGAATATGAATTATAAAGAGCCGCAAGCGGCGCGCAAGCCTGTCAGCCGTTTGACATTATTCGATTCAAAAGCTTAGAACGGAGGATTTTCAATGCCATCGACTTTTATGGGGCTCGAAACAGCAAGGCGTGCATTGAGTGCGCAGCAGACTGCATTGAGCACAGTTTCAAATAACGTTGCAAATGCAAATACAGAAGGATATACGAGGCAGCGCGTCACATTACAATCGACGAGTCCTTATCCCGCAGTATCAAAAAACAGTGATCTGACGGCCGGCCAAATCGGAACAGGAGTAAAAGCCGGTTCAGTTGAGCGCGTCAGAGACAGTTTTTTAGACTATCAGTACAGAACGGAAAATACAAAATTAGGGTACTATACAGCCCGTTCCAATTCATTGTCGCAAATGGAAGGCGTCATGAAAGAGCTTGACAATAACGGATTAAACGGATCGCTCAGTTCGTTTTGGAATGCCCTTCAGGATCTGGCGACGAATCCGGAAAATACGGGAGCGCGCTCAGTTTTGCAGGAGCAGGGGAAATCTCTTGCCGAAAGTTTTAACTATATATCTACCTCTTTGACTAACATTCAGGGTGATATTAAAAAGAACCTGGATAACACAGCGGATCAGGTCAATTCCATTCTCAATCAGCTGAATGACCTTAACAATCAAATAGCGGCAGTTGAGCCGAGCGGTATGCTCCCTAATGATTTGTATGACCAAAGAGACAGATTGATTGATCAATTATCTTCTATGGCAAATATAAAAGTTTCATATAATAAGTCGGGCGGACATGCCTTGGCGACTGCTGAGGGCACGGTTAACGTCGAATTGCTGAATGGAAACAACAATTCTCTTGGTACGCTGCTCGACGGTAACACAAAAACAGTTTCAGAAATGAAAATCAACTACGACAAGGACAGCGGACTCGTGTCGAGTGTGTCAGTCGGCAGCAGTACGGTCAATGCGGATGCATTTACCGGAAAAGGCTCACTTTTAGGTCTTATTGAATCATACGGCTATATGTCAAACGGAGAAGAAAAAGGGCTTTATCCTGAAATGCTGACGGCTCTTGACAATATGGCGCTATCCTTTGCTGACGCGTTTAATGCAGTTCATGAAAAAGGGAAGACCTATACAGGCGAACAGGGTGCAGCATTTTTTGACTTCAGCGGCGGTGAAGCGGTGCCGGCAAAAGGTGCGGCAGCGAAAATAAAAGTCAGTGACAAAATCCTTGCGTCTACTGATAATATCGCAGCGTCGTTAAACGGAGAAAAAAGTGACGGCACAAACGCGACAAATCTAGCAGCCGTACAGAACAGCAAGCTGACTATTAATGGTGAAACCACTACAATTAATGACTTTTATGAATCCCTTATCGGAAAGCTGGGCGTTAATTCACAAAAAGCGGCCAATCTTATGAACAACTCTGAAAGCAACACCCTTTCAGCCGATGAACGGAGACAATCAGTCAGTGCAGTGTCTTTAGATGAAGAAATGACAAATATGATTCAGTTTCAGCACGCTTATAATGCGGCTGCGCGGATCATAACGATGCAGGATGAAATATTCGATAAAATTATTAACGGTATGGGCACCGGAGGAAGATAGGAGATAAGTAAATGAGAGTAACTCAAGGGATGATCGCAAAAAATTCTCTTCGATTTATCGGCTCAAGTTATGACAAGCTCGATCGGCTTCAGCAGCAAGTGTCTACGGGGAAAAAAATCACGAAAGCTTCTGATGATCCGGTCGTCGCAATGAAGGGAATGCAGTACCGTACTCAGCTTGCGCAGGTAAACCAGTATCAGCGGAATGTTTCGCAAGGTTTTACATGGCTGGAAAACTCGGAATCAAGCGTAAACTCGGAAACGGATATTATGGGGAAAATCCGGGATTTGATGGTTCAGGCGAAAAGTGATTCGAACGGTGAAACAGAATTGAAAGCAATCGGTACAGAAATCGGCCAGCTGAAAAAGCAGCTCGTTTCTGTCGCGAATACTCAGGTAAACGGACGTTATCTGTTTAACGGAACAAATTCAGACGTCCCGCCGATCACTGAAAATGCCGACGGCACATATACGTACAACTATGAGAATTATACCGGTGCTTCGGATGTTAACATCAACATCTCAAACGGAGCAGTGCTGAAAGTGAATTCTGATCCAAACTCAGCTTTCGGAGGCGTCGCACAAAATGGAGATAATGTATTTGAATTTCTCAACTCCTTAGAAGCTTCTTTAAGCAAAGGCACGCTGTCCGAAGCAGATTCAAATCAAATTCTGTCAGATATCGACGGTTTTACTGACAAAATGAATGCTGAAAAATCCAATATCGGGGCACGCACAAACCGGTTGGAACTCATTCAGACAAGATTGGAATCACAAGCGGCAACCGCTGAAAAAGTATTGTCGGATAATGAGGATGTAGAAATGGAAGATGTAATTGTTGATTATTTATCTCAACAGACGGTTCATAGAGCAGCGCTGTCAGTGAATGCGAATATCATTCAGCCGTCACTGATCGACTTCCTAAAATAATATAACTATCGTCTTCAATATATAAAAAAAGCGACTCACAACAGGGAGATCGCTTTTTTTACTAAAATACTATAAATAGGAGGGATCTCTGTGCAGATGCCGAGATTGATTATTGACAGTGTGCCTGCTAAAATCGGTATAACCTTTCAAAAGGAAGAAATCGAGATGGAACAGCCGCCCGCTGACCTGGAAATCGAGCAGCCGCCGGCAGAGCTGAACATTGAAAGCACGCCGGCCAAACTGACGATTGACCAGACGAGGGCGTGGGAGAACTTGAATCTCAAATCATTTGAAAAGCTGAACGCTGAAGCCGCTCAAAAAGGTGCGGAAGCCTGCAGCGAGTTTATCGCAAAAACAGTCAGGGAAGGGAAGGAAATGGCGGCTATCGAAAAGAAAACGGGCAATGTGATGGCCCGGCAGGCAGCAGATGTCAGTCCGCCCGATCCATTCGGCGAATTCAGCGACTTTCTGCCTGCGCAGTTTCTCGTCGACATTGACTGCATTCCTTCAAAGCTTACGATTGATATTGAAGCCCGCAAACCTTCAATTGAAGCAGCCGTCAATAAACCTGTATGGAATTATACGCCGGGGAAAGTTCAGATTGATATGATGCAAGACCCTAAGGTGACGATTTCGGTTGATGATGGCAACGCAGAATAAAAGATGAAAGTGGTAAAGGATTGTGAAGCATGATAATTAAAACAAAATATCACGGAGAAATCAGAATAGATGAAGGGCAGATTATCTCATTTGAAAACGGCCTGCCGGGATTTAATGAAGAGACTCAATTTGTTGTTCTTCCTTTGTCGGAAGATTCACCGTTTTTGGCGCTGCAGTCTGTGAAACAGGAGCACATCGCCTTTATTGTCGCCAGTCCGTTTATTTTCTTTAAAGGGTACGAATTTGACATTGACCAAGCGACGCTTGAGCTTTTGCACATTGAAGATATAGAGGACGTCGAAGTGATGGCGATTTTAACACTGGAAGAGCCTTTTGAAAACACGACCGCCAATTTAAAAGCGCCGATTATCGTCAATAAAAAGGAAATGAAGGCGAAACAAATCATTTTACATGATGCTTCCTATGAAACAAAACATCTGATAGGAGGAGGATCATGCTAGTTCTCTCAAGAAAAGTGAATGAGTCCATTCAGATCGGGCCGGATATTGAAATAAAGGTGATCGCTATCGAAGGAGAACAAGTGAAGCTGGGAATTGAAGCGCCTCAGCACGTAGATATTCACCGGAAAGAAATCTACTTGTCGATCCTGGAAGAGAACAACAGAGCCGTATCTTTTAATACTGATTTATTACTTAACTTATCCTCACAAAAAAAGTGAGGATTTTTTTATTTTCAATATAAACAATAGAAGCGGCCATCCGATATATATATTGTAGCCAATGAGAGGAAAAATTTTCTTCAGAAATGACGCTGCGCAAATGCACAAGGACGTGCGAAAAACAATTCAGGGAGGAAATACAAAATGAGAATCAACCACAATATCGCGGCTCTTAACACTAGCCGTCAGCTGAATGCAGGTTCAAACTCTGCTGCAAAAAACATGGAAAAATTATCTTCAGGTCTTCGCATCAACCGCGCTGGTGATGACGCTGCGGGTCTTGCGATCTCTGAAAAAATGCGTTCTCAAATCCGCGGTTTAGACATGGCGTCTAAAAACGCTCAAGACGGAATCTCTCTTATCCAAACGGCTGAGGGTGCATTGAACGAAACTCACAGCATTCTTCAGCGTATGAGCGAGCTTGCTACACAAGCGGCTAACGACACGAACACTACTTCTGACCGTGCTGAGTTACAAAAAGAAATGGATCAGCTTTCTTCTGAAGTAACTAGAATTTCTACAGACACAGAATTCAACACAAAGAAATTACTTGATGGTACAGCAACTGACCTGACTTTCCAAATCGGTGCCAATGAAGGTCAAACTATGAAGCTTTCAATTAATAAAATGGATTCTGAAAGTCTTGCTGTTGGGGATGCTACTAAAGGAATTGATATCTCTACTTCTGCGGAGGCAGCATCTACTGCTCTTACAACAATCAAAACAGCTATCGACACAGTATCTAGCGAGCGCGCTAAACTTGGTGCGGTTCAAAACCGTTTAGAGCACACAATCAACAACCTTGGTACTTCTTCTGAGAACCTGACTTCTGCTGAATCACGTATCCGTGACGTAGACATGGCTTCTGAGATGATGGAGTACACGAAAAACAACATCCTTACTCAGGCTTCTCAAGCTATGCTTGCGCAAGCTAACCAACAGCCTCAGCAAGTTCTTCAATTGCTTAAAGGTTAATGACGGAAAGATCCTGGTTCTCCAGGGTCTTTTTTTATTTCTTCAGCTAACTCCTCCTTCAGCAAGCCAAAGAACCCTATTGACAAAATGAAACATTATATTTTGCAGTTAAATTATTGAAAACCTTTTAATATGACCGATATAAGAATAAGATCATACATTTATGGAGCTGTGATATGATAAACAGTCGGAAACTCACTGTTGTCATAGAGCCGTCTACGACTAAACGCCGAAAAGGAGAGGGTACATATGGTCACAAGAATCACAGGCCTTAATTCCGGTCTTGATGTAGATTCTCTGGTGAAAAAAATGATGGATGCCGAAAAGCAGCCGCTTAATAAATTAAACCAGCAAAAGCAGACGCTTGAATGGAAGCGCGATGCTTATCGGGAAATGAATACCCAGATTGCCGACATGTATTCTACTACATTTAATAATATGCTGATGTCCACAAACTGGAATAAAAAAACAGTAACAAGTTCGGATTCCAGTGTCAGCGCGGTGGCCGTCAGTGCTGAGCAGAATATTTCAACGAGCATGTCTGTACAGCAGCTGGCTACGCCGACGACTTATAAATCCTCAGGGGCCATCAATTTCACTTCGGGTCAAAGCCAAACATTGAAATTCAATGTCACAAATCCGGGTGAAACGAAGCCGACTGAGGTAAACGTCACGATCGCCGCAACCGATACGATTGATGATGTGGTCACCAAACTGAACAGCTCGGGTCTCGGAGTGACGGCTTTAAAAGAGAAAATCTCTAACGGCTCGGATTATGTGGACACGATTGCGTTCACTTCCAATAAAACGGGGGAAGGGTTTACCCTTTCAGCAGGTGATGACGCGACCAAAAGCTTTCTGAAAGATCAGCTCGGTTTTGCCGTTGATGATGCAACAAATGAACTGACGGCCAATGCCGAAGGGAAAAACGCGAAGTTTACGTTCAACGGGCTTGAAATGACAAAAACGTCCAATAACTTTACGATCAACGGCATCAAATACACGCTGAACAGCGTGACGGACAGCAATAAAACGGTTACGATTAACAGCACGACGGATACGGACGGCATTTTTAACAACATTAAAGATTTCGTTGATAAATACAATACGTTAATTAAAAGCGCAAACGAGAAGGTGACAGAATCAAAATACCGTGATTATAAGCCGCTAACCGATGAACAAAGAGAAGCGATGACCGATAAGCAGATTGAGCAGTGGGAGGCAAAAGCTAAAAGCGGTTTATTACGGAGTGACAGCACGCTGCAGAACGGTTTGGCGGAGATGCGGCTTGATCTGTACTCAACCGTTACGATTGACGGGAAAAAATATCAGCTTGCCGATTTCGGAATTGAGACGTCTGATAGTTATACGGATCAAGGAAAGCTTGTCATTAAAGACGAAGCGAAACTGAAACAGAAAATTACCGAGAATCCTGCTCTTGTGGCTAAACTGTTTAATGCAGACAGCCCTGATACAGCGAAAACCAAAAACCCGGAGGAACAGGGGATTGCCCGGAGATTAAAAGACACATTAAACAAAATGCAGACCCAAATTTCAAAACAGGCGGGTACGGAAAGCTCGGTATCAACCAGCTTTGCCATTGGAAAAAGCCTGGATGAAATAGAAACAAATATTTCCAATATGAAAACGAAGCTGGATGACATCGAGACGAGATATTATAAAAAGTTCAGCGCACTGGATACGGCATTGGAGAAATTGAACAGCCAATCTTCATATCTCACGTCAATGTTAGGATCTTCAACATCATAACCTTGGAGGTTTTATAAAAATGGCAATAAATAATCCTTTTGCTGCTTATCAGCAGACATCCGTCTTTACAGCCGCTCCGGAAGAGCTGACCCTTATGCTTTATAACGGCTGCCTGCGATTCATTAAGCTGGCAAGGCAGGCGATGAAGCAAAACAACCTTGAAGCCAAAAATGAAAATATCGTAAAGGCGCAAAACATCATTCAAGAGCTCAGCATCACGTTAAACCGGGAGATTGAGATTTCTGAGCAGATGTCATCAATCTATGATTACATCCGCCGCCGGCTGATCGATGCGAACGTGCAGAATAACGGAGAGTTTTTAGATGAAGCGGAAAAGCTCGTTACTGAATTTCGCGACACGTGGAAGCAGGCCATGCAGAGTGAACGGAAAAACAGCCATGGCGCGGGCGGCCTTGCCTGATGAACAGCAATGTCTTTGCTTTGTATAACGAAACGAAGAACATGTACGCCGCACTGAAGGACGCCCCGGAAAGCGACGGTCTCATCAGCAGCGTTACGGCATTTACGGAGAAAAGGGAGGAGATGCTTGCGGGCATAAAGCCGCCTTTTTCCGAAGAAGAAAAAACGCTGCTTCAGCAGGTGGCCGCGATGGACCGTCTGATTACCGGCGAAGTGAAACGGATTCAGGATGGCATCCGAAATGAAATAAAAACGCTTAAGAAAAAACGAATCTACCATAATACGTATTTCAATCCGTATCAGCAAACGACAAGTGACGGCCGTTATTACGACAAACGCAAATAGGTGAGTGTTTTGAGAAGTTTGAACGATTACCATTTGGTGTCAGCCTATTACCAGCTTCTTTTTACGATTGATGAGGGGCTTTGCTACCTGTTGGACACGCAGGACGATTTTTTTAAGACGGAGGGCGAGCGGATTTACAACGATTTGATTCAGGCTTTTTTTCATCTCGATTCTTCTCATGCGCTTCTGTTGTCTATCATTGAGTGCCGATGCGTGGAAACGGCGATCCGCTCATTTGACGAGATCTTTCAGGATTTCAGCATGTTAAATGATTATGATTTCCCGTCCGCCCCTTTTCAGGAGTTTTTAAAAACCATCTTTCTGCCGCATTATAAGCTATGGATGGAGCAGACGCACGACTGCATCAAACCGTATGTTCTTCACTAGACCTGCTGCAAGCGGCAGGTCTTTTGCCTGCGTCCTTTGCATATACTTATAATCCTGCCGGACGCTGCCGGATAAAACCGACACCATTCGTCATCGTTCACCGAATTTACACATTATTTTAACGTTTCAGCAGGGATCAGAAGGGGTAAAAGAGAAATAGTTACATATCCTTAGATAAAGGGAGGCGTTCTTTGATGAACTACAATATCAGAGGAGAAAACATTGAGGTTACACCTGCGTTAAAGGATCATGTGGAGAGAAAAATCGGCAAGCTGGAACGATATTTCGAGCAGAGCGTCAATGCCGATGTGAACGTCAACTTAAAATTCTATAACGATAAGGAATCCAAAGTTGAAGTCACCATTCCGATGACTGATCTGGCGCTTCGTTCTGAAGTGCATAACGAGGATATGTACAATGCAATTGATCTCGCAACAAACAAGCTGGAACGTCAAATCCGAAAGCATAAAACAAAAGTCAACCGAAAATTCCGCGAGCAGGGTCTTCCGAAACATTATTTCGAGAACGGCAGCGCTGCTGATACGGGCGTAGCGGTTCAGGACGAAATTGAAGATGACAGCCCGGAAATTGTCCGTCAAAAGCGTTTTAATTTAAAACCGATGGATAATGAAGAAGCGATTCTCCAAATGAATATGCTCGGACATAATTTCTTCGTATTCACCAACGCGGAGACGAATCTCACAAATGTCGTTTACCGCAGAAATGACGGCAAATACGGATTAATTGAACCGACTGAATAAACCCATCCAGCCTTCCGTGAACGCGCGGAAGGTTTTTCTCTATCTTTATCTGCAAATTCTTTGGAAATAGCAAAAGGTATGTTATGATAATGAGAGGTATACATGGACAGAAAATTATCATTTATTCCATGCAAAATCTGCATGTGAACATAGAGGAGCGTTATAGATGCTTGGGATTTTAAATAAAATGTTTGATCCGACCAAACGTGCGCTGAACAAATACGAAAAAATAGCAAATGACATTGATGCCGTAAGAGGAGATTATGAAAATCTTTCTGACGAGGCGCTTAAAAATAAAACGGCAGAATTTAAAGAGCGGCTTGAAAAAGGAGAAACGACGGATGACCTTCTTGTCGAAGCGTTTGCCGTCGTTCGTGAAGCTTCCCGCCGCGTAACCGGCATGTTCCCGTTTAAAGTGCAGCTCATGGGGGGCATCGCCCTTCATGAGGGGAACATTTCCGAAATGAAAACAGGGGAAGGGAAAACGCTGACGTCCACCCTTCCGGTATATTTAAACGCGTTAACGGGAAAAGGCGTTCACGTCGTAACGGTCAACGAATATCTGGCCAGCCGTGATGCCCAGCAAATGGGAGAAATTTTCGAGTTTCTCGGGCTTACAGTCGGCCTGAACCTGAATTCGTTGTCAAAAGACGAAAAACGCGAAGCCTACGCAGCCGATATCACGTATTCAACGAACAATGAACTCGGCTTTGATTATTTGCGTGACAACATGGTGCTCTATAAAGAACAAATGGTGCAGCGCCCGCTTCATTTTGCCGTTATTGATGAAGTCGATTCAATTTTAGTCGATGAAGCGAGAACGCCATTGATTATTTCCGGACAAGCTCAGAAGTCCACAAAACTGTACGTGCAGGCAAATGCGTTTGTCCGCACGCTCAAGAAAGATCAGGATTATACGTATGACGTCAAAACGAAGGGCGTTCAGCTGACGGAAGAAGGAATGACGAAGGCTGAAAAAACGTTCGGCATCGACAACCTGTTTGATGTCAAAAACGTGGCCTTGAACCACCATATCAACCAGGCTTTAAAAGCCCATGCGGCGATGCAGAAAGACGTGGATTATGTTGTTGAGGACGGCCAGGTCGTCATCGTTGATTCCTTCACCGGCCGTCTGATGAAAGGACGCCGCTACAGCGAAGGTCTTCACCAGGCGATTGAGGCGAAAGAGGGCCTGGAAATTCAAAATGAAAGCATGACATTGGCGACGATTACGTTCCAAAACTATTTCCGTATGTACGAAAAGCTGGCCGGTATGACCGGTACCGCAAAAACGGAAGAGGAAGAATTCCGCAATATTTATAACATGCAGGTTGTATCCATCCCGACCAACCAGCCGGTCATCCGTGACGACCGTCCGGACTTGATCTACCGCTCAATGGAAGGGAAATTCAAGGCGGTGGCGGAGGATGTCGCCCAGCGCTACATGACCGGACAGCCGGTTCTTGTCGGTACGGTTGCCGTTGAAACGTCTGAATTGATTTCTAAACTTCTGAAAAACAAAGGGATTCCGCATCAGGTGCTGAATGCCAAAAACCATGAGCGTGAAGCTCAGATTATTGAAGAAGCGGGACAAAAAGGCGCTGTCACGATTGCGACCAACATGGCGGGACGCGGAACCGACATTAAACTCGGCGAAGGCGTAAAAGAGCTTGGCGGCCTTGCGGTCGTCGGTACGGAACGCCACGAATCCCGCCGGATTGACAATCAGCTCCGCGGACGTTCAGGACGTCAGGGAGACCCGGGCATCACACAATTTTATCTTTCAATGGAAGATGAATTGATGCGCCGTTTCGGAGCTGAACGGACGATGGCGATGCTTGACCGGTTCGGTATGGATGACTCCACGCCGATTCAGAGCAAAATGGTGTCACGCGCCGTGGAATCATCTCAAAAACGTGTCGAAGGAAACAACTTCGATTCACGTAAGCAGCTTCTTCAATATGACGACGTGCTCCGTCAGCAGCGCGAAGTCATTTACAAGCAGCGTTTTGAAGTCATTGACTCTGAAAACCTGCGTGACATTGTGGAAGGCATGATCAAGTCTTCTCTGGAGCGTGCGATTGCCGCTTATACGCCGAAAGAGGAGCTTCCGGAAGAATGGAATCTTGACGGCCTCGTGGAGCTGGTGAATACAACGTATCTTGATGAAGGCGCGCTTGAAAAGAGCGATATCTTCGGAAAAGAACCGGACGAAATGCATGAGATGATCATGGACCGCATCATGACGAAATATAATGAAAAAGAAGAGAATTTCGGTACAGAGCAGATGCGTGAATTTGAAAAAGTCATCGTATTGCGTGCCGTTGATTCAAAATGGATGGATCATATTGATGCGATGGATCAGCTGCGTCAAGGGATTCACCTTCGCGCTTATGCGCAGACAAATCCGCTGCGTGAATATCAAATGGAAGGTTTCGCAATGTTTGAGCACATGATTGAGTCCATTGAGGACGAAGTTGCGAAATTCGTCATGAAGGCCGAGATTGAAAGCAATTTGGAACGCGAAGAAGTTGTTCAGGGCCAAACGACGGCTCATCAGCCGCAGGACGGCGATGAGGCCAAACAAGCGAAAAAAGCGCCGGTCCGCAAAGTTGTGGATATCGGACGCAACGCGCCTTGCCATTGCGGAAGCGGAAAAAAATATAAAAATTGCTGCGGCCGGACAGAATAGTCTCGACTGATGAAGCGAACATGACCGGGTCTGCGTCTTATGGCGCCCCGGATCTTTTAATGAGGTGAATGGAATGGAATTATCAGAAATCAGGGCAGAGCTCGAAAATATGGCTTCTCGTTTAGCGGACTTCAGGGGGTCTCTTTGACCTCGAATCAAAGGAAGCCCGCATTGCAGAATTAGATGAAAAGATGGCGGAACCGGAATTCTGGAATGACCAGCAGAAGGCCCAAACCGTCATCAACGAAGCGAACGGTCTGAAAGAATACGTGAACTCCTACCATCAGCTGAGCGAGTCTCACGAAGAGCTGCAAATGACACATGATCTTTTAAAAGAAGAACCTGACCAGGACCTTCAGCAAGAGCTTGAGAAAGAGCTGAAGTCATTAACGAAGGAATTGAATGAATTTGAGCTTCAGCTGCTGCTCAGTGAACCATATGACAAAAATAATGCGATTTTAGAACTTCACCCGGGCGCCGGCGGTACGGAATCTCAGGACTGGGGTTCCATGCTGCTCAGAATGTATACCCGCTGGGCGGAAAGACGCGGCTTCAAAGTTGAAACGCTTGATTATCTCCCGGGAGATGAAGCAGGAATTAAGTCTGTCACACTGCTTATTAAAGGCCACAATGCATACGGCTATTTAAAAGCGGAAAAAGGCGTACACCGTCTCGTGCGGATTTCTCCATTTGATTCATCAGGCCGCCGTCACACGTCATTCGTGTCATGTGAAGTCATGCCTGAATTCAATGAAGAAATCGACATTGATATTCGTACCGAAGATATTAAAGTTGATACGTACCGGGCGAGCGGTGCCGGCGGACAGCACGTCAATACGACTGATTCAGCCGTTCGGATCACCCACCTGCCGACAAATGTAGTCGTCACGTGCCAGACGGAACGCTCACAAATCAAAAACCGCGACCGGGCGATGAAAATGCTCAAAGCGAAGCTGTATCAGCGCAGAATTGAAGAACAGCAGGCGGAGCTTGACGAAATCCGCGGCGAACAGAAAGAAATCGGCTGGGGCAGCCAAATCCGCTCGTACGTCTTCCATCCGTACTCCATGGTGAAAGACCACCGTACCAATACGGAAATGGGGAACGTGCAGGCGGTTATGGACGGAGATATCGATATCTTCATTGACGCCTATTTACGTTCTAAACTGTCGTAATCCGGGAACACACCTGCCTTTGGCAAGGTGTGTTTTTTTATCCGTTCTCTTTTTCCATTTTTCACAACACGCTTTAGCAAATTAATACGGTATTTGGCTGTTATTTACTTCTAAGCCGGGAAGACTTAAAATGCTATCGAGAGAAAATCGGAGAACGGAGGATTTTGCATGGATGTGAATCACAATAAGCCGCTCCGTCTGATCAAAGATTACATATATATCATGATCGGTGCGGCGATTACAGGGGTCGTGTTTAACGTATTTTTGCTGCCGAACCGTATAGCAGCGGGGGGAGTAAGCGGGATCAGCACCATTTTAGAAACGTTTGGTTTTGAACCGGCTTATGTGCAGTGGATTATTAACATCCCTTTGTTTATCGCCGGAGTGATCATTCTCGGCGGGAAGTTCGGAATGAAGACACTGGTCGGTTCCATCGTTCTGCCGCTTGCCGTCTTTTTAACAAGAGATCTGCCTGCCGCGACGACCCATGAACTGCTGGCGGCGATTTTCGGAGGCGTCGGGATCGGAACTGGAATCGGCATCGTGTATCTCGGCAAAGGCTCCACGGGGGGAACGGCTCTGGCGGCGCAGATCATTCACAAATACACGGGGCTGTCGCTGGGAACGTGCCTTGCCATCATGGACGGATTAATTGTGCTGAGCGCGATGCTCGTTTTCGGAGTGGAGCAGGGACTGTATGCGATGCTCGGGGTATTTATTTCAAGCAAAACGATTGATGTCGTGCAGGTCGGGTTCAACCGCTCCAAAATGGCTTTAATCATTACGCAGCATGAAGAAGCAGTCAGATCAGCTGTGTTTAAAGAAATCGACAGGGGTGTGACGAAGATCTCCGCAGTCGGCGGGTATACGGAACATGACCGGCCGATCTTAATGTGTGTCGTCGGCCAGACCGAATTCACAAAACTGAAACAAATCGTCAAACAAATTGATGAGTCAGCCTTTGTCATTGTCGCAGACGCAAGCGAGGTGCTCGGCGAGGGTTTCAAACGCGAGTAAACGAGGTTATAATAGCGAAGGGGTGCATCTTACATATGAAATCAAAATGGGCGCTGCTGGCGCTGGTTCTGACCATGTCCGTCCTGCTGGCGGCATGCGGCGGATCCAATGAATCGAAAAAAGAAAGCTCTGACAGCTCAGGCGGATCAAAAGCATCTGCGTCAGCGGGTGAAGAACTTTATCAGCAAAGCTGTATCGGCTGTCACGGTAAAGACTTAGAAGGCGGCGGAGGTCCGAATTTACAGGAAGTCGGCGGGAAGTATGATGAAGCTAAAATTGAAAGCATCATTAAAAACGGACGCGGCAATATGCCGAGCCATCTTGTAAATGATGAGGAAGCCGCGAAGATCGCAAAATGGCTGTCACAGAAAAAATAACAGAAAAACCTTGCCTGTTATAGGGGCAAGGTTTTTTCTCGGTCTGGGAATGAAAAGAAACTGTAATAGTAATATGTCTAAATTTGACGTATAATGAAGTGTACTGAGGAAAAGGAACTTTCAGATTTTTCATCTGTTTCCTGACGAATCGGCCATAAACCGCTGTACGTTTGCGAACTCTATGGCTGCAAGACATAAATAAAAGATTAGGTGATTTCATGATAGAGATGAAAGAAGTATATAAATCCTATCCGAACGGTGTAAAAGCGATTAACGGGCTGTCAGTCATGATTCATCCCGGAGAATTTGTATATGTCGTAGGACCGAGCGGAGCCGGTAAATCTACTTTTATTAAAATGATTTACAGAGAAGAAAAACCGACAAAAGGGCAAATATTGATTAATCATAAAGATCTCGCGGCTGTGAAAGAAAAAGAGATTCCTTTCGTGCGGCGTAAAATAGGTGTTGTTTTCCAGGATTTCAAACTCCTTCCGAAATTGACGGTATTTGAAAACGTAGCGTTTGCGCTTGAGGTTATCGGAGAGCAGCAGTCAGTCATTAAAAAACGCGTGCTCGAAGTGCTTGATCTTGTGCAGCTGAAGCATAAAGCGCGGCAGTTTCCCGACCAGCTTTCCGGAGGAGAACAGCAGCGTGTTTCCATCGCAAGATCCATCGTCAACAATCCTGACGTCGTGATAGCTGACGAACCGACGGGCAACCTTGATCCGGTAACATCATGGGAAGTGATGAAGACACTGGAAGAGATTAATAACCGCGGAACGACCGTCGTGATGGCGACACACAATAAAGAAATAGTAAACACCATGAAGAAACGGGTCATCGCGATCGAAGACGGAATTATTGTGCGTGATGAGTCAAGAGGGGAGTATGGTTCTTATGATTAAAATTCTCGGGCGCCATTTGCGTGAGAGTTTTAAGTCTCTCGGAAGAAACACGTGGATGACATTTGCATCCATCAGTGCCGTTACCGTTACATTGATTTTGGTCGGCGTGTTTTTAGTCATTATGCTGAACTTAAACAACATGGCTAAAAATGCTGAAAAAGAAGTGGAAATTAAAGTATTAATCGATCTGACGTCAAATAAGAAAACGCAGGATACGCTGCAGAATGAGATTAAAGACATCTCGGGTATCCAAAGCGTAGAGTTTTCATCTAAAGATAAAGAGCTTGATCAATTGGTCAAAAGCTTCGGCGACAGCGGAAAGGCCATGAAAATGCAAGATCAGGAAAACCCGCTGAACAACGCGTTTATCGTCAAAACGACAGATCCGCATGATACGCCGAAAGTCGCGAAAAAAATTGAGAAGCTTGATCATGTGTATAAAGTGACATACGGGAAAGAAGAAGTCAGCCGTCTGTTTAAGATCGTCGGGGTGTCACGCAACATCGGGATTGCGTTAATCATCGGCCTTCTGTTCACGGCGATGTTCTTAATTTCGAATACGATTAAAATCACGATTTTCGCCAGAAGAAAAGAGATTGAAATCATGAAGCTTGTCGGCGCGACAAACTGGTTTATCCGCTGGCCGTTCTTCCTGGAAGGACTGCTGCTAGGGGTATTCGGTTCTGTCATACCGATCGCTCTCGTGCTGAGTACGTACCAGTCGATGGTCGCTTGGGTGGCCCCGAAAGTTCAGGGATCATTTGTTTCACTTCTGCCGTACAGTCCGTTTGTGTTCCAAGTATCACTTGTGCTCATTCTGATCGGCGCGGTGATCGGGGTATGGGGAAGTCTGACTTCCATCCGGAAATTCCTTCGTGTATAAATACAAAAGCCAGTCTGATATAGACTGGCTTTTTTTAATGGTCTCGTTACTGAATGACGGACAGGGCCGGTGATCCGGGCTTTAATGTAAAGTCATAAGACGATTCGTCTCGGTACATCGGGTCCGCATAAATGGAATCCGAATCGTTTGCCGTTCCTTTTCGGTACGCTGTGAATGAATCATATTCTCTGTTCTTCCAATTCCAGATACCGTCTTTTCCCTCTTCTTTGTGATAGACGTTATGATTAACGGTATTTTCTTCGTTTTTCGTAAAATCATTTGCGATAAAAATCCGTGAATCGCTTGCCGTCATGATGTTTTTTTCGATCGTGTTCCCTTTTGTGCCGTACTGCAGGAGCAGCTGGCCGCCGTCAAGGTCCTTCGTGTCATTTCGGTACATGATGTTGTGAGCGATCACCGAATTGATGGTGCCGCCGCGTTTCGTGTCATAGCCTCCGATTGAAATACCGGTGTAAGCATTGCCGTACACCTTGTTATCCGTGATCCGGATATCTCGTGCGTATTTCCCTTTATGCTCAGAGGTGGCTTCAATCCCAAGGTCATTGTTGTAAACGGTGTTTTTCTTAATGTCCACATGTTCTGCGCCGTCAACGTAAATACCGCCCGCTGAATATTCATCTCCGTAAGCGGGATTTCCGTAAGAAGAGTTATGGCTCACCGTATTGTTTTCAATGATGCCGTTTCGCGCATAGTCGTTTTGCTTGGATGTTCCTTCGTATCCGATCACGTCAATCCCGATATTGTTATTGTCCCGGATGGTATTGCCGGCAATCTTAAATCCGTCAACATTTCCGTTCAGCACGACCGCTTCGCTTGCGCCGAGCGTCAGTTTTTCAACCGTATTATTTGTGATGCTGACATCCTTCATGGCGCCTGTGCCGTAAAATGCGATGCCGTGTGCGTTTCCTTCATCAGCCGTGGTTTTAATGTTCCGGATATGGTTGCCGTCAATGTTGATATGACTGCTTGATCCGGTGACGCAGATCCCCATGGCCGTCGCATCTTCTGATGATACGGAGAGATTCTCAAGCGTAATGCCGTGAATGGTAATGTACTGTTTATTGCGGATTTGAATTAACGGAGTTTCAGAATCGCTTTTTGGCGCAGATTTGCCGCTGATGGCGACATGCTCATTCTGATAGTTCCGAAATGTAATCGGCTTTTCGGCCGTGCCGCTGTGCTTTACTTCAAACGTTTCATCATATGTCCCTTCCCGAATCAATACGGTTGTTCCGGCCTCTGCCTTTTCAGCCGCATGTTTTAATGTGCGGAACGGCTTTTCTTTCGTTCCTTCATTTTGGTCGCTGCCTGCGGGAGAAACATACAGGGCGTCCGTCTGCGTTTTCTCATTGGCCTCTGTTTTTGGCCAGACAAAGGCGGTAATGCCTGCGGCCAGAACCGCCGCGGATAAAATCGATAATTTTATTTTCATATCGCATTCTCCTGTATATATAATGAATTGCATACAAAATATTATACGTTACCCATATATATGAAACAATCTCGCATTTTCATTTTTTTGTTGCCGTTACATGAATTCTTTGCAATTTACACATACTATCTCCAGGTTTTCGTAAAAGGACTAAGAGGAGGTAAACGATGAAGCAGAAAATGATCGCAGTGATAGCGGCCCTAAGCATGATGTGCGGCGGAGCCCATATTGCCGGGGCGGCACAGCCGAATTCATCAGACGCAGAAAGAAGCCGGGCAATGGAAAAAATCGAAAAAGCATATGAGCTGATCTCGAACGAATACGTGGAAAATGTAGATAAAGAAAAGCTTCTTGAAGGAGCGATTCAGGGGATGCTGTCTACATTAAACGACCCTTATTCCGTTTATATGGACAAGCAGACCGCTAAGCAGTTTTCCGATTCTCTTGATTCTTCTTTCGAAGGGATCGGCGCTGAAGTCGGTATGAAAGACAATAAAATCATTATCGTATCACCGTTTAAGCAATCTCCGGCGGAAAAAGCGGGCCTCAAGCCGAATGATGAAATCATCAGTATAAACGGCGTGTCAATGAACGGGAAAGATTTAAACGAAGCCGTGCTGAAAATCAGAGGAAAAAAAGGATCGAAGGTTTCTATTAAAATACAGCGTCCGGGTACTGAAAAACAGCTGTCATTCCGGATTAAAAGAGCGGAAATCCCGCTTGAAACCGTATTTGCTTCCCGCAAAGAATCAGGCGGTCATCATGTCGGCTACATCGGCATATCGACATTTTCCGAGCATACCGCCGAGGACTTCGCCGCGGCGCTGAAAAAGCTTGAAAAACAAGGGATTGACGGTCTCGTCCTTGATGTAAGGGGGAATCCCGGCGGCTACCTTCAAAGCGTCGAACAAATTTTAAAGCATTTCATCACAAAAGACATGCCGTATATCCAAATTGCGGAGCGTAACGGCGATAAAAAACAATATTTCTCAACCTTAAAACATAAGAAGCCGTATCCCGTCAATATTATAACAGATAAAGGAAGCGCCTCCGCTTCAGAAATTCTTGCGGGCGCGTTAAAAGAAGCGGGACATTATGACGTTGTCGGTGACACTTCTTTCGGTAAAGGAACGGTTCAGCAGGCCGTGCCTATGGGAGACGGGAGCAACATTAAATTGACGCTTTACAAATGGCTGACACCGAAAGGCAATTGGATTCACAAAAAAGGCATTGCTCCGACAATCGCCGTGAGCCAGCCGGATTATTTTGCGGCGGGACCGCTTCAGCTGAAACAGCCGCTTCAGCCTGATATGAACAGCGCGGATGTCAAACACGCCCAAATCCTGCTGAAAGGCCTAGGCTTCGACCCGGGCAGAGCGGACGGCTATTTCAGCAAAACAATGAAAAAAGCCGTTCTGGCGTTTCAAGACCGGTACAAGCTTGATAAAACAGCAGTCATTGATAAAAAGACAGCGGAAAAAATGAATCAGCTGATGAATGAGAAGAAATCTGACGAAAAAAATGATTTGCAGCTGCAAATGGCGTTAAAATCATTATTTGTAAAATAAATGAAAAGGAGGCGTTTTTTGCGTCTCCTATTTCTTTTGTCATTCGTAAAAAATGAACCAAAAGACATATAATTATGACGGTTTTGACAAGATATTAAAAAAATTTTCACATTTAAACATTTATAAAGGACAAACATTACCCGATATTTATAGAGAAGAGAGACTTTATGCCGAGTTAATATGTATTCAAAATGAAACTTTTGAAAGTTGCCTCAGTCAGTTTTAGTTCTTACAATAAAAGAAGGTTCTAATAGAGAACAGTTTTAGTTTGGCAGCTGCATTTCAGTATCGAAAGCAGAAGTGTTTGCGGCGCTTCAGCACGGCAGCTGTAATCACCCGTGCTTATCTGGATAAAAAAATGGGGGTTCACAATTGAAGAGGGCAAGTATTGTGCGTGAAAAAAAATATTATGAATTAGTGGAACAACTAAAAGACAGAACAAAAGACGTTACATTTTCATCAACAAAAGCACTAAGTCTTCTTATGCTGTTCAGCAGATACCTGGTCAATTACACAAATGTTGAATGCGTTCACGAAATCAATGAAGAGTGTGCGAAGCATTATTTCACTTACTTAATGAAAAACCATAAACGTTTAGGAATCAATCTGACGGATATTAAGCGGTCCATGCTTCTGATCAGCGGCGTGATCGAGGTGGAGGTTGACCACTATCTGAAAGATTTCTCTCTCTCAAATGTAACGCTGTGGATGACGGAAGAGAGATAGACGTTTGAGATATTCAAGCCAATGATTATTTGGTAGAATAGAATTAAAATGTTTGGCTTGAGGCGGTGAAAGCAGTGTCTGTTCAATGGGGAATTGAACTTCTGAAAAGTATCGGTCTGTTTTTTTTGCACCCGATGTTCTGGTTTTTTATCATCATAAGTCTCGCATGCGGATATTTGCGGATCAAACGTGAACGCCATACGTTTCATACAAAAATCGCGGATATGTATGACGAGCTTATCTTTACATACATAAAAGGACTTATACCGGGTATTCTTCTCTCCATATTATTTTTTGGACTGGGAATTTCGATTCCATTCGGTCTTCTCGGCATAATCGCGGCCGTGACGGCTTTGGCTTCGCTGACGTTCCGTATGAATTGGCTGTCATCAGCTTATATTGTCAGCGCCGGCATGTTCATTGCGTTTCTCCTTCAGTATACCCACACAGTGCCGTTTGCGGATCGGTTTCCGCAGGCATTCGGCGTGAATTGGGCATCGGCGGCCGTGTTTATGGGCCTTTTGATTATCACGGAGGGAGCGGCTGCCTGCCGTTCAGCGCATCTGAAAACATCTCCGGCGCTTGTCGTCAGCAGCAGAGGCCTGCCCATCGGCCGACAATTGGCGAATCGCGCATGGCTGCTTCCGCTTTTCTTATTGGTGCCGGGCAGCGGGCTTGAGTCACATCTTTCTTGGTGGCCTGTCTTTACCGTGCCGGGCGGCTCTTTCCATTTGATCTGGATTCCTTATATCGCCGGCTTCGGACAGCGTGTGCAGGGGTCACTTCCGGAAGTCAGCATAAGGATAACGGCGAAACGTGTCATGATTCTCGGGGTTATCGTGACCGCATTCGGGGCAGCTGCCCTTTGGTGGACTCCGCTTGCCGGAGCTGCCGCTTGTATTGCGGTGCTCGGACGCCTGTTTTTATCATTGAGACAGCGGCTGAACGATAACGCGGCTCCGTTTTATTTCTCTAAGCGGGATCAGGGCTTAATGGTGCTCGGCATCATTCCGAATACACCCGCGGACGATCTTGAGCTGAAGATCGGTGAGATTATTACGAAAGTAAACGGCATCCCCGTGAAGCATGTATCGGATTTTTATGAAGCACTCCAAAAAAACCGCGCATTTGTAAAAATGGAGATCATCGGCCTGAATGGTGAAATCCGGTTTGATCAGCGCGCGTCCTATGAAGGCGAACATCATGAATTAGGTATTTTATTCGTGCAGGATGAACACGAGCACGAAGAAATGACAGCATTATAATGTGATTTTTCATAATTATTCGGAATAGTTTCAAGAACTCCTAAACTAGATTTCAAAATAAAACAGCTAAGAAAATTATATTTTCTTAGCTGTTTTATTTTGAAAATAATAAAAAAATAAATGAAGGAGAGGTATGGCTTTTGGAAAGGTTATTGCTAACTCCAAAACCTTTAGAAGATGAATCTTTAGCAGGATATATATTAAGAATAACTGATTATAATGGTTATGTTGGATAGGGGGAGTACATTATAAAAAAGCTTTTACTTAAGAGATTGCCGTTGATCTCACTTGGAGTTATAGCTTATATACTGACAAAATACGCGCAGAACCATCAGGATTGGGCGGAGAAATACAGTAGGTCTGTATATCCGTTATTGTCAAAAACAGTAGGACTTGTACCTTCTTGGGTCACATTTTCTGTTAGTGAATGGCTCGTCGTGTTGGTTGTGTTACTATTTCTATTTTATATCGTTTATTATGTGCGCAAGGTCATCATGAGTAAAGGTGCACGTAGGATGGTAGTTTATCGTGGTGCTCTAGGAATCGTTACGATCTGTAGCGTGATATATTTTTGTTATACTATTTTGGGTGGAATAAACTATTACAGATATTCTTTTTTGTCTTATACCGAATATAAAGAAGAGAACTACAGCAAGGAGGAACTGGTCAAATTGAGTAAGTCGCTTGCCGTTGAAATGGAATTGGCAAGGGAAAAGTTAGCGGATACTGATCTTTTGGCTCATGTACCAGAGGTTTTTGATTATTATGCACAACACGCAGTGTTCTCAATGCAAATGTTATCAAAGAAATATCCTGTTTTGGAGCATTCATATTCAACACCAAAACCAGTGGTGATGTCAAAACTAATGTCGCATGCAGGGATACATGGTATTTTTGTCCCTTTTACTTATGAATCCAATATCAATGTTAATGTGCCAGTTTTTTTGGTGCCTGCTACTATGGCACATGAATTGGCACATCAGAGTGGTTTCATGCATGAGGATGAGGCAAATTTTATAGCATATCTGGCATGTAAGCAGCAGGATGATCCAATGATACTTTACAGTGGTTTTTTTCTAGCATTTGATTATTCTATATCTGAGCTAAAGAAAGTGGATCCAGATCAGGCGTCTGATATAATGTCCAGTCTGTCCAAGGCGGTGCAGCATGATATAGAACAAAATGAGCAGTACCGGGATAAGTATGAGGGTGTTATTTCAAGTATTTCAAGAAATGTAAATGATGTATATCTGAAGGCAAATAATCAGACAGACGGTTTGAATAGCTATAGTGATATGGTGAATTTGTTGCTGGCAGAGCAGCGAGAGATAGAGAAGTACAATTAAATGTATCTTGAATACTTATAGGTTTATATAGTAATGATAGTGGGCTCAAGTTGAACATAGGAGTGAGTGAAATAAATAAAATAAAAGTATTTCCTATTCCATATGCTGGAGCGTCGGTAAATGCATATTATGAATGGAAAAAACTACTGCCGGATAGATATGAATTGTGTATATGTGAATTGGCTGGAAGAGGAACTCGATTCACAGAGCCTTGTTACCAGTCTGTTGATGAAGCAAGTGAAGATATCGCCAAAAGAATAAGTGAACAATTAGAATATGACGATGAATATGTTATATTTGGACACAGCATGGGAGCCTTATTGACTTATGAGATATATTATAAACTTAAGCAAATGGGAACTAAGGAACCAAGGCATCTGTTTTTTTCTGGGCGAGATGCTCCACATATTTTTGAAAAGAGAGAAGACATTGAAAATATGACTAATGAAACTTTCTTGACAAAGGTGGAACAATATGGGGGAATACCAGAGGAGTTTTATACAAAAGAGATTATGGATATGTTTCTTCCGATTTTGCGAGCAGATTTTATAATTTTGGACAATTATAAGTTTCAGCCCAAAGCAGAAAAAATAAGTTGTGGAGTAAGCGTTTTTTATGCGGATAGCGATTTTTCGACTCATATCAATGAAATGCATAAATGGAGTGAAGTTGTTGAAGGAAACGTGAAATTTCATAAGTTTAAAGGAGAACATTTTTTTTTGAATCGGTATCCTAATGATATTGTAAATACTATTGTTAAAGATACAGAGACTTATTCTTGTTCATGAGAGATTCCTCGTTTCGTCAATGTTGGTGTGGTAACTTACATTGTACAAGAGGAATCTCTCTTTTGCATTCATTTTTTGGTAGAATTTAGATAATCGACAGACGTGTTATTATATAAATCTAAAAAGATTTTGGTTTAGACTTTCTTGTCCCAATCAAGTTCCAAAAATAAAAATTTAGACTTTCTTTTCTTTGTACAGTTTGAATGTGTTTTGAAATATTATATTTAAAATAAATTTTATCAGTCTGAGAATCCTTCAATGATTGTTACTTAATTTTGCTTAATTATAAAAGTAATATTCAATAATTGTTTTAGGTAGGTTTTAGTAAGGAGAATTATGAAAAAAATTAAGAAAAAACATTGGAAATAATAAGCTTTCAGTTTTATTAATTATGAAAAATCACATATAAAAAGCCTGGTGCCGCTAACAACACGGCGGCCGGGCTTTTTTTACGGCCGGATTACGGCGCAAGCGGCCGAACTTGATCTGAGCTCTTAGCGATTTACATTTCCCTTTTCTCTTTTAAATAAAAAGATTCTCATAGAGCAAAACCGCATTGCGATACTCTATGCAGCGGGGGAGTGCGGTGACACTTTCGAGAGAGAAAAATAAGAAGGAAAACTAGAAAAGGTTCCGGAAAGCGGGTGCTCACGGAACCTTTTTTTGTTTACGCCGAATGGCTTTTTTTCGTATCAACGGTTTCGCCGGACTTAATTCCAAGTGATACGAACAAGCCGATCACAGAAACTCCGATCAATATGATAAACAGAATATGAAACCCGGAGATTAAACCGATCAGTGCTGAAGAAATAATGCTTCCGAAATAACGGAAGGTGGAAAAAATCCCGGATGCGATACCGGACATGCCCGGTTCTACCGTCGCAAGAGAAGACACCTGCATGCTCGTCAGCCCCGCACCGGACGCGATGCCCCCTACAATAAGCGATGCCATAAGAAACGGAACGGAATGGGAATAAACCAAAAGCAGAAATAAGAGATTGGCTACAGCCATCAGCCCGAAGGACAGAAAAATCATTCTTCGCGCGCCCCATTTCTGGTGCAGCTGAGCTCCGCCCCAGTTGCTGGCGGACATGAAAACAGAAAAGACTGACAGCGCCATGCCGCTGTGCGACGTATTCATGCTGAAGTGGCCGGTCATAAAGAGCGGCATAATCAATAACACGGCGTACATCATTAAATTGCTTAACAGGACCGACAGATTGGCGCTCGTAAAGGTCGTGTTTTTAAACAGGTCAAAATCAATAATCGGATGTTTCGTGCGCAGCTCCCGCCTGAAAAATAGCGGAACAAATATGAGAATGAGCAGCGCGTACACCCAATAGCCCAAAGAGCTTTCATTTTTCGTCAGAAGAATAATAGACACAATGCTTCCGGCAAGCAAAACGGACCCGATGATATCAAGCGGTGCGTCGGACGTTTCTTCTTTATATTTAGGAAACATCATTAATGCCGTCACGAGTGCGATCGCAAGAAACGGAATGTTGACCCAAAAGATCGAATGCCAGCTGAAGCTCTCAATTAATAGAGAGCCGATAAACGGACCGAGAGCCGCGCCCAGCCCGGCGCCGAGGCCGAAAAAACCGAATACTTTCGGAAGGCGTTTTTCAGACACGACATGGCGGATGATGGCGATGCTGTTTGGCGTAAGCAAAGCGCCGCCGGCAGCCTGAAGCGCCCGGAAGAAAATCAATAAGAAAAGACTTGGTGAGAGGGCGCACCCCAATGATGCGATGAGAAAAAGGCCGACGCCCCATAAATACATTTTTTTGTTACCGTACATATCACCGAGTTTGCCGGCGATGGGCTGTGTCACGGCCATCACGATTAAATACACGGTCACTACCCATGTGATGCTGGCAATTGATTCGCTGAATGAGCGGGAAATGGACGAAAGGGCGACTGCGATCATCGTAGAATTGATGGGAACGAGTATGGCTCCCAGCAAAAGCGAAACGATCAGCGCCCATTCTTTCTTTGAACCCATCCTTCATCCTCCTTGGAGCCGGAAAATGACCGGCCGGTAATGCCTTTCATGAAAATCTCAGTGCTGTGTTTCAGCATCGTTTCCTCAGAGAGAGTAATGACTCTTTTCCCCAGCTGCAGCCGGTGTATAAAATAACCGAAAATCATCGTCATAAAGACGTCTGCATTAGCTTCTTCGCTGCCGGGGCTTATTATATTTTTCTTTGTCAGCTCCTTAAAGTAAACGATTAAATGCTTTTTCACGGATTGAGGATATACGACAATATCCTGCAGGACGTCTTCGAATAGTTCCGGTTCGCGCAGGCAGATGCGGAACACTTCTTTTTTTTGTTCCAATTGCTGCAGAAGGGTCGCGGCGAAATGAAGAAGATCCTCATACAGATCGCCTTCCGCCTTGGTGATCATGCTTTCCGGAACCGGCGCCTGCTGTTCAATCATGGCTTTCATTAATCCTTGCTTGTTTTTAAAATTACGGAAAATCGTTGCTTCGCTTACTTTTGCTTTTTCTGCGATTTCCTTTGTTGTCGCTGCGCGGTATCCTTTTTGGATGATCAGATTCATCGCGGCGTCAATAATTCTCTTGTTCGTCGTTCTCAACATGTTTCACCTCGCGTAAATACTGGCAGGACAAGTATACACCCGCCCTGCCCGTCAATAAAGAGGGAAACCTAGCATGAAGCGCGTTTGACAATCGTAATCTTGCCGTTTGTCCCGTCTACCGTGACGATATCTCCGTCGTTGAGCCTGTCAGTCGCGGCACGTGTGCCGAGAACGGCCGGGAGCCCGTATTCTCTCGCGATGATCGCCGCATGTGACAGGATGCCGCCCGTGTCCGTAATGACGGCCTTTGCATCCTGGAACAGACTGGTCCAAAGCGGTGTCGTCATTTTGCAGACAAGCACGTCTCCTGTTGAAAAACGGGAAAATTCACTTGCGTCACGAATGACTTTCACCGGGCCGCTTGCAATTCCGCTTGACGCTGCAAGTCCGTAAATTTGATGTTCAGTGTTTTTTTCATCTTCTGTGATGGAGCCGGTAATCTGTTCAGCCGTTTTCAGCTGTTCCGAAGTCGGAGTCCCGAGATAAGCGGGGGCTTCAAGCAATTGATATTGCTGGAAGAGCTGTTTTCGTTCAGCGGCTTTTTCCTGCATCGGAACCGGCGACGCCAGCGCTTTCTCGACTTCATCGCTGTATAAGTACCACATATCCTCCCGATCATCGATTACGCCTTGTTTTTGAAGCAGCTCGCCGATTTTCAGAAGGCAAAGGCGTGCTTTGGCGTCCAGCATCGCATCAATATAAAAATGGTGATCATCTTTGATGACGGATGAAGACAATGTCCACTGATAATAGCGGTCAAACGTCTCCCGGAAGCCATCATCTTCAATTCTATCCATAAAGTCGGCGTAGAGCTGTTTTCGTTTTTCTATCGTTTTATGAAACTCACTGTCAAAATCGTATCCGTTCCGGACATAGTTCTGAATGTTGGCCAAAGCGAAATAAGGGTTTTCCGCCCAAGTTTGTTCAATGAGATCATGACTTTTCACGGATCTCCAGCCGTATTCCTGTAAAAATTCGCCGACTTGTTCGAGAAAGCGTTTTCCCTCATTTGATTGCAGAAGCGTCTGATGCAGCTCATCGGCATGAGAAACCGTAAAGACGCGCCGCAGTTCAGGGCTGTCTTTTACTTGTCCGGAAAGCAGCCAGAGCTGTCTGTCGGTCTCCAATGACTTATTCATGACGCCGGCCAGCATTTCATACAGAAGGGAGGTGTTTTCTTTCTCAACCTGTCCGTACATAGATTCCAGTATCATGTTTAACGCAACCTGCGGAAAGACAATATTGAAATGTTCTTCGTATCCTTTTAAATAGAAGTCTTGCAGGTTTCGGAACGCATCAAGGGCAGTCTCCGGTGTATGGTCTGTATGCGCCAGTTCGTCCAGCTTTTGATAAAAAGGCAGAAAGGTTTCCTGAATAATATCGTACATGCGGTCAGCCAAGACGGGGAAAAGCGCTTCTAACTGTTCTGCGGGCAGCTTGTCGTCCGTCTTATGCTGTCTGGAAAAAACATGGCCCTGATGAAGTTTGACACGCTCAATCTCGATGCCCATCACAGGGAAGGCCTTCGTGCTCTCTTTGAGGCCGTATTCCAAAGCCGGCACAATGAGTGAAGCGAATAACGGGCTGACGGGACCTTCTATATTGGCCTCCATATTGAGCCAAAAATCTTTCTGATCCCGGGGCGTCATAATAAATTCCCGTTCTTCGTCTGCCGCTTTCTGATCCTGCGCGATCGTTGTAATCGGTCTGGCCTGAAGCAGATACAGCTTATTTTCGGCAAATCCGAATTCGAGATCCACGGGATAACCGTACAGTTCCTCCGTCTTTATTGTCAGCATGGCAAGCTCTTTGACGCTCTCGTCATCAAGGCAGAAGCGGTTTCTCATGTCAGCGGACGTCTCTTTTTCCGTCACGCCTTCGTCTTTAGAGACGATATACATTTCTTTTAAGCCGATTTCTTTTTCAATCTGAAATGTGTCTTTATTGACGATAAATGTGTCGGGCGTCACGCTGCCGGAGACGATTGCTTCTCCGAGACCGTAGCTCGCGCTGATCATCAGTTCTCCGTCATCATGTGTGACGGGGTTGCGGCTGAAAATGACTCCTGAAACCTCGGAATTGATGAGACCTTGCACGACAACGCCCATTAACGGTTCTGCGGTGTCATTGTTCATTTTCTCTTTATAACCGCTGACCCGCGCCGAGAAGAAGGAAGCCCAGCATTCTTTCACTTTTCCGAGAAACTCTTCTTCTGTTTTGATATTTAAATAGGTTTCGTACTGGCCCGCGAAAGAAGCGCCTTCAAGATCTTCGGACGCGGAGGAGGAACGTACGGCGACAGAGGCGTATGATTCTCTCAATTCATAAAACGACGCGGTCAGTTCCTCCCGAAGCTCTTTTGAAAACGTGCCGTTCATAATGGCGCGCTCCAGCTGTTCCTGATCTGCTTGAAGCCCGTTGTCTTCCATAAAACGTATCAGGGCATTCGTCTGAATGATAAAACCGCCGGGAACGGGCAGCCCGTTTTTCGTCAGTTTAATCAGGTTCATTCCTTTTGCTCCTGCAGAGCGGCTCGATTCTTCCGCTTTTTGAAATCGCACTGAATACATGCGGTATGACCCCCTTTTTTCTTCATCCAAGAAAATGATAGTAAACACTATCATTACATTGTAAAGAGGGAGGAAGAAACTGTCAAAGATACAAAGACCTAAACCTTCTCATCCTTTCGGCTGAAGAAAGGTAGTTCGATTCATCTGGTTAATGGTTCAATGGATTTATATTCACATTTTTTTTGACAGATGATTGAAGACTGCTGAAAAAGGGTATTGTGATAGCAGGGGAACGATTGTCCGATTCTTCATTTTTTACTATAATCAGATGAGATGAAGAATTCCCGAGGAGGGTTTTTGTGATTACAAAAGCCGTTTTTGCATTATGTTTCCCTTTTATGCTGGTCGTCCTTTTTACGCGCGTCACGTTTAACCACTATGTGGCGATCGCTCTCACAGCCGCACTGCTTTTCGCATCCTATTTAAAGGGTTACACCGAAACGTATTTTATCGTTGGATTGGATGTCGTATCGCTGGTGGCCGGAGGGCTGTACATGGCCAAAAAAGAAGCAGACAAAAAGAAAGACAATGCCTGACATGGTGAATATGAAATAGAATGCCTGCTTTTACGCCATAAAAGCAGGTTTTTTATACAAAAATTGACTTGGTAAAAATAAACCATCGAACTTTAGTTCGTATTTTTAGTGATTTTGCCCGTCATTGTGTTACTATATCAATAGGAAGATTTCGTAAAGAAACGGAGGCTTTTTTGTGAAAGATCGTTTTGAGTTAGTCTCGAAATATCAGCCCCAGGGAGATCAGCCGCAAGCGATTGAGAAGCTTGTCAAAGGCATACAGGAAGGCAGAAAACACCAGACTCTCCTGGGTGCGACAGGGACGGGCAAAACCTTTACCGTGTCCAATCTGATTAAAGAAGTGAATAAACCGACACTGGTCATTGCCCATAACAAAACCCTTGCCGGACAGCTGTACAGCGAGTTTAAGGAGTTTTTCCCGAACAACGCTATCGAATATTTTGTCAGCTATTACGATTACTATCAGCCGGAGGCGTACGTGCCTCAAACGGATACTTTTATAGAGAAAGACGCAAGCATTAATGATGAAATTGATAAACTGAGACACTCCGCGACATCCTCTCTGTTTGAACGGAGAGATGTCATTATTATCGCGAGTGTGTCATGCATATACGGTCTCGGTTCGCCTGAAGAATACCGGGAAATGGTCGTGTCGCTCAGACCGGAAATGGAGATTGAGCGGAACGAGCTGCTGAGAAAGCTTGTGGATATCCAGTATGCCCGCAATGATATCGACTTTCAGCGCGGGACGTTCCGCGTGCGCGGAGACGTTGTGGAAATCTTCCCGGCTTCCCGTGACGAACATTGTATCAGAGTGGAATTTTTCGGAGACGAAATTGAGCGGATCAGAGAGGTCGACGCTTTGACCGGAGAAATTCTCGGCGACCGTGACCATGTCGCGATTTTCCCGGCTTCCCACTTCGTCACCCGGGCGGAAAAGATGGAAAAAGCGATTCTGAATATTGAACAGGAGCTTGAGGAGCGCTTGAAAGTGATGCGCGAAAACGGCAAGCTCCTTGAAGCGCAGCGGCTTGAGCAGCGGACGAGGTATGATCTTGAAATGATGCGGGAAATGGGTTTTTGCTCAGGGATCGAGAACTATTCAAGACATTTGACGCTCCGTCCTCCTGGCTCTACGCCGTATACGCTGCTTGATTATTTTCCGGACGATTTTATGATTGTCGTCGATGAATCACATGTGACGATTCCGCAGGTGCGCGGCATGTTCAACGGTGACCAGGCGAGAAAACAGGTGCTTGTCGATCACGGGTTCCGCCTGCCGTCAGCGCTTGACAACCGTCCGCTCCGATTCGAGGAATTTGAAAAGCATATGCACAACATCGTGTACGTGTCGGCGACTCCGGGACCGTATGAAATTGAGCATACGCCGGAAATGATCGAGCAGATCATCAGACCGACGGGACTCCTCGATCCCCTCATTGACGTCCGGCCGATCGAAGGACAGATTGATGATCTGATCGGCGAGATTCAGGCGAGGATTGAACGGAATGAACGCGTTCTCGTGACGACTTTAACGAAAAAAATGTCAGAGGATCTGACCGATTACCTCAAGGAAATCGGCATCAAGGTCAATTATCTGCATTCCGAGATTAAGACGCTTGAACGGATTGAAATCATCCGTGACCTCCGCCTCGGAAAACATGATGTGTTAATCGGCATCAACCTGCTGAGGGAAGGGCTTGATATTCCGGAAGTGTCACTTGTCGCCATTCTCGATGCGGATAAAGAAGGCTTCCTCCGTTCTGAACGTTCGCTGATTCAGACGATCGGACGGGCGGCACGAAACGCGGAAGGCCGCGTCATCATGTATGCCGATAAAATCACGAATTCGATGGAGATCGCAATTAATGAAACGAAGCGCCGACGGGAACAGCAGGAGCGCTTTAACGAAATTCACGGCATTACGCCGCAAACGATCAATAAGGAAATCCGCGATGTGATCCGCGCGACGCAGGCCGCTGAGGATAAAGAAGAATATAAAACAAAAGCCGCGCCTAAACTGGCGAAGATGACGAAGAAAGAACGCCAGAAAGTCGTTGAGCAAATGGAGCACGAAATGAAAGAAGCGGCCAGAGCGCTTGATTTCGAGCGGGCGGCAGAGCTTCGTGATTTACTGTTAGAGCTTAAAGCGGAAGGATGATGAACACATGGCAATTGACCGGATCGAGGTGAAAGGTGCAAGGGCGCACAATTTAAAAAACATTGATGTAACGATTCCCCGGGATCAGCTCGTCGTCGTGACGGGCCTGTCCGGATCGGGAAAATCATCCCTTGCCTTTGACACCATTTACGCGGAAGGACAGAGGCGGTATGTTGAATCGCTTTCTGCCTATGCGCGCCAATTTTTAGGGCAGATGGATAAGCCGGACGTTGATGCGATCGAAGGGCTTTCTCCGGCGATCAGCATTGATCAGAAAACGACGAGCCGCAATCCGCGGTCAACCGTCGGAACGGTAACGGAGATTTATGATTATCTCCGGCTGCTGTACGCGAGGGTCGGGAAGCCGCACTGCCCGGAGCACGGCATTGAAATTACGTCGCAAACGATCGAACAGATGGTTGACCGGATTCTTGAATATCCGGAGCGGACGAAGCTTCAAGTGCTTGCGCCGATCATCTCAGGCAGAAAAGGCGCCCATGTCAAAGTGCTTGACCAAATCAGAAAGCAAGGTTACGTAAGGGTGCGGATTGACGGAGAAATGGCCGAGCTTTCCGACGATATTGAACTTGAAAAAAACAAAAAGCATTCCATTGAAGTAGTCATTGACCGGATTGTCGTCAAGGAAGGGGTTGCCGCACGGCTTTCCGACTCACTGGAAACCGCGCTCCGCTTAGGGGAAGGCCGTGTCATGATAGATGTCATCGGTCAGGAAGAGCTGATGTTCAGCGAGCATCACGCCTGTCCGATGTGCGGTTTTTCTATCGGGGAGCTTGAACCCCGGCTGTTTTCGTTTAACAGCCCGTTCGGCGCCTGCCCGACTTGTGACGGTCTAGGTTTGAAGCTGGAAGTGGACCCTGAGCTTGTCATTCCCAATCCTGAACTGTCATTAAAGGAACACGCCATCGCGCCGTGGACGCCGATCAGTTCACAATATTATCCGCAGCTGCTTCAGGCGGTCTGCCGCCATTACGGCATTGATATGGAGACTCCGGTCAAAGACCTGCCGAAGCATCAGCTTGATAAAGTGCTGTACGGCAGCGGCAATGAACGGATCTACTTTAAATACGAGAATGATTTCGGACAAGTGCGCGAAAATGAAATTGAATTTGAAGGTGTGCTGCGCAATATTGAGAGACGGTATAAAGAGACAAGCTCCGATTATATCCGTGAACAGATGGAGCAGTACATGTCACAGAAGCCGTGCCCGACATGCAAAGGCTACCGGCTGAAGAAAGAAGCGCTTGCCGTTTTGGTCAACGGGCGCCACATCGGCACCATTACCGAGCTTTCCGTCGGCGATGCGCTGGAATTTTTCAAAAACCTGACGCTGTCTGAGAAAGATATGCAGATTGCCGATTTAATTTTAAGAGAGATTGTGGAGCGTCTCAGCTTTTTAGATAAAGTCGGTCTTGATTACCTGACGCTGAGCAGGGCGGCGGGAACGCTGTCAGGCGGAGAAGCCCAGCGTATCAGGCTTGCGACGCAGATCGGCTCCCGTTTGTCAGGCGTCCTGTACATTCTTGATGAGCCGTCCATCGGCCTTCACCAGCGTGACAATGATCGTCTGATCAGCGCGCTGAAAAACATGAGGGATCTCGGCAACACACTGATTGTCGTGGAGCATGATGAAGATACGATGATGGCTGCCGATTATTTGATAGATATCGGTCCGGGCGCCGGCATTCATGGCGGCCGCGTCATATCGGCGGGGACGCCTGAAGAAGTGATGAATGATGCAGATTCTCTGACCGGACGTTATTTGTCAGGGGCTCAATTCATCCCGATGCCTCCGGAGAGAAGAAAGCCTGACGGCCGGTTCATTGAAATCAAAGGTGCTTCAGAAAACAACCTGAAAAAAGCGAACGCCAAATTCCCGCTCGGCACTTTTACGGCGGTGACAGGTGTGTCCGGTTCCGGAAAAAGCACGCTTGTAAATGAAATTCTGCATAAGGCGCTTGCGCAAAAGCTTCATAAAGCCAAAGCGAAACCGGGAAGCCATAAAGAGATCAAAGGCCTTGACCACCTTGATAAGGTGATCGACATCGACCAGGCGCCGATCGGCCGGACACCGAGATCAAATCCGGCAACTTACACGGGTGTGTTTGATGATATCCGCGATGTATTCGCGCAGACAAATGAAGCAAAGGTGCGCGGCTATAAAAAAGGCCGGTTCAGTTTTAATGTAAAAGGCGGGCGCTGTGAGGCCTGCCGCGGCGACGGCATCATCAAAATTGAGATGCACTTCCTTCCTGACGTGTACGTTCCGTGTGAAGTGTGCCACGGCAAACGTTACAACCGGGAGACGCTTGAGGTCACATACAAAGGAAAAAGCATTTCCGACGTTCTGGATATGACGGTGGAAGATGCTCTGTCTTTCTTTGAAAATATCCCGAAAATCAAACGCAAGCTTCAAACGCTTGCTGATGTCGGACTTGGGTATGTGACGCTCGGCCAGCCGGCGACGACGCTGTCAGGCGGAGAAGCGCAGCGCGTCAAGCTCGCTTCCGAGCTGCATAAGCGTTCCACCGGCCGGACGCTGTATATTCTGGACGAACCGACGACAGGCCTCCACGTTGATGATATCGCAAGGCTTTTGGTTGTGCTTCAAAGACTCGTCGATAACGGTGATACCGTTTTGGTCATTGAACACAATCTCGATATCATTAAAACGGCGGACTACATCGTCGATCTGGGACCTGAAGGCGGAGCGGGCGGCGGCACGATCGTAGCCTCCGGAACGCCTGAAGAAGTTGTCGAAGTGAAAGAATCATATACGGGGCGCTATCTGAAACCGGTAATGGAACGCGATAAAAAACGGATGAAAACATTGCTGGCCGAAAAAGAAACGGCAGCCACGTAATAGATCAATAAAAACAGCCCAAAACTTATCGGTTTTGGGCTGTTGTTGTTACAGGCTTTTTTTCTGTTGGGGAAGCTGTCTGCTTAAATGCATTAAGTCCTGCAGAATATGGGTGCTGCTGCTGTCCAGCAGCACTTTTATATATTGGATATCATGGGAAATGGGAAGAGGGGCTGCTTTGATCTGTTCCAATTCAGCCAGCATTTCGCTGTTCATTCTTTTCTGTTCGCGAATTAAATTTCGAAGACTCTCTTCCGTTACTTGGGCGTTTTCGGGATCTTTCTCCATTTGTATGTCCTCCTTGCATACGGTCAGGCTTTGTTACATATTGTAATCGGTTCGGGGAAAAGATTCTATAGTGAAATCTCTGAAACCAAAAATTACGTATAACGAAGCATGTCCTTAGCATGAAAATGAAACCCGCTCATTCGTCATACGTATGTATAAGGAAGGGTTTTTTACATCACGGCACAGGGAGTGTTTTTATTGAACCGAAATCAAGCAATTATCGCATCAATCTGTTATTTCAGCGTGTTTCTCGCGCCGCTCATTCTTCCGATTGTGGCTTATTTTGTCGTCGATGAAAAAGAGACGAAGCGGCATGCCATGCGCGCTCTGATTTCCCATATCATTCCGTTTGCGGGCTTGCTGATTGTGACCGCGGGTGTTGTCGGCGGATTGATTACGGCCCAGGGGGAGAGTATGGTGCCCGTTTTTGTTATGATAACAGGAGCAGCTGTTTATTTTCTGATCCTCATCGGAATGGTCATTTGGAATATCGTGCAGGGAATTAAGGTGTTACGCCAGGTGTAAGAAAAGTCGGGGGAGGAGTTTTGTATGAAACAGGAGAAAGAACGGATTTTAAAGCTTGTGGAAGACGGGATGCTGACGGCGCAGGAAGCACTGACGCTCATTGAAAAACTGGATCATGAATATAAAGAAAAAGAAGAGCAGATCACCGCATTATCTGCGGAGGTTCAGGAACCTGCGGAAGATTTCGAAAGCGGGGCAAAAGAAAGCCAAAAGCCGTCGCTCGGGGCGAAGCTGTTCGACTGGATTGATTCTGCCGTCAAAAAAGTGAAGGAAGCGGATCTTGATCTGAATTTCGGCCACGCACACGAAGTGCAGCATATTTTTCAATTTAAAGACAGTGAATTCTCGGCCATTGATATGCAGATCGCAAACGGCAGCGTCAATATCGTACCGTGGGCGGATGAAGATATCAGAGCGGAGTGCCAGGCGAAAGTGTACCGGGCGGACAGTCAGGAGGCGGCGCGCACCGCATTTCTACAGCACATTGAGTGTGAAGTGAAGGGCAATAAGTTTTTTGTCCGCACGGAAAAGAAAACGATGAAAACCAATGTTACGCTTTATGTTCCCCAGAAAGAGTACGATAAGATAAGAGTGAAGCTGTTTAACGGACCGATCAGAGGGGAACATTTACATGTAAAAGAATTCTCGGCGAAAACGACAAACGGCGTTCTGTCATTCTCTCATTTGACGGCTGAGAAAGCGTCGGCGGAAACGGCTAACGGACAAATCAAGCTGGCCGGACATCAATGCGGCGCGATTGAAGCGGAAACGATCAACGGCTTGATTGATTTGCGCGGATCGAGTGAATCCATTGACGTTCAAAGCTTTAACGGCAATATCATGCTTACCGTGACAGCGCCGCACTGCCGCTCCATCTACACGAAAACGACGACCGGAAACGTGGAGATCGCTCTGCCTGATGATTCGGCGGTGAAAGCGGAGCTCAAAAGCAATCTCGGCTCTCTCAGCCATGAGCTGATTGATGCGGAAATTTTAAAGGAAAAGAATGATACCATTCAAAAAGAACTGATGCTGGCATCAAATCAAGGCCATGATCAGCATCTCTCGATTTTCTCAGAATCGTTAACAGGAGCCATTAAGCTCAAGCATACTCAGAGGTGATTGGATGAAAAGACTTTACCGTTCAGAAAAAAACCGTAAAATCGCCGGTGTCGTCGGCGGTTTGGCGGAGTACATCAATATGGATGCGTCGCTTTTGCGCATTATAACCGTTGTATTAGCGCTTGTCACGAGCGGAATCGTGCCGATTGTATATATTATCTGGTGTTTTGTTGTACCTTTAGAAGGAGATTTGAAATAAATGATCAAATGGGCAGTCAGCATTTTAGTAAATGCTTTATTATTAATCGTTATCGCGGGATATTTTGATTCCGTCCATATCAGCAGTATCGGAGCGGCTGTCATCGCCAGTGTGATTCTTTCTGTGTTAAATGTGCTGATCAAACCGATCATCGTCATATTGACATTGCCTGTCACGGTTGTGACCCTCGGCCTCTTTCTGTTTGTCATCAACGCCATTACGTTAATGATGACCGCAGCCTTGATGGGAGACAGCTTTCAGATTGACGGGTTCGGCACCGCCATTTGGGCATCCGTCGTGCTGTCCGTTTTCCACTTGCTGATCCAAAAAGGCATATTGGAGCCGCTTAGAAAAGGATAAAAAACAAGCTGTCCCGAGAGGGCAGCTTTTTTATGTGCGGTTTACATAAGCGGCAGCCTCCTGACGCAACATAATGCATAGGGAGGTAATGAGATGAAACTTGTGATGACGCTCTTTTTTCTGATTGGTTTGCTTTGTGTGAGTCCTTCTGCGGATGCGGCGCGCAAAGAATCGGCAATCCCCGTGAATCAGCAGGAATTCGGACAGCCGCCTCATTACATACCGCTTCTGGAGAATCCTCCCCAAATCGAAGTAAAGGCGGAAATGAAAAGAAACCTGTTCATACAGGCTCATGTACGGAATGCTGACTATCAAGCGTTTTCGGCGTTTCTTTTTTATAAACAAAGCAATGAGCTGGGGTTTAAGATGGTGCCGATGGAGCCCGCGCCAGGCGCAATCCGGCTTTTTACGGCCCAGGTTTCAAAACGGGATATCTGGAATGGAGAATTGGAATATTACCTCGTTTTCACCAACGGCAGACAGCGGGCGGAATCGGAGAAAAAGCGGCTGAAGCTGGACGGCTATCAAGCCGATTTGAATCATATTCCCGAGCTGATGATTACGGAGCTTGCGGTTGATACGAAAAATGAAGACGGCGCTGATGCCTATGAATTTATCGAGGTGTATAACACGACGGACAGGCCCATTCATTTTAAAGACTATCATATCCGCTACCGCTATCCGAAGGAAGGGCCGGAATCAGATATGATATGGAGGCCGAAAGAAGATACCGTCATTCCGTCAGGCGGGACTTACGTGTTTTGGCTGAGACGCGCCGCATCAGAACTGACGATAGATGATTTCAACCGCTATTACGGGACACATCTGAAGGAAGGAGAACATCTCGCCGTCATCGAAGGGACGGACGGAATGTCCAACGGCCGCCCGCGTACGGTCGTGCTGTCGGCAAATACCGGCAAGGATATCGCCTCAGCGCAATACCGGAAACACGCTTTCCGCCGACTGACTTCTTTGCTGTACAAATATCCGCTGAACGGAACGGGAGAATTGCTGAAGATCTCCACGAGCGAGCATAAGCCGTCACCGGGCTCCGTTTTTCAGGCGCAGATTCCGCAGCAGAAAAGGGTGATCAAACCGGACAAGGAAAAACCGGTCATCGAAGACCTTACAGACAGAAAGCCCGTCCGGCCCGCTGAAAGCATTGAATTAAAGGCTGACATAAAAGACAAAAACCTTGTCAAAACAGCCGCGTTTTATTACCGGACCAATGAGAAAAAACCATTCAAACGAATTCTGGCCGAAAAAGACCGCAACGACAGCTTATACCATCACATTCTTTATTCCCCGGAACTGCTCGGCCAGGATCAGCTTGAGTATTATATCGCAGCCAGTGATGGAGAAAATGAAGCAAAAACGCCCGTCAAGATGATTGACATTGAACAGACGAGCAAATCACACGGACTCAGAATGAATGTTGAACCAGAAGATACGATATCCGGCACCTATCTGCTCAAAGCGACTTCCGACGTCAGCGCCGATAAGATCAAGCTGTGGATTGACGGCAAGCGGCAGGAGACCCGTCCGGCGCTGGAAAAAGAGGTCTATTTCGCCTTCGATGCCCGGAAAACGAATCTTTATTTTCAAAACACCGTCATGATGGAAAACGAGGTGCTGCACATTTTTGACGATCCGTCTCACCGCTACAGAACGCACTCGGTTCTGCTTCCGGAACGTCTGCTGCAAAAAGGCGGCAAAACACAGAAAGTATCCATCCGTTCGGGCTCAAAGGTTTCTCCGTATGACACGGGAGAGAATCGGGATGATTTTGTCGTGAAACATGCCCGTCTGGTGCTTTCGGACGGAACGGTGATCAAAGACGGGAAGACCGATCCGTCCGAGCAGCTGTTTATCGGTGACGGCAGGCGGGCGAATCAGCAGAAGACCTTCTCATTCAGCCTGCCGGATCATTTGTTTACGTCACGGCTGCTGCCGTGGAACACGGCGAAGCTTTCGGAAGGCTATCACCATATTTTTGTTAGCGACGGTGAGGAGCAGCTGAGCCAATCTGTGCGGGTGGACAATTCGGGGCCGAAGATTGTCCCAGGTATCAAAGAAGGCGCGGCGCTGAAAGGTAATGTTGAGCTGAATGCGGACATCCGTGACAAATGGAGCAAAGTGGAAGAGGTGAAAGCGTTTTTGGACGGAGAAAGCATTACGCTCCCGCATCACACGTCATCAGCCGATCTCAAGCCCGGAAAGCATACCCTTACCATCATTGCGGCAGACCTTGCCGGAAATGAAACAACGTCCGTCCGCACCTTCCATATCAAACGGGAGGAGCCGAACCAGCCGGAGCTTGCCGGTCAAAAAATCGGCGCCCGCAAAGCAAAGCTGTCCGTCCGGGTAAAAGACCCGACGAAGGATGACATGAATGTATCATTTTATCGCGGCTTCCGTTATACCGCGCGGAATCCGGGCAGTGTGAAAGTGTATAAACACGCCTCATTAACGGAACCGCCGAGGGGCATAAAAGAAAATGAAATGCCGTTTACCCTGCCGGAAATGAACCGTATCTCGGCAAATGACGGAAAAACCGTTTCGGCAGAAAGTATGGAGCGTTTTCCTTATCACCGGTTCGAAGTCTCCGTTGACCCGTCTATCGACGAAACGGATCTGGCCGAGGCTGTCTGGAAAGGAAGCTCTCTGCCCGGCCGAAAGGTAACCATGTATTTTTGGAATTACCGGACAAGCCGCTGGCAGGAGGCGGACAGCGTCCTTGCCAAAGATAAAAAGCCGTTTACATTAAAAGCCGCCGTTTCCGCAGCGGATGTGGTGAAGAACTCAAAAATGAATGTCATCGTGCAGGATCAAATACCGGCGAAAGGCAATTACACGTTTGTCTGGATGTCGGATACACAGTATTACGCACAAGGGCACCCGCACATTTTTGACAAAATGACGGAGTGGATCAAAGAAAATAAGGAAAAGCACAATATTAAATATGTCTTTCATACCGGTGATATTGTCGATGATTCAATGGTGATGAAACAGTGGAAAAACGCCGACCACTCCATGCGGACGCTTGACAAGGCGGGAATTCCGTACGGAGTGCTTGCCGGCAATCACGACGTCGGCCATAAAGACGGCACATACCGAACCTTCGGGGATTTCTTCGGGAGCCGCCGGTTTGAACAGAACATGCATTACGGCGGATCATACAAAAATAACCGCGGGCATTATGATCTGCTGTCGGCAAGCGGGAACGATTTTATTATGATTTATATGGGCTGGGGCATTACGGAACAAGAGATTGACTGGATCAATCAAGTGCTGAAGAGGTATCCGGACCGAACCGCCATCTTATGCTTTCATGAGTACTTGCTTGTGAGCGGAAATCGAAGCCCGATCGGGGAGACGATCTATCGAAAAGTCGTCAAGCCGAATCGCAATGTGGCGATGGTATTAAGCGGCCATTACCATAACGCCATGAAAAAAACCGATGCGCTTGACGATGACGGGGACGGAAAACCGGACCGCCTCGTCCACCAAATTCTGACCGACTACCAGGACGGTCCGGAAGGGGGGCAGGGCTTTATGCGCATTATGCAATTTGATCAGGCCGCCAATCAGGTTCACATGTTCTCCTACTCGCCGTACACGGATGACATCAATTACTATGACACCGATCTGTTCGCTGATAAAGACGAATTCTCAGCAGAAATGGATTTACAGCCGAAGAGGAAAAGGGTAGCGACCGATTATTTTGAATGCAACGTCTATACGAACGAACTGCTCGGTCATAAAAAACACGTAAAAAGCGGAAAAACCGCAAATTGGGTCTGGGACGGCCTGCAGCCTGATTCCGTTTATTACTGGTACACCGTCGTGAAGGACCCGTACAACGGCAAAACAATATCACCGCTGTGGATGTTCAAAACGGGAAATACGCCGTATCACCCGGCTCCGGATCAGTTTGATTTCAGGCATGCCTCAAACCCATAGCAAAAACATAAAGCCTGCCGATCGGTCAGAAGAAAATCTGACGGTCAGCAGGTTTTTTTCTGTAACATGAATGGCGGTACTAAGTGTTTTTGACTTTTTTATGTCCCTTTTCTATACTAAAATCGATTGGTTTTCGTAATATGCAGGAGGAAACATAATGAACAGTAAAACCGGGACTAAAGAAAGAATTATTCAAACCTCTGCATATCTTTTTCAGATTCAGGGATACCATGCGACTGGTTTGAATCAAATTATAAAAGAGAGCGGAGCACCCAGAGGGTCCGTGTATCATCACTTTCCAAACGGAAAAGAAGAACTCGCCATTGCGGCGATCAAATATACGGGAAGATGCGTTGAAAAGCAGATACAGAATAGTATGTCTCAATCCGCGGACCCTGTAGAAGCGATTCAGCACTTTATTCATGTAACGGCTGAACAGTTTAATGATCCGCAGAATATTGAGGGCGTGCCGGTTGGATTGCTGGCGGGTGAGACCGCTCTGATCAATGAAACGTTAAGATGCACTTGTGTTGAGGTGTTCAAGAAGTGGACGGATGTGTTTGCGGCTAAATTTCTTGAGCATGGGTTTGAACAAGAGGAAGCGGAGAAGCTTGGGATGACAATCAACTCGATGATTGAAGGCGCAATCATGTTTTCATTGGCTCATAAAAACAAAGAACCGCTGCTGCTGATTTCAAAGCAGGTTCCGTATATTATCCAAAACAGAGGGTAGCATTTTATTACTCTTTTCTTTATAAAAATAGATACCGGAACCCCAGCCTCTTCGTTTTGACAGAGTCATAGAGAACATTCACCGGCTTGGTTTGAAAATGGCAGATCAAAAAAACATCTCCAACCCGTAACGGTTGGAGATGTTTCATTTCACCCTGTCCATATAATGCACGAATGTGTAGCGGTCGCCTCTGTAGGCGGATTTGACGTGCTCAAAAGCAGTGCCGTCCTGCAGATAAGTGGTCCGCTTGATATAGAGGACGGGGGCACCGGGCTGGATACCGAGCAGCTCAGCTTCTTCCTCGGAAGCGGCTCCCGGTTCAAGCTCTTGTTTTGCCCGTGAGATCGGCATCTGATTGTACGCTTCAATATGCTCATACATGGATGATTGAAAATGGGAGGCATCCAGTTTTCCCGCCTTGTCAAACGGGATGTACGATGCCTCAATCGCCATCGGGATATCATTTGCCAGCCGGACGCGGATGATTTTATGAAGCGTTGCCAGATAGCCGCACCCCAGGATAGAAGATAATTCTTCCGTCGCCTGAATCAGCTGGTATTCGGCAAGTCTGCTCCCCGGCTTCATGCCCCGGCTTCTCATATCTTCGGTGAAGCTTGTCAGCCCTTGAAGCGGCTGTTCCATCTTCAGTTTGCTGACGAACGTTCCCCGGCCTTTCTGTCTGTATAAAAATCCTTCATTCACCAGATTGGAAAGCGCCTGGCGCACCGTCATGCGGCTGATGCCGAATTGTTCGGCGTATTCCCGCTCCGACGGAAGCAGCGCATCCGCTTTCAGCTCGCCGTTTTTGATTTGTGTTTTCAATTGTTCCATAATCTGAAAGTAAATCGGAATCGGAGATTGTTTATCAATCTGCATAGGTCAAATCCTTTCAATCGCCGCCCGCAGCCTTTTCATCAATCAAGACCGTCACATCCGGATGCGCGTGCAGGGCGGAGGCGGGGAATGCTTCGCTGACGCGCCCGTCCAGAAGCTGCTTCACCGCTTGGGCCTTGCTTTTTCCGGATGCCATGATCAAAATCCGTTTGCCTGACAAAATCGTTCCGATCCCCATTGTCAGGGCTTTTTCAGGGACTTGATCAATTGACGGAAAGTACCGCGCATTCGCCTGTCTTGTCTCTTCATTCAGCTCAACGACATGGGTTCGGGATTCAAATGGCGTCCCGGGTTCATTAAAGCCGATATGGCCGTTGTGTCCGATGCCTAAAAGCTGTATATCCGCTCCGCCGAGTGTTTGAATCAATCGGTCATAGCGCCCGCATTCGGCATCAAGATCGTCTGCCCGTCCGTCAGGGAGAAAGTGGCGGTCCTTTCGGCTGTCGATGTGTGCAAAAAAATGTGTATTCATATAATAATGATAGCTGTTTTTGTCCTCGGGAGAAAGCCCGGCGTATTCATCAAGGTTGATCGTCGTGACATTCCGGAATGACAAGCCTTCTGAGCGGTGCATCCGCACAAGTTCTTTGTATACGCCTTCAGGAGTGCCCCCCGTCGCAAGGCCGAGAACGGCATCCGGCTTTTGTTTCACTGTTTCAGCAATAATCGCTGCGGCTTTTTCACTTAATTCTTCATAATGTCTGCATGTGATAACATTCATGTCCAATCAGCCTCCCTTGAGATATATGCGGTGTTTCCGCGGCAAATTGTGGCCAGCACGCCGCACTGTCCGTCCGTCAGAACAACGTCGGCGTCTTTTCCTTGGGCGATGCTTCCTTTACGGTCGAATATGCCGAGGCGGCGGGCCGCATTTGCCGATGTCATATTTGCTATATCCAGCCATGAGCAGTTTGTAAACCTGCGCATGAGCGCCGCGCCTTCATTCATTTTTAAAATGGAACCGGCCAGCGTTCCGTCAGAGAGGAGCGCCGTGTCCCCGCGAACGGTGACTTTTTGCCCGCCGAATTCGTATTCTCCGTCCTTAAGCCCTTTTGCCCGCATGGAGTCTGTAATCATGATCAGGTTTTGGCTTCCTTTCGCCAAATAAGCAAGCTTTACAGCCAGAGGATGAGAATGAATGCCGTCAGTGATCAGCTCAGCCGTGATGCGGCCGCAGGCGAGAGCCGTGCCGATGCCCCCCGGCTCACGGTGATGAAAGGAGCTCATGGCGTTAAAGAGGTGCGTCATATGCACCGCCCCGGCATCAGCCGCTTTTTGTAAAAGCTCGGCTCCTGCGTCTGTGTGTCCCATTGACGGGATGATGTTTTGGTTTTTCAAATAACGGATCAGGCTGAAATCAGGATCTTCTTCCGGCGCAAGCGTCACGATTTTGATCAGCCCTCCCGAGAGTTGCTCCCATTTCTGAAACAGCCCGGCATCAGCAGGAGTAATCCATTGTTTCGGCTGTGCTCCCGCCTTTTTCGGAGAGACAAACGGTCCTTCTAAATGAATGCCGATCAACTCAGCGCCTTTTTGGGTCTGCGGTGAGGAAGACGCCCATTTTTGGGCGTTGACGAGCGCTTTTTCAATGTTTTCGTGCTGCTGTGTGATCGTTGTCGCTAAAAAAGCGGTTGTTCCTTCTTCGGGCAGCCGGGCGGACAGTGTATCAAGAGCCGCAACATCGGCATCCATCGTATCCGCGCCGTATCCGCCGTGAATATGGATATCAATCATTCCGGGAAGCGCATACGAGCCCTCGGGCGCCTTCCATTCCTTCTCATACGTTTCTTGCGGCCTTGTTTTTCCCGCGTAAGAAATGATGCCGTCCTTTATACCGAGAAAACCGTTTCGGATGATTTCTTTTTCTGTTACGATGTCCGCACCGCTGATTAACAAGCTTTCAGCCACTTTAAAACACGCCTTTCTGGTTAGTTGTTAGTTTTATTTTACTCCTTTTCAGACTAGTTATCTAGACCAGTTATGCCGGAATTGTATAAATCTGTTTTGGTTCAGACGGTAAAGTGATAAAATATAACTGTTCAAAGCTCGGAACATCCCAGAACAGGAGGAACATATCTTGGCAAAGGTTCGGACCAAAGACGTAATGGAACAGTTCCATTTAGAATTGATCAGCGGAGAAGAAGGGATTAACCGCCCGATTACGATGAGTGATTTATCACGGCCCGGTATTGAAATCGCCGGTTATTTTACATATTACCCGAGAGAACGGGTGCAGCTTTTAGGAAAAACGGAGCTGTCATTTTTCGATCAGCTTCCCGAGGAAGATAAGAAACAGCGGATGAAATCGCTGTGCACCGATGTGACGCCGGCTATCATACTTTCCAGAGATATGCCGATCCCGCCGGAGCTTGTAGAAGCTTCCGAGCAAAACGGCGTGCCTGTGCTCAGATCCCCTCTGAAAACAACCAGGCTGTCAAGCAGGCTGACGAATTTTCTTGAAAGCCGTCTCGCGCCGACAACGGCCATTCACGGTGTGCTTGTGGATATATACGGCGTCGGCGTGCTCATTACGGGAAAAAGCGGCGTCGGTAAAAGTGAAACGGCGCTGGAGCTTGTCAAACGAGGCCATCGTCTTGTCGCGGATGACTGCGTTGAAATCCGGCAGGAGGATCAGGATACCCTTGTCGGGAACGCGCCTGATCTGATTGAGCATCTGCTCGAAATCAGGGGGCTCGGCATTATAAATGTCATGACGCTGTTCGGGGCGGGCGCCGTCAGAAGCAATAAAAGAATTACTATCGTCATGGACCTTGAGCTTTGGGAGCAAGGAAAGCAATACGACCGTCTCGGACTTGAAGAAGAAAAAATGAAAATCATTGATACGGAAATTACAAAACTGACCATTCCCGTCCGCCCGGGGCGGAATCTCGCCGTTATTATCGAAGTTGCGGCGATGAACTTCAGATTGAAGCGGATGGGCTTGAATGCTGCCGAACAATTCACGAATAAGCTGGCGGATGTCATTGAGGACGGCGAACAAGACGAATAGGAGTTGGCAATAATATGAATGAAGCTGGAACACCGATCAATCCGATTGCCTTGCAGCTCGGGCCTTTATCCGTGCACTGGTACGGCATCATTATCGGCGCGGGCGCGTTATTAGGGCTTTGGATGGCCATGAGGGAGAGTGAAAAGCGGGGGCTGAAAAAGGACATTTTTATTGATCTTGTTCTTTTCGCCATCCCGATCGCAATCATTTGCGCACGGGCATATTATGTGCTTTTCGAGTGGAGCTATTACTCGGAACATCCCGGGGAAATCATTAAAACTTGGAAAGGCGGCATTGCGATTCACGGCGGATTAATCGGCGCGATCGCGACGGGAATCGTCTTTTCAAAAGTAAGAGGCATCTCATTCTGGAAGCTGGCGGATATTGCCGCGCCGAGTATTCTGCTCGGCCAGGCCATCGGACGCTGGGGGAACTTTATCAACCAGGAGGCTCACGGTGAAGCGGTCAGCCGGTCATTTTTGGAAAGTCTGCATCTTCCGGATTTCATCATCAATCAGATGTACATAGACGGACAATATTATCACCCGACGTTTTTGTATGAATCGCTGTGGAGTTTTGCGGGCGTCGTGATTCTGCTTCTGCTCCGCCGCGTGAACCTGCGCAGAGGCAATCTGTTTTTGACGTATGTGATCTGGTATTCAATCGGCAGATACTTTATTGAGGGAATGCGGACGGACAGCCTGATGCTGACGAGCCAGCTTCGGATCGCGCAGGTCATTTCCATTGTGCTGATTGTACTTGCGATTATTTTAATGATTTTCAGACGCATGAAGGGGTATGCTGATAAGCGGTATGCTGACACGGACTGACGACTGAAATCGGAAAGGACATAAGATGACTGATAAACGTGTAACCGCCATTTTATTCGATCTCGACGGCACGCTGATTGACACGAATGAACTGATTATCGCTTCTTACCTTCATACGCTTGATCATTATTGCCCGGGGCAGTTCAAAAGGGAAGATGTGCTCCCGTTTATCGGCCCGCCTCTGTACGAAACGTTTTCAGGCATTAATGCCGAAAAGTGCGATGACATGATCAGCATGTACAGAGCATTCAACCATGAAAAGCACGATGAGCTCGTCACGGAGTACGAAACGGTTTATGAAACGCTTGATGAATTGAAAAAAGCGGGCTATCAGCTCGGTATTGTCACCACAAAGCTGAGGGATACAGTCAATATGGGATTGAAGCTGACAGGCATCGGGGCGTTTTTCGATACTGTCGTCACGCTTGATGATGTAAAGCACCCGAAGCCTGACCCCGAGCCTGTGCGGCTTGCGCTCAGCCGGGTTGGGTGCGATCCGTCGGAAGCCATAATGGTCGGTGACAATTATCACGATGTCATGGCGGGAAAAAACGCCGGCACGAAAACAGCCGGCGTCGCGTGGACGATTAAAGGCGCACAGGCGCTTTCCGCCTATGAACCCGATTATATGCTCGAGAAAATGAGTGATTTATTGCACATCACCGGAGTGAAGTAACACGTGAGAAAAACAGACCGCCATCCGGTTTCAGGTGCAAATTCATTGTGGCATGTTTATCAGACGGTTCCCTTTCTGAAGGTGATGAAAAATTTCATCATCATTCAGATCGCAAGGTATACGCCGTTTTTAAGCGTGAAAAACTGGCTGTACCGAACCTTTTTGAAAATGAATGTCGGAAAACAGACGTCATTCGCGCTGATGGTGATGCCGGATATCATGTTTCCCGAAAAAATCACTGTCGGAAAAAACAGCATTATCGGCTATAATACGACGATTTTGGCTCATGAATATTTAATACATGAGTACCGGACCGGTTTTGTCACAATCGGTGACGAGGTGATGATCGGAGCAAACACAACCATTCTGCCCGGCGTCACCATCGGGAGCGGAGCCGTTGTATCAGCCGGCACGCTGGTGCACAAAGATGTCCCCGCCGGGGCGTTTGTCGGAGGAAATCCGATGCAGGTGATCTATACGGACGAAGAAATGAAAAAACGAATGGAAAACCCCGCAGATTAACGTCAGCGGGGTTTTTTTTATGACTTGATCACAATGGCCTGGCTGCCCATCTGCTTCCAGGCTTTTTCAAAGTCAGACCGGTCTGTTTTTCTGTTTTTATAGCCGTAAGGATCATTAACGTATACATAATCGTGATCATAACCGGTTACGGCTACGCTATGCATGCTGAACGTAATGTCGACCTTTCCGTTCGGCGTATCCCAAGTCTGCATATGATCAACCGGCTTAAAGGATGTGGTGGTAATCACCCAGACCGGCCGCCCTTTTTCAAGCTGGCGGTACACTGAAGAAATGTCTTTTCCCGTAAGATCGTATACTTTGTTTCCCGCATATTCTTTGGCAAGTTTATCAATCGGCTCATGATAAACGCCTAAACCCGGGCCGTTTTCCATATCTCCGGCAAATCCTTCATTCGGATCTCCCTTCAGCCCGCTGCTGTATGTGAGCGGAACTTTATTGATTTTATCCGCCAATGTATTTTTTGACACATGATATCCGGCATTGTTCAAAATCATGGCAAGGCTGGTCACCTCACAGCCATTGTACAGTCTGGGAGAATCCATCTGCCTGTACAGAACGACATTCAGCGGTGACGCGCTCCCTTTTAACGGTGTTTTCTCATCAGGCTCGTCGGACTGCTGATTGAAAAAATTTAAATGAATATCGTTTGTATAGATGTTATATCCCAGATAGACAAGGATGGCTGTCAGAATCAGCACACATAATGTTCCAAGCGTCTTCATTATCAATTATTCTCCCTTGTTTCTGATGAAGCTGTTCTATGTATTATAGCACTTCTGCTCAATATGATTCGATTGTTCCGATATGTTTACAGGTTTGTTCATTCTTTAGCCATGTTTATGGAAAAGAATAGGCGGACATTGGGCGTTGCAATCTATTCTTTTATCTGCTAACATATTATCATATTAGCGAACTAAAGGATTCGGAATTTTCCTTCAGACAAAGCGGAGGTGTAAAAGGCAAATGTTTATGTTTGAGAAACCGCATGGCATGAGAGATACGCTGCCCGGTTTATACGAAGCAAAGAAAAAAGTCCGTTCCACACTGACGGATTTAATTGATAAATGGGGTTATCAGTTTATGGAGACGCCGACCCTTGAATTTTATGAAACAGTAGGCGTCCAGTCAGCCATTGAAGAACAGCAGCTGTTTAAGCTTCTCGATCAGGACGGAAAAACGCTTGTGCTTCGGCCTGACATGACCGGACCGATTGCCAGGGTGGCGGCATCTAAGCTGCACAAACACAATCATCCGCTCAGAGCGGGGTACGCGGCAAGCGTCTATCGCGCTCAGGAGCGGGAAGGCGGACGTCCGGCCGAATTCGAACAGGTCGGCGCGGAGCTGATCGGCGACGGATCAACAAGCGCGGACGCCGAGGTGATTGCGCTGGCGGCCGGCGCTTTGAAAAACGCGGGATTGTACCGGTTTAAAATCGCGATCGGCCATGCCGGACTCGCTGATGAGCTGTTTGTCGAGGTTTTGGGCAATGCCGAGCGGGCGGATGTTCTGCGGCGCTTTCTCTTTGAAAAGAATTACGTGGGATACAGGGAACATGTCAAATCGCTTCCGCTTTCTTCAATAGACAAAAGCCGGCTGCTCGCACTTTTGGAATTGCGAGGCGGGAAAGAGATTTGCGCGAAGGCGGAGGAGATCATCGGAATCTCCGGACAAAGCTTAATTCAGGAGCTGGAAGACCTGTGGGACATTCTTGAGGATTACGGGTGTGCCGAGCATATTCGCCTTGATCTGAATATGGTAAGCCATATGAGTTATTACACGGGAATTTTATTCGAAGTGTACGCGGCAAATGTCGGTTTCGTCATCGGAAGCGGAGGACGCTATAACAATCTCCTCGGCCATTTCGGCAATCCCGCTCCCGCCACGGGCTTCGGGCTCCGTATCGACAGGCTGATTGAAGCGCTCGGCATTCAGGAAGAAACAAGTGAAGCGGACGCCGTGATTTTCAGCAAGGAGCAGCGGGCCCAGGCCATTTTATTCGCGGAGGAAGAAAGGGCGCGAGGCAGAAAAGTCGTCCTGCAGGATCTGGCGGGCATTGAAAATATCGATCATATGACAAAATCATTCGCAAACGTCACATACTTTATCGGTGCCAGAAAGGAAGAGCGGAATGGGTAAGGTACTCACAATGGCAATGCCAAAAGGACGGATATTCGAAGAAGCGGCCGGGTTGCTGCGGCAGGCCGGATACAGGCTGCCCGAAGAGTTTGAAGAATCGAGAAAACTGATCATTGACGTTCCTGAAGAAAATCTCCGCTTTATTCTGGCAAAGCCGATGGATGTTACGACTTATGTCGAGCATGGCGTCGCTGATGCCGGTATTGCCGGGAAGGATGTCATGCTTGAGGAAGAGCGTGACGTGTATGAGGTGCTCGATCTGAAAATCAGCAAATGCCATCTCGCCGTTGCGGGGCTTCCCGGAGCGGATTGGAACGGAGTCGCCCCGAGGATTGCGACGAAATATCCGAATGTTGCGTCGAGTTATTTCAGAGAGCAGGGCGAACAGGTGGAAATCATTAAGCTGAACGGTTCCATTGAATTGGCGCCTTTAATCGGGCTTGCTGACAGAATCGTAGATATCGTATCAACCGGGCGGACATTAAAGGAAAACGGTCTCGTTGAATCAGAACATATTTGTGACATCACATCGCGTTTTATCGTCAATCCGGTCAGCTACCGCATGAAGGATGATGTAATCGACGAAATGGCGGCCAGGCTGGCCAGGGTTGTGGAAGGAGAAACGGCAAAATGAAAATAACCGCAGTAAAAAGAAGCGAGCGGTTTTCACTGAAGCGTTCCATCGACAGCGGAACCGAAGAGCAGCGGAAAACCGTCAGGGGGATTATTGAAGACGTCAGACAAAACGGTGACAAAGCCGTTTTGGCCTATACAAAAACATTTGACGGCATCAGCCTGAACCGAATGGCCGTGAGCGCAGAGGAAATCACCGAGGCATACCGTCTGCTTGATGATCAGCTGCTGGAAGTGATCAGGCAGGCGATTGCCAATATTAAAGAATATCACGAGCGCCAGCTGCAATCCTCTTGGTTTTACCATCGCAAAGACGGTTCGATGCTCGGACAGAAAATAACGGCGCTCGATTCCGCGGGCGTATACGTGCCGGGCGGGACGGCCGCTTATCCGTCTTCCGTTTTAATGAATGTCATCCCCGCTCTCGCTGCGGGAGTGGAACGGATCGTTCTCGTCAGTCCTCCGGGAAAAGACGGCCGCCTTTCGCCAGGCGTTCTGGCGGCGGCCTCTGAGCTCGGCATAAAGGAAATTTACAAGGCGGGAGGCGCGCAGGCGGTTGCCGCGCTCGCTTACGGAACGGAAACGATACAGCCTGTTGATAAGATCACGGGCCCCGGAAATATATTTGTAGCGCTCGCGAAGCGCGAAGTCTTCGGCGTTGTGGATATTGACATGATCGCCGGGCCAAGTGAAATCGTGGTCCTGGCAGACGATACGGCGGTGCCCGAAGAAGTCGCCGCTGACCTGCTTTCACAGGCCGAACACGATATGCTCAGCTCAAGCGTGCTTGTCACCGATTCACAGAAGCTTGCCGAAGCGGTATCAGATGAGGTGAATAAACAGCTTCAGACCCTGCCGCGCAAAGAAATCGCCGAAGCGTCGATCAGGGATCACGGCCGCATTTATATCGCGGAATCGATGGAAGATGCGGTGGACACGGTGAATGCGCTGGCGCCCGAGCATTTAGAAATCATGACGCATTCGCCGGAGGCTTTGCTTGGAAGCATCAGACACGCGGGGGCGATTTTCTTAGGACGATACAGCGCTGAACCGGTCGGCGATTATTTTGCCGGACCGAATCACGTTTTGCCGACAAACGGAACGGCGCGGTTTTCAAGCCCGCTGAATGTAACAGACTTTCAAAAGAAATCGAGCATCATCTCTTACAGCCGGAAGGCATTTGAAACACACGCGGACAGCATTGCCGCCTTTGCGAGACTGGAAGGGCTTGAAGCGCACGCAAGATCGATTGAAGCGAGAAACGGAGGAATGACCGATGAGAAAAGCGGAACGCGCCAGAACAACAAATGAGACGGATATTAAGCTGGCTTTCGAAATAGACGGAGAAGGAAAAGCCGACATCAGCACGGATGTGCCGTTTATGACTCATATGCTTGATTTGTTCACAAAACACGGGCAATTCAATTTAACGGTTGACGCAAAAGGCGATACGGAGATAGATGATCACCATACGACTGAAGATATCGGCATCTGTTTAGGGCAGGCTTTTTTGGAGGCGCTCGGTGATAAAAAAGGGATCAAACGGTACGGATCAGCGCTTGTGCCGATGGACGAAGCGCTCGCCCAAGTCGCCGTAGACCTGAGCAACCGGCCGCACCTTGAGATGCGCGCTGCATTTCCGCAAGCGAAAGTCGGAACGTTTGATACCGAGCTGGTACATGAATTCCTATGGAAACTGGCGCTCGAAGCGAGAATGAATCTGCACGTCATCGTTCATTACGGCACGAATACCCATCATATGATAGAAGCCGTGTTTAAGGCGCTTGGCAGAGCGCTTGATGAAGCGTCATCCATTGATCCGCGCGTCAAGGGTGTGCCGTCTACGAAAGGAATGCTGTAAATGATCGGTGTAATTGATTACGGTATGGGCAATTTATTCAGCGTGTCGAAAGCGCTGGAACGCATCGGCGTCCCGTATGTCGTATCAGACCGGCCGGAAGAGCTTGAAAAAGCGGATGCTTTTATTCTTCCAGGTGTCGGATCATTCAGTGACGCCATGGACAATTTACGCAGCACGAAGCTTGATCAATTCATACACCGTATGGTTGACGAGGGTAAGCTGCTCCTCGGCATCTGCCTCGGCATGCAGCTCATTTTCGAAGAGAGCACCGAAAACGGCTCTGCAAAAGGACTTGGTTTATTAGCCGGAAAAGCTGTGAGACTCAAAGACAGAGATGCCGAAGGAAACAAGCTGAAGGTGCCGCATATGGGCTGGAACCGGCTGACGTTTCACCAAACGTCTCCTTTGCTTTCGGAAGCGGAAGAAGGATTCGTTTACTTTGTCCATTCCTATTATATAGACGGGCTGGAAGACGGCGATCTTCTGGCAAGCGCTGAGTACGGCGTTCGTGTTCCGGCAGTCGTCGGGAAACGCAATGTCTTCGGTGCACAGTTTCATCCGGAAAAAAGCGGTACGGCCGGAATGGCGATCTTAACGCAATTTACAAAAATGGCAGCGGAACAGAAGGTGAAGAAATGAACGCTTTTACATTATATCCGGCAATCGATATGAGAAACGGCAAATGCGTCCGCCTCATCCAAGGCGATTACGGCAAGGAAACGATATACGGTGACTCTCCTTTAGACATGGCAGCGCAATTTGCACAAGAAGGCGCCGAATGGATTCATCTCGTGGATCTTGACGGCGCGAAAGCAGGCAGGAAAGTAAACGACAGGCATGTTCTTGACATTGCGCGGCAGCTTGATATCAAAGTCGAGATCGGCGGCGGGATCCGTTCTGAAGCGGATGTGTACGGTTATTTATCACAAGGCGTTGATCGCGTCATTCTCGGCAGCTCGGCCGTTTCCGATCCGGCATTTGTGAAGAGCATGCTGAAACAATACGGCGGCAAAATCGCGATCGGCCTTGATGCAAGGAACGGATATGTCTCGACGGAAGGCTGGCTGGAAACATCCTCGGTAAGGGCGGCCGATCTGGGCCGTGAATTGGCGGCCGAAGGAGCGGAAACCTTCATTTTCACGGATATTGCAACTGACGGCATGCTGTCAGGCCCGAACATCGAAAGCACCGTTCAGCTCGCAAAAGCAACGGGAAAAGACGTCATCGCTTCAGGCGGAGTCAGCTCAGTCGCCGATCTCAAAGCACTGGCCCGCTTCAAAGACGCCGGCGTATCGGGAGCGATTATCGGAAAAGCGCTGTATACAAAACAATTTTCATTGGCTGAAGCGCTCAGAAGGGTGAGGGACGCATGATCACGAAACGAATCATTCCGTGTCTCGATGTGAAAGAAGGACGCGTCGTCAAGGGCATTCAATTTCTCGGGCTGAAAGATGCGGGCGATCCTGTCGAGCTGGCCGAAGCCTACGACAGGGAGGGCGCTGACGAACTTGTTTTTCTCGACATTTCCGCCTCTCACGAAGGCCGCAAGACGATGACAGACGTCGTAGAACAAGTTGCGGCAAAACTGGCGATTCCGTTTACGGTCGGCGGCGGAATCAATCAATTAAGCGATATGAAACGAATGCTTCGCGCCGGCGCTGATAAAGTATCCGTTAATACAGCGGCCGTTCTCCGACCCGAGCTGATTACGGAAGGAGCTGAGTTTTTCGGCTCGCAATGCATCGTAGCGGCGATTGACGCAAAGTATGACGAAGATTCGGATTGCTATAAAGTGTACACACACGGCGGCAGAAAGAAAACCGAGCGGGAAGTCACGGCCTGGGCAAAAGAAGCTGTCAGCCGGGGAGCGGGTGAAATCCTGCTGACAAGCATGGACGCAGACGGTGAGAAAACAGGCTTTAATCATACGCTCACACAGCTTGTCTCACGTGCCGTCCCGGTGCCCGTCATTGCGTCAGGGGGAGCCGGCAGCGCGCGCCATATGCTTGAAGCCTTCACAGTCGGTGAAGCGGACGCCGCGCTTGCAGCTTCTATTTTCCATTACAAAGAGACATCTATAAAAGAAGTGAAAGATTATATGAAGAAACACGGGGTGAATGTGAGATGAAACAGGCAGATGAACTGCGGTTTGACGAGGCCGGACTGATACCCGCCATCGTACAGGATGCGGCAAGCAAAGAAGTGCTGACACTGGCTTATATGAACCGAGAATCCTACGAAAAAACGATAGAAACGAAAGAAACCTGGTTTTACAGCCGTTCACGCAGAGAGCTGTGGCATAAAGGAGCGACATCGGGGAATACCCAAAAGGTGAAAGCCATCCGTTATGATTGCGATCAAGATGCCCTCGTCGTGCTTGCGGAGCCCTCAGGACCCGCATGCCATAAGGGAAGCTACAGCTGCTTTTCCACGGAAAAAGCAGACACGCAGGATCGTTTCGGCATCTTGAATGAACTGGAAAGCGTAATCGCCAAACGGCAGGCGGAGATGCCTGACGGAGCCTACACAACGTACCTGTTTCGGGAAGGCGTCGATAAAATTCTCAAAAAAGTCGGAGAGGAAGCTGCAGAGGTTATTATCGCCGCGAAAAACCGCGACCATGAAGAATTAAAATGGGAAGCGGCAGATTTGCTGTATCATTTGCTCGTTCTTCTGCGTGAGCAGTCGCTTCCTCTGGATGACGTGCTTGACGTCCTTGCGAAACGCCATTCAGCATCTGAGTAAAACAAACCTCACGGAGAGTCCGTGAGGTTTTTATTCTGTCAAACTTAAACATTCAATAAAATATTCCTTATTTCCGCAACCGGAGGCAGATGAATTTGATAATATTGACTAATAGAGTTTATTTTGGTTTTTATCAAAAATATACGTTTTGTTCATATTCCGTTCATGCACATCCGTTATAGTATAAACAGTGATATAGGAGGAAAACATATGCCGAATAAACAACCAAAACCTAAAGGGAAATTCAGCTCATTCTTTTCATTAGTCAAAAAAACAAAACCATCATACGGTATGCTGGCCTTCGCGCTGTCTCTCAGTATTGTGACAACGCTCGTCAGCCTGCTGATTCCGCTATTGACAAAGCAGCTCGTTGACGGCTTTTCCATGTCGTCGCTGTCAGGCGTGCAAATCGGAATCATCGCAGCCGTGTTTATCGTACAGGCCGCATTAAGCGCCTACGCCACCTACGCCCTGAACTACAGCGGCCAGAAAATCATCTCGGGACTGCGTGATTTGTTGTGGCAGAAATTAATTAAACTGCCCGTCTCTTATTTTGACAAAAACGCCACAGGAGAAACGATCAGCCGTATCACCAATGACACAATGGTGGTAAAAGAGCTGATCACAAACAATATCAGCGGATTTATTACCGGAATCATTTCCGTTATCGGGTCACTGACGATCTTATTTTTCATGAACTGGAAGCTCACATTGCTCGTGCTGATCGTCGTGCCGCTGGCTGCGGTGATTTTAGTGCCGATCGGCCGGAAAATGTTTAAAATTTCTCGGGAAACACAGGATGAAACGGCGAGATTCACCGGATTATTAAACCACATCCTCCCGGAAATCAGGCTTGTAAAAGCGTCAAACGCTGAAGAAGCGGAATACGGACGCGGAAAAGCAGGCATCATGGCGCTCTTTAAACTCGGGCTGCGTGAAGCGAAGGTGCAGTCGCTCGTAGGCCCGCTTATTACACTTGTATTAATGGCGGCGCTGGTCGCTGTCATCGGGTACGGCGGGATGCAGGTGTCATCCGGTGAATTGACAGCCGGCGCACTCGTTGCCTTTATCCTGTATTTGTTTCAGATCATTATGCCGATGGGCCAGATCACTTCATTTTTCACACAGCTTCAAAAATCCGTCGGCGCAACGGAACGGATGATTCATATTCTTGCAGAAAAAGAAGAAGATATCCAAACCGGAAAAGCCATTGAAAACGCGGATCAGCCGATTAAGCTCGAACAAGTCTCATTCGGCTACAAAACAGATCAAACCATCCTAAAAGACATTACGGCTACGATTGAGGCCGGCAAAGTCACCGCGATCGTCGGACCGAGCGGCGGCGGAAAAACAACGTTATTTAAGCTGCTTGAACGATTCTACAATCCGACTGCGGGCAGCATCCTGCTCGGAAATGAACCGATTGATGCGTATTCCCTTGAGTCATGGCGGGAGCATATCGGCTACGTGTCGCAAGAAAGCCCGTTAATGTCAGGCACCATCCGCGACAATATCTGCTACGGATTAAAACGCGAGGTGACTGATGAGGAACTGAGGCAAGCTGCTGACATGGCCTACGCCCTGCAATTTATTGAAGACTTACCGAAGAAATTTGAAACAGAGGTCGGTGAGCGGGGAATTATGCTGTCAGGCGGACAGCGCCAGCGCATCGCCATTGCCAGAGCGCTCCTTCGCAACCCGAGCATTCTGATGCTTGATGAAGCGACATCAAGTCTGGACAGCCAATCTGAAAAATGGGTGCAGCAGGCGCTGGAAGTTCTAATGGAAGGCCGCACCACGATTGTGATCGCCCATCGTTTATCCACGGTTGTGGATGCAGATCAGCTTCTCTTTGTCGAACAGGGTGAAATCACCGGACGGGGCACACACCATGAATTAATGGCATCCCATTCGCTGTACCGCGATTTTGCGGAGCAGCAGCTGAAGCTGAATGCCGACTTAGAAAACAAAGCTGTGTAAAGCAAGACTTTATGAATAGAAAGCAGCTGAAAAAGCTGCTTTTTATTTTGCAGCCGGAATCCTATTCATTGGAAGCGGGGGTTGAATTATGAAAAAACGCACAAAGATTTTTTATTGTCACGCGGCCTTACTGCTCGTATTCATGACTGCCGGGTGTACGGACGGTAACGATGAAGAGCCGAGCCATTCTTCAAGTCCGGCCGGAGAAAGCAGCGGCATCAACAAGGCTGAAACAGCATCAGCGGCAGAAAAAAAAGAACCCGTAATCAAAGATTCACATCACATCTCTGCGGACAAAAGCCAACCGAACAACATGTCGGCAGATTATTCTCCTCTGCAAATTGAATATGCCCGCATCTGGCTGCAGCTTGGGGAAAATCAGCAGATAGATGAATTGAACGTTCGCCGCATTCCGGCCGGAGCACTCGTCAATCCTGACGATCATACGAGCGCCCGCTATCCGGAAGATGTTACGCAGTTAGCAGGCTCCCGGTTAGTCGATGGGTCAGTCACTTACAGCAGCAATGGTGACGGCACCATTCAGGTATACAATGTTCCTTTGCGCTGGGAGTCTCGTGAAGATATTGATCAAGGCGTAATGAAAGAAGTGACGGAGGAAATGATCCGCCATACAAAAAAAGTGTCTGTCGATACAGGAGACAATGAAAAAATAAGACGGTTAATAGACATCATGTCGATTCATTAAAAGAAGACAGGCAAAAAAGCAGAAGGAGGGATTTTCATGGCTGTCATATTGGTTGCGGATGACGACCGCCATATCCGTGAGCTTGTCCGCCTCATGATGGAGCAGAGCGGCTTTGACGTCGCAGAAGCGGAAGACGGGGAAGCGGCGGTGAAGCTGATCGAATCAGCACCTATTGATCTCATCATACTGGATGTGATGATGCCGAAAATGGACGGGTTTGAAGTCAGTGAAGCCGTCCGCAGCTTTACGGACATTCCGATTTTGATGCTGACGGCAAAAGGCGAAACGCTGGACAAAGTGCAAGGTTTTACTTCCGGAGCGGATGATTATCTCGTCAAACCGTTTGAGCCGCTTGAGCTGGAAGCAAGGGTCAAAGCATTGCTGAAACGGTACCGGATCACCGCTGAAAAACTGCTGACCATCGGAAATGTCACATTAGATAAGCAGTCCCGCACCGTAACGCGCGGCGGCGGAGCGGGATTGACGCTGCCCCGGCGTGAATTTGAGCTTTTATTTAAGCTCGCCGGTTATCCGAATAAGACGTTTTCAAGAGAACAATTAATAGAAGATATTTGGGGCTTTGATTATGAAGGTGACGAGCGGACGGTTGATGTGCATGTTAAAAGGCTGAGGGAACGGTTTCCGGAAAAGGACTATCCGTTTGCCATCCATACGGTGCGGGGGCTCGGGTATCGGTTTGTGGTGACAGAATGAAACGGATCTTCAGAACGGCTGGAAAAATCATCATCCTTCTCACCGTCACCGCATTCTTATGGCTGGCGGCTCACCTGATCGTTCAGGGATTCGGTCTCATATGGCCGATTTTGCTTGTGCCGTACGCCGAGCAGATTCTGACGCTTTGGCTTGTTTTCGGCCTGCTGTTTGTAACGATGTTTATTTTTTCAAAGTCAGCACGTGAAAGACATCATGCGATCTGGGATTCGCTGACCGCCACGATCAAGCAAATGTCGAGCGGCAACTTCACAGCGGCCGCTTCCCGGAAAATGGAGAAGATTGAACGGGACCACCCCGTGACGAAATTGGCTGATGAACTGTCGACACTCGCCGCGGAACTGAGTGAAATGGAAAAGCTGAAACAAGAATTTATTTCGAACGTTTCCCATGAAATCCAAACTCCGCTTACTTCATTAAAGGGCTACGCGCATCTTCTGAAAAAACCGGATTTATCATATGAGGAGCGGGGGCGCTACTTACACATCATCGAGACAGAAACAGAACGATTATCAAAAATCAGTGAAAATCTGCTGAAGCTCACTGCGCTTGAACGCCAAACCGAACCGATACAAAAAAAACCGTTCCGCATTGACAAACAGCTGCGGCGCACCATATTGACCTGTGAGCCTGAATGGTCTGCCAAACAGATTGAGTTTCTCATTGATTTACAGGAGTCGTATGTGTACGGAGATGAAGCGCTGCTCAGCCAAGTATGGATGAATCTGATTCACAATGCCGTAAAATTTACCGGTGAAGGCGGCCGCATTTCCGTTAAAATTGTTGATCTGCCGGGAGCGGCGGCTGTCGAAATCGCCGACGACGGAATCGGAATGGAGCCTGAACAGGCGGAGCGTGTATTTGAACGGTTTTATAAAGCGGACAAGGCGAGAAACGCAGGGGGAAGCGGGCTCGGCCTGTCCATCGCACAAAAAATCGCAGAGCTGCACGGCGGTTCGATAGAGGTTGAGAGCAAGCGCGGCGAAGGAACCCTTTTCCGCGTCATTCTTCCAGCCGAGCCTCGTGAAAAAAACAGCTAAAATCTGGTCGAACCAGCCAGTAAAAAACGAAGCCGATCCTGTCTTTTGAACTATTGAGGCGAAACCGTTTTATGGTATACTACTGACGGTAATACGTATAAAACGGAGGATATTTGTGGGAAAACACACTTCTGAACAGAAAAAGCACGCGCAAATTGTCCAGCTGCTTCAGGATGGACAATATTTTTTTCATAAAGGCTTAAAAGCATATAAAGAGCGGAATTTAAAACGGGCCAGCAAACTGATTCAGCGGGCCGTCCACCTCGAGCCGAATGATTCCGAAATGCTGTCACGGCTGGCCGTGATTTATTCTGAAATGGGCCACTACCAGCAGTCAAATGAGCTGTTCGACTTTATTTTGGTGAACCTGAAAGAAGAAATGCCCGAGTGTCATTATTTTAAAGCGAATAATTTCGCGCATTTGGGGCTCTTTCAGGAAGCATACAAAGAAGCGGCGGCTTATTCAGATGCCGATCCGGACGGGGAATTCAGCGAAGAGATTGAAAATCTGATGGAGCTTTTGGATTTCGGCGAAGCGGGTGAAAACGAATCGCTCTATGACCAGGATGAGCTGCTGATCAGGCAGGACCGGGCAAAAATGCTTCTTGAGAGCGGCCAGCTTCATGAAGCGGTTGTCATGCTTGAAGAGATTACGGCCGATTACCCCGAGCTTTGGTCTGCATACAACAACCTGGCGCTCGCTTACTTTTACTCAGGCAATGTTACAACAGCGAAACAGACGGTATTCGAAGTGCTTGAGAAAAATGAAGGCAATCTCCATGCCCTGTGCAACCTCCTTGTATTCTGCTATTACGAGAGGGAAGATGAAAAAGTCGGAGAATTGAGCGGAAAACTCGCCAACGTGTATCCGATTTTATTCGAACAGCGCTATAAGCTGGGGGCGACGCTTGCGCTTGTCGGCAGACATGATCTCGGTTATAAATGGCTCCGTTCTCTTTACAAAAGCGGGTTCGAAGGCGACGAAACGTTTTATTACTGGCTTGCCGCCTCAGCCTACGGGACAGGCCGCACAGAATTTGCGGAAACCATTTGGAAAAAGGCCGAAGCCGAATTTCCCGAATCAGACCGGCCCGCGCCTTGGGCGGAGCGGCAGGAACCGCTTCCTGCTTCACTTGAACAGCGGCTTGCCGCCTATTATATCAGCAGCGCTGAAGGAGAGCGGAACCAGCTTGAAAAAGTTCTGACGGTAAAACGCGCCGTTTCACCGTTTGAACAAGATTTCGTCAGACTGCTGCTTTCCGGTGAAAAAGGCGCTTCAGGCGTCTCTGGTGACGCGCTGTTCACGTATCGGACGGTCAAGCTTCTGGAGAAAGCGGAAGCCGACAGTTTAAAAACTGACGTCATGAGCTGCTGGGTTTTTCACGTCATTCAGCATATCCGCGCCGCCGCTGCCGTACAGAATGAGCGGGCATGGGCCGCAGCCATCGCATACGTATGGAAAGAAGCAAACGGCGAAAAAACGACGAAAAAAGAAACGGCCGCCGTTTACGGTATAACCCCGGCAACCCTTTCGAAATACATCAGACAAATAGATGATATATTAGAATAAAACCGATTCTTTCTATATAAAGAGTCGGTTCTTTTTTTTATCATAAAGGGGCAAAACAGAACTTTACCGCCGAAAAAAGAGGTATTCATACGTATTTTTTTGCTTTTTGAATCGAAATCAGGCCGTAATCACCGTTTATTTTGCAAAATATGAGATTTGCAATCACATTGAAATATAACTGTAATAAAAATTGTCGAAACATGATGGTATAATGAGTCTCGTACATAAGAGATTAGTTTATTTTACATGTGCTGTATAATCTATACCAATTAACCAGATTCAAAGAATCGTACATAAAAATCATCAGCCTCACGGGTATGTGAGGGAGCGTAACTTTGATGTTCATAATAGAATTCCAAATGAGAACAGGTTTAAAGTAAAAGGGAGGAAAGAAAAAGTGAAAAAGAGTTTATTAACACTTGGTTTGGCTTCCGTCATCGGGACAAGCAGTTTTTTGATCCCGTTTACAAAAACTGCATCGGCGGAAACATTAGACAGCAAAAAAGCGAAAATTGAAAGCAAGCAATCTGAGGTGGCTTCAAGCCTTGAAGCAAAAGAAAGAGAATTGTCTAAGCTTCAGGACAAGCAGGCTAAGATTGAAAAAGAACTGAAAGACATTAACGCTAAAGCGTTGGATACAAGCAATAAAATCGAAGATAAAAAAGCTGAAAACGAAAAAACGAAAAAGCAGATCGCTGATTTGAAAAAAGAAATCAAAGAAACAGAAGCGCGTATTGAAAAACGCAATGAAATCCTGAAAAAACGCGTTCGTTCTTTACAGGAAAACGGCGGTTCTCAAGGATACATAGATGTACTTTTAGGAGCGACAAGCTTCGGAGACTTCATTTCCCGTGCGACTGCAGTATCTTCTATCGTTGATGCGGATAAAGACCTGATCAAACAGCAGGAGCAGGATAAAGCGAAACTCGAAGACGCAGAGGCTGAACTTAACGTGAAGCTGAAAAAAGTTCAAGATGATCTTGCGAAACTCGAGTCTATGCAAAAAGACCTGAACAAACAGCTTGATCAGAAAGACAAGCTTTTCGACGAAGCGAAAAACGGTCAGAAAAAAGCGGCTTCCGCTATCTCTGATCTGAAAAAAGAAGCGTCACAGCTTGCAAACCAAAAAGCTGACACTGAAAAAGAACAGAAGCGCATTAAAGCTGAGCAGGCTGCAGCGGCTGCCCTGATCAAAAAACAGGAAGAAGCGCAAAAAGCTTCTGAAGACCAAAACCAAAAAGATGACAGCCAGCCGGCACCGGCGGTTAAAACTGTGAAAAAAGCGGCTGTTTCAACATCATCTGATTCATCTGACAGCTCAAGCAAACCGAAGAGCACTTCAGGCGGATCATCTCATAACAGCGGCGGTTCAGATGATTCTGACGGCGGATCTGTTATTTCAAATTCTGGCGGTATTGAAGGCGCGATCAGCGTAGGATCAAGCCTTGTGGGTAAATCTCCGTACAAATTCGGCGGCGGACGCACTCAATCTGATATTGACAACCGTATTTTTGACTGCTCTTCATTCGTACGCTGGGCTTATGCTAACGCAGGCGTTAACCTCGGACCTGTCAGCGGAACAAGCACAGATACTTTAATTAACAGAGGGAAAGCTGTCAGTGCGTCTGATATGAAACGCGGAGACTTAGTGTTCTTCAACACGTATAAAACAAACGGCCACGTCGGCATCTACTTAGGCAACGGAACGTTCCTGAACGATAATACATCGCATGGTGTATCTATCGATTCTATGAGCAACCCTTATTGGAAAAAATATTTCAACGGTAATGTAAGACGTGTCGTTCAATAATGAATAAGACAAGGGCCTTCTATCCCGGAAGGCTCTTTCTTTATTTGTATACCCGCTCAGGAGCTGCCTAATCACGGTTTCTTAGAAAAATGAGCAAAAAAATAGCGAATTGCCCTCAGATTTAATAGGATATGGGTAAGGAATACGATTGATGGGGATTCTTAGTCATATAGGGCGCGCCCCATTTCGAAAAGGAGTGAATCATGGTGTCAGAAGAAAAAATTTATGATGTGATCATTATCGGCGCGGGTCCGGCGGGGATGACCGCTGCCGTTTACACATCACGAGCGAACTTATCCACATTAATGATCGAAAGAGGAATTCCGGGCGGCCAGATGGCCAACACGGAGGATGTTGAAAACTATCCGGGTTTTGAAAGCATTCTCGGCCCTGAACTTTCTAATAAAATGTTTGAACATGCGAAAAAATTCGGTGCGGAATATGCGTACGGCGATATTAAAGAAATCGTTGACGGTAAAGAATATAAAACGGTCAAAGCCGGTTCAAAAGAATATAAAGCGCGCGCCATCGTCATTTCTGCCGGAGCGGAATACAAAAAGATCGGCGTTCCCGGCGAAAAAGAACTGGGCGGCCGCGGCGTATCATACTGCGCGGTTTGTGACGGCGCGTTCTTTAAAAATAAAGAGCTTGTCGTTGTCGGCGGCGGAGACTCCGCCGTTGAAGAAGGCGTCTATCTGACACGCTTCGCTTCAAAAGTCACCATCGTTCACAGACGTGACAAATTGCGTGCGCAAAGCATTCTTCAGGCGCGTGCCTTTGACAATGAGAAAATTGACTTCAAATGGAACAAAACCGTAAAAGAAATCCATGAGGAAAACGGAAAAGTCGGCAGGCTTACTCTTGTGGATACCGTGACGGGAGAAGAGGAAGAATTCAAAGCTGACGGCGTCTTTATTTATATCGGTATGCTTCCGCTTTCTAAACCGTTCGAGAACTTGGGCATCACAAATGAAGAAGGCTACATTGAAACAAACGCTCAAATGGAGACAAAAGTTCCAGGCATTTTCGCCGCGGGAGACATCCGTGAAAAAACGCTCCGCCAGATCGTAACGGCGACAGGCGACGGAAGTATTGCGGCTCAAAGCGTTCAGCATTATGTGGAAGAGCTTGAGGAAACGCTCAAAACCGTTAAATAATCACTGTAATGTTCAGTTTTTGAATCGTTACTGTGTTTTAATTACGCTGTAACACGGGTGAAATACTGATGTTTTAAGATGAATGTAGTAATTGACCCCCTTTTTAATGAATACACTTTGGCACGGATTCCAGTATCCGTGCCCTTTTTTTGCGATTTTTTGTTTTCTGTCAAATAAAAGAAAAGGATGTCGGTGTCTCTGCATTGTGAGAGACATGCCGAAACGGTATAATGAAGAGACGATGATTTGTTGAGAAGGTTAGGTGACGTACTTGTGCAAAGAGTGACAAATTGTGTGCTACAGACAGATGATCAGGTTCTCCTTCTCCAAAAGCCGAGACGGGGCTGGTGGGTCGCGCCCGGCGGGAAGATGGAAAGCGGCGAATCCGTCAGAGATTCCGTCATCAGAGAGTACAGAGAAGAGACGGGCATTTATATACTAAATCCGCAGTTAAAAGGCGTGTTTACCTTTATTATTAAGGAACAGGAACAAATCGTGTCAGAGTGGATGATGTTTACTTTCGTCGCCGACTCCTACACGGGGCGGAATGTCGCTGAATCAGAGGAAGGCGTTCTGAAGTGGCATGACGTAAAAGATATCCACAGCCTTCCGATGGCCCCCGGAGACGGGCATATCCTTGATTTTATGATCAAGGGCCAAGGGCTTTTGCACGGCACCTTTACGTATACGCCGGACTTCGAGCTGCTCAGCTATCGTTTAGATCCGCAGCTTATCAAATAAAAGAAAGACCGCAGGGGGGAGAAAGATGAGTATGAATGAAAACCATGATATTCAGCTCGTCATCATTACGGGAATGTCTGGAGCGGGGAAAACCGTCGCCATTCAAAGCTTTGAGGATCTCGGCTATTTTTGCGTCGACAATCTGCCGCCTTCCTTGCTGCCGAAATTTTTGGAGCTGATGAAAGAATCAAGTTCAAAAATGAGCAAGGTCGCGCTTGTCATGGATCTGCGGGGACGTGAATTTTTTGACAGGCTGATTGAGGCGCTGGATGAAATGGCGGAAAATCCGTGGATTACACCGCGCATTCTCTTTTTAGACGCTAAGGATTCCATCCTTGTGACGAGATACAAAGAAACGAGGCGTTCTCACCCGCTGGCAGCTACCGGGCTTCCTCTTGAAGGAATCGCGCTGGAACGCCAGCTGCTTGAAGAATTGAAAGGGCGCTCTCAGCTGATCTATGACACATCGGGTATGAAACCGCGTGATCTGCGTGAAAAAATCGTGGCGCATTTCGCCACGAACCAAGGTGAAACATTTACAGTGAACGTGATGTCATTCGGTTTCAAATACGGGCTTCCGATAGATGCCGACCTCGTGTTTGATGTAAGGTTTCTGCCGAATCCGTTCTACATTGAAAGCATGAGGCCGCTTACGGGGAAGGATGAGGAAGTGTCATCCTATGTGATGAAGTGGAACGAAACACAAAAGTTTATTGAAAAGCTTGTTGATCTGCTCGGCTTTATGCTTCCGTCTTATAAGCGGGAAGGTAAAAGCCAGCTTGTCATCGCGATCGGCTGTACGGGCGGCCAGCACCGCTCCGTCGCGCTCGCTGAGTATTTGGCTGACTATTTTAAAAAAGATTTCTATACTCATGTCACTCACCGGGACATTGAAAAGAGAAGCCGGAAATGAATAAGAAGCCGAAAATCGCAATCTTCGGCGGCGGAACGGGTCTGTCCGTGCTGCTTCGGGGGTTAAAGCATAAGCCCGTTGATATTACGGCGATTGTGACAGTTGCTGATGACGGCGGAAGTTCAGGCCGTCTGCGGGATGAACTTCAAATTCCGCCGCCGGGTGACATCCGTAACGTACTGGCCGCTTTGTCAGATGTTGAGCCGCTCGTTGAAAATCTGTTTCAGCACCGTTTCAACAAAGGAAGCGACTTAACCGGACATTCGCTCGGCAATTTGATTTTGGCAGCGATGACAAATATAACCGGTGATTTCTTTCACGCTGTCACCGAAATGAGCAAGGTGCTGAATGTCCGCGGCAGAGTGCTGCCTGCTGCCAACACCAGTGTCGTTCTTCACGCTGAAATGGAGGACGGGCAGGTCGTCTCCGGAGAATCGACAATCCCTTCTTACGGCCAGCGGATTAAACGGGTGTTTCTTACGCCTGAAAAAATTGATCCGCTGCCGGAAACGATTGACGTCATCCGTCAGGCCGATTTAATCATTATCGGTCCGGGAAGCCTGTACACAAGCATTCTTCCGAATCTGCTCGTGCCGAAAATCGGAGAGGAAGTCGTCAAGGCCGCGGCCAAAAAAGTATATATATGCAACGTCATGACACAGCCCGGCGAGACGCTTCAATACAGCGCGGCCGACCATGTCAAGGCGCTGAACGATCATATGGAGCAGCCGTTTATCGACACGATCTTAATCAACAATGAGGAGATCCCTGACGAAATCAAAAGCAAATATGCGAAAGAGCTGGCCCGGCCCGTCGACTTCAATGTTGAAAAGTTGAAATCTATGGGGCTTGAGGTCATCAGGGATCAGATTATCACGTATAAAAATGGCGTAATCCGTCACGATACACATAAAGTGGCTTCTCTTCTTGTCGATTTATTAAGGGACTAGAGGCCTTTTGAAATGAGGTGGCTAATATGTCATTTGCATCGGAAACAAAAAAAGAACTGACGAATCTGGAAGTGAAGGACTGCTGCGCCAAGGCGGAGCTGTCCGCGCTGATTCGGATGAACGGTTCCCTGTCATTTTCAAACCGCCATCTCGTGCTTGACGTTCAAACCGAAAATGCGGCGATTGCCCGCCGCATTTATACATTGCTGAAGAAACAATATGATGTATCGGTCGAACTGTTAGTCAGAAAAAAAATGCGGCTGAAAAAAAACAATGTTTATATTGTGCGCTTTTCTGAAAATGCAAAGCTGATTTTAGAGGAATTGAAAATCCTCGGGGAGAACTTTATATTTGAACGGAATATTTCTGAGGAACTGGTGGCGAAACGGTGCTGCAAACGTTCTTATATGAGAGGGGCGTTTTTGGCGGGGGGATCTGTGAATAATCCCGAAACCTCGTCGTACCACTTGGAAATCTTCTCGCTTTATAAGGAACATAACGATTCATTATGCGCGCTGCTGAATGAATTTCATCTGAACAGTAAAACGCTTGAACGGAAAAAAGGCTATATTACGTATTTAAAAGAGGCGGAAAAAATCACTGAATTTCTGAATGTCATCGGCGCTCACAATTCACTGCTGCGCTTTGAAGATGTGCGGATTGTCAGAGATATGAGAAACTCAGTGAACCGCCTCGTCAATTGTGAAACAGCAAACTTAAACAAAACCATCGGGGCTTCTCTCAGACAGGTGGAAAATATTAAATACATTGATGAACGGATCGGTCTTGAAGCGCTGCCGGAAAAGCTTCGCGAAATTGCGCAGCTGCGGATTGATTATCAGGAGGTCACGCTGAAAGAACTGGGGGAAATGGTTGCAAGCGGGAAAATCAGCAAATCCGGCATCAATCACAGGCTGAGAAAGCTCGATGAAATCGCAGAACAGCTGCGTACAGGACAAAGCATCACTTTGAAATAACCGTACAGAAAAGGGGAGATCTTATGGTTCAGGGGAAAGTGGAAGTGCGTTTAAAGACGGGATTGCAGGCGCGCCCCGCTGCATTGTTTGTACAGGAGGCAAATCGTTTTGCATCAGATGTGTTTCTTGAGAAAAACGGCAAGAAAGTGAATGCCAAAAGCATTATGGGATTAATGAGTCTGGCGGTCAGTACGGGGACGGAAGTCACTCTGATCGCTGAAGGCGACGATGAAAAGGAAGCGCTGGAAAAGTTGTCCGCTTATGTGCAGGAAGAAGTGTAAACACTTTGTAAGGGGGACGGAACGATGAATGAGTTTCTGAAAGATTGTTATCAAACGATAGGCTGGGAAAAGGATTCCCTCGATTTCAGCAACCTGCCGGAGTTTTTAAAGGCGCTCGCGTATCGGTTTCCGTTTGAAAATCGCGCTGTTTTGTCCAAAAAAGAATATGACGTCACGAAAGAAGGACTGTGGCGGCACATGGTGAAGGAACCTCATGGCGGCCTTTGCTATGACTTGAACGGACTGCTTTATTTCATCCTGAAAGATGCCGGATTTGATGTCAAATTGATCCGCGGAACGGTCTGGAAAAACGGCTGGGCGCTGCCCGGCACACATGCGGCCGTACTTCTTTCCGCCGGGGAGAATGAGTACATCGCTGATGCAGGATTCGGCCTCAATCTCGCCATGCAGCCTGTGCCGATGTCGGGAGACGAGACGGTATCAGCGGCCGGAGCGTTCCGCGTGAGGATAGAAGAGACGGAATTCGGAACATACCTGCTTGAAATGAACAAAGGGGACGGCTGGCAGACAGGTTACGCATTTTCGCTTGAAGAAATCGATGAAAAGGACCTCAAGTCTATGAAACAAACAATCTTTGAACATGAACGCTCTCCTTTCAACAAACGCCTGCTTGCTTCTAAGCGGACACCGGAAGGGCACATGGTTCTGTCTGAACGCAATATAACAATAAAAAAACACGATGGCACGGCGGAAAACAGCAGAATAGACCGGTCAGAGTTTGAAGAAAAATTTACTGCTCATTTTATATGAAGCTTGCAGGTTCTCTGCAAGCTTTTTTGAGAAAAAATTTGTGAGCAGATTATCAGAGGTTGTCTTTTTTAAATTATTTTCGATACTTAATAACATATCTATAAATGTGGATGTTTTATCTTATACTTTTGATAGAAAGATTGAAAGTGTTATGAATTCTTAGAATTAAATATTACATAATAAACCATTAGTTACAAAAATAGTTGATAACAATCTATCTATATGATAAAATTTTGATGTTAATACATTATCTGGAGGTATAACTATGAAAAAATGTGTATTGCTGTTATCGAGTGTGGCTATCTCTGCAGTAACTTTCTACTCTTCCCCGGCTTTAGCCCATGAAAATCCAAAAGAAAAAGTTGAGCATTCAGTTGATCAAACAAAAAGAGATAAAGTTTATTTAACTGAACAAGAAGTTAGAAATACAGATATTAATATGTTAAGTAAGATACATAATAAGTTGAATAAAGAAATTTCTAACAAAGATTATACAGAGGAAGAACTCAATCAGATTGCAGCTAAAGAAATCCAACAAGCAATCCGAAGTAAATCTACTTCTTTTTCAGCATTGGATTATTATATCCCTGTTCCTGGCTTTGGGCAATTGAATAAGGATGAAATTCGCTTGGCAGAGAGAAACCCACTTGAGTTCACTAAGTATGCAAATGCAGCAAAAGAAGCTTATAACGAAACGAATAAATATTATTCTGGTAAGCAGCAACTTTATCAAGGTAATGGTGATGCATTTCGACATAGCTATTGGAATGCACGCTTAGTACAATCCTTTGGTGGAGGACCGAATCATGGATATGACAGGGCAAAAGTATGGGCTACAGCACATGAATCAAAGTCTTCAGGTATAGATAAACAAATGGACCTTATGAACAATGAAACCGGGAGGTTCCTTGCGGTCGATAAATATTATTCATATAGTAGTGTTCAGTATAGCAGCACTTTAAGGAAAATGGTTAAGCAAGGCAGTCTGGTTAGAATTGTGAATAATAAGTTGGTAGCTACAAATGGTACTACAGGAAAATAGATTAGTTTATAAACAATTTAGTCACAGAATGTATATATGGAAGAGAATTATTGTCTAACTACCAGTACTAAATAGCGTTCATCCACTGCTATGATGGTAAGAAATGTGTTCTGTTGTATTAGATTAAGAAGAGTAAGGATGTATCTAATATTAAACCACTGTTGTTTTATTCTACTCTAGTCAGGAAATAATTCAATTTAGTGTAAGACGGCTGGCAGACAGGTTACGCATTTTCGCTTGAAGAAATCGATGAAAAGGACCTCAAGTCTATGAAACAAACAATCTTTGAACATGAACGTTCTCCTTTCAACAAACGCCTGCTTGCTTCTAAGCGGACACCGGAAGGGCACATGGTTCTGTCTGAACGCAATATAACAATAAAAAAACACGATGGCACGGCGGAAAACAGCAGAATAGACCGCTCAGAGTTTGAAGAAAAATTTACTGCTCATTTTATATGAAGCTTGCAGGTTCTCTGCAAAAAAACGGCCTCCGCAGGGAAGCCGTTTTTTGTATGTGTTTATCTCATTTTTGTAAAGGTTTGATAGTGGTCTGTCGTCTTATAAATCAGCCAGTCGCTTGAGTAAAGAATCCGGTCTGAATTTCTGAAGCCTGATGTATAGTTAATATCCGCTTCACGCCACGTCCGTCCGCTTTTTGCAGGGAGTTTGCCTTCCCTGTTTGAGAAGATGTCTCCGCCGATGCTTTTCCCCGGGGCGACGTCCGCCAGATTCCCCTTTGATGCCACCCAGCCGAGGGCCTGTGCTTCTGATTTTGTAATGTAATTATCAGGAAGCTTATGATAGGTCTGAAGATAATCCGCAACCCCGTCAAACGTGTTGATAACCTGTGCTTCAGTGTGCGCCTTGTGAGAAGATGTATCCGTCTTGGCAGCCGTTGAAAACAGCATCCCCGCCGCGGAGAACAGCACCAGCAAACAAACGGAAATCCACGATAATCGTTTTTTCAAAGCAATACCTCCCATTTTTATCATGTGAAGCTGATTCCTTTTCATTGTATCAGCATCAAGAGAAAGGAATAGAAAGAATTTTAAAATAGTACTTTTGATCTAGTGAAAAATAAACCCCGGCTGAAACGGCCGGGATTTTTCATCTCATTGAAATTCCTTCGTGAGGTTTTTCGGTGTTTTTCCGTATACGGCGTCAATCATGTTTTGTGCGGCTTGCTTGAACATATTCAAGCGGATTTTTGCCGTTGCTGACCCGATATGAGGAAGCAATGTGACGTTTTCCAGCTGCAGGAGCGGATTGTCTTCGGCGATCGGCTCTTTTTCAAACACATCTAAACCGGCGCCTTTTATCCAGCCCTCCTGCAATGCGCGGATGAGCGCTTTCTCATCAACCGTCTTTCCCCGGGAAATATTGACGAAACATGCCGTATCTTTCATCAATTTAAATTCCCGCTCTCCCATCATATGATACGTTTCGTCAGTAAGCGGGGTAATTAAAAGCACAAAGTCTGATGTTTTCAGCAGTGTATCTAAGTCGGCATATGTAACCCCGAGTTCCTTCTCAGCATCCGGTTTTCTGCTGCGGTTATAATACAGCACGTCCATATCGAAGCCGAATTTTGCCCGTTTGGCAGCTTGTTCACCGATTCTGCCCATGCCGATAATTCCTAATGTCTGATGGTGGACATCCATACCGAAAAGAGATTCCTCCTCAATGGTTCCCCATTTGCCGGCGCGGACGAATCGATCCAATTCGGCAACCCGTCTGGCGGAAGACAGAATTAATGAAAAAGCCAGATCAGCGACAGTGTCATCTAAGGTGTACGGTGTATGCGTGCCGACAACCCCGCGTCTTTTCATTTCTTCAATATTAAAATTATCATAGCCGACTGAATTATTGCTGACGACCTTCAGCTTCGGCGCGTGATCCAGCAAATCACTGTCAATCGCCGTTCCGGATGTCAGCAGCCCTTCAGCATCTTTCATTTTTTCGTACAGTTCCTCTTTTGGAATGGTATCTTCTTTCCAGATGTCATAGCGGCAATGCTCGCCTATCATTTGTTCGACTTCGGGCGGTATCGGTTTCGCGATGAATACATAGGGTTTCAACGGGCTTCTCCTCCTTTGTCTTTCTTCTCTATTTTATTATATAAGAGAAGCGGTAACGTGAGAAATATTCAAACGCATTACGATAAATTTCTGGTTCTTTTGAACTTAAAATGAAAGAAAAAGAAATGTACATGCTTGATTTCTCCAAACAGTAACAGAATCCGCCTATATTTCTGAAGGCAAAATGAGCGGAACTGCTGTTTTCAAAAGCTTTATAGGTTGGTGTAAAGATAAATTTTATTATTTTTGAAAGATATAAATGAATATAATCTGAATTTACAGTTAAATTATCGTGTCTTTTTTTGAAAGCGCTTTTGAGGCCTTTTTCTGTGCTATAATTCCTTACTGTAAGCTGGGTAAGAAGGCTTGCAATACAATCGGATGGGAGATGAATAGAAAAATGGTTTCTTTATCAAGCATTTTGGAGCACAACCAGCAGTTTGTCCAAGAAAGGAAATATGAACCTTACCAAACGACAAAATTCCCGAAAAAAAAGCTTGTCATCGTATCCTGTATGGATACAAGGCTGACGGAGCTTCTGCCGCAGGCGATGGGACTCAGAAACGGCGATGCCAAAATCATAAAAAACGCGGGAGCCATTGTTTCTCACCCATTTGGAAGTGTCATGCGGAGCATTTTGGTTGCCGTTTATGAACTGCAGGCAGAGGAAGTCTGCATCATAGGTCACCGCGAGTGCGGAATGTCGGGATTAAATGCGGCTTCCATATTAAATAAAGCAAAAGAGCGCGGCGTGGAGGACAAATGTCTGAGCCTTCTGCAGCATGCGGGAGTCGATTTGGAAACATGGCTGACCGGTTTTCACAGCGTCGAAGAAAGCGTGGCCCACAGCGTGAATATGGTCAGGCATCATCCGCTCTTGCCTGAAGAGGTGCCGGTGCACGGGCTGGTGATCGATCCGGGAACGGGGACGCTGGATGTAGTCGTTGACGGTTATGAAACAGTCAAAGGAGGATGCAGCTGACGATGCAATTTACCGGCAGATACCAGGGGTACAATTTGCAGAAATTTCAGAAAGACCTAATCGCGGGAATTGTGGTCGGAATTGTAGCGATTCCACTGGGAATGGCCTTTGCCATCGCCTCGGGGGTCGGTCCGGAATACGGGCTTTACACCGTTATTGTGGCCGGAATTCTGATTTCGCTGTTGGGCGGGTCTAAATATCAGATCGGCGGGCCTACAGGGGCGTTTGTTCCCATTTTATTTGCCATTGTGATGCAGTATGGTTTTGAGAATTTACTTGTAGCCGGTTTTATGGCAGGCGTCATGCTCGTCCTGTTTGGCGTATTTAAGCTCGGAAAGATTATGAAATTCGTGCCGAAGCCGGTGATCGTCGGATTTACGGCCGGGATCGCAGTGCTGATTTTCTCGGAGCAGATTGCCCATTTTCTCGGTCTGCGCGATATCCAAAAGCATGAAAGCTTTATCCTCAACATTGCGGAAATAGGCAAGAAGATCGGAACCTTTAATTTGTACAGTATCCTCATCGCGGGAATTGCTTTGGCCATTTTGCTGTTATCAGCCAGGCTGATGCCGAAGATTCCCGGCGCGCTTGTGGCGCTGCTTGTCTCTACAGCCGCGGCGGTCGTGTTTTTTCCTGACAAAATGGCGACAATCGGTTCTGCTTACGGGGAAATTCCGCGGCAGCTTCCGGCTTTCCAGCTTCCGGATTTCTCAATTGATAACATGGTGATGATGTTTCCGTCGGCTCTGATCATTGCGCTTCTCGGCGGACTTGAATCCATATTATCGGCGATGGTCGCGGACAATATGAAAGGATCACGGCATGACAGCAATAGGGAGCTTGTCGGGCAGGGCATCGCCAATATGGCAGCGCCGCTTTTCGGCGGCATACCGGCAACGGGAGCGATTGCGCGGACCGCAACAAATATTAAAAACGGCGCAGTTTCTCCGATTTCCGGTGTTGTCCACGGAGTCACCGTCCTCCTCGTCCTGCTCGTCTTCGCCCCGCTTGCCGTTCACGTACCGCTGGCAAGCATGGCGCCGGTATTGATGGTTGTGGCTTGGAACATGAGTGAGCGGAGGGAAGTCGCCAATATGATGCGGCTGAAAAACACTGATTCATTCGTACTGGCGGCAACCTTTTTGCTGACGGTTCTGTTTGATTTAATTATCGGCGTTTCTGCCGGTCTTGTGCTCGCTTTTGTTTTCTTTATCAGAAAAATGAGCGAATCAACAAGCATTAAAACACCGCATGCCGCGGTCAAATCGGTTAAAAATGATTCGTCCGTCAGCACATATTCCATTGAAGGGCCGCTGTTTTTCGGTTCAATTGATTCACTGGAATCATCGCTGCTGGAGAGGCTTCAGGAAAAGCCGAAGACGCTTATTCTGCTGATGAATAATGTACATTACATGGATACCTCCGCAGAAGCGGTGCTGGGGAATGTGATGAACCGGATCAAACGGCATAACGGGAGATTGATGATCGTCGGATTGCAATCACAGCCGAGAGAGCTGATCCGGAAGACGGGGCTGTTTCATAAAATCGGGAAACAGCATTTCTTTGAGCATCAGGACGAGATAACGGGATAAATTCAGATACGGCCTGTCCATGAAAAAGCGGACAGGCCGTGTTTTTATTCGGTTTCAAAGCGCTTGATCAGTTTTTCCTGATGGGCTTTCATCACATCTTCTAACGTGATTCCGTACTTATCGGCAAGGATAGCCAGATTTCCGAGGACGTCACCCATTTCTTCAATCAGCTCCTGTCTGCGTTCAGCCTGGGTTGCGTCCTTTTCATCCGGCCGGTCTCTGCCGATTTCATATGCTCTTACCGCCCGGGCGAGCTCACCCGCCTCTTCCATTAAAAAGCCGATTCTGATAAATGGCCCGTACGCCGTCCATCCTCGTTTTTCGTAAAAATCTTTCGTCCATTGTTCTGCTTCAGCCATCTGCATGTGAAACACTCCTTATGTCCTGTATGATTCTTATTGATATTATCATATAGAGATGGGACAATATATAGTGTATTTTGATTTATTGATGTACATATATAGATGCGGAGATGAAAAAATGAAAACCATTTGTGTATTTGCGGGGTCAAACCCGGGGGTAAATGAAGAGTACAAACGCAAAGCGGCCGAACTGGGTGAATATATGGCGGAGCAGGGAATCGGCCTTGTTTACGGCGGTTCACGGGTCGGTCTGATGGGAACCGTCGCTGATGCGTTAATGGCAGGCGGCGGAAAAGCTGTCGGCGTCATGCCGAGCGGGCTTTTCAGCGGAGAGATTGTTCATCAGAATCTGACGGAGCTGATTGAAGTCAGCGGCATGCATGAGCGGAAAGCGAAAATGAGTGAACTTGCCGACGGGTACATTGCCATGCCCGGCGGTTTCGGAACATATGAAGAGTTATTTGAAGTGCTGTGCTGGGCGCAAATCGGCATTCATCAAAAACCGATCGGACTGTACAATGTGAACGGGTATTTTGAGCCGATGATGAAGATGGTCAAGTACAGCATCCAGGAAGGATTTTCGAATGAGTCTCATTTAAAGCTGATACACAGTTCCTCCCGGCCGGATGAGCTGATTGAGCAGATGAATCGGTATACATACCCGATTTTAGATAAGAAATGGCGTGAATTGTAAGGCAGCGGTCGGAAATATGTTTCGGCGGCTGCATCTGATTCATTCTGACGGAAAGTTCTTTTCTCTTTCTCGTGCGTACCACGCCTTTCTTCGTAATAAGAGATATGGCTGAGAATAAGATGCGAATGAGAATGCTGCTGGGGTTGAAAGAATAAGAACATCCATTTCCTCAGAGGAGATGGATGTTTTGCGGTTTGCAGACTGTATGCGTTTACAACTTTTGTTGTACGAATGTTTCTTCCGATATGAAATCATCCTGCTGCATCTTTTGTTTTTTTGAACCGATTCCAAATATACCGACTGTCAGTGCACAAAGAAACCAGCAGCCTGTAAAGAACAAGAAAACACTTAAAAATCCGTAGCCTGAATACAGGAAACTGACGACAAAGGGACCGGCTACATTTGCAAGGCGTCCTACGCCGTAAGTGAGGCCATTTCCAGATGCCCTGGCTTCAACCGGATATAATTCCGGCGTATAAGCATATGCGATCGAACTGAAAGTACGCTCAAACATATGCATGAGAAATCCGCATACGATAATGACCATCGGCAAAGGATTGATGCCGTAAAAGAATCCAAGCGCCATAATAATTAACGATAAAACAGAAATGGCCCACTTTCGATCCACACGGTCAGAGATTTGCGACGCAATGAGAGCGCCCAGCGGGGCACCGATCGTTCCCAGAGTGACGTATACGATAGACTCATCCATTGATACGCCTTCTTTCACCAGAAGGGTGGGAACCCACGTGCCAAAGCCTTGAATTGCAATCGTGGAAGCTGCCCACATTGTCATTAAAACAAAAGTTCTTCCTGCCAAAGGCTTTTGAAACAGCGTCCGATATGGAACGGATTTTACAGCGGTTTGTCTGCTTTGCAGAGCCGGAGCTGGTTCAGGCAGTTCACCCTTTTCTTTTTCTGCTTTTGCCTCCAGTTCAAGCAGAATGCGGTGTGCTTGTTCGCTTTTTCCTTTCGTGTCCAGCCATTTCGGTGATTCTTCCAGTTTTCTGGCGATCAGCGGAAAAAAAATACCGACCGCGCCGAATAGAAAGATAAACCGCCAGCCGTAAGAGGCGGACGGCACGACCAATTTAGCCACCCAGCCGGCCGCAGGAATTCCGCATATGCCGATTGTAATACAGATTGCCTGGTATTTTCCCTTAGTTGCGGATGGGAAAAATTCGCTGATATACGTACTTGCCACAATCGTTGTGGCGCCGATACCTAAACTCGTAAGAAATCTAAAAACACCGAGTATTTCTGGGTTCCAAGCCAGAGAAGAGAGGAGGGAGAAGGAAGAGAAAAAGGTGACAACCAGAATTAAACCTTTTTTCCTTCCGAAACGGTCTGAAAACCATCCTCCGGCAGAGGCGCCGATAAACATCCCGAAATAGGAGACAGACGTAATAAAAGCGATGGTATGAGTAGATATGTTCCATTCCTTTAAAAGTGAAGGCGCCGCATATGAAAACGTATTTAAATCGATAAAATCAAAAAAGTAAGCGAATGAAAGGATAACGAGCACTGCTTGATGGGCCCTTGAAAAAGGCAGTCTGTTTAATCGATTAGACGCATTTACATTGATCATCTCGTATTCCTCCGTTTTTCTTTGACTTGTCTGAAGACGGTATTAACCAATGTGATTCAGCGTATTCATGTTGTAACTTTGTTTAGTAAACACATAGCCTTCAGAGATTTTTCTTGCTGTGCGTACTACTTTAATCGTTGTTCCGTCCGGATCAACATCTGCCTCGGTTTTTAAAATACCGCTTGGATGCCCCAATCGGATCGTTCTGCCGGAGAATGAAAATTCAGATAATATTGTATCTTGCAATAGCATGCCGGCAGTCGTACATACCGCCCCTGTAATGGCTAAAGCTTGATGCGGTTTTTGCATGGACATCATACGAATGACAAGATCCATCTCTTCTGCGTGTCTCTTTATCCCTTTTGTATCGATATAATCCGCTGGAGATGAGATTAATGTCAGTTTTGGTACGGCCGGTGATTTTGCAGCAGCCTCATGTCTCGGAGCGAATCTGCATTTCTCGGCTGCAATCGATCGGATCATTTCGAGCTTTTCCAATATATCCGGGGTGTATTCATCCGGAAGTTCTAAGCCGGTAAGCCCCGTGTCCTCTGCTTTTACAAAGACAAGCGGATTGGCGTAATCAATAATCGATACCGAGATATTTCCATACGGGGTATCGAGAACATCAATAGGCTGACCAGTGGGAAACAGCTTACCGGTCACCGCTCCTTCAGCCTGGTGAAATGAAAGATAAATAGGAGAAGCTGTACCTGGAACCCCCGGAATAGAGCAGTCCCCCTGGTAATGAAATGTTCCATTTCTGACTTCGACTTCTGCTGCGATCACTTTTTGAGTGTTTGTATTTAAAATTCTGACTTTTGTCACCGGCTCTTCAGCTTGAACGAGCCCTTTCTCAATAGCATAAGGGCCTACGGCAGAAGAGATATTTCCGCAATTGCCTTTGAAGTCGGTAAAATTGTCAGTCAAACTGACCTGAGCAAACGTATACTCAACATCAGCATCCTTTCTGGCGGATTTCTTAATAATGGCTGCCTTGCTTGTGAGAGAATGGCCGCCTCCGAGACCGTCAATTTGTCTCTCGTCAGGGCTCCCCATAATGTCTAAAAGAAAATCGCTCCATAGGTTTGTATCGTCTGGCATGTCTTTTTGATGAATAAAAACGCCTTTGCTGGTGCCGCCTCTCATAACGGTTACAGGAACTTTTTCCATGCTGTCTCATCCTTACATCATTTTGTGTGGATAAAAAGGTACCGGTCCCTTTGGAAGATATCGTATGATAAATAAGGATTATAAGTAAAACATATAATTTTTATAAAGTTGAATAAAAAACTTTTATAATAGGAGAAAATTTTATAGCAGAAAAATATTTTGGGGGATTTCATATGGATGAAAAGGATTGGATTGTGCTCATTACATTATTCGAAGAAAAAAATATGACGAAGGCGGCAGAGCGATTATATATGACACAGCCGGCGTTAAGTTATCGGCTCAAAAACCTGGAAGCACAATTCGGAGTGCGCCTTTTTTATAAAAGAAAAAAAGGGATGGAGTTCACTTCAGAAGGTGAACATCTGGTTGATTATTCGAAAGAGATGCTGCAGGAGTTCAGAAGAGTGAAGGATGATATGCTCAATATGAGCCATGAAGTCAGCGGGGTTCTCAGATTAGGAGTCTCAAGCAATTTTGCTCAGTATAAGCTCCCGGCGATTCTAAAACGGTTTTCTGATCAGTATCCGTCTGTTCAATTCCACGTCAATACGGGATGGAGTGCAAAAGTGATGGATCTGCTTCATCATTCGGGGGTACACCTTGGGATTATGAGGGGGAATTATGATTGGCAAGGGGAAAAACAACTGTTAAATGAAGAGAGACTGTACCTTATTTCAAAAACTGAAATCAACAGTGAGGACCTTCCCAAATTGCCGATGATTTATTATCAAACTGATGCTTCTTTGAAAAGTTTGATTCAAAAATGGTGGAATAACCAATTTACTGAACCGCCTTTCATTGCAATGGAGGTAGACAGGCAGGAAACCTGTAAAGAGATGGTGAAAAACGGCCTCGGTTATTCTGTTGTGCCGGAAATCTGTCTTCAGCCTTCTGATGAATTATACACATTGGCGCTGTCTTATAAAAATAACGAGCCTGTGATACGCGATACTTGGCTCATGTATGATTCTTCAGCGTTAGAATTATCTGTCGTCAAAGCATTCATTACTTTTTTGAATGGGAATAAAGCATAAAAAAACCTGCAAGAGACATCATCTCTTGCAGGTTTCTGAGGCATTACTTCTGGTCTTCCGTATTGCGTGTCAGCACTTTATCGATTAAGCCGTATTCTAAGGCTTCATCAGCTGATTTGAAGTTGTCGCGGTCTGTATCGCGCTCAATGACTTCAAGCGGCTGGCCGGTACGTTCAGCAAGCACTTTGTTTAATTTGTCGCGAAGCAAGAGAATGCGTTTTGCCGCAATTTCAATTTCTGTCGCCTGTCCTTGCGCTCCGCCAAGCGGCTGGTGAATCATAACTTCACTGTTAGGAAGCGCGTAACGTTTGCCTTTTTCTCCGGCTGCAAGTAAAAATGCTCCCATAGAAGCGGCCATACCGATGCAGATCGTGGATACTTTCGGTTTAATGAACTGCATTGTATCATAGATTGCCATACCGGCAGTGATTGATCCGCCAGGGCTGTTAATGTAAATGGAAATATCTTTTTCAGGGTCTTCCGCTTCAAGGAATAAAAGCTGTGACACGATGGAGTTCGCAACGTTGTCATCAATCGCAGATCCAAGCATGATAATACGGTCCTTCAAAAGACGGGAGTAAATGTCATAAGCTCTTTCTCCGCGGTTCGTTTGTTCAATGACTGTAGGTATTAAATTCATAATGCTCCTCCTTCACCTTTTAGGTAAGTATGTATTTACATGATACATTTTTGGTCAATAAAGGTCAAACAAAACGCTGACCAAAATGCCAACCTTTTCTTCTAACACCATTTTTCCCATAAAACAAAAAGTTCAAACAGCAAAGTGGAAATGAGGATGATCAGCGCCGGAGCCTTGAGAAAATGATATGGCCGGAGCGCTCAAAATAGACCGCAGTTCCGTCGGTACATACGGCTGAACGGTCTGACTACGTTGTCCGTCCTTCCAAAAGCCGTACCGGCAAACACGTTTCCAGCGGCAAATCATCAAATTCGCCTTCAATTTCTTTTGCTAAAATCTCGATGGCTGTTTTGGAAATCAATTCGATCGGCTGCTGGATGGTTGTCAAGTCCGGCAGAACCGTTTGAACGGTTTCAGTGCCGTCATAACCGATCACTTTTAATTGATTCGGGATGTCTTTCCCCCGTTTTTTAGCCTCGTTCATCACGGCAGCCGCCATGATATCATCGCTGGCAAAAATTCCGTCGGTGTCAGGCTGTTCATCGAATAATGTTGAAATAATATCATGGTAATGCTGATAAAAGGGTACTTCATATGTAATAGGCTTCCGTCCGTGTTTATGCATGACGTCTTCGTATGCTTTTCTTCTGAGGTTTGCCGGTGTTTCGAGTTCAATCGGGCCGTTGAGATGGACGATGTGCCGGCACCCTTTTTCAATCAGCAGCTCAGCCGCCTTTTTTCCGCCGTCATAGTTGTCTGAGCCGACGACTGGAATCGTGTCCGATAAGTAATGATCAATGGCGACAATCGGCAGATTTTGCTTGTGATAATTGAGAATTCCCCGGTTGTAAGTCACGGCGATCACGCCGTCCACTTGGTTTCTTATCAGCATCTCCAAATATTTTTCTTCCTTATCCTTTCGATGTAAACTGTTGCAAAGCAGCAGTTTGTACCCCATGGACGTACAAATGCTTTCAATATGAAAGGCGAGTTCGCCGAAAAACGGGTTGCTGGAGTTTGGGATGATAAGTCCTATTAAATTGGTTCGTTTTCGGAATAAAGAGCGGGCCAGATCGTTTGGAAAGTAATTGATTTCTTCCATCGCCTTGTACACTTTTTCTTTTGTTTTTTCGCTGATATAGCCGCGGTTATTTAATACCCGCGAAACGGTTGTAGATGAAACTCCCGCTATTTTCGCAACATCATGAATGTTAGGCTTCATTCCCGTGCCCTCCTGCTTACTGAAATGGCTTACAATTTCCGTCACGCACTTATTTTAGAGAATCAGGCTGACATGTGCAAGGACATTCCATGTTTCTGTTTTCATATAAAGAGGGTGCATTTTGTTTGATTGGAATAATCAGAAAATGTTATGTCAACCGATTGACATATGAAACCGGTTGACATACAATTCTTTTTGAAAGCGCTTTATTTATGGAGTGAAGGGAAGTGATGGGTATGGAGAGATGGCTGGCGGCAATAAAGTGAAGGAATCAAGCAGCGGCGTAAAGTAAGCGCTTACTAAGGGCTCGCATGTATGTGATGAATATGAAGAAGGAAGTATGCGGCTCTAAAACGGCTGTTAAAAGGTCCTATTAAAGGAGCGGTGCAAATGAAAAGCTCAAAAAGTCTGTATTGGAAACTGAGTGCTTATTTCTTCTTTTTCTTTTTTACTTGGTCTTCCAGCTATTCTTTATTTGCGATTTGGTTAGGGCAGGAAATCAATTTAAACGGATCAGCGACAGGCATTATCTTTTCTGTAAACGCCGTATTTGCCCTGTGCATGCAGCCTCTTTACGGTTTTATCTCTGACAAATTGGGGCTGAAGAAAAAGATATTGTTTATGATCAGCTGTCTTCTCATATTCACGGGTCCGTTTTATATCTTCGTCTATGGGCCGCTTTTACAATACAACGTCTTTCTTGGCGCCGTTGTCGGAGGCTTATATTTGGGAGCCGCTTTTTTAGCGGGAATAGGCGCGATTGAAACGTACATTGAAAAGGTCAGCCGTAAGTATGATTTCGAGTATGGAAAATCAAGAATGTGGGGCTCGCTGGGCTGGGCGGCGGCTGCATTTTTTGCAGGGCAGCTTTTCAATATCAATCCCAATATCAACTTCTGGATCGCCTCTGTTTCAGCCGTCATATTAACGGCCATTATCATGTCTGTGAAAATAGAAATGACCGATCATGAGAAAAACAGAGCGGAATCGGTCCGGTTAAAAGATGTGGGGCGGCTCTTTTTATTAAAAGATTTCTGGTTTTTTATGATGTACATTATCGGGGTGACTTGCATTTACGGCGTATATGATCAGCAGTTCCCGATCTACTATGCGTCTTTGTTTCCTTCAGTGTCAATGGGTAACCAAGTATTCGGCTATCTGAATTCATTCCAGGTGTTTTTGGAGGCCGGCATGATGTTTCTTGCGCCTTTTATCGTCAATAAGTTCGGAGCGAAAAACAGTTTGATTTTAGCGGGGTTTTTAATGGCTTTCCGCATCGTCGGGTCCGGAATTGCAGTTGAGCCTGTAGGCATTTCATCAATGAAACTCATCCACGCACTGGAATTGCCGATTATGCTGATCGCCGTTTTTAAATATTTGGCTGCCAATTTTGATACGCGTCTGTCGTCCGTCCTTTATCTCGTCGGTTTTCAATTCGCATCTCAGGCAGGCGCGTCGATTCTGTCGCCGCTTGCGGGAGGATTATATGACAGTGCGGGGTTCCGTCAAACCTATCTCATCATGGGAATCGTCGTCTTTGGTTTTACCGTCATCTCCATATTTACTTTATTGGGCCCGAAACAAAACAGCAGGCGTGTCCAGCGTCTGCAAAAAATCGGATAGAGAGGATGTTACAAATGGATAGAATTCAGCAGGCGGAAGAAGCTTTGAAGGAAGCCGAGGGTAAAGTAAAACAAAGGTATCGATTGGGGTATCATATTATGCCGCGGGCGAATTGGATCAATGATCCGAACGGGCTTATTCAGTTTAAAGGAGAATACCACGTCTTTTTTCAGCATCATCCGTATGATGAGCATTGGGGGCCGATGCATTGGGGACACGTAAAAAGTAAAGATCTCGTTCATTGGGAGCACCTGCCGGTTGCCTTAGCTCCGGGCGACGCATTCGATCAAAGCGGCTGTTTTTCGGGAAGCGCGGTCGATGATCATGGAAGATTGGCCCTCATCTATACAGGACATAATATAATTGATCAAGAGAAAGACCTATTCTATCAAACTCAAAATATCGCTGTCAGCCAAGATGGCACCGTGTTTGAAAAGCTTCAGGAAAACCCCGTTATTGCGGAACCGCCGGAAGACAGCGCCCGTCATTTCCGCGATCCGAAAGTATGGAAGCATCGCGATGTTTGGTATATGGTCATCGGCAACTCTTCAAAAGAAAATGTCGGACGGGTCGTTTTATACCGTTCACCTGATTTGCGTGATTGGGAATACGCGGGGGTTCTCGCCCAAAGTGACGGTAATCTCGGCTATATGTGGGAATGTCCTGATTTCTTTGAACTAGGCGGCAAACACGTCCTGCTGATTTCGCCACAGGGTATTGAAGCGGACGGTGATTCCTATCAAAATTTACATCAAACCGGCTATTTAATCGGTGACTATAATAATAAAACAAACAAATTTACACACGGCGCTTTTAAAGAACTGGATCACGGCCATGACTTTTACGCCGTGCAAACATTATTAGATGATAAAGGACGCAGAATTGCTATCGGCTGGATGGATATGTGGGAATCTGAGATGCCGACAAAAGCAGACGGATGGTGCGGTGCACTGACTTTGCCGCGAGAACTGACTTTGCGTGATGATCATAAACTTTTGATGAATCCCGTGGAAGAAACCAAGCAGCTGCGGAAAATGGAATATCGGGAATGTGCCGGACGATCGGTTTCAGGGAGTTACTTGGCAAAGACGTCCGAAGACCTGCTTGAAGTCCGAGCCGTGTTTGATGTAAACGATTCTGATGCCGAAACGGCAGGTTTTAAAATTCGCGGCCTTGACGAAGAAGAACTTGTGCTGACATACAATCTAACGGATAAAAAGCTGACACTTGATTGCACCAAGATGGGGAAAACGAAAGACGGTGTGAGAAGGGTGCGGCTGGATGCAAACGGCAAGCTGGCGCTGCGTATCTTTATTGACAGATCCTCGATTGAAGTATTCGCCAATCATGGAGAAACAACGATGACAAGCCGTATCTATCCGAATGAGGGCAGATTGGGGATTGAGCTGTTTTCTGAGAAAGGCGCCGTAAAGGTTGAGGAATTCACCTATTGGACGTTAAAAGACATTTGGAAAAAAAGCTGAAACGAGTGATTGCCGCTTTTTCTGCAGCGGCTGGAAATGCACCGAGCCGGGGGCGTCCGCCTGAAATAAGTTTTTTGTGAAAATCAATGCCGTTAAATGATGCAGGATTATGCTGCATGAGGACGCTGCATAATCCTGTTGTGTATAATCAAAAAAGAGTTGCTTTCTGTGCGTTTCTTTATTATAATATAAAGGTATCTGATTGAAAAAACGTGCGCTCGTAGCTCAGTTGGATAGAGCGGTGGTTTCCGGTACCACGTCTGTCGGGGGTTCGAATCCCTCCGAGCGCGTCTCAGTTAAGACGATAGGAAAAACCTCGCAGATGATAATCTGCGAGGTTTTTTTATTTTATCTTGTTTTGAAACTGTTAACGAATGTGTCTCTGTTATTTTCGGTTCCGGCAATCAGCCGCGCACTTTCACTGATCCGCTGTGCGAGAGCTTTTTGCGCCTTGCCTTCGAAGCTGTTCAATAAGGCTGAATACACTTCATATAATTCATCTTTCAACGTATCCATTTCGAATGTCGGTTTCAGCGTTCGGCGCACTGTCTCCAGTTTTGTCTCCGCTGCCTGCGTCATGGCGGTTTTCAGCATCTGCCGCTGCAGCCTTTTCTTCATCGGGTCGTCCTTGTGTTCTAAAAGTTCGTCTAATGTCGGCATTATGTATCCACCTCTATCATCTTAACCAGTTTGCGAGCATCTGGTCTTTTTCCTGAAATTCGTCCGCTATTTTATGTAAGAATCCGCCGACCTCTTCAAGGTCCGTGATCGCCGCCTGCAAAGAATCAATAAACGCCTGCTCAGCCTGTGTGTCGTAAAAAATCGGGCCTTTATCGTAGGATTGCGCAATATCTTCAATTGTATTGGTCACGTCCTGTGCTTGAAGCTGATCAAACAAGCCATGCCCAACTTGGCCGTAAAATTCCGTTTTCAGCTCGGCGATTTTTTCATCGTGCTCTTGATAGGCGTTCTGCGCTTCTTTTTTCATCGTCCGCAAATCCTCAGTCATGGCCTGCACCTTTTCAGCCAGCTTCTTTGCGTTTTTCGGCGTTACTTTTATCGCGTCTCCGCTTCCGATCGCACCGGCCGGCAGGAGAGCGCCGAGGTTTTTATCGAAAACTAATTCATCACCATTCGGATTTGTGATGTTTCCGTTTCGGTCAAATATGAAATTCGCTTCGTTTAAGCCGTGTGTATCCGGATTTCTCAGAATGACCGTAGTGAAGAAATAAGCGAGATTCTTGCTGATCTGCTCGTTCAAGTTCCCGCCAAGCCGCTGCTTCCGGCTGAACTGTGAGAGTGAGGGGTTTTTCGTATAAATCGTTGTCCCGTTGTGGCGGTCATATTCGTTCCAATAACCTGCCCCGACCATGTCGTCCGGATTGATAATGGACCGGATGTATGGATCGTATATGCCGCTGTTGATGTCTTTCTGTGTTTCTTCATCGTGCAGTTTGACGACGGAGGGGCTGTTAAACGCGACGGCGTACACATCATTATTCACTGCGCTGTATTCGGCCTCAGCGCCGCCGAGTGAATGGCCGGTTGTTGAAATAATCGTTGACGTTCCGGCATACTTTTTCTTTACGCTGCGTACCAGCTGATCGGCTTGATCGATTTGCGATGTTTTCGTTATCAGCTTATACTTTCCGGTTGTGAGCATGGCGTCTTGAGAGGGCGTTCCGTGATAGGTTCCGAGCGTTTTCGAGGTATCCTCCGCGTCTTTTTTTACAATATAATACACTTCTTTTTGCGGATCATTTCCGAAAACAATATTCCCGCCGTCCGCTTTTACGCCGTCATTGATCGGGTCTTTTCCGATATCGGTTCCCGCAAAGGCGACGACCACGTTTTCGGGGTTTTTTGATTTTACCCATTTTCCATCTTGTGTTTTTTCTCCTTGTGATAGTACAACTGCGTCTAATCCGGTATCTTCGTCCGTTTTTATTTTTTCAACGTACCAATAAGTTTGTTGGTCTGTTTGTATCGGTTTCCCCGTTTTCAATTTATCAACTAATCTTTCGTGGTTGTAAGATTCCTGACTTAGCGTATAATAAATTTTATCTGTTAATTTTGGAACTTTAATCTTGTGATTCATATACATTGCCTCCTTATTTTTGTAAAATAAGATAGGAAAGGGTTGATTTCCAAATGAAAAAGAAAAAGTACATAATTATCCTTATTTTAATAATTATAGCAGTTGGGGGACTTTTTATGAAGCATCAGTATGATCAAAAGGAAAAAGAGATTGCGTTATTCGAAGAAGCCCAGAATCATATGGAAAAGTTTTTAACAACGAACTATAAAAATGTGGATAATATCCATTTTTCCGAGGATTACTATATTAACCCAATGGGTGGTATTAGTATTAAGGGTTATACGAATGGAAAAAAAGAGTTTGAAGGTCTATATGATCCAGGCAATAAAGAAATATTATCATATACGGTTGATGCCGAACCAAAAGAAGAATGTAAAGATAAGCTTTGTACAAGATAAATTAGCCTGCTCAATCGAGCTGGGCTAATTTTGCTGTATTGCTCTTCCTCTAATCTCCTGGGCATAAAACAAATTTTCCATAGATACATTTAATCCTCTGTTAATAATGAATAGTGTTGTGATATCATATCTTGTATTTGTTTTAAATCTGCTTATCGTAACCTCAGTAGAACCAACTAAATCAGCCAAACCCTTTTGGCTTTGAATACCCTTCTCCTTCATCACTTCATTTAACCTAGATCTAACTATAACTAACGCTTATAAAAAAGTATTCTCGATCACTGATACTTGATACGTTGATGTTTTTTAGACATGTACAACACCCTGAGGTTGATGTAAATTTAATCTAAGAAAGGATGAGTCTGTGAAGAAATACATGGTTGTCCTGATATTTGTAATAACTATAGTGTCAGGAAGTATCTACATGAAGTACCACCATGATAAAAAAGAAGCAGAGCAAGAACTTTTTATCCAAGTGAAAGATAAAATGGAAAGCTATATAAAAGCTAATTACAAAAATATAAAACACATTACATACGATAACGATTACAAAATAGACCATATGGGAGGAATTTCTATTAGGGGGTACTTGAATGGTAATAATGAAAAAGAATTTTTCGGACTTTATGACAAAACGAATGATGAAATAGGAGTTTCGTCAGTCGATGCAGAAGAGAAACCCGAATGTCAGGAAAAAGAATGTGAATACTAAAAAGACGCTGGAATAGAGAAGAATTCTTTATGATTATTTTATTGATTTAGCTGGCAAAATTACAGTTTAGTGATATTTGAATAATGTAATACCAAACGAATTTGCCGGTTTATATGATCCTCCAGATGACAAAATAGGGAGCTCCTCTGTGGATGCGGAAGAAAAATCTTATGACGCCTAACTGGCGTCTTTATTTTTGTATTATTGGCTGGCCCCAAAAACTCTAACGGATAAATCCCTTTCCTTAAAGAGTAGCCATTCTTGTTTTTCTCCTTGTAATACACTTCTGTTTTCGGATCATTTCCGAAAACAATTATCCCGCAGTCAAAGATCGGGTCTTTTTCGATATCGGTTCCCGCAAAGGCGACGACCACGTTTTCGGGGTTTTTTGATTTGATCCATTTTCTGCTTTTTGGCTTGATGCCTTTTGAGAATACAAAGGCATCAAGCCACGTATCAGAATCCTGCTGCGCTTTCTCAACGTACCAATATTACGTCTTACTTCATATGCAGGGCTAACATTTTATAATTATAAGCTGCTTGACTCAAACGGTAATATTCTTTATCTGTGACATTAGAGACGGTTATTTCTTTTCCTTTTGGCATATATACATCACCTTTCTTATATTGTAAAATAGTTCCGAAAGGATGATACGCATGAGAAAATACATTATTATCCTAATTATTATAATTATAGCAGTGGGAGGTTTTTTCGTGAAGCGTCAATATGATAAACATAAAAACGAAGAAAAACTTGTGATTGAGGCGCAAGAGCACATGAAGATTTACTTAAAAAAAGACTATAAAAATGTACAGGAAGTTCATTTTTCAAAAGACTACAATATCGATCCGACAGGCGGAGTTGAAGTTTCAGGCTACATAAATAATAATAAAGAAAAAGAATTTTCCGGTATATATGATCCAACGAACAAGGAGATAGGTATTTCAGTGGTCAATGCCGAAGAAAGATAAAATACCCACCTCAGGATGAGTGGGTATTTATTTTGTTTAATTATCTTACAAGATTCGAGATATGTTTCTCATACAGTTCAAACCTATTCCTGAGATCAATCGCCTCTACCGTCTCATTTGTCGAGGTATCCCCGATATTAACGATAACCGCGTACAAATATCATGACAACTCAACGTTAGGAAAAACGTCAGATCAGCATTTTACTCGCTTTAAGTTCCAATCTTAACTTGTCAGTAACAATCGCGATGAATTCTGAATTGGTTAGCTTTGCTTTTGACATGCTGAAAGTATATTCATATCAAGTTTTCAGTAGTTACGTTTACTTAAACCATGAGGGGAAGTCCAAGAAGCACTGCAATATTAAGCTATCAAATATTTAGGTGGGCAAATTACTATTGTAGGTTCCGACCGTTCGATGTATCCTCCGTATCTTCTTTTACAAAATAATACACTTCTGTTTTCGGATTATTTCCGAAAACAATATTCCCGCCGTCAAAGATCGGGCCTTTTGCGATTTCGGTTCCTGAAAAGGGGACGACCACGTTTTCGAGTTTTTTTGATTTTACGCATTTTCCGTTTTTCTTCACTGCTTGTACTAATACAACCGCATCGAGCCCTGTATCATCGTCTGATTTTATTTGATCGACGTACCAATAAGTAGGTTTTGAAATGGAAGAATTAGTACGTATATACTCATTGTTCACTAATTTCCTTTTAAGATAGTCATAGTTATAAGCACGTTTATATAGCACCTTTCTTGTCATGTAAAATAGGGTAGGAAAAGGGATGATTTTTTTTGAAAAAATACCTTATTATTGTATCGGTGTTAACTATAACTGTTGGAGGATTGATTATGAAGCATCAATATGATGTGAAAAAGGAAGAAAAGGCTCTTTTTGAAAAAGCCAAAAGTAAAATGACCGAATACTTGCATCACGAGTACAAGGGAATAGAGAAAATTTCTTATGATGATTATTTTATTGATCCAACGGGCGGAATTACAGTTGAGGGGTATCTAAACGGCGATAAAACTAAAGAATTTGACGGTTTATATGATCCTGTAGGTGACAAAATAGGGAGCTCCTCTGCGGATGCGGAAGAAAAATCTTAAGACCCTAAATGCATCGGATGTCACCACCATTTTTCTAGTCCGCGAGCTTCATCATAACTGATGGGACGGATGATTCTGTGAAAAAATATATTATTATCTTCATTATCTTAATAGCAGCCGGAGGTTTTATAATGAAGAGTATGAATGATAAAAATGTTCAGGCTGAAGAGATAAAGATTGCGCAAGAACGAATGGAGAAATTTATCAAAGCGAATTATGAAGGCATACATAACGTTACATTTAAAGATAAATACGAGATAGATCCAATGGGCGGGATAGAGGTATTTGGCTATTACAACGGTGATACATCGAATAAATTTGATGGTATTTATGATAAAGCAAATGACAAGATCATGGGGCACTCAATAGACGCTGTAAGTAAGAAAGGATGCAGAGATAAAGATTGTGATTACTAAGAAGACGCTCGTCTGCGTTTTTTATAGATGAGCTTAATGAAAAAGACAAGGGTTTCGGCATGTGCCGCCCTTGTCTTTTTTTATTGAACACTGTAAAACATAACCGGAAACAGCTCATTATTTGACAGTCCATTTTAACAGCGTTACAATTAATCATGTAAATAGTTACATGTTTAAACAAACATAATGTCTCGGGAGGTGATACGTCCTTGAATGAACCTTCTTTAAAAAAGTCATTTATGAGTCAGTGAAACGCATCATTGATCCCGAGCACGTGTATTTCCGCACTGTGCCTGTGTTTGAAACAAGCAGTGAGGCATATCAGCATCTGCAGGACCGGCTGTTTATCGGGGCTGCGGTCAGATTGCCGGATGACATTCGGTTATGAAATTCAATAATAAGATGGAGAGTGAGTCAACATGGAAAACTTTATCGGAAGCCATATGATTTACACGTATGAAAACGGCTGGGAGTATGAAATCTATATTAAAAATGATCATACGATCGACTATCGGATTCATAGCGGAATGGTAGGCGGCCGCTGGGTGCGCGACCAGGAAGTGAATATCGTCAAGCTGACAGAAGGCGTATACAAAGTGTCATGGACTGAACCGACAGGCACAGACGTTTCCTTAAACTTTATGCCGAATGAAAAACGGATGCACGGAATTATTTTCTTCCCGAAATGGGTGCATGAGCATCCGGAAATCACGGTGTGCTACCAAAATGATTACATTGACGTGATGAAAGAGTCACGTGAGAAATATGAAACGTACCCGAAATATGTCGTTCCCGAGTTTGCGGATATTACGTATCTCAACAATGCGGGAATCAATAACGAAACATTGATTTCAGAAGCGCCGTACGAAGGAATGACCGATGATATCCGTGCGGGAAAATTAAAATAAGAGAAAAACCCGGCAGCTTGCCGGGTTTTTTGTATCCTTTTACGACAGGGTTTTGGTCATGATAAAGTCGACTTGTTTATCATCCCCCATATAAAAAGAGTGTTCTCCGGTTTGGACAAACCCCATTTTTTGATAAAAGGCGATTGCATTTTCGTTTTTTTCCCATACGCCCAGCCAGATGTTCTTTTTATTGTGTGCTGTTGCGATTTTCACAGCTTCATTCAGCAGATATTTGCCAAGCCCGTGTTTCTGATGGCTTTTTCTTATATAAATTCTCTCAATCTCAAGAGAGTCTTCCCCCATTTTTTCTGACTGTGCTTCGTTCAAGTTGACTTTTACATACCCCGCAAGGTCATGATGATAATAAACAAAATAGAATTGAGAAGACGGATTGGATAATTCCTTTTTCAGCTGTTCAGAGCGGAATGCATTTTCCAAATAAGCTTTCATATTTTCAGGTGAATTTTGATCTTTAAATGTATCATTGAATGTTTCAATGCTTATCTCCCGGAGCTCTGTTATATCGTTAAGGCTGCACTTTTTTAATTTAATACTCATGGTCATACAGCTCCTTTCTTCATTTATCATATCAGCTGTTTTTTTTGTTGTGTTTGCAATAAAAATACCGTATAGTAAACATACCGTAATTTTGTTGTATTTGCAACATAAAATTAGAAAATGAGGACGATAAAGTGAAATATGTTTTTTATGTTTTAGGAATCATGATCTTGACCTTTGGTATTTCTGTCACGATTCAATCAGATCTTGGAACGTCGCCTTTTGATGCGCTTATTGTGGGATTGTCCGTCCATGCAGGGCTTACCGTGGGAAGCTGGGAAATCATCATCGCTTTCCTGTTAATTTGCTGTAATTCAATGTTAAAAAGACAAAGACCGGAATTTTCAGGGATGATTACGGCGTTTATAACGGGAATCGGGATTGATATGTGGCTTTTTTTTCTGCATCGAGTCATAACGCCTGAACTATGGTACGGAAAGGCGGGCTGTTTTGCAATCGGTTTAGTTGTGATAGGGATAGGAACCGCAACCTACCTGCACACAAATTTCGCACCGATCCCGGTTGATCGGTTAACGTTAATTGTCCGCGAATTAACCGGGAGAAGCATCTTTTTTTCAAGAACAGTCATTTACTTCATATTTTTCATACTGGCCGTGATGCTAAAAGGTCCGGTAGGCATCGGAACATTATTAACCGTTTGTTTAGGAGGGATCATCCTTCATTTCTTTATGCCGATTACCGGAAGATGGATAGACGGCATATTAACAGCATCTCCAAAGCAGGAAGAAACGAAAACCCGGTAACGGAGGTTTTTACCCGATTCTATCATTTTTCATGTCACCCGCATGTTTAAGGTATAATAAAAAAGGGGGAGGGATTTTTATGAGCGGTCAAAGAAAGCTCGTTTTTTACGGAGCTGTCAGCGCAGATGGCTATCTTGCGCGGGAAAATCATTCTTTAGATTGGTTAATCGGAACTGAAGGTGAAGACAGCACCGATTATGAAGCTTTCTATGAATCTGTCGATACGATCATTATGGGCAGAAAAACATACGAGGAAATATTGGTTTTATTGCCTGAGGAATTTCCGTACAAAGGTAAAGAATGCTATGTGTTTTCGCGGACATTGACAGGGCGTACTGAACATGTGCGGTTTATTCATGAAGAGCCTGCCGATTTTATAAAAGCATTGAAATGCCAAGAAGGCAAGCGGATTTGGATTGTCGGCGGGAGTGATCTGCTGCACCCGGTTTTGGAGGAAAAACTTGTCGATGAGTTTATCATTCAGATCGCCCCCGTTCTGCTCGGCCGCGGAATTTCTTTGTTTAAACCCGGAGACCGGGAGACAGGACTGAAGCTGACTGATGTCAGGCGTTACAAACAATTTGCGGAGTTGCATTATGAAGTGAGATAAAATGAAAGGTATGAAAGAAACCCAGTAAAGGTTACCGGGTTTCTTTTTCATGTTTGTTTTTATGTTTTGATATGGTGTGGGCCGGACCGCATGAAAACCCTGCAACCATGATAACAACCCCTATCCACCTCACGGCATAGAAATCAGTGTCGCGCAGGAAGATAAATGAAACTAAGGTCATAAGCGCCCCGATTATAACGGCAGCTGTGCCGATAATACTTGATTTCTCCATATAAAAACTCCTTTATGAATGTTTGGTTAACGTATTGGGTTGGAATATAACATATCAGGGGTAATGCGGAAATGGATATGCCGCGAAGCTGACTGATGTCTGAAGTAAGATGAAAATGAAACGCCAAGGGAGCCGGCTCCCTTGGCGTTTTTTAGGCTTGAAACAGGATGCGGCGTTTTGCTGAATCGGGATCACTTTCGACAGCGGTATCCGTGTTGAAAAGCAAAGTTTCGCGTGAATCGGTTTCATATTCAGGCCAATTGAAGTGAGAGGTGTTCGGGTTTCCGGTTTTTGCAAAAGCGAGCCATGCGGATTGGATTTGTTTGGAAAGCTGTTCTGCGTCATCACCGAGCGGCTCTTGCAGCGTCTTTCTCAAAGAATCAAAGTTTCCGAACACAAACGGCAATTCCAGAGCGTGAACAGCTTTATGAAACGGCGGTGTTTCGCCATGCCAATCAAAGCGGTACATCCAGACCGGTGCGTGTTGCGACTGTCCTTGTGCGAAAGCGACAGCCGGCCGCCAGAAAATCAGATCCGTCATCATATCGATTTGTCCCGTTAATGAATGCGGATATAAATCTGCCGCTTGCTCGGTGCAGTTTTCTCCGAGGTAATAATGCAAATAATCTTGCTGCTTTTTCTCGGAATGAATGTCTGTATCAGGGGTGAAAAACAAATATGCTTCATCACGATTGGTTCCGATGATCATAGGTATGCCTTCTGCGGCCCCGTCTGCTATGGCTTTCACCGGTTCCGCAGGCAATGTGGCCGGATCGATGGCGGGCTGAAACAAAAGCTGAAAAATGTTTTGATCCAGTGAGCGCCGCACTTTATCCGCAGTCTTAAGCAGGTCATTAACGGAAAGCTCCTGCAATTGATCAGTGCCGGCTTCATGAATAAATGCCGCCGCGATGTCTTTTGCCATGTCCGCCGGGATCGTATGAGAGGCGCCGCTTTCTAAAATGGCTTTATGAAACAGACCTTTTGCGTCAGGCATTGCCATAAGTGAGGCGATGCTCATGCCGCCTGCCGATTCACCAAATATCGTGACGTTATCCGGGTCTCCTCCAAATTCGGAGATATTGTCCCTCACCCAGCGCAACGCGGCGATCTGATCGAGCAGCCCGATATTGGCGGAATACGCGTCATGAATAGAAGACAAATGTAAAAAGCCTAACGGTCCGAGCCTGTAATTGAGTGTCACGACAATGACATCTCCGTCAGCGGCAAGGGCAGATCCGTCGTAAAGCGGTTCGCTTCCGGCACCTAAATAAAATGCCCCGCCGTGTATCCATACCATGACAGGCTTTTTTTCGCCCTCTGAATCGGGGGCGAAAACGTTGAGGTAAAGGCAATCTTCAGATTGAGGCGGTATATCCCCGGAAAACGATATGGACAGCATATCATCCGGCTGCGGACAAACCGGCCCGAACGAATCGGCATGTTTTACGCCGTCCCAAGGTGCGGGCGGCTCCGGCGCTTTAAATCTCAGCTCTCCGACGGGCGGCTTCGCGTACGGTATGCCCTTCCATGTGCGGGCACCGCGGCCGGCAGTTCCTTTCAGTGCGCCGCAGCGGGTTTGAACGGTAAGTTTTGTCATGATTTCATCCCCTTTTTTCTTTTCATTATAAACAGAGATGAAGGCATGAAGCGAATAAAAGCCCTTTCATCAGCATATCATCAGTAACGCTTCCGTTCTAAAAATGATCTGACTTCCTGAACGGACAAGCCGAGTTCTTTTGCTTCCTGCATCAGCGCTTTCCATTCTTCAATGTTGGATTCAGTCAGTTTTCTGTTGCGGTAGGGTGCGGGCTCCGGGCGCTTTTCAGTCAGTTTGTTCGTAAAGGTGAACAGTTCTTCTTTCGGCATGCCCGACTGGACGGCCTGCACAAGGTGGATGCGCCACTCATCTTCCGTGTCTCCCATCTGATGCAGCATCGTTTCGGCATCAAAAAGCTCCGTCAGATCGACCTGCAGGGTGGCGGATACTTTTTTCAGAAATTGGATGGACGGATTTGAGTGAACCCCCCGTTCTATCTTGCTTAAATAAGATTTAGAGACACCTGCTTCAACTGCTAGCTGATTAATAGAGTAGCCTTTTCTTCTGCGGTATAAACGAATTATTCTTCCAATCATTGTGCTGAATTCTCCCCTGTATACTGGCATTTTTGTTCATTATAAGAAATTTTTCGTTCTTTATAAAATTTAAAATTATAAGGGAAGTGCAGTAAATAAGAGGAAAATCATGATAATGTTCTCTAAAAAGAACCAAATGGCTTAATTTGAAATTTTCAAATTTCGACCTTTTCTTTTATAATCCAATCATTAACAGAAGGGGGCGTTTAAGCCTGATGCAATAAGGATGAGGCTGTAATTACATGAATGAGAATATGAGTTTTAAAGAATTATTTGACATTATTAAACACAGACTTTTACTGATTTTTATCATGACAGCAGTTGTAACGCTGGTGACGGGATACATCCAATTCCGGGTGGTTTCGCCCGTTTATCAGGCATCGACCCAAGTGCTCATTCATGAAACAAGCGGTGAAAAAAATTCGAATCTCAGCGACGTTCAGCTGAATCTTCATTACAACAATACGTTTCAAACGATAATGAAAAGCCCGGTTGTGCTTGAGAAAGTGAAACAGAAGCTGCATCTTTCTGAGACGGCATCCGCTTTAAAAGCAAAGATCACGACAAGCAGCGAAACCGATTCAGAGATCATTACCGTAGCGGTGCAGGACGAGAACCCGAAACAGGCCGCCGCTATAGCGAACACGCTGATGAAGACATTTAAAAAAGAAGTCCGTGACAGGATGAATATAAAAGGCGTCATTGTTTTGTCCGAGGCAAAAGCATCGGAAAGCCCGATGGTCAAGCCTTCGCGCATCAGGAATATCATGATGGCGTTCGGTGCGGCTCTCATGGCGGGTGTGACGCTTGCGTTTTTTCTCCACTTTCTTGATGAAACCGTTAAAAGCGAGCGGCAGCTCAGCGAAAAAACAGACTTGCCTGTTTTAGGGGTTGTGTATGACATCAAAAATCAGCAGACACGGTCTGATGAAAAACATTTCGGGGAGTGAGGCGTTTGGGATTCAGAAAAAAGAAATCAAGAAGGGGACTGGCTCAAATATCCGTTTTACATCACAAATCATTGGTGGCTGAACAATACCGCACCATTCGGACAAATATTGAGTTCTCCTCTGTTCAGACCCATTTGCGCTCCATTCTCGTCACTTCCTCCGTTCCGGGAGAAGGAAAGTCATTCAGCGCCGCCAACCTTGCCGCGGTATTTGCGCAGCAGGAAAAAAAGGTGCTGCTCGTCGATGCGGATTTACGAAAACCGACGATACACGAGACCTATCAGCTTGAAAATGTACAAGGCCTTACGAATGTGTTAGTCGGAAACGCTTCCCTCGGCGAAACGGTGCAAAAAACGCTGATTGATAACCTTTACGTCTTAACGAGCGGGCCGACGCCGCCGAATCCGGCTGAGCTTTTATCTTCAAAGGCGATGGGAGAGCTGATTCAGGAGATGTACAGCCGGTACAGTCTGGTTATTTTCGATTCACCTCCGCTTTTGGCGGTGGCGGACGGACAGATTTTAGCGAACCAGACAGATGGAAGCGTTCTCGTCGTCTTGAGCGGAAAAACGAAAATGGATACCGTCCAAAAGGCGAAAGACGCGCTTCAGCAGTCTAAGGCAAAGCTTTTGGGGGCGCTGCTGAATAAAAAGAAAATCAAAAAAACAGAGCACTACTCGTATTGAGCGGTGCAGGTGATGTCTCCTTACCTTTATCAACGGAGGCACTCGGCTCTGCTGTGGGCGGCGTTTTCCGCCGCCTTAGATGCTGGTCGTCGGTGGCGGGGTGTGAGGACGGGTTAAATGCCCAATTTATCTTAAGATGATGCATTGTTATCGGCTTAGCTGTTATGTCTGTTTTTACGAAAACCGTATCAGCTAAACCGATAAATGAGGAGGGGAAAGATTGACTTACCGGAGAAGACTTTCAATGATTTTTGCATTGGATACGTATCTCGTTTTACTTTCCGTTGTTATAGGATATCAATTTTTTGAGGATTCTTATCACTTTTATGACTCCGGAGCGTTGCTGCTGACTGCCGTAAGCATGCTGATCAGCCATCATGTATGCGCTTTTATGTTTCACCAGTATAAGCAGGTATGGACGTATACGGGAATAGGCGAGCTGCTTGATCTGCTGAAGGGGATCACGCTGTCCGCAGCTGTGACAGCCGCCGTCCAATACGGGGTGTTCCACACGATTTTATTCCGGCTGTTAGCCGTCAGCTGGATGATTCAGCTATTGTTCATCGGAGGAAGCCGGATGATTTCGCGCGTACTGAAAGAAACGATCGGCAGGAAGCAAAATGACTCTTCCCGGGCGCTGATCATCGGCGCGGGCGCAGGAGGAACGCTGCTCGTCCGTCAGCTTACCCAGAAAAACGATCTCGGAATCATGCCTGTGGCTTTTATTGATGATGATCAGACGAAGCATAAGCTCAAAATTATGGGCCTGCCCGTCATCGGCGGAAAAGAAAGCATTATGCCGGCGGTGCAGAGGCTGAGAATTCACCACATTATCATCGCCATTCCGTCTCTTTGCACCCATGAGCTTCAGACGCTGTACAAAGAATGTGTACAGACGGGCGCCCATATTAAAATCATGCCGCAATTTGATGAGATCCTGCTCGGAACGCAGGCTGCCGGACACATCAGGGATGTGAAAGCCGAAGATCTCCTCGGCAGAAAGCCGGTCACCCTTGATACGAGCAAAATTTCTGACAGCATCAAAGGGAAAACGATTCTGGTCACGGGCGCCGGCGGCTCTATCGGTTCTGAAATCTGCCGCCAGATCAGCTCGTTTCTTCCGCATGAAATCGTCCTTCTCGGCCACGGGGAGAACAGCATTTATTCGGTGCATAACGAACTGTCCGCACGCTTCGGCAAAGAGGTGCTTTTTCATGCGGAGATCGCCGATATTCAGGACAGAGATAAAATCTTTACCTTGATGAAAAAATACGAGCCGCACGTCGTCTATCATGCGGCCGCCCATAAACATGTGCCGTTAATGGAACATAATCCGGAAGAAGCCGTCAAAAACAATATTATCGGCACGAAAAATGTCGCCGAAGCCGCCGATATGTGCGGAACGGAAACATTCGTGCTGATTTCTTCTGACAAAGCGGTCAATCCGGCCAATGTCATGGGCGCGACGAAGCGGTTTGCGGAAATGGTCATCATGAACCTCGGAAAGGTCAGCAACACCAAATTCGCCGCCGTCCGTTTCGGGAATGTGCTCGGAAGCCGCGGCAGCGTCATTCCGATTTTCAAAAAGCAGATTGAAAAAGGCGGACCCGTCACCGTCACGCATCCGGCGATGACAAGATATTTTATGACGATCCCCGAAGCGTCAAGACTCGTCATTCAGGCGGGGGCGCTTGCAAAGGGGCGGCAGATTTTCGTTCTGGATATGGGAGAACCCGTCAAAATCGTCGACTTGGCAAAGAACTTGATTCATTTATCAGGCTATACGACAGAACAGATTCCCATTGAATTCTCCGGCATCCGCCCGGGAGAAAAGATGTATGAAGAACTGCTGAATCATAATGAAGTACATACGGAACAGATTTTTCCGAAAATCCATATCGGGAAAGCGATCGACGGGGATTGGGCCGTGCTCATCCGTTTTATGGAGGAATTCAGCCGTCTGCCTGAAGATGAGCTGAGAAAACGGCTGTTTGAGGCGATCGAATCAGTACATGAAGAAGCGGCCGCAGGTGTGTGATGGGAGGACAGAAAGATGACGAAAAAAGTATTATTCTGCGCCACTGTCGATTATCATTTTAAAGCCTTTCATCTTCCGTATTTTCAATGGTTTCAGGATATGGGCTGGGAGGTGCACGTCGCGGCAGGCGGCAATATGAATCTTCCGTTCGTTGATGAAAAGTTTTCCATCCCGATCCGGCGCTCGCCGTTTCATCCCGAAAATCTTTCTGTTTACAGGCGGCTGAAACGGCTCATTCAGGACAACGGCTACGACATGATTCACTGTCATACGCCGGTCGGCGGCGTGCTTGCACGCCTTGCGGCGAGACAAGCGCGCCAAAAAGGGACGAAGGTGCTGTACACCGCGCACGGCTTTCACTTCTGCGACGGAGCGCCCCTGAAAAACTGGCTTATTTATTACCCGATCGAAAAATTTCTCTCTTCTTACACGGATTGTTTGATTACGATTAATGAAGAGGATTACGAACGGGCCAAGCAAATGAAAAAAACAGCTTGCGGCGCGAAGAAAATACACGGCATCGGCGTGAATACAGACAGGTTTCGCCCTGTGAGCCGGGCAGAGAGTGAACGTCTGAGAGAAAAACACGGCTTCGGCGCCGGGGAATTTATCCTCATATACCCCGCTGAATTAAACGGCAATAAAAACCAGGGACTTCTCATTGAGGCTGCGGCATTGCTGAAGAACCGCATTCCGGAGCTGAAACTCGTATTTGCCGGAGAAGGCGCGATGGAAGAACCGTACAGAAAAAAGGCTGAATCACTCGGGGTATCCGACATTGTGCGGTTTTACGGTTTTTGCCGTGACATTCATGAGCTGATTCAGCTTGCCGATCTGTCTGTCGCCTCAAGCATCCGCGAAGGGCTCGGTATGAATCTGCTTGAAGGGATGGCTGCCGAAAAGCCCGCCGTTGCCGCAGACAACAGGGGCCACCGTGAGATCATCGAAGACGGTGTGAACGGTTTTCTCGTGCCGGCAGGGGACAGCGCGGCATTTGCCGATCGGATTGAAAAGCTGTACCGATCCCCGGGTCTGCGAAAAGCAATGGGACAAGAAGGGCGCAGGACGGCGGAATGTTTTTCAGAAACACGTACGGTAAAGGAAATGGCGCACATTTACGCCGGTTATATGGATAAAAAGGAGAAAAGCGTATGAATGCAGGAGCACAACCGAAAATTTCCGTCATCATGGGAATTTATAATTGCGAAGAGACATTAGCGGAGAGTATTGAATCCATCCTGAGCCAATCGTATAAGAATTGGGAACTGATTATGTGTGATGACGCGTCAACTGACGGAACGTATCAGATTGCGCGCCGTTACGCGGATCATTACAGCGACCGGATCACGCTGATTCAAAATAAGACGAATCAACGGCTTGCCGCTTCGCTGAACCGCTGTCTGACATACGCAACGGGGGATTATATCGCCAGGCAGGACGGTGATGACATCTCCAACCCGAGGAGACTGGAAAAACAGGCCGCTTTCTTAAACAAGCACGCCCACTATCAAGTCGTAGGCACGGGCATGCTCGTATTTGACGAATTCGGCGTCAGGGGCGCCCGGCTTTTGCCGCCCGTGCCGAAACCGGGAATTATGGCGAAAGGCACACCGTTCTGCCATGGCACCATTATGATGCGGGCTGAAGCGTACAAAGCGCTTGGCGGCTACCGGTCAGTCAGGCGGACGCGGCGGATGGAAGATATCGATTTGTGGCTGCGCTTTTTTGAAGCGGGTTTCCGTGGGTACAATCTCCAGGAAACGCTGTATAAAGTCAGAGAGGACAGTGATGCGTTTAAAAGGAGATCGTTTACGTATTCCATTGATAATGCGGTGCTCGTTTTTCAGGCATGCAGACGGCTGAAGCTGCCGCTTTCCCATTACGCGTATATCGCAAAACCGCTCATCCGCGCCATTACGCCGCCCGCGGTCATGAACCGTTATCATAAAAACAGGGACATCCGCCAAAAAGAAGGGCTTGCCGAACATGACTGACAAACCGATGCGGGTGCTGCACATCTTCAGCGGTATGAACAGGGGCGGCGCAGAAACGATGATGATGAATTTGTACCGGAAGATGGACAGAACGAAGGTGCAGTTTGATTTTTTAACCCATAGGAACGATCCGTGCGCTTATGATGAGGAAATTCTCGCTCTCGGCGGACGGCTTTTTTATGTGCCGAGCATCGGCAGCACAAACCCGATTACATTTGTAAAACAGGTCAAGCGGGTGATTCAGGAAAAAGGCCCGTTTGCCGCCGTGCACGCCCATACCGATTTTCAGTCGGGATTTATCGCATTGGCCGCTCGTTTAGCCGGCGTCCCGGTGCGGATCTGCCATTCGCACAGTACGTCGTGGCGGGGGCGGGCGTCGCGGCTTGCCGGGATACAGCTGTTTGTGTTCAGACGGCTGATCACGGCAAACGCCACGGCACTGTGCGCCTGCGGAAAAGAGGCGGGCCGTTTCTTATTCGGGAAAGAAAAAGACGTGCATCTTTTGCCGAACGGCATTGATCTCGACTTATTTGCCGGCGGGTGGGCGGACACAGAAGCTGAAAAAAGGAAGCGGGGCATTGCAGACGGCCGTTTGGTGATCGGCCATATCGGCCGCTTTACAGAAGAAAAAAACCACGAATTTCTGCTCCGGCTGGCCGCTGATATGAAAGAGCGGGGCATCGGCTTACAGCTGGTTCTCGCCGGAGACGGTCCGCTTCGCACCGATATGGAAAATCTGGCGGCGAAGCTGGGGCTTGATGATGATGTGCGTTTTATCGGCATAGAAGACCGCGTTCATGATCTGCTGAAAATGCTGGATGTATTTGTCATGCCGTCTCTTTATGAGGGGCTGCCCGTCACGCTCGTTGAAGCGCAGGCCTCCGGGGTGCCGTGCGTGATATCAGACGGCATAACGGAAGAAGCCGATGCCGGGCTCGGGCTGGTCAAAAGGCTCAGCCTCAAAGAACCGCCAGGACAATGGGCATCCGCGGTTTTACGGGCAGCAGAGGCGGCAAAGCCTGACGGGACGCGTATTAAAGAAACCCTCAGGCGGCTGGGATATGACGCGGGAGAAAATGCGGGGGCTGTTATGAAGCTTTACAATATGAATTGGAAAAAGGAACAGTAACGAATGATTGTATATGTAGTCAATATGGGAATTGTTTATATTTGGTCATGGTTCGCGAAAATGTGCGGCGGGCGTGATCAATCGCTTTCGACCGGATACCGGCCGAATCAGCTCGTCATGCTCGTTCCGTTGCTATCGCTGGTATTGGTCTCCGGTTTGCGCTACAGAGTCGGGACGGATTTTCAGACGTACGCGCTGATGTACAAGCTGGCGGAAAATTACGGCAGCATTTGGGAGATCTTCGGGTTCGGAGCGAAAAAAGCAGCCGTTGATCCGGGGTTTACGGCTCTCATCTGGCTCATGAATTTTATCACGAAAGATCCGCAAATCATGTATTTCACCGTGGCGGTCGTGACGTGCAGCTTTATTTTAAAGGGGCTCGTTGAGTTCGGCCGTCCGTTTGAGCTGAGTGTATTTTTGTTTTTGGGCACGTATCACTATTACGCTTCCTTTAACGGGATCAGGCAGTATATGGTGGCGGCCGTTTTGTTTTGGGCCGTCCGTTACGTGATCAGCGGAAGCTGGAAGCGTTATATGTCAATCGTGCTGCTGTGTTCGCTTTTTCATTCCTCAGCGCTGATTATGATTCCGGTTTATTTTCTCGTCAGAAAAAGAGCATGGTCGCCCGCGATTTTCGGACTGTCGGCATTGTTTCTTCTTATGACGTTTCTGTATCAGAAGTTCATTTCGCTGTTTGTCGTCGTGCTGGAAAACAGCTCGTACGGCCATTATGAGAAATGGCTGATGACCAATACGAACGGGATGAACGTCGTAAAAATCGCGGTGCTGCTTCTGCCGCTGTTTTTGGCTTTCTGCTATCGGGAGCGGCTGCGGAATCTCTGGCCTGACATTGATGTCATCGTGAATTTCTGTCTGCTCGGCCTGCTCTTCGGTCTTTTGGCGACAAAGGATGTTATTTTTGCCCGGTTTAATATATATTTCGGCCTGTACCAAATGATCTTGATCCCTTATTTTGTGAGGATTTTTGATGAAAAATCAAATGCGCTGATTTATATCGCCATTATTGTCTGTTATTTTCTTTACAGTTACTTGCTTATGCCGGTCGATTCGTCTGTGCTTCCGTACAGAACGATTTTTTCCCGGTAATGGACACTGGAGGTTTATATGGAAACACCCGCGGTCAGTTTATTAATTGCTGTGTATAATACGGAAACTTATTTAGAAAGATGCTTAGATTCATTGCTCAATCAGTCGCTCGCCAATATCGAAATCGTGGCCGTTAATGACGGGTCAACGGATCAAAGCCCGGCGATTCTTGAAACCTATCAGAAGCGGGATGAGAGAATCAGGGTCGTTCATCAGCAAAACCGGGGGCTCGGCGCGGTCCGCAACAGGGGAATCGAGGCGGCGCGCGGCGAATTTATCGCTTTTATTGATGCGGACGACTGGGTTGAACCTGATTATTGCCTCAGCATGTATGAAAAAGCGAAGGCTGATCAGGCTGATCTCGTGATTTGCGAATATGCGGCTGAATTTGCGGATACGGGGAAAACCGCCGTTTCAACGATCGCTTCAGCGTACGAGGGCCGCCCGAAACAACGATACCTGAAAGATTTATTTGAAGGAAGAGTCAGCGGCTTTTCATGGAACAAGCTGTACAAAAGATCCATGATCGAGCATCATCAGCTGCGCTTTCCGCTTCGTGATGAGCTGGAGCACGTGGAGGATCAGTACTTCAGCCTCCGGGCGCATGTTTTCGCAGGTGCCGTCTCATACGTGGATCAGCCGCTCTATCATTATCGGATTCACTTGACTTCCATTGTGCAAAGCTATCAGAAAAAGCTGTTTGACTCAGGTCTCGTTCTCTATCGGCTGAACGAGGCTTTTTTGCGTGAAAACGGCTGCTTACAGGAATACCGGCAGGAGCTGGATTTTTTCATCGTTCAGCACGGAACGGTCTGCCTGCTGAATGAATGGAAGCGGAATAACGGAGGCCGGTTTTCTGAGAAGTGGAAGAATATCAGCCGGATATGCGCTGATCCCGTATTCCGCCTGAGCCTTTCCAAAACGGGAACGGCGCCGTTTGACGCCAAACGCTCATGCCTTCTGCTTTTGGCGAAGCTGAAGCTGATTCCGTTCGTGTCGCTGGCATCAGCCGCGTATCAGCGGGCAATCGAGTACAAAATGAAAATCAGAGGGTGAAGACATGTCGATACAATCTTTAAAAATCAATCTCGCGGAATGGCTTTTGCTTAAGTTCAAATACCCGTCCCAATTTCATTTCGGAACGGGAGCGGATGGGGCGGGGCTTACAGCGGCAAGAAAAAAGATCATTTTGACGCTGCTCCCGTCCCACGATAATCTCGGCGATCACGCCATCGCCTACGCAAGCAAAAAATTTCTTGAACGGGAGTATCCCGATTTTGACATTGTCGAGGTGGATATGAAGGATATATACAGATCGGCAAAAGCGCTGATCAAAAAGCGCCACCCCGATGATATGGTATTCATCATCGGCGGCGGGAACATGGGGGATTTGTACCGGTATGAGGAATGGACGCGCCGCTTTATCATAAAAACATTCCGGCAATATCGGATCGTTCAGCTTCCGGCGACGGCTCACTTTTCTGAATCAAAAAAGGGACGGAAGGAACTGAAGCGCGCCCGAAAAGTGTACAATGCGCATCCCGACCTTTTGTTAATGGCGAGAGATGAGACGACGTATCAATGGATGAAGCGTCATTTTCCCGGAAAAACAGTGCTCAAACAGCCTGACATGGTCTTATATTTGGATAAAAGCGAGCGGGGCATCCCGCGGGAAGGGATCTACCTCTGTTTACGGGAGGATAAGGAGAGTGCGCTGACGGCTGAGGACAGAACGATGGTAAAAGAAGCTTTGGCCAAAGAGTACGGAGAGCTGTATTCCTTTACCACGACGGTCGGCCGGAGGGTCAGCCGCCATACACGTGAAAAGGAGCTGGAAGCGCTTTGGAATACGCTGAAAGGCGCGGAAGCCGTCGTCACTGACAGGCTTCACGGGATGATTTTTTGTGCGCTGACGAAAACGCCTTGTGTCGTCATTCGTTCGTTTGATCATAAGGTGATGGAAGGCTATCAATGGCTGAAAAACATACCGAACATGATATTGCTTGAACGTCCCGACCCTGAAGCCGTAACGTCCGCCGTAAACCGGCTGCTCAGCGGCAAGCATGAGGAAGGCGGTTCTTTGCGAAGTGTTTATTTTGCCGGGCTGCGCTCGAAAATCAGCGGTGATGCCCAATGACCGCGCCGCTTGTGAGCGTGATCGTGCCGATGTATAAGACAGAGCCTTTTATTAAAGAATGCGCGGTTTCTTTAACAAAACAGACGCTGAGAGACATCGAAATCATTTTCGTCGATGACGGTTCACCGGATCAGTCAGGCCGGATGGCTGAACAATTCGCCGCAGAAGATGCGAGAATCCGGGTGATTCATAAAGAAAACGGCGGCCTCAGCTCGGCCCGCAATGCCGGAATAAAAGCCGCCCGCGGCCGTTATATCGGTTTTGCGGACGGCGATGATTATGTGACGGAAACAATGTTCGAGCGGCTTTATGAAGAAGCGGAGAAGAACCGGCTGGATATCGCCGGCTGCGGTTATTACAAAGAAACGCCGTCTAAAGAAAGAACGTATATGCCGCCGTCCCTTCCGCCGGGCCGCGTCTTCACAGCGGATGAAATGACCGCATTGCTGACCCGCGCGCACGAACATCGGTTTATTTGGTATGTGTGGCGCTATATATACCGGCGAGAAGCATTGCAAGGGCTGTTGTTCCATGAAGATATCCGGTTTGCCGAGGACTCTCCGTTTAACTTGGCAGCGTTCCGCCAAGCCGCGCGTGTCAAAGTGATAGACGAAGGGCTGTATATCTACCGGGAAAATCCGCAAAGTCTTACAGAAACACCGTTTAAGCCCCGCTTAGATCACGAACTGCAAAAGCAATATGCAGCGAAAATGGCTTTTTATGAGGCAAACGGGCTGACGGACGCCTGCCGGAGCGATATTGATACATATTTGTGCAAGCATCAGATTCCGATGCTGATCGCCAACGCATGCGCCGCCCCGCAGCCGTCACACCAGATTACGGCGCATATCGGCAGAATCTTAACGTATGACATGGTAAAAACGGCCGTGCGCAGGACGCCGTGCCGCCATAAACAGCTGCTGGCCGGGGAGCGCGTGGTGCTCGGTCTGTGCAAAATGCGCCTTCCTCTTCTTCTGCATGCGTTTTTCGAACGGAAATCGAAAGAGAAAGGCAGTGCGGAAGGAGCATGAAATTTGCCATTAATTTCGGCACCAATGTGACGGCGTTTTTACTATCGGTGTTTTTATCAGTGTGGATGACGCCCTTTATTGTGAAAACATTAGGTGTTGAGGCCTTTGGGTTTGTCCATCTGACACAGAATATCATTAACTATTTCTCTATTATTACCGTTGCGCTGAGCTCTGTCGTTGTAAGGTTTTTCTCCGTCGCCGCCCACAGGGGGAACAGGGACGAGGCCAATGCGTATGTAAGCAATTATTTAGCCGCTTCTGTCGTGATATCTCTATTACTCGCTGTGCCGCTCGCCGGGACTGCTTTTTTTATTGACAAGATTATGAATGTACCGGCCGGGCTCTTAACGGATGTGAGGCTGTCTATCGTAATCGGCAGCGTGCTGTTTATGCTGACGTTTTTTATGGCGGGGTTCGCGACGGGGCCGTTTTTTGCCAACAAGCTTTATATCACAAGTTCCATTCAGGCCGTGCAAATGCTGGTCAGGGTGCTGTGTGTGCTCGCTCTGTTTACGTGCCTGCCGCCGAAGATCTGGCAGATCCAGCTTTCGGCATTAGCGGGAGCCGTCTGTGCGGCTGTGCTGACTTTTTTCTTCTTTAAGAAATTGATTCCATGGTTTTCTTTCAGCCGTAAAACCTTGTCATTACAGACGAGCAAAGTGCTGTTTTCGGCCGGTGCCTGGAGTTCTGTCAACCAGATCGGCGTGCTGCTGTTTCTGCAGATTGACCTCATGACGGCCAACCTCGTGCTGGGGCCGTCTGAAGCGGGTGTCTATGCGGCGATTATTCAATTCCCGCTTCTGCTCAGAAGTCTTGCCGGGACGCTTGCTTCACTGTTTGCGCCGGTTTTGACTTCCTATTATTCAAAAGGCGATATGGAAGGTCTCCTGTCTTACGCCAATAAGGCCGTGCGGATGAACGGGCTTCTCCTCGCGCTTCCCGCCGCATTATTAGGAGGGCTTGCCGAACCGTTTCTGGCGATTTGGCTGGGCCCGTCGTTTGTGCAGACGGCGCCGCTTTTATATATTCACGCCGCGTATTTGGCGGTCAGTCTCTCTGTCATGCCGCTTTTTTACGTATGGACGGCTTTTAATAAACAAAAAACGCCCGCCGTCGTTACTTTATGTTTAGGCGGACTGAATGTCATATTGGCCGTGGTTCTCAGCGGACCGGCACATCTCGGGCTGTACGGCATCACCATTGCCGGGGCTGTCTCCCTCATTTTGAAAAATGCCGTCTTCACGCCGCTGTATGTTTCGCATATTACCGGCTTTCAGAAAACCGCGTTTTACAAAGGCATGTTCGGACCGTTGGCGGCGGCCGTATTTGCCTGGGCCGTCTGCCGGGGTATCCGGCTGTTTTCACCGCTTGACAGCTGGGCCGGTCTGATCGCCGCGGGGCTTGCCGTATGCATAAGCTATGCCGCATTCGCTTTTTTCTTCATTTGTACGAAAGAAGAAAGGCGGCTTGCTTTACAGAAATGCCGAAAAGTGAAAGGAGCTGTTCAGATTTGAAGGCGAAACGTGTATTTGATATAGCGGCCGCGATGCTGTTATTGTGCGGCGCGAGTGTCATTCTTCTCTTCGCCATGGCAGCCGTCAGATGCGCCATCGGGTCTCCGGTATTGTTCAAACAGACGAGACCGGGGCATAATGGGCGTCCGTTTACGTTGTATAAACTCAGAACGATGACGGATGCGCGTGATGAAAACGGTGTGCTGCTTCCGGATCATCTGCGCCTGACCAAACCGGGAAGGCTGATCAGAAAACTGAGCATCGATGAGCTTCCCCAGCTTTTTAATGTGCTCAAAGGCGATATCAGTCTGGTCGGCCCCCGCCCTTTGCTGATGGATTATCTGCCGCTTTACACGGCGGAGCAGGCGCGGCGGCACGAGGTGAAGCCGGGGATTACGGGCTGGGCGCAGATCAATGGGAGAAACGCGATTTCATGGGAGGAGAAATTCAAGCTCGACGTGTGGTACGTCGACAACCGCACCTTTCTGCTCGACTTAAAGATTCTGCTTTTAACAGTGAAAAAAGTTCTCGTGTCAGAAGGCATACACCAAGCCGGCCATGTGACGGCAAAGCGCTTCACAGGCAGCGGAGATATGTCATCGTGAAAAAGGTCGTGCTGATCGGAAACGGCGGACACGGAAAAGTCGTGAAGGAAATCGTGCAGGCCCGTTCCGATATGGAGCTTGCGGGCATATTGGACGACGGATTCAGCGGTTTTGCCGTTCGGAACGGTTTATATACGGGCCGGACGGAAGACGTGCACATACTTCAGAAACTCGTCCCCGAGGCCGTGTTCACGATATGCATCGGACGCAACGGCGTCAGAAAGCAGTTTGCTGAAACGCTTGGGATTGAAGATATAGATTATGCTGCACTCATTCACCCCGGGGCGATCGTCAGTGAAACGGCTTCCGTCGGACACGGAACGGTTGTGATGGCGGGCGCCGTCATTCAGGCGGGCGCTGACATCGGCGCCCATTGCATCATCAATACGGGGGCGGTTGCCGATCATGACAATGCAATCGGAGATTACGTCCATCTTTCACCGCGCGCGGCGCTTGCCGGCGGAGTGAATGTCGGGGAAGGAACGCACATCGGAATCGGCGCGTCCGTCATACCGCAGATGGATATCGGCCCTTGGTCCGTTATCGGCGCGGGGGCTGCGGTCATCAGCAGAATTCCCGGCCATGTGACGGCGGTCGGCGTTCCGGCCCGCGTCATCCCCCCTATCCATAATGAAAAAGGATGATTTCATGCAAACAAACAAACGGATTTATTTGTCTCCGCCTCATATGAGCGGAAAAGAACAGGAATACATCGCAGAAGCCTTCCGCTCCAATTGGATTGCCCCGCTCGGTCCGCTCGTCAATTCGTTTGAAGCGCGGCTCGCGGAATATGCGGGAGTGAAAAGCGCGGCGGCCGTAAGCTCGGGAACGGCCGCCATCCATCTTGCCCTGCGGCTTGCGGGTGTGAAAAAAGGAGACGTTGTATTTTGTCCTTCCTTTACGTTTGTCGCCACGGCGAATCCAATTGTGTATGAGCAGGCTGAGCCCGTTTTTATTGATTCGGAATGGGAGACGTGGAATATGTCGCCCGCTGCGCTTGAGCGGGCGCTCCGGGATGCAAAGCGGCGCGGCAGACTCCCGAAAGCGGTGATCGCCGTCAATCTTTACGGCCAAAGCGCGAAAATGGATGAATTAATGAGCCTTTGTGACGCATACGGCGTCTGTCTGATTGAAGACGCTGCCGAGTCCTTAGGATCAACATATAAAGGCAGGCAGAGCGGCACCTTCGGCCGTTTCGGCATTTATTCCTTTAACGGCAACAAAATCATTACAACATCGGGAGGCGGCATGCTCGTGTCTGACGATGAAGCCGCGATTGAAAAAGCGAGGTTTCTTGCGTCACAGGCGAGAGATGCCGCCGTTCATTACCAGCACAGCGAGCTCGGTTACAACTACAGGCTAAGCAACATTCTCGCGGGCGTGGGGATATCGCAGCTGGAAGTGCTCGAAGATCGCGTCCGGGCGAGGAGAGAAATCTTTAACCGGTATCGGGAAGCGCTGGAAACATATCCGGGCATCCGCATGATGCCGGAGCTTGAAGGAACGGTTTCAAACCGCTGGCTGACGGCTCTGACGCTTGATAACGGCGTGACGCCGCAAGAAGCCGTTGCCTGTCTTGCGGAACAGAACATTGAGGCCCGGCCGCTGTGGAAACCGCTGCATACGCAGCCGCTTTTCTCATCTTCCGTCTTTTATCCTCACAGCGAACATGAGCGTGTCTCTGAGAACCTTTTCAGCCGGGGCATCTGTCTGCCGTCCGGGTCTGACCTGTCTTCTGAGGAGCAGCAGCGTGTCATTGACGCACTTGCGCAACTGTTTGAAACGAAAGGGGAGAAAACATGGACAGCCGCCATGTTATGAGCCGATTAAAAGAGAAGCTGACGGGTCTGCTCAGCGTTATACCGCCGCAATCCGACATCATATATGCCGACTATCCCCTCTACGGAAATGTAGGGGATTTATTGATTATGAAAGGGACGGAGGCGTTTTTTAAAGCGCACGGCATCCGCGTAAGACAGCGCTGGAATCCCGACAATTTTCCATTCGGGCGCCGGGCGGACAAAAAGACGATCATCGTCTGTCAGGGTGGCGGAAATTTCGGGGATCTCTATCCGTACTATCAGACGTTCAGGGAAAAAATCGTCAAATCCTTTCCGGAAAACAGGATCGTCATCCTGCCGCAATCGATTTATTATCAGGATGAGACACGGCTGCAAAAGACATCGGCGCTTTTTGCGGAGCACAAGGATCTCCACCTGTTTACGAGAGATCATGTGTCATACGAGACTGCGAAACACTTTTTTTCGGCGAATCATATCGGGCTTATGCCTGATATGGCCCATCAGCTGTATCCGATCGCGGCGTCAGCGGCTCCGTCACGCGGCAGGCTTCATTTTATCCGCACAGATGGGGAAATCAACCCGAAGCTGCAAAACAATTCTTCCGTTAAAAACTGTGACTGGCAGGATGTTCTGTCAGCAAGCGACCGCAGGGGAATCGCTTTTTTCCAAACGCTGAATGTTTTGAATAAAAAAGCGGGAAACCCGCTGCCGATTGCGCGGTTTTGGAAACGCTATTCCGATTTCTTAACGAAAAAAGCGGTCCTGTTTTTCAGCAGGTACGAATCGGTGGAAACGTCAAGGCTCCACGGCCACATCCTGTCCTCGCTTCTCGGGAAACCGAATACCGTCATTGATAATTCATACGGGAAAAATGCCAACTATTATTACACCTGGACGCACGAAGCGCCGGACGTCCGGCTGATCGGTGAAACCGCCGGCACGAAGGAAAACCTTCCGCTTTGAATGAGCGGAAGGTTTATTTTGTTTCTCCGCGTTTTACTTTGTTGTACGCCTCATCCAAATGCTGAATTCTTTTGAGCACAACCGAGTTTTTCGTCAGCTGATCCTGTACAAGGGTTGAGACGACGGAGCGGTAATAGCTGTTCATCGCATGAATTCGGTCTTCATTCGGATTCATTTCAATGTGCTGTGTAAAGTTTTCAATAAAATAGGGAACAGAAAAAAGTTCTGACATCTATAAAGCAACTCCTTTTAATAAGTATATACGGTATGAAACCAATCATGTACAATGAAAAAAGGGGAGTGAGCATGATGGATATCAAACTTCAGCAAACACAAATGTTAAAGCCTCAATTAACGCAAGAGCTTAAACAGGCCATCACATTACTCGGATACAATTCCGCGGAACTGGCCGGATATATTGATGAGCTCTCACTGGAAAACCCTCTGATTGAACGAAAGGAAACAGACACGCCGCCACTATCTTACCATAAAACAAATAAAAACAGGATGAAAGAACGGGACGGAAGCCAGCAGATCAGACTTACCCGTAAAACCCTGCAGGATTCGCTCAAACAGCAAGCCTTAGACATGAAGCTGTCCGATGATGAGAAAAAAATTTTCAATTATCTGATACATTCATTGGATTCAAACGGATATTTAAAAGAGGACATATCAGCCGCCGCCGACCATGTATCCGCTTCACAAGAGGAGACGGAAGCGGTTTTGAAAAAGCTTCAATCCCTTGAGCCCGCGGGAATCGGCGCCCGGTCTTTGCAGGAATGCATCCTTCTTCAGCTCCGCCGTCTGCCCGAGCGTAACGAACAGGCGGAATGGATTGCCGAAGCCTATTTTGAGCTATTTGCCAGAAAGAACTGGAAAGCGCTTACACTGAAAACGGGCATTCCGCTTAAAGACATTCAGGGCATCGCTGACATGATCAGCGCGCTTGATCCGAGGCCGGGGCTCCGTTATGCGCATGAGGAGCCGGGTTTTTACGTAGAACCGGATATTTTCATCACGGTGAAAAACGGCATCATTCAAGCGCGGCTCAACAGCCGTTCGTTTCCTGACATCCAGCTTCATGCCCATTATCAGCCGCTCCTGTCAGCTGCCGGGTGCCGTGACACGAAAAATTATCTGTCGGCAAAATATCAGGAATGGCGCTGGCTGAACCGGGCTTTGTCGCAAAGAAAACAAACGATCACGAGAATTATCGGCGTCCTGACTGAACGGCAGGAATCCTTTTTTCTCACAGGAAAAAGCGGAATGCAGCCGCTGACCTTAAGAGAGGTGGCGCAAACGCTGGAGCTCCACGAATCAACGATCAGCCGGGCCATCAAAGGGAAGTACGTTCAGACGCCGTACGGACTGTATGAAATGAAAACATTTTTCTCGGCGAAAGCTGAATCATCGGGGGATGGCGGCGCCTCCAATTATGCCGTAAAAGCGCATCTGGAAGCATTGGTCCGTAAAGAAGATAAAAAGAAACCTTTTTCAGACCAAAAGCTTGCCGATCTGCTTCATGAACAATATGACATCCGAATCTCAAGGCGCACCGTCGCCAAATACCGTGATCAATTAAATATTCCGCCGTCATCGGCGAGAAAACGGTACAGCTGAAACCTCCCCGAGCCAAACCCCGGGGAGGTTCTCCGTGTTACGGGATCATCCATGAAAACAGATGATGCTGTAAAAATGTAATGAGACAGACGAGCAGAAGCAAAAACAGACTGTGCTTAATCGTAAAGCGGAAAAGGTCGGCTTCCTTGCCCGCCAGACCGACAGCGGCACAGGCAACCGCAATGGATTGCGGAGAAATCATTTTTCCGGTGACACCGCCTGATGAATTGGCGGCAACGGAGAGAACCGGGTCCATCCCGACAGAGAGCGCCGTCACCTTTTGCAATCCGCCGAACAATAGGTTGGCCGATGTATCAGAGCCGGTAATAAATACGCCGAGCCAGCCGAGCACCGGCGAAAAAAAGGTAAACATCGAGCCCGTCATGGCAAGCGAAAGACCGAGTGTCGTGCTCATGCCGGAAGCATTCGTCACATAAGCAAAGCCGACAACAGAAACAATGGTCACAACCGGAAACGTTAACTCTTTCACCGTTTCAATAAACGCTTCGCCCCACGTCTTCCACGACATGCCGAGGGCGAACTTGGAGATGACGGCGGCAATCAGAATCGCCGTGCCCGCTGAACCGAGAAGCTCAAGCTTGTACACGGCTTCAATCGGCGTGCCGTCCGCCTGAAGAATCTGCTGATTTACAAATGGGACGGGAGGCGTGAAGGTCAATGCGCGCCCGGCTGCATTCAGCCAGGAAAGCCACATTGACGTTCCTTCATAATGACCGGTTAAGGCAGCCTTCACGCCGGGAATCCCCCAAACGGATATCATGGCCGTCAGAAGAAGGAAAGGAGACCACGCTTTAAACACCGCGGCGCCCCCGTACTTGATCGGCGCCCGGTCAGCGGCCGCTGCTGATTCCCGTTCTGCCGCGAAACGAAAGGCCGTTTTCGGTTTCCAAAATTTCAAAAACAGAGCGAGCGCGGCCATGGAAACAAGCGCCGACAGCACATCCGGAAGCTCAGGCCCTAAAAAATTCGAGCTTGCGTACTGCACGGCCGCAAAGGAGACGCCGGAAACAAGAATGGCCGGCCATATCTCAAAAGCCTTTTTAAAACCGCTCATCAAAATGATTAAGTAAAGCGGAATAAAGACGGATAAAAACGGAAGCTGCCGGCCGACCATTTGGGAAATTTCCATTGCCGGTATCCCGGTCGGACCTTCGACGGCGGTAATCGGAATGCCGATCGCACCGAAGGCAACGGGCGCCGTATTGGCAATCAGGCAAATTCCCGCCGCATACAGCGGCTGAAAACCAAGTCCGACGAGCAAAGCGGCCGAGATCGCGACGGGAGCGCCGAAACCGGCGGCGCCTTCTAAAAATGCCCCGAATGAAAAGGCGATGAGCAGCGCCTGCAAACGCCGGTCATCTGTAATTGAGAGCACCGAACTCCGGATAATCTCGAACTGTCCCGTTTTCACGGTGATTTTATACAGAAAGACCGATGTGACGATAATCCAGCCGATCGGAAGCAGCCCGTACACCGCTCCCTGAGAAGCGGACATCACCGCTTTTTCCGCCGGCATGCCGTAAACAAATACAGCGATTAAAAGTGAAACGGCTAACGTTAAAAGCCCCGCTATGTACCCCTTCATCCGTTTCACCGCAAGCGCCCAAAAAAAGAAGATAATCGGCACGAGCGCGCAAGCTGCCGATAAAAGCAAATTTCCCCCTAAAGGAGCGTACCCCTGTGTCCATTGCATCCCTAAAAAACCCCTCCTTATGTCATGTAAACGATTACTTTTTATGATAAGGTCATCTGATGACCGGGTTAATTAGCATTATATTTTGAAAGTTTTGAAAGTACAATACTTTTCTTGAACAAATTGTCTGAACCTGTCGGCAACACAAAAAAAGAAGTATAATAGACGATAAACATCAAGATTCACAAGTGACGGGGTGATCGCGTTGAAATATAAACAAATTAAAACGAAAAAAATCTACGAAGAAGTCGCTGACGCATTGCTGGAGAAGATAAAAGCGGGCGAGCTTAAGCCGGGTGAAAAGCTTGATTCCGTTCAGGCGCTTTCTGAGAGTTTTCAGGTCAGCCGCTCGGCGGTCAGAGAAGCGCTGTCGGCTTTGAAAGCGATGGGGCTCGTCGACATGAAGCAGGGAGAAGGCACATACATAAGAGAATTTGAGCCGTCTCATGTTTCCCAGCCGCTTTCTTCCGCCCTCTTGATGAAAAAAGAGGACGTCAAACAGCTGCTCGAAGTCAGAAAGCTGCTTGAACTCGGCGTCGCCGCCATGGCCGCTGAAAAACGCACCGAAGACGATTTGCAAAAAATCCGCCAAGCTCTCTTGGAGATGAAAGACATCGACGGAGACGAAGAATTGGGCGAAAAAGCAGATTTCTCCTTTCACATGGCGCTGGCGGAAGCATCACAAAACGGGCTGCTTAAGCATCTCATGAATCATGTCTCCGCGCTCCTTTTGGAAACAATGAGAGAAACGAGAAAAATTTGGCTGTTTTCTAAACGAACGAGCGTGCAGCGATTGTATGAAGAGCATGAACGCATTTACAGCGCCGTCGCCGCCGGAGACGCGGATGAAGCGGAAGCCGCGATGACGGCGCACCTGACGAATGTGGAAGAAGTGCTGGGGGCTTATTTTGAAGAAAATGTATAGAAGCTGACTTGTGAAAGGGGATAGCATCACATGCAGGCCGAATCTTTTTTTTCTGACCATGTAAAGAAAGCTCTGACAAACGATCCTCCCGGGGAATGGATGCCGGCAGTTCCGAAAGCGTGCATCCCTCTGCACTCCGGCTATCCCGATCCCGCACTCGTTCCTGATAAGGAGCTGAAAGAAGCCGCCTCCCGCCTTCTGGATGAGGAGCGCGATCTGCCGCTGCATTATATGGGAAGCCCGAGGACGGCCGTTTTAAAAAAGCAGATTCAAGAACGGTTAGCCATCCGCGGCATTCACTGCCGGGACGATGAGCTGATCGTGACATCAGGCGCCTGTCAGGCGATAGATCTGGCTGCGCGGGTTTTCCTCGATGAACAAACCGCCGCTGCCGTTGAAGCTCCGGTCTATATGGAAGCGCTCGAGATTTTAAAAAATTATACACCGCATATCATGAGCATTCCGACAGATCAAGAGGGCCTGCAAACAGAAACATTGGCCTTCATGCTTGAGGAAAGAAAACGAAAAGGGCTTGTGCTTCCCCGTCTTCTCTACACGATACCCGCTTTTCAGAATCCTGCGGGAACCGTAATGTCAGCGAAGCGGAGAACCCGCCTGCTTCAGCTTGCCGAAACGTATGATTTTCTCATCTTGGAAGATGATGCATACGGCGAGCTCGGATTCACCGATATTCCGCCGCCCTTGAAAGCCATGGATCAAAACGGCCGGGTGCTGTACGCCGGTTCATTATCAAAAGTCATCGCCCCGGGTATGAGGATCGGCTGGATTGCAGGGGACGCCGCATTCATCACGGCATTGTCATGGTTAAAAAAAGACTTAGGCCACCCGTTTTCCCAAGCGGTGACCGCCGTCTATCTGGAACAAACGAATATTGAAGAACGGCTCGCCGCCTTGCGGGAAGCATATCGAAGCAAACGTGATGTTTTGCTCGCCGCATCAGCGCGATATCTTCCGGAATCCGCATCCTGGCACGTGCCTGAAGGCGGTTATTTTGTATGGGTGAAAGCGCCGGGGGCTGATATGTCCGCAATGCTGGCGAGGGCTCTGTCTCACGGCGTTTCCTATGTACCCGGAAAATATTTTTTTCCGCATCAGGAAGACGGTGCCGAATATCTCCGCCTGTCGTTCAGTTTTGCCGGTAAAGCCGCGATAAAAGAGGGTGTGCAAAAACTGGGACGCCTGCTGAAAAACGGGATGTAGAGCAGCATGGGAAGCTTTCAGGCTTCTCTTTTTTTGCACCCTTCAGCGCATCGGGCGAAAGGATTTTTCAGAAAAACCTTCCAATCCATATTCAGAATAGTGTAGGATATTCATAGAGCTTTCCAAAAACAGGTCATCAGATGACCAGATCACATACTGAGGATGAAAGAGGGGTTCATCATGAAAGTCTCATTATTTGTCACGTGCCTTGTGGATATGTTTCAGACCAATGTCGGAAAGGCGACGGTTGAGGTGCTGGAACGGCTCGGGTGCGAGGTGGATTTTCCCGAGGGGCAGATTTGCTGCGGGCAGCCCGCATACAACAGCGGGTATGTGACGGATGCGAAAAAAGCGATGAAGCGGATGATTGCCGCGTTTGAAGAAGCGGAGTACGTCGTCAGCCCGTCAGGTTCCTGTACGACGATGTTCCGTGAATATCCGCATCTGTTTCAGGACGATCCGAAGTGGGCCGCAAAAGCGCAGCAGCTTGCGGACAAAACATATGAGTTAACGGATTTTATCGTCAACGTTCTCGGGGTGGAGGATGTCGGGGCGGTGCTGCATAAAAAAGCGACAGTCCATACATCATGCCACATGACGAGGCTGCTCGGCGTGTCGGCGGAGCCGATGAAGCTTTTGCGCCATGTCAAGGGGCTCGAGCTGACCGCGCTTCCCGGAAAGCACCAATGCTGCGGATTCGGAGGAACATTTTCTGTGAAAATGGCGCAAATCTCTGAACAAATGGTGGATGAGAAGGTCGCCTGCGTGGAAGACACGGAGGCCGAGGTGCTGATCGGGGCGGATTGCGGATGTCTGATGAATATCGGCGGGCGTCTTGACCGTAAGGATAAAAACGTCAGAGTCATGCACATCGCCGAAGTGCTGAACAGCAGATAAGACGAGAAACAACAAGGGGGTAAAATCATGGCGATGAAAATCGGTACCGCCGCTTTTAAAGAGCGGGTATCAGAAGGAATAGATAATGAGTTTATGAGAGGAGCCGTCTCCGGAGCGCAGGAACGGCTCAGGACAAGAAGGCTTCAGGCGGCCGAGGAATTGGGAAACTGGGAGGATTGGCGTTCCCATGCGGAAGAAATCAGACAGCATGTGCTGGACAATCTTGATTTCTATTTGGAACAGCTCGCCGAAAATGTCGCCAACAGAGGCGGACATGTCTTTTTCGCCGAAACGGCGGAAGAAGCGTCCTCCTATATCCGCGATGTCATCCGGCAGAAAAACGCCAAAAAAATCGTAAAATCCAAATCCATGGTGACAGAAGAAATCAATATGAACGAAGTGCTTGAGGAAGAGGGCTGTGAAGTCACAGAAACGGATCTCGGCGAATACATTCTCCAGATTGACGATCATGATCCGCCGTCACATATCGTTGCTCCCGCTCTTCACAAAAACAAAGAGCAGATCCGTGACGTGTTTAAAGAGAGACTCGAATACAAACAGACGGAAAAACCGGAAGAGCTCGTCATGCACGCGCGCAGCGTCCTCCGGAAAAAATTTCTCGAAGCGGATGTCGGCATCACGGGCTGCAACTTTGCAATCGCGGATACCGGATCGGTCAGTCTCGTAACAAACGAAGGAAACGGCCGCCTTGTGTCCGCGCTACCGAAGACGCAGATCACCGTGATGGGAATGGAGCGGATCGTTCCGTCATTTTCTGAGTTTGAAGTGCTTGTCAGCATGCTGACGAGAAGCGCGGTCGGCCAGCGGCTTACAAGTTACATTACGGCGCTGACGGGCCCCCGGCAGCAAGGAGAAGCTGACGGGCCTGAGGAATTCCACCTCGTGGTTGTGGATAACGGGCGTTCCCGCATACTCGGCACGGAATTCCAATCGGTGCTGCAATGTATCCGCTGCGCCGCCTGCATCAACGTCTGTCCCGTGTACCGGCATGTCGGCGGACACTCGTACGGGTCCATCTATTCGGGTCCGATCGGCGCCGTCTTATCGCCTCTTCTCGGCGGATATGACGAATACAAGGAGCTCCCGTACGCATCTTCCTTATGCGCGGCCTGTACGGAAGCGTGTCCGGTTAAAATTCCGCTGCACGAGCTGCTGCTCAAGCATCGGCAGAACATTGTGGAAAAAGAGGGCAAAGCGCCGATCAGCGAAAAACTGGCGATGAAAGCCTTCGGGCTCGGCTCGTCATCCCCGTCCCTTTATAAAATGGGATCGAAATGGGCGCCTGCCGCCATGACGCCGTTTACGGAGGATGACAAAATATCAAAAGGGCCGGGGCCGTTAAAAGAATGGACGGCAATACGGGACTTCCCTGCGCCGCATAAATCGAGATTCAGAGATTGGTTTAAAGACCGGGAAAAACAAAAGGGGGAAGAATGATGATGAAAGGGACGGTTACACATCAGGAATCCTTTCTAAACCGGATCGCCGGAAGTCTGGGCAGAGAGCGCAGGAAATCAGGCGTGTCCCTGCCTGAATGGAAGTATCAGCCTCAATATCAAACGCATGCGGACTGTACGGAAGACGATCTTGTCACGATGCTGAAAGACCACTGCGTCAACATTCATACCGAACTGATCGAAACGGATGCCGCCGGGCTTTACGACGCTTTGCGCGCGCAGGTGAACCGCTTTGAAGGAGGGCCTGTCATCATTCCGAAGGACAGCCGGTTTGAAATGTACGGCTTGCAGACCCTTATGACAGAAGAGTGGCCGGACGAAGGGATTTCCGTTTGGGAATGGGACGCGGAACAAGGAGCGAAAAATATTGAAAAAGCGGAACAAGCGAATGTGGGCATCACATTCAGCGAGATCACGCTTGCGGAATCAGCCACCGTCGTTTTGTATGCGTCAGAGCATGCCGGCCGTTCCGTCAGCCTGCTTCCGACCACCTATATCGCAATCATCCCGAAATCTTCCATTGTGCCGAGGATGACACAGGCCAGCGATATACTGAAACAGCAGATCAGAGACGGCGTCACCATTCCTTCCTGCATCAACTATATTACCGGACCGAGCAACTCGGCCGATATCGAAATGGATTTGGTTGTCGGCGTCCACGGACCCGTTAAAGCCGCTTATATCCTCGTGAATGACCGATAAAAAAACAAACCCCGGTTTACGGCCGGGGTTTGTTTTTATATAAACGCGTTAATGATCATGATAAAACAGATCGCACTGACAGAAATAATCGTTTCCATCGCCGTCCATGTCAGGAACGTTTCTTTTACCGTCATTCCGAAATACTCTTTAATGAGCCAGAAACCGGAGTCATTGACATGTGACAGAATCAAAGAGCCCGCTCCCGTTGCCAAAACGAGAAGCTCGCTGCTGACGCCCGGCATGACAGATGCAATCGGAGCAACAATGCCGGCCGCCGTCATCATGGCGACAGTCGCTGAACCCGTGGCAACACGGATGACCGCCGCGATCGTCCAGCTTAAAAGAACGGGAGAGAAGCTTGAGTGTTTCGCCATGTCAGCGATATACGTGCCGACGCCTGAATCAATCAGGACGTTGTTAAAAGCGCCGCCGGCTCCGATCACAAGCAGAATGGAAGCGATCGGTCCGAGACAGTCATTGCTGAATTTTAAAATGCTTTCTCTGTCAAATCCCTGATAAAAACCAAGGCTGAAAAAGGAGTAAACCGTGGCGATCAAAAGCGCCGTGACAGGGTCGCCGATAAATTTAAAAGTTTCATAGAGCGTGCTTTTTTCCGGAAGCGCAATTTCGGCAAGCGTTGCCATAAGCATCAGGATCACCGGTACCAATATCGTAAACAATGTATTTGCGAATCCCGGAAGCTTGCGTTTTTCATTCCGTTCAATAAATTGTTTTTTCAACAGTTCGGGAACGGGTTTATGAATGCGCTTACCAATCCATTTTCCGTAAAGCGGCCCCGCGATGATGGCAGTCGGGATGCCGACGATTAAAGAAAACAAAATCGTTTTTCCGACATTGGCGTGATAAATGCCGACAGCCGCCATCGCCGCCGGGTGGGGCGGAACCAATCCGTGCACGACGGAAAGTCCCGCAAGGAGCGGAATCCCGATCGTCACTAATGAAACCCCGGTTTCAATCGCAATCGTAAACAAAAGCGGCACGAGCAGGACGAAGCCGACCTGGAAAAAGACCGGGATGCCGACGATAAAAGCGACGGCCATCATCGCCCAATGCACTTTCTTTTTGCCGAAGCGGCCGATCAGGGTGTGGGCGATCCGCTCCGCACCGCCTGATTCAGCCATCATTTTGCCGAGCATCGTACCGAGGGCCAGCACGATCGCAAGCAGCGACAGCGTATTGCCGAGCCCGGTTTTCATCGAAGTGATAATGTCCGGCAGATTCATGCCCGTTGCGAAACCGACAAGGATGGATGTAATCAAAAGACTGATAAACGGATTTAATTTAGCGACCGTAATCAATAAGAGTAAAACGATAATAGCGGCAATGACAATAAACAGTAACATGACCTTTTCACCCTTTCAAAGAAGAATTACCGGCTTTGTTTGAGCTGAAATTCACTGATGACGTCAAATTCATCTTTGAGCTTGTCATACAGCCGCTCGTATAAGTAAAACAGCTCAATATATGTTTCGCTGTTTTTGACGTTCGGTTCATGGCGGTGCGAAATTCTGATCCAGTCCTGAACATCCTCGATCCGTTCCATTTCGCCAAGGCTGTGCAAAGCGAGAACGGCCGCTCCGAGCGCCGAGGCTTCGTAACTTTCCGGAACGAGGACTTCCCGTCCCATCGTATCGGACAAAATCTGCCTCCACAGCGGCGATCTCGCAAATCCTCCCGAAGCCCGCACGTCTTTTGCGGGGCCCGCCAAATCTCTCAGTGCGACACCGATTGAAAAGACGCTCATGATGACGCCTTCCAGCACCGCTCTGATAAAATGCTCCCGTTTATGGCGGAGGCTGATGCCGAAAAACGTTCCGCGGGCATTCGGGTTCCAAAACGGCGCGCGCTCCCCTGATAAAAACGGCAGAAACAGCAATCCCTCAGAGCCTGCGGGCACTTTATCAGCAATATCAATCATTAAATCGTACGGATCAATGCCGAGCCGCTTCGCCGTTTCAACTTCCGGAGAAGCGAATTCGTCTCGAAGCCAGCGCAGCATAATGCCTCCGTTATTCGTCGGGCCTCCGATGACCCAATGCTTGTCAGTCAGCGCGTAACAGAATGTCCGCGCTTTTTCATCCGTAATCGGCGCATCCGTCACCGAACGCACGGCTCCGCTTGTTCCGATCGTAACGGCCACTTCGCCTTTGCCGATCGCGCCGACTCCCAGGTTGGCGAGCACGCCGTCATTTGCGCCGATAATAAACGGTGTATCCGCATGAATGCCCATCCGTGCAGCGATTTCCGGCGCAAGGCCGCGCAGCTGATGAGTGGTCGGCACGATGTCCGACAGCTGATCTTCCCGGATTCCGGCAATCCGGAGCGCTTCTTCATCCCAGGAAAGCGTATCTAATCGGAACAGCCCCGTTGCCGAAGCGATCGAATAATCGACGACATAAGTTCCGAAAAACTCGTGCAGAATATATTCTTTAATACTGATGAATTTGGCGGTTTTCGCGAATGTCTCCTGATCCTGTTCTTTCATCCACACAATTTTGGAAAGCGGAGACATCGGGTGAATCGGCGTACCCGTTCTTTTATAAATATCAAAACCGTTCATCTCTTTTAAAATCCGTTTTGATTGCTCGGCGCTGCGGTTGTCCGCCCAAATGATGCTTTTGGTCAGCAGGCCGCCGTTTTGATCGACAGCTATCAATGAGTGCATGGCGGTGCTGATGCCGATTGCAAGCAGATTGTCAGGACTCAGTCCGGCCTTTGTGACGGCGCCCCTGATGCTTCCGATCACCGCTTCCAAAATGTGCTCAGGATCCTGCTCGGCCCATGCCGGCTTTGGCTGTATTAAATCATAGTGAACCGAATGCTTGGCTAACACTTTGCCTCTTGGTCCGAACAGAACGGCTTTCGTACTGGTCGTGCCGATATCCAGACCGATAACAGCTTGGGTTTCCTTCATAATATATCCCGCCTAATCTGATTGAATAATAAGATAGATTTATAATGTATGCCCTTACAAAGTCAATTATAGGAATAATTTTTTTATAAATCAACGATGAAGAAGAAAATTTTTTTCATAAAATTGCCTCAATTCCCGCTGTATCGGCATTCTCTCTTTTGAAAAATAAATATTACAAACGTTTGTGCGCGATCATTTTTCTGATTTGCTGCAAGTTGGCGAGCGTTTTCTCCTGCCGCAACCGGGCCGTGGCGAAATACAGTGTATCAATGACCGACAGCTGGGCAAGCCTTGCGGACATCGCCTCCGTTCTGAAAGCCGTCTCCCTTGTTGATGTATACAGCACAACGTCGGAAATCTGGGTGAGCGGCGACTTTTGGTAGCTTGTAATGCCGATCGTGCCGGCGCCGAGCGATTTGGCCGTTTTCACCGCGTCGAGCACGTCCTTGTTGCTCCCCGAATGAGAAATGCCGATGACTGCGCTTTCGGGACCGAGAAGACCCGCTGACATCGCCTGAAAGTGAGAATCCGTGTGCGCGATGCAATTTATACCCGTACGCATAAATTTATGATACGCGTCAGTGGCGATCAGCCCGGAACCGCCGTTTCCGTAAAATTCGATTCTGTCTGCGCGGTGGATCATTTCTGCCGCTTTTTCAACGTCGGCCGGATCTAATAATTGAAAGGTATCAGTCAGACCGGAAATGTTTGTGCGGAAAACTTTCCGGATGATGACTTCGATATCGTCGTCGGGGCTCATTTCTTCATGAATGTGCTGCACCGGCTCCTGAACGATCTCTTGAGCAAGCGCGATTTTTAAATCCTGATAGCCGGAAAAACCGAGCCGCTTGCACAGCCTGAAAATCGTCGCTTCAGAGCTTTTCGTTTTTTCGGCCAGCTGAATGATGGAAAGGTGAACCACGTCTTTCGGTTCCTTCACGATATGGTCTGCAATCGCTCTCAATTTTGGCGACAACCCTTTGCTGGCCGCCTGAATCTTTCCGATGCTGCTTGAATTCACAGGGGTCATACTATAACCTCCCTACTCGAATGTAAACGCATACTTTTATGATAAAGCAAGTTCTGTCATAAGGGAATCAGGTTTTGCTTTCTTTACCGCAAATGAAAGAAAAGAGAAAAGTATATCGGGGAAACCGCCTCAATGACACTTCAGACATCCGATTTTACAAAAAGTGATCGTTCTCTGAAAAGCGCCGGTGCCCAAGTCGCCGGCGCTTGAAGTTCCAGATGAATTTCTTCAAATTAGTGTTCGGCCATTAGCAGTCAGTTCATTATTAACTGGATTGATCGAAAGAGAAGGATTATTAAGCAGGAGAACACTTGAGAAGCACAGTCTGATCAGCTTCTCAGAAAAACTTCAAATTAATATAATAATCTAATTGCTCTGAAACGCGTACCATACATTATACTTTCAATGATTTTTAAACTCTGAGGAGGAAATTCACATGAAAGTAATTGCAATTGACTTAGATGGCACGCTGTTATCAGAGAACTTAACTATCCAAGAACAAGATGTAAGAGCTTTAAAGCTCGGACAAAAACAAGGTCATCTTGTAACAATCGCTACAGGGAGAGCTTTATTTGATGCAAAACACATCATCAATAAATATGATTTGGATTTTCCGATCATTGCTTCAAACGGCGCTCAAATTGATGTGGGAAATCAGTTAATATTCGAACATTTTATGGATTCAGATGTAATCCAACCTATCATCACATGGTTAAATAAAGAGGAAATCTATTATCAGCTTTACTTATCTGACAAAATTGCCGTATCAAATCAAGGAATTCAGCTGCTTGAAAAAGAACTTTACAATACAGTAATGGAAGAACCTCATTTTAATCAAGAAGTATTTTGGAATTCTATTAAAGCTCAGATACATCAATACGGGTTAGAGGAAATACCGGGTACAATTGACCCTATCGATTATCGGTATGTCATAAAATGTATGATCGTTTCGCCAAACCAAAGAAAATTAAAAAAAGCAAAAGAATATTTTGGACAACTGAAGGAGTGTGCCGTAACGAGTTCAGGAGCATTCAATCTTGAAATCACAAGTTCAGGAGTAGATAAAGGAGCGTCATTAAATAAACTTTGTGAACATTATGGAACGGATGCGCGGAATGCAATCGCAATAGGTGATAATCTAAATGATCTGCCTATGTTTCGTGCAGCAGGAATAGGGATAGCCATGGGAAATGCAGATAAGAAGCTTATTCAATTGGCTGCTTTTAAAACGTTAACGAATGATGAGTGTGGTGTATCTTATGCTTTTGATCACTACATTCTGACGAAAGAAGAAGACCCTAAACCGCGGAGTATACAGCCATGATCCATTTTGTGAAAAGATGTTTAATCTATATTGTCGGATTGTTTATTTTATCCGTAGGGGTTGTATGTATGATTAAATCTAATACCGGGATTGCCCCCTGGGATGCTCTGAACGTGGCTTTATCAGAACTCATTGGCCTTACAATCGGGTCATGGGTTTTCATCGTCGGAGGAATTCTTATCTTTATAAACAGCCTCATAAAAATGCGGTTTCCTAATTTAGCCGGTTTTATTCCGATTGTTATTATTGGAAGTTTTGTTGACCTTTTAAACTTAAAGGTTCTTTCGTTCTTAAAAACAGATGCTGTAATTCTTCAATGGAGTTTATTTTTGATAGGGTTGTGTATATTGGCTATGGGAATCGCTATTTATTTAAGAGCATCTTTTCCTTCGATACCGAATGATGAATTAATGTTGGCTATTACTGAACGTACAGGTTGGGGTATTCATATTACAAAGACGATAGGGGAAGCTTTAGCTTTTGTGCTTGCAATCATTCTTCAGGGGCCGATTGGGATAGGAACCATCATTGTGCTGCTGTGTCTGGGGATATTAGTAGGTTTATTTGACAAACTATTACACAAGATGGGGAAGCCCCGTTCTATCTATAGTGTGGGACAGGAAGGCGCACATATTCATGCAGGCCATGATAAAACAATGAATTAAATGCTTTTTTCCCTTGTGTTGTTCAGTGTGAAATCCTGATAACGCTGTCTAAAAAGGAGTAGCAGTAATGACAAACATTACAGAGATAGCAAAGAAAGCGAACGTTTCTCGGACAACAGTTTCTAGAGTTCTCAATAATCATCCTTATGTAAAACCTGAGAAGCGGGACGCTGTGTTAAAAGCTATGAAGGAATTAAATTATGTACCGAATTTCAACGCGATTAACCTATCCAGGGGGAAGACAAATGTTTTCGGAGTCATTGTTCCTAAAATCAACCATCCGTTTTTCAGTAAACTGATTGCCGGAATAGGCGAAGAGTGTAATAAACATAATTACAGTTTACTTGTGCACCAATCAAATAACGATCCTGAACAAGAAATGGAGTTTTTTAACAGATTGAAATACAAACTTATTGACGGTCTTATTTTGGGATCCTGTGTAAGCCCCCATCACGTACTCGACGAGATATCTGGGTTTGGTAATATTGTTTCCTGTGAAGCTTCTGCGAGCAAACAGGTTGCACATATATTTATTAATCATGAGTCAGGAATCAAAATGGCAATTGATCATCTGCGAAATCAAGGACATCAATCCATTGGTCTGTGTATAGGAAATCCTAAGAGCGGTGTTGGCATAAGCAGAAAAAAATCATTTTTTCACTTTCAAAATGAATACGGGTTGAAATGGAGTGATAATTGGTACTTTGAGGAACAGTACACTATTGAGAATGGTATAGAAATAGCAAAATTATTACTTAATAAGTCACCTCGTCCTGCGGCAATGGTTGTAGGAAGTGATTATGTTGCGGCGGGGATCATTTATGAAGCGAAAAGACAGGGAATACGAATACCCGAAGAACTGGCGGTTATAGGATTTGATAATCAGCCGATATCTAAGGTAATAGAACTTTCAACGATACATCAACCTATTAAAGAGTTGGGACAAACAGCAGCAAATTTATTATATAACTTAATGAATAACAAAGATGTCCCCAATATAAATAAGTTGGACCTAAAACTTATTAAAAGAAAGTCAACTTAAAAAGACCACTTTATGGTGGTCTTTTTTGCTTAGCGCAGAATCAGCTCTGGGGCAGGCGCTTTGAAATGAGCTCTTTTTTTCGTTTCATCTATAAAACTGAAGGGCTTCATGGATAGGTTTTCAAGTTCATTTAGGAAATGACAAGCTTTTAATGGTACAAATGATGTCATATTCCATACAACTTTCTCACTAAAACCTATAGCACGAATATTATGCATAAGCCGATCAATTGTGTAAGACCCTGCTGCTACATACCCTTTTCCTTGATACCACAGATTATTCCCTTCAATTTTTTCCAATGACTGGCCGCACATGGAATCTGTGTCAATGCGATCTGTCATTGCTATAATACCCTTAGAGCCAACAAGTTCTACAACCCGCCGTGCAACTTCTAAGTCTACATGTTCACTATCAAAATTCATACAAATGGTTAATAAACCTTCTTTCGCGGCTCTCATCAAAGTACCGGGAACTTCTCCGACAAGTGTGTTGATATTATCTATGTTCCATTTATCTAACCGAGCATCTTTTAACCCCTCTAATCTATGTACTCTTTCTTGGGGTGTTCTCCAGGTGTGTTTAAAATTGTTTGGCATATCATTAAACAAATGATCTGTTAAAACGGCATCTGATCCAGTGTATTTGCTGCGTTTTTGCGCTGTATCTATAACTTTCATTATAAGTTCAGAGGTTTCCTCCGGGTATGCTTTTTGGAAGTGACCCAGCGCCGGTTTTACTCCAGCCTCCACAAGTGTATCTACAATCCATTCTAAACTGGGATGTTTTTCGGTGATATATTTCTTTAGATAGGAGTTTTCAGTCATAGCATCTGGAGACAGTACAGTATAAATAAGACCGTATTCTCCACATGAAGCGATCTTTTCCCATTCTTCTTTTAAGGGTGCCCAATTCCCTTTTTCCGGTGTGCCTGCAAAGCTGGCCAATAATGGTCCTTCTAGTGAAATACCTAAAATATTACGGTAACGTCCCTTTCTCTTTTGTGTATGGAACTCTTTCATAAAGGCTGCAAATTGATCTAATTGATTATGAGGAAGAAAGATAGACGGTACACAGAAAATCCCTTCTATTTCAGCTAGTGTATTGATCTTTTCAATATCTAATTGGTCTAAATTGCTAAAATCATAGTCACCGATTCCATGACAATGAAATTCTACTGGAAGAGATGGAACTAAATAAGAACCTGATTTCTTAAAAATCCCTTCTCCTCCAATGTCGAAGTTCAGCCATTCATTATTACTATAGGTTATATCAGCGATTTTCATTACTCCATTTGTTTCAAGGTATGCCGGGCTGTTAAATGATGTGCTGGACTGCATAGGAAACGCCTCCTGGAAATGTTTATTTAGTATTCAGTGAAGACACATCATCATCTTAAAGTATGAAACCCGTACCATATCAACCCTTTATTATCATTCTTTGTAAAAAAATAGGTATTTTATTCAACTTTCTGCACCTGATTTTCTCGTTATTGTTATTTATATCCTGAAAATCTCCTTTAAAAACTCAAAAACACTAGCTGTAACGCCACTAATACATCTATACTGTTTCGTGTTACGCCAACTAGTGTTCTCCACGAGTTTAATTTGTGGAATTGGTTTCATGTCAATAGCTTTAATAAATGGAATATGACTTCCGGGTATAGAACTTTGTGGAGTCATTGGAGTTGAACTATTAGAAATGAAATGTGTACAGTTACTAAGCTGAGATACCGGAATAAGAGTAACCTTTCATATTTCTGCCAACTTTTTGCCGCTCAGTCCATATATGCCGATTACGCCATATTAGGAGCCGTCTCAATCCTCATATGAAGATAAACATGTTCAGTCAAAATGTCTTATATAGGTGATAAGAAAACCAGCGGAAAAAATTAGTATTGACTTTGAAAATAGAAGGCTGTATATTATGTTACTATATTCAGAAAATAAAAACTCAAGAGATTCATTTAACATAAAACACTGTGAACGGGAGCAGTAAAAGAATCCAGTCAGAAAAAGAGAGCCGCGGGTTGGTGAAACGCGGACTGATTGTTCTTTGAACTCGCCCGGAAGTGGCAGGGCGGAACGGAATTGTCGGAATATTCCCTATGTCCTAACGGCTGACCTTCGTTAAAAGGTTTTTAAGCTGGATTCCGGATATTCGGGATCAACAAGAGTGGTACCGCGGCTGCCTGAGGCACGCCGTCTCTTTTCCTAAAGAGGCGGCGTGCTTTTTTATGTGATGAACACTTTTTGCGAGAGGGCGTGTGATAAATGGAAAAGGACAAGCAAACGTTAAAACGGACGATGTCGTCCAGACACATTATGATGATGGCGCTTGGAGGCGCAATCGGGGCCGGGCTCTTTAAAGGCAGCAGCACGGCGATTGATGAAGCGGGGCCGTCCGTGTTACTGGCCTACCTCCTCGGCGGTATCATTCTGCTGTTTATTATGCAGGGGCTGGCCGAAATGGCCGTCAGAAACAAACATGCAAGGACGTTCCGTGATTTGGTTCAGCAGTCTCTCGGTTCGTACGCTGCATACTTTTTAGACTGGATCTATTGGAAAATGTGGGTGCTCAATATTGCCGCGGAGGCGGTCGTAGCCGCCATTTTCATTCAATATTGGCTGCCGGAATGTCCGATATGGATACTGGCTTTGATCATTTCCATCGTGGTGACGGTCGTAAACATGCTTTCTGTGAAACTGTTTGCCGAGACGGAGTACTGGCTCGCGCTCATTAAAATTACGGTGATTGTCATCTTTATATTATGCGGAATTCTGCTATTATTTTTCTCATTCGGCAATCACACGGCGCCGGGGCTGTCTCATTTAACGGATCACGGAGGGTTTTTCCCGCATGGAGCGGGGGGCGTCATTACGGCGATGCTCGTCGTGATCTACTCATACGGCGGAACGGAAATCATCGGCGTCACGCTGGCGGAGACAAAAAACCCCGAAAAGGTGATTCCGAAAGCTGTCCGAAGCACGTTAACGCGGATTGTCGCTTTTTACTTGCTGCCGTTTTTCATCATCGTCAGCCTGATTCCTTGGAATCAAGTCAACAGCGTTCCCGAAAGCCCGTTTGTCATAGTATTTAAGATGATCGGAATTCCGGGTGCCGACCATATTATGAATGCCGTCATTCTTCTTGCGATTATCTCGTCTATGAACTCGGGACTGTACGGATCATCCCGCGTCTTATTTACGCAGGCTTCTGACGGCCGGGTGCCGAAAATCTTTTCAAAACTATCGAAGAAAAAGGTTCCCGTCTATGCGATTCTGACTTGTACGTCATTTTTATATGTAGGCGTCCTGATTTCATTATTTGCGGGAAGCCAGACGTTTAATTATTTGATGGGTTCCCTCGGCTATACCGTGCTGTTCATCTGGCTGATTATTGGATTCGCCCATTTAAAATCAAGAAAACATTCAACAGAACAGCCGGCTTATTACGTCAAATGGTTCCCGTACACGACATGGTTCGCGGTGCTTGCGCTTTTGGCCATCCTGATCGGCGTAATTGCGACGACATCCATCGTCATCACATGCATCACTGCGGCCATCTACCTGCTTATTACGGCTGCGTATCTCGTGAAAGGGAGACGTCAATAAATAAAAAAACTCTTGCCCAGCGGCAAGAGTTTTTTTAATGAACGGCCTTTTTTTCTGCGGCCAGAGCAGGTGTTTTCAGTTTCTTCGGTGTTATATTCACAAAACAAATGCTTGTGACGATCAGAAGCAGTCCGGCTAAAAGGCTGACGGTCAGCGGCTCATGCAGAAATATCGAGCTGACGACAATGGATATGAGCGGGATCAGGAAGGTGTAAGAGGCAACCTTGCTTGCTTCCCCTGAACCGACAAGCGTAAAAAAGGCGAGCCAGCCGAGCGCGATGACAAATACCGAAATGAACAGAAGACTGAGAATGAACGGAGCTTTCCATTGAATCGCTGAAAAGCTTTCTGATAAATGGCCGGAGCTGACAAGCAGCACGCCGCCGATCAGAAGCTGAAGAGCGACCATCCAGATAGAGTCCGCGCGTCCGCCCGTTCTTTTCACATATACCGTGCCGAGCGCCCAGCTGACCGCGGAGCCTAAGGCCAAAAGAATGCCGGCGATGGAAATATGGCCTCCGAAACCGGCTGCGCTGATGACGGCGACACCGGCAAAGCCCAGAATAAGACCGGCTATTTTTAAAGGATACATCGCTTCCCCGAGCCACAGCCAAGAAAAAACGCCCATTAACACCGGCTGGAAAAACACGATAGCTGAAAATAAGCCGGCAGGCAGGTAATTCAAGCCGACCGTTTGCAGGCCGTAAAATAAAGTAATATTTAAAATGGCAGAAATCAGATAGATCGGCCACGTTTCTTTAAAACGCAGCTTTTTAAAACGGGGCAGCGCCACCATTAATAATAGAAGTCCGCCGATCAGCGTGCGGATTCCGGCAAACAGAAGAGGCGGCGAATAGGCAAGCGCGGCCTTTGTCAGCGGCCAGTTAATTCCCCATACCGTGACTAGAAACGCCAGCATAAGAGCCGTCTGTATTTTCGAAAGCTGTTTCACGTCGTTCACTCCTTGTAGAACAATTCCATCATATGATACGGTAATCAGTAAGATAAATAAAATGAATCTTTTTTATGAGGAGCATAAGTAAAACGTTATGACGATTACACAACTGCGGGTTTTTGTTCAAATCGCTGAAACGGGAAGTTTTACAAAAGCGGGGCAGGCGCTGAATATGACGCAGCCCGCCGTCAGCCATGCCATCTCGGCGCTTGAGTCAGAGCTCGGCATCAAGCTGATCATCCGCGAGCGCCGCAACGGCGTAAGGCTCACGGACACGGGCGGAAAAATTCTCGTTCATATCAGAGAGGTGCTCAAAGGCATAGAAAAAGCCGAGCAGCTGGCGGCCGCGGAAAGAGGGCTTGAACAGGGAACGATTCACATCGGCACATTTCCGGCCGCTTCCGCTTATTTCATTCCAAAACTGATCAGCGTGTTTAAAAAACGGTATCCGAAGCTTGAGTTGGTACTTCATGAAGGAACGGTTAACGAAGTAAAGGAATGGCTCCGCTCCCGGGTAATAGATGTGGGTATCACTCTTTTTCCTACGGAAGACATGGAATATCTGCCGCTGAAAAAAGATAAAATGGCCGTCGTGCTTAGAAATGATCATCCGCTTTGCAGCTGTGAGTCAATCACTCTGAAAGATCTTGACCGCCAGCCGATGATCATCTGTGACGGAGGATACGAATCATCGTTTATTGATATGTTTAAGGAGGCAGGATCTGTGCTGACTGCCGCATTCACTGTTTACAACGTCAATACGTCCATCAGCATGATCAAAGAGGGACTGGGAATTGCGATATTATCACAAATGTCTATGTCCGGAATATCGCTGCCGGAAAATGTCGTGACAAGGGAACTCAATCAGGCGGTGTACCGTGATGTTCTGCTTGCCGTTCCGTCTGTAAAAGAGGCTTCATTAGCTGCAAAACTTTTTATTCAAATCGCGCAGGAGCTCACAAAGAATGAATAAAAAGACCCTAAAAATCTTAGGGTCCTGAATCTTATCGGTTAATTTTAAAAGAGTTTGTCGTATTGACAAGTTTTGAACCGCTGAACGTAGCTTTGACACGATAATAACCTGTCTTGCATCCTTTTAAAGAGAATGACTTAGTCACCCTTACTGAGAAAGAAAAGGTTGTTTTTTTGCAAGTCGTCCATTTCTTTCCTGACTTTCGCTGTAAGTATAGGTTTCCTTTAAAAGTTCGATCTGACGGATACGCTGTACTGAGAGTAAAATCGACACTTTTCGCTTTTTTCGTGTAGTAGGAGGCATCGGTAAATCCGCTTACATTTAAATGCTGCTGAGTGCCGGAATAAAAGTCTGCGGCATATGCCTTATCGGTGTTTCCGGTAAAGAAGATTGCTGCCAGTAAAGCTGTGGTGAGTGCCATTAAGATTTTTTTACGCATATAGACTATGACTTCCTTCCTATTCAATATCATACATATCTTAACATTATTGGATATGTTTTTTCAACGAGAGATTTTCACTTTTATAGGATGAAAAGCTCTTCATATCTGAATGTAATAGATTCATTCATACAGAGTTCACTAGTGACGACCGCTGACTGATTGTTCGAAGATCATCGAATCAAATTGTTTAACTCACGGGAAAAGCTGTGGTAAGGTGTGTGGTAGAGACCTTGTTTAAGATCTGCTTACACTAAACCATAAAGGAGAAAACGATGGCTGAACATACATTGAAAGATACTGCGTTTTCCGTATTGAATTTATCGCCGGTCGTACAGGGGGGAACGGTTGCTGAATCGTTCCGCAACAGCATGGATTTAGCGCGCCGCGCCGAGGAGTGGGGCTATAACCGCTATTGGCTTGCGGAGCATCATAATATAGAAGGAGTCGCCAGCTCGGCAACGGCGGTGCTGATCGGCCACATCGCCGGCGGCACGAAAAAAATCCGCGTCGGTTCAGGGGGCATTATGCTGCCGAATCATTCGTCACTTATAATCGCGGAGCAATTCGGAACCCTTGAAACGTTATATCCGGGGAGGATTGACCTGGGGCTCGGACGCGCGCCGGGAACCGACCAATTAACGGCGAGAGCCTTAAGAAGAAACATAAACAGCGGGGAAGATTTTCCGGAGCAGCTTGAAGAATTGAGAAATTACTTCAAACCGACAGGCAATGTGCGCAATCAAGTCCGCGCCATTCCGGGCGAAGGGCTGGACGTGCCGATTTGGCTTTTGGGCTCGAGCGGCTTCAGCGCGCGTCTTGCGGGAGAGCTCGGCCTTCCGTTCGCCTTTGCGGCTCACTTCTCACCGAAAAACACCGTGCCCGCCCTTGAGCTGTACCGAAGCTCCTTCCGTCCGTCAGACGTACTGGATCAACCGTACGCGATGGTCGGCGTCACCGTCATTGCCGCCGATACGGATGAAAAGGCGGAGCATCTGGCGACATCGCATTATCAAAGATTTTTAGACCTCGTCCGCGGCACGCCGAACCAGCTGAAGCCTCCTGTTGAAGACATGGATCAAATCTGGTCGCCGTATGAAAAAGCGATGGTCAATGAACAGCTCAGTTCAACGATCGTCGGAGGACCGGAGCGTGTGAAGGAAAAGCTGGAAAGCTTCATCCGGACAACCCAGGCGGATGAAATCATGGTGAATTCAGAAAGCTTTGAGCATGCCGACAGAATGAGATCATTTGAAATCATTGCCGAATTAAAAAGATGAAAAACAGGCAGCACATATTATATAGTGTGCTGCCTGTTTTTATGTAATAATATGAAATTTCATACTATTATGATATTATTTATTAGAAAAATTTTCTTGAAATATAGGGAGGGAATAAAAATTTGGATGTTTCTTTGAAAGATGTTTTTGGTATATCGCGGAATGTTTTAAAAAGTTATGTTGATAGACAACAAATTGATGAGGATTACCAAGATAAAATTGAACTTACGGATCATCACATCGTAATATATGGCGAAACAAAAGTCGGAAAAACATTATTAAGAAAAAAATATGTAACCAAAGCTGAAAACACTATAGTGATAGACTGTACGAAGGGAGTTGATTTAGCTGATATTTACACACAGATTTTATACAAATCTGGTGTGGAGATATCTGATAACTTCTCCAAAAGTATTGAAAAGTGCTCAAAAATTGATAGTCAAGTAGAGGCAAATCTATTTCAATTTTTAAAAGCGAAAGTGACCGGAGATTCATCTGAAAAAGAGTTATTAAGTGAATCAGGGAAAATGGATCTTCCCAAAACCGTAAGTGTCAGAGTGGCTGAATCACTGAAGGAAAAAGGTATTCAGTTTATCGTACTGGATGACTTTCATTATTTAAATTTAGTCGATCAATATCTGTTGGCTTTTGACCTGAAAATGTTTTATCAAAGCGGCTTAAGATTCATTATAATCGGGACAAAAATTATAAATGGCTATTTTGAAAAATTCAATGGAGAATTATCTCAAAGGATTGATTATATTGATGCTACTAAATGGTCTACTAGAGATTTAATGAATATAAAGAGTAGAGGCTGTAAAGAGCTGAACATAGACATTAGTGAAAATGTAACAAATTATTTTATAGAGGCATCCAGCCAAATAGTTGCTGTATATCAACAACTTCTTTTTGACTTTTGTCGTGAAAGTGGAATAAGAAAGAGAAGTCGGAATTACATTGTTCTTGACAGTCTTGAATTAGCTAAGGAATGTAATGCTCTGTATTATAAAAGAGTAAGCGAGGAATATTTGACAAAAATACAAGACATTGCAGATGGAGAAAGAAAAGCGAAGCTGAAGTTATACTATTATATAATGAAAATTGTGTTAACATCTGATCCAGATATAGCGAGGAGAGGATTTTCTTTTCAGTACTTATATGAGAATATTCACCGAATCCATGAGAAAAAGTCAATAAATCATGGTGCGCTGACCTCTGTACTTAATCACTTCGATGAATTGCAATCCAAAAAGGATATCTTTCCAAAGGTCTTTACATACTATGATAAAAGACTATATATTTCAGATTCGTTATTTTATTATATTTTAAAGCATTTTAATAAAGAAAATATAGATGATGTTCTTCCGCCTCATGATTTTCAGCTTAGTTTTCAATTTAATGACTGATGGGCAGATACTATTGTATCTGCCCATTTTTATTCGCCGATCCGCCTGACGGAATTCCGGATGACGAGTTCCGGTTCATACACGACGTCATCCTTCTTCGGTTTTTTATGCTCTAAGCAGTCGATGACGTATTTTGCCGCCGCTTTCCCCATAATGGATTTCGGATGCTTGACAGAGGTGAGCTTCACCTCGGAAATCTGGGCGAAATGTGAATCATCATAGCCCATGATTGACACGTCATCAGGCACCTTTAATCCGAATTCTCTGAGAAGATTAATCGTCTTCAGCGCAATTTCATCATTATAACAAAGAATGGCCGTCGGGTATGATCCGCTGTTTTGCTCAAGGGTATGCTTAATTTTTTGAAGAAGCACGGTTTCTTTTTCTTCAGTCGTGTAAGTCACGATCATGTCCGGAGACGGGAAAATCCCGCGCTCCCGGTGCGCCTGAAGATAGCCGTTCATCCGTTTGACGCCCTGCGTGTCATCCGCTTTAAAGATACCCATAATGTGCGTGTGGCCGAGGGACATGACGTATTCGCAAGCCATCATGCCGCCTTTGACATCATTGACGGAAAAGCTCGGTGCGGCCAGCTCCGCATAAGAGGCGTTAATCATGGCAAACGGAATGCCGTTTTTCTCCAGGTTGAGATAGTAGCCGATGTTGGGCGTCTGCAGCGCGCTTTTCGTAGGCTCGACAATCAGCCCGTCTATATTTTTGGACAGCAGGTTTTCAAGGCCGCGCCGCTCACTTTCTGTATTGTTGTTGGTGCTCGTCAGCAGCATGGAATAGCCCTGTTCGCTTAAATAAGATTCAATTCCCCTGATGATGCTCGGGAAAATATAGTCTGATATGTACGTTGTAATGACACCGATCGTTTTGTTTGAATGCATGGCTGATTTCGCCGTGCGTGAAGCGACAAAGGTGCCTCCGCCCTGAACGCTGTACAGCAGCCCCTGCGAGACCAAATCTCCGATCGCCTTTCTGATGGTATGGCGGCTGACCCCGAACTGCTGCATCAGCTCATTTTCCGTAGGCAGCTTTTCGTCCGGCTGTATTTTTCCTTGATTCAGCCATGAACAAATTTCTTCTTTTACTTGAGCATATTTCGGTAGCATATCAATTCCTCCAAAATGTATACGGACAAATTCCAGTATAACATAGTAAGCCCTTTCATCAAGCTGTAAAAATAATTGACAGATTATGAAAAACTGCTTATTCTTTATTTGTACGTACTAATTTTCCTTATTTTTAGATAAAATTCTTTATAAGTACGTACAAATGTGGCGGTTCTGAAGAAAACAAAGCAACGTCAAGCGCCGCACTCTGTTTTGTAAGCGTTTTTATTCTATTATTCGCGGGAGGGTAAAATTCATGAAGAATCACCCGGCACCAATTGGCTCAAATGTACCTGTCACTCGGCAGCATTCCAAGTGGTTTGTCATTCTCATCTCATGCGCGGCCGGACTGGGAGGGCTTTTGTACGGTTATGACACGGCGGTGATTTCCGGCGCCATCGGTTTCCTGAAAGATTTGTACCGCTTAAGTCCTTTTATGGAAGGGCTCGTGATTTCAAGCATTATGATCGGCGGTGTTTTCGGCGTCGGAATTTCCGGATTTTTGAGTGACCGTTTCGGACGGAGAAAGATTTTGATGGCAGCGGCTCTGTTGTTTGCGGTGTCAGCGGTTGTCTCTGCGCTTTCTCAAAGTGTGTCTTCCTTAGTGATCGCCAGAGTCATCGGCGGTCTCGGAATCGGCATGGGCTCCTCGCTTTCTGTCACGTATATTACCGAAGCGGCTCCGCCGGCCATACGCGGCAGTCTGTCTTCGCTGTATCAGCTGTTTACGATATTAGGGATATCCGGCACTTATTTTATTAACCTCGCCGTCCAGCAGTCCGGCTCGTATGAATGGGGGGTGCACACCGGCTGGCGGTGGATGCTCGCTTACGGCATGATTCCGTCCGTCATCTTTTTTATCGTGCTGCTTATCGTGCCGGAAAGTCCGCGCTGGCTTGCGAAAGCGGGGCGCCGGAATGAAGCCCTCGCCGTGCTGACGCGAATTAACGGCGAGCAGACCGCGAAAGAAGAAATCAAACAAATCGAAACGTCTTTACAATTAGAAAAAATGGGTTCATTGTCTCAGCTGTTTAAACCGGGGCTGAGAAAAGCGCTTGTGATCGGGATTCTGCTGGCTTTATTCAATCAGGTCATCGGCATGAACGCAATTACGTATTACGGGCCGGAAATTTTCAAAATGATGGGCTTCGGACAGAATGCGGGGTTTATCACGACATGCATCGTCGGTGTCGTTGAAGTGATTTTCACCATTATCGCGGTTCTTTTAGTCGATAAGGTAGGCCGGAAAAAGCTGATGGGGGTCGGATCTGCCTTTATGGCGCTATTCATGATCTTAATCGGGGCATCCTTTTATTTTCAGCTGGCGAGCGGTCCGGCTTTAGTCGTCATCATATTGGGATTCGTCGCCGCTTTCTGCGTATCAGTCGGGCCGATTACGTGGATCATGATTTCGGAAATCTTTCCGAACCACCTCCGCGCACGCGCCGCCGGTATTGCGACGATATTCTTATGGGGGGCCAACTGGGCGATCGGCCAGTTCGTGCCGATGATGATCAGCGGGTTAGGGCTCGCGTACACCTTCTGGATATTCGCCGTCATTAATATTCTCTGTTTCTTGTTTGTCGTGACGATCTGCCCTGAGACGAAAAATAAATCATTAGAAGAAATAGAAAAACTCTGGATAAAATGAAAGCGTTTTACGACAAAAGTCCGCTCCGGCGGGCTTTTGTCTGTCACCTTCATTCCGTTTCTGTATATAATGACTGTATCAAGGAGATACTGGTAAATCCTGCGAAGAATGTCGAGGAATTGACCTTTAACAGTTGAATTAACAATGTCATCCTGTTAAAATAATTAAAGAAAGCAGACATAATTTTTTTTGGCTATGATGGGACGTTTTTTGTCATAGCGGGACATTTTCTGTCCAGTATGAATAGGAAGGAACGTTTGAGTCATGAACCAGTTAATACAAGCTCAAAAAAAATTATTGCCTGATCTTTTGCTTGTGATGCAGAAAAGATTTGAAATCTTGCAGTATATCAGGCTTACAGAACCGATCGGCCGCAGAAGTCTTGCAGCCAGTCTCGGATTGACCGAGCGCGTTCTCAGAAGCGAGGTTCAGTTCTTGAAAGAACAGAATCTCATCGATATTAAAACAAACGGCATGACAATGACGGAAGAGGGCTATTCACTGCTTTCGATTCTGGAAGATACGATGAAGGATGTTTTAGGATTGACGCTTTTGGAAAAGACATTAAAAGAGCGGCTTAATCTGAAAGACGCCATTATTGTTTCCGGAGACAGCGACCAATCTCCTTGGGTCAAAAAAGAATTAGGGAGAGCGGCCGTTGCATGTATGAAAAAGAGATTTTCAGGCAAAAATATCGTCGCTGTAACCGGCGGTACGACAATTGAAGCCGTCGCCGATATGATGACGCCGGATTCAAAAAACCGCGAGCTCCTGTTTGTGCCCGCAAGAGGCGGTTTAGGCGAAGACGTGAAAAACCAGGCGAACACCATATGCGCGCATATGGCGGAAAAGGCTTCAGGCACTTACCGGCTTTTGTTCGTTCCCGGACAGCTGTCACAAGGCGCCTACTCATCTATTATTGAAGAACCTTCCGTAAAAGAGGTGCTTCACACGATTAAATCAGCGAGTATGCTCGTTCACGGAATCGGCGAAGCTAGAACAATGGCGGAGCGAAGAAACACGCCTTTGGAAGATTTGAAGAAAATAGATGACAATCATGCGGTGACAGAGGCATTCGGCTACTACTTTAATGCGGACGGAGAAGTCGTTCACAAGGTGCATTCAGTCGGAATGCAGCTCGATGACCTCGATGCCATTCCCGACATTATTGCGGTAGCGGGCGGATCATCAAAAGCGGAAGCAATCGAAGCTTATTTTAAAAAGCAGCGAAACACGGTTCTCGTCACGGACGAAGGAGCCGCAAAGAAGTTATTAAGGGATAACAGTCCCTCAATATAAATATCTCTCACTTATTTAAAGGAGGAAATAATCATGGCAGTAAAAGTCGGTATTAACGGTTTTGGTCGTATTGGACGTAACGTATTCCGCGCAGCATTAAACAATCCTGAAGTTGAGGTAGTAGCAGTTAACGATTTAACAGACGCTAACATGCTTGCTCATCTTTTACAATATGATTCCGTACACGGAAAATTAGATGCAGAAGTTAAAGTTGACGGCAGCAACCTTGTTGTTAACGGCAAAACAATCGAAGTTTCTGCTGAGCGCGATCCTGCGAAACTCAGCTGGGGCAAACAAGGCGTTGAAATCGTAGTTGAATCTACTGGTTTCTTCACAAAACGCGCAGACGCTGCGAAACACTTAGAAGCAGGCGCGAAAAAAGTTATCATCTCTGCACCTGCTAACGAAGAAGATATCACAATCGTTATGGGTGTTAACGAAGACAAATACGATGCGGCTAACCACCATGTTATCTCTAACGCATCTTGCACAACAAACTGCCTTGCGCCGTTTGCAAAAGTACTTAACGACAAATTCGGCATCAAACGCGGTATGATGACAACTGTTCACTCTTACACAAACGATCAGCAAATTCTTGATCTTCCGCACAAAGACTACCGTCGTGCGCGTGCAGCAGCTGAAAACATCATTCCTACATCAACTGGTGCTGCTAAAGCAGTTTCCCTTGTTCTTCCTGAACTGAAAGGCAAACTGAACGGCGGAGCTATGCGTGTGCCGACTCCAAACGTTTCTCTTGTTGACCTAGTTGCTGAACTTAACAAAGACGTAACGGCTGAAGACGTAAACGCAGCTCTTAAAGAAGCGGCTGAAGGCGATCTTAAAGGAATCCTTGGATACAGCGAAGAGCCATTAGTATCCGGAGACTACAACGGCAATGCTAACTCTTCTACAATCGATGCTCTTTCTACAATGGTTATGGAAGGCAGCATGGTAAAAGTAATCTCTTGGTACGATAACGAAAGCGGCTACTCTAACCGCGTTGTTGACCTTGCAGCTTACATCGCAAAACAAGGTCTTTAATTCATAGCTCCCGGAAAGGGCCGGACTTGGTTCTTTCGGACAGAAACGCTATAATGAAAGCGGACAAGGGAAGGGGACGGACTCCCTTTCCCTTTTTCCATGAGAACCGGCTTTCAGAAAGCGCCGGATTGCTGCAGAACGTCCGCGTTTTGAAGTTTCCGCGGCACTTTCGTTTTCTGAGCCGCCTGCCCTGGCTCAGAAGACGATCTGCCCCGTGCCCGGAAGCTGCAATCTGCCCCGCGGCGGAAGCATCATGAGGCGGTTTCACGTTTCACGTTTTTCGTGCTATGCAAACCATTTTGAAGGAGGATCTCCTAAGGCATGAATAAAAAAACAGTAAAAGACATCGACGTAAAAGGCAAAGTCGTATTCTGCCGCGTTGACTTTAACGTTCCAATGAAAGACGGGGAAGTAACAGACGATACTCGTATCCGAGCTGCGCTTCCAACAATCAAACACCTTGCAGACCAAGGCGCGAAAGTCCTTCTTGCGAGCCACTTAGGCCGCCCGAAAGGCGAAGTGGTTGAGGAGCTTCGTTTAACTCCTGTCGCTGCACGCTTAGGCGAACTGCTCGGAAAAGAAGTGAAAAAAGCGGATGAAGCTTACGGCGATGCTGTAAAAGCACAAATTTCTGATATGAAGGACGGAGACGTTCTTGTATTGGAAAACGTACGTTTCTATCCTGGTGAAGAGAAAAACGATCCTGAGCTTGCTAAAGCATTTGCTGAGCTTGCGGATGTATATGTCAATGACGCATTCGGTGCTGCCCACCGTGCTCACGCATCTACAGCCGGAATTGCCGAGCATCTGCCGGCGGTTGCAGGATTCCTGATGGAAAAAGAGCTTGACGTTCTCGGCAAAGCCGTGACAAATCCTGAGCGCCCGTTTACGGCAATCATCGGCGGCGCGAAAGTAAAAGACAAAATCGGCGTAATCGAAAGTCTGCTTGATAAAGTGGACAACCTGATCATCGGCGGAGGTCTTGCTTACACATTCGTAAAAGCGCTTGGCTATGAAGTCGGTAAATCTCTTCTTGAAGAAGATAAAATCGAACTTGCAAAATCATTCATGGACCGCGCGAAAGAAAAAGGCGTTAAATTCTATATGCCGGAAGACGTTCTCGTTGCTGATGATTTCTCTAACGATGCAAACGTTCAAATCGTGCCGATCTCTGAGATCCCAAGTGATTTAGAAGCGATCGACATCGGAACGAAAACCCGCGAAACGTACGCTGAAGTTATCAAAAACAGCAAACTTGTCGTATGGAACGGACCGATGGGCGTATTCGAAATCGACTTGTTCGCTCAAGGCACAAAAGCAGTGGCTGAAGCATTGGCAGAGGCAAACGATACATACTCTGTCATCGGCGGAGGAGACTCTGCGGCAGCCGTTGAAAAATTCGGCCTTGCTGACAAAATGAGCCATATCTCAACAGGCGGCGGCGCATCCCTTGAATTCATGGAAGGCAAAGAGCTTCCGGGTGTAGCTGCGCTGAACGATAAATAAAAACTGCTATAAGGAAGTGGAACAGATGAGAAAACCAATTATAGCCGGTAACTGGAAAATGAACAAAACACTCGGCGAGGCTGTCAGCTTCGTTGAAGAAGTGAAATCTTCCATTCCAGCAGCAGACAAAGCGGAAGCCGTTGTTTGCGCACCAGCTCTTTTCTTAGAAAAGCTGACTTCTGCTGTTAAAGGAACTGACCTGAAAGTCGGCGCCCAAAACATGCATTTTGAAGAAAACGGTGCGTTCACAGGTGAAATCAGCCCGGTCGCTCTGAAAGACCTTGGCGTGGATTACTGCGTCATCGGCCACTCTGAGCGCCGTGAAATGTTCGCTGAAACTGATGAAACAGTTAACAAAAAAGCGCATGCCGCTTTCAAACACGGCATTGTGCCGATCATTTGCGTAGGTGAAACGCTTGAAGAGCGCGAAGCCGGAAAAACAAATGATCTTGTTGCCGATCAAGTGAAAAAAGGGCTTGCGGGTCTTTCTGAAGAGCAAGTTGCCGCTTCCGTTATTGCGTACGAGCCAATCTGGGCAATCGGAACAGGCAAATCTTCTACAGCGAAAGATGCAAACGACGTCTGCGCGCATATCCGTAAAGTCGTTGCTGAAAGCTTCAGCCAGGAAACTGCTGATAAGCTCCGCATTCAATACGGCGGCAGCGTAAAACCTGCAAATATTAAAGAATATATGGCAGAGTCCGATATTGACGGTGCTTTGGTCGGCGGCGCAAGCCTTGAACCGCAGTCATTCGTTCAATTATTGGAGGAAGGTCAATATGAGTAAAAAACCAGCTGCACTCATCATTCTTGATGGGTTCGGATTACGCAATGAAACAGTCGGAAACGCAGTCGCACAAGCGAAAAAACCGAATTTCGACCGTTATTGGAACCAATACCCTCATCAGACGCTGACGGCATCAGGCGAAGCAGTCGGACTGCCTGAAGGACAAATGGGGAACTCTGAAGTCGGTCATTTAAATATCGGCGCCGGACGTATTGTGTACCAAAGCTTAACACGCGTGAACGTTGCCATCCGCGAAGGCGAATTCGAACGCAATCAAACGTTCCTTGACGCCATCAAAAACGCGAAAGACAACGACAAAGCGCTGCACCTGTTCGGCCTTCTTTCTGACGGAGGCGTACACAGTCACATCAATCATTTATTCGCGCTGCTGAAGCTTGCGAAAAGTGAAGGACTGACGAAGGTGTATATTCACGGTTTCCTCGACGGCCGCGATGTAGGTCCGCAAACGGCGAAAACTTACATTCAGCAGCTGAATGAGCAGATCGAAGAAATCGGTGTCGGCGAAATCGCCAGCATTTCCGGACGCTACTACTCCATGGACCGCGACAAACGCTGGGACCGTGTGGAAAAAGCGTACCGCGCAATGGCTTACGGCGAAGGCCCGTCTTACCGCAGCGCGATGGATGTAGTCGACGATTCTTATGCGAACGGCATTCATGATGAATTCGTCATTCCGTCCGTCATCACAAAAGAAAACGGTGAACCCGTTGCGAAAATTCATGACGGCGATTCTGTGATTTTCTATAATTTCAGACCAGACCGCGCCATCCAGATTTCAAACACGTTTACCAACAAAGATTTCCGCGATTTCGACCGCGGTGAAAATCATCCGAAAAACCTGTATTTCGTCTGCCTGACTCACTTCAGTGAATCTGTTGACGGATATGTGGCTTTTAAACCGGTAAACCTTGACAATACGGTCGGTGAAGTATTAGCACAGCACGGGTTAAAACAGCTTCGCATTGCAGAAACTGAAAAGTATCCGCACGTTACGTTCTTTATGAGCGGCGGCCGCGAAGAAGAATTCCCGGGCGAAGAGCGCATCCTCATTAACTCGCCGAAGGTCGCGACATATGACCTGAAGCCTGAAATGAGCGCGTATGAAGTGAAGGATGCTCTTGTAAAAGAAATCGCGGCTGACAAGCACGACGCGATCATCCTGAACTTTGCAAACCCTGACATGGTCGGCCACTCCGGAATGGTCGAACCGACGATTAAAGCAATTGAAGCAGTGGACGAATGCTTAGGCGAAGTGGTTGACGCTATTATCGCTAAAGGCGGACATGCCATCATTACCGCTGATCACGGTAATGCGGACATTCTGATTACAGAAACAGGCGAACCGCACACTGCCCATACGACAAACCCAGTCCCTGTCATTGTGACGAAAGAAGGCGTGACGCTGCGCGAAGGCGGAATCCTAGGCGACCTCGCACCAACGTTATTAGACCTTCTCGGTGTTGAAAAACCGAAAGAAATGACCGGAACATCTTTAATTCAAAAATAAGCGTAAATCAAAAGGAGAGACAAACTCATGCCATACATTGTTGATGTTTATGCACGCGAAGTCCTTGACTCCCGCGGCAACCCGACAGTTGAAGTTGAAGTATATACAGAAACAGGAGCTTTCGGCCGCGCATTAGTGCCAAGCGGAGCTTCTACAGGTGAATACGAAGCGGTTGAGCTTCGTGACGGCGACAAAGACCGTTACCTTGGAAAAGGCGTGTTAACTGCTGTTAACAACGTAAACGAAATCATTTCTCCAGAGCTTCTCGGCTTTGACGTAACTGAACAAAACGCAATCGATCAGCTTTTAATCGAGCTTGACGGAACTGAAAACAAAGGCAAACTCGGTGCGAACGCAATCCTTGGCGTATCTATGGCTTGTGCGCGCGCAGCTGCTGATTTCTTACAGATTCCTCTTTACCAATACCTTGGAGGATTCAACTCAAAAACGCTTCCTGTACCGATGATGAACATCGTAAACGGCGGAGAGCATGCTGACAACAACGTAGACATTCAAGAATTCATGATTATGCCTGTAGGCGCGCCTAACTTCCGTGAAGCGCTTCGCATGGGCGCTCAAATCTTCCACAGCCTGAAATCAGTTCTTTCTGCTAAAGGAATGAACACAGCTGTAGGTGACGAAGGCGGATTCGCTCCGAACCTTGGTTCTAACGAAGAAGCGCTTCAAACAATCGTTGAAGCAATCGAAAAAGCCGGCTTCAAACCTGGCGAAGAAGTGAAGCTTGCTATGGATGCTGCATCTTCTGAGTTCTACAACAAAGAAGACGGCAAATACCATCTGTCTGGCGAAGGCGTTGTGAAAACATCTGCTGAAATGGTTGACTGGTACGAAGAAATGGTTTCTAAATACCCAATCATCTCTATCGAAGACGGACTTGACGAGAACGACTGGGAAGGCCACAAACTTCTTACAGAGCGTCTTGGCAAAAAAGTTCAGCTTGTCGGTGACGACCTTTTCGTTACAAACACGAAAAAGCTTGCTGAAGGTATCAAAAACGGCGTAGGCAACTCTATCCTGATCAAAGTAAACCAAATCGGTACATTGACTGAAACATTCGATGCGATCGAAATGGCGAAACGCGCAGGCTACACTGCCGTTATCTCTCACCGTTCCGGTGAAACTGAAGACAGCACAATCGCTGACATCGCTGTGGCAACTAATGCAGGACAAATCAAAACAGGTGCTCCGTCCCGTACGGACCGTGTTGCGAAATACAACCAGCTTCTTCGCATCGAAGATCAGTTGGCTGAAACTGCTCAATACCACGGTATCAACTCTTTCTATAACTTGAATAAGTAATGTAATGGACGCCGGGAGAATATCTCCCGGCGTTTTTTTATGGTCCCGGGCTTTTCCCTCCTTTTTCTCCATCTTCATTTGGTCAATAATATTCATTTTTCCCCTTTTTAAAGGAATCAGTGTTCTTCAATCGAAAGGGAAGAGGTGTTAATAAGAGGAGGGATTATGATGAAATTTTCATTTATGTCAGCCGCGGTGGCAGCAAGCGTCATATGGGGCGCATCTGCCGGACCGCTGTCCGAAACCCATGCTTATTCAGCCGTGACCGAGCCGGTTTTTGATGCCGATGAGGCATTGGACACTATGCATGATCTGAGTGAAACCATCGGGCCGCGGGAAACCGGAACCGCGAAAGAAAAGGAAGCGGCTGAATACATATCGAATCGTCTGCGGGCTCAGGGCGCCAGTGTCAAAGTACAGTCATTTCCATTGAAAAAGTACTTTTCAGGTTCAGTCACAGCGGGAGATCATGAATTCCCGCTCCGCTCCGCTGATCAATCCGCTGTTGAAAAAGAGCTCAAAATAGAAGGCGGGATTTTTGACGGCGGCTGCGGATCACGCAATGACGTAACAGGAGCCAAAGGAAAGATTGCAGTGATACGCGAAGGAAAGATCCCCGTTTCTCAAAAGATCAAACATGCCGAACAAGCGGGAGCCAAAGCAGTCATTATTTATAATCAGACAACAAAACCGCTCGCCGTCCGTCCGCAGACCGATAAAGGAATCACGATACCGGCGGCGGGTATGAAAAAAGAAGACGGTGAAGCATTGCTGCAGGAAAAGCAGGCAGTCATTCAATTTAAAAACTATAAAAACCGCACCTCACAAAATATCATAGGAACGCGCAAAGCGGCACAGGCCAACTCTTCTGATGCTGATATTATTTATGTCACAGCGCATTATGACAGCGTAAAAGGCGCGCCCGGAGCGGATGATAACGCCTCAGGCACATCTGCCGTTCTGGAAATCAGCAAGCAATTGACACACATACCGAAAGACAAAGAGATCCGCTTTATCCTGTTCGGTGCAGAAGAATTATGGTCTGCGGGTTCATCTTATTACGTCAGTACACTCACGAACAATGAAAGAAAGCACAGCCAGGCCAATTTTAATGCCGATATGATTGCGACTGACTGGGAAGAAGCGAGTCAAATGTGTGTCACGACTCCTGACGGCAGGGAAAACCCGAGTGTCCGGTACGCTGAAAAAGCCGCTGAAAAATCCCGGTTGGTCAAGCCAAACCTGATTCAGCTCGGTTACTCAGACCATGTCTCTTTTTATGAAGCGGGGATTCCGTCGGCTAACTGGATTTGGCTCAGCCCCGATACACAGGAGCCGGGGCCCTGGTACCACACCGAAAATGATAATATGAAACACATCAGCAAAGAACGGCTAGAGAAAGCTGGAGCACTCGTTTCCGCGGCAGTAACTGAGGCAATGAAAGAATAAAAAAACAGGCTTCGGCCTGTTTTTTTATATTATTTTCTGTATATTCTATCAATTAAGGGAGATTTTCTCACTCGTTACCAGATATATACCATTTAACAGGATTTTATTTTACAAATAAAAGAAAAATAAATAGATAATACCTAATTCACAAAAGGATGTAAAACTCATTTATCAAATTTTAACTTTTGTTATAATTGCGATATCGATCGATATTTGTTTTAAATTGTAAAAAACAATACTCTTTTCTATCTATTAGGGGGCGAAAAATGAATACTGTCACAAAAGAAGCCAGCAACCTTGGTCAAAAACGGCTGTTACATCTGATTGAAACGAAGCAGGCGATAGTAGGCGTGTTAGGCATGGGATATGTGGGATTTCCTCTTGCGCTGGAATGTGTCGATAAAGGATACAATGTGATCGGATTCGACAAAAACAGTGAAAAGGTTTCCTTGTTAGCCGCCGGAAGCAGCCATATTCAAGATATAGAGGACGGCAGACTGAACTCGGCTTTACAAACAAAACGCTTTCAAATCAGCGCCGACATGTCGCTCATCCAAAAATGCGACATCATTGTGATATGTGTGCCGACACCCCTGAACAAAAAAGACAAGATCCCCGATTTAACCTACATCGACAGTGCAGTTGACAGCATGATCGCTTATGGAAGGCAGCATCAGCTTTTAATTTTAGAAAGCACCACCTATCCCGGAACAACGAAAAAAAAGATTGCCGACAGAATGGCATCAAGCCGCGGCATGAAAATAGGAACAGACTTTTTTACGGCTTATTCTCCGGAAAGAATCGATCCGGGCAACAGGCAATATGAAGTTTCAGATATTCCTAAAGTAGTCGGCGGAACCACACAGACTTGCACAGAACTTGCCTCAGCGTTTTACAACACCATTGTTACAAGCATTCACCCGGTCACCTCACCCGAAGTAGCTGAAACAGCTAAACTCCTAGAGAATACTTATCGTTATGTCAATATAGCTCTTATCAATGAAATGGCGCTTAATTGCCGTGAACTCGATATTGATATATGGGAAGTCATCTGCGCGGCGGACACGAAGCCGTTCGGCTTTCAAAAATTTATCCCTGGCCCCGGAGTCGGAGGCCATTGTATCCCGATTGATCCTTTTTACTTCAAATGGATCGCGAATGAAAAAGGACTGCAGACAAAATTAATTGATCTGGCGGACGAAATCAATTCTAACATGCCGATTTCTGTCTCTGACTATGCTTTGAAACTGGCGGGCAAAGACAAATGCAGCATCTTAATAATAGGGGCCGCTTATAAAAAAAATACAAATGACCCGCGTGAATCCTCAGTGTTTACGATAATGGAAGAATTGATGGACAAGGGATGCGCGATTGATTATCATGATCCGTTTATCAGCGAGATCCGCTTGAATGACGGAAGCCGCAAACAATCTGTCCCTTTCACAAAAGAACAAATCAATCAGTACGACGTCATCATCATTCATACAGATCACGATGTAATCGACTACAGTATTTTGAAGGATGCCTCACCGATTATCTTTGACACAAGAAATGTATGCAGGGAAAAATCAGCCGACAATTGCAGAGTTGTCACTTTATAGGAGGGAACGGTCATTAGTAATCGATTTATCTCTTTTCACAGACCTGATATGACAAACGAAGAAATCGCAAGCGTAACCGAAACGATTCAGTCGGGCTGGATTTCGAAAGGCCCGAAGGTAATCGATTTTGAAAAAAAGCTGGGAGAATGTATTGGAGCCGAACACGTCATCAGCTGTAATTCAGGAACCGCTGCATTACACATGGCTTTATTGGCGCTCGGTGTGGGAGAAGGCGATGAAGTCATCGTGCCGAGCTTCACGTTCTGTTCCAGCGTCAATGTCATCCTGCACGCCGGAGCCGTTCCTGTGTTTGCGGATATATGCGAGAAAAGTCTATGTGCCGATCCTGAAGATGTCAGGAAGAAAATAACGCCGCGCACAAAAGCGGTAATTGCGGTTCATTTTGCCGGCTATCCGGCTGATCTGGAAAACTTGCAGTCCATTTGTAAAGAAAACGGATTGTATCTGATTGAAGACGCCGCTCATGCGCTCGGTACAAAATATAACGGAAGCATGATCGGCACTCACGGAGATGCCGTGTGCTTCAGCTTTTATGCCACCAAAAATATTACAACGGGGGAAGGCGGAGCCCTCGTCATGAAAGACGAACAGGCCGCAGAAAGAGCGAGGCTGTACGGCTGGCACGGCATCACAAAAAATGCCTGGAACCGGTACGGTGAAAAAGGCAGCTGGAGATACGACGTGTTACTGCCGGGCTTTAAATATAATATGACGGATATTCAGGCCGCGCTCGGTCTGGTTCAATTGAAGCGCGCAAACGAAATTCAAGAAAAACGGGCACAGATCGCTCAATTTTATGTGCGTGAACTGTCGGGCCAATCTGACAAAGCAGCGCTTCCGCTTTCTGACATTCCAAACGGCATAACGCACTCATGGCATTTATTCATTTTGCGGATCCGAGAGAACGGCGGCATGGACAGAGATCTGTTTATTGAGAAAATGAAAGAAAAACAGATCGGGCTCAGCGTGCACTTTATTCCCGTGCATATGCATCCTTACTATCAAAAACATTTTCCTGCCGAGCTTCCGGTTACTGAACGTGTTTTCCGGGAGATCGTGTCACTGCCTCTTTACAGCCAGTTATCAGATGAGGATTGCAGCTATATTGTCAAGTCTATAAAAGAAGTTTTGACTATCAGCCAGGAGGTAGGATCATGAAACATATTGCGATTATCGGAGGAGCCGGTTTTATCGGAAGCGAATTGGCGGCATTATTACAGGCTAAAGGTTATCACACCATTATTGCAGACCAAAAGGAGCCGGCTTTTGACACTGAATACCGCCAAACGGATATCCTTGACCGGACGTCCCTCCGCGAATCACTGCGGGGAGCGGATGCGGTTGTTCATTTGGCGGCAATGGTCGGTGTAGACAGCTGCCGAAGCAATGAAGAAGACGTCATACGGGTCAATTTTGAAGGAACGAAAAACGTCACCGAGGTATGCGGTGAATTGGGAATCAGAACACTTCTTTTCTCATCGAGCTCAGAAGTATTCGGCGATTCACCGGATTTTCCTTATACCGAGACAAGCCGAAAGCTTCCGAAATCGGCTTACGGAAAAGCCAAACTGCAATCAGAGGAATATTTGAGAGAACAGGCTTCCGACGAACTTCATATTCGGGTCGTCCGGTACTTTAATGTATACGGGCCGAAACAGCGCGAGGATTTTGTCATCAACAAGTTTTTCAGCCTGGCCGAGAATGGCTCTGAGCTGCCTCTTTACGGAGACGGCGGACAAATACGCTGCTTCAGCTACATCAGTGATATCGTCACCGGAACTTATCTCGCGCTCATTCATGAAGGGGCCGTCTTTGAAGACTTCAATATCGGAAACGACCAGCCGATCACGATAAAAGAACTGGCTGAAAAAGTCAATGTGCTCTCAGGCAGAGAGAAGGATAACTATTTGTTTAAAAAGCTGGGCGAAGACGGCGTGAGGGGAAAAGACATCGAGATTTTTAAACGGGCGCCGTCAATCGAGAAGGCGAAACGTTTACTCGGTTACGATCCGAAAGTAAGTCTGAATGAAGGCCTGGAGATCATAAAAGATGAAAGACAAAAGCACAAACTTTCACTTTCCTAAAAACCCGGAAGTAGTCAAATATCCCGTTTATCCCGGACAGCTTTCCGTCAGGGGCCGTCTGCGCGCGGTGAAGCACTTGCTTACTGCCGGACAAAGCGGACTGACTGAAAAGCTGGAAAAACGGTACGGAAAAGGGGTTGTACTGACCTCCAGCGGCAGTGCGGCACTGGTGCTCGCCTTAACTTATTCGGGAGCCGGGCCGGGGAAAGAAGTGATTTTCTCATCCTTCAGCTGCCCGAATGTCATTGATGCCGTAGTGCAATCCGGTGCAACGCCTGTTTTTGCGCAGCTGGATGAGCATCTTTCTTTATCGTTTGAGGATGTCAAAAAAAAAGCGACGCGGCAGACGTGTGCGGTTATCCTCACGCATGTATACGGCCGGAGAGAAAATACCGCCATCATTGACTGGGCGAAGGAACACGGTATTTTTGTCATTGATGATGCCGCTCAAGCTATGTTTACAAAACAAGCGGATACATATGCCGGCGGTCTGGGCGATTTCGGCATTTTAAGCTTTGGCCCGTCAAAACCGCTTGCGAGTATCGGAGGCGGCGCGTTAATCGCGCCGAAAGAATTGCTGAAGCAAAATGCAGCTCCCCCGATGGAACGGCGCGGCCGAGTAGCAAATGACTATCGATCCTATATCAGAAATCAAAGAATACAGGCTGTTATGAAACGGAAACGGCATCATCCCCTTTCATATATTTATAGAAAAGCGGGCGTCATGCCTTCCATGAAAGCCACAAAGCTAGAAGCTCTGCCGGATAAACCGGCTCTTGTACCGGTGCTTCGCATGCATCCGGCAAGGGAAGCCATTATTGAAGATCAGCTTTCACGTATGGGTCAGCTTGTAACAGCCTCACTCCGAAACTTACAAGCGGCGGGAGAAATCTTTATAAAGGCGGAAGAGACGTACGGCATAAAGATGATCCAGCCTCAGGAAGGAGAACATCTGAATTATTTAACGATTGTATTCCCCCGGGATGAAGAGCGGTACGGGTGTTCCGTTTATTTAGCCGAAAGAGGCATCCAAACATGCTGGAACTATCTTCCCCTCGAACGTATTCCGATTTATGAAACATATGCGGCGGAAGAAGGGGAAGATCCGCTTTGGAAAAGAGTTCTTTCTCTGCCGTTTAAACCTCCTCTTCAAAAGGAGCAAGTCAGATATGTAGCCGAATCCGTTTTATCATATTGTGAGCAACAGAATAAGACTGAATAGTGGTGATAACTATGCAAAAAACAGCAGTATGCACGACCCGTCAGGTATGGGATCGGGCCGCTGACATGTATCAGGCGGGATTGTTTCAAAGCTATGATTGGGGAATTCTCATGGAAGAGCTTCCCGGCACGTCATTTCACCCTGTCAGACTGACAACGGACGGAGGACAGGTCATCTATCTTCCGCTTTTTGAACAGAAGGGCGTATTATCCGGCAATATGATCGGATACGGCGGCGTTATTTCAGATCGCCCCATCTCATTTGAATGGCTTCAAAGTGAAATCGAGGCCATATTCGGCCGGAACATATCCCGGATGCTGCTGCCGTACGGTCAGACTTCTTTTACAGAAGAAATCGGGGAAGGGTGGACGGAAAAGGCGACACGGATTCTTACGCTTCCGGACACGTTTGACGAACTTTGGACGGGCATTTCCGGAAAAGCCCGGACGGCAGTCAGATACGCTGAAAAAGAGAATATTGTCACCCGGCTGATTGGGCGACAAGAACTTGGCGCGTTTTATGACCTCTACAAAGAGCATACGTCGGCAATCGGCGCGGCTTATGTGCTGAGCCAGGGATTTTTCCAAAAACTGCTTGACACGTTTGCTGACCGGATGTTTTGGGGCGGAGCATATCAGGATGAGACGCTGATCAGCAGCAGTATTTTTCTCTATGACCGCTCTCATTTCTATTATTGGCAGAATGTAAACAGCCTGGCGGGAAAAAAAGCGCAGGCCTCTTACTTGTTGATGCGTGACGCTTTGCAATTCGCCATCAGCCGCAAGCTTCAATGGGCTGATTTTGGCTATTCACACAGTAAAGAAATCGCAAGACCGAAACGATATTGGGGAGCTGAAGAAAAACAATGCCGACTTTTTACGAAACCGGAATGAAAACAATAAGCGGCCATCAATCCAGTTATCTGCCGTGGTACGGTTTTTTTGAAAAAATGTATAAGTCGGATCTGTTTGCCATTCATGACACGGCTCAATTTGAGAAAAAAGGGTTTCTGAACCGCAACAGAATCAAAACGCCGCAGGGCCCCAGATGGCTGACGGTGCCTTTGCAGATGAAACAATATAAAGACATAGAGCTTCGGCATATGAAAATCGACCAGACGCAGGATTGGCGGAAAAAACATTGGATGGCGATTAAGATGAACTATGCGAAAGCTCCCTATTTTGAGCGGTACCAGCATTTTTTTCAAGATGTCTATCAGCGGGAGTGGGAATATCTCCATGATTTGAATATGCACATCATTGAATTTTTCCGAAAAGAGCTCCGAATTGAAACGCCGCTCTGTTATGTCTCTGAGCTTGAATGCCGGAAGGAGAAAAAAAGCGATTTTGTTTTAGCGCTTTGTCGGGAGCTGGGGGCGGATCGTTATTATTCAGGCAGTCAGGGTTCCGACTATTTAATAGAAAGCGATTTTGAAAGAAACGGAATTGTCATTGAGTATCAGCATATCCGGCATTTTGACTATCCTCAATTATTCGGGGAGCATATCCCTCACCTCTCCATGCTTGATATGCTGATGAACTGCGGAGCGGATACAGCTGAAATGTTAGTTAAAGGAGGGCAATATGATGAAAGTAATGGTATTTGCAGCGCATCCCGACGATGAAATTATCGGCGTCGGCGGCACGCTCGCCAAACATGTCCGCCAAGGTGACAGCGTGTCGGCAGTCATTATGGCGGAAGGCAAGTCATCAAGAAAAACGGATTATGAGAAGCCTGAAGAGTCCGTTATGCAGCATTCTGCTCAAGAAACGGAACAAGCGCTCAGCACTTTGGGCATCCATGATTTTGTCAGGCTGAACCTTCCTGATAACAGAATGGATTCAATGGATTTGCTGGATGTCGTGAAGGAAGCGGAGAAACAAATCAATCGTTTTCAGCCTGACATTGTGTATACCCAGTACGGCGGTGACATTAATATTGACCACTCCGTCGTATTCAGAGCGGTCATGACCGCAACCCGTCCGCTTCCCGGCCATACGGTAAAACGGGTTTTTGCCTATGAAACATTGTCTTCGACGGAATGGAATTACTGTCAGAAGGATCAGTTTCATGCCAACTTCTTCGTTAATATTGAAGCTGAACTTAAAACGAAATTGAAATCGATGGCGTGTTACGGCTCCGAGCTCAGGGACTTCCCTCATCCCCGTTCTTTGCAGGCAATCGAACATAATGCCCGTGTATGGGGAGCAAAATCGGGTTTTTCCGCTGCGGAAGCGTTTATGCTTGTGAGAGGAACATGGTGACTGTCCTATGATTGCTCAAATTCCGTTTTTCGGACTTGATCCGAAGCAAATCGATGAGAAATGGGTGGAAGCGGGATACGGTCTGGAAGCGAATATTTTTGACGGCCGCTCCTTTAGTGAAGCGGATTATCTCAAAACATTCAATCAGACGCTGGAATATGCAAAACAGCTTGATCCTTCATTATTGACGCTGCATTTCCCGACAGATCATGCCGATTATGTGCATGAAGATCACATCAAAAAACAGCTTTATCACTTTGCGGAGCTCGCTGTGAAATACGGCGCCAAAGGCATAACCGTTCATGCGAATCAATTTATGACGGTTGAGGAATTTCAAGTCTATGATCTGGAAGGAAACCGTAAAAAAATCATTGAGTTTTTCGCAGAGTTTGATGAGCAGCTGAAAGGGACGGACATTTGGATCGGTGTGGAAAACCTTCCGATCATCGGGAATCTGGGAGAGGATTTTGATCCGATTTTCATTTATCCTGAGGATTTTACAGAGCTGGTTCAGCTGGATCTGAAACATGTCGGTATTACGTGGGATCTGTGCCATTGGGCGATTACCTATCAGACTCACTTGTCTTCCGCGCTTATGTTCAGAAATGACCAGCTGAGATACCCGGATTTCTTTCAGTTTCTCTCGATAAAAGAGAGCATTAAACATTATCACTTCAGCTCATTTCGCCAGCTTGCGTTCCCGCATGGCGGCGTCCGCTGTTTTGAGGGCCGCCATCCGAGTGAAGGGACGATCGCTGAGGAGCTGCTGAGACGGGCTGCAGATACTTTGCAGGAGCTTTATCGGAATCAAGATACCGGCATTGTATTTGAGGTGATGGAAGAGGATTATACGGAAAGACGGGAATCATGGAGAACGCTGGAATGGTTCGGCGGTGTTTCTGATGCCGAGGATCAAAAAAGGGCCTGATATGACATATCGAACACCGAACTATGCAAAGCTTTGGTGTGCGCAGGTGTTTTCTTCAGCGGCGGACGGGATCTGGCTTATTGCACTGCCGCTGTTAGTGCTGGAATTGACCGGCAGCAAAATTCTTGTCGGCGTTATTTCTTTTATCGAACTTGTGCCGTTGACATTTGGCGTGCTGGCGGGACCGCTGATTGATTTATTCCGAAAAAAGTCGATCTTGTATTTGTGCAATACGGGCCGGGCCGTCATCATGATCCTCTTGGCGGTGCTCAGCGCGAACGATTTATTAACCGTGTGGATAGCCGGGGTGTGCGCTTTTTGTCTATCTCTGCAATCGATGCTGTTTGCGCCGGCGAAAGTTGCGATCATTCCGCTGCTCGTCCGCAAACAGCATCTTGATCAGGCGACATCTCTGATCAATACGAGTGACTTGATCGGACTCATCGTCGGAAAATTGATCAGCGGGATCATGATTGCGGCTATTCCGTTCGGGCTGCTGTTTGCCATAAACGGAACTGCTTTTTTTATCTCCGCGGCATTTATCGCGTTCATTCGTATTTCAGAACAGCCCAATGAAAAAAGCAACGGGGCTGAAGATGTAAAAGCCGGTTACAGAATGCTGAAAGGAAATGCGGCATGGCTGACATCGGTCGGATACTTTTTCGTCGTAAATCTCGTCATTGCCGGTCTTATTTCAGTAATGGGGCCGATTCTTGCTGTGGAGCGTTTTCAGCAGAACTATTCTGTATGGTTTGCCGTCATGTATTCAATGTTTCAGGCGGGGATGCTTTTGGGCAATCTGGCCGTATTTTTCAAATGGAATACAAAACGCTTGAACCGGCTGTACCCGCGGACGTTAACGGCAGCGGGACTGCTCATTTTGGTGCTGTTTTTTCCGCTTCACGGGTTTGAGTGCATCATCTTCCTGGTGCTCGGCATCATCATCTCGTATATTGATGTGCAAACGGTGCTGTATTTCCAAAAGACGGTTCCGGCCGCATATTTCGGAAGGGTCTTTGCACTGATTTTTTCCATTGTCAAAATGGGTGAACCGCTGTCGGCCGCTGTCTACACAGGGCTTCTGCTGTTGATGAATGCGGATTATATTTTTGCGGCGGTCGGACTGACCCTTACGATCGTTTTTGCTGTTTTTTCAGTCAGAGCAGGGAGTCAAAGAAATACAGAGAAACAAGCGGATCAATCCGTCTGAATGTTAAACGAAGGGGCGCCGATGTCAGCCGGCGCCCTTTTATCATAAATCCAAATAAAGCCGTATCATATCCCGGCATTGAATGCCGTTTTCAAAAATGTCTTCATCATAATGTCTGATAAAAAAATCATGGTCGACAGCCTGAATGCGGAATCCGCATTTTTGATAGAGTGACAGCTGATGAATACTGGAATTTCCGGTGCCGATTTCAATCGTGTCAGCTCCCGTTTCTCTCGCTTTTTCAATGGCATCCCGCACCAGCTGTTTTCCGAATCCCCTGTTCTGCAGCGATTCTTTTACCGCGATGTTTACGATTTCTATCGTTTTCGGCCTTGTTTGCAATAAGACGTAAACCCCTGCAAGCTCGTCTGACGTCCAAGCCGTATAGCATTCTCCTCTTACAAGATAATCATCGACAATCTCTTTCGACGGATCGGCCAGCAGCAATAGTTCATACAGCGCTTCATCCCGCTCTGCCGCTTTTCGGATGCTCAGTTTTTGCATGTCCGTTTCTCCTCCTTCATTGTGATCGGCAGCTATTTTTTCAAAATAACTCCAAAATCATTCTACTTTATTATAAAATATGAAACATAGGAAAAGTTATACAAGTTTTGCAGATTGAATAGGAGGAAAGTCATGTTTTTTTGTAAATATTGCGGCCGACAGAATAATGAAGAGGCGCATTTCTGTAAAGAATGCGGAAAGCCGATCGGGAAAGGAAGCCGGCTGGAGCGGCAGGCGGCTGAATCCGCATCACAGCCGAGAAAGCCGATCCCTAAAAAAACGCTCTTCCTATGGGGAGGCATCGCCGCAGCGCTGATCTTATTGATTGCCGCATATAAAACCGGAGCCTGGCTGACATCTGAAAAAAGGCTCACGGATCAATTCGAACAGGCGGTTCATGACGGGGACACGAAAAAGCTCGCAGCCCTGCTCACTCCTTCAGACAAAAAACTGAAGCTGAATGAGACCAATGTCAAACCGCTCCTTGCATACGCAAAGAAACACGATGAACTGCTGGCAACGCTTCGCGGCAATTCATCAGAAAAAGATGCGGTATACGTCAAAAAAGAGGGTAAAACCCTTCTATTGTTTGACCATTACGAACTGAAAGTCGATCCGGTTTATTTCCGCGTCACCAGCAATTATAAAGGCGCCGATCTTTATATCAACAGCGAGAAAACAGGGACGGTCAAAAAAGCCGATGAAACCCAAATCTTCGGCCCGTATGCACCCGGTGTCTACACGGCGGAAGCCAAGCTTAAAAATGACACGGTTGACGTTGTCAAAAAGCAAGAGGCAGAGGCGGCCGGCAGCCGGAATGTTGATTTTGACCTGCCGTTAGACGCCGAGGATGTGACGTTCACTCCGGCAGACAGCTTCAAAAACGCGAAAGGCGATCTGCTGATAAACGGCAAGTCCGTCCATAAAGATCCGTTTAAATCCGTTACATACGGTCCGCTCTTAACTGACGGTTCCATGACAGCCGCCGTGGAGGCTGATTTTCCTTGGGGAAAAATGAAAACTGCCGATGTTCCGATCAACAGTACTGATGTGGACTTAACGCTTATCCCGGATCAAGATACACAACAAACAATCATGGACACGATTGTCAAAACAACGAAGCAGTATACAAAAGCGATGGCAGACGGAAATACCGATCAGATGACCGAGGCTGGTTCCGCCTGGAAAGAGCAGACGAAAGAAGTGGTATCCGGCATGAAGAGTTCCGGCACCTTTTTGAAAGATCAGTATAAAGAGACAAGCTTTGATCTGGATTCATTTGCGATTTCTCAAGAGAACGGCCGCTGGCAAGCAACTGTTACGGGTAAAGAGCTTCATGAGTCTGCTTATTTCGACGGGAATACGAAGCCTGATATGGAAGAGGCTGAGCCGAGCTTTCATTATGTACTCTCATATGATACAAAACATAAAAAATGGGTTTTCGAAAAAGCTGACCCTGCCTCAGATTCTTCTGGGACCAATGTAAAAAAAATAAAAAACGACCAGCCGAAAACCTATACATCCGCATGGGCATCTTCCAAAGGAAATACAGCTTCAGGCAGCGTGACAAACGAGCAAGTCACATCGTTTATGACTGATTACCTGACAAATCAATCAAGCGCCGTCAGCCTTAACAATTTTGCCATCATGGCGGGCAATTTAGAAGAGGGAAGCCCTTTGTATGCTGATCAGCAGAAACTGGTCAAAAAACTGCACAGCGAGGGCACGACCGAAGTATTTAATGAAGTGAATGTCAAAAGCTTTTCACAGAAAGGCTCTCATCTGACGATTCATACGTACGAGGAGTTTTATATTACGAAAGCCGGCGGCAGTCCGAAGCTCAGAACATACAATTGGACGTATGGCGGCGTTGTCAAAGACGGAAGAATTTATTTAACATCCATTCAATAAAAAAACCCCGCGCCAATCAGGCGGCGGGGTTTCCGTTTTTAAAAGAAGAAATAATTCATGAGTTCTTTCATATAATGCTTGATCGTGAATTGAAACGTTACGCAAATGATCAAATAGATGACGATAACAGAATAAATGATATCCGCTTTAGCCGTGAGCTGATGCTGATAGCTCGCCAGCATGAGCGGAGGCACGGCAAACGCCGCTCCTAAAAGACCGACAGCCAGAATGGTAAAGCAAACGGTTGTATGAAGCAGCATAAAAATGAGGGCAAGAAGCAAAATAGCTGTAAACGGAATCAAAAATGCTCCGAATCTGGACAGCGAATCTTTAAATGACACCTGCGCGCCGCCGGCCTTCAAAGCGATAAAAATCAAGAGATACAGGCAGAATACGCATAATGCAAAGGTAAGCGCCGGTTTGATCACAACCGCGGTAAAACTGACATCACGAAAGCCGTCCGATAAGAGAATATAAAACATAATCGGCGTCACCAGGCAGAAAAGCACCATGTTGATGATGCTGCTGACAAGCTGTTCGCCGCCTGTCGTTTTACATGTTTGATACGGTCTCTTTAACACATCAAGCACGAATAAGGCAAATTGCTTTGATGCCTGCTTAGCCGCGGCGCCGGCCTGAGCGGCCTGACCCTGTGTTTGGCCTGCGCCTCCCTGCCCGGGCTGGGGCGCACCGCACTTTTCACAAAATTTTCCGCCATCAGTATGATGGCCGCATTGAGAACAATACATTCTAAAACTCCTTTTACAAGTAATATAGGGATTTTGTTCAATATTTACATTATAAAAGAAAATAGGACGGATGTAACGGAGTTTTCTAAAGATATATAAATCACCTTCTCTATGAATTGATAATAGAGAAAAAGTACCCATTATGGTAGAATTTTATTGGAGCTGACAGATATCATGTCTCTCGGCGCATTGAACCAGAGTGAAAAAGGAAATTAACGCATGCTAAAAAAATTGAAAATGCTTTATCGGCTGTTGAAATTCGGAAAAGGCTTATGGAGATAGCAAACAGAAAAAACCATCCTTACAAGGACGGTTTTTTCTGTTTTCCGGATCGTCCGGCTGAGGTTATAAAAAGCAGACCCCGGGGTAAAAATCATGCATAAGAAACAGCGGAGAACAAAACATAACTCAATAATGGCAAGCCATAAGGAGGTACGCATGTTTTCATTTATCATTCATGTCTTCATTTCCCTGTTTGCAGTGTCCAACCCCATCGGAAACGTGCCGATTTTTCTTTCACTGACAGAGGGCTACCCGGAGAAAGAACGGACAGCGATCGCACGCAAGGCGTCCGTGCTGTCGTTTATCATCTTGGCGGCATTTTTAATCTTCGGCCATCTGATCTTTAAACTGTTCGACATTAATATTCATGCCTTGCGTATCGCAGGCGGTATTTTTATTTTCGGCATCGCTTATAATCTTTTGAACGCGAAACAATCACATGTACAGTCCCTTCATCATGAAGAGAAGGGGGAAAGCAAGGAGAAAGCGGATATTTCCGTGACGCCTTTGTCGATTCCGATTATCGCCGGTCCCGGTACGATCGCGACGGTGATGAGTCTGTCGGCCGGCCATGGCGGCATCATCCATTACATTAGCGTGCTTATCGGCATTGCGGCCGTCATCGCGATGACGTTCATCTTCTTTCACTATTCATCTTTCATCAGCAATAAGCTCGGGAAAACCGAAATGAACGTCATTACCCGACTGATGGGGCTGATCTTGGCGGTGGTGGCGATCGGCATGATCGGCGCCGGTCTGAAAGGCATGTTCCCGATATTGGTTTCCTGACTTAAAAAAGCAGCGCCCGGTTATCTTCGGGTGCTGCTTTTTTCTATTTTCGGCACATGCTGAAACACTTCTTCACTCTCAAAAAATTCTATCAAACGGCTCAGCCAGTCATAATAATGGAGCCAATCCGTCAGTTCATCCAAAAGCTGACGGGCTTTTTCTTCAATATCGGGACTGAGATTTTCCGATTCCAGAAGCTCAGTCAGCTCGCGGTTCAGCTTTTTATAGAGCATTTTGTTTTTGCTGACCGCCCTTGTCCAATTTGCCGTAAACAGGGAGATAAACGTCTGGTAATAATCACGCTCCACGTCGTAAAGGTCTTTGCGAACGCCTTTTTCAAACACTTTTTCCGCCAGATTGGCATCAGTCATTTCACGGACCACCTGGCTCATCCTCGTTTTGCTCATCCCGGTCGCCTCTGACAGCTCATTTAACGTCATCGGCTTGCGGTTCATATAAATAATACCGAGCACACGACCAAGTGTGGCCGGCATTCCGAATGTATGCATATTCTCGGCGATTCTCTCAATGAGATGCTCTTCAGCATGCCCGATGATATCAAGAGCGTTTTTTTCCACGGCTGATCATCCCTTCACTGGCTTTTCATGCTGACAATATATCATATTTTTTACAGTTGATGAAAAAGATGATGCGGCAGGATATGCGAGCTATCGGGAGCGATTGTAAGAACATCCGCATTGTCAGCGGGATAACATGAAAAAATACGTATATTGTATATAATTTCAACACATTGTAAACTTTTTATTTTACAAATTTCATCTTATAATAAAGATTATACTTTTCAGAAAAATAACGGAACCCTTCGGAGGTGCACGGATTGCTGAGATTAGAAAATGTATCGAAAGTCTATAAAGGCGGAAAAAAAGCTGTCAGCAGCATTGATTTAAACATCGAAAAAGGCGAGTTTATTTGTTTTATCGGGCCGAGCGGCTGCGGAAAAACGACGACGATGAAAATGATTAACAGACTGATTGAGCCGTCATCCGGAAAGATTTTTATCGATGGCGAAAACATTATGGAGCAGGACCCGGTGGAGCTGAGACGGAAAATCGGCTACGTCATTCAGCAGATCGGACTTTTCCCTCATATGACCATTCAGCAGAACATTTCCCTCGTGCCGAAACTGCTGAAATGGCCGGAACAAAAGCGGAAGGAACGGGCGCGGGAGCTTTTGAAGCTCGTCGATATGGGCCCGGAATATTTAGACCGCTATCCTCACGAGCTGAGCGGCGGACAGCAGCAGAGAATCGGCGTGCTGCGCGCCCTTGCAGCGGAACCGCCTCTTATTCTTATGGATGAACCGTTCGGAGCGCTTGACCCGATTACACGGGATTCCCTTCAGGAAGAATTCAAAAAACTGCAAAGAACATTGAATAAAACAATTGTGTTTGTAACCCACGATATGGATGAAGCAATAAAGCTGGCTGACCGGATCGTCATTTTAAAAGCGGGAGAGATCGTTCAGGCCGGCACTCCTGATGACATTCTCCGGAATCCGGCTAATGAGTTTGTCGAAGAATTTATCGGCAAAGAACGGTTATTGCAATCAAGACCGGACATTGAGCGCGTCGAGCAGATGATGAACAAAAAGCCTGTCACCGTTACGGCGGACAAAACGCTTTCGCAGGCGATCCAAGTGATGCGGGAGCACCGTGTCGATTCCCTGCTTGTCGTTGATGACCTGAATGTGCTGCAAGGGTATGTCGATGTCGAGATCATTGATCAGAACCGGAAAAAAGCGAGCCTCGTCGGCGACGTGCTCCGCTCTGATCTGTATACGGTCGAGCAGGGGACACTGCTGCGTGATACCGTACGCAAAATTTTAAAGCGCGGAATGAAATATGTACCCGTCGTTGATGAACAAAGGCATTTAGTCGGAATTGTCACGCGAGCGAGCCTTGTCGACATCGTTTACGATTCAATCTGGGGCGAGGAAGACCAGCTGGTGACAGGCTGACAAGGGGAGGAACGCTTACAATGAATGAAATGATCAAGTTTTTGCAGACGAACGGCGGAGAACTGTTATATAAAACGTGGGAGCATTTATACATTTCGATCATCGCCGTCATATTAGGCATTGTCGTCGCCGTTCCGCTCGGAGTGGCGCTGACGAGAATGAAAAAGGGCGCAGGCGCCGTCATCGGCGCCGTCAACATTGTGCAGACCTTGCCGAGTCTCGCGATACTGGCGTTTTTTATCCCGCTGTTAGGCGTGGGAAAGGTGCCCGCGATCGTCGCGCTGTTTTTCTATTCGGTGCTGCCGATTCTCCGAAACACGTATACCGGCATTCAAGGCGTAAACAAAAATCTGCTGGAATCGGGAAAAGGCATCGGGATGACGGTCTGGGAGCAGATCAGGCTTGTGGAACTGCCGCTTGCGGTTCCGGTGATCATGGCGGGCATCCGCACATCCACCATTTATCTGATCGGCTGGGCGACGCTTGCTTCCTTTATCGGGGGCGGCGGGCTCGGAGACTATATTTTTATCGGCCTGAATCTCTATCAGCCTGAATATATTATCGGCGGCGCCGTGCCCGTCACCATTTTAGCCATTATCATTGATTATCTGCTGGCGGCGACGGAACGGAAGGTGACGCCGAAAGGGCTGAAAGGACTGAAGGAAGTATCATAAGGAGTTGGCTGTTTTGAAAAGAAACCAAAAGAGATGGATGTGCGCACTGGCGCTGTCAGCTGCTCTGCTTCTGGGCGGCTGTTCCCTTCCCGGCCTGAGCGGGGCTTCCGATGATACGATTAAAATCGGGGCGCAAAGCATGACGGAATCAGAAATTATCGCCAATATGATTGCACAGATGATTGAGCACAATACAGACTTGAATACGGCATTAATTAAAAACCTCGGATCGAACTATGTCCAGCAGCAGGCGATGCTCGGCGGTGAAATCGATATTGCCGCGACGCGCTACTCGGGAACGGATTTAACGAGCACCCTCGGCATGGAAGCGGAAAAAGACCCGAAAAAAGCATTATCTATCGTCCAGAAGGAATTTGAGAAGCGCTTCCATTACAAATGGTTTGATTCTTACGGATTTGAGAACACATACGCTTTTACCGTCACGAAAGAGCTTGCGGAAAAAGACCATTTAGACAAAGTATCCGATATTAAGAAGTATGCGGATCAATTTAAGCTCGGTGTAGACAATGCGTGGCTGAAAAGAAAAGGCGACGGCTATAAGGGCTTCACCGACACGTACGGCTATGAATTCGGCACAACCTATCCGATGCAGATCGGACTTGTATACGATGCCGTGAAAAACGGGAAAATGGACGCCGTCCTCGCTTATTCAACGGACGGACGGATTAAAGCGTACGATCTGAAAATTTTAAAAGACGACAAGCAGTTTTTCCCGCCGTATGACTGTTCGCCGGTCATTCCCGACAGCGTGCTGAAGCAGCATCCTGAACTGAAGGGCATTGTGAATAAACTGATCGGCAAAATCGATACGGAAACGATGCAGGAATTGAATTACGAGGTGGACGGCAAGCTGAAAGAACCGTCCGTCGTCGCTAAAGAATTTCTGGAGAAACATCATTATTTTGAATAAGAAATGAGGTGGGGCAAATGGAAGTGCTGCAGCAGCTCGGCACTTATTATTCTCAAAACGGCGTCTATGTGCTTCAGGAGTTTTACCGCCATTTTCTCATGTCGGTATACGGCGTTTTATTTGCGGCGATCGTTGGGATTCCGCTCGGCATCTTCATTGCCAGATACAGAACATTAAGCGGCTGGATATTCGCGGTGACAAACGTGATTCAGACCGTGCCGGCGCTTGCGATGCTCGCGGTGCTGATGCTCGTCATGGGGCTCGGCGCCAATACGGTGATTTTGTCGCTGTTTTTATATTCGCTTCTTCCGATCATCCGGAATACGTACACCGGAATCGCCAGCATTGAACATGCTTATCTTGAATCGGGAAAAGCGATGGGCATGACCAAATTTCAGGTGCTCCGCATGGTGGAGCTGCCGCTTGCGCTTTCTGTCATCATGGCGGGGCTGCGGACGGCGCTCGTTATCGCGATCGGCATTACGGCAATCGGTACGTTTGTCGGCGCGGGCGGACTCGGTGACATCATTGTCAGGGGCTCAAACGCCACGAACGGAACCGCGATTATTTTAGCCGGCGCCATCCCGACAGCGCTGATGGCCGTTATTGCAGATCTTGTGATGGCATGGCTGGAGCGGGCGCTGAGTCCGGTGAGAAAGAAAAAACGAACCAAAGCGCCGAATGCGGCATGAAAAAAACGCCTTGCGGGTCAGGGCGTTTTTTTCTTATGGCTTCGGAACATGCTTGAATATTTCTTCGCTTTCAAAAAACTCGATCAGACGGCTGATCCAGTTGTAGTAATCAAGCCAATCCTTTAATTCTTTCAGCAGTTCGTTGATTTTTTCCTCAGCTTCTTCCGGCACGCCGTTTTCAAGGACGGCCGTCAGTTCGCGGTTCAGCTTTTTATGCATCATTTTATTTTTGCTGACGACCTTGCTCCATGTGGCCGTAAACAGCGTAATAAAGGTTTGATAATAATCCTGCTCGACGTCGTATAAATCTTTGCGGACGCCTTTTTCAAACACTTTTTCCGCCAGATTGACGTCAAGCATTTCACGGACCGCCTGGCTCATTCTCGTTTTGCTCATGCCGGTCGCTTCTGATAATTCAGTTAAGGTCATCGGCTTGCGGTTCATATAAATAATGCCTAAAATGCGCCCCACCGTCGCCGGCATTCCGAATGTATGCATATTTTCAGCGATTCGTTCTATCAAATGATCTTCAGCTTGTTCGATTACGTGTAACGGATCTTTCTCCAACAGTTTCAATCCTTTCAGTCAGCAATTCCGATGTCAATATACCACATTTTTAAACCGGCGGAAATGCTCTTCCGAGAGAATTTGGCAGTAATTCGGAGCAATAAGAAGAACTTTGCCGGTCAATACGGGTAAATCAGTGCTTACACAACCTTTATATATAATATGGACAAATTGTAAACTTTTTAATTTACAAAGTTTAATTTATAATGGGAAACGTTCAATTGTCTGAAAAGTTAAATTTGAATTTAACGATTTGAACAAATTTAATATCGGAGGTGTGAGTGTTTGCTGACATTAGAAAATGTCTCGAAAACGTATAAAGGCGGGAAAAAAGCCGTCAACAGCATCAACCTGAATATCGCCAAAGGCGAATTTATTTGTTTTATCGGACCGAGCGGCTGCGGCAAAACGACGACGATGAAAATGATCAACCGCTTAATTGAACCGACAGAAGGCAGAATCCTGATAGAGGGCCGAAACATTATGGAACAAGACCCGGTGGAACTCAGAAGAAGCATCGGCTATGTCATCCAGCAGATCGGGCTGTTTCCGCATATGACCATTCAGCAGAACATTACGCTCGTTCCGAAGCTTTTAAAGCATCCTGCCGAAAAACGGAAGGAACGGGCGCGAGAGCTTTTAAAGCTCGTTGATATGGGGCCTGAATATTTAGACCGTTACCCTCATGAACTGAGCGGAGGACAGCAGCAGCGAATAGGTGTATTACGGGCACTTGCCGCAGAGCCGCCGCTTATCTTAATGGATGAACCGTTCGGGGCGCTTGACCCGATTACGAGAGATTCCCTTCAGGAAGAATTTAAAAAACTGCAAAAAACCTTACATAAAACCATCGTATTTGTTACCCATGATATGGACGAAGCCATCAAGCTTGCGGACAGAATCGTCATTCTGAAAGCGGGAGAAATCGTCCAGGCCGGAACGCCTGATGAGATTCTCAGATTTCCGGCGAATGAATTTGTTGAGGAGTTTATCGGCAAGGAACGGCTGATTCAATCATCCAGCCCTGATATTGAACGGGTGGAGCAGATCATGAATCCCGATCCCGTGACGGTAACACCTGAGAAAACACTGTCAGCCGCCATTCAGCTGATGCGTGCCGAGCGGGTGGATTCGCTGCTCGTCATTGATGAAAAGAACGTTCTCCAAGGTTATGTCGATGTGGAGATGATTGACCGCAAACGAAGACAAGCGGTAACCGTCGCGGAAGTGCTTGAACGGGATCTGTACACGGTCAGAAGCGGCACTCTGCTTCGCGACGCCGTCCATAAGATTTTAAAAAGAGGCATGAAATTTGTGCCGGTCCTTGATGAGGACGGCCGGCTAACGGGAATCGTGACAAGGGCAAGCCTCGTTGACATCGTCTATGACTCCATCTGGGGAGAAGAGAATCAGCTCGCGGTGATGTCATGAGGAGGCTTCCATTGATATGAATCAGACCGTGCAATTTTTACAGGCAAATGGCGGAGAGATGCTTTATAAAACATGGGAGCATCTGTACATCTCATTAATCGCCGTCATGGCGGGCATTCTCGCCGCCGTTCCGCTCGGCGTCCTGCTGACGAGAATGAAAAGAGGAGCCGGCGCCGTCATCGGCATCGTCAACATCATTCAAACCTTGCCGAGTCTTGCCATTCTTGCGTTTTTTATTCCGCTTTTAGGCGTAGGAAAGGTCCCGGCCGTTGCGGCGCTGTTTTTCTATTCCATGCTGCCGATTCTCAGAAACACGTATACGGGGATTCTCGGCGTCAATCGGCATCTTCTGGAATCGGGAAAAGGAATCGGCATGACGGTATGGGAGCAGATCAGGCTTGTAGAGCTTCCGCTTGCCGCTCCGGTCATCATGGCGGGCATCAGAACGTCTTCGATTTATTTAATCGGCTGGGCGACACTCGCCTCCTTTATCGGCGGAGGCGGGCTGGGAGATTACATTTTTATCGGCTTGAACCTTTATCAGCCGGAGTATATTATCGCAGGCGCCGTTCCGGTCACGATGCTGGCGGCCGCCGTCGATTACATGTTGGGGATGACAGAACGGAAAGTCACGCCTGACGGGCTGAAAAGCATAAAGGACGCTTCATAAGGAGGAGGTCTCTCATGGGGAATAGATGCAAAAAACGGCTGCTCGCAATCGCCTGTCTCGGCATGCTGCTCCTTGGCGGATGCTCGCTCCCGGGATTGAGCGCCGCATCGGAGGACACCATTAAAATCGGCGCGCAAAGCATGACCGAATCGGAAATCATCGCAAGCATGCTCGGACAGATGATCGAACATCACAGCGGGTTGAAGACAACGGTTATTAAAAATCTCGGCTCCAATGCCGTACAGCAGCAATCCTTGATAAACGGTGACATTGATATCGCCGCGACGCGCTATACAGGAGACGCGCTGACCGGGACGCTTCGCATGGAGCCGGAAAAAGACCCGGACAAAGCGCTGCGGCTCGTTCAGCGTGAATTTCAAAACAGATATGACATGAAATGGTTTGATTCTTACGGCTTTGATAATACATACGTCTTTACCGTTTCCGGACAGCTTGCCCGCAAGTATCATTTAGAAACGGTATCCGATGTCAAAAAAGAAGCGTCTCATCTGAAATTCGGCGTAGATAACTATTGGATGAAGCTGAGAGGCAACGGGTATCAGGATTTTATGAAAACATACGGAATGTCATTTGAAGGCACGTATCCAATGCAGATCGGCCTCGTATACGACGCGCTGAAAAGCAGAAAGATGGATATCGCGCTCGCTTATTCCACCGACGGAAGAATCATCGCTTACGGACTGAAAACGCTGAAGGATGATAAGCGTTTCTTTCCTCCGTATGACTGTTCACCCGTCGTTCCGGATCATGTATTAAAAGAGCATCCCGAACTGGAGGGCGTGATCAATCAAATGATCGGCGCGATTGATACAAAGATGATGCAGAAAATGAATTACGAAGTTGACGGCCGATTAAAAGAGCCGTCCGTCGTGGCCAAGGAATATTTAGAAAAACATCATTACTTTGAATAACGGAAAGGAGATGTGCGGATGGACACGATGAAAGAGCTGTTTACGTATTACGCTCAAAACGGCAGCTATGTTCTGTATGAGTGCTGGCGGCACTTTCTCATGTCGGCGTACGGCGTCGTTTTCGCCGCCGCTTTCGCCATTCCGGCCGGAATTGTGACAGCCAGGCACGGGCGTCTCGCCGGCTGGGTGTTTGCTGTGGCGAACGTGATTCAAACCGTTCCGGCGCTTGCGATGCTCGCCGTCCTGATGCTTGTCATGGGACTCGGCGCCAATACGGTCATCACGGCTTTGTTTTTGTATTCACTGCTGCCGATTCTCAGAAATACGCACACAGGCATTATCAATATCGAGCACGCTTATTTCGAGTCGGGAAAAGCGATGGGCATGACGAAATACCAAATCCTTCGTATGGTGGAGCTGCCGCTTGCGCTTTCCGTCATTATGGCGGGTCTCCGAACGGCGCTCGTCATTGCCATCGGCATCACGGCGATCGGCACCTTCGTCGGGGCGGGCGGCCTCGGCGATATGATCGTCAGAGGATCGAACGCGACAAACGGAACCGCCATTATTCTGGCGGGCGCCATCCCGACCGCGCTGATGGCGGTGGCCGCAGACCTGCTGATGGCGTGGCTGGAGCGAGCCCTAAGCCCGGTGAAAAAACAAAAAAGAAAGCTGATCGTACGCTCAGCCTCATGAAAAAAAGCATTCTTCCGCGTGAAGGATGCTTTTTTTGATTTCTTGATTAAATTTTGATAACTGCGCTGTAAAGTCTTACATATCAAATAACAAAGCAGAGGGGTAATCATATGAGCAACATCTTAGAAACGAGACGGCTGCAAAAATCATTCGGCAGACAACAGGCAGTGGCTGATGTGTCTCTATCGGTTAAACGCAACAGTATATACGGCCTGCTCGGTCCGAACGGCGCGGGAAAATCGACGACTCTCAAAATATTGACCGGCATGCTGCAGCAAACATCCGGCGAGGTTCTGTTCGACGGACATACATGGAAGCGCGAAGATTTGAAAAGCATCGGTTCCCTGATTGAAGCGCCGCCGCTTTACAGCAACCTGACAGCCGCTGAAAATCTGAAAGTCCGCTGCGTGATGCTCGGACTGCCTGATTCAAGAATTGCGGAAGTGCTGGAAATCACGGGATTAACGGGAACCGGAAAAAAGCGCGCCGGACAATTTTCCATGGGAATGAAACAGCGTCTCGGCATTGCGTTAGCATTATTAAACCGTCCGTCGCTCTTAATTCTTGATGAGCCGACAAACGGATTGGACCCGATGGGGATTCAGGATTTGCGGGAATTTATCCGCTCCCTGCCCGGACAGGGAATGACGGTTATTTTATCAAGCCACCTGTTATCAGAAGTCGAGCAGATCGCAGACCATATCGGAATCATCAGTGACGGCGTTTTAGGATATCAGGGAGAAATCAGCCGGGAAGACGATCTGGAGCGGCTGTTTCTGGAGGTTGTCAAATCAACACGGGAGAAAGCGGGGACTGGGAAATGATTCAGTACATGCAGGCGGAACATCTTACATCTAAAAGAACATTTATCAGAAAGCTGATCATTCTGATCCCGCTTCTGAACACGGCTTTTTCTTTTCTGCTGAATACGGCTTATTTTATGACGGGCACGTTCAATTGGTGGGCGGTTATTTTCATGCCGCTCATGATTGCTCTAATGTGCGGTTTATCTGTTAAAAAAGAGAAAAAATCTGCGAATGACCGCGCGGTGTACTCATTGCCGGCAGATTTAAAAAGCATATGGCTCTCAAAAATAAGCTTGATCGCGCTGTATTCACTCCTGTCGCAAATCGTCTTTTTCATCATCATGTTTTTACTTGGCCTTGTATTTCCGGCAATTGCTGCGCTGCAGCTGAAAGGCGTTGAAGCAGGCTTCCTTTTATGGCTGACGACGCTTTGGGAAATTCCATTGTGCTTATGGATTGCCAGGCAGTTCGGATTTACGGCAGTCATTCTCGTGAATATGATCGCCGCTTTTGTTTTGGGTATTGTGCCGGCGTCCGGTTCATTGTGGTGGCTGAGCCCATGGAGCTGGTCAGTCCGGCTGATGTCACCGATTCTCGGGATCCATCCGAACGGAATTCCGCTTCCCGCAGACAGCGGCTTATTAAACGGAAACGTGATCTTTCCGGCTATTATTCTTTCTATCCTTTCTTTTATCGCAATAAGTTTGATTTCCGCAGTGTCTTTTTCAAAAGGGGGAAACCGGTCATGACCGTGCTTTTACGATATATGTGGGCCGATGTATTAAAAATGAAGCGCACGCCGCTCATATGGATGCATGCTGCGGCCCCGGTTTTATGCGCGGGATTTTTCCTGTTGTATATGTATGGAAGGGTTCAGGAGCCTTATATGCTGTACAGTGTGTTTTTCAGCGCGATTGCTGTTTTATACCCTCTAATCATCAGTATTGTCTGCGGCATGTCTGCCTCCGTCGAGGAACAGGCGGGCCATTTTCAGATGATGCTGGCGGTTCCGCATTCGAAAATCGTCAGTTTTGCGGGCAAGCTGCTTCTTCTGCTGCTCTTGAATGTGTTATCGATAGGTCTTGCCATCTGTCTTTATTTGGCGGGGATGAAATTTGTTCTTCACATCAATGACCTTCCGTATCTTCTCTTTTTAAAAGGAGGGGCGTGGCTGATTGCCGGCAGTATTCCGCTTTATATGATTTCTTTTTTTGTCGGCATACAGTACGGCATGGGACCGTCCGGGCTTTTAGGGGGTGCGGGATTATTAATGGCGGCGCTCATGAATACGGGACTTGGCGATATCATCTGGCGTTTTTTCCCGTGGGCATGGAGCGTGCGGCTTTCAGGCCTTGCAGGACTGCTGCATTTTGACAAAGTCAAAAAAGAGTTCCTCCCTTATGTAAGATACGATATGAGATTCGGAGAAATAATGTTATATTTTTCTATAGTGATATTATGTCTGGCCGGCCTCTATTGGTGCAGAAGATGGGAAGGGCGGCGTTCATATGAATAAAGGCAAGGAGCGATTCGGCCGGTGGCAAACATTTTAGCAATTGATGATGAAAAAGATATTCTCGTTCTGATCAGAAACATTTTACAGCGTGATCAGCATACAGTAACGATTCTGGAAAAAGCGGAAGATCAGTCATTGGATTTTTTTCAAGGCTACGATTTGATTCTTCTTGATGTCATGATGCCCGGAACGGACGGGATTGAACTCTGCCGGCGGATTCGGCCGCTGGTGGACAGCCCGATCCTGTTTTTAACGGCAAAGTCTGACGAAGAATCCATTGTGAAAGGCCTCATGACAGGCGCTGATGATTACATCACAAAGCCGTTCGGCGTACAGGAATTGATGGCAAGGGTAAACGCGCATGTCAGAAGGGAACGGCGGGAAAAGCATCAGACGAAACGGCTGATATCAGGCTTCATGTTTGATTTTGACAGTAAAGAAGTATGGATGGATGACCGGAAACTGCCTCTTACGAAAAACGAATATAAAATCGTTGAATTTCTGGCACAGCATAAAAACAGAACATTCTCACGGGAGCAGATTTACGAGGAAGTGTACGGCTTGGACGGCGATGCGCTCTATTCAACCATTACGGAGTTTATCAGAACCATCCGGAAAAAATGTAAAGAACACGGGGCTGATCCGATCAAAACGGTGTGGGGTGTCGGATACAAATGGGAATAGCAAAAGGAAAATCCAGCATCCGCAAAGAGCTTGTCAAATTTACCATCACTTTGTGTCTGAGCACGATGGGGGTGGCGGCATTATGCGTCGCCTTAAATGCCATTGCCATGAATGCCGGAGCGATCCTGCCCGCAAACTACAGCGAGCATGAGGCGGAACAGATCAAGCCCCGCCTGAAATCGGCGGAAAAGATAACAGAAGACATGATTCCCGACGGTATGACATACGCCGTTTTTGATAAAAAAACAAAGCGGATGACAAAAGGAACGATGACGGAACAAGATGCGGCCAACGCCAGAAAAAAGATTCAGCATCAGCCGTATTTTAATTATGCTCAAAAAGGATTCATGGTGATAAATCGGAAAGATGAATACGGCGTTCTCCAATATTCACTCAGGTCGGAATTTCAGTCGCCGCTGTTAAGGCGCTATCTGCCGAATTATGAATGGACGGGTCTTACGATTCTGATCACTTTGCTTCTTTTGACCGTTTTTATCGTGACGACGCGTTTCGCCAATCAGCTGAGACGGCATTTCAGCACACTCAGCTCCATTACGGCAAGCATTCAAAAACAGAATTTAAATATCAATCCAAAAAGGTCGCGTATAAAGGAATTTGACGATGTCATTGACTCTCTGCTGAAAATGAAAGACGCGCTTCAGGCATCTCTGGCGGCGCAGTGGGAGGCGGAGCGGATAAAGAAAGAACAAATCGGCGCGCTTGCGCATGATATTAAAATTCCGGCAACGATTATTAAAGGAAATGCCGAGCTGCTTCAGTTAACAGAACCTGATGAGGAGCAGGCGGAATATGCGCAGTATATCCTGGATGCCGGAAACAAAATCGAGCATTATGTCGGACAGCTGATCCAGCTTTCCAAAGCGGAGGAGGCAGTTGCCGTTCATGTTGAATATACCGACCTCAAAGAGTGGATTCAAAACATATATCGTGATGCGGCGGCGCTTGCGGGGCCGAAGCAGATTGATCTCGTCCTTAGCGAACGGGGAATTGACCGAATAGAAGCGCCGATCGATCATGAGCTGCTCCACAGGGCGGTCATGAATATCGCGGCAAATGCCGTCGACTATACGCCGGAAGGAGGGGAAATCCGTGTGGACGTCCTGTGCACCGATTCCGCCCTCCATCTTGCCGTATCCGACAGCGGAAGCGGGTTCTCGCCGGAAGCGCTGAAAAGAGCGACACAGCTTTTTTACACGGAGGATAAAAGCAGACATTCGGCGGGACATCACGGCATGGGGCTTACATTCGCCCATCACGTCGTACATCTTCATCACGGCGAATTAATACTTGAAAATCAGGAGTCTGGAGGAGCCCGGGCGGAGATTCGAATTCCGCTGGAAGGCGTCAGACAAAAACAAGCCCTGCACGCCTGAGGGCTTGTTTTTCTGTATAAGAAAAGCAAAAATAAAAACGGCTGTCCGTTTGAGAGATCAGCCGCTTATGCGGAAAAGAGTTTATCAGGAAGGATCAATCCATGTTGAAGACCACTTGGAAATTTCCTCTAAAATAGGGGCTAATGCGCAGCCTTTTTCCGTTAAAGAGTACTCAATGCGGACAGGCGTTTCGGGGATAACATCCCGTTTGATGACACCTTCTGTTTCAAGTTCTTTCAGACGTTCTGACAAGACTCTTCCGCTTAAATTCGGAAGCGCCGCTTCAATTTCGCTAAATCGCTGCTGTCCGTTCAATAACTGAAAGACGATTAGAGCCACCCAGCGTTTACTTAGGATGTCGACCGCTTTTTCGAATCTGGGGCACATTTCTGATTGGTTCATGCTTTTTCACCTCGTCTTCTGCTATTATACCGCAAAATCGGAGGGAACGTACGTCTGGCGCTTGTTAAGTTGAGGAGAGGGTCAAAAAGAGGATGAGGAATCCGGGGAGCGCTTTTTCGCTTCAGCCGCAATAAAATCAAAGTACTTGCTGACGCTTTCAATATCTTCTTTTGTGAAGTGCTGCCACTTTTTGCTGTCAAACAGCGGCAGATGCTCCGCGCCTCTGTCAACGGCGGTCTGATAGATGGCGCAGATGGATTGATAGCTTTCGGAGGTTTCACGGATTTCCTCCTGAAATGCCTTGATGTGTCCGGCCCGCGCCATTAACTCCTCGTACGGGATTTTTAATGTGTCCGCCAATTTTCTGATGGTCGCCGGTTTAGGAATGCCGCGGTGCCCGTTTTCAATTCTGGAAATGGTCGCCGAGCTGACGCCGGAATAGACGGCAAGCTGATTGACGGTAAGCTTCCGGGCGCGGCGCAGCTCTCTTAATTGTTTTCCGAATGTGTTCAATAAGATCGCCTCACATGTGCAAAGTCATGAGTCTTCATTTGTTCTTTTTTTGGCTTCCGCCGCTAAGAACGCAAAGTATTTATCAAGCAGAACCAAGTCTTCTTTCGACAGGTGCCGCCAGTTCTCCCGCTCCAAAAGGGATAAATCATGCAGCTCATACGTTTCGGCTTTTTCCAGCAAGGTGCAGCCCGTGTCGTACGGGGCTCTCGTTTCCTGGACGGTCTCTATATATCCCGCCGTCTGCATCAGTTCCTCATACGGGATTTTTAACGCATCTGCGAGCTTTTTAATGGTTGCTGGTTTCGGCACCCCGCGTTTGCCGTTTTCAATCCGCGAGATTCCCGCGGCGCTGACGCCTGAATACGTTGCCAGCTGATTCACTGTCAGATGCCTTTTTTCCCGTAATGTCCGCAATTGTTTCCCGAAGCTTTCCACAGTCTCTCCCCCTCCCGCGGTCTATTTATATTCTAGTATGTTTATTGACTAAAGGGAATAGCCAGGCTGGAAAAGTATTGACAAAAGTTAACAAAAGCCGTATCTTATGTATAAGAAAGAAAGTATTTGACAGAACGGAAGGTGAAGAAAGTGGTCGAAAAGATACAGATCAGAAGAGATTATGTGCTGCAGTATATGGTCAATAATGACTACTCGTTAAACCAGCTCGCCCTGGAGATCGGAATATCTCCCGCCACACTGAGCCGTGTACTGAATGGAGAGCGGAGGCCGGGCCAGCTGGTCATCGGAAAAATGCTCTATTACTTTGACATGAAATTTGAAGATCTTTTTTACTACGACTTTGTTGACAAAAGTCAATGATGATGGAAGATTCAAACGCATTTCCGTTTTTCTGACATGATGTGCACCGATACGGCGTGACATGCCTTTGTTTTTCATGTAAAATAGAAGCAATGTAGGCCAGTCAGTCTGGAGGTGTATGGGATGCACACATTATTGATTACCTTATTGGTTATCGTCAGTATTGCACTTATTATTGTCGTATTGCTTCAAACCAGCAAAAGCGCCGGTTTATCGGGTGCAATTTCAGGCGGGGCGGAGCAGCTTTTCGGAAAACAGAAAGCAAGGGGCCTTGATCTGATTCTTCACCGCACAACCGTTGTGCTGGCAGTCTTGTTTTTCGTGTTGACGATTTCGCTAGCGTATATCGTATAAGGCAATGTTTGTATAAGGTCTGATTTAATATCAGGCCTTTTTCTTGTTGAGAGACGGCGTTTGTTTCTCGCAAAACTGTGGAAAACTAAATTGAATGTGCAAAAAAGGGGTTATGAGCATGAAAATTGTGACACCAAAACCATTTACATTTAAAGGCGGAGACAAAGCGGTGCTTCTGCTGCACGGATTTACGGGAAATACGGCAGACGTCAGAATGCTCGGCCGCTACTTGAATGAGCGCGGCTACACTTGTCACGCGCCTCAATATAAAGGGCACGGTGTTCCGCCGGAAGAGCTGGTACATACGGGACCTGAAGATTGGTGGAAAGACGTCATGGACGGTTATGAGTATTTACGGTCTGAAGGCTATGAAAACATTGCGGCGTGCGGACTGTCGCTTGGCGGGGTTTTTTCATTGAAATTGGGTTACACTGTACCCATAAAGGGAATTGTTCCTATGTGTGCGCCGATGCACATTAAAAGTGAAGAGGTTATGTACGAAGGAGTTCTCTCCTACGCGCGCAATTATAAAAAATTCGAAGGAAAACAGCCGGAGCAGATTGAAAAGGAAATGAAGGAGTTTGAAAAAACGCCGATGAATACGCTCAAATCGCTCCAGGAGCTGATTGCCGATGTGCGCAAAAACGTCGACATGATCTATTCCCCGACATTTGTGGTTCAGGCACGGCATGACCATATGATTAATACAGAAAGTGCGAACATCATTTTCAACGAGGTGGAAACGGACGACAAACAGCTGAAATGGTATGAAGAATCAGGCCATGTCATTACGCTCGATAAAGAACGGGACCTCGTTCATCAGGATGTGTACGAATTTTTAGAGAAACTCGATTGGTAACAAACAGGAGGTCGAATAATGGAAAAAGAAGCGTTTATGGACCGTCTTCTCGCGTTTATGAAGGAAGAGGCGTACAAGCCCCTTACCATTCAGGAACTCGAGGAGATGCTGAACATCAAGGAAGCCGATGAATTTAAAGAGCTGGTAAAAGCGCTGGTGGCGCTTGAGGAGACGGGACAGATCGTCCGCACCAGAAGCAACCGCTACGGGCTTCCGGAAAAAATGAATTTAGTAAAAGGAAAAATTTCCGCGCATGCGAAGGGCTTCGCGTTTCTGCTGCCGGAGGATACCTCTTTAAGCGACGTGTTTATTCCGCCGAACGAGCTGAATACGGCCATGAACGGCGATATCGTCATGGTGCGGCTCAATTCCCAGTCAAGCGGATCGAGACAGGAAGGCACGGTCATCCGCATCCTGGAAAGAAGCATCGACCGCGTCGTGGGCACATACACAGAAACGAAAAGCTTCGGCTTTGTCATCCCGGATGATAAGAAAATCACGAGTGATATTTTTATTCCGAAACATGCCAATAACGGCGCTGCGGAAGGCCATAAAGTCGTCGTCAAACTGACAAGCTATCCTGAAGGCAGAATGAACGCCGAAGGGGAAATCGTTGAAATACTCGGCCATAAAAATGATCCGGGCATCGATATTTTATCCATCATCCATAAGCACGGCCTGCCGGGAGATTTTCCGGCTGAAGCGATGGAGCAGGCAACAAGCACGCCCGATACCATCGATGAAAAAGACATCAAAGACCGCCGTGATCTCCGCGATCAGGTCATTGTCACCATTGACGGCGCCGATGCGAAGGATCTGGATGACGCCGTCACCGTGACAAAGCTTGATAACGGCAGCTACAAGCTCGGCGTTCATATTGCCGACGTCAGCCATTACGTCACGGAGAATTCCCCGATTGACAAAGAAGCGCTGGAAAGAGGGACAAGCGTGTACTTGGTTGACCGGGTCATTCCGATGATCCCGCACAGACTGTCTAACGGAATCTGTTCTTTAAATCCGAAGGTCGACCGGCTGACGCTTTCCTGCGAAATGACAATCAACCAGCAGGGACAGGTGACGGAACACGAGATCTTCCAAAGCGTCATTAAAACGACGGAACGAATGACCTATTCAGATGTCAACCGGATCCTCACAGAAGACGACGCCGAGCTGAAAGAAAGATATGAGCCGCTCGTCCCGATGTTTAAAGACATGGAACGTCTGGCGGAAATTCTCCGGGCGAAACGGATGGACCGCGGCGCCGTGGATTTTGATTTTAAAGAGGCGAAGGTGCTCGTCGATGAGGAAGGCGCCGTAAGAGACGTCGTCATCAGAGAGCGCTCAGTAGCGGAAAAGCTGATCGAAGAATTCATGCTTGTGGCAAACGAAACGGTGGCCGAACACTTCCATTGGATGAACGTGCCGTTTATTTACCGGATTCACGAAGAGCCGAACGCCGAAAAACTGCAAAAGTTTCTGGAGTTCGTGACGACATTCGGTTATATCGTCAAAGGGAAAGCCGGAGACATTCATCCGCGCGCGCTGCAAAGCATTCTTGATGAAGTGCGGGACCGTCCGGAAGAAACGGTGATTTCAACCGTCATGCTCCGTTCCATGAAGCAGGCGAAATACGACCCGCAAAGCCTGGGCCATTTCGGGCTGGCGACTGAATTTTATACGCACTTCACATCGCCGATCCGCCGATATCCTGACTTAATCGTTCACAGGCTGATCAGAACGTATTTGATCAACGGACAATCGGACGAAGCAACTCAGGAAAAGTGGGCCGAACGCCTTCCGGAAATCGCTGATCATACGTCAACGATGGAACGGCGCGCCGTTGACGCCGAGCGGGAAACGGACGATCTGAAAAAAGCGGAATATATGCTTGATAAAATCGGCGAGGAATTTGACGGCATGATCAGTTCCGTCACGAATTTCGGAATGTTCGTCGAGTTGCCGAATACGATTGAAGGGCTTGTGCACGTCAGCTTTATGACGGATGATTATTACCGTTTTGACGAGCAGCATTTCGCCATGATCGGTGAACGCACGGGCAACGTTTACCGCATCGGAGACGAAATCACGGTCAAAGTCGTCGACGTCAATAAAGATGAGAGAAACATCGACTTTGAAATTGTCGGCATGAAAGGCACCCGCCGTCCGAGAGAAACAACAGGCGACCGCAGAAAACGAGGCAGACCGGCGCGGAAACGCGTGTTAAACAGCAATACCCCGGCTTCACCGCCGAAATCGGAGGAAAAAGGGGAATGGTTTACAAAACCGAAGAAGAAAAAGAAAAAACGCGGTTTCCAAAACGCGCCGAAACAAAAACGCAAAAAGAAGAAGTAAATGCGAAAAGCAAATGGGGCATAATGCTCTGTTTGCTTTCTTTCGCAAGCCGCATTTTCATTGTCGCGGAACGATCCATTTGCTAAAATAAAGCGTATCGCACACATGAACGGTTTTTGCGGAGAGAGGAGGATAAGGCATGCCAAAAGGATCAGGCAAAGTATTATCGCAAAACAAAAAAGCAAACCATGATTACTTTATAGAAGAAACCTATGAAACAGGCATCGTGCTGCAGGGAACGGAGATTAAGTCCATCCGCGCCGGCCGCGTAAACATGAAGGATTCCTTTGCGAAAATCGAGCGCGGCGAAGTGTTCCTCCACAACATGCACATCAGCCCGTACGAGCAGGGAAACCGCTATAACCACGACCCGCTCCGGACGAGAAAGCTTTTGATGCACCGGAAAGAAATCAATAAGCTGATCGGCCTGACGAAAGAGAAAGGCTATTCCCTCGTGCCGCTGAAGCTGTACTTGAAAAATGGCTTCGCCAAAGTGTTAATCGGCCTCGGAAAAGGGAAGAAAACATACGATAAACGTGATGATTTAAAACGAAAAGACGCCAAAAGAGAAATCGAAAGAGCGTTCAGAGACAGACAAAAAGGCTTCTGATGCCTGAGCCTTGATGTGATGACAGCCCTGTGCTATACTGTTCACACATCAGATTCACAGGCTGTTTATTGAAGATATTCCCAATTGAATTTGCCTGTGATCATGGTATAATAACAGTACAGCCAGTTGAGCAAGAGCTTGATAGATCTCCCGTATACCCTTAACAAGGGGACGTTACGGATTCGACAGGGATGGATCGAGCTTGAGCTGCGAGCCGAGAGGCGATCTCGTTAACACGCACCTAAATATAACTGGCAAAACTAAAAGTTTTAACCAAAACTTAGCACTAGCTGCCTAATAAACGCAGCGAGCTCTTCCTGACATTGCCTATGTGTCCGTGAAGAGCACATCCAAGTAGGCTACGCTTGCGTTCCCGTCTGAGAACGTAAGAAGAGACTGACAGACTAGCTCTCGGAAGGCCCGCCCGCAGGCATGAAGACGAGTGAAACACGAAATATGCAGGCTACGCTCGTAGACGCTTAAGTAATCGATGTTTCTGGACGTGGGTTCGACTCCCACCGTCTCCATACATAACGCCGAAACCGCAGTGTTATCAAGGCTTTCAAAGCTTTCGATGGCACTGCGGTAACATTTTGGCAACACTTTTTAAAATTCTTCGTTTTCTCCCTTTGTGCTGAAAGGAAGATGGCTTTCGTGTTAATGCCATACCTCCTCCTATCTAAATTCCTGCCTGTTCATTTTAATTTCTCTTACTACTCATTCAATACTTAAAAAGGATAATCTAAAAGATGTGCTGCTTTTGCTTTATCCTATTATTTTGTATTATCCGTTTGTATAATTTTGGCAAATAAGCTGTCCAGGAAATACAGTAAAGAATAGAGATAAAGCCAACAGAATTACTATGCTCTTTGTTTTAATTGTTTTCAGAATGAAATGAAAGATAGGGATCGAATTGCGGAGTATTTTCTTCAGTCTCGTACATGGACTTCTGTTTAGATTTTAAATGAAATTGTTTAAATTTTTCGGTTTATACTTGAAGTTAGTGAAGAGTATTAGCTATTTCGGGAATTACATACAATATAAACTAGAATTAATTCATGTTATCATTGTTTTATGGGAGGTGACGACATGAGTAAAATGAAGAAGGCTCAATGTACCAACCTAAACGAAAGATTAAGCACTTAACCACCAATAAGTATTTTTGATGAGCATTGAAAAATTTTATAGTAAGGATTGAAAAGATTCAAGAATAGGGAGGGCAGATCATTGTTTTTTAAAACTAGTAGAAATACGGATGAAAAGAGCACTAATATAGCTTTCTATTCTTTATTCATCTATTGGTCAGGTTTTTTATTGATAAATAGTATCCTTGATTTTTTTAACAAGGGTTTAAAGATAAATTCACTTTTGTTATTAATATCAGGCTTAATAGTTTTTTTTGTTAGTGAATTTATATCAAAATGTATCAGAAAAATAAAAAATAAAAAAGTGTGAGCGAAAGCTCACACTTTTTTATTGAGATCTACAACTATATGTATTCGTTGCTCCTGAACCCATTTTTGTAATAATAATGCCTTTACCTTTAGAATTGCAGGCATTTATAGTACCCATACCTAAAAGCGGTACCGCACCTAACATTAATGTAAGTGCAGTTGGGCTTTTAGCAAAAATTTTAGCTATAGCTGTAGCTGTACCCCAAAATCCACTATTAATTCCAACAGCAGCACTCAATTGTTTTATTTGTGAGTTGCTAATTTTATATTCTTTATAGTTTATAACTCCCATTGTTGTTACAATGTGTTCAACAGGTTTAATAACTTCACTTCTATTTAACTCGTCAATATACTCTTTGAATATGATCAACGCGTCAGTGCCTGTCAAAGAAGCAGATGTTTGATTTTCATAATTTACAATAGTATCATACAGCGTTTTTGCTGCTAAACTCAGTTGACTTATATCTTCTGGAGAATTAGATGATAGATTTTTCATATCCAATTTTTCATCTAATTCATTGATAGCATCAACTAATACTGCAGTGTTTTTTACATCTTTTCCAGGTACAGTTATCGTGTCATCTTCTGACGTTTTCACGGTGGCTAAAGTGCTAATAGGAAAAATGCTAAATAAAAGCACTAGCGATAATAGAAAAACAAAAGATTTTTTCATCTATAACCCTCCTCATAAGATTCAATTAAATTCTACCAATAATAAATAATACAGTAAATAACTAGAATATTAATTTCTCCTTAACAAGTGTGAGGTGAGTTATAATAACGGGTCGAAGGTAATGGATCAAGGTGTATCCTGCTAAATATAATTCGAAGAAAAAAGGAGTCCATGTGAATGATAGTCGTCATCATAGACGGAAAAGATGTTACAAGCATAGAAGCATTACACCGAATCTTAAAAGATCAATTAGATTTCCCGGACTTTTATGGTGAAAATCTGAACGCCTTATGGGATTGCCTGACAGGATGGATCGAATATCCGCTGACTTTGGTGTGGAAGAATTTTGAGGCCAGTCAAATGGCATTGGGTTCGGATGCTGATGATGTCTTGGAGCTGTTTCAAGAGGCTCAGGAAGAGTTAGAGAATCGGTTTGTCATTCAAATCGATCAGCCGTCAGCCGGGACAACGGACAGGCACTAAAAAGTGCGTACTTCCCCTCATCCATTTTTCTATCCGATAATAGGGACGGAAGGTTTCAGGCTTTCGATTTCTGTCCATATATAAGAAGAGACTTGCGATAGGGAGGAATGGATGATGGACTTGCAGTTGAAAGGGAAGACGGCGCTTGTGACGGGATCTACGTCAGGCATCGGGAAGGCGATTGCGGCTTCGCTGATTGCAGAAGGTGCGGCCGTGATCATTAACGGCCGCCGTGAAGAAAAGGTGAACGAAACGATCCGGGAACTAGAGAAACAGACGCCGGATGCCCGTCTCTATCCGGCCGCATTTGATTTAGGCACGGCGGAAGGATGCGGCGCGATTTTTCAGCAGTATCCGGATGTGGATATTCTCGTCAACAATTTAGGAATCTTTGAACCTGCGGAATACTTTGATATTCCTGACGAAGAGTGGCTCCGGTTTTTCGAGGTGAATATCATGAGCGGCGTGCGGCTGACACGCCGGTATGCAAAGCGGATGATTGAGCGGAAGGAAGGACGGGTGATCTTTATCGCGAGTGAAGCGGCCGTCATGCCTTCTCAGGAAATGGCTCATTACAGCGCTACGAAAACAACGCAGCTGTCGCTGTCACGCAGTCTGGCCGAGCTCACGGAAGGGACGAATGTGACGGTGAATACGGTCATGCCCGGCTCCACGAAAACAGAGGGCGTCGAAACAATGCTGGAGTCGCTTTATCCCGGTGAAAACCTGACAGTGGCTGAAGCGGAGAGACGATTTATGAAGGAAAATCGTCCGACGTCGATCATTCAGCGATTGATCCGTCCGGAAGAGATCGCTCATTTTGTCGCCTTTTTAAGCAGCCCGCTGTCGTCTGCCATTAACGGATCTGCATTGCGGATCGACGGCGGCTTGGTGCGGAGCATTATATAAGATGAACATACAAAAACCCCCGTAAAGCGGGGGTTTTTTTAATGCGGATCACGCTGAAACCGGCTGATGATCCTGCTGATTAAATCTTTTGTGGCACAGTCAAAATGCTCTTCTTTTTGGTTTGTCAACAGCCCGACCGGCGGTGAAATTGTTAAGTTATGGATCGGAATGACCTTCGTGCCCTCGATCGGCTCTGAATGCGCCGTCGCCGTAAAGATTGAGACGCCGATATTTTCCCTGACATAGTATTGGTGAGCCATGCTGCTGGTCAGCTCCATTTTTCGATAGCTGCTGCCGATGGCCCGCTGCAGGTGCTGTTCAATTTGAATCCGGATCGGGCAATTGGCGGGCGTAAAAATCAGGCATTCATTTTCTAAATCTTCGAGATTAACGCTTGCTTTGGCGGCAAGGGGATGTCTGTTGGACACGATGACATTGAGCGAGTCATGGAAAAACGGATCAAAGTAATTTTCCAGAATCAGCTCCGGCTCGCCGCATACCGCAAAATCAATGGCGCCCTCCAGCAGTTTGCGGCTGCATGTATTGGCATCATCCACGCTGACATTGACCGACATGTCCGGATAATCATTTAAGAAACCCCGCAGCACGGCAGGGAAGATCAGGCTTGCCGTCGGTTCGGATATGCCGATCTGAATAAGGCCGGCCTGGCCCTGTCTGATATCGGCCAGAGTATGGTCAAGCACCTCGTATTGCGCGAGAAGCTGCCCGGCCCGCTCATGAAACAGCCGCCCCGCCCTTGTCAGCTTCAGCTTCTTTCCCCGTTCAAACAGCTGCGCGCCTACATCCTGTTCCAGCTGTTTAATCCGCATTGAAATCGTCGGCTGTGAGTAGTTCAGAATTTCGGCGGCCTTATAAAAGCTGCCTGACTGTACGATGGTATGAAACGTTTTAATGGTGCGTAATTCCAACGAAATCCCCTCCCGGCTGTTCATTAATTTTCTTGAACCTTTCCTTTACTTTTTTTGATTAGTCAAACAAATCAGTTTGCTTTATAGTATAAACAATCAAAGCTTAGTAAACAAATTGGAATTATATATTTTTTTGCGGGGAGAGTGACCGGAATGAGTGAAGACATATTTCGATTGGCTGAGAAAAAGGATACGCCGGAGTTTTTAGAGCTGCTGTACAGCGCGTTTCAGCCGATCCGCAATTTGGAGATTGACTGGCCGTCGGCGCGGGCCGACATCGATATGGTAACGGAAAATATTGAAAATCATTCAGCCGTCGTGCTCGAACGGGACGGACGGCTTCTTTCAACAATTACGATCCGTTTTCCGTGGGAGAGTGACACGCCTCCGTCAAAATATCCGTTTGTCTGGTGGTTTGCGACGCTTCCTGAGCTGAAGGGGCAGGGCATCGGCAGCAAACTTTTGACTTATGTGGAGGAACATGTGCTGCGGGATACGCTGAAGGCCCCGGCCATCACGCTCGGCACTTCGGCGCGCAAGCATCCCTGGCTTGTAGATATGTACAGACGGAGGGGATATGAAGTGTATTTTGAGCAGGAGAAAGACGGAGACATCGGAGTCATGATGAGAAAGGTGCTCATACCGGAGCGGTTTGACGCGTCGCTGTTAGGCACACCGAGCTGGGCGCAATGATAAAAAAACGGATCAGAGCCGGCTGTCTGCTTCTGCTGCTCGGCGTGCTGGCCGGGTGCGGGCAAGGAGAAAGCACGAAAGCGGGGAGCGGCGTGCAGACCGTTATCGTCGGCACGGGAACTGATTTTCCGAACATTGCTTTTATGGATGAAAAAGGCGAGCTGACCGGCTATGACATTGAAGTGATGAAAGCCATTGATGAACAGCTGCCGCAATACAAATTTGTCTTTAAGACGATGGATTTTTCGAATCTGCTTACAAGTCTCGGAAACCGGAAAATTGACGTGATCGCGCACAATATGGCGAAAAACAAGGAACGGGAGAAACGCTTTTTGTATCACAAAATCCCGTATAACTACTCGCCGATGTACATTACGGTGAAGGCGGATAATGACGCGATACACACGCTCCGGGATTTAAAAGGGAAAACCGTCATCGTCGGCGCGACGTCAAATGCGGCGGATTATATGACGGCATACAACAAGTCCCACGGCAGCCCGATACACTTGAAATACGCTGGGCAGGGCGGCAATGATACAGCGAACCAAATGGAGACAGGACGTGCTGACGCCACCGTATCCACGCCGTTTGCCGTCGATTTTCAAAATAAGACGCACGCGTTCAAACAAAAGACGGTCGGTGATGTGCTGCTCGATACCGAGGTGTATTTTATGTTCAATAAAAACAGCCAAACCCTGGCGGACGATACGGATCGGGCGATTCAAAAGCTTGAGAAGGACGGCACATTGAAAAGGCTGAGTGAAAAATGGCTCGGCGCGGATTATTCAAAATCAAGTTTCACGAAATAATTGAAGCAGAAAACGGGGCGATCACATGAAAATAAGACTGGCGGTCATGTCATTAACAATTGCGGCAACGGCGGCGTTATCAGCCTGCGGCGCGGGCGGGGAGGCGGCATCAGGCAATCAGAAAAACGTGAAGAACATTACGGTCGGCACCGGCACTCAATTTCCGAATATTTGCTTTATTGATGATAAAGGCAAATTGACGGGCTATGACGTTGAGCTGGTGAAAGAGCTTGACAGGCGCCTGCCGGACTATCGATTCACCTTTAAAACGATGGATTTCTCCAACCTGCTTGTCAGCCTCGGCCAGCATAAAGTCGATATCGTGGCTCATCAAATGGAGAAAAGCGCCGAACGGGAGAAAAAATTTCTGTTCAATCAAGTCGCGTATAACAACTTCCCGCTGAAAATCACGGTGCTCCAAGATAACGGGGACATTCACGGCATTGATGACTTGAAAGGAAAGCGGGTCATTACAAGTCCGACGTCAAACGGCGCGCTTGTGCTGAAAAAATGGAATGAAAAACACGGCAGTCCGTTTGAAATCGCCTATGCCGGCCAAGGTTCAAACGATGCGGCCAATCAGCTGAAATCCGGCCGCGCCGATGCAACGATTTCAACGCCGTTTGCTGTCGATTTTCAAAACAAAACAAGCGCAATCAAAGAAAAAACGGTCGGCGGGGTGCTGTCAAATGCCAAAGTGTTCTTTATGTTTAACAAAAATGAACAAACGCTGAGCGATGACATTGATAAAGCGCTCAAGGAAATCATTGATGACGGCACGCTTAAAAAGCTGAGTGAAAAGTGGCTCGGCGCGGATTATTCAAAGGAGCAATATTAAGTGAAAAAGAGAGGGACCGGCAATGGAAAAAGCGTTTGATATCAGTATGATCGCGTCCTTTGTGCCGACATTGCTCGGGTATTTGCCCGTCACGCTGTATATATTGGCGGTGTCTTTGCTGTTCGGCTTTCTATTGGGGCTGCTTTTGGCGCTGCCCCGCATCTATCGCATTCCCGTTTTGAATCAGTTTGCGAAGCTGTATATCTCTTTTTTCAGAGGAACGCCCATCATGGTGCAGCTGTTCATTGTATTTTACGGCATTCCGGCGCTCACGGCGCTCGCCGGAATTGATACCTCTAAAATGGACCCTTTGTATGCGGCCATCGCCACGTACGCGCTGAGCAGCGCGGCAAGAGCGGCCGAAATCATCAGGGGAGGTGTGAACAGCGTCGACCGCGGGCAGGCGGAGGCGGCGTTCAGCATCGGGCTGAACGGGGGGCAGACATTCCGGCGCATCATTCTGCCGCAGGCGCTTGTGCAGGCCTTTCCCAACATCGGGAATATGGTGATCGGTTTCTTAAAAGATACATCACTCGCTTTTTCGATCGGGGTGATGGATATGTCGGGCAGAGGACAGACCTTGATTACATCGAGCAATCATTCTCTTGAAGTGTATATCTCGCTGTCTGTTCTGTATTACGCGGCCGCCCTTTTATTTGAATGTGTCTTCAGATGGGCCGAAAAACGAATCAAGAAAGATGAGACGCGCCTTGTGACGGTTTTTGACATGAGTGCGCACGGCTGAAAAGGAGGGAGAACAGTGGAGCTGGACATTCCATTTATCGGCACTGCGATAAAACAAATGTTGAAAACCGTTCCGCTTACATTGGCGATGACGGTCATTCCGATTATTGCCGGATTTTTCATAGCTCTCGGCAATATCACGGTGCGTATATTCCGCATCAAATGGCTGCTGGCCTGCTCAGCGTTTTACGTGTCTTTTTTCCGCAGCACCCCGGCGATTCTCCATATCATGCTGATTTATTTAGGGGTTCCGCTGATTGCCGAACAATTCAGCCGCGCGTTTCATCTCGGCTGGTCGGCCAATCAGATTCCGGTCGCCGTGTTTGTCATCATGGCACTGTCATTAACGGCAGGCGCTTATATGACGGAAATTCTCCGATCCGGGATCATGGCCGTCGATACGGGGCAGGCGGAGGCGGCATATTCAATCGGTCTGACGCGGGGCCAGATGATTCGGCGCGTAATTCTGCCGCAGGCGTTCATGATATCGCTGCCGAACTTCACCAATATAGGCATCGGCTTTTTGCATACCACTTCCATCGCGGCAATTGTTGCAGTGCCTGAAATTACAGGAACGGCGACGATTGCGGCATCCGATAACTATGCGTTTCTGGAAGCATTTATCGGGGCGGCCGTCATTTATTGGGGATTAACGCTGATTCTCGAAGCTGTAAACAGTCTGGCGGAAAAAAGAGCGGCCAGATATCAAGGAGGCGCATTATGATCGAAATCCGAAACATTCAGAAACATTTTGGCAGTCATCACGTGTTAAAGGGGATCAATTTAAGTGTCCGGAAAGGAGAAGTCGTGACCATCATCGGCCCGAGCGGTTCCGGGAAAACCACTTTTCTGCGCTGCCTTAATTTACTTGAGCGGCCGGATGAGGGCGCCATTTCGCTGCACGGTGAAGTCATTAACTGCAAAAAGCCTGCCAAAAAAGACATTCTCAGACTGAGGAAACAGACGGCGATGGTTTTTCAGCAATATCATTTGTTTTCGCATAAAACGGCAATTCAAAATGTCATGGAAGGCCTGACGGTCGCAAGGAAAATGAAAAAATCAGATGCGTACGCCATTGCCGAGCGGGAACTGGCCAAGGTGGGGCTTCAGGATAAATTGCATGCCTATCCGAATCAACTGTCGGGAGGACAAAAGCAGCGGGTCGGGATTGCCCGGGCGCTTGCCATTCATCCTGATGTGATGCTGTTTGATGAACCGACCGCAGCCCTTGATCCGGAGCTTGTCGGCGAGGTGCTTGAGGTGATGCTTAACATTGTGCGGACCGGCGCCACCATGATCATTGTCACACATGAGATGGAATTCGCCAGAAGAGTGTCCGACCAAATTGTGTTTATGGATGAAGGAGCAATCGTGGAACAAGGAACGCCTGAGGAAGTTTTTCACAAGACGAAAAAAGAAAGAACGAAGAAGTTCCTCCGCCGCGTGCTGCCTGATTACGGTTATGACATAAAAGAGCGCATAAAGGAGCCTGTCGTATGATTCGTTTAAGCATTTTAGACCAAAGTGTCACCGCGGAAAACCAAACCGCAGAAGAAGCCTTGCGGCAAACGGTGAGATTGGCTCAGGAGGCCGAACAATACGGATATGACCGTTTCTGGGCGGCGGAGCATCATAACAATGAAGAGATAGCGGGATCAGCGCCGGAAATTGTTCTGGGGTATCTTGCCGCAAGCACGAAAAAAATCCGTCTCGCATCCGGCGGGGTGATGCTGCAGCATTACAGTCCTTATAAAGTGGCGGAGCAGTTCCGGGTTCTGTCCGCCCTTGCTCCCGGCCGTGTGGCGCTCGGTGTCGGCAAAGCGCCCGGCGGATTTCAGCTGTCAACCGATGCGCTGCAGCGGGAGCTTATCCAGCCCGCCCGTTTGTTTGAAGAAAAGCTTGAGGAGCTGACTCATTTCATCCGAAATGATTTTCCGGACTCGCACCGCTACGCGTCATTGCGGCCGACGCCGCATACTGAGTATGCGCCTGACATCTTTTTACTCGGCGGCAGCGCGGAAAGCGCGATATCCGCGGCCAAACTCGGCATTTCCTTCGTTTTCGCCTATTTCATAAACGGTGAAGAGGCTGCGTTAGAAAAAGCGCGCCACGCCTTTGACGAGCATCTGCTGAAAGGATCGAAGGCGGAATTTCACCTTGCGCCGATGGTATTTACCGCACATACAAAAGCAGAAGCGGAAAAACACGTCGTATCGCGTGAGTCGGTCAAAATCATTCTCGAAGACGGCAAAAAGGTGAATGTCGGTTCCCGGGAACAAGCGGAAGCGTTTCTTGAACAAGTCACGCAGCCATATAAGCTGATCACACAAAAGACGGGTGTGATTGCCGGGACAAAAGAAGAGACCGCCGCCGAGCTGCGACGATTATCCGTTCAATACAGCATTACCGATTTTGTGATTTTGTCGCCTATCAAAAACGCTGAGGAAAAACGATTGTCTTACCGGCTGTTAAGCGAAGCGGTGCAGCCGGCCCCACAATTACAGGAGGGATGAACATGAGTCATGAAGTAAACGTAGTGGTCTGGAGCAAGCAGGGCTGCTCCTATTGTGATGAAGTGAAAGGATATTTGCGGGAAAAAGCCGTGGCATACGAAACAATTGATGTGACAGAGCGGGACGAATTGCGTGACGTGCTGCAGACGAAGTACGGCATCTGTCATGTTCCCGTCGTTGAAATCGGCAGCGGTGACAGCCGTGTGTATCAGGCCGTTACTCAAGTCGGCATTGAACATGTAGAACGGGCGCTTGCCGATTACGAGGGGAAAAAGGGGGTGAGAAAATGAGCCGGACGGATCTAATTCAATTCGGAGTCATGATTCACGGTGTCGGCGGCACAACGGACGGCTGGCGTCATCCCGACGCCGATCCGACAGCAAGCACGAATGCGGCGTTTTACAGGCAAAAAGCGCAGACTGCTGAAAGAGGGCTGTTCAGCTTTGCTTTTATTGCGGACGGCTTGTTCATTTCTGAAAAGTCCATCCCGCATTTCTTAAATCGGTTTGAGCCGATCACTATTTTATCGGCGCTTGCCGCCTCTACAACCCATCTTGGTTTAATCGGCACATTTTCCACCTCGTTCACTGAGCCGTTTACCATCGCAAGACAGCTGATGTCTCTTGACCATATCAGCGGCGGCAGGGCGGGCTGGAATCTCGTCACCTCTCCGCAGGCGGGAGCCGCGCGCAATCACAGCAAAGAAAGCCTTCCCGACCACAGCCGGCGCTACGACATCGCCCAGGAACATGTGGACGTGGTGCGCGGTCTGTGGAATTCCTGGGAAGAAGATGCCTTCGTCCGCAACAAAGAAACCGGGCAGTTTTTTGACCCTGACAAACTGCATCGCCTGTATCACAAAGGTGAGTATTTTCAAGTGGAGGGCCCGCTGAATATCGGCCGGTCCAAACAGGGAGAGCCGGTCGTTTTCCAAGCGGGGTCTTCAGAAACCGGCCGGTCGTTTGCCGCGAGGAATGCAGATGCAGTCTTTACGCACTCCAATTCACTTGAGGAAACGAAAGCTTTTTATGATGATGTGAAGAAGCGGGCGGCGGATTACGGCCGGGACGCTTCCAAGCTGCGGATCTTTCCGGGAATCAGTCCGATTATAGCCGGCTCACAAGAAGAAGCGGAAGCGAAATATCAGGAATTCGCCGAGCTGATTCCGATAGAGAACGCCGTTAAATATGTGGCCAGATTTTTTGACGATTATGATCTGAGCCGTTTTCCGCTGGATGAGCCGTTTCCTGATTTGGGCGACGTCGGGAAAAACGCGTTTCAAAGCACGACAGACCGTATCAAAAGAGAGGCGAAAGCCAGGAATCTTACGCTGCGTCAAGTGGCGCGCGAAGCCGCGTTTCCGCGAACCAACTTTATCGGGACACCGGAACGTGTGGCATCATTAATTGAAACATGGTTTCAGCGGGAAGCGGCGGACGGGTTTATCATTCACTCTGACATCCCGGGCATGCTTGAAGCCTTTGTAGATCAAGTCATACCGATCCTTCAGGAAAAGGGGCTGTACCGAAAAAGCTATCCGGCGGATACACTGCGGGGGAATCTCGGGTTGGATATTCCGGTCTGCAAACCAAATCCGATTTTGAGCAGAAACTAAATGTTTCTGCTTTTTCTGCTGCTTGCCATTCCCGTCATTACAGCCTTTTTTAAAAAATATACTGATTTCGAGATATTATTGTTGCGAAAAGAATTTTTTGTAACTATAATTATTACAGAACTGATCAGTATAAAAAAACATTCATATTTCATAATAAATGTGTGTGTAATTTGAAAACGAAAGGGCTGTTTACAATGGCAAAAGTACTTTATATCACTGCTCATCCTCATGATGAAAAGACATCTTACAGCATGGCGACAGGAAAAGCGTTTATCGATTCTTATAAAGAATCAAACCCGAATGATGAGGTTGTACATATCGACCTTTACAAAGAGAACATTCCTCATATCGACGCGGATGTATTCAGCGGCTGGGGAAAACTTCAATCCGGCACAGGATTTGAAGAGCTTTCTGAAAACGAAAAAGCGAAAGTCGGCCGTCTGAACGAGCTGAGCGATCAATTCGCGTCAGCTGACAAATACGTATTCGTCACACCGCTTTGGAACTTCTCATTCCCGCCTGTTATGAAAGCGTACCTTGATTCTGTGGCTGTAGCCGGAAAATCATTCAAATATACAGAGCAAGGCCCGATCGGTCTGTTGACTGACAAAAAAGCGCTCCACATTCAGGCGCGCGGAGGCTATTACTCTGAAGGCCCGGCGGCTGACATGGAAATGGGCCACCGTTACATCGGCATCATGATGAACTTCTTCGGCGTTCCTTCTTTTGACGGTTTAATCGTTGAAGGCCATAATGCTGAACCGAATAAAGCACAGCAAATTAAAGAAGATGCGATTGCCCGCGCGAAAGAAGCCGGAAAATCATTCTGATCTTAAAAAAACCTCCCCGCCGTACGGCTGGGAGGTTTTTCATATTAAAGGGCAATCGTCCGTTTTTGCTCGCTGCTTTTCATCGCCGCTTCAATGACACGGATGACATCGATGCCTTCTTTTGCCGTAACGGGAAGCGGTTTTCCGTTTAAGATGCTGTCCGCCAGCAGTTTGTAGTACGTAAGGTAAGAGCCGTTCTCAGAGGGGATTGTTTCTGTATGCCGTTTTTCATCCGCTGCGATTGTCAGCTCTCCGAAGTTGTCAGGGTCATCGGCGCCCCAGCTCTCGTCAATCGGCTTTTGTCCGGCTGAAAGCGCCTCTTCCTGTCCGTCCTTTCCGTATTTGATAAAGCTTGCATTCCGTCCGTGAATCTGGTAGCGCGGGCCGCTTGCCGCATTCATGGAGCCGGATTGAAGAATGACCTGAAGTTTGCCGTAATGGAGCGCGGCCAGAAAATAATCGACGGTTTCACTGTTGTCCCGCTGTTTCATCACATGTGCCGTGATGGATTCCGGCATTCCGAAAAGCAGGAGCGTCTGGTCAATAATATGTGAACCGAGATCATACAGCGTTCCCGTGGCGGGTCCGCTTTTTTCGCGCCATCTTTCTTGGACAACCGGATTGTACAGATCGTAGTTGACTTGATATGTATGAATGTCTTGAAGCGCCCCGTCCCGAATCAGCTTTTGTATCGTTAAAAAGTCATTGTCCCACCGCCGGTTGTGGTACACGCTCAGTAAGACGCCTTTATTTTCAGCCGTTCTTCTCAGCTCCTCCGCTTCTGCTGAAGTCGCCGTCATCGGTTTTTCCACGACGGTGTGTTTTCCCGCCAGGAGACATTTCATCGCTGATTCATAATGCATTCCGCTCGGTGTCGTAACGATGACGAGATCAATGTCAGGATCACCGGTAATGTCTTCAATCGCGCGCACGGCTTCAGCCCCCGGCAGATCACGTCTGACCTCCTCCGTTCTGGAGGTCATGACTTTTTTGATCTGATAATCATCAAGGACGTCCAAAAGCGGCGCATGAAAGACTTTCCCGGACAAACCATATCCCAATATGCCAACCTGTATCGTTTTCAATGAACTTCCCCCTCATGATATGTGATAACAATATATACCCCGCGGGTGTACTGGTAAAACTTGTGTGTTGAAAATTTTTTACACCGGATTTTCAAGTCTGTATAATGAAGGTAACGAAGAACAAAACCGAGGTGGAAAATGGACAAACATACCGAGCATCAATCGTTAAATCATAAAAGCGCCAAGGAAAAAGACCAGATTCTGAACCGGCTGAAACGGATTGAAGGCCAAGTCAGGGGCATTCAGAATATGGTGGAAAACGAACGATACTGCGTGGATATTCTCGTGCAGATTTCAGCCGTACAGGCGGCCATGCAGAAAGTCGCGTTTCATCTGCTGGAAGATCACGCCCATCACTGCGTAGCCGGCGCCATTGAGAGCGGAAACGGGGAGCAGGCGATTGCCGAGCTGCTTGATGTTGTGAAAAAAATCGCAAAATCGTAAAATAAAATGTTTTGAAATACCCTACAGGGGTATGGTAACATAAAAAAGAAAAAACAAGACGTGGAGGGAATCATCATGGAACAAAAAACACTGCAAGTCGAAGGCATGTCCTGTCAGCACTGCGTAAAAGCAGTAGAGACCGGAGTGGGAGAACTGAACGGAGTGACGGCGGTTCAGGTGAAATTGGAAGCCGGACAGGTGGATGTGACGTTTGATGAGAACAAAGTCTCCGTATCAGATATAAAGGACGCGATTGAAGATCAAGGGTATGACGTCGTATAAGGTTTATCGCGCTTCGGGAACGGGCGCGGTTTTCTTTTATCATAATTATACCCCCATGGGGTTTATGAAGAGAGATGAGGACATTGAGTGAACCGAAAGAGATAACCATTCAAGTGGGGGGCATGACATGCGCCGCCTGCGCTTCAAGAATTGAAAAAGGGCTGAAACGGATGGACGGCGTCATTGACGCTTCCGTCAATCTTGCGCTTGAGACCTCAAATATTTCTTATCAGCCTGACAAAATCGAAGCTGGCGCCATAAAGGATAAAATTGAAAAACTCGGCTATCACGTCGTGACGGAAAAAGCCGATTTTCAGATTGAAGGCATGACGTGCGCCGCTTGCGCCAACCGGATTGAAAAGCGCCTGAACAAAACAGAGGGCGTTGTGAGCGCACCGGTGAATTTCGCCCTGGAAACAGTCACCGTTGAATACAATCCGAAAGAGGTGACACCGAAAGAGCTGAAAGAGACCGTGGCAAAACTCGGCTACAGATTAGACGAGAAGAAAGCGGTTGATGGAGACGGCGGATTATCCCAAAAGGAGAAAGAGCAGCGAAAGCAGCTGATCAGGCTCATATTTTCTGCCGTTCTCTCCTTCCCGCTTTTATGGTCGATGGTCAGCCATTTTTCTTTTACTTCTTTTATCTGGATGCCGGATATCCTGATGAATCCGTGGCTGCAATTCGCGCTTGCCACCCCGGTGCAGCTCGTCATCGGCTGGCCTTTTTATACGGGAGCGTACAAGGCGCTGAGAAACAAAAGCGCCAATATGGATGTTCTCGTTGCGCTCGGAACGACGGCCGCTTACGCATACAGCCTGTACATGACGATTGCGTCTCTCGGACGAGACGGACATGCTGAGGGGCTTTATTATGAAACGAGCGCCATTTTGCTGACTTTGATTTTGCTTGGAAAGCTTTTAGAGATGAAAGCAAAAGGCCGCTCATCAGAAGCGATTAAAAAGTTAATGAAGCTTCAGGCGAAGACGGCGGCGGTTGAGCGGGACGGCAAAGTACAGGTGATTCCGATTGACGAGGTCCGGACGGGGGATATCGTATACGTGAAACCTGGAGAACGCGTTCCTGTCGATGGCGAAGTGATTGAAGGCCATTCCGCGATTGATGAATCGATGATTACGGGAGAGAGCATGCCTGTCGATAAGTCTCCCGGAAGCACCGTCACCGGGGCGACGATCAATGCAAACGGCTTTCTCAAAATCAGAGCGGTGAATGTCGGCAAAGATACCGCGCTTGCACACATTATTAAAATCGTGGAAGAAGCCCAAGGATCAAAAGCCCCCATTCAGCGGCTCGCGGATCACATTTCAGGCATTTTCGTCCCGATTGTGCTGGGGCTGGCCGTGCTGACTTTTCTCATTTGGTATGTATGGGCGGCGCCGGGACAGTTTTCTGAAGCGATCGGCAAATTCATCGCCGTGCTTGTCATTGCCTGTCCGTGCGCACTGGGGCTCGCCACTCCGACGAGCATTATGGCGGGCTCCGGCCGCGCAGCTGAATTCGGCATTCTCTTTAAAGGCGGGGAGCATCTAGAAAAGACCCAGCGTCTGACGACCATCGTACTGGATAAAACCGGAACGGTGACAAACGGCAGACCGGTGCTGACAGACGCCGTACCGGCAGCGGGAATGAACGAAGAGGAGCTCCTGCGGCTGGCGGCGGCCGCCGAAACGGGATCGGAGCACCCGCTTGGAGAAGCCATCGTGTCAGGAGCCGAAAAACGGGGGATTTCCATCCCGAAACTCGCCCGGTTCCAAGCCCGGATCGGTTCCGGAATCTATGCAGAGGCTGACGGCAGAACGATTCTTGCCGGATCAAGACGGCTGATGGAATCAGAGCACATTGAACATGAAGCACTGCTTCCGCACATGGCCCGCTTGGAGGCGGAAGGAAAAACGGTGATGCTTATTGCGGCAGACGGCAAAGCGGCGGGGCTTATCGCAGTCGCCGATACCATCAAAGAAACATCTCCGGCCGCGGTGAAACGCCTGAATGATATGGGGCTTGACGTCATCATGATGACCGGTGACAACAAAAAGACCGCGGAAGCCATTGCAAAAGCCGCGGGCATCGGCAGCGTGATCGCCGAAGTGCTTCCCGAACAAAAGGCGGCGGAAATTTCCCGGCTGCAAAAAGAAGGCCGGCGCGTGGCGATGGTCGGTGACGGCATCAATGATGCTCCGGCGCTGGCTGTGGCCGATATCGGGATGGCCATCGGCACCGGCACCGATATCGCAATGGAAGCAGCGGACATTACGCTGATCCGCGGAGACCTGAACGGCATTGCCGACGCCATCGGCATGAGCAGGCTGACCATGAGAAACATCAAGCAGAATTTAGGATGGGCATTGGGCTACAACAGCATCGGCATTCCGATTGCGGCAGCCGGCTTTCTGGCTCCGTGGGTGGCAGGCGCCGCCATGGCATTCAGCTCGGTATCGGTCGTGCTTAATGCCTTGCGTTTACAGAAGGTGAAAAAAGACAAAATCGGCTGATGCCGGTTTTGTCTTTTTTATTGACACTTTATTCAAAGCCTGCATATAATAGAGAAAACACATATATGAGTATATGTTCATATATATAAATTCGTTTAGCTGTATTGATGTTATGGGAATCCTATTACGGAAAGTAGGGTGAGTCGAAAATGAAAGCAGCCAAAGGTGAATTTGTATTAGACGGACTTGATTGCAGCAACTGTGCAAAAAAAATAGAAAACGGCGTAAAAGCCATTGACGGCATAGACGGCTGTGCTGTCAATTTTGCGGCAAGCACCATCACGGTCTCAGCCGGCGGGAAAAACGAGCAATGGATGAAAGACGAAGTCGCGAAAAAAGTAAAGTCCATTGATCCTCATGTGACCGTTCGTTCGAAGCACGAAGACAAACCCGGCGGGGATGAATACCGCAAAAAGCTGCAGCTGATGTTAGTGAGATTGGCGGCGGGCGCCGTTTTGGCCGTCATCGCTTACTTCGCGCACACGGGCGCCGTCCTTGAGTTTCTGCTCTTTTTTGCTTCATATTTGATCATCGGCGGCGATATCGTAGCCAGAGCGGGAAAAAATATTGTCCGCGGCCAGGTATTTGATGAGCATTTTCTGATGGCGCTTGCCACAATCGGCGCATTTATCATTCATCAATATCCGGAAGGCGTCGCGGTCATGCTGTTCTACCAGATCGGTGAATTGTTTCAGGGAGCGGCCGTCAGCCGATCCAGAAAATCGATCAGCGCGTTATTGGACATCCGTCCTGAGTACGCCAATGTGAAAACGGAAAACGGCATGGCTGCCGTTCCCCCGCAGGACGTCAAAGTCGGACAGGTCATCATCGTGAATCCCGGAGAACGGATTCCGCTGGACGGAAAGGTGCTGAGCGGTTCCTCGATGGTTGATACATCCGCTTTAACGGGCGAATCCGTGCCGAGAAAAGCGGAGCCGGGGCAAGAGGTGATGGCCGGATTTATGAATCAGAACGGCGTGCTTCATATTGAAACCTCTAAAGGATATGAAGACTCTGCCGTGTCAAAAATATTGGATCTGGTCGAAAATGCGGCCGGACGCAAAGCGAAAACGGAAAACTTTATTACGAAGTTTGCCAAGTACTATACACCGGCTGTTGTCATTGTTGCGGTGCTTCTCGCCTTTTTACCGCCGCTTCTCGTGCCTTCAGCCGCGCTATCCGACTGGGTGTACCGCGCGCTGATTTTCCTTGTGATTTCTTGTCCGTGCGCACTCGTCGTCTCCATTCCGCTCGGGTTTTTCGGCGGTATCGGGGCTGCGTCTAAAGCAGGGGTGCTCGTGAAAGGCAGCAACTATTTAGAAGCGCTCAATCAGGTGGCATACGCCGTGTTTGATAAAACGGGAACCTTAACGAAAGGCAATTTCGCCGTTACTGATATCAAACCGGCGGCAGGATTTACGAAAGACAGCCTGCTTCATGCTGCTGCGCTTGCAGAAGTCCATTCCAATCATCCGATTGCTTCTTCCATCCGTGAGGCTTACAATCAACCGCTCGCGGCTGAGGAGATTGAAGAATATGAAGAAATACCCGGACACGGCATTCGGGTGAAAACCGGCGGATCAACGATTTTGGCCGGAAATCAAAAACTGATGGCAAAAGAACAAATCGCTTCCGGCACAGCTGAAAATAACGGAACCGTCGTTTATGTCGCCGTTGATCAGCAGTATGCGGGGGCGATCGTGATCGCAGATGAAATCAAAGAGGACGCCAAACAGGCCATTGCCAAGTTAAAAGCGCTCGGCGTGAAGCGGACAGTGATGCTGACGGGTGATTCAAAGCAGACCGGAGAAGCTGTCGGCCGAGAGCTCGGTATTGATGACGTGTACACAGAGCTTTTGCCTGGTGACAAGGTAGACCGCGTCGAAGAACTTGAAGCCGCGCTTTCACCGAATGAAAAACTGATGTTTGTCGGCGACGGGATTAATGATACGCCTGTGCTTGCCAGAGCTGACATCGGAGCTGCCATGGGGGCTCTCGGTTCTGATGCCGCCGTCGAAGCGGCCGATGTCGTCCTGATGACAGACCAGCCGTCAAAAGCAGCCGAAGCCATCCGGATTGCACGCCGCACACGCCGGATCGTCTGGCAGAACATCGGATTTGCTTTAGGCGTAAAAATCATTTTTCTCTTGCTTGGCGCATTCGGATTCGCCACCATGTGGGAAGCGGTCTTTTCAGATGTAGGCGTCACGCTGATTGCCGTTGCCAATGCGATGCGCGTCATGAGAGTGAAAGCGGAATAATTGTCAAAGATAATTCGTTTTTCAGGGTTTTCTTAAACAAGGTTGTCTTGGTAAAATAGAGAAGCGGGCCATCCGGCATCCGCTTCTTTTTTATTTTAAAAACAATGAGGTGTCTGAGTGAAAAAGAAACAATCGTCTGCGAAATTTGCGGTGATTCTGACGTTAATCGTTGTCGTTTTATTTGCGGCCATCGTAATTATTAACAACCAAACGGAAAAAGCGGGCGAAACAGCCGCCGAACAGCCTTCCATTAAAGGACAGCCCGTGCTCGGCAAAGACAGCGCGCCTGTTACGGTAGTTGAATTCGGAGATTACAAATGTCCGTCATGCAAAGTATTTAACAGCGATATCTTTCCGAAAATCAAAAAAGATTTTATCGATAAAGGCGACGTGAAATTTTCATTTGTGAACGTCATGTACCACGGAAGCGGCTCGCGTCTGGCGGCACTTGCTTCAGAAGAGGTGTGGAAGGAAGACCCGGCATCATTCTGGACTTTCCATGAAAAGCTGTTTGAAGAGCAGCCGTCAAGCGAACAGGAATGGGTCACGCCTGCATTGCTTGAAAAAACGGTCAAAAGCACCGCGAAAAAGGTTGATCCTGACAAGCTGAAGGAAAACCTTGATAAAGAGACATTTGCAAAAGAGCTGAAAGCTGACACTGACCTGAATGATAAATTAAACATTACGGCGACACCGACGATTTACGTAAATGACAAAGTGATTAAAGAATTCTCTAATTATGAGGAAATTTCAAAAACGATTAAGAAAGAGCTGAAAAATGAAAAATAGAATCGTATTTTTATATGCTTCTTGGGTGATAGCTCTTGCTGCCATGCTCGGCAGCCTTTATTTCAGCGAGATCAGAAAATTCATACCGTGCGAGCTGTGCTGGTATCAAAGAATTCTCATGTATCCGCTTGTCCTGATTTTAGGAATCGCCACCTTCCAGGGTGACACGCGCGTGAAAAAATATGTGCTGCCGATGGCCGTCATCGGCGCGTTTATATCGATCATGCATTACCTTGAGCAGAAGGTGCCCGGTTTCAGCGGCATCAAGCCGTGTGTCTACGGCGTGCCTTGCTCATCTGAATATATTAACTGGTTCGGTTTCATTACCATTCCTTTCTTGGCATTGACGGCATTTATTCTCATTATGATCTGCATGTGTTTTGTCAAAACGGAACGCACGGCAAAATAAAGAGCCTGCTCCATGGGGAGCGGCTCTTTTTCTATTATTTGTACCAAGCTTTGTTTGTCGCAATCTGTCTGTTATGGGAGCTGTCCCAGATATCCACGGAATAGGCATAATCATAATTCATGACGCAGCGGATGCCGCTGCCTTGGGCGTCATGCTGAAGTCCGAAGTTATGGGAAAACTCGTGCTGTGCCGCTTTCGCCGTGTTGGCCGTTCCTTGATCAAGGTTCACGCTGAAAGCCGGGCCGCTCGGTTTGCCGTTATATACATACGCGATACCGCCGGCGTCAAAACTTGATTTTGCGGTAAAACCGACGACAAAATGATAATTTTGATTTCTGAAGCTGCTTTGGAGATTCGATAAAATCTGAGAACTGTTTGAGCCGGAGGAATTCCAAGCCTGCACGGCCTGTACGACGAAATCAATGTTGTGATCACGGTTAAAAGCGACATCCGCCTGCTCCACGATCTGGACGATTCGCGTTTGCCAGTCGCTGTATTTGGCGCGGTATTCAGCGTCCGCCACCGCCAGCACTCTGACCTTCTGAGCGCCCGTGCTGGCTTTAGTTGAGGCTTTATCCTGACTGACATTGGCATTGAATCGTTTTGTGCCGACCTGCTTGCCGTTCTCATCCAGAATTTTTGTGTCAACCGTCTGTTCAACTTGGACCGGGCCCTTCAGATCTTTAAAATGATCGGCTTTCGGAAGCGGGTCCGTATACACCGTTTTCGCCGGCTCCGCATGAGTGTGCGAATGCGTATGGCTTTCGGCTGACGGCAGGCCGGGAATTAATCCGGCGGCCAATAAAACAGGAAAAACAAGTGAACTGATTTTCATCTCATACCCCCCCTTTTTGTTAGAGAAAGTATTCAATGAAACTTCCAATAAACCTCCCATTAAAGTATAAAATAGGAAAATATTCTCGCTCTCAGCCGTTGCGGGTGAGGTTGTCCCGGATCAGGAATCAGAATCTTTCAAAAATAAGGTTGATTTTAAGAGAAAGCGATTATAAAATCTAATGGTCGTCAGAAAATTTAACAAATAAAAAGGAGCATATGGAATGGCCTGGGAGCTGCTTAGTGTAATCGGCATCATTGCGTTTGCGGTCAGCGGAGCGATTGTTGCGATGGAAGAGGAGTATGATATTTTAGGCGTGTATATCTTGGGGATTGTAACGGCGTTCGGCGGAGGAGCCATCCGAAATCTGCTGATCGGTGTTCCGGTCTCCGCCTTGTGGGAGCAAGGCGCGTTTTTTCAAATCGCTCTCGCATCAGTTACGATTGTCTTTTTGTTTCCGAAGCTGCTGTTAAGGCATTGGAGTAAATGGGGCAACCTATCCGATGCCATCGGGCTATCGGCGTTTGCCATCCAAGGCGCTTTATATGCCGTGAAAATGGGCCATCCGCTCAGTGCGGTGATTGCGGCAGCGGTCCTGACCGGCAGCGGGGGCGGCATCATACGGGATCTGCTCGCGGGCAGAAAGCCGCTTGTGCTCAAGGCGGAAATATATGCAGTCTGGGCCGCGCTCGGAGGGTTAATCGTGGGCCTCGGCTGGGCCGGGGATGCCGCCGGTTTGTATGTGCTGTTTCTTGTGCTTGTGGCATGCCGCATCTGCAGTTATGTGTTCAGGTGGCGCCTGCCGATTCGTTCCTATCATATAGATCAGTAAAAAAACCGATTTCACAAACGAAATCGGTTTTTTTGCATAACGGCTTCTGATAAAAAAAGACGCCCGATATGATAAGAAAAAGGGTATTTGACCATAATGCTGAATAACATGTTGCATATATGTTTGTATGAGGAAAGCCGGATTTGTCAGCTTGATCTCGGAGGTGCCGCTGATGGCAAAACGTGATAAAGAGTGGAAAGAAGAGCAGGAAAGAATCAATTTTGTCATGAAGGAACTGGAACAGAAACAAACTCATCTTGAAGCCTCATCGGGCGGTTTGAAGCAGGATATTGTCGGCCTGAGAAAAACGTTTTGGGATGATGTCACCGTGAATATGGATGACGCCCATGAAGCGGCTGAGACATTTTCAAGCATTAAACAGCAGGCGGAAATGCTTTCAGAACGTGAACGGACGCATCGGCTTCAATACCGGCAGCTTCAAAAAATCCAAAAGCTGAAAACCTCTCCTTACTTCGGCCGTGTCGATTTTACGGAAAAAGGGGAGTCCTCTTCCGAGCGGATTTATATCGGGCTGACTTCTTTGATGGATGAAAACAACGAGCAATTTCTCATTTATGATTGGCGCGCGCCCATCTCATCTCTTTACTATCAATATTCCCCGGGAAAAGCCCGCTATGAAGTTCCGGAAGAAACGATAGAGGGAGACATCACACTGAAGCGGCAGTTTATCATTAAAAACGGGACGCTTAAAGCGATGTTTAACACGGATATGACGATTGGTGACGAAATGCTGCAAGAGGTGCTGAGCGGCCATTCCGGACAGCATATGAAAAACATCGTGTCGACCATCCAAAAAGAACAGAACGAAATCATCCGGGATGAAAAAAGCAAATATCTCATCGTTCAGGGAGCCGCCGGGAGCGGGAAAACATCCGCGGCGCTTCAGCGGGCCGCTTACTTGCTGTACCGCGGGCGCGGGGTGCTTGATGCCCGTCAGATTGTATTGTTTTCCCCGAACATTTTGTTTAACAGTTATGTTTCCGCCGTATTGCCGGAATTGGGAGAAGAGAATATGGAGCAGGCCACCTTTCAGGAATATATCATCCGCCGGCTCGGACGAAAGTTTGATTGTGAAAGCCCGTACGAGCAGCTTGAATATTGCCTGACTGAACAAAATCAGGACGCACTTTCCGTAAGGCTCGCAGCCATTGCTTACAAAGCGTCGTCAGCTTTCCAGGCCCTGATTGACCGCTATGCCGGGTCGCTTTCGGTCTCCGGCCTGATATGTAAACAGATCAGCTTTCGGGGAGACATCCTGATTTCAAAAGAGCGGATTGAAGCCTATTTTTATTCGCTTGATCAGCAGCTGCCGATTCCGAACAGAGCGGAGCTGACGGCGGAATGGCTTCTCGCGGAAATCAGCGCTCTCGAAAAAAAGGAGCGTAAGAAGGAATGGGTCTTGCAGGAGAGCGATCTGCTTGATAAGGAAGACTATGCTGAGGTTTATCAAACACTCAAGAAGCAGGCGGCAGATGATGAACCTGCATTTGACGACCATCAGCGCGAACAGCGCCTGCTTGGCGCCATTATTGTCGGCAAAGCCTTTAAACCGATTAAGCAGGCCGTCAGACGGCTCGGCTTTCTCGATATAAAACGGATGTATCTCCGGCTGTTTTCAGACTGGGGAGCTGATGAAAAGCCCGATCATTGGGAGAGCATCGGCGCTTTGACCAGAAACGCATTTGCAGAACGGTCGCTTCCGTATGAAGATGCCGCTCCGTATCTTTATTTGCAGGATCTGTTAGAAGGAAAAAGAAAAAACACACAAATGAAGCACGTCTTCATTGATGAAGCGCAGGATTATTCCTCATTTCAGCTCACGTATATTCAAAGCATCTTCCCGGCGGCAAAGATGACGGTGCTCGGTGATGTCAGCCAGTCGATTTATGCTCACACCATTACGGGCCCTTCTTCCCTCGCCGGCTGCTTTCGCAATGGTGCAGAAAAGTATGTCAGCCTGAAGCGGACTTACAGATCGACGCGGCAGATTGTTGAATTTACGAAAGCGCTGCTGGCTGACGGCGATGACATTGAGCCTTTTAACCGGAACGGGGAAAAACCGCGTGTTTTGCGGACGGATACAGAAAATGCGCGGCAGGAACAATTGGCGGATACAATCCGGGAGCTCAGACAAAAAGGCTGGGAGACGGTCGCCGTCATCTGCAAAACGGCCGCGGAAGCCAAAAAAGTGTTTCAGGCAGTCAGCGCCGAGAGCGGTGTCCGCTTGATCAATAAAGAAAACCAGCCTTTTCAAAAAGGGGTATGCGTCATTCCCGTTTATTTGGCAAAAGGCATTGAGTTTGACGCCGTCATTGCCGCTGACGCCTCTGCTGCCCAGTACAATAGCGAACATGACCGTAAGCTGTTATATACGGCCTGTACGCGGGCGATGCATCATCTGACCGTATTGTCCTCGGGAGAACCCTCTCCTTTTATAAAAGAAGTGCCCGCCGGCTTATTCGTATAAGCCCTTTGCCGAGTGCAAAGGGCTTTTTATCATTAGTAATCTTAATCGTTGTCATCATGATTATATATTTTACTTACATACAAACTTTCGGTAAAGTTTCAATTAGAATATTATTTTGACAATTCCTATAGAAATAACGTACGTTACGTTTAATTCCTTGTGAGGTGGATATCGTTGCAACTTCAGGTCATGAACAGTCCGTTTAATCAGGAGCAGGCAGAGCTCCTTAACCGCCTTCTGCCGACCTTGACAGAATCACAGAAAATCTGGCTGAGCGGCTATTTGGCTGCTGCCCGGTCCGAATCCGGTGAAACAGCCGCGCCCGCTGCTCCGTCTCCTGCTGAAAGCCCGGCAGTCTCGAAAGAAGTGACCGTATTATACGGATCGCAAACGGGAAATGCGGAAGGTCTTGCGAAACAGACGGTAAAGACGCTTGAGGAACGGGGATTCCAGGTCACCGTCGCGTCGATGAACGATTTTAAGCCGAATAATCTGAAAAAAGTAAACAATTTACTGATCGTGGTGAGCACGCACGGAGAAGGCGATCCGCCGGATAACGCGCTGGCCTTTCATGAATTTCTTCACGGCAGACGCGCGCCGAAGCTTGAAGCGCTCCGTTACTCCGTTTTGGCGCTCGGGGACAGCTCGTATGAATTTTTCTGCCAGACCGGCAAAGAGTTTGACGAGCGTCTTCAAGAGCTCGGCGGCACCCAGCTTGCGCCGCGGGTTGATTGCGATCTTGATTATGATGAGCCGTTTTCGGAATGGCTTGACGCGGTCATCGGCGGTTTGAACGAAGGAGCGGGAAATCAAACAGCCGAAGCGCCTGCCGAGACGCCCGCTCTCGGTGAATCCGTATATTCCAGAACGAACCCGTTTCGGGCGGAGGTTCTTGAGAACATCAATCTGAACGGACGCGGTTCGAATAAAGAAACACGTCATCTCGAGCTATCGCTTGAAGGATCGGGCCTCGCGTATCAGCCCGGAGACAGCCTCGGCATCTATCCGGAAAATGATCCGGCGCTCGTTGATGAGCTGATCAATGAGCTGAAATGGGACCCAAAACAGGAAGTGGCGGTGAATAAACAAGGAGAGCGCCGTCCGCTGGAAGACGCGCTTACTTCTCATTTTGAAATTACCGTCTTAACAAAGCCGCTTTTGCAAAAGGCCGCACAGTTTACGGCTGATCAAAAGCTGAGTGAACTTCTGGCCGAAGGAAACGAAGAGCAGCTGAAAGCATACACCAACGGCCGTGATCTGCTCGATCTCGTCCGGGATTTCGGTCCGTGGGAAGCTTCCGCGGAAGACTTTCTTTCCATCCTGCGTAAAATGCCGGCCCGGCTCTATTCGATCGCAAGCAGTTTAGAAGCGAATCCGGAAGAGGTGCATCTGACAATCGGAGCGGTCAGATATGACGCGCACGGCAGAGAACGCAAAGGCGTCTGCAGCATTCTTTGTGCGGAAAGACTCCAGCCGGGAGATACGCTTCCGATTTACATTCAGCACAACCAAAACTTCAAGCTGCCGGAAAATCCGGATACACCGATCATTATGGTCGGGCCGGGGACAGGCATCGCACCGTTCCGTTCCTTTATGCAGGAGCGTGAAGAAACCGGAGCTGAAGGGAAAACATGGCTGTTTTTCGGGGATCAGCACTTTGTCACTGATTTTCTGTACCAGACGGAATGGCAAAAATGGCTGCAAAACGGTGTTCTCACAAAAATGGACGTCGCTTTTTCCCGGGATTCGGAGGAAAAAGTATATGTGCAGCACCGCATGAAAGAACAAAGCAAAGAGCTGTATGAATGGCTGCAGCAGGGAGCCGCCGTATACATCTGCGGTGATGAACAGCATATGGCGCATGACGTGCACCAGGCGCTTCTCGATATCATTCAGGAAGAAGGCGGCATGAGCCGTGAAAAAGCGGAAAGCTTCCTGGCAGACATGCAGCAGAAAAAACGCTATCAGCGTGATGTATATTGATTTTGGTTTGAAAGGAGCTTATTCAGCATGGTGAACAACATTTTAAAAGCGCCGGAAGGCCCTCCAAGTGATGTTGAGGAAATTAAAGAAAAAAGCGATTATTTGCGCGGCACATTGAAAGAAGTCATGCTCGACCGGATTTCAGCCGGCATCCCGGACGATGACAACCGGCTGATGAAGCATCACGGAAGCTACTTGCAGGATGACCGCGATCTCCGTAATGAACGTCAAAAACAAAAGCTTGAACCGGCTTATCAGTTCATGCTGCGCGTCCGGATGCCAGGCGGCGTGTCAACTCCGGAACAATGGCTTGTCATGGATGAACTGGCGCAAAAATACGGAAACAATACATTGAAGCTGACAACGCGTGAAACGTTCCAAATGCACGGAATTTTAAAATGGAACATGAAAAAAACGATTCAGAAAATCAATGCGGCGCTGCTTGATACCATTGCGGCCTGCGGAGATGTCAACCGAAACGTCATGTGCGCTTCAAATCCGCACCAGTCTGAAATTCATGCGGAAGTATACGAATGGTCGAAGAAATTGAGCGATGACCTTCTTCCGCGCACGAGAGCCTATCATGAAATCTGGCTTGATGAGGAACGTGTGGCGGGCACTCCTGACACGGAAACGGAACCGATGTACGGGCCGCTGTACCTGCCGCGGAAATTCAAAATCGGAATCGCCGTGCCTCCGTCCAATGATATCGATGTCTTTTCTCAAGATCTCGGCTTCATTGCTATCGTGGAGGAAGGCCGTCTTATCGGGTTCAACGTGGCAATCGGCGGCGGTATGGGAATGACGCACGGCGATACGGCCACTTATCCGCAGCTTTCAAAAGTCATCGGCTTCTGCAAACCGGAGCAGCTGTATGATGTAGCGGAAAAAACCATTACAATTCAGCGCGATTACGGAAACCGTTCCGTCAGAAAGAATGCCAGATTCAAATACACCGTTGACCGTCTCGGGCTGGAAAACGTAAAAGCCGAGCTGGAAAACCGCCTCGGCTGGCAGCTGGATGAAGCGAAACCTTATCATTTTGACCATAACGGCGACCGTTACGGATGGGTGAAGGGCGTAAAAGGGAAATGGCACTTTACGATGTTTATCGAAGGCGGCCGCGTCACGGACTATGAGAATTATAAGCTGATGACGGGATTGCGTGAAATCGCCAAAGTCCATACAGGGGATTTCCGTCTCACTTCTAATCAAAACCTGATTATCGGCAATGTCTCGAGCCAGAAAAAGAAACAAATCAGCGCATTAATCGAACAATACGGTCTGACAGACGGCCGGCAGTATTCCGCCCTCCGCCGCAGTTCAATGGCTTGCGTCGCGCTTCCGACATGCGGGCTCGCCATGGCCGAAGCCGAGCGGTATCTGCCGAAATTGATTGATAAGATTGAAGACATTGTTGACGAAAACGGGCTGCGGGATGAAGAAATCACCATCCGTATGACCGGGTGCCCGAATGGCTGCGCCCGCCATGCACTCGGCGAAATCGGATTTATCGGAAAGGCGCCCGGAAAATATAATATGTATTTAGGAGCGGCGTTTGACGGCAGCCGTTTGAGCAAAATGTACCGGGAAAATATCGGTGAAGAGGAAATTTTGAGTGAGCTTCGCACTATTCTCCCGCGCTACGCGAAAGAGCGTGAGGAAGGCGAACACTTCGGCGATTTCGTCATCCGCGCCGGCATCATTAAAGCGACGACAGACGGCACGAATTTTCACGAATAAGATGAGCTCTTAAAACCAAGGATAGAGACACACTGGCGGTGCGTTCTCTATCCTTTGCTAAGCAGCATAAACGCTGCACCGCGTCATGAAACAGATGACGCAGCTTGCGAAAAAGCCTGTTTTCAGAGAAAACAGGCTTTTTCTTTTTCCGGAAAAAATGTAGCCGAAGGCAAAAAAAGTTCGCCGTGAGCGCGTTATGAGAAATTTTAAATAAAAACGGGTAAAATAAAAGAAGAATGGTTGCGTGCGGAAAATATATTGAATCTGCCCGATCATCGGCTCCGGCCTTTGACAAGGGCAGAGAACAGACAATAATGATATGATGCAGCAGATGAAGGAGGTCAGCTTTGGACATATTTTTAGTCGTACTCGTACTTTTAACCATTATCGCGATCTCAAATATCGTAAATCGGTTTGTCCCCTTTATCCCGGTGCCTTTGATTCAGGTGGCGCTCGGTATCATTGCGGCGTCATTTCCGCAGGGGCTTCATTTTGAACTGAATACTGAATTGTTTTTTGTTTTGTTTATCGCGCCGCTGCTTTTTAACGATGGAAAACGGACGCCGCGTGCGGAACTTTGGAATTTAAGAGCGCCGATTCTGCTGCTTGCGCTCGGGCTCGTGTTTGCCACGGTGATTGTCGGCGGTTACACGATTCATTGGATGATTCCGAGCATTCCGCTGGCCGCCGCGTTCGGGCTGGCGGCGATCCTGTCACCGACTGACGTCGTCGCGGTCAGCGCGCTGTCAGGGCGTGTGAAGATGCCAAAAGGCATTCTGCGTCTCCTTGAAGGAGAAGGACTGATGAATGACGCATCCGGCCTGGTCGCTTTTAAATTTGCGATTGCGGCGGCCGTGACGGGCGCATTTTCGCTGGCGCAGGCCGCCTTCAGTTTCGTTCTGATTTCAGCCGGCGGTTTACTCAGCGGTGTCGTCATTTCTTTTTTGATTATCCGTTTCCGGCTGTTTATGCGGCGCCTCGGCATGCAGGATGTCACGATGCATATGCTGATTCAAATTCTGACGCCGTTCGTCATCTATCTCGCGGCTGAAGAAATCGGCGTTTCCGGCATTTTAGCGGTTGTGGCCGGCGGCATCACGCATGCGGTGGAGCAGGACCGTCTTGAATCAACGATGGTCAAACTGCAAATCGTCTCTTCAAGTACGTGGAATATTATTTTGTTCATTCTGAACGGTCTTGTTTTCGTTATTTTAGGTGCGCAAATACCGGACGTGGTTTCCGTCATCTTTAATGATACCGCGTTTAACAATATGATGGTCATCGGGTATATTATCGTCATTACGCTGACGTTAATGATTCTCAGGTTTTTGTGGGTGCTGTTTTTTTGGAACGGCAAGTGGTTTTTTAACAAGGATCAGAGCATTTATAAACCCGGCCTGCGCTCGACCCTGCTGATTTCGGTTTCAGGCGTCAGGGGAGCGGTCACGCTTGCGGGTTCCTTTTCCATTCCTTACGTGCTCTCTGACGGCTCACCGTTTCCTGAACGGAATTTGATTCTCTTTTTAGCCGCGGGCGTTATTTTGTGCACATTGGTGCTGGCGACAATCGTACTGCCGATTTTGACAGATAAGCCGGAAGACAATGTGAAAGAGAAGAAAGTCAAATTGCTGACAGCGAGACGGAAGCTGATAAAAGCTGCCTTAACCGCCATTAAAGAAAATATGAATGAGACAAACAAAACGGCTTCTTTTGCGGTCATTGCCGAATACAATGAGAAAATGAAAAATCTCAGGTTTCAGCAGTTCACCGTCAAAAACCGCACGAAAAAAGATGAGCGGAAAGTCCGCGCCCAAGGGATACAGGCAGAACAGGAAGAATTGCTGCGGCTGATTGAGCGGGGCGACATACCGGAAGAAACGGCTGACAGCCTTCAGGAACGGTTTGATGAACTGGAAGTGCTGTATACGAACCCGTTTAAAGTCGGCTTATCTAAGAAAAAGCTGAAACGCCTGATGTACTGGATCTTTTTCGGCGAACATAAAAAGCCGGAAATGTCGATTTTAAATGAAGAAGGCCTCATTCGCTCCACAAGGGTTAAAACGGCAAAAGCGGCCATTGAAAGCCTGAAAAAACACATGACTGAAGAAAATAAAGATGTGACGCTTGCCGTCATTTCTTTTTACAATCACTTGATTTTCAGGCTGGGGCACTCGTATCACGAACAGAGTCCGAGCCGCCGTTTTGAAAATCAAAAACTCGAAATCAAACTGCGGGCCGTACAGGCCATCCGCAACGAAATCCAAACATTATTCGAAGAGCGGGAAATTTCCCGCGACATGTCGCATGAGCTTCGCCAATACATCAATGATGTGGAAGCGGCCATGCTTGACGGAGATGAATAAAAAAAGTCCGGCATCTGTTCGCCGGACTTTTTTAGATTACGGACGATGGAATTCGACGTGATCGCCGTCGCGGTCAAACCAGCCTCTGAAGGCCCAGTTGATCCAGCCGCCATCTCCTTTGTTGGTGAAGCTTCCGTCTTCAAACACCCAAATGCCGTACGTGATGCCGTCATAAACGGCGGAACCGTAAAACTGAACGCCGTTAAAATGATCTTCATATTCCTGGCTTAAATTAAACACCATGACATTATATTTTTGTCCGGAAGCGTAGAATGAAGATTCCATTAAGTTTTTGACGAAGCCGTCACGGTTTTGCGCCGACTTAATCGCGTCAGCAATCGAATTGCCGATGCCGAGCAGGTCAACGTCAATGTTTAATCCGACATCTTTTGCTGAGACATCTGATGTTTGCTGAGCCATGTTTTGAGGAGCCGGGTTTTCTTTTGCGGATACAAAGGACAGAGGAGTCAGAGACAAAGCGGCGCCAAGGGCAACGGACATCGGGATACGCATACGTTTCATATGATTTCCTCCTTCAATTGTGTGGTGGCTACAGTAGCGATTTACCCGGACAGTTACCCAATTAACCGGAATTTTTGAAAAAATAGGAAAATAATAACGTTGGTGGTACTTGGGCACTAAAGATGGTTTTTGTGATAATGATGAGCGTATAATTGGTTTCTTACGGCGGAAATGTGAGATAATAATAACCGTTTACATAATGACTAGAAAGGATGGTTCAACGTGGCAAAAAGCTTAAAAGATACTGTAAAGCTTCATAATGGCGTTGAAATGCCGTGGTTCGGCCTTGGCGTCTTCAAGGTGGAAAACGGAAGCGTAGCGGCGGACTCCGTCGAAGCGGCAATCAGAAACGGCTACCGCAGCATTGATACGGCGGCTATTTATAAAAATGAAGAGGGTGTCGGCGAAGGCATCAGAGCTGCGGGCGTTGCCAGAGAAGAGCTGTTCATCACGTCAAAAGTGTGGAATGAAGATCAAGGATACGAAACGACACTTGACGCGTTTGAGAAAAGCCTTGAGCGCCTCGGCCTCGATTACCTCGACCTTTACCTGATTCACTGGCCGGGCAAGGATAAATATAAAGACACATGGCGCGCTCTTGAAAAGCTGTACAAAGACGGAAAAATCCGCGCCATCGGCGTCAGCAACTTCCAAGTGCATCATTTAGAAGAACTGCTGAAAGATGCTGAAATCAAGCCGATGGTCAACCAGATTGAATTCCACCCGCGCCTGACTCAAAAAGAAGTAAGAGATTTCTGCAAAGCGCAGGGCATTCAAGTGGAAGCGTGGTCTCCATTGATGCAGGGACAGCTCCTCGATAACGAAGTGCTGTCACAAATTGCGGAAAAACATAACAAATCGGTTGCTCAAGTGATTTTGCGCTGGGATCTTCAGAACGAAGTCATTACCATTCCGAAATCGATTAAAGAGCACCGCATCATAGAAAATGCCGATATTTTTGATTTCGAACTGTCACAGGAAGAAATGGAAAAGATCAGCGCATTAAACAAAGACGAGCGTGTCGGACCGAATCCGGACGAGCTTCTGTTCTAAGAAAAAACAGCCCTTTACGGGGCTGTTTTTCTTTACATAAATGTCTGTGTCTGACGTTTTACGCTGAACCTGTATGCGGCTATTAATAACAGGGCGGCGGCGAAGGCTCCCAAAATGATGATGTTCAGCGTCAGGCTTTGGAGCGTGCGGCCGTGCTGCAATTGATCGACCGTATCAAGCACCCAGCGCTGAGGCAGAAATTCGGCGATTGTCTGCACTGTTTTCGGCATAATATTGCCCGGAAAAAAGCAGCCGGCGAGCAAGCATGTCGGTACGACGATCAAGTTCAAAAGCGCCGATGCCGAAGAGCTGCTGTTGGAAAAACCGACGGCAATAAAGGCGATCCCGATTGCGCTTAATGCAAACAGCATCATCAGGACGAACAGCTGCCACAGCGGGAATGACGGATGAATATGAAAAGCGGCGCCCATAAAGAGAACGGCGAATATAATTTGGACGGCCATGATGATCATATTCACCGCCGCGTTCGCCAATACATACTGCTTTGACGTGATCGGCGTTGACAGAAGCCTGTAGTACGTCCTGTTTTCTCTCTCTTTAATCATCAGTTCCGTCAGGTTGCCGGCGGAATAGAGCATAATGATAATGAGATACCCGATGACTGAGTATGTCATTTCTTTATGGTTCGAAGTATCTTGTAAAACAGCGGACTCCGTTTGAATCGGAGAATGCTTGAAATCGGCGTACATCGCCTGAAAGGCCTTCGCGTCTCCGCCGGAAGATTTGCCGAGTGAGGCGGCGCTGTTCATATAATTGTACAAATAAGAGCTGACATATCCGGTGACCTGGGCGCCTTTCAGCGAGGTCATGCCGATGTGAGACGGTTTCCCGTCTTTTACGCTTTGGGAGAAGCCTTTTTCAAACGTAATGAGCGCCTCCATTTTTCCTGAAGCGATCTTTGATGAGGCGGACGCAGCCGTTTCCTCCGAAATCTTCACATGATCCAGTCCTTTTAAAAACGTGACCGTATCCTGTGCCATTTCTCCGCCGTCTTGATTGAGAATGCCGATATTGAGTGTTTCGGCTCCGCCGTTGGCATTGGTCATGAAGGAGAGGAAGACGCCGATCAGCGGAGCCCCGATATAAAGAATGAGCTGTTTTTTGCTTTTTGTAATTCCTTTGAGAGTGTGTGCAAACAGCCACCAGAAGTTTTTCATATTACAGTCCCTCCCGTCTTTGAAACGTAAATGCGGCGATCAGCAAAAAGAGTGCCGCCAATGCTGTATTTAAACCGAGTGCAGGCCATGCCGCTGATACATCATTTGCGTAAATGATGTTGTTAATCGCCTTATTGATCCAGGATAAGGGCGACAGGGCGGAAATTCCTCCGCCTTCATATTTGTAATAGGCGCCGCCGATAATGGACATTACCTGAACGATGATGACGGTGATTAATCTGGCGCTTTCGGGTTTTCTGGTCAAATAGCTCAGGCTGAGCCCGAAGCTGACGGCCAAAAGAATTTCAGAAACGAGAATCAACAGCACAAGTCCTATGTGGCTGCCCCAGTTCGCTTTCAAGATAAATTTGCTGAAGGCGACAAGGGCAAGAATCGTCAGAACATTCACAGCCAAAATGCCGAGCATCTTTCCGAGAAAGATATCGCTTTTCCGGAGCGGGGCGGCGATCAGGCGATCCGCGGTGTGCCGTACTCTTTCCCCGCGGAATAAGGAGCTGGCAAAAATCGAGGCGTACAGCCCGATCATCGTCGTCATGGATATCGCGTAAAAATCTTTCGCCTTCGGTTCTTTCGCTTTGTGTAAAGACGTCTGCTTTATATAATCGCTTTTGATTTGTCCGGCGGAAGGTGCCTTATGCGCCTTGTAAGCGGCGGCGCCTGCTTTGTATTGATTGGTAAAAGCGGTCAGCATGCCTTGGACGATCGTGCCGTTGATGCCGCTCCGGTCATTTGTACAGACTTGGAACCCGGTGTTTTTTACAGTGACGAAAGCATCCGCCTGATTTTCTCGAACCTCGTTTTTGCCTTTTGCCTCCGTGTCCGCTTTTTGAAAATAGACATGCTCTTTTTTGGCGGCTTTCATAAACTCAGTAAAATCATGAGAAAGAGGGCCGTTTGACTGGTCCGTATATACCACCTTGATGTTTCCGACCGTCACCTCTGAATCAAAGGCGTTAGATAATGCCGCGGTGAAAATCAGCATGAAGACAATCGGAAAAGCAAGCATGAAAATAAAAGTCCGTCTGTCGCGGAAACTGATTTTGATTTCTTTCCCGGCGATGTGCAGAATATTCATTTGCAATCCTCCTTTCAGTTAGGTCAGTCGCGCAGGCTTCTGCCTGTCAGCGTGAGAAATACCGTTTCTAAGTCAGGGGCCTGTTCCTGCAAGGAGCGGATTTCAATGCCTTTGTCCATGAAGTACCGGATCAGGCGGTTTAAATTGTTGACCCCTGTGTCAGAGCTGATTTTCACGCTGTTTTCTTCCAGTGCGGCGGCTCTGACGCCGGGCAGCTCCTGAATATCGCCGAGGCTGATGCCGTTTCCGGACGACAGCTCAATCACGACGTCCTTCGTGTCGGTAATGATGGAGGTCAGCTGTTCTTTTGTGCCTTCGGCGATGACTTTTCCGTGGTCGATGATGGCGATGCGCGTGCATATTTCTTCCACTTCCTCCATGTAGTGGCTCGTGTAGATGATCGTGCATCCCATTTCATTGAGCTTTTTCACTGATTGCAGAATATAATTTCTTGATTGCGGGTCAATGCCGACCGTCGGTTCATCCATGATGATCAGTTTCGGCCGGTGGGCAAGGGCGCAGGCGATATTAAGCCTGCGCTTCATTCCGCCGGAAAAATGCTTCGGCAGATATTTGTGTTTATCGCTCAAGCCGACGAATGTCAGGGCTTCCTCGACCCGTTCTTTCAGAGCCGCCCCTCTCAGGCCGTACAGACCTGCGAAGAACTTCACATTTTCATAGGCGTTTAATTCTTCGTAAATCGCGAGGTCCTGAGGGACGATGCCGATATTCATTTTCGTTGCTTTGCTATATTTGAAAATATCTTTTCCGAGAAACAGAATGTCTCCGCCTGAAGGTTTTAAAAGACCTGAGATCATATTGATCGTCGTGCTTTTTCCGGCTCCGTTTGCGCCGAGAAACCCGAAAATCTCACCTTCTTTTACGGCAAGCGACATCTGGTCAACGGCGGCATAATCACCGAATTTCTTACTCAGCTGTTTGAGCTCCAAAATGTTCATGTTTCCACCTCTATGTCTTATGATGCTCTTATTATAAAAAAAAGAATGAACGGCCGTTAGTGCAGCTGTTCATTCCTTTGACATGAGAATCTTCATATTTTTCACATGAAAACATTCACTTATTCAACCGGAAGCAATGTCGTAACGGAAAAACCGGCCGTGCCGTCAAAAATAACGGTTCCGTGCAGGACGGCCGCCCGTTCTTCCATACCGAGCATGCCGAGGCCTTTTTTAAAGCGGACAGCGCCGTTTCCGTTATCTTTCACTTCCGCTTTCACGGCTTTATTCAGCACATGGATATCAATGAAAATCTGCGTGGCATCGGCGTATTTCATCGCATTGGTCAAGGCTTCGGTTACGTTTTCCTGAATGACTCTCCAATGCATTTGCGTCAGCCTGTCCAAATCGCCTTGATGCGTAAACGGAACCGGCATCCCGTTTTTGGCCGAAAATTCATCAATAAACGTTCTTAATCTGTGAATGCCCATTTGTTCAGCGGGCGGTTTCATATTTTTCAGCGTTATGCGGATATCCTCTATGCCCTCTTTGGAAATGGTAATGGCGTTTTGGAGCAGTTCAGCCGCTTTGTCCGGATGGGAGCCGAGCATCCGCTTCGCCGCTTCCATCTGAATGAGCGCGCCGGTCATGGAATGGCCGATTTTATCATGGATGGCTTGGGATAATCTGTTTCTTTCCTCGAGTTTGCCGGTGTACTCCGATTGTTTGATATATTCTGTGCTGCTGTGCAGCTGTTTTGTCAGTTTTTCAATGCTTGAGCGCATGATGTCCGACTGTTCTTCATATTTCTTCAGCCGATTGCCGGATCGGGCGGCCAAAACGAAAATCGCCAGACAGAACAAGGTCATGACGATATAAGTCGGAAGGTCGCCGTACGGGATAAATAAAAACGGCAAAAACACGAGCAGGCAGAACACATAGCGGTGAACCGGATATTCGGCAAGAACGGCAAAAATGGCGGGCGGCAAAAGAAACAGAAACGCCGGATGGCCTAAGGCGGAAAGCCAAGCGGTCAATGCCAGCGCCATGAGGGTGATCCCGCGCCTCCAAACGGGCGGCCTGATCATGCAGACCGCGATGCCCAAAGACAGATAAAGCAGCAGAAACAAGACGGCGTACGGCGTGTAAGGGCGGTCTGCCGATACGAACAAAAAAGCCGTATAAAAAATGGCGATCAGTCTGCTCATCAGCATCCAAAAATCCATACCGTTCAACGCCCGTTATCCACCTTCCCGGTGATATAAAAAATGGCGATCTGCGTTCTGTGCTCAAGCCCCGTTTTCCCTAAAATAGATGAAATATAATTGGCCGTCGTCCCTTCAGAAATGAAAAGCTGTTTTGAAATTTCCCTGTTCGACAGTCCTTTCGCAATAAGCGACATGATGCTGAGCTCTCTTTCAGTAAACTGGCTTTCATTAATCTGATGCGCGGCTTCCGCCGGCCGGAAAAGGCTGTCTTTTATTTTGTCCAGCACGGTGTCCTGAAGAATGCTGTGCCCGTTGAAAACGCTTTTGATCGCATCGCGGATCCGTTCCGGTTCGGTGTTTTTTAATAAATATCCTTTCGCGCCGTTTTTAATTGCTTCTAAAATATACTCATCGTCGTCAAATGTCGTCAGGATCATCGGCTTCGTATCCGTTTCCTCAGCGATCCGTTTTGCGGCTTCGACGCCGTTCATCACCGGCATGCGGACGTCCAGCAAGGCGATATCGACGGGGTTGTGTTTACAATACTCTGCCGCCTCGAGTCCGTTTTCCAACGTTGCCGATACAGTAAATTCCTCATATGTATGCAAAATGATTTTCATTCCTTCTCTGATGAAAGAATTATCATCCGCGATAATGACATTAATCTTCATAGCCGCACCCTTTGTGTGTTTTTGTTTCATTATATACCATCCGATTTTAAATCAAAAAGCCTCCCGGCGAAAGGTGCGCGGAAGGCGGAACGGTCAAGCGGGTTTTTTCAATTGGATGAAAAACAGCATCAGAAAAGAAATGATCACAATACAGATCACCCACACCCAGGCGAGTGTTTCATTGCCGGAGTCCATCGCGACGTAAATTGCTGTCGGCAGCGTTTGGGTGACGCCGGGAATATTTCCCGCAAACATTAAAGTCGCCCCGAATTCACCTAGCGCCCTTGCAATACTGAGAATGCTTCCGGTCAAGAGGGAGGGAAAGGCAAGCGGGACGGAAATACGGGTGAACACCTGCCACCTGCCGGCTCCGTCTACTTTCGCCGCTCCCTCGATGTCAGCATCAATCGCGGCGAAGCCGGTTTTAGCGGACTGATACATAAGCGGGAAGGCGACAATGGCCGAAGCGATCACCGCGGCCGACCACGTGAAAATGACGGGCTGGTGAAAAATCCGCTCAATCGCCCGGCCGATAAAGCTGTGTTTCCCGAAAATGATAATGAGAATGAAGCCGACAACGGTAGGCGGGAGAACGAGCGGGAGCATAAACAGAGTCTCCACAGCCGTTTTTCCGGGAAATCGCGCTTTCGCCATCCAGGCGCCGGCAAGCGTCCCGAGAATGATGACGGCGATGCCCGATGCCAAAGCCACCTCAAATGACAGTACGACGGGAGTGAAAAACTCCGAAGCCGTAATGTTACTTGGCAGTAAATCCATATTTCTTAAACACTTTCATCGCTTCATCTGACTGCAGATACTGATAAAACGCTTCTGCTTCTTTACGGTGCTTTGTATCCTTGACGATGCCGACAGGATACACGATCGGATCGTGCGTTTTCGCCGGTGCTTCATCGGTGATTTTCACCTTTTTCGAAATCAGTGCGTCTGTTTTATAGACAAGCCCGGCATCGACATTTCCGGTTTCAACATAAGAAAGCACCTGGCGGACGTCTTTTGCATAGACGACTTTATCTTTTACCTTGTCCCACAGGGATAATGCCGTCAGTGACTGTTTGGCGTATTGTCCGGCCGGAACGGATTCAGGCGTGCCGAGCGCGATTTTTTCCGTGCTGTCTTTTTTCAGGTCATTCAGATGTGTCAGGTGTGCGCTGTTTTTCTCAGGCACGATCATGACGAGATCATTTTTCAAAAGATCCGTGCTGTCCTTTTTGTCGATATCTCCGTCATGAACGAGCTTTTCGAATTTATCTTCGGCTGCCGAGAAGAATAAATCAGCTCCCGCGCCTTGTGAAATTTGTTTTTGCAATGTGCCTGATGATCCGAAGTTGTCTTGAATGGTTACGTTTGAATGTGATTTTTCGTAGTTGGTCTGGATTTCTTCAAGTGCATCCTGAGCGCTGGCTGCTGCAGAAACGGTCAGCGTGACTTTTTCGTTTTGTCCGCCTTTGGACGATTGTCCGGATGAGCAGCCCGCAGTTGCGAGGAAAACGGCCATAGCCGCAGTTGTGAGTAGTGTCGCTTTCTTTTTCAACATTGTGCACCCCTTATAGCTAAATATCATTAGATCAAACTAATTATAACGCAATTGTACGTGATGGTGCGGTTTTTTTTCAATATCTGAACAGTTATAATAAAAACGGAGCGTGATAATATGACAGAAGCCACTTCCTATACAATAGAAGAAGTTGCGGGCCTTTTGAAGGTCTCCAAACTGACAGTATATGATTTGATAAAAAAAGGACTCATTCCGGCGTACAGGGTCGGAAGACAGATGAGGGTCGATGAAGAGGACTTAAAACAATATAAAGCAAACATGAGAATGTCAAAAAAGCCATCCGCAGCAGAAGCGCCTGGCCCGTCACGCGGGCGGGAGCCGGAAAAAAGGCAGTCCGTTATCATCAGCGGGCAGGATGTGTCGATGGACCTCCTCAGCAAACAGCTGGAACAAACAATACAGGCGGCTCCGCTCCGCAAGTACAGCGGCAGTTTGAACAGCCTGATCGAGATGTACCGCGGGGCCTGTGACATCGTCAGTCTGCATTTATACGATGGGGAGACGGGGCAGTATAACATCCCGTATGTGAAGCGCATTCTTTCAGGTGAGCCGTTTGCGCTTTTTCATGTCGTGCTTCGTCAGGCCGGATTATATGTGAAAAAGGGCAATCCGCTGAACATTCAGGGCTTTCAGGACATGAGCAAAAAGGATGTCCGCATCGTCAATCGTGAAAAAGGATCAGGCGCGAGGGTGCTGCTGGATGAACAGCTCAGATCATTCGGCATCACGCCGTCTGATGTCGCCGGATATCATGACATTGTCACGGATCATCTGTCAGCGGCTTCACAAGTATCAAGCGGAAAGGCGGATATCGGAGTCGGGTCGCAGCATGCGGCGCATATGGCAGGCACGGACTTTATCCCGGTGATCAGTGAGCAGTACGATGTGGTTGTGTTAAAACAAAACCGGGAGCTTGTTCAAAGCGTGCGGGACATTCTTAATTCTGAGGAATTCAAGTCTCAGCTTTCTCAATTATCCGGATATGATACGAAAATGACAGGACGGCTCATATATGAAACATGAAAAATCCCTCCATATAACGGAGGGATTTTTTTATTGCTTATAAAACCGCAGCAGGTCGCCGTTTAATATTTTATCGGAAAGCATCAGCTCTTGTTCCGCTTTTTCTTTCTCATCGCTGCACGCGCTCATGTCAGAAAGCGGTTCACCGGTTTTGCGGCTGTAACACGTATTTTTCGTATAAATATGGTCATCCGTGATAAAGCTGCCGTTTCTCAGCACCGCAAACGGTGTCCGCTCTCCGGAAAACAGATCATTGCCGAACTGAATGCTGCCTTTCGTTTCAATGCCGAGCAGGTGAAGCAGCGTCGGCCTTACATCAACCTGTCCCGCGGCCGAAGCAATCGTTTCCGGCGCACGGTCGGTCACCCCGGGAATATGAATGATAAACGGCACGCGCTGAAGCTGAACCGTATCAAACGGAGTGATTTCCTCTTTCCCTAAGAATTCGGCAAGTCCTTGATTATGGGCTTCGGATATACCGTAATGATCTCCCATCAGGACGATCATCGCGTTGTCATACAGCCCTTCTTTTTTCAGCTTCTTGAAAAAGTGTTTCAGAGCCTCATCTTCATAGCGGACCGTCGTCACATAGCGGTTTAATAACTCGCTGCTTGTGTCCGGTTCCTCAATGAGCTGATCCTGTTGATCAATTTCAAAAGGAAAATGGTTGGTCAAAGTCAGCAGGCTTGCGTAAAACGGCTGCGGAAGCTTCTTTAATTTTTCCGCTGACTGTTCGAGAAACTCCTTATCTTTCAGGCCCCAGCCTGTTGAATTTTCCTGTGTCACCTTAAATTCATCCGCGTCGAAAAAACGGTCGATTCCGAATGCCCCGTACATCTCATCCCGGTTCCAAAAGGCTTTATGATTGGCATGCAGAACGGCTGAATAGTATTGATGATCTTTTAACATATGGTACATCGTATTGAACCGGTGGCCGCTTTTTGTAAAAAAAACGGCGCCGCTTGAAGACGGATACAGCGAATTCGCAGTAATGAATTCTGAATCTGAGGTTTTTCCCTGTTCAGTCTGCTGATAAAAATGAGTGAAGTCATAACTTTTTTTTCGCAGTTTGTTTAAAAACGGGGTAATCTCCCGTCCGTTGACCCGCTCATCCATTACAAAACGCTGTGTTGATTCGAGCGTAACAAAAATCACATTGCGCCCCTTTGCAAGCCCGAATTTTGAATCGGACGGCCTGCTGTAGCCGGCTTGAGTGTAATTCGCGACCGCCGCAAGGCTGTCTTCATCGGCAAACGCTTTAGCCCCTGCATTCAGTGTCTGCGAAATGGTGTCATACAAATGAAAGTGGAACAGGCCGATTCCTTTTACGAGCGCTTCACGATCAAAAGGGTGCTTGAACAGCTTCGGCTGCTCGGCCTCAGACAGCGCAAGGTTGCACAGCATGAGGCCGGCTGATGCCCACGCATACGCTTTAACGGTACGGGCGCCCGCTTTTCCTTGATCGGCTTTATGCCTTTTACCAAGATAAAACAAAACCGCAATATCCAAAAATAAAGCGATGTAAAGCGGGTGAAACAGCTCTTGGACGCTGCTTCCCATATCACCCATATTGCTTGCCTGAAACAAAACCGGTATGGTGATAAAATCAATATAAAACCCGTAAAACACCGTATTCGCGATTAAAATTCCCGTCAGCATCACATTTGCCGAAAGCAGAAAGATCCGCTGTTTTTTTTCCGTTAGCAAGAGGGCGATGCCGAACAGCGGCACAATGAAGCTCAGCGGATTAATGAGAAGCAGACATTCCTCAAGAACCGAATTGTTCTGCAGACCGAAACCGAGCTTATACACGGCATAGGTTTTCATCCACATGAACAGGATGGACAGGCATAAAAACCGATGATTGCTGAAAAAGGTTTTCTTCATATGTATGACTCCTCACCCTAAAAGCGAAAAGACGCTTTTTGTTTAAGAGATGCGGCCGTGAACCAGTTCGTATAAATAATAGCAGGATACAATCGTTAAGCCGGCCAGCACAAGCTGCTCCGAAAAGCTCCCCGTTCTCATATAAAGGGGAAGACGGAAGCGGATGGCGGACGGAAACAGCAGTTTAATGCCGTTGACGGTCCATGCGTCAAGTACAAGGTGGCTCGCCATTCCGATCATCAGTCCGGCGGAAATGCTCGGATTCGGAATATAGGTTGCCGTAATGAAAAACATAATAAGCATAAACAGCAGGCTGTGTGTAAACGTTCTGTGGCCGAACACCGTGCTTACGATTTTGGACAGAACGGGCAGCGTCCTGCCGATTTTACTTTTCGTATGGCATATGTCGGGAATCAGCGCCCCGAGGGCACCCGCTGAGGTCATAAGGACCGGATCATACCCGTAATAATACGCAATTGCGGAACAAGAAGCGATGCCTCCCATGATGTGTGTTTTTCCTGTCATTTTTCGCTTCTCCTTTTTATTTTTGCCAAAATCCCCTGAATTACAAATATATCAAGAGAATGCATGTTTGATCAACAAACTTTACCTGTTCCGCCAAAAGGAAGGAGACGCGGATTCCGCATATTCTGCCGCGGAAAAAGACACATTATAGGTGTACCTATATTTGATAAAGAGGTGATACAGATGGCTTTCTTTAACAAAGAAAAAGGAAAAAACAGCGATAAAAACAAAAACGTCATTCAAGGCGCGCTTGACGACGCCAGTGCAGCTCTGAAAGACGATCCGCTTCAAGAAGCTGTTCAAAAGAAAAAAAACAACCGCTGACCATATAAGACGGGTAGGGCGAACGCTCTATCCGTTTTCCGTCTAATATTTCCCTTTGACAGATCTTTTTATCTCTGATAACCTCTGAGTAGAATTGAATGATAAAAATCCTCACTCTTTCTCGGTGAGGTAGAGGTTGCGCTTGATGATGAGTCGCACATGCCAGGCTGATAAGGGGCCGCAAAACATGTGTTAAAGGCATCAGCGCCGAAGTGTAAAGAAAGCCGATCCTTCTTTATGCTGGGACTGTATCTGAATAAGTGCAGGACTGCCGCGTGCTTTTTCGCGGAGGGCTATCCGGAGATCAAGGGTGTGTGTGTTTCTTTAAGCATGGACTTTTGTTCAGGCTTTTTTTTGCGTGTAAATATGGTCTCGGGGTCTGGTCCGTACGAATGAACAACCAGGAGGTACAGGAATGGAACAGACGAAAAAATGGGGTTTTTGGTTATTAACGGCGTTTGTCGTAGGAAATATGGTAGGCTCGGGCATCTTTTCGCTTCCGAGTACGCTCGCAAAAATCGCGAGCCCGTTCGGCGCCACATCGGCATGGCTTTTAACGGGAGCCGGTGTGTTAATGATCGCGCTGGTCTTCGGCCACTTATCCATCCGCAAGCCTGAGCTGACGGCGGGGCCGCAAAGCTATGCGCGTGCGCTGTTCAGCGATCGGAAAAAAGGGAATGCAGCGGGCTTCACGATGGTGTGGGGCTACTGGGTGGCGAGCTGGATCAGCAACGTGGCGATCATCACGAGCCTTGCCGGATATTTAACATCATTTTTCCCGATTTTAACGGATAAGCGTGAAATGTTTTCGATCGGCGGTCAGGCGGTTACGCTCGGCCAGCTGCTGACGTTTGCCGTATGTACGGTTTTATTATGGGGCACTCACACGATCCTCGTCACCAGCATTAACGGTGCGAGTAAATTAAATTTCGTCACGACGTTTTCAAAAGTATTAGGATTTATCTTCTTTATCATTGCAGGTTTGTTTGTATTTCAAACGTCGTTTTTCGATCATTTTTATTTTCCTGTTCAAACAGGTCCTCACACGGTTGAGGGAATCGGCGGACAGATCCACAATGCGGCGATTTCAACATTATGGGCGTTCGTCGGAATTGAATCGGCAGTCATTTTATCCGGGCGCGCCCGTTCGCAGCGCGACGTGAAACGCGCCACCATTACCGGATTATTGATCGCGCTCAGCATCTATATCATCGTGACATTGATTACGATGGGCGTGCTTCCGCATGGTAAGCTTGTCGGCTCGGAAAAACCGTTTGTTGACGTATTGTACGCGATCGTCGGCAGCGCGGGAAGCGTCATTATGGCGATTCTGGCGATTTTGTGTCTGTTCGGAACGATGCTCGGCTGGATTCTTCTCGGTTCTGAAGTTCCGTATCAAGCGGCGAAATCAGGAGACTTTCCCGCTGCTTTTGCAAAAACGAATAAACAGGGAAGCCCGGTTGTGTCGTTAATCGTAACGAACGTGATGTCACAGATCTTTATCTTTTCGGTTATTTCCCGGACGATCAGTGACGCGTTTACGTTTTTAACAACGGCGGCGACGCTTGCTTATCTGATTCCGTATCTCGTGTCAGCGTTTTACAGCCTGAAGCTCATTTTTACGGGTGAAACGTATGACGAGATAAAGGGCTCAAGAGTAAGAGACGGTATCATCGCCATCCTTGCCTGCATTTATTCTTTTTACGTCATTATTACCGGAACGGCCGATTTAACGACCTTTATTCTCGGTATCGGGCTGTTTTTCGTCGGTTTGCTGTTATATCCTTTCGTCTCAAAGAAATTTGCAAACAACAGACAATCGGTATGACAAAAAGACATCTCACGTCAGTGAGATGTCTTTTTTTGTTTGCGGCAGCGGATTACTTTTTGACGGCGTGTATATAATGAATGGTCTCGAATGCGGTTAAATGGTCAGTGCGTCCGCTGAAAAAACGGTCATTGACGTCCGCCGGAGATAAATGTTCATAAATAAGCAGACCTGATGATTCTAATATCTTTTCGATTTCTTTATAACTGAAACACGATAACATCGGTTCCCCGCTTGCTGCAGCCATTTTCACCATGTTTTCCACTCTGTTTGACAGTCCTCTTTCTTCAAAGAGCGACTCATCTGCATAATCAAACACGATAGAGCTTCCTGGCGGGACTTCGGCAAATAATTGTGTGAGCAGGCGGGCGAGATGCTCTTTCGTAAGGTAGTATGACACACCGAGCAGGCTGAAAAAGGTTTTTTGGCGTGAAAAACCTTCCTGATACAGACGGCTGAAAGAAAGCGAAGCGGCGAAGTCCATCGGTACAAAATGAAGATGATGGGAAATGTCGAGATTCAGATGTTTCAATCTGTTTATTTTGTCTTCCTGTGAAGCGGGATGATCGATTTCAAATATGTCTAAGGCGTTTGTCACCTCAGGATGTCTGAAACAGAAAGTATCCAGTCCCGCGCCAAGGATGACATACTGTTTGGCCCCGAGCTTCACTTCATTCAAAAGCACTTCTTCACAATATGCGGCACGGGCTAACGGTGTAGGAGACAGCTGTACTTGAGTCACCCATTTTAAGATGTCATCCGGTTGGCCTTGAAGCCTCTGTGCCATGTCTTTACTGAAAAATGATATACCTTGAATGAGATGATCGCGGATGTCCGAATGCTCTTTTTCAGAAATCAGATCTTGTGCCAAAAAATCATCAAATATCACCGGGGTGTCGTATTTACTATGGTACGCCCTTCCGAAAGCGGACAGCAGGGAAGTCATACTCGCCTTGTTTTCTTTCATATAAAGATCCTCCGTTATTTACATCAATCTCCGGCCGGGAGAATCTTATTATACATGTTAATCCAAAAATGTAAATTATAGCATAAATAAATTTTTTGTCAAGTTTTAAGCGTAATAAAAAGCCGCTGTGACAGCGGCTTCGGGGTTACTTCGTTAAGCTTTTTGTGATGTAGTCGAGCTGGCCTTCAAGTGAGATCGGGTCTGAGAAATAGAAGCCGATCGGATCAATGCGGTAGACATGGTTTTGTTTGACGGCATCGAGGTTCTTCCAGATTGAGCTGTCAAGCACGCCTTTCTCGTCACCGCCGGCCTGCCATGGCCCCATAAAGATGTAGTCTCCCGCAAAGTCAGGCAGTTTCTCGAGTGAAATGCTGGCGTAGCCCGGCCCTTGATTAATGGCTTTTTCCTGCGTCAGTTTTGTGGCCTTCAGCCCGAGTTTGTCATAAATAATGCTTCCGCCGCGGCCGAAGTCTTTACCGAATACATAGATGTCTTTTCCGTTTGTCTGCATGATGGAGATGGTTTTTGAGCCGACCGCTTTTTGAACCTTTGTTTTAGCGGCAGTGGTTTTTTTATCCCATTCAGCCAGCCATTTGTCTGCTTTATCTTCAGTGCCTGTCATTTTCGCAAACTCTTTGAATTGATCAATGTTGCTGAGCTTGTCATATTTAATGGCGATGGTCGGCGCGATTTTTTCCAGTTTTTCAATGTCGGCGCCTTGTGTCGTCCAGACAACGATTAAATCCGGCTTTAAGTCAATGATTTTTTCAACGGACGTGCCGTCGCCGATGTTTGTGACACCTTTTGTTTTCCCTTTGTAATAAGGGTTTTTAAATACGTTTTGCGGCGCGCCGACAACATTGATGCCGAGCTGTTTGAAGTCGCCGTAGTAGCCGTCAGCCATGACGACGACCCGTTTCGGGTGCTTCGGAATTTTAATATGGCCGTTTTCGGCTTTATACGTGATGGTTTCTTCTTTTTCAGAAGAACCTTTCGTGTCTGAAGAATTGCCGCATGCGGCCAAAGCGGTGATGAGCAGCATGGCAATCAGCGCTGCGCCGATTTTCTTGTATGTATGGAACATCTGACATTCCTTCTTTCATAAAAATTAGTGATAAAGAGAATCATTATCAGTGTGATTATATCACTGCTTTCATAGAGAAGCACGCTCTTTTTTAAGAAAAACTTTCTTTTTTTATATGAAATTAGGTCTATTAAAAGAGAAGATAAAAGTGCTATACTGAAACAAGTCATTGATAATCATTATCATTACCATTCTTGTTTTGAGAAAGGAAGAACGAGTGTTGGGTCTATTGAAAAAGAAACAGACAATGACGGCTCAAGGGGCATCAGGGAGTGAAATCCAGTGGACGGCGCGTTCATTCAGAGCGGCTGTGCTGCTGTGTGCCGGTATTGCGGTTTTATTGATCGGCGCCGCTCTGTCTGTTTCCATCGGAGCTGCCGATATTCATCTGCGGACGGTGTGGGATGCTCTCTTTCACTTTCAGCCGCAAAATACATCTCATCAAATCATACGCGATCTGAGGCTGCCGAGAACCGCCGCCGCCGCGCTCGTCGGGGCTTTTTTAGCTGTGTCCGGGGCGATTATGCAGGGGCTGACGCGGAACCCGCTTGCTGAGCCTTCCATTATGGGCGTGACGTCGGGGTCAGGATTTGCGATCGCATTGGCATTTGCTTTTTTTCCGGGTCTGTCTGCGGCGGGACTTGTTTTGTGGTCCTTTGCGGGAGCGGGAATCGGAGCGCTTATTGTGTTTGGCATCGGCCTGTTTTCAAAAGGCGGGCTGACACCGGTGAAGCTCGCGCTGGCCGGTACGGCAGTCGGCTATTTCTTAACGGGGCTTTCAAGCGCGATTGCGATCCGTTTTGATGTCGCCCAGGATGTGAAGTTCTGGTATGCCGGAGGAGTTGCTTCCGTGAAATGGGAAGGCGTGCAGCTGCTGTTGGCGGCCGGTGTTATCGGACTATTGCTGGCATTTCTGATTGCGCGCTCAGTGACGGTGCTGAGCTTGGGTGAGGAACTGGCCAAAGGGCTCGGGCAGTACACATCGCTTGTGAAAGTAATCGGAATGTTTGTCGTTGTCCTCTTGACGGGGGCTTCAGTCTCAGTCGCCGGAGCCATTTCTTTTATCGGCTTGGTGATTCCGCATATCACCCGATTTTTAGTCGGGGTAGATTACAGGTGGATCATTCCTTGTTCGGCGGTATTCGGCGCCGTTCTGTTAGTCTTCAGTGATATTGCCGCAAGACTCGTCAATGCGCCGTTTGAAACACCGGTCGGCGCTTTAACCGCCCTTATCGGCGTTCCCTTTTTCTTTTATTTGGCGCGCAGGGAAAGGAGAGGGCTGTAATGAATGTAAAATCGAAAAAACCGCTGGCGGTCATGGCCGTTACGTTTGTGCTCATATGCATCGTCTTTTTTATCAGCTTAAACATGGGTGTGATCCGGATTGCGCCACTTGATACGATGCGTGTCTTTTTCGGACAGGGGGATGCCCGGGATCAGCTCGTTTTATTTGAATTCAGACTGCCGCGTATGGTGCTGTCATTGCTTGTCGGCGCAGGAATCGCGGTTTCAGGCGCGATTTTTCAAAGCGTGTCTCAAAATGACTTGGCGGAGCCGGGCATTCTCGGCATTAACGCCGGGGCGTCTTTGGCGGTCGTTCTGTTTATCTTCTTTTTCCAAGGGTCAGCTGTTGATCTAAGCATGGCCAGTACATGGCTGCTTCCAGTGAGCGCTTTGGCGGGAGCTTTTCTGGCTGCGCTGCTCATCTATGTGCTGGCTTGGAAAAAAGGCGTTTCACCTGTCCGGCTCGTTTTGGTCGGAATCGGCGTCAATGCGGGGTTTAATGCGCTTCTCTTGATTTTTCAGCTGAAAATGGACCCGCGGGATTTCATGCAGGCGCTTGTATGGATTTCCGGTTCGATTTGGAACGCCAATTGGAAAATGGTGCTGTCCATTTTGCCGTGGCTGCTGGTTCTTTTACCGTTCAGCCTCTATAAAGCCAGGTATTTAAATGTGCTCCAGCTCGGTGATCAGCTGGCGGCGGGGCTTGGCACCCGGGTTGAAAAGGAGCGGCGCGTTCTGCTGATGTCCGCCGTTGCCCTGACCGCGTCATGTGTTGCGGCAGCCGGCGGAATCGCTTTTCTCGGACTCATTGCGCCGCATTTGGCCAGAAGGCTTACCGGGCCGCGCCACCAGACGCTTATCCCGGTTTCAGCTTTGATCGGAGCATTTTTATTTCTGCTTGCCGATACGCTGGCGAGAAATGTGCTTGCACCGTCCGAAGTTCCCGTCGGCCTGGTGATTTCCGTGCTCGGAGCGCCGTATTTTGTATATTTGCTGATGAAAACGAAATAGAGGAAGGAGACTGCCGCGATGAACTCATTATCGGCGGAACAGCTTACTGTCGGTTATGGCGACCGTTTGATAGCGAAAGAATTGGATATCGCCATCCCGAAAGGAAAAATTACAACGCTGATCGGTCCGAACGGCTGCGGAAAATCGACGGTTCTCAAAACGATGTCAAGAATCATGAAACCGAAATCCGGCGCCGTCTATTTAAACGGACAGGCGATCATGCAAAAATCCACGAAGGACATCGCCAAGGAAATGGCAATTCTTCCGCAGACGCCTGAAGCGCCGAGCGGGCTGACGGTGTACGAACTTGTTTCTTACGGCAGGTTTCCGCATCAGTCCGGAATGGGCCGCTTGAGTGATAAAGACCGTGACATGATCAAATGGGCGCTTGAAGAGACGGGGATGGCCGAATTTTACGACCGGCCGATCGAAGCGCTTTCCGGGGGCCAGCGGCAGCGTGTGTGGATCGCCATGGCGCTCGCTCAAGAAACGGAGCTGCTGCTTCTTGATGAACCGACCACTTATTTAGATCTCGCCCATCAGCTTGAAATTTTGCAGCTGCTGGACAAATTAAACAAGGAGCAGGGCCGCACCATTTTAATGGTCATTCACGATCTGAACCATGCCGCCCGTTTTTCCCATTACATGATCGCCTTGAAAAAAGGGCGCATCATCAAGGAAGGAACGGCGGAGGAAGTCATGACTCCCGGCATATTGGAAGACGTGTTTCAAATTGACGCGCAGATTGTAAAAGATCCGCGCACGAACAAACCGGTCTGCTTAACCTACGATTTAATCCGGCATGAAAACGCAACGGTAAGATGAAAAAAAACGCAGAGCCATTCCGGCCTGCGTTTTTTTATTGCGCCCGGGTCTGCTTTTGTCCGGAGACGCATTTATCCAAAACGAAAAAAACCCCCGCCACAATCAGCTCCTCCGTCGTTGACAGCCAAATCTTTTCAATCAGTTTATCCGTCGTATACGCGGTCATCCAGAGGAACAGCAGCTGAACGGTGCTGGCTAAAAGGAGAAAAGGCAGCCTGCCCGTCCCAAAAAAGGTAAAGCTATGTATCATCAGCCGTTCAAGCGGTTCAAAACATAAACCGAGAAGAATAAAAAGCACGGAAAAAAGCAGGACGTACGCCATCGATCCGTAGCTCGTCCCGGCTAATGAAAATACGGCCATCATCACGATGAAATACCCGAATAATACGGCAGCGGCTGCCAGGGCATACCGGAGCACCTGAAGAAATAACATTTTCGTCCCGTTTTGATTGATCATCTGTTCAGCTCCTTTTCACACAGAGGAGACTTGCAGAGACGGAACTCTGCAAGTCGGTGTGTGTCTTCAGCATTTCTTTTTGACGACAGGGTGTTTCTCTTTCGAAAGAATATCCGTAAAGTCTTTGCCCAGATCCAGATGCTGCTGGACGAATTTCTCAGGAAGCATGGCAAGCCATTGGTTCAGGGACACATCGGCATAGTGGTCATCCTTGAAGATTTCCAGGAAGACGAGCGGCTCATCCCCCAAATTCTCCACATAGTGGCCCATTGCGAACGGAACGTAACCGACATCCCCGGCCTGATAGTTAAATGTTCTTGCATGGCCGTCCGATGCAAAAACCGTCATCCGCCCTTTACCGGAAATATAATACTGCCATTCATGCGTATTCGGATGCCAGTGCAGCTCTCTCATTGCGCCCGGTTCGACCACGACAAGCGCTGAAGCGATCGTTTTGGACACTTTGAAGTTTGTGGAATCCGCGATATATACTTTGCCGCCGTCCGTCTCAGCAGTCGGACCTTCATCCAGCAGGCGGTAAGTGAACGGATAAGGCACTTCGCCGTTCGGGCCTTCCACAATGTCATCTTTCAGCTTCCCGGGAACCGGCTCTTCAAAGATATATTTTTCTTTCCCGGGCAGGCCGGCGAGGTCTTTTTCTGAAACCCCGAAGTTGTTGGCGATGACATCAAGCGGCGTGTGGGCAAGCCAGTCAGTCACTTGGAATGTGCTGTTTTCTGAGAAGGAACCGTCATCAAACACCAAGAGGAATTCACAGCCTTCTTTCAGCGCCTGAATGGAGTGCGGCAGGCCTGACGGGAAGTACCACAGATCTCCTTCCTTCACGTCATCGATAAAACTGCGTCCCTGTTCATCAACGATCGTGACCCGCGCTTTGCCCGTCAGCATATATGCCCATTCGGCTTCTTTATGCCAGTGCAGTTCACGGATGGCGCCCGGTTTTAAACGCATGTTGACAGATGCCAGATTTTCAGAAATCGGCAGCTCGCGAACGGTCACCTCACGCGCGTACCCGCCCTTTTCCAGCCGATTATGCACATCTGAGAAAGAGAATTTCATATTATCCACTGTGCCGTGATCCGTTTCCGGCGGCGTCAGCATATCCGGATTTTGGCGGTCTCTTTCAAGATTGCGCGGAATCGTGACGGTCGCCCCTTTGTCTCCTCTGATCGGCTGCGGGATATTGCAGTTGTTTTCTTTTAACATGTAAATCGTCTCCTCTCAAGCTTTGTTTTTTCAGAAAGAGAATGTGAAAGGCCTTTCGTTTTCCCTTCTGCTTTGTTAAGTGATGCGTTCCGATGAAAAGTCAACTTCGTGTGAAAATTAATTTTTCATTTTCTGCTCTTTCAGTTCCGTCATCAGTTCGATCAGGGCGTCAAACTTCTTCTCAAACCGTGTGAGAAGATACATGGCAATCAGAGCCGGAAAGCCGAGATTGCCGATCTGTCTGACCGCTTCTTCTATAAAAACCTGATCCATCACCAGCCACCTCCTGACTTGACCTGCAGTCATGTATATAAGTGAAAGAAAGAACGGCTCCTGTAAACCTGATATCCCGGTTGAGGGTCTTTTTTTTGTTCCGGCAAATCCGGGACATAAGGAATGCGGAATCTTAGTCGGAAAGGAGTAGTTTACTTTTTTTTGCTTTCTTTCATTTAATTTAAATAGGGGGCGGTTTTATGGACTATCAAGTTCTTTTACGGTCAAAATGCAAGGAAATTATGAAACATCCGATCGTTAAACATTTTTTAAGTGACCCAAAGCATTACGAGAAATTTAAAAATGTGCTGGAACATTCAGACGAGAAGGATGCAAAATCACTGGACGATCATTTTAAACAGTTTTATAAGGAAATCCGGATCATCAAATATATGAACTCTATGATCCGGATTTTCTCCATCGATTTTGACAAGCGCATCCGTAAAAATCAGAAGCGCTATCCGCTGACGGTGGATCAGCCGGAGGGAGGTGAAGCGCTTCCCTATGAAATGGGAAAAGACGCGTATGAAGAGTTTCTGCGGAAGCAGGGAGATTTGAGCCAGCATGTCCAAAACCGTGATTTATACGAAGCGCTTCAGACGTTAACCGATAAACAAAAAAGCGTGCTGACGAATATTTATCTTCACGGAGCGACGATGAAAGAGATTGCCGAGTCGCTGGGTGAATCACGGCAGAACATTTCCAATATTCATAAAAAAGGGCTCGACAATCTCAGAAAGCAGCTGGACAAGCAAAAAAAGGGGGAAAATAAGCAGTGAACGGGCCATTTGACTTCAACAAAGAGAACACAGATACCGACGAAATGGAACTTTTGATTTCGCGTTTTTCGCCAATGATAAAAAAAAAACTGAGCAATACATCATACCAGGAAAGAGAAGACCTTGAACAAGAATTGAAGATTAAAATAGTTGAAAAAGCGGACATGCTGTTATGCCAGGAAGTGCCGGGTTTTTGGGAATTTATTCTTCATCTTATAAATGAAAGCTCCTGACAAAAGCGGCGGAATGATGGATATTCTGCTCTGACAACGTGAGAAAAACGAGAAGAGATGTCCGGTCTCGTTTTTCTTTTCTGTTTCCCCGCAAGACCTCCGCACTAAAAAAGTACCAAATCTTATCCATATAATGATATGATGAAAAAAACAAAGAGAAAGGAACGTCCAAGGTGGAAAATGCGTCAATTTTAATTGTAGACGATGAGAAGGCGATCGTTGATATGGTCAAACGCGTTCTCGTCAAAGAAGGCTATCACAACATTAAGACAGCCGGAAGCGCTGAGGAAGCGATTGAGTTTGTTAAACATGAATCCGCGGATCTGCTCGTGCTGGATGTGATGATGGAAGGCATGTCCGGTTTTGAAGCATGCACCGAAATCCGGAACTATACCGACGCTCCGATCTTTTTTCTGACTGCCCGTTCTTCTGATGCGGATAAGCTGTCAGGATTTGCATTGGGAGCTGACGATTATATAACAAAGCCGTTTAATCCGCTCGAATTGGCGGCGCGGATCAGAGCGACGTTAAAGAGAACCTATAAGCGCGAAGAGAAAGCGGCGGTAAAAACGTATTCATACAGCCATTTTTCCTATTCGCCGCAAAACGCCGAGCTGATCGTCGGGGGCGAGCCCGTCAGCTGCTCCGCACAGCTTCTGCAATTGCTTCAATATTTCTGTGAACACCCTGATGTGGTGCTCTCAAAAGATCAGATCTATGAAAAAGTGTGGGGATATCCGTCTTACGGCGATAACAACACCGTCATGGTGCATATCCGCAAGCTCAGAGAAAAGATTGAAAAAGACCCCAGCAATCCGTCTTATATTGTAACGGTGCGCGGCCTCGGCTATCGGTTTATTCCCGATCAAGGAGAAAAAGGAACCCGCTCATGAGAATGCGCGGAAAATTTCTGCTCCACTTTTTCGGACAGCTTCTGCTTGTCATCCTGCTGATGTCCGTTTTGGCCGTCGCTTCTTTCTTCTATTTGGATTGGCGTTTCAGCGAAGCGGAAGCCAATGCGGGACTGACCAAAGCGACGGCAGACTCGTTTGAAGCGTGGCTTGATAAAAACGAAGACGGCACATGGGATGTCGATGAATTTTTAAAGATGTCGGTCAGAAAGCAGAAGGGCTGGCTGCAGATCATTAATGACAAAGAAAAAACGGACTACGCGTACAGAGTGCCGAAAGACGTCCCGAGCCATTACAGCAGAAAAGACCTCTTATCCATTTACCAGTACCGGAATTTTGACAACTACAAGCTGAATTACTGGACGGTCACGATAAATGATGAGACCTATTTGATTCTGTTCGGCTGGAAATCCGCCAGTGAGCAGCTTCTCACTTACATCGAATCACAGGAGCCATCCCTCGCTTCCCTTTCTCAATATAAAAAAAGCACGGTTGATTATATTAAACGGGAAAAAGGGGCGGTCTACCTTCTCGAAGACAGCGGCAGACTGCTCGGGGATATCAACAGCACGAAAAAAGAACGGAACACCGTCAATGAGCTTGAATTGCTGAAATACAGTTCCAAGCCGTGGAATTACAAACGGGAAATTTCTTTTAAAAGACTCGATAAAACGAAATGGATGGTCGCGTCGGTGCCGAACCCCGTGTACATCCCCGATCACGAGTTTAACAAATCATTTTTGAGAAATGTGATGAAAACCCTCTTCCTCTTGATCGGAATCCTGGTATTTATGATCTGCATCCTGACCATTTGGTACTCTTTCCGTTTCGGCTGGCCGCTGTTTCATACCATCAAATGGCTTGTCAATTTATCAAAGGGCCGGCTTGAAGAGCCGAAGAACCGCAAAGGACAGCCGGTCAGCAAAAACAAAAAAGGCAAAACAAAACAGCCGTTCCGCTTTTTCGCCGAGATTTTCGAATCGATGGATCAGCTGACCGACACGCTGAAGCGGGATAAGAAAAACAGAGAAAAAATCCAGGCGACAAGGGAAGAATGGATCGCCGGGCTGAGCCATGACTTAAAAACCCCGCTGAGCACGATTTACGGCTACAGCATGATGCTTGAATCGAAGCAATACGACTGGACACCGGAAGAAGTCAAAGAAATGGGGCAGATCGTCCGGGAAAAATCAGAATATATGTCGAAGCTGATTGAGGACTTAAACTTAACATACCGCCTCAAAAACGCGGCCCTCCCGATCGAACGGCGGCTGATCAACGTCGTGCCGTTTATCAGAAACGTCACGAACGATTTCACGAAAAACACGTTCTCGGAAGGCTATGACATCGCCTTTGAAACCAAAAAGGAAGACATTCTTTTCGCCATTGATGAAGCGTGGTTCCGCCGTATTCTGGAGAATCTGCTGGCAAACGCGGTTAAGCATAATAAGAAAGGGACCGCCATTCGGGTCGTGCTTGAAGAATCAGCCGAACAGCTCATTCTGAAGGTGAAAGATAACGGAAGAGGAATGGACGATGAAACGATTCACCAGCTGTTTAACCGTTATTACCGGGGAACGAATACGAAGGGGCCGTCAGAAGGAACTGGACTCGGGCTCGCCATTGCCAAAGAGCTGGTTCACCTTCATAACGGAACCATCCATGTCAACAGCAGAATCAGCGCCGGAACGGTGATTACGATTCTTTTTAAAAAAGATTGAGTTTGGACGCCGCTTTGTCGGGAATAACAATAGAAGACTGACAAGCAAAAGAGGTGTTCACACATGGAAGCAGCATTACGAGCAGATACGAGAGCAGTTATCGGAGAAGGCCCTTTATGGGATAAGGATAAGGAATGCCTGTACTGGGTGGATATACTGGGCAGCCAGCTCCATATCTTCACTCCGGCTGACGGAATCAACCGTTCCGTTAAATTCAAATCATTTGTCACGGCTCTGGCCTTGTATTCAAAAGAAGAGCTGGTGATGACGATGAAAGACGGGTTTTACCTGTACAATCTGCGGGAAGACACATTGACGAAGATGAAGCAGCCGAAAGACATGCGGGAAGATATCCGTTTCAATGACGCAAAATGCGACCCGTCCGGCAGATTATGGGCGGGAACGACGAGCATGGAAGGCAAAGAAGAGGAGGCTTCGCTGTACCGTCTGAATACGGACGGCAGCCTTGCCAAAATAAAAGACCAGGTCTCTACCTCGAACGGTTTGGATTGGGATCGGGACCGAAACCTGATGTACTATATTGATACTCCGACGCAGGAAATCGTTTGTTATGCATATTATCCTGAAACCGGAGCCGTATCAGATCCGAAAACGGTCTACCGCTTTCCGGAGTCGCAAGGATCTCCCGACGGAATGACCATTGACCGTGACGGAATGCTGTGGGTGGCTCTGTTCGGAGGCGGCCGTGCCGTCCGGATTGACCCGTTTTTGCATAAGGAAATTGCATCTATCGAAGTTCCGGCGAAATACGTCACCTGCTGCGCGTTCGGAGGCAGAGATTTGAACACGTTATACATTACGACCGCGACGGAAAAATTGACGGAAGCCGAAAGACTTGAGCAGCCGCATGCGGGCGGCCTGTTTTCAGCAGAGCTTGAGACGGGCGGCTGGGAGCCGGTTCCGTTTGCAGGCATGATGTAAAAAAAAGCCCTGGCATATGGGGAAGTTCCCATTGTGCCGGGCTTTTTTGTGTTAAATGGAGCGGATGATGCCGCCTTCAACCCGCTGTGCGGTGCCGTTAATGGCAGAAGCAGCTGATGAAGCGAGAAATACAATCGTATTGGCGACTTCTTCCGGGGTTGCATAGCGCTGAATCAAAGATGTCGGTTCATTCACTTTAAAATAATCCCGGACGAAGCTGTCCGTGTCTTCTCCGGCAGCCTTTGCGGCTCCTTCCATGTAAGAAGCGACGCCTTCGGTCCATGTCGGTCCCGGCAGCACGGAGTTGACCGTGACATTTGTGCCTTTCGTCATTTCCGCCATTCCCCGGGACAAGCTGATTAACGCCGTTTTCGTCATTGAATACGGAATCATTTGCGCAAGCGGTTTGACTCCGGCTTCACTGGAAATGTTCAAAATCCGTCCGCTGTTTCTTTCAAGCATTTGCGGCAGAAAACGCCGGCACAGGCGCACGGCGCTCATAACATTCACTTCAAAATACCGAGTCCATTCATCATCAGACACCTCAGCGAAGTCCTTTACTTCAAAAAAACCGAGATTATTGACGAGAACATCGACTTCCCCGATTCCGCCGGCGCGCTTGATCAAGTCATCCGCCTCATCCTGACGCGATAAATCCGCAGCGATGCCGTGAACCGTTCCGTAAGCGGAAAGCTCCTCAACCGTCCGTTCCACGGTTTCTTTTTTTCTTCCGTTTACAATCACCTCGGCGCCTTCGGCTAAAAAGCTTTTTGCCGCGGCTTTTCCGATCCCTGAAGTTGATCCTGTAATCAACACGAGCTTTCGTTCAAGCTGTAATTCCATGATAATCCTCCTTTTTACACCATTGTGTAACAGTATACATGATGAATTTTAGTGTGTACGAACAATTTGCTTTCATGCAAAAAGGGCGGATATACAAGCCTTAAAGACTTATAGTATAATTACTGCGAAAAAAGGATACGAATGTCAAAGAGACAATCGTTTACCATAATCAGGGGGAGTTAAAAGAATGAAGAAGATCACTGCCGTCTGGGCGGCGCTCTTGGTCACCGCCTTTGTGATCGCCGGCTGTTCCGGCGCACAGGGAGAAGGAAGCGCGGCCAAACAAAAAGCCGTCTCAACCGAAGCATTCCCGGTAACCATTAAGGATGCCGCGAACGAAAAAGTAACCATAAAGCAGGCACCGGAAAAAATCGTTTCCCTCATGCCGAGCAATACGGAAATTACATACGCGCTCGGACTGGGAGATAAGGTCGCAGGCGTCACGACAAATGATACATATCCGAAAGAAGCCGTAAAAAAACCGAAAGTCGGAGATATGAATGTGAACGCTGAAAAAGTCATCGCGCTGAAGCCGGATCTCGTGCTTGCCCACGCGTCCTCTATGTCCGCTTCCGCCGATGCGATGAAGCAGCTGAAAGATGCGGGCATCACCGTCTTAACGGTCAATGATGCGCAATCGTTCCAAGATGTGTACAAATCAATCAGCATGATCGGAAAAGCGGCCGGCAAAGAAAAGCAGGCGGATCAGCTGATCCAATCGATGAAATCCGACCTTTCCGGCATAGAAAAGAAAGCGGCTGCCATTTCTGAAAAAGACGAAAAGAAAGTATTCGTCGAAGTGTCTCCTGACGGCTACACGACGGGGAAAGGCACGTTTATGAACGAAATGCTTGAAGATATACATGCGAAAAACGCCGCCGGCAGCCAGACCGGCTGGGTGCAGCTGACGGATGAAGCGATTGTCAAAATGAATCCGGACGTCATCATTACGACAGACGGCGTAAAGGCCGCTGAAGTGGAAAAACGCGCCGGCTGGGGTGCCGTCAATGCGGTCAAACACCACAATGTCTATTCTGTTGATCCTGACCTTGTCACACGCTCAGGCCCGCGCCTTGTCAAAGGGGTCGAGAAGCTTGCAGAAAGCGTTTATCCTGAAACGTTTAAAAAGTAACCGCCCGCTGGCCTACACGGTCAGCCTGCTGTTTTTAGCCGTTTGTACGGCACTCGGCATTTCAATCGGCAGTCTGCATATTCCTTTATCCGACGTTTTTTGGATCGGGATCGGCCGGACATCCTCTGTTGATCCCATGAATGTAAATATTATGATCAATATCCGCCTGCCGAGAGTCGTTCTGGCCGCTCTGGTCGGAGCCGCGTTATCCATTGCGGGGGCGGCGTTTCAGGGACTTCTGAAAAATCCGCTCGCCGATCCTTATACACTCGGGGTATCTTCGGGAGCCTCGGCGGGAGCTGTTATCACCTTGTTTTTCGGCATTCAGATTCCCGTCATCGGCCGGTTCACACTTCCGGTTGTCAGCATCGCCGCTGCCATTGCGGTTATGGCGGCGGTTCTGTTTTTCAGCCGCCTCGTTCATACGTCGATGTCGGTTTCGACGCTCATTTTGACAGGCATCATTATGAATTCTTTTCTCGGGGCTCTCATTTCGCTTGTGATTGCTTTAACGGGAAATGATCTGCTCCCGATTGTCCGCTGGCTGTTGGGAAGCGTGTCAATGAGGGGCTGGGGCTATGTCGCGCTGTTTCTGCCTTTTTTTCTGGCCGGGACGGCGCTTCTGCTTATCAATGGCAGAGAATTAAACATTATGACTTATGGAGAAGAAAAGGCAAGGCTGTTAGGCGTCAGTACGGGAAAAAGAAAACTGCTGATGATCGCCGCCGGATCTCTGCTGACGGGAGGCGCGGTTGCCGTCTCGGGGACGATCGGGTTTGTCGGCCTTGTCATTCCCCATGTGACTCGGCTTTTGTGGGGGACGGATCATCGCCATTTACTGCCGCTGTCAGCATTGACGGGCGCCGGATTTCTCATTTTGGCGGATTTGTTTTCCCGCACCGTCATTGAGCCTGTCGAATTGCCGATCGGCATTATGACGGCCTTGGCGGGATCGCCTGTTTTTGCCTTGATTCTGCTTCGCCAGCATCATGGAGGGAACCGCTTATGATCAGAGTGAGCAGCCTGTCCGGCGGGTACGGAGGCCGGATGATTGTAGAAGATGTCAGTTTTACCGCCGGAAAAGGTGAATTTGTCGGCATACTCGGTCCGAACGGCTCGGGAAAAACAACGCTGATGAAATTGCTGACGGGAATGCTCTCTCCCTCAAAGGGCGAGGTGCTCGTCGCAGGCAGGCCCGCGGGCAGATACAAGCCGCGTGAGCTTGCGAAAATTATGGCCGTTTTGCCGCAGCATACGGAGCAAGCTTTTACATTTACCGTTAAGGAAACAGTGTCCTTCGGCAGATACCCGTATCAAAAAGGACTCTTCAGACAGATGGATCAACATGACGAAGACATTGTCCGGGAAGCAATGGAAATGACGGGCATCGACCGATATGCGCAGCAATCCGTCCGCAATCTGAGCGGAGGGGAGCGGCAGCGCGTCTATCTGGCGCAGGCGCTGGCTCAGCAGCCTGAGGTGCTCTGTCTGGATGAGCCGACGACTTTTCTTGATCTCAAATATCAAAAAGACCTGCTTGATACGGTGAAGCGGCTGACGAGAGAAAGAGGCCTGACGGTCATCAGTATTTTTCACGACCTCAACGCCGCAAGCCAATATTGTGATCAGCTCCTGATGATGAAAAACGGACGCGCTTTTCCGAAGCAGCCGCCGGATCAGGCTTTGAAAAAAGAGACGATTGAAGACATTTACGGCATCACCGTCAGCGCTGTTGCCCTGCAATCGTCGCCGAAACCGCTGATCGCTTTCATGCCGGAAGCGCGGGAGGAAAGAGAGCCCGCCTGCGTTCCGTTCGCCTCTCTGATAAACAAAAGCGGAAATACCGTAACGCTTCATACAGAACGGCCTTTCAGAATGCTGTCAACCGCATCTGACGGCCCGGGCTTTTCGTGGAGCCGCCGGCTTTCCGGCTCAGCGGCAGCTGGTTTGATCTGCCGTACGTTTGATTCGGTTACGATAGCCGTGACTGCGCAGTATACCGTTTGGGTGCTGATCAGCGGACGTTTATCGGAACAGGGATTTGTTCGGCTGTTAACGGCAGCGGCTGAAGCGAGAATGCAGGCCCTTTCCGGCAGACAGGCAAAAGGCGACATTGTCATTTGTGCCTTGCAGACAGGAGAGACAATGGACGTCCCTCACGCGGAAAGAGCCGTCAGAAGAGGAACCGCGGCATGTGTAAAAGCGGCGGAAGAAGGAGGAATACAACGATGAAGCTGTATACGAAAACCGGCGATCAAGGACAGACAAGCCTGATCGGCGGCAGAACGGATAAAGACAGTCTGCGGGTTGAAAGCTACGGGACGATCGATGAGCTGAACAGCTTTATCGGGCTTGCGCTTGCGGAGCTAGATGATTGTGAGAATTGCGGTGATGTGAAAGCCGAACTCCGAAACATTCAGCATGAGCTGTTTGACTGCGGCGGCGACTTGGCGACGGTCACTGAACATAGAAACTATACATTAAGAGAGACATCTATTTCCGTATTGGAAGACTGCATAGACCGTTACACGGCTGAAGCGCCCCCGCTTGAGAAATTTATTCTTCCGGGCGGGCATAAGGCGGCTGCTCAGCTTCATATCGCGCGGACCGTCACAAGACGGGCTGAGCGTCTCGTCGTGAAACTGGGCAAAACAGAAGAGATAAACGATACAGTGATGCGTTACTTGAACCGCCTGTCTGATTATTTTTTCGCGGCGGCAAGAGCAGTTAACGCAAGACAGGGCGTTCAGGATATAGAGTATGAAAGAAGCGCCGCGGTATTCCGTGATGATGAATAACGTTTTGTTCAGCCGGCAGCAGCAAGCCGGCTGTTTTTTATAGAGATATCCATCAATTGAACCTTTATTGACAGAAGGAAAATGTATCTTATGCATTATTGACTGAAAAATTAAAAAATGAGATATTATAAGAAACATTGTAAAATAATGGGGGATTTGATAGATGGATACATATAATAAGAGCGAGAGCATCTGGAATAAAAATTTCACCCTTCTGTTTATCTCGAGGCTTGTTAAATTGTCGGGCGACGGTTTTGCCTTTAATTCCATTATGTGGTTTTTGATTTTTGACGGGGAAGGCGCGATCGGCACGTCCCTGCTCATTGCGGTCACGTTCCTTCCGGAGGCGATGCTGGCGCCGATTACCGGGCCTTTTATGAAGCAGCATACGCTGAAATTCTGGATGTATTTCTCCGATCTCACGCGCGCGGCGGTCGTGTTGATCATTCCGGTCTGTTACTTTAACGGTTTTTCTCCTTTATGGTTTGTCATGCTTCTCATGATTTTGCATTCAGCCACGGGAGCCGCTTATAATCCTGCATCTATCTCATTAATCCCCAATATTGTCGGAGAAAACAGCCTGCAGAAAGCGAATGCGGTCATCCAGTCATCAGGCCAGATCGTCAGACTTGCCGCCATTACGCTGAGCGGGGTGTTCTTAACATTTATCAGTCCCGCTTATTCTTTGTTTATCGCTCTTATATTCTATCTTCTATCAGGTTTTCTCGTACTCTTTATGTCATACCAAGTCCAGCATGCCAAAGAGGATGCCGTCGCCGTCAGACAGCGTGGGACGTATTTCGGAAGGCTCAAACGGGGTTTCGTTCTTGTCAGGAAACACCAGATTTTATACCCGCTCGCCATCTATTGTATCTTCATGAATTTTGCGGCCGCTCCGTGGGAGGCGCTCTCTGCCGTTTATGTCGCCGAAGATTTAAACATGCCGCCGATCATCTACTCGCTTTTGAAAGCGACAGGCACGGGCGGAGCCTTTTTAATGGGTTTTATTTTGGCTAAGGTGAAGGTGAACAAATACGGTCTCCTGTTTGTGTCAGCGGGAATCATAGAAGGGGCGGCATTTTTCATCACCGGCCTCAACACTTTTCTGCCGCTCGTCTTCCTCGCCGCGTTTGCGTTCGGATCTGCCGTCAGCGCGATTAATGTGCCGGAATATACGATTATTCAGACGTCTGTGGACCATGATGACCAGCCGCAAGTCTATGCCGTCATCCACATGATCTCAAACATATCCATTCCGCTCGGCGCGGTTCTTTGCGGATACGCGGCTAATGCCTTCGGTCCCGGAAAAGTCATTGCCGCCGGCGGTCTCGTTGAAGTCCTGTCCGGTCTCGGAATATTGATCTTTACGAAGCTGGCCAAAGCTGAACGCTCAGATCTCATCAGGGAAAAAGAAGCGAGCATCAGAATATAGATTTTTCGTGAAACGCCCTGCGCCGTCCGGTGCAGCGGCGTTTTTTTATGCGAAGGTCCGGGGGGTTATACGACTCCGGTCTGATATGAAAATCAATCTCTGACTCGTTTTGCCGGCCGCGGGATTTGTTTATAGTAAAGACAAGGAAAACGAAAGGAGGATCTGCATGAATATAAATGTAAAAACGGCAGGCGGCTTTCTGCTGATTGTGTTCGGACTTTCTGTCTTTTTCGGAGGAGGCCATTTCGCATTTATCATCCCGCTGGCGATCGGAGGCCTGATGCTTTACTGGGGAATCAAACGTTTTTCAAAAGGCCGGGCGGTATCGGGTATCATCGCGGGCTTCATCGGAGCTATGATTCTCGTCGGTTCTCTTCCATTTATCGTTGCCATCGGACTGGCCGGCGCCATGGTGTATTTCGGGTGGAAGATGATGAAGCAGGGCGGCTCAGACACCGCTTCCCGCCAGTATGAACCGGAAGCGGCGTCACCGGGCTATCAATCCGGATTTGACTCTGAATGGGAAGAATTTCTGAAGAAAAAATAAGGAGGAAGACAAAATGGTCTTAAAAAGAATAAGAAATATGTTCGTCGCATCTGTTAACGAAGGGCTTGATAAATTAGAAAATCCGAAAGTCATGCTGAATCAATATGTGCGTGATATGGAAAGTGACATCGCTAAGGCGAAACAAACAATTGTCAAACAGCACACGATCGTCCATCAGTTTAAGAAAAAACAGGAAGACGCCTCCGAAACGGCGGCAAAACGGAAAAATCAGGCTCAGCTTGCTTTTGATGCCGGGGAAGAGGAGCTTGCGAAAAAGGCGCTGACTGAAATGAAATACCTTGAGGGAAAAGCGGCCGAACATGAAAAAGCGTATGAACAGGCGAAAACACAGCTGGCAGAGCTGAAAGAGCAGCTGGAAACTTTAGAAACGCGCCTCCGCGACGTAAAGGATAAAAAACAGGCGCTCATCGCCCGTGCCAACGCGGCAAAAGCGAAGGAACATATGAACGCTTCTTTCGACAAAATTGACAGTGAAAGCGCCTATAGAGAGTTCCTTCGAATGGAAAGCCGCATTGAAGAAATGGAAGTCCGCGTCAAATACGGCACTTCAGCTGAGGCGAACACAGAATACAGCCGCTCCCAATATTCAGATGAGGTGGAAGCCGAGATCGAAAAAATGCGCTCGCTTTCTCTGGAGAAAACAGAGCATCAAAAAGCGGCTCATGAATAATGTGCACAAGGGAAGATCGGCGCTTTTACGCCTCTTCCCTATACGCACGTATCAATTCTCCGGCTTTTCCTTTATAATAAAATGAATGAAAAAGGATGGAACGTAATGAAGCGTAAGATGGCCAAAGGACTGATGGCGGCGTCCGTTCTGATCTGCTGTCTGTTTTTGGTGAAAGAAGTGTTTGCCGGGCGTTTTTTTCCGCTGTACGAAACAGAAGCGGAATCGGCAAGCATACCGCCGCGTGCCGTCAACAGCCTGTCGGTTTCATCGGAACAGACGGATGTAAAAATCATCGCGGAAGCGCGGAATGATATCGCGGCAAACATGGCGGGACCGGCGGGGAAAATGTTTGTCCAAAGCAGGGGAAAAACCCTCAATCTCAAAGCGAAGGAGAAAGGGTTCCAATTTCTGAATCTCTTTCAGCGTCCTCTGCTGATTGTCCGCATTCCGTATGATTATCATCGGGACATCACCGTCCATACGTCAAGCGGCACCATTGCCGTTGACGGAAACAAGGGGCTGTCTCTTGCGTACCTCGGCGTCCGTTCTGTAAGCGGGAATATGTCGCTGAAGCACGTGAAGACGGATGTGTTTGAAGCGAAGGGGCTGTCGGGCAACCTCACAGCATCAGGCCTTGCGGCGAAAACGGGGGATATCCGCTTATCCTCCGGACATGTCGGGCTTCAACATGCGGCGGGCGCCCTTGACGTGCGGGTCGCTTCCGGCAGTGTCGACGCCTCGCTTGAGACGGCGGATGCTCCCGTATCCGTCAGGCTTGCGAGCGGCAGCGCAGCGATCAGCCTGCCGAAAGACGGAAGTTTTACGGTGAACGCCGAGACGGCAAGCGGAAGGATTCAGCCGTCTTATTCCTTTGAGAAAACGAGTAAGGACGGCGGGGCATTCACCGGTATGAAGGGCAGCGGCGCCAGGCCGATTGATATAAAAGTGACGAGCGGCAATATTGCACTGCAATAGTCAAGGAAAGGAGGGGCAGGCAGCTGATGGCAAAAAAACAGATTCTCGGACTTATCATCGCCTTATTAGGCGTCAGCATGTTTTTGCGTATTATCGGCATCGGCGACTTCTTGTTTTGGCCGCTCTTTTTTCTGATTACAGGCTATATTTTTAATAAATATTCCCGCGGCTGGCTCGGCTCCGTCCTGTATATCTTCGCCGCTTTTTTATTTTTGAGGAACCTGTTCAGCGCCACCTTTAACCTGTTCGGCTATGCCTTCGCCGCCTTTCTCATATACGCGGGCTACAGGCTCCTGAAAGGAAAGCGCGTGTATGAACATAAAGAGAAGAAAATCAATCTTGAAAAAGAAGAGCAGCCAAAGCCTTCCGCCCAGACGGAAAGCAGACAGCCGGATCTCCGCAGCTTTTTTATCGGCGAGCTGCGGATGATGAAGGACCCATTTGAGCTGAATGATTTAAATGTTTCCGGATTCATCGGCGATGTGAAAATTGATTTGTCAAAAGCGATGATTCCCGAAGGAGAAAGCACGATGACCATCAGCGGTGTCATCGGCAATGTCGATGTGTACGTCCCGCCGGATATCGAAGTGTCCGTCAGTTCATCGGCTTTTATCGGCGATATGAACCTGCTCGGCTCTAAGAAAAGCGGCATGAGCCCGAATCTTTATAAAGTATCGTCTGAGTACGGCGACTCGCCGCGGCGGATTAAAATTTCAATTTCGTTATTCATCGGCGATGTGGATGTGAAGTATTTATGAGGAAAAAATTACTCGCCAATATTCAGTGGCGCGCCATGCGGATGACCGCGGGGCTCAGTCTGCTCCTTTGCGCGGTGTTTATTACGCTGATGCTGCTGTATTACGGGCTTGACCCGATGCTGCTGTTTTCTTCCGGCTGGTTCGGTATTCCGTTTGTGGTCATCCTGCTTCTGGCGTCACTTTCGGCCGGATTGATTTCCGGTTATGTATACGGAGGCCGCCTGAAAACAAGAATGGATACACTGATTGAAGCGGTTTTGAAATTTGAAAACGGCAATTTTGCTTATCGGGTGCCGCCGCTCGGCGATGATGAAATCGGTCTGGCGGCAGATCAGCTCAACGAAATGGCCAAGCGGGTCGAGCTCCAAGTCACATCGCTGCAAAAGCTCTCCAACGAGCGGGCGGAATGGCAGGATCAAATGAAAAAATCGGTCATCACTGAAGAACGCCAGCGGCTGGCGCGCGATCTGCACGATGCCGTCAGCCAGCAGCTCTTTGCCATTTCTATGATGACATCCGCCGTCTTAGAGCAGGTGAAAGATGCGGATGACAAAATCGTCAAACGGATTCGCATGGTTGAACATATGGCGGGGGAAGCGCAAAACGAGATGAGAGCGCTGCTATTGCATCTGCGGCCCGTCACTTTAGAAGGAAAAGGCTTAAAAGAAGGGCTGATTGAGCTGTTAAAAGAGTTCAAAGCGAAGCAGCCGCTGGATATTGAGTGGGACATCAGCGATACGGGTGTGTCAAAAGGCGTTGAAGACCATCTGTTCCGCATCGTGCAGGAGGCGCTTTCCAACGTTTTCAGACATTCAAAGGCGACCAAGGTCACCGTCAGACTCGGCGCGAAACATCAAAAGCTGCAGCTTAAAGTCATTGATAACGGGGCGGGTTTTACGATGGATCAAGTGAAAGCATCCTCATACGGCCTGCATTCCATCAAGGAAAGAGCGAGTGAAATCGGCGGCATAGCGGAAATTATCTCCGTAAAGGGAAAAGGCACGCAGATCGACGTGAAAGTCCCGATTTATCAGAAAACAAAAGGAGAGAACGACAGTGATTCGAGTGTTACTGATTGATGATCATGAGATGGTCAGGATGGGTCTGGCCGCATTTTTAGAAGCACAGCCGGACATTGAAGTCGCCGGTGAAGCATCAGACGGGCAGCAGGGCGTCGATCTGGCCGCAGAGCTTTTGCCGGATGTGATTTTAATGGACCTTGTCATGGACGGCATGGACGGCATCGAAGCGACAAAACAGATCTGCGCGAAACTCAATGACCCGAAAATCATCGTGCTGACGAGCTTTATTGATGACGACAAAGTGTATCCGGTGATCGAAGCGGGAGCGCTCAGCTATTTGCTGAAAACGTCCAAGGCGGCAGAAATAGCCGAAGCCATCAGAGCGGCTGCCAAGGGTGAACCGAAGCTTGAATCGAAAGTGGCGGGAAAAGTGCTGTCAAGGCTGCGCCATTCAGAGAATCAGCTTCCGCATGAAACGCTGACGAAAAGAGAACTGGAAATCCTCTGTCTCGTCGCGGAAGGCAAGACGAATAAAGAGATTGGTGAAGAGCTCTTCATTACGATTAAAACAGTGAAAACCCACATTACGAATATATTGTCAAAGCTTGATGTCAGTGACCGCACGCAGGCAGCCGTATATGCCCACCGCAATCATCTCGTGACATAAGAAAAGGAGAGCGGCGCCGGCACACTCTCCCGAGGGACGGGGTCATTGGGACATTCCCTTTGTTCCGAAATCCCTGATGGCGACTTTGACTTTATATTCAATATCCGATTCACTGAAATGATGATCCCAGTCAGAGGATATCTTTTTCCATTTATCGGGATAATGAATCCGGACTTGATCGCCTAACCCGGTAATATCCACTTTCAAGTCATGCTGCATGTAATCAATGAATGCCATAACATCTGAATGAATGCGGTGTTTTACCGCGTTTTTGATTTCATTTATATAGGACTCCTTGAAAGAATCTTCTTTCGGGTTCCAATCCTCAGACAGACGGCCTTCAACAAACCGGGTGACGATAAACTTGAATTTTCCGTTTTTATATTGTGTTTTCACATCATATTTGCTGGAAAATACCTCGAAGGATAAATAATAATTGTCATGCTTTGCAAACGTGACGCCTCCCTTTACCGTGCCTGTGAACAGGTTCATATTCTGGACTTGTAAAGGCGTTAAATTCGCATACCAGAATTTATTTTTAATAATGGTAGCGCCCCAGATTTCCAGTCTGCTGCCCACTTTGCGCACTTGAGGAAGGGCAAAGGTCTCGCCTTTGGCGATTTTCTCTGATATTTCCCCCAATGTCACGGGCTCCATCATCCGGATGGTGACCGCATTGTTCTCCGTTAAGTCATAGATCGTATTTGACGCAGGCTCTCCCTGATCACTGATATTGAAAATATCTTTCGTTTTATCCGGCACCGTCATCACATTGCAGCTTCTTCTTGTACCGTTGTCCCTGATAAATTGGTTCATCAATGCGTCAAGCGGGATGTGATCCTTTAACAGCGCTTCGGAAAACAGCATGATACGCAAGTGCTGGGAGAAGGCGGGGTGATTTTTTAACGATGCCGTTCGTAATGCTTGATGGACGGTTTCCCCTGGAGTGGAAGTCACCTTTGTCGTGTCACCTGACGACGACTGCTGGGCACTTGCTTTTTGCGGAACCAGAATCTGCTGTGTCACTTCCACATTTTCTTCCGCGGGTTTATCGAGCCCGACTCCGATAACGAGGCTCAAGTCTTCTAAATTGCGGCTGTCCCAGCACCCGGCCAAAAGCAATGTGCAAAATATGATTACGATGTATTTCTTCATTGCGCTTTTTTCACCTTCCTTTTCACAGCGACGACTGCAAATATCAGTAAAGGCAGCAAAAAGAAAACCAAGAAGATATAGCCGAGAATATCACTGAACAGCATCAGCTTGTTCGCATCCTTTGGCATCAATGACCCCAAGAATGTCGCAATCCCGACGAAGATGACGCCCTTTTTCTGCTTCAGCCCGAAAATTTTATGAAGGCCTGATGTCGCGAAATATCCGTATGATACATAGGTGGCGAAAAATTGGATAATCCAGACAACAAGCAAAAAGGACTCGAACCTTTCAATAAAAAGCCCTTTGATTTCAAATGATTGAAAGAGCGCGATCGTAGGCCAGATCATTGTTTTGACATCCTGGGTGGTTAAGGCGCCGACGACGAGCACGTAGGTAATAATGTATAAAATAATCGGGATGCCAAAGCCCATGGCCGACATGCCGAACGTGTGCTTTTTATTTTTGAGGTACTCGGGGAGAAACAGCATAATCTCAATCCCCAAAAAGGAAACAGAAACGACGGTCAAGGAGGCCATAACGGGAGAAAACCCCTGTCCGAGCACCGGCCGCAGGTTGTCGATATCAAATATTTTAAAGCTGAAGGAAAACACCACCAGCAAAATAATGATCGTAATCGTTAAATAGAAAGGAAAGAGCCTGCCGATATCGCTCATGCCGCCGATAATTAAATAAACGGAACAGGCGATAAAGATAAACAGCGTGACCGGCACGGGCGTTCTTTCCAATAAAAAGAACTTGACCATTTCCGCCATCGCCCGGGCTTCGAAGCTGGCGACTCCTATAAAATAGAGACAGATCATCAGATTGACGATATTTCCCGCCCATTTGCCGAGTCCTTCATTCATATAATCAAATAATGATCCGTACTGATGCTTTTTCATAATGAGCGTATTGAGATAAATCAAAAAGATAAAGATGACGCCTTCCAGACATAACGCGATCCAGCCGTCCGGCGAATTTGCCCTGGATGACAGCGCCCGCGGCATGGTGAGAAGCCCCGCGCCGAGCATCGTGTTTGCAATCAATGCTGTCCCTTGATAGCTTGTAAGCTTATTGTGAGTTGTTTTCTGGCTCATTTATGTTTTTCGCCTCTTTTGGTTGATTTTTAATAGGGAGACGGAGAATAGAGTCGTTTGCGTTTTTTAAGCTGAAAAATCCATTCGGCGAGAAATACGGAGAACCGAAGCTTCGCTGTCTCGATAAATGAGTGTAGATCGCCAGCATAAATAAAATCATGCCGTACAGCCCGAAAGCTGCCGCGGTAAACATCGAAATAAAACGGAGCACACGGAACGACAGACCCATCCCGTACTGCGGCACCGTAAATGAAGCGAGCGCGACAATGCTGACCACGATGACCATGATGGAGCTGACAATATTCGCTTCAACGGCTGCCTGGCCGATGACGACTCCGCCCACCAATCCGATCGTCTGGCCGAGCGGGCTGGGAAGCCTCAAGCCCGCTTCCCTCAGCAGCTCGATCGTAATTTCCATCACCATCGCTTCAATGATAGGCGGGAAGGGGACGTTTTCTCTGTTCGCCGCGATGGTGACTGCAAGCGACGTCGGCAGCAGCCCTTGGTGAAACGAAACGAGGGCGATATAAATGGACGAAAAAAACAGCGTAATAAAAATAGACGTAAACCTGAGCGCCCGGATGAGCGAGGCGGAAATCCACCGTTCATAATAATCATCGGGAGACTGCATTAAAATTCCTAAAGAAGCCGGAACCACCAGCGCAAACGGCGAGTTGTCGACAAGGATGGCGACGCGGCCGTTGAACAAGGCGGAAGACACTTTATCAGGCCGTTCCGTATTTTGTATTTGCGGAAAGGGCGAATACTTATTATCCTCAATAAGCTCCTCAAGCGTTCCGGAATCCTGGATGTCGTCCATCTTCACTTCGCTGAGGCGCTTTACAACATCGCTGACGACAGACGGGTCCGCCTTATCATCTATGTACATGACCGTGGCGTATTTTAACTTGTTTTCTCCGATCGGAACCTTTTTCGTTTTCAGCTTCGGATGGTTCGTGCGCTGCCTGATCATGGCGATGTTTGTATCAGAATCTTCTATGAAGGCGATTTTCGGACCTCTTACGACCTTTTCGGATGTGGGTTCATTCACGCTTCTTTTTTCTCTTTTTCCCGTGGACAAAATGTATACGCTGTCAAGTCCGTTAATAAACACGGCGCATTTTCCCCGCAGAATGGAGATGACGGCTTCCTTCGACGTAAAGACGGGACGGGCGTCGATCTTATCAAGACGTTTCGTCACCGTATCCAGCGTCAGAGTGTCTTCCTCACGAAGCAGCGTTTCAATCGCTTCTTTTATTTTGTCTTCGTCGTTCATTTCACTCAGATACATATAATAAAAAACAAGCCCGTTCGGAAGCATCTTTTTATTTTGAACCAGGTCATCATTCTGCTCTACGTGGGGAAGCACCAGTGCCAGATTAACGTGTATGTATTCCTTGAATTCCGATTGCGCCATCGACAGTCACCCGCCTTCCAATCCTTAATTGAGGTTATCTTTTCCTGTTAAAAAAATGATATACTATGATAAAGTATTTAATGGTACAAGTTTTTTTATGAAAGCGGAGGAGAGATGTGGCACAAGTCAGACTGGCAGGGAATGCCGAAGAAATTGAACAGCTCATCAAATCATTTGAAGCGCATTACGAAGTGGCTTACACGTCGAAAGAATACCGTAAAACAAATCCGAAGTATAAATATTCTAAGGATTCGCGCGTCTATCTTGAGCTGAAATTAAAAACGGCCAAGGCCGAAAAATAAAAAGGGTTTCATCTGTTACTGGCGAATAATACTCAGGGTGAAGCAACTGTTATGGAGGGATACATAAATGGACTACAGAATTGAAAAAGACACCATGGGAGAAGTTAAAGTTCCGGCAGATAAATTTTGGGGCGCTCAGACACAGCGCAGCAAGGAGAACTTCAAAATCGGTTCAGAAAAAATGCCTCAGCGTGTTGTGAAGGCGTTTGCAATATTGAAAAGAAGCACAGCGATCGCCAACGAACGCCTCGGCAACTTAGAGTCTGAAAAAGCACAAGCGATTGCCGCTGTATGTGACGATGTTTTAAACGGCAAACACGACGATAACTTTCCGCTCGTTGTCTGGCAGACGGGAAGCGGCACGCAAAGCAACATGAACATGAATGAAGTGGTGGCCAACCGCGCGACTGCTTTATTGAAAGAAAAAAATTCCGAGCTGAAGATTCATCCGAATGATGACGTCAACCGCAGCCAAAGCTCAAATGATACATTCCCGACGGCGATGCACGTTGCGGCGGTTCTTGCCGTATATGAGCAGCTCGTTCCGGCGCTTGATCAGCTGCGCGCGACGCTTGATGAAAAAGCGAAAGCTTATCAGGATATTGTGAAAATCGGACGCACGCATTTGCAGGACGCCACTCCGCTGACGCTCGGACAGGAAATCAGCGGCTGGGTATACATGCTTGACCGTTCGAAAGAAATGATTCTTGAGTCAACGGAAAAAATCCGCGCGCTTGCCATCGGAGGCACGGCAGTCGGCACGGGAATCAACGCCCATCCGCAGTTCGGTGAATACGTCGCGGAAGAAATCACAAAAGTAACGGGGCAGACATTCAAAAGTTCGCCTAACAAATTCCACGCGCTCACAAGCCATGATGAAATCACTCACGTTCACGGCGCGTTAAAAGCATTGGCTGCCGACCTGATGAAGATTGCCAACGATGTCAGATGGCTGGCTAGCGGCCCGCGCTGCGGAATCGGCGAAATCGTCATTCCTGAAAATGAGCCGGGAAGCTCTATCATGCCGGGCAAAGTCAACCCGACGCAAAGTGAGGCGCTGACAATGATCGCCGCGCAAGTGATGGGAAATGACGCGACAATCGGATTTGCGGCCAGCCAAGGAAACTTCGAGCTGAATGTCTTCAAACCGGTTATTATTTATAACTTCCTGCAGACCGTGCAGCTGCTCAGTGACGGAATGAATTCCTTCCATGACAAATGCGCTGTCGGTATTGAGCCGAACCAAGAGACGATTCAGGAAAATCTCTCTAACTCATTAATGCTTGTTACGGCGCTTAACCCGCACATCGGTTATGAAAACGCCGCGAAAATCGCCAAGCTTGCCCACAAAGAAGGCCTGACACTGAAAGAAGCGGCATTACAGCTGAACCTTCTGACAGAAGAACAATTTAATGAAATGGTGCGTCCGGAAGATATGGTGCACCCGAAAGCATAAAAAGAAAGAACGGCTGCAGTTATTGCGGCCGTTCTTCTAAATAAACTGCTGTTTCAGTAAAAATCTGAGCTGTTCTGCATCTTCAGCCAGCAGATCGGATTCCTTCAAATTCAAAATCATTCCTTTGATGATTGCCGGTTTCGGTGACTTTTTCTTCATTTCCGCTTCCAGAATATCCAAGCTCTCGGTGAATTCAGATGCTTGCCCCTTGTCCATCGTGCCGATGCGCGTGCGGAGGGTCTGCAAGATCGATTGACTTAAAGGATCGGGCTGCCCGTTATGAAGGGGCCCAAACAGTGAGCTTGCCTCATCAAGAGAAATAAACGCTTCATCATGTCTGTCCGCCATTCCGTTTACGATGTCATCAATTCTGTGAATCACGGTATTTGCCAGAAGCGAAGGCTGTACGGACCGGCCGGTCAGAATCAGATACTCAAGATACATCTGACTGATTCCTTCTATTAAAAAACAAAGCTCGGCTGTGTATGGTTCAGCTTTTTCTCCGTAAATAGCAAGAAGACTGTCGATATGAAACTGCAGGATCGACCGGCGGATTCTCTTTCCGCACTGCGCCGCTTCTTCGGTATAAGGAAGTGAACCGTCTTTCATCTGCACGGTAATAAAATCCTGATGGGCGAGAATCGATTCGTAAAATACCGCAAGCTGTTTTTGGTAAGCGGCTCTCGGACTGTCACCCTCCGTTTGGATCGTCGTGATTCGGGTAAACGTTTTATCATAGTAGTAATTCAGCATGGATAGGAGCAGTGCTTCTTTGGAAGGAAAGTAAAGATAAAAAGCGCCTTTTGAGATTTTGCATTCATCGGCGATTTCCTGAACCGATGTAGATTTGTACCCTTTTCGGGCAAACAGTTTGATTGCTGCTTCAATGATCAGCTTTTCTTTTTCCTTCAATGGTTCCACCCTTTCGGAGCCAGGAGGCTGGCTTGTGCTTCTCATGTATGACTATATGGTCATATTGATATTCCGTAAATTTAACCTGATTGTAACTTGTTTTTTTGTTTTGTTTTATTTATATTATAAAGTGAGCTGACCGAATGGTCAAAGTTCTGGCGAAAGGGTGAATCTGAAAATGAAAGAATTAGATGAAATGATCAGCCGCTTGCGAAACAGAGGAATTAAAGTCGAAAAGGTGAAATATCCGAAAAAGACAATTTGTGAAAAGAAATGGGTTCATCAATGCCAAAAACCGCTGAAAGCAAACTACAGAGATTTTAACGGCTATTCCTTCACATAAAAAAAGACTGCAATGAAACACTACAGTCTACTTTGGTATGATAATTCGGTAGATTACACCCGATTGGTCATTTTCAATTGAAATTGATGCTTTATGCAGGGTTAAAATCCGTTTTACGATGCTGAGTCCTATGCCGAACTCGCCTTTCTTCCCTTTATTAAAAGGCTCGTACAAGCTGGATAGCATCTCATCCTCAATCGGAGGCCCGTCATTTTTAACCGTCATGACAATCTGCTGCTGATTTTGGCTGATCTGAATGTGAATCGCCGTTTCTGCATAGCGGATTTGATTTTCGAGAATGTTTTCAAGAAGTTTGCTCCATTGTTCCGGATCACCGGGCATCATTAATGCATCTTCTGTATCAACGCTCCACAATAATTCCTTCCGGGCCCATTTGAGCCGTTCAATGACTTCTTCCGTGACCTTCACAATGTCAAATGTCTCATGGTGCACCCGCTGCTTCATTAAATAATCAAGCTTCGTTAAATATAATAAATCCTTAATTTTCTTCTCAAGTTTTTCTGCTTCGCCTTCAATGACATCAATTGTGGTTTCCAGATCCCCCTTAGGAAAAATCCCGTCCTTTATTGATTGAGTATAGCCTCTTATCACCATGACAGGCGTTTTTAAATCATGAGAGATATTTTGCAGGAGCGTTCTTTCCGTTTCATCCTTTTGTACCAGCTTGCTCCGCATGTCTTCAATGGTATGGCCTAATTTTCCGATTTCGTCTTTTCTGTCGACGATGACCGGATCATCCCAGTCCTGTTTGGAAATCCGTTTGACATGCTTCTCTAAGGAAACGAGCGGGCGCGAGAGATATTTGGCAAGCCAAATCGCCGGAATCCAGCTTAACAAAATCACGCCGGCAATGATAAAGAGAAGCTGCTTGAACAGGGTGAATGCCAGATCATCACGATAAGAATCAAGGGCGTAAGACAGCATCATCGCATCCTGGCCGTTAATGGTGAGGCCTTTTTTAATGACGAAAAATACTTTTTCACCGCTGATGTCCGCGCTGTATCGTTTCGTGACGCTGTGCTGGCGGCCCGCGAGCTTGTACACCTTATGGATAAAGGAAGAAGAAAAGTAGTTCAAGTCTTTGTCACTGGCCGATTCCTCCCGTTCCGGCAGAAGAACGTGCTGAACGGATCGGAAAGTCGTCGGAGCGGTCGCATCCTCGCTGTAATATCCCCGCTCGATCGATCCAGGCAGCCGGTACTCCGTCAGTACATGCTGTTCATTTTCAATGGTCGTATACGTTTCATCCGTGAAAAAATGACGCAGCGTATTTGAGAACAGCACGAGAAGCAGAATCGAAATGGCTAAGAGGATGCCTGAGATGACCACCCATATTTGAAAAGCAAGCGGCTTATTTTTCATGACGTCATCATCCTGTAGCCGAATCCGTAAATGGTCTCAACCTTTAACCCGGGCATTTTTTTTCTCAGCCTCCGCACAAGGTCATCGACCACCCGGTCAGTGCCGAAATAATCATGGCCCCATATTTTCAGCAGGATATCTTCTCTGGAAAAGGGGTGTCCTTTATGGTGAAGAAATAAAAGCAGCAGATCAAATTCCTTAGACGTCAAATTGACCAGGCTGCCGGTTTCATCATAAACCTCTCGGGCATCTTCGATCACATTGTAGGAAGAAACGGTGATGCCGGTTTTCTTTGCGGCGGGCTGTTCTTTATACACGAGCTCGAGCAGTTTCTGGACCCGTATAATAAGCTCTCTCGGCAAAAAAGGCTTGGCGATATAATCATTGCTTCCAAGCTCTAACCCGAGGACTCTGTCAATATCGGCATCCCGCGCGGAAATGAAAATGACCGGCACATCGGGATCTTTTTCTTTTATTTCTTTTATCAATGTATAGCCGTCCGTATCCGGAAGCATGATGTCAAGAATCCACAAGTGGGGAGACGGCTGCATCTGCTTTCTGGCATCTTCGCCTTTTGTGAAAGATGTAATGTTCCAGCCTTCATTCTCTAAATATTTTGTGAGCAGTTCATTCAGGTTATCCTCATCTTCAACTAGATAAATGGTGTATGACAAGGCATTTCACATCCTTTCAACGTCATTATACTAGTTTTAACATACTCAAGCCGCATTTTCATAATTTCACATATTCTTTTCATTTTTATCCCACAATGTTTGTTTATGATGTGTATAAGGGAAGAAAGGAAGAAAAAAAGCGGGGAAGATAACATGTTCAAACACATTTTGTTTTGGAGCTTTGCTTTTCTCCTTATTATTGGGACAATAGAACTTGTACATGCGATGAATATGTAATCGATAGAATGAAAACATGCTGAAGGAGTGTGCGCGAATATGAACGATCATCGAGATGACGGCAGAAGCCGCGATCAGTCAGATCTTTCACATACGGAACAAAACAGAAATGAACAGCAGCAGATCAGCCATCAGGAGCCCGAGCTGCTTGAAGGGACCGTCTCGAAAGAACCGGAAAACGAGACGGCTGCCGGTACGGAATTTGAAAAAACGGCTGCCGTGAAAAAAGAAAAAAAACGGAGAGCCGCTTGGCTGAGCCCGATTTTAGGCGGCATTATCGGCGGAGGCCTCGTGCTTGGCATTGTGCCGAACCTGCCGGGTGAGCAGCATAAGACAGAAGCCGTTTCTGATACGAAACAAGTCCAGTCTTCGAATTTTACGTCAACGCCGTTGAAAAATACCTCAAGCGTAGCGGATATGGTAGAAGAGTTGGAGCCTGCGATTGTCGGAGTGTCCAACTACCAAGCTTCGCAAAGCAGCCAGTTCGGACTTGACGGCGGTTCAAGCTCTGAAACGGAAAGCGGCACGGGGTCAGGCGTCATCTTCAAAAAAGACGGCGAAAAAGCGTACATCATTACAAACAATCATGTCGTAGAAGGGGCGAACAAACTGTCGGTCACTCTTTACAATGGGAAAACCGAAACGGCAAAGCTTGTCGGAAAGGATGCCATCAGTGACTTGGCTGTATTGGAAATCAGCTCGTCCAATGTCAAAAAAGCCGCTAGCTTCGGGGATTCCTCCAAGCTCCGCATTGCCGATAAAGTGATTGCCATCGGCAACCCGCTCGGCCAGCAGTTTTCCGGCACCGTTACACAAGGTGTCATCAGCGGGCTGAACAGAACGGTGGACGCCGATACATCCCAAGGCACGGTGGAAATGAACGTGATTCAGACGGATGCGGCCATTAACCCCGGAAACAGCGGCGGCCCGTTAATCAACTCAAGCGGCCAGGTTATCGGGATCAACAGCATGAAAGTCAGTGAAAACGGCGTGGAGTCACTCGGCTTTGCCATTCCGAGCAATGATGTAGAACCGATAGTCGACCAGCTGCTTGCAAAAGGAAAAGTGGAGCGCCCATTTTTAGGTGTGCAGATGATTGACATGGCGCAAGTGCCGGAAACCTATCAGGAAAACACGCTCGGACTGTTCGGCGACCAGCTGTCTAAGGGTGTTTATGTAAAAGAAGTGCAATCCGGCTCACCGGCTGCGAAAGCGGGCATCAAATCAAATGACGTCATTGTACAATTGAACGGCAAAGATGTCGACAGCAGCGCCGATATCAGACAGATCTTATATAACCAGCTGAAAATCGGCGATAAAACGACTGTTCAAGTGCTCAGAAGCGGAAGCAAAAAGACGCTGAACGTCACATTAACGAAACAAACTGAAAGCGCAAGCTGAACGCATAAAAAAAGCTGAACCTTCAACTGAGGTTCAGCTTTTTTCGTCATTCTCCCAAGTAGGCTGACAGCATCCACACATGCTTGTCCGCTTCTTCAACTAATCCGACAAACAGGTCGGCAGTTGACGGGTCATTTTGTTCCTCGGCGATGCCGATGACAAATTTTGATTCGCGGCTGATTTGTTTATAGTCTTGAACCAGTGATTCCACCATTTCAGAAGCCGTTTTTTCCTGACCTTCATCCGTAATGGAAGCTTGTTCAAGGTAAGTGTGCAAAGTCGCCGCAGGCTGTCCGCCGATGGCCAGAAGACGCTCTGCGATGGCATCCGCCGTTTCCGCCGCTTCGTTATACAGTTCTTCAAATTTTTCATGAAGCGTAAAGAAGTGAGGGCCTTTTACATACCAATGGAAGCGGTGCAGCTTAGAGTAAAGGATAAACCAGTTTGATAATTGTGTGTTCATTGATTTCTCAACAAGAGTTTCAGTTTTTTTCGCGTTTTGTGTATTCATATTCATCGTCCTCCCTGTGATCTGTTAATTTAATTATATCACGTATCAAATAAAAATCAATACTAAATTATAATTATTATAATTTAGTTTAAGTGAACAGCTTTTTCTTTATAATCGATTCCCAAGCGGACCACGGAAAGAGTGAGCGGAAAGCCAATGTCAGCTTAACGCCCCTGCCGATGGGATACCGCAGTTTCTTCAGCCGTTTCCTTTGTGCCAATTGATAAATCAGCTCCGCTACGTCATCAGGATTGCCGCTTTTGGATGCGTTGGCTTTGAAGTAAGCTTCAAGGGGCTGATAAAAGCGATAATAAGGCGTGTCTTTGCCGGGCGCCGTAATATGGCTGGAGAGAGACGTCTCCCAAATAGACGTTTTATAGGAGCCCGGTTCTATTAAAGCGGCATCAATTCCTAAAGGCAGAAGCTCAAGGCGCAGACACTCTGTAAACCCTTCAACCGCGAACTTGGAAGAGACATACGGAGATAGAGCCGGGAAACCGGTCAGTCCGCTGATACTGCTGATATTGAAGATTTTCGCCCCGCCATGTTTTCGCATATAAGGCAGCACGGTTTTCGTGACATGAATCAGACCGAATACATTTGTTTCATACTGCTGTCTGTAATGTTCCATCAGCACATCTTCAATAAACCCCCCGTACGCAGTGCCGGCGTTATTGACAAGCAAGTCAATCGGTCCGAAACCGCTGATGGTGTTCCCGAAGTCAGACACCGACTGCTTATTTGTCACATCTAAAGAAACGACCGTAATATGTTCGGATGCACCCGCTTGAGCAGCGGCCTCTTTCAGTATTACAGCTTTCTCCGGCTGTCTGGCTGTTGCGATGACGTGATAAGACCGGGTGAGCTTCAGCGCTGTCAGCATCCCGAATCCGCTCGTCGCGCCGGTTACAATGGCAACTTTTCTGTTCATCTTATAATCCTCCCCGTTTGTTCTTATCTCATAGTGTATAACATCTCGCGGAAAGAAGGAGAAATCGTTCGGAAATATGTCAGAATTGTTTTATAATAGAGTCAGCTTCGGGTAGAAAGGGGTAAAGAAAAGATGGTATTAGAGGGATTGAAGGAAACATGGGATTTAAACTCCATTTTTGAGGGCGGGAGCCGGTCGGAAGAGTTTCAGCAATACATACAAGAGCTCAAAAAGCATCTAAGCGCTTTTCAACATGCGGTTGAAGCATTTACAGTTCCGACGCACGCGGATGAAAGCCGGGAGCTGATCAATCTGATTGATAGGTTTGAACGGTCAGCGATCATGATCAGGCAGGCGGGAGCGTTCGTCGGCTGTCTTCAGGCTCAGAACACTCATGATCAGAAAGCGAATGAATGGAGGGCGCGGATTAATCAGCTGAGCAGTGATTTTAAATCCGCTCTGGTGACCCTTGACGATACACTTGCCCGGATTGACGAGCGGGTCTGGGAGGAGCTGCTGCAAAAACCGGAACTTCAGGATCTCACATATGTCTTAAATGAGAGAAGAGACCGTGTCAGAGAGAAGCTCAGCGCTTCAGAAGAAAGGCTGATTGAAGGCCTGGCCGTTGACGGCTACCACGCATGGGGCGACCTGTATAATGCGGCTGTCGGCAGAATGAAGATTCCGTTTGAGAATAAAGAGCTGTCGGTCGGCCAAGCGGAAAATATGATGGCGCACCCGGATCGCCGCATCAGACGTCAAGTGTTCAAAGAGCTTAATGAAGCCTGGAAAGGAGAAGAGGAGCTTTTCAGCAGCACGCTGAACCATCTGGCCGGCTTCCGAACGGAAATCTATAAAGCGCGGGGCTGGAAAAGCGCTTTGGAAGAGCCGCTTGCGATCAATCGGATGAAAAAAGAAACGCTGGATGTCATGTGGCAGGTCATTACCGATCATAAAAAGCCTTTTGCCGAATACCTGAATCGAAAGGCGTCTCTTTTAGGGCTTGAGCGGCTGAACTGGTATGATGTGGACGCGCCGATCGGCGAAGCTCCGAAAGAATACACATATGATGAAGCGGCTAATCTGATCGTCAGCCAATTTTCGACGTTTGGCAAAAAGCTGTCCGCATTCACGGAAAAAGCGTTCCGCGATCGGTGGATAGAAGCGGAAGACCGCAGCGGCAAACGGGTCGGCGGTTTCTGCACCAGCTTTCCCGACAGCGGAGAATCCCGGATTTTTATGACGTTTTCCGGAAGCGCTTCGAATGTATCGACGCTGGCGCATGAGCTCGGTCACGCGTTCCATCAGGAGGCCATGCTTCAAGTGCGGCAGCTGAACAGAGCCTACGCCATGAATGTGGCTGAAACAGCCTCGACCTTTGCGGAAATGATCGTCGCCGACGCCGCTTTGAAACAAGCGGAGACAAAGGATGAAAAGCTGTTCTTGCTTGAAGATAAAATTCAAAGAAGCGTAGCCATGTTTATGAATATTCATGCGAGATTTTTATTTGAAACGCGTTTTTATGAAGAGCGGAAGCAGGGCGTCGTTCCGGCTGATAAATTGAATGAATTGATGGAAGCGGCGCAGAAAGAAGCATTTTGCGATTCATTAGGGGAATACCATCCTCATTTCTGGGCGTCAAAACTGCATTTTCATATTACGGGAGTGCCGTTCTACAATTTTCCGTACACGTTCGGTTATTTATTTTCGCTTGGAATATACGCAAGAGCTCTTCGGGAAAAAGCGGATTTTGAAGAAAAATATATCGCGCTTTTGTGTGACACGGCTTCGATGACCGTTGAGGATTTGGCGATGAAGCACCTTGGAGCGGATCTCACGGAACGGTCGTTTTGGGAAGACGCGGTCCGCCTTGCCGTACAGGATGTGCAGGAATTTTTAGAGCTGACTGAATGATAATCTGGAGATGAACCGGCCGGAGCTGTTACCGCTCCGGTTCTTTTTTGTTCCGTGAATGACAGCCGTCTCCCTTGGAAATACCTAAAAACGATCGGAATGGAATGGGAGTGAATCGCATGAAATGGATCAGAACGGCGGGCGTTTTATGTCTTACGCTGATGCTGATTGCCGGCTGCCGATTGAATGAAGAAAAACGGGAAGCGGAACAAGACAGCACACCCGTGTCATCCGCAAAGCCGGTTCCTTACAGCAGCTTTTCCCTTCGCGTCAGCTACGGAGCCGGAGAGCATAACCGCTATGAAGGTTTGTATGAAAGAAAAAGCGGTCATGAAAAGGCGGACATCCGGGACAAGCTCTCAGGGGTTCACAGAGAGGGCGAGGAAGCGCTTGATGAAATGAAGATGATCCTCGGAGAACTTGCCGTAAACGGCCGGATGCAGGAAAGCGAGGTCGTCCGGCAGGTGCTCTCGGCTTTTAATTTAGACAGCCGCTATGACCATTTTTATCTGAAACTGAAAAAGAACGACGGAGAAATGACGGAAATAAAAAAATAACCGCCTCCCGCTGCTTTTTTGCCCAAAACTAATTGATAATGATATTCAGAGTCATTAATTTCTGTTACAATATAATCATGATCTCACGTTGAATGTTTAGGCAATTTGTTTATATACATAGTGTTGGGAAACTCAAAAAAGGAGCGGTTAGCGGTATGAGTGCAATTTCTACAGAGACGCTGAGCTTAGGGTACGGAGAGACTGTTATCATTGACGAATTGGATGTCGCGATTCCAAAAGGCGAAATCACTGTATTGATCGGAAGCAACGGCTGCGGAAAATCGACGCTTTTACGTTCATTGGCCCGGCTGATGAAACCGAGGGGCGGTTCTGTTCTTTTAGAAGGAAAAGCGATCGCTAAGCTTCCGACGAAGGAAGTGGCAAGAGAGCTCGCTATTTTGCCGCAGAGTCCGTCAGCTCCCGAAGGCCTGACGGTGCATCAGCTTGTGAAGCAGGGAAGATACCCTTATCAAAGCTGGCTGAAGCAATGGTCCAAAGAGGACGAAGACGCAGTCACAAAAGCGCTAAAAGCGACGAAGCTTGAGGAAATGGCCGACCGTCCTGTGGATTCCTTGTCAGGCGGACAGCGCCAGCGTGCATGGATTGCGATGACACTCGCTCAGGATACGGATATCATTCTGCTTGACGAGCCGACAACTTATCTCGACATGACGCATCAAATTGAAATTCTTGATTTGCTGTTTGAATTAAATGAAAAAGAAAAACGCACAATCGTCATGGTGCTGCACGACCTCAATCTGGCATGCCGTTATGCCCATTATCTGGTCGCCATTAAGGATAAACAGATTTACGCAGAGGGCCGTCCCGAAGAAGTCATCACTTGCGAGCTTGTACAGCAGGTCTTTGCGATGAACTGCCAGGTAACGCAAGATCCGCTGTTCGGCACGCCGCTTTGCATTCCGCACGGACGCGGCAGATGTATCGTGCAGGAAGCGGCCCTCACCGCCCGATTGTCATAATCATGAAAAAGGGAAGGAAACGGTATGGAAGAGAAACTGCAGCAGCAGCTGGACGGCCTGCTTGAGAAATACACGGAACTATTGCTTGGCGAAACAAACCCGGATGTAAAGGAAGAAGTCAGGCAGTGGATTTTGTATACACATATCGCAAAAAGCATGCCTCCGCTCGTCAAACATTGGAATCAATCCTACCCGGACGCCAAAGAGGGCATCAAAGCTGCGATACAGCACATTAAACAGCTCAATGAAGCTCACAGAAAAAAACAATAAAAAGCTTTCGGCATCAAAGAGAGGTGCCGGAAGCTTTTTTTGCTGAAAAGGAATCAATAAAGGCGCCGTTCAATTCATAACGAAGAACTTTTATGTAACTAACACACCCATTTGTTTACTTGCTGAACCAAGAAAAAAGGACTGCCGCAGCAATCCCTTTCTCTCTTTCCTATATATCACATTTCCTTTCGGATACGTAATAACTCTTCATAGGCTTTTATATTTGTATCAAAATTGGGCACTGTTTGAGATTCCTCGGCACATTTGACTTGTGCTACAACCAAATCATGAAAAGGTGTTGAAATTCCAGTACCTTCTGCCATTTTGGGAATAACTCCATTAATATAATCAATTTCAGTTTTACGTTTTTTCTCAAGATCCTGAAGCATACTTGCTCTTAAAAGCCTGGATGGTTCCATGGCTGCCCTAAATGTTTGAATACGTTCAGGAATCTCATTTTCACTTCTTAATTCCAAAGATTCTAAATCAAGGCCGCCCATTTTCGCAAATTTGACACCATTGGCGTGTCCAACCTTAATCGTCTCATCTGCGATATGAACTGCGCTGACAATGCCGATTTCATGGTCAAGAATGTCTCCGTATTCTCCGTTTAATGCTGCCGATAAACCACTGAACGCATTATTGATAAGTAATTTTGACCACTTCGTTCCAACTAAATTATCGGAAATATGTGTTCCGCCGATAAGGTCTAAAACCGATTTAATACGCTGGATTCTTTCTGTTGTTTCACCATTTAATTCTCCAATTTGAAAAGCGTACTCTTTAAATTGAGTATACTCAGTTGTAAGTCTGGATACGCCTGGTTCAATAAACGTAGCACCAAATTCAACAGAACCCGCAATAACACGTTCATCACCAACGATCGAAGCAACTTTCTGTTCAGGTATACCGTTTTGCAAGGAACATACTACACTGTCATCCTTTAAAAAAGGCAGTAACTCTTTAAGAATGGAGTCATTATATAATTGTTTCGTCAGAAGTAATATGAAATCATACTTGCCTGACTTGTTTTCAGGGGTAATGGCTTTTACCTTTGCCTGAAATGCCGTTGTACCAACTACTTTAGCACCTATTTGATTTAAAGTATCTACATGTTCTTTGTATGAATCAATCAATTCGACATCCATTCCGCCAGCAGACAGATATGCTCCAACTATGGTTCCTAAAGAACCTGCTCCTAAAATTGCAATTCTCATTGTAAACGTCTCCTTATTTTTCCTCTAAGTAGTTATAAACCGGCTGTGCTGCATTTAAGGTTAAATCCGTAATAATATGAGATGCTGAAACGACTTCTAATACAGGCAAATCTGCAAGAGGCGCCAGAGCATGTTCAAATAATTGAAGCCGCGCCGGTCCAGACCAGGCACCTTTAACTTCTATATTCGTTATTTGCGTCCGCACCAAATCGCAAACCCTTAAATCACCATTGTAATCAGTAGCAATCTTAACCATAAAATTAGGTCGGCAAATTTCCCTTTTCGCTTTTTCCTTGTCCATTTCGAAATGTTTATATCCCATAGTCGCAGCTGCCACACGAAGACTGCCATAATCTAATGTGCCAACGAGAGTATCAGAGTCTATATACAGCTTAGGGGCGCCCAATTTCTTTGGATATGCAGTAAGTTCCCGTCCGCTTGCAATAGCCGGGAAATTGTCTACATACATAGAGTGTACATAATCTCCTTCTTCACCATTAAAGCTGACAGGGATGACTTGTCCCGCCTCTGTATAGGCACCAAGTCCGGAAACATCGGGCATCCGCATCACTTCGAATTTCACAAAAGGTTCAGTAATTTCAAGAGGTTCTGGCACTGTCGCACGTAAAGCTTTTTCATCCGTTCGGTAAATAATATTTAAATATTCACGGTTAACAAATTTATAATTTGGGATAGGATAAGCAGGAGCCGTTAGTGGCGTATTTAAATTTTTTGCTATATCTTTCACATCAATTTTCATTGCATGACACCCTTTCCTTTTCTTTAACTATGCTATTATCTTACATCCGCATTTACATTTAATCTAATACATAATAAGTTATATATATATTTATTGAAATAAATGAGGAGGATGCAGACAGATGGAATTGCTGCAGCTAAAATACTTTCAGACAGTTGCCTATACTGAGCATATTTCTAAAGCAGCAGAACAATTAAAGATTGCCCAGCCTTCTTTAAGTCTCACTATAAAAAGACTTGAGAATGAACTGGGAACAGCTTTGTTTGAGAGAAAAGGCAGAAATATTAAGCTGAGTTCATCAGGGAAGATTCTTTTAAAACATGTAAACAGGATTTTTACTGAGATTGAAAATGCACAAACGGAGATTCAATTGGAGGAACATCAAATGTCTGACACCATAAGAATATCTATTTCTAATCCAAGATTCCTTGCAGGACTGATGAGTGAATATATCAACCGCTCCCCTCAATCAAAAATTCTCCAAGCCATCGGAGTTAAAAGCGGGATCATAACAAGTTTAAAGAAAGGGGACATTGATTTAGGAATAACAGGTCATCCGATTCAAGATGAAGAAATAGAGAGTTGTGTGCTGGTAAATGAAGATATTGTTCTGGCTTTGCCCTCAAACCACCGATTTACGGGTAAAACCGAAATTTCTTTACGTCTTGTCGCCGATGAACCATTTATTACCCTTGCTAATAATGAGGAGTATAGCGGTTTTACAGCCTCGCTTTGTGAAAAAGCCGGTTTCACCCCAAATATTGCATTTGAGGCGGATTCTCATTTACTTGTCGAGATTATAAAGCTGGATCGAGGTGTTGCGTTGCTTCCTATTTCAGTTTGCAGAACATTGGGGCTGAATTTTATAAAAGTGACTGATCACTCTGCTTCATATCCAGTCGGCTTATCTTGGATGAGACATAGGCTGTTGTCTTCTTCGGTAAGAAATTTTCGTGACTTTATTATGTCGTACTATAAAGATAACGATGAAATGTTTAAGGTTTATTAAATAATTTTCACCCCCCGATTTCCAATGAGGCGGAAGACTGGTCATTTGGAAACGGAGAGGCCCAGATGATATAAAAAAATCCCGCGGCATCCGCGGGATTTTTCTTTGTTAAACGGCTTTCGCCTTTTCTTCTTGTTTGCCTGTCTTTTTGTTTGTCAGCTTAATTGATTTAACAAACAGCGTGAGGATCAATCCGGCAGCGATAAAGGCCAGGCCTGTGAAAAACACGCTGTGAAGCGAATCCATCAGTGACGTTTTCAAAACCGGCACGATATGGGAAGAAAATGCGGCCGGAATCTGCTTAATCGATTCCTGACTGAACAAGGATTGAAGCAGCCCTTCAGGATTCTTGTCAATCATACCTTTAAACTGGGCGGCAAAGGCACTTGCCTGTTTCGGGAGTGAGTCTAAGTAAGGCACCAGTCTGTCGGTTAAAAGGCTTCCTGATCTGGCATTCATGACAGCGCCGAGCACCGTAATGCCGAACGTTCCCCCGATCATCCGGAAAAATTGGCTTGATGAAGTCACAACGCCCAGCTCTTCTTTTGAAAACGTTTCTTGCAGAGCGAGTGTGAGAAGCGGCATGACGAGCCCCATTCCCAGACCGATCACGGCCATATAGCACGTAGCCGCGAGCTTGCTTGTATCCAGCTGTAAGGTCGTTAATAAGAAGAAGCCGACGGCCATGATCAGCATGCCGATCATGATTTGCGGTTTAATACCGATCTTATAAACCAGCTGGCCTCCGATAATACTTGTGATAATCATAGATACCATCATCGGCGTCATAATCGTGCCGGACGCGGTGGCGCTGACTCCGATAATTCCCTGCATAAAGAAAGGAACGAACGTAACGGCGCCGAACATGCCGATACTCATGAAAAACCCGATCAGATTCAGTACGGTAAACGTTCTGTTTTTAAACAGGTACATCGGCAGAATCGGCTCTTTTGCTTTGATTTCAGCGAAAATGAATCCGACAATCCCGGCAAGCGCAAGCGCAAAGAGACCGAGAATCTGCCAAGAGCCCCATGCGTAATCCTTTCCTCCGAAGCTGAGCGCGAGAAGGAGGCTGACGATTCCGACAATCATTGTGAAAATGCCGGCGATGTCAAAGTTAATCGGCCCAGTCTGTTTTCTGCCTTGAAGTCCTCTTGCGATAAAGATCACGGCTAAGATTCCGACTGGCAGGTTGATATAGAAAACCCATTTCCAATTTAAAGAGTCAACAATCCAGCCCCCGATTTGCGGGCCGATAACGGAAGCAAGGCCGTAAATCGCTCCGAAAAGCCCTTGGAACTTAGCACGCTGTTTCCCTGTGAACAAATCCCCGATGACGATCATGGCCATCGGCATCATGACACCGCCGCCGATTCCCTGAAGTCCGCGGAAAATGATCAATTCCGTCATGTTGCTGGCCATTCCGCACAGGGCGGAAGCTCCCATAAAAATCAATAAACCTGACACATAGACGACGCGGCGCCCCAATAAATCTGCAAGTTTCCCCGCAATCGGAACGATCGTCGTCGAAGTTAAAAGATATGCCGTGGTCAGCCACGTCATCATGCTTAATCCCCCGAGGTCACCCACGATTTTAGGAATCGCCGTTCCTACGATGGTGCCGTCAAGGGCTGAGAAAAACATGGCGATGATTAAGCCTGTTATTAATAATGTGCGTTTTGGATCTTTCTTTTCAATGCTCATGTTTCGGCAGCTCCTCTTTCTATTCGTTTTCTTTTTGATCAGCCGCGTATTTCTCGGCGGCTTCCGCTACTTTGCGGATGATGTTCACGGACTGAATCAGTTCGTCGTCAGTCAGAACGGACAGGTTTCGCGCCAGTATCGCTTTCCGTCCTTCCACAACATCTTCGAATTTTGTTTCGCCTTTTTTGGTGAGGCTGATGTCGATGACGCGTCTGTCCTGCTGGTTATGTTTGCGGACGATAAGTCCTTTTTGTTCGAGGCGGTCGGCCATCAGCGTAACCGCGCTCGGCTTTACCTCCATGCGTTCCGCAATTTCGGAAACTTTGCAGCTCCCGTGTTTTTTCAGGCTGGCTAAAACAAATAATTGGGCAGGCGTCACCTCGTGTTTTGCCATGCTTTCCACCATTTCAGGCTGTATGTTTTGCAGCAGCGTCTGAAGAGATTTCTGGATGTCAGACACATATTGATCCGCGTTTTTCATAACTCCTCCTCATCTTGTTCCTCGAGAAAATAATTAACATTAGTTAAATATAAATAAGGATTAATGATAAGTCAATCTTTTTGTGCAAAAATAAAAAAGGATTGATGCTTGGCGAAAACATCAAATCCTTCTTCGTTTTACTGCTGGTAGGGAGACTGCTGCTGAATGGTCTGCCGGAACTTCTGATACGATTGCTGAAGCTTTTGGGTATCGGCTGCTTCAATGGAATACCAGCCATTTTGAAACATCACATCGTATAATCTTCTTTGCGCTTTTTGTGACTCATCGAAAATCGCCTGAATATCTTGATAAAGAGACTCGTGGCTGAACTCGTGCAGGGCTGTGCAATATGAAGCCGTGATGTATTTTTCCGTCGTCAGCAGCTCATTGACCAAGTCTCTGTCATTCATTTGCGCCGTATTGGGCACGGGCGTTTGCGGATTCGTGATTTTTTGATTTTGCTGTTCCATGTATTGTCCTCCTATTGCATGTAGCCTGTTGTTGTCTGTCCGCCTTGATCGGGGTTCAAGCGGCCCAATATGTGCTGATAATGCTTCTCATGCATCCGGCCGATCTGATCAAGCTCTTGTTTTAACGTCTGATTCTGGCAGTGTTCCGCCATAAAATGCGCTTTTTTCATGGCAAGCAGATTCCAGTTCAGCATGTCCTCAAGATACAAATGGTCTTTCGTTGAGATGACGGCAGGCGGCAAGTTTCCGTGCTGCTCTTGGTTGTTCATATAAACGCCTCCTTCAATTCTGTTCTTTTTAGCTTTCTCTGCGACCGGGATTTCATACAGATAAATTAAAATAACCACGATTTGCAGGAGAGACATCAATATTTACAATAAAAAAAGACACTATCAGAAGAAAAAACCTTCGGATAATGTCTGTTAATGTTAACAGTTCGATATATGCGAAAGTCAGCAGCGGCACTAGGATTGGACTTCAGCTGCCGGTTTATTGTCTAGATCAGTGCCGGCTTTTCTTTCAGTTATTTTTATTTTTGGTAAAAGAAAAGCAGAAAATACTCCGGCAATTAATAGTATAAGCCCTGCGAAAAATACACTGCGAAGAGAGTCCATTAACGCTGTCTTCATTATCGGTATGATGTGCTTTGCTATAGAATGCGGAAATTGTTCGAATGAATCAGAACTGAATAGCCTCTGTAGCAGGACTTGAGGATTGCTGCTGATCAAGTCTTTGAGATGAGCTGCCAATGCGTTTTCTTGTTTTGGGAAATTGTCTAAAAAAGGAACTAATTTATCGGTTAATATATTTCCTGACTTGGCATTCATCACTGCTCCCAGAATCGTAATTCCAAACGTACCTCCGATAGAGCGGAAAAATTGGCTTGACGAAGTAACCACGCCGAGCGTTTCTTTAGAGAAACTCTCTTGAAGTGCCAGAGTAATAATGGGCATAACAAGGCCCATACCGAAGCCGATGATAGCTACATAAGTAGTTGCAGTTAATTTGCTGGTGTCAGCTTCTAATGTGGATAATAAAAAATAGGCAAAGGATATGATTGCCATCCCCGTGATAATCTGCGCTTTAATGCCGATTTTAAAGACCAGCTGCCCGCCTATAATACTGGAGATAATCATTGCGACCATCATCGGCATCATGATTGTCCCGGACTCTGATGCACTCATGCCGATTATTCCTTGCATGAAGAAAGGGACGAAGGTGATTGCTGCAAACATCCCAATACTCATAAAGAACCCTATTAAATTTAGGAAGATAAAAGTTCTGCTTTTTAGAAGATGTATAGGCAGAATTGGTTCTGCAGCTTTTTTTTCTGCAAATACAAAACTAATAATACTTATAGTGGCCAAAGCTAACAGACAAAATGTCTGCCATGATAACCAGTCAAATTCTTTTCCGCCGAAACTGAGTGTAAGCAGCAAACAGACTACACCCGTAATCATTGTAAACATCCCGATGAAATCAAAATGAATCGGACCCGTGTATTTTCTGGCCTGCAATCCCATCGCAATAAAGAACACAGCTACCATTCCCACGGGTAAATTGATAAAAAATACCCAATGCCAGCTGAAAGAATCTACAATCCATCCCCCAATTTGCGGACCGATTACAGAAGCAAGAGCGTAAATACCGCCAAATACGCCTTGAAATCTGGCACGCTGTTTGCCTGTGAATAAATCTCCAATGACAATCATAGCCATCGGCATCATAATGCCTCCGCCAAGACCTTGTAAACCTCGAAACACAATTAATTCTTTCATGTTATCAGCCAGGCCGCACAGTGAAGAGCCAATCATGAATATAATCAGCCCGGCCACATATACTGCCCGGCGCCCTAATAGATCTGCAAGTTTTCCAGCGATCGGAACGATGGAGGTAGATGTTAATAGGTAGGCCGTAGTCAGCCAAGTCATCATGCTCAGGCCGCCGAGATCTCCTACAATCTTAGGCATAACCGTTCCTACGATTGTCCCGTCCAGAGCAGAAAAAAACATAGCTATAATAAGTCCAATTAATAAAAGTGTACGTTTAGATTTTCCTGTTGAATCCACTTGAAGGTTCCCTCTTTTCATATGTTTCGAGCTTAGTGATTCTTCAAAATAAGGTGAATGGATAACTCAGACAGGTCCCTTCTTTAAATTCCGTTAGGGAAGAGAAGCCATCTTTAAGATGAAGGATCGTAAAGCTATTAGAAAGAAATAATAATGCTTTGGAGGTATGTTTGTGAGGCAAAGATAAATTCAGCAGAATTATCATTTTGAAATTCTGCTTTTCCTTCTTAATAGATACGTTCAATAAACTGAATTATCAATTTTAAATATAAGCCATTGTAAATTATAAATCAATTATCTTTTAAGGAATATTTTCAAATTATAAGGGGATAAAGAAATATAAATTAAAAGTTTTTTTGGGCGAAATGTAACGAAGAAGCGGAATTATAGCTCGGAAACTCAATTGAAGGAGTAGTGATTTTTATTGATCCTTTTTGTGACTCATTAAAACCGTTTGAATATCTTGATAATATAATACATTGCTTTGACATCAGAGTCTGTATGGATATATGAACTGATATCTTGGCAATCTGCATGGCTTTTGTGTTTTAGCTTTCTCTGCGACCGGAAATTCATACACGAATAAAAGAAAAAGGAGGGAGTTCATCCTTGCTGCGGAGCATATGTTTATTTTTGTCGAAAAATAAAATGCTTACAAAATTCGCCCAGGCTTACGGAATCCGCTTCGGTGCGGGAAGGTTCGTTGCAGGGGAAACGCTCACGGAAGCTGTGAAAACGGTAAAGCGGCTGAACCAAAAAGGGCTGTCGGCTTCGATTGATTATCTAGGTGAATATGCGGGTTCAGAGAAGGATGCGAAAAGGACGGCGGAAGAATGTAAAAAAGCAATCAGGGCGATTGCCGAGAATCAACTGGATTGTGAGCTGTCGCTGAAATTAACATCCATCGGTCTGGATATTTCCGAGGAACTCGCGGAACAGCATGTCAGAGACATATTGACGGAGGCAAAAGAACGCGGCGTGCCTGTAACGATTGATATGGAGGACTATTCAAGATGCGGCCGTACGCTTGAGCTGTATAAGCGGTGCAAGCCGGATTTTCCGATGCTCGGCACCGTCATTCAGGCTTATTTGTACCGCGCAGCTGAAGACATCAGCGGTCTGATGCCATATAAGCCGCGGCTCAGGCTTGTAAAAGGCGCTTATAAAGAACCGGCGGCCGTTGCGTTCCCTGATAAAAAAGCAACCGATCTTCATTTTCAGCAGCTGATTAAGCTGCAGCTTTTGAGCGGCCATGAAACGGCGGTGGCAACACATGATGATGACATCATTTCTTATACGAAAACACTCATCAGCGAGCATCAGATTCCACGGGAGCAGTTTGAATTCCAAATGCTGTACGGCATCAGAACGGAGCGCCAGAAGGAGCTTGCCGAAGAAGGATACAGGATGAGGGTGTATGTCCCGTACGGAACCGATTGGTACGGGTACTTGATGAGAAGAATTGCCGAGCGCCCGGCAAATGCGGCGTTTGTGCTGAAAGGGATCTTCAAAAAATAACGGCTGCTCCAAAAAGCAGCCGCAGTATGTTATTCCATGTTGTCTTTTTTATATTGCTGATTTTGGCTCGTCCGTTTGCCGCCGCCGTATTTTTGCTTCGGTCCCGCATTTCCTTTCATGCTGGCCGCGCTCACTGCGGCAGAAGACGGATCTTTTCTCCCTCGCACCATTCCCTTCACCTCCGGGTTTAAGTTTCCCGCCCGCGCCATGGAACATGCGGAAGCCGAAAAATTTAAAAAAATTCCATATTTGCTATTGAAGTCATCCTGAAAATCTTTTAAGATGAAAGAAGAAAAGGGTTTCATTTTTTTTGCCGAAAAAATGAATGACTATTCATTCAAAGTTCAAGGGGGATGACTCATGCACAAGTTTATAAAGAAAGCAGCCGTTCTCGGATCAGGCGTCATGGGATCCGGAATTGCCGCGCACTTGGCTAACATCGGAATTCCCGTCCTGCTGCTTGATATTGTGCCAAACGAGCTGACAAAGGATGAGATGAAAAAAGGGCTGACATTAGAAAGCCCGGAGGTCCGCAGCAGACTGAGCCGATCGGCCATGCAAAAGCTGCTGAAGCAAAAACCGGCGCCGCTGACTTCGGCTGCCAATCTCGACTATATAACGGCGGGGAATTTGGAAGATGACGCAGCTCAATTGAAGGATGCTGATTGGATTATTGAAGTCGTCGTCGAAAATCTTGACGTAAAAAAACAGATTTTCTCACTCGTTGATGAATACCGGAAACCGGGAAGCATCGTGTCGAGCAATACGTCCGGTATCTCCGTCACAAAAATGGCGGAAGGCCGATCTGCCGATTTTAAAGCTCATTTCTTAGGAACCCATTTCTTTAATCCGGCCCGCTACTTGAAGCTTCTGGAAATCATTCCGATTCAGGAAACAGATCCTGACGTGCTGGAGTTTATGACTTCATTTGCAGAAAACACGCTTGGGAAAGGTGTCGTCATCGCAAAAGACACGCCTAACTTTATCGCCAACCGCATCGGTACGTACGGCCTGCTGGTCACGGTAAGAGAAATGCTTTCTTCCGGCTGCCGCATCGGCGAGGTGGACACGGTGACCGGGCCTTTGATCGGCAGACCGAAAAGCGCGACCTTCAGAACCCTTGACGTTGTGGGGCTTGATACTTTCGCTCATGTGGCAAAAAATGTGTATGATAAAGCCGACGGCGCTGAAAAAGACATGTTTAAGCTTCCTGAATTTATGAATGACATGCTGAAAAACAATTGGCTGGGCAGCAAATCAGGCCAAGGATTTTACAAAAAAGAAGGTAAAACAATATATGAACTCGATCCGCTGACCATGACATACGGTGAGCGCTCGAAAATGAAGACGCCCGCTTTAGAAGCCGCCAAACAGGCAAAGGGTGCCAAAGGCAAAATGAAAGCGCTTGTATATTCCGATGACCGCGCCGGACGCCTGCTTTGGAATATCACATCGCAAACACTCTTATACTCAGCCCGGCTTTTAGGTGAGATCGCTGATGATATCAAAGCAATTGATGACGCCATGAAATGGGGCTTCGGATGGGAGCTCGGACCGTTTGAGATGTGGGATGCCATCGGCGTCAGAAAATCAGCGGAGCGGCTCGAAGAAGAAGGCGCAGCACTCCCCGGCTGGGTGAAAGAGATGCTTGATCAGGGCCATGAAACATTTTATATGAAGGAAAACGGAACACAATTTTATTATTCAGACGGCCAATACAGGGCTGTGAAAGAAAATCCGAAACGGATCAGCCTGCAGACGTTAAAAGAAACAAAAGGCGTTATCACTAAAAACAGCGGCGCAAGTCTGATTGATCTCGGCGATGATGTCGCGCTGCTGGAATTTCATACGAAAAGCAACGCGATCGGCTTAGACATTATTCAGATGATTGACAATGCGCTTGAGGAAACGGAGCGGAATTATAAAGGTCTTGTCATCGGTAACCAAGGCAGACATTTCTGCGCGGGAGCAAACCTTGCGATGATTTTAATGGAAGCCCAGGATGATAACTTCATGGAAGTCGATTTTGTCATCCGCCGTTTTCAGCAGACGATGCTGAACATCAAATACAGCGCTAAACCCGTTGTAGCGGCGCCATTCGGGATGACACTCGGCGGCGGCACGGAAGTCTGTCTCCCGGCGGCACGCGTTCAGGCGGCGAGCGAATCGTATATGGGTCTCGTTGAAACCGGCGTCGGCCTTATTCCGGGCGGCGGAGGAAACAAAGAGCTGTACATGAATTATTTGGACGGCGGAAGTGAACTCATGGACGCAGCGATTAAAACCTTCGAAACAATCGCGCTTGCCAAGGTGTCCGGTTCGGCACACGAAGCCCGTGACATGAAGATTTTGTCCGCGGCAGACCGTATCAGCATGAATCAGGATCACCTGCTGCACGATGCGAAACAGCTGGCTGCTTCCTTATATGACAGCGGATACCGTCCGCCTGCCCGCAAAAAAGTGAAAGTCACCGGAGAAACCGGCTGTGCGGCATTACTGCTCGGAGCAGACCAAATGAGACGGTCGGGTTATTTATCCGATCACGATATGAAGATTGCGAAGAAGCTGGCCCATGTCATTGCCGGCGGAAGAGTCCCGTTCGGCACGGAGGTTTCAGAAGAATATTTACTCGAGATTGAAAGAGAAGCCTTTTTAAGCCTCGCTGGCGAGGCGAAATCTCAAGCGAGAATGCAGCATATGCTCGTCAAAGGCAAACCTTTACGGAACTAGGAGGGTGTTTATGAGAGAAGCAGTCATTGTGGCCGGTGCGAGAACCCCGGTCGGTAAAGCGAAAAAAGGATCGCTTGCAGCCGTTCGTCCTGATGATTTAGGCGCGCTTTGTGTAAAAGAAACGCTGAAACGGGCAGGCGGCTATGAAGGAAATATCGATGACTTAATTATCGGATGTGCAACACCTGAAGCCGAACAAGGATTAAATATGGCGCGGAATATCGGTGCGCTGGCGGGGCTTCCTCATACGGTGCCGGCCATTACGGTGAACCGCTACTGCTCTTCCGGACTCCAGTCCATCGCTTACGGTGCGGAAAAAATTATGATCGGCGCGGGTGACACCGTCATTGCGGGCGGTGCGGAATCCATGTCGCAAGTTCCGATGATGGGGCATGTGACACGGCCGAATATCGCTTTGGCGGAGCATGCGCCTGAGTATTACATGAGCATGGGGCACACAGCGGAGCAAGTCGCCGAAACGTACGGGGTATCCAGAGAAGATCAGGATGCATTTGCAGTCCGCAGCCATCAGAATGCCGCAAAAGCCCTTAAGGAAGGGAAATTCAATGACGAAATCGTGCCGGTTGAAGTATCGCTGACAGAAGTCGGGGATGACCATAAGCCGCGGAAAAAACAATTTACGTTTTCTCAGGATGAAGGCGTGCGCCCCGGCACATCGGCTGACGTCTTGGCGAAGCTCCGCCCGGCTTTTTCTAAAACGGGAACCGTGACGGCCGGGAACTCTTCACAAACAAGTGACGGCGCGGCGGCTGTCATGCTGATGGATCGCGAAAAAGCTTCGTCGCTCGGATTGGCGCCGCTAGTCAAATTCCGTTCCTTTGCCGTAGGCGGCGTTCCCCCTGAGGTAATGGGGATCGGTCCGATTGAAGCCATTCCGCGGGCGCTCAAGCTTGCCGGACTCGAATTACAGGATATCGGGCTTTTTGAATTGAATGAGGCCTTTGCTTCACAGGCCATTCAAGTCATCAGGTCGCTCGGGATAGATGAAGAAAAGGTGAACGTCAACGGAGGCGCCATCGCGCTCGGACATCCGCTCGGATGCACGGGGACGAAGCTGACCCTGTCACTCATTCATGAAATGAAACGGAGAAACGAGCAATTCGGCGTGGTGACGATGTGCATCGGAGGCGGCATGGGCGCTGCCGGCGTATTTGAACTCATTTAAACAAAGGGGGAAACGAACATGAAACAGGAAACGGTCAACGTCAAAAAAGGCGGCAGCTTTCTGATTGAAGAGACGGGATATGATCAAATATTCACTCCGGAGGACTTTACAGACGAACATAAAATGATCGGCAAAACGACAGAAGACTATGTCGTAAACGATGTGCTTCCTTATATAGATGAAATTGAAAACCATCAGTTTGAGCATTCGGTCAGACTGCTGAAAAAAGCCGGGGATCTCGGCCTCCTCGGAGCAGACGTGCCTGAAGAGTATGGCGGAATCGGCCTGGATAAAATCAGTTCAGCCTTCATTACGGAAAAGTTTTCACGTGCCGGCAGCTTTTCGCTATCTTACGGCGCTCACGTCGGTATCGGCTCATTGCCGATCGTGTTCTTCGGAACGGAAGAACAGAAAAAAACCTATTTGCCGGACTTGGCTTCAGGACAAAGAATCGCGGCATACGCCTTAACTGAGCCCGGTTCAGGTTCAGATGCCCTCGGCGCGAAAACGACGGCTGTTTTGAATGAAGCGGGCACACACTATATTCTTAACGGGGAAAAGCAATGGATTACAAACTCCGCCTTTGCAGATGTCTTTGTCGTCTACGCTAAAGTGGACGGAGATAAATTTTCCGCATTTATCGTAGAAAAGAACTATCCGGGCGTATCAACGGGACCGGAAGAGAAAAAAATGGGGATTAAGGGTTCATCGACAAGAACGCTGATTTTAGATCAGGCGGAAGTCCCGAAAGAAAATCTTCTCGGCGAAATCGGAAAAGGCCATGTCATCGCCTTTAATATTCTGAATATCGGGCGCTACAAGCTTGCCGTCGGCACAATCGGCGCTTCAAAACGGGTGATTGAGCTGTCTGCCGCTTATGCAAACCAGCGCCGGCAATTTAAAACGCCGATCTCAAGCTTCACGCTCACTCAGGAAAAGCTTGCGACGATGTCAGCCCGGCTTTACGCCATGGAGAGCTCTGTATACAGAACAGTAGGCTTATTCGAAGATAATATGAGCAGACTGACGGAAGAGGAGCAAAAAGACGGACGCGAAGTCGCGAAGTCCATCGCCGAGTACGCGATTGAATGCTCGCTCAACAAAATGTGCGGTTCTGAAACGCTTGATTACATTGCCGACGAAGGCGTTCAAATTCACGGCGGTTACGGGTTTATGCAGGAATATGAAGTGGAGCGCGCCTATCGCGACTCAAGAATCAACAGGATTTTTGAAGGCACAAATGAAATCAACCGCCTGATCGTAACGAGCACGTTTCTGAAAAAAGCCGTAAAAGGTCAGCTGCCGCTCTTTGAAAAAGCAAAAGCGCTCCAAGATGAACTCATGATGCTGATGCCTGAAGAGCCGGGCTCAGAACCTCTTGAACAGGAAAAATACATTGTCAGACAGGCGAAAAAAATCGCCCTCTTGACAGCGGGCCTCGCGGCGCAGAAATACGGCAAAGAGATTGAAGGCGAGCAGGAAATCATGGTGAACATTGCCGATATTGTCAGCGCGCTGTATGCTTTGGAATCTGCCGTCCTCAGAACGGAAAAAGCAATTGCGGCGGACGGTGCCGAAAAAGCCGCGCAGAAGCTGTTATATACGGAAATCTTTGCCCAGGAAGCCCTTCAGAACATTGAAGCGCACGCCAAAGAATCACTGATCGCCATGGAGGAAGGAGATTCCCTCCGCATGATGCTTTCCGTGCTGCGCAAACTGACGCGCCTGACGCCGAAAAACCTCATTCAGAAAAAACGTGAAGCGGCAGCAGCCGTCTTCCGTGAAGAAAAATATACAGTCTGATCACATGCTGAAAGCGCTCCTTCATCAGGGGCGCTTTTTCATGAAGCAACGTTATAGGTTTTTACAAGTGATTGTGTTAAAATAACGACGATCATTTACAAGGGGTGAAGAAGATGTCGATAAATTTTTACTGGTACCCTAAATGCGGAACGTGCCGTAATGCGAAAAAATGGCTGGAAAACCGTGGTAAGGAAATAAACGAAATACATATCGCGGAGGAAACTCCGTCGAAAGAAGAAATTAAAGACCTCTATGAAAAGAGCGGTCTTGAGCTCAAAAAGTTTTTCAACACGAGCGGAATGAAATACCGCGAGCTGAACTTAAAGGAAAAACTGTATCATATGTCAGAGGATGAACAGCTTGAACTCCTGGCATCAGACGGTATGCTCCTGAAACGCCCGATTACGACAGACGGCGAAAAAGTCACTGTCGGCTTTAAAGAAGACCAATTCGAAAAATATTGGATGTAATGCCAGGTTCAAAGAATTATGGTATCTTCTTATTATAAGAAAAAAATGGAGGGATTTAGATGAGCACACCGAAAGATATGCGTTATTCCAAAGAGCACGAATGGGTCAAAGTTGAGGACGGAAAAGCCCGTATCGGGATTACACATTTCGCGCAAGCTGAACTTGGCGACATCGTATTTGTCGAGCTTCCGGAAGTCGGCGCCGAAATTAAAGCGGACGAGCCATTCGGCAGCGTGGAATCCGTCAAAACCGTATCCGAACTGTACGCACCGATTAACGGAACGGTGACGGAAGTGAACGAAGACCTTGATGACAGTCCGGAATTCGTAAACGAGTCTCCGTATGAAAAAGCGTGGATGATCGTCGTGGAACCGGCTGATGCTGAAGAAATCGAAAACCTCATGACTTCTGAGCAATATGACGAAATGACACAGGAAGACTGATCGGATAGCAAAGGGGCCATTTGGACACTCTATCTGTAACGGGAGGTGTCTAAAATGGCTTTTGATAAACAAAAGGTCGATGTGACGGAGAACGTCACGGGCCGCTTTCAAAACGGCCGGTTTTCCTTGTTTCATGAAAATGAAGCCATCGGCGAGATGACAGGCATGGACCAGTACGAGCTCAAACAGGGCTTTTCATTTGAAAATCAAAAATTTTATAAAACAGCCGATGTCATAAACGGCAGCGATCCGAAATATGTCGATTGCGATTATGAGAATGGCTGGTGTTAACAGTTGGCGGTGAATTTCACTGCCTTCTTTTTCAATCTGACGCTAAAACAATCGGCAGGTGACGCGCTTATGTACAACGGAGATGAAAAGGTCATTATCGTAGAAGGAAAATCTGATAAAATCAAAGTCAGGGAAGTGCTCATCGAACCCGCGGAAATCGTCTGTACAAACGGGACAATCGGCCAAACCGAACTGGAAGATTTGGCGGACCGCCTGTTTGACAGAGACGTCTATATTTTAACGGACGCAGATGACTCGGGAGATAAACTAAGAAAACAGCTGAAACGGGAGCTTCCCGAAGCGCGCCATATTTATATAGACAGAACATACAGGCAAGTCGAGTCGTGCCCGGGCCATCATCTCGCATCTGTGCTGATCAGAGCCGGATTTGATGCTGACACTGTATTTTTGAAAAAGAACGACCTGAGGTGGTAATCATGAAAGAACTCCAAGAAAATGAACTCGAATCGATTCAGGATGACGTTTATCTCCTGTATTTGTACACCCCGTTTTGCGGCACATGCCAGCTGGCGTCCAAAATGCTTACTGTCGTCGAAGAAATGCTGCCCGGCGCCGCCTTCTATAAAAACAACGTGAATTATTCCCCCGCATTCGCCAAAGCCTATCAGATTGAAAGCGTTCCGTGCTTTTTGCTGTTTAAAGGCGGAGAGCTTGTTGAGAAAGGATACGCCTTCCGCTCCGTTTCCTATTTATATGAGCTGATTAAACAAAAAACATCGCAAACGTTCCCGATGTGACAATATTTACAGGAAAATGTCGTGCGGTTTATAAAGGGTTCTGTCCGTTAAAAAGAGAAAGTGTATGTATGGCCATTAAAACGGGAGGTTATACGAGTGGAGAAAATAGAAGTTTCAGAGAATGACGGACAGCATCTGTTTTTGAAACCGCTATTAAACGCCTCAACGCTGCTGATTACATTCCAAGGAGAAACAGAAGCCTTAACGGTCTCAATTAACGGACAGGGAGAAATGAGAAAAACGTCGGCTTCAAAGGAAAAATCTAATTTGACCTTTTACGGAAACCAGACGGAAATCATCCATCTCCTGCATGGTGATGTCTCTTTGCAAAAGCTTATCCAAAGCGGAAAACTCAAAGTGAAAGGATCATTCAGAGCCCTGCTGAAGCTGGAGGCCATCCTCTGGCTGACAAACGGATTTTTTCAGGCGATCAGTAAACGGCCGTAACTGCCAATCTACTATGTGACAATAGCTTCCAATATTTATTTTATTGACTTTTTATCATTCGCCGTGCTATTCTACAGTAAGAATTTCCGGACGAAAATACGATATGTTTTCTCTTATCAAGAGAGGTGGAGGGAAGTGCCCTATGAAGCCCGGCAACCATCAACAATGTTGAAATGGTGCCAATTCACTCGAAGCGGTCTGCTTTGAAAGATGAGAGAAAGGCCTTTTTCAATAAGCCTTTCTGCTCATTTTTGCAGAAAGGCTTTTCTTTTGCGGAGAAACCCGGAAGATTTCTTAGAATAGTGTAAGGCGGGTGATTGCTTTGATCCATCTTCAAAATGTTTCAAAAATTTACAAAGCGAAGCATGGGGATGTCAATGCTGTCCAAGATGTCACTCTTGATATCAAAAAGGGCGAAATATTTGGAATTATAGGATATAGCGGAGCTGGTAAAAGTTCCTTAATCCGTCTCCTGAACGGCCTTGAAAAGCCGACGTCGGGAACCGTGGAAGTCGCGGGGACGGAATTAAATAAAGTAAGCAGCCGCGGGCTGAGAAAAGCGCGCCAGGAAATCAGCATGATCTTCCAGCATTTTAACCTTCTGTGGTCGCGCACCGTCCGGGAGAACATTATGTTCCCGCTGGAAATCGCCGGCGTGAAAAAAAGCGAACGGGTCCGCCGCGCTGATGAATTGATTAAACTGGTCGGATTAGAGGGGAAAGAAAAATCTTATCCGTCGCAGCTGAGCGGCGGTCAAAAGCAGCGTGTCGGCATCGCCCGGGCGCTCGCCAATAATCCGAAAGTCCTTCTGTGCGATGAAGCGACATCAGCGCTCGATCCGCAGACGACCGATTCAATTTTGGATCTTTTATCCGATATAAATGACAGACTCGGTCTGACGATCGTGCTCATTACCCATGAAATGCACGTCATCCGAAAAATCTGCAACAGAGTCGCCGTCATGGAAAACGGGAAAGTCGTTGAAGAAGGCGAAGTACTCCAAGTTTTCAGAAACCCGCGCGAACCGATGACCAAGCGTTTCGTTCAGCAGGTGACAGAACCGGAAGAGACGAAAGAAACCATCCAGCATTTTCTGCAGGAAACAGCGACAGGGAAAACGATTCAGCTTTCATTTGTCGGGCAGGCCGCCGAGCAGCCCCTCATTACGGAAATGATCCGAAACTTTGATGTGGACGTCAATATTCTGCAGGGGAAAATTTCACAGACGAAGGACGGAGCCTACGGTTCATTATTCATTCATATTGACGGTCAGGAAAAAGAAGTAGAAAACGTGATCCGGTTCATCAAAGACAAACAGGTAGAAGCAGAGGTGATCACAAATGTTTGAAAAATGGTTCCCGAACGTTGATATAACCGAGCTGTGGACGGCCACATACGAGACCCTTTATATGACGGTCATCGCTTTAGTTTTTTCATTTATCATCGGAGCGATTCTCGGTCTTCTGCTCTTTTTAACGGGCAAGGGAAGCTTATGGGAAAATAAAATCATTAACACCGTGATTGCGGCGGTCGTTAATATTTTCAGGTCTATTCCGTTTCTTATTTTAATTATTCTGCTTCTCGGCTTTACTAAGATTTTGGTCGGGTCGATTTTAGGACCGAACGCCGCATTGCCGGCGCTGATTATCGGCTCCGCGCCGTTTTACGCCCGTCTTGCGGAAATTGCGCTCCGGGAAGTCGATAAAGGAGTCATCGAAGCTGCCAGATCAATGGGAGCAAAGACATCGACGATTATCTTCAAAGTGCTGATTCCTGAATCAATGCCTGCGTTAATTTCAGGCATCACCGTTACGGCCATCGCCCTGATCGGATCTACCGCCATTGCCGGCGCTATCGGTTCAGGCGGACTCGGAAACCTTGCATATGTAGAAGGCTACCAGTCCAATAATACGGATGTAACGTTTGTAGCGACAGTATTTATACTCATCATCGTCTTTATCATTCAGATTATCGGTGATGTAATTACAAATATAATAGACAAAAGATAAGGGAGGATTTACATTGAAAAAGATTGTATTAAGTGCGCTGCTGCTTGTGTTCGCGGGAGTTTTAGCCGCCTGCGGATCAAACGGCTCGAATAAAAAGGAAATCGTCGTCGCCGCGACAAAAACACCGCATGCTGAAATCTTAAAAGAAGCGGAACCGCTCTTGAAGGAAAAAGGCTACACATTAAAAGTAAAAGTGCTGAACGATTACAAAATGTACAACAAAGCGTTAGCTGATAATGAAGTGGATGCGAACTACTTCCAGCACGTTCCTTACCTTGAACAGGAAATGAAAGAAAATAAAGATTACAAACTCGTGAATGCCGGAGCCGTTCACCTTGAGCCATTCGGAGTTTACACGAAAAAATACAAATCACTGAAAGACCTGCCTAAAGGCGCGACCATCATCATGACTAACAATGTCGCTGAACAAGGCCGTATGCTGGCGATGCTTGAAAAAGCCGGACTGATCACACTTGATCCGAAGGTAAAAACGATTGAAGCGACGACGAAAAACATTACGAAAAACCCGAAAAACCTGACATTCAAAAAAATCGCCCCTGAATTAACGGCGAAAGCATATAATGAAGAAGAAGGCGATGCAGTCTTCATTAACGTCAACTATGCGATTCAAAACAAACTGAATCCGTTAAAAGATGCGATTCAAGTGGAATCAACGAAAAACAACCCGTACGCAAACATCATCGCCGTACGCAAAGGTGACGAAAAATCAGAGAAAATCAAAGCGCTTATGGAAGTGCTTCACTCTAAGAAAATCAAAGACTTTATTGAGAAAAAATACGACGGAGCCGTGCTTCCCGTATCTGAATAAAGCGAAAAACCCCGGATGATCCATCCGGGGTTTTTTTCGGGTATTAATCGGAGAACTGTCCATAATAAAAAGGAAGGTTAACGATTGGAGGGAATGGCAGTGGCTCAATACCAGGATAACGGAAAAAGCGTGCATGACGCATTGAAACAATATAAAGAAGGTTTAGGCATATTCGAGCAAAAAATGCCGATGATGGGGCGGAAGTTTAATGAATTTACTGAGCAGTGTTTCTCAGCGGATTCATTAACTGAAAAAGAGAAACAATTAGTCGCTCTGGGCATCAGCATCAGCGCTCAAGATGAATTTTGCATGATTTATCATACGAAGGGCTGCCTTGACCAAGGGGCCACAGAAGAAAACATCCTTGAGGTCATCAGCGTCGCGGCGGCATTCGGGGGCGGCGCGGCTCTCAGTCAGGGAGTGACCCTCGTGCAGCAGTGCATTCAGGAATTCGGACATACGACGCATTAGAATGAGCAATCGTGTGAATACCGTTTTTCAGATAAAGCGAGCGCCGGTTTCCGGCACATTCGAAAGGATTCAGGGGCACACACTCTTTGGCCGGAGCAGCGGATCATTGTTACAATAGAAACAAATATATGAAGGGATTGATTCATTATCTGCACCAGCCACGAGAGACTGGACCTTGACTATACGCCTGAAATGGAAAAAGCGATGCAGAAGTCACACGGCATCGGCTACGAGGAATACGGACGGCGTCTTTCAAAAAGGATGGAAGTCGAACGGCAGAGGGAGCTTGAATATCAAAAAAGCAAGTTCCTCGCAGCGCAGCTTAATGAGAAAATCGGTCAGTGAAAAAGGGTGGATTTCCGCCCTTTTTCTGTTTCAAACAGCTTTAATTACGCCTTGATCTTTGATAAACTTTAGGAATGTTCCGGGTAATATAAAAAGTTGTATTTACTTTTCATTTGTTATAAAATTAGAATGAGAATAAATTGAGAATAATGATTATATATTTTGGAGGTATAGATATGGCTGCTTCAACATTAACGATCAAGGATCTTCACGTTGAAATCGAAGGAAAAGAGATCTTAAAAGGTGTAAACCTTGAAATAAAAGGCGGCGAATTCCACGCTGTCATGGGGCCGAACGGTACCGGTAAATCCACGCTCTCAGCAGCGATTATGGGACACCCGAAATACGAAGTTACAAAAGGCAGCATCACGCTTGACGGCAAAGATGTACTGGAAATGGAAGTGGACGAGCGCGCTCAGGCGGGTCTTTTCCTTGCGATGCAGTATCCAAGCGAAATCAGCGGTGTGACAAATGCCGATTTCCTTCGCTCTGCGATTAACGCACGCCGTGAAGAAGGCGATGAAATTTCACTTATGAAATTCATCCGCAAAATGGACGAAAACATGGAGTTCCTTGAAATGGACCCTGAAATGGCGCAGCGTTACCTGAACGAAGGTTTCTCAGGCGGGGAGAAAAAACGCAACGAAATCCTTCAGCTTATGATGATCGAGCCGAAAATCGCCATTCTTGACGAGATCGATTCAGGTCTTGATATCGATGCGCTTAAAGTCGTTTCTAAAGGAATCAACAAAATGCGCAGCGAAAACTTCGGCTGCTTAATGATCACTCACTATCAGCGCCTTCTGAACTACATCACGCCTGATGTCGTTCACGTTATGATGCAGGGACGCGTAGTGAAATCCGGCGGCGCGGAGCTTGCACAGCGCCTTGAAGCGGAAGGTTATGACTGGATTAAACAAGAACTAGGCATTGAAGACGAAACTGTAGGCCAAGAAGCGTAAGCGTTAGGGGGATAATCATGACATTGGAAACGAAACTATCCGTAGATCAGGAATATGTCAAAGGCTTTTCCGAAAAGCATCAAGAACCTGCCTGGCTGAAAAACCTGCGCTTACAGGCTCTTGAAAAAGCTGAAGATCTGCCGCTGCCTAAGCCTGATAAAACAAAAATCACAAATTGGAACTTTACAAAGTTCAACAAGCATACAGTAGAAAACGCGCCGCTTGCTTCTTTAGAAGATTTAGCTGATGAAGCAAAAGCGCTGATCGATATCGAAAACGAAGACAAAACGTTATATGTGCAGCGTGATCAAACGCCTGCTTTCCTTTCTCTTTCCAAAGAACTGAAAGACAAAGGCGTCATTTTCACGGACATCTTAACGGCTGCCCGTGAGCACAGCGACCTCGTTGAGAAATACTTCATGAAAGACGGCGTAAAGGTCGACGAACATAAACTGACTGCGCTTCATGCGGCATTAATGAACGGCGGGGCATTCCTTTATGTTCCTAAAAACGTTCAGGTGGAGACGCCTGTTCAGGCCGTTTACGTTCATGAAAGCAATGACACGGCATTGTTCAACCACGTGCTGATCGTCGCTGAAGACCACAGCTCCGTCACTTACGTTGAGAACTACATCAGCACGGTGAATCCGAAAGAAGCGGTATTCAACATTATCAGTGAAGTGGTCACAGGTGATAATGCCAGCGTGACGTACGGCGCCGTTGACAACCTGTCAGCAGGTGTCACAACATACGTCAACCGCCGCGGAGCCGCGCGCGGACGCGACAGCAAAATCGAGTGGGCGCTCGGACTGATGAACGACGGCGACACGATTTCTGAAAATACGACAAACCTTTACGGAGACGGCACATACGGCGATACGAAAACCGTAGTTGTCGGAAGAGGAGAACAGACGGAAAACTTTACGACGCAGATCATCCACTTCGGTAAGGCTTCTGAAGGCTATATCCTGAAGCACGGAGTCATGAAAGATGCCGCATCTTCCATCTTTAACGGAATCGGCAAAATCGAGCACGGCGCGTCTAAAGCAAACGCTGAACAGGAATCCCGCGTCCTGATGCTGAGTGAAAAAGCACGCGGAGATGCAAACCCGATTCTCTTAATTGATGAAGACGATGTAACTGCAGGACATGCGGCATCTGTCGGCCGTGTGGACCCGATCCAGCTTTACTACTTAATGAGCCGCGGAATTCCGAAAGAAGAAGCGGAGCGCTTAGTCATTTACGGATTCCTTGCTCCGGTGGTAAAAGAGCTTCCGATTGAAGGAGTTAAGAAACAGCTCGTCTCCGTCATCGAAAGGAAAGTAAAATAATGAATATCACCGATATTCGTGAACAGTTCCCGATCCTTCATCAGCAAGTGAACGGACATGACCTCGTGTACCTTGACAGCGCGGCGACTTCCCAGAAGCCGCGTGCTGTCATTGAAGCAGTGGATCAGTATTACAGCAAATACAATTCCAATGTCCACAGAGGCGTTCATACTCTTGGCACGAGAGCGACAGACGGCTATGAAGGTGCGCGTGAAAAAGTCCGTAAGTTTATCAATGCGAAGTCAATGGCTGAGGTCATTTTCACAAAAGGCACGACAACTTCACTGAATATGGTGGCGCTGAGCTATGCCCGCGCCAGCTTAAAACCCGGTGATGAAGTGGTCATCACCCAAATGGAGCATCATGCGAATATCATTCCGTGGCAGCAGGCAGTAAAAGCTACCGGCGCGACTTTAAAATATATCCCGATGCAGGAAGACGGCACGCTTTCGCTGGACGACGTCCGGCAGACTGTCACAAGCCATACGAAGATCGTGGCAGTCGCTCATGTGTCAAACGTGCTCGGCACGATTAACCCGATTAAAGAGATCGCCAAAATCGCTCATGACAATGGCGCTGTCATCGTGGTGGACGGGGCGCAGAGCACACCGCACATGAAAATTGACGTTCAGGACCTGGATTGCGACTTCTTCGCGCTTTCTTCCCATAAAATGTGCGGCCCGACGGGAATCGGCGTGCTGTACGGCAAGAAAGAACTGCTTGAGAATATGGAGCCGGCCGAATTTGGCGGCGAAATGATCGACTTTGTAGGGCTTTATGAATCAACTTGGAAAGAGCTTCCGTGGAAATTTGAAGCAGGCACGCCGATTATCGCAGGCGCGATCGGATTGGGAGCCGCGATTGATTTTCTTGAAGAGATCGGACTCGACGAGATTTCCCGGCATGAGCATAAGCTTGCAGCCTATGCGCTTGACCGTTTCGAGCAGCTAGACGGCGTGACGGTATACGGTCCGAAAGAGCGGGCGGGACTTGTGACATTTAATCTTGATGAGGTTCACCCTCATGATGTCGCGACTGTCCTCGATGCTGAGGGCATTGCGGTCAGAGCCGGCCATCACTGCGCCCAGCCGCTCATGAAATGGCTGGATGTATCTGCTACTGCGAGAGCGAGTTTTTATCTGTATAATACAGAGGAAGAGATCGATAAGCTCGCGGAAGCCCTCCAAAAGACAAAGGAGTACTTTACAAATGTCTTTTAATGCAAATTTAGATACATTATACAGACAAGTGATCATGGATCATTACAAAAATCCGCGCAACAAAGGGGTTTTGGATGACAGCATCGTCGTCGATATGAACAACCCGACTTGCGGCGACCGGATCAGACTGACAATGAAGCTTGACGGCGATACCGTTCAGGAAGCGAAGTTTGAAGGGGAAGGCTGCTCCATCTCCATGGCTTCAGCTTCCATGATGACGCAGGCGATTAAAGGAAAAGATATTGATACCGCCCTTTCCATGTCTAAGGTTTTCTCAGACATGATGCAAGGGAAAGAGTATGACGACTCGATAGATCTCGGGGATATTGAAGCTCTTCAAGGCGTTTCGAAATTCCCGGCCCGGATTAAATGTGCCACCCTTTCATGGAAAGCACTTGAAAAAGGAGTCGCTGGCGAAAAAGGCGGCAATTAAAAGATTGGAGTGAAAATGGATGGCTAAAAAAATGCCTGAAATTGGTGAATACAAGTACGGTTTTCACGATAAGGACGTTTCCATTTTCCGTTCAGAGCGCGGATTGACAAAAGAAATCGTAGAAGAAATTTCACGCATGAAAGAAGAGCCTCAATGGATGCTTGATTTCCGCCTGAAATCTCTTGAGCATTTCTACAACATGCCGATGCCGCAGTGGGGCGGGGATTTAAACTCTTTAAACTTTGACGAAATTACGTACTACGTAAAACCGTCTGAGCGTTCAGAGCGTTCTTGGGATGAAGTGCCTGAGGAAATTAAACAGACATTCGACAAACTCGGTATTCCTGAAGCTGAGCAAAAATACCTTGCCGGTGTTTCTGCACAGTACGAATCTGAGGTTGTGTACCACAACATGAAAGAAGATCTTGAAGCGCAAGGCATTGTTTTCAAAGACACAGACAGCGCGCTGAAAGAAAATGAAGACATTTTCCGCGAGCACTGGGCGAAAGTCATTCCGCCGACTGATAACAAGTTTGCGGCGCTGAACTCAGCTGTTTGGTCCGGCGGATCTTTCATCTACGTGCCTAAAGGCGTGAAGGTTGAAACACCGCTTCAAGCTTACTTCCGCATCAACTCTGAAAACATGGGTCAGTTCGAACGTACGCTGATCATCGTTGACGAAGAAGCAAGCGTTCATTACGTAGAGGGCTGTACGGCTCCTGTGTACACAACAAACTCGCTTCACAGCGCGGTTGTTGAAATCATCGTCAAAAAAGGCGGCTACTGCCGTTATACAACAATTCAAAACTGGGCGAACAACGTTTACAACTTAGTAACGAAACGTACGGTTTGTGAAGAAAACGCGACGATGGAATGGGTTGACGGAAACATCGGTTCTAAATTGACAATGAAATATCCGGCTGTCATTCTGAAAGGTGAAGGCGCGCGCGGCATGACGCTCTCTATCGCTCTTGCGGGCAAAGGACAGCATCAGGACGCAGGTGCGAAAATGATTCACCTTGCACCGAATACGTCATCCACAATCGTATCAAAATCGATTTCGAAACAGGGCGGAAAAGTAACATACCGCGGTATCGTCCACTTCGGACGGAAAGCGGACGGCGCCCGTTCAAACATCGAGTGTGATACGCTCATTATGGATAACAAATCAACTTCTGATACAATCCCTTACAATGAAATCCTGAACGACAACATTTCATTGGAGCACGAAGCGAAAGTATCAAAAGTTTCTGAAGAACAGCTTTTCTACTTGATGAGCCGCGGTATTTCTGAAGAAGAAGCAACAGAAATGATCGTTATGGGCTTCATCGAGCCGTTCACAAAAGAACTTCCGATGGAATACGCAGTTGAAATGAACCGTTTGATCAAGTTCGAAATGGAAGGCTCCATCGGTTAATAGTAAAACCCCGCCATATGGCGGGGTTTTTTTATTTATTGAATAGTGAAATTTCCGTATTCGCTTGACCGGACATGAATCGGCCCGTTTAAATTGTAGTTCTTCTCTTTGACAATATCGCGGAAAACGTCGACTCGGGCAACCGATTCTCTCCATTCATCCTGGGTGTCCTCATCTGATGGATTCATCAGATCGTCATAGCGCACATCCAAGAATTTATTGAGCCATTTCTTCTCGTCCGTTCCGTCTTTCGGTGACCCGCCCATTTTTTTGTTCGTGCGTTTAATCAGGGCATAAAAGGAGTCTGGATCATCGCCGTCGCCATGCTGAATCACCGTATCGTACATCACCGCTTTGGCCAAGGCCGTTTTCAGTCCGGCATTTTCTGAACGTTTCATCGCCGGCTGATAATACAAGCTGTCATTTACCTTATCCTGAGCAGCGCGGAAGGCTTTATCATTGCCAAGTGAGCGCCAGGCAGAAGCGAATCCTTTCAGATTGCTGATGTCATCGCTTTCGTCCTTCGCAAGACGGCGCAATTCAGGCAAATACTTTTTCAATTTGTTATTCGGCACCGCTTTCGTGTATACTTCGACTACTTCCAGCGCATCTCCGGTAGCCGTCGTAAAGCCGGCCCGCCCGCAGGTGTAACCTCTTCCGTCATCCAATGCTTCAACATATCCGTATTGGATTTCCGTCTTTCCGTTTTCAAAGATGCTGGTCAGCTGTTCCGCCCGGCGCTTCTGATCCTTATTCAGCCCGGCCGCAAAAACCGTACCGCTCATCATCAGGGCAAAAAACAGGGTGAAAATAAGAGATGAAACCGCCGTCTTCTTCCAAAAACCTGCTTTTTTCTTCAAACTGATTTTCATTGCCATACCCCTTTCATATGTAAGTTACACACTCAGTATACATGAGGGGTTGTTTTTTTGTTGAAAACACATGAATTTGTCAATATTTTGAATCCTAAGCCCTATCAGGCGCTTCATAAAAAGAACGCACCTTCATCAGACAGACAATCCCGTTCTCGCGTCATTCTCATCTGTAACATAGTCAACGCGGTGAAACCCGCATTGTACAGCCTGCTGAAAAAGGGCTTCGAGCATGTCCGGATCTTTGCAATATAACGTTACATACGAGCAATCTGCAATGAGAAGCACAAGTTCACAGGAACTATCCAAATATTCCTCATACGTATTGATTTCCGTTACCATCCTGCTCGGGAAAGCTTTCAATTCAGCAAAAATCATATAATAAGGGTCTCCTTCCAGACGCTGACGGAGTTCTTGGCCCTGAATGATGCGCTGATTTTGCGGAAACAGGTCTGTATCGGTGTCTTCATTGAATTCAGTATACGCCTCTCCATCACCGATAAACCATGTATAGGAAGAGATGGGGAACGGTTGTAATATATCTGCCGCAAACCGTCCGATTTCATTTGGGATGTCAAAAGTAATGCCGCGTTTCATATGGTCGTATCTCCTTTCGGCTTTTGCTAGAATAATATGGTATGCCATTTGGATAAATATTGAAAGGGGTGAGTGTTATGACAACAAGATACGGAATTGATGCGCCTTATGGAGCGTTTGGATTTATCTTTCTTGCGCTCCTTTATGCCGCAGGCACATTATACGGCATGATTCCTCTTTTCTGGGGCTGGCTGACGGGTGCCTTGTTTTTAGTGCTCGGTCTTTGGATGCTCTTGTATTCAACGGCCATTAAACTTTCACACCGCCATCGCATTCTTGCGCTTTCCGGGTTAAAGCCGGACATGAAAGTGCTTGATATTGGGACGGGACGGGGGCTGCTAGCCATCGCCGCGGCTCAAAAAGGCGCTGACGTCTCAGCGATTGACAAATGGTCAAGCTGGGATCTGGGCGGAAACGGAAGAGACGCATTTGAAAAGAACAGACGGGCAGAAGGAGCGCTGGAAATTGATTTGTATGACGGACTCGCGCAAGCCATGCCGTTTCCTGATAAATCGTTTGACCTTGTCATTTCGCATTTTGTCGTACACAACATTTCAGGCAGAAAAGAGAGGGAACGGGCGATCACGGAAATGGTGAGGGTGCTGAAGCCTGGCGGCACATTGGCCGTGTCAGATATAAAAAATACATCACAATACAGAGCAATTCTTGAGGAAAACGGCTTTCACACAAGAACATATTCCTTTTATTATACGTTTCCGTTTTCAAAACTCATTGTCGCCGTCAGGACTCCGGTAGGAACCGGGCGCTCCATTTGTTAAAATAAATAAGACAAAACAGATAGAAAAGGTGTTACACATGAAGTCTTATATAATTATCGGAGCCGGCATTCTCGGTGCGTCCGCGGCTTATCATCTCGCAAAGGCCGGTGCGGATGTAACGGTCTTTGACAGGAAACACCCGGGGCAGGCGACTGACGCCGCGGCAGGGATCGTCTGCCCGTGGCTGTCGCAGCGCCGCAATCAGGCATGGTATGCGATCGCAAAAGGCGGAGCCCGCTATTATAACCAATTGATACAGCAGCTTGAAGCTGACGGAGAAACGGACACCGGTTATCAAAAGGTCGGTGCCGTCAGCCTCCATACGGATGAAAAAAAGCTCAGCCAAATGGAGGAAAGGGCTTATAAAAGAAGAGAGGACGCCCCTGAAATCGGTGACATTACAAGACTGACACCGGCAGAAACGAAGGCATTGTTTCCCGCGCTGTCGGAGGAATACGGTGCGGTTCATGTCAGCGGCGCGGCCCGGGTGAACGGGAGGGCGCTTCGTAAGGCGCTGTTAAACGCGGCCGTTAAGCACGGAGCTGCTGTTTACAATGAAGAAACGTCAATATTGACAGAGGACGGTGCCGTCATCGGTGTGAAAACCGCAGAACGCACGCTTACTGCCGACCAGGTTCTCGTAACGGCCGGCGCTTGGGCGAGAGAGCTGCTTGAACCGCTCGGCATCCGTTTTTCAGTATCATACCAAAAGGCGCAGATCGTTCATTTAGAGCTTCAGGGAGAGGAGACGGGCGGCTGGCCCGTCGTCATGCCCCCAAACGATCAATACATTCTCGCCTTTGACAGCGGCAGAATCATAGCGGGTGCGACTCATGAAAACGATACCGGCATGGATTTGCGGGTGACGGCCGGCGGCCTCCGCGAGATTTTTGACAAAGCATTAACCGTGGCGCCGGGGCTTTCAGACAGTACTATGATAGAGACAAGAGTCGGTTTCAGGCCGTTTACTCCCGGTTTTCTTCCCGTCATCGGCAAAGTGCCGAATATCAGCGGACTCCTCGTTGCCAACGGGCTGGGCGCCTCAGGACTGACGAGCGGGCCGTATCTGGGGGCTGAACTGGCGAAACTCGCGCTCGGGCAGCAGACGGAAATTGATTTGAGCCTTTATGATCCGGCCGGGGCGCTTGAATAAAAAATAGCTTTTGGCGCATTCTTATGATAGGATGGAGCTTTAATGAATAAGAGGACGTGACCCATTTTGATAAAAATAAACCTTCCTGCTCCTGATGTAACCATTACGGAACGGCAGCAGTCACCGTCGGAAAATGAACCGGCGATTAAAGCGATTTACGGTTTCATTGATTTTCACCAAATTCCGAGAGACAAAGGCGGCATCTTTATGTTTTATAACATTCATGATGAGCTGCTGTTTGTCGGGAAAGCCCGTAAATTAAGACAAAGAATCAAAAAGCATTTTGAAGACAATGTGTCGCCTGTTAAACATCACAGGGACGAAGTGTATAAAATTGAAGTATGTGTCGTCAATGATCCGATGGAAAGGGAGATTTACGAAACGTACGCGATCAATACCCTTCAGTCGAAATACAACATTGAGAAAGTATTTTATAAATAAGGAAAACCGGAGCTTAAGGGCTCCGGTTTTCTTTATGTTTACAGTGCCAGCCACATCACTGCAATATGCACGATCAGCAGACAGTAAACGACGAGGAACAGCTGGACGACCTTTTTTCTGAATAACATGCAGATCATCATGAGCACAGGAAAAATCAGGACGCCGGCCGTTTTATTGATTGATGTATTCGGACGGTTCGACACGTCATAGTGAATGGCCATATCAGCAGGAAGAAACGGATAAAACACAATCGACAGAATAAAGGCGAGAATCACAGCTCCCCACAGCACCTTATCATTCATCAAAAACATATGAACACTCCCTTTTTTTACATATAATAGTATATTAGTCTGAAAAATCTAATTTATCAATATTTTACCTGTTGGATGGTGTATAATCATGTCAATGAAATTTCCATACGCTAGGAGGGTTTCAATTGACTGACAAGAAGCAAACCAGCATGTTTTCATTCTTTCTTTTTATCATGGCCGTCTGGATCATCGTTTTGTTTTTTACCATCATTGCGGCACTGCCAAGCTCCGCCATCCAATTAACCAAGCACCAATCCAAAACCGTTTCCATGATTTATCCGCAAAGCTGGGGATTTTTCAGTAAAGATCCGAGAGAAGACAGCTTGAACATCTATCTTCTTGATGCCGATGAGGAGCTCAGATGGCCGAATAATTCTCTGAAAAATGTGATCGGCTTAAACCGTTACGGCCGGACGCAAGGGATAGAGCTCGGCCTTATGCTGGAAAAGCTGCCTTCCAAAGAGAAGTGGGAAGACTTCACGACTGGCCAAGACATTAAGGATACCACATTTTTGAAAATGAAAAATGAGTCTCCCTCCCCAAGGCTGAAAGGGAAAATGATCATTACATATGAACGCATTACCCCATGGGCATGGAGCCAGCATACCGAAACGAAAAGAACCATCAAAAAATACATCGGAGTGGATGTCAATTGATTCAGGATGCAAAAAAGCAGCTCACCTTATGGATGATGAAGAATCCGCCTTGGACAAATGTGTACGGGCTTGCCAGAAGCTTAATCGCGCTCGGCACGCTGCTGACATTGCTGTTCAATCCGGCGTCTGTCTTCTTCAAAACGCAAAATCAAATGCTCAGCTTTTCCGACACGTTCAGCCTGTTTCTGCTGTTTCCCGATTTCCGTTACATTGAGATCGTCAAAGCCGTCTGTATCTGTATGTTAATCCTTGTCGTCATTGGCTGGCGGCCCCGCCTCACCGGTTTTTTTCACTGGTGGATTTCGTACAGCTTCCAAAACTCCGCCGTTACCCTTGACGGGGGAGATCAAGTAGCTGCCGTTTTTACGCTGCTGCTGCTCCCGCTGACATTAACCGATCCGCGGAAATGGCACTGGTCTCCGTACGAGGCGTCTTTTGAGAAAAGGCCGCTTGAGCCTTATTACCGCTCCTTATGCTGGGCCACACTGACAATCATCAGAATACAGGTCGCGATGCTGTACTTTAACTCTGTCATTGCCAAACTGATGGAAGAAGAGTGGCAGAACGGGACCGCCGTTTATTACTATTTGAATGATCCGATGCTGGGTCTGCCGGATGCGCTTCACGGTCTGTTTGACTTTATCCTGCAGTCCAAGCTTGTCATCATCCCGACTTGGGGCACGCTCATTGTGCAAACCATTATGTTCTGCGCTTTGTTCGCTCCGAAAACATATTGGCGTCCGATATTGTTTATATCCATTTTTATGCACGAAATCTTTGCCGTTATGCTGGGACTGACCTCGTTTTCCATTACGGTGGCTGGTATTTTGGTCCTGTTTTTGGTGCCGGCAGAGAAAACAGTAGCTTTGAACCATTACAATCCCCTTTTTATCAGATACAATTTTTTCAATAAAAGGAAAAGGAGGAAATTATATGGTTAAAAGCAAGAAGTCCGCAGCTGCCATGATGCTGGTGTTTGTTTTAATGGTCGCATTAGCCGGCCCGCATGCCGCGGCAAAAACTGAGCCGTCCGTCTCTTATTCGGGTGAAGACATTTTTTCCGGCATCTTTTTCGGACAAGGTGAGGTCGCAAAGCTCCTTCCTGAAGTATGGGATACCAAGGCTGTTAAAAAGATTGATCAGGATGAATTAAAGCAAGTTTCCGATCAGGTGATTGCTGATATTAAAAAGTCATCGCCGGATTATTTTAAAGAGTTAAAAGCGGCGGTCTACAGCGGCGATTATGAGAAAGTGAACAGCGTCATTGATCAAGGTTCGCAGATTATGGCGAAAGTGCTGAAAGAAGAGTTTGACAAAAAGAGCATGGATAAAGGAAAATCAACGGCCATCGGCCAATGCGCAACGGCTGTATGGGTATTTTTAAACGCGGCGGCCGCCATTGAGACGATCGCTCTTGCGGTAGCGGCTATCATTTTGACAGTAGCAAGCGTTGACGAAGATTCCGACTTAGGAAAAGAGCAGCTCATCGCTAATGTCGTTGACCGCATTAACGCGCAGCACTGAGGCTGAAGAAAGAAAACGCTAAGGAGACGAACCTTAGCGTTTTTTTGATTGAAGCATCTGTTTTAAATATGCTTCTGAATCAAAGCCGAGTTCCTCGTCGGCTTCTTTTTTCAGTTCAAGCTGAAGTCGCACATACGTGTCATATTTCGGGCTGAGCTTTTGAAGTAGATTGCTGAAAGGCGATCCTTCCTTCAGCGCGGGCAGATCAGAAGCGGATTCTCCGACCTTGATCAGGCTTTCTCTGTATTCTTCATCTGTCTGCACTCTTTTCACAAGCTGAATGATGATGTTTTTATGAGTGTCCCAAGTGGCGGGGTCTCTCTCCAAAATCCGCTCGATAAATTGGTCATGCTGGACTTTGTGCTGCTGGAGCTGAGCCGGGTCCTCCCTGCCGACCAGCTGCATCATCGGGTGTGCAGCCGGAACTTCTTCCATATCATCCAATACTTTAATAAGCTTTGCCCATATCGTTTTTTTCTCATCTGTATCAATAGAAAAGTCGAGGAACGGTTCAAACAGCGCGGCGATAAATTCTCCGAAATCTCCCGGGAACAGTTTTTTCAGCTGAAGTCCCATATACTTCGGTTCATCTATTTTGACCTCGCCGATATCATGCAGAATTGAATCGACATTTTCCGCATCTTCCACGCGCTTGATCAGCATTTCAGTCAGTTTCCGTTCCTGCTCAAGCTCTTCAATCTGCCGGCTGAGCTTTTGATGCTGCTGGCGCAGTATATCATGCAGACTGCTGCCCTCTAAGAGGAACGCTTTAATATCGCTTACAGACAGTGCCAGCATTCGGAGGGCGGCAATCATTTTCAGCGTATTCACGTTCTGAGCGGAATACTCACGGTATCCGTTATCAGGGTTTTTGCTGACGGTGATTAAACCTTCCTGCTCATAATATTTGATGGCTTTTTTCGTGAGACCCGTCTGCCTGGCTGCTTCTTTTATATTCATTCTGAATCACTCCCTGCTTTTCATTCTAAACGTGTCTCTAAGGGTCAGGTCAAGAGAGGGCGGGAAATAAGACGGTTTTATATTATATTTTAGAAATTTCAGAAAATATGATTGACAACGCACCTTTGTTGCGATTAATATAACGTTATATAATGTTATATAACATTATATAATAAAACACTGAGGAGTGAAGGATTTGAGTCAAACTGCCGCACAAGTGAATCACAAGGTTCAGGCTTTCTTGGATGATCTGAAAGGAAAAACGATTGACCACGTCTTTTTCGTCGCTTGCGGGGGTTCTTCAGCCATTATGTATCCGAGCAAGTACGTGTTTGACAGAGAGGCGAAAGCCATCAGCTCTGATCTCTACAGTTCAAATGAATTTATTCAGCGCAATCCCATTCAGCTCGGAGAGAACTCTCTCGTGATTTTATGTTCTCAGTCAGGCAATACGCCGGAAACGGTGAAAGCCGCCGGTTTCGCCAGAAAAAAAGGCGCGCTTACGATTGCGATGACCTTTGAGCCTGATTCGCCGTTAGCGAAAGAAGCCGAATATGTCGCGGTGTATGACTGGGGTGAGAACGCACAGGCGATAAATACGAATTACGGGGTTCTGTATCAAATCGTGTTCGGCGCTTTACACGTGCTGGAAAACCATCCCGCGTTTGAGCAGGCGATCGACGGACTCAATAAGCTCCAGACCGTATATGACAAAGCGCTTAAACAAGAAGCGGATCACGCAAAGGCATTCGCGAAAGCCCACGAAAAAGAAGATATCATTTACACGATGGCAAGCGGTGCGAACTACGGCGTCGCTTACTCCTACAGCATCTGCATTCTCATGGAAATGCAATGGATTCATTCCCACGCCATTCATGCCGGAGAATATTTTCACGGACCGTTCGAAATCATTGATGAATCCGTTCCATTTATTATCCTGCTCGGCTTAGACGAAACAAGACCCCTTGAAGAGCGGGCGCTTTCCTTCTCAAAAAGATACGGCAAAAAACTGACTGTGCTTGATGCGGCAGCATATGATTTTTCCGAAATTGACGATTCTGTAAAAGGCTATCTGGCTCCTCTCGTATTAAACCGGGTGCTCAGAAGCTATGCGGATGCGCTGGCGGAAGCAAGGAACCATCCGTTAAGCCAGCGGCGTTACATGTGGAAAGTCGAATATTAAGAACGCGCATTATATTTCACCGGACTATAATGATATATAACGTTATAGTCCGGTGACAAAGGAGGAAAAGCATCTGAAAAAGCTCATCTGCCTGTTCGTTCTGTTAGCTGTATGTCTGTCAGCCGCCGCCTGTTCAAGCCAAAGCAGTTCCTCTGACGGAAAAGTGACCCTGAAGTTTTTTCACAGGTGGCCGAAGGAGCCGGAAAAAAGCTATTTTGAAGAAGCGGTCAAAGAATTTGAAGCCGCTCATCCGGATATTCATATCCAAACGGAGGCGGTCTTGAACGATTCTTATAAAGACAAGGTGAAAGTCATGCTCGGAACAACGAGCCCCCCTGATATTTTCTTTTCTTGGAGCGACCGGTTTGCTTATAAATTCATCAAAGGAGATAAAGCCCTCGATCTGTCGTCTTACTATCAGCAGGATAAAGATTGGTCCTCACAGCTTGTGCAGTCACAAATCAAACCCTTTACGCATGACGGAAAACAGTACGGTGTTCCGTGGCAAATGGACGCTAAATCATTCTTTTATAATAAGGACATTTTTAATACATTACATTTGAAGCCCCCGGCGACATGGGATGAACTGATCACAGTCTGTGAGAAATTGAAAGAGAACGGATATATTCCGATCAGTTTCGGCACAAAAGCGCCTTGGACCATTTCTCATTATATCGGGACGCTGAACCAGCGTATGGTGGATGAAAAAACGCGGGCGAAGGATTACAGCCCGGAAACCGGGGAGTTTACGGACGAAGGCTATGTCAAAGCGCTTGAAAAGCTTCAGGAACTTCTGCCGTACTTTACAAAGCACGTGAACTCCGTTGATCACGAATACGTGCGCCAGCAGTTTACGAGCGGCAAAGCGGCGATGATTTATGCGGAAACGGCAGAAATTAAGCTCGTCGAACCGGTCAATCTGGGCTTGTTTCCTTTCCCGAAAATCAGCGGCGAAAAGGGATCTCCCCGTGCACTGACCGGATCTCCCGAAGGATTTATGATTTCCTCAAAAACGAAGCACCCGAAAGAAGCCATGGAATTTCTTCAGTTTTTAACCTCGAAAAAAATGGGAGAGAAGCTGATAAAAGACGTCGGTAAATACAGCGCGGTTCAGGGAACGGCGACAGAAAACAATTCCACCCCGATCCAGCGCGAAGCCGTGCAGGATATCATCCGCGCCGAAACAATGGTGCCGTGGTTTGATATGGATGTTGACGTTGAAATCGCCGATGTGTATGCGGCAGGCGTTCAGCAGATGCTCGGCGGCACAATGACACCGCGCGAGGTGATGAATTCCGTGCAAAAAGCGGCGCGTCAGGTCAAAGCGTTATCTGAATAGAACAGATTTCTTTGGAGAAAGGAGATGAGGATTTCCTTGGTCAGCCGAAAACGTTTCGTTCCGTATTTGTTTCTCGCGCCCGCGCTGGTTTTTCTGCTGTTCGTTTACATTCCGATTATTGAGAATGTGTTTTTCAGTCTGTTTGAATGGAGCTCATTTCAACCCGAAAAGACGTTTATCGGTTTGAAAAATTATATTGACCTGTTCCACGATCCCGTGTTTTTTACAGCACTCCGCAACAATGTGCTATATGCGGTCATATCGCTGATTTGCCAGGTTGGCGGCGGCTTAATTCTGGCGGCCGTGCTGGAAGACAGATTGGTAAGAAAATGGTCGCCGTTTTTCCGTACGGTATTTTTTCTTCCGGTCGTCATTTCCATGACCGTCATTGCGCTGTTGTTTGATTTTATTTATAACCCGGAAATCGGGCTTTTGAATCAGCTGCTGGAAGCCGTCGGACTTGATGAACTGACCCGGGCGTGGCTGGGCGATGAAAACACCGCTATGCTGTCTGTCATTTTTGTGTCTCAATGGCAGTCTGTCGGTTACATCGCCATGCTGTACATTGTCTCGATTCAGAGCATTCCCGCTGAATTATATGAATCGGCGCAGCTGGACGGAGCCGGAAAAATCCAGCAGTTTTTTCACATTACGGTGCCGCAGACGAAAGAAATGTCGTTTGTTGCCGTAGTGATGACGCTGACCGGCGCATTTACCGTATTTAATGAACCGTATATTCTGACCGGCGGAGGACCGGGCAATGCTTCAGAAGTACTGAGCACATTTTTGTATAAGAGCGCTTTTACAAAGGATATGATGGGCTACGCTTCTGCGATCGCGACGGTGGTGCTTTTGCTGACGCTTGCTCTGTCGCTTATTCAGATGAAATTCTTTAAGACCGGAAAGGAGGAGTAGCCGATGCTTCCTGAAAAGACGGACTTGCGTCATGCCCGTCAGGCCGTCAGAACAGGCGGGAAACCGAGAAAATGGTATGTCGGGGAAACGTCTGTGTGGCTGTTTCTCTTTATCTACCTCATTGCCGTTGCTTATCCGCTGTTATGGATGGCGGTCAGCGCCTTTAAAAGCTCGGATGAGATTTTTGAGCACAGCTGGTCGCTGCCCTCTGTCTGGCATCCCGAAAACTTCGTATCCGCATGGAACCAAGGGATTTCCGCTTATTTTATGAACAGCGTCATTGTGACCGTGCTGACTTGTCTAATCACCGTATTTGTGAGTGCCTGGGCGGCATACGGGCTGGCCCGTTTTCAATTTAAAGGAAAAGGGTTTGTGCTGATCATTTGTCTTGGCGGCTTGATGCTGACGCCGCAGGTCAGTCTTGTGCCGCTGTACTCCATTATCCAGTCATTGGGACTGTACAATACGTATTGGGCATTGATTCTTCCGTACGCAGCCTACCGTATTCCGTTTACCGTGATTCTGATCCGTTCCTATTTTTTGTCGATTTCCAAAGAGCTTGAGGAAGCGGCCTATCTGGATGGATGTACAAGTTTCGGAATATTTTTCAGAATATTCTTACCTATGAGCGTGCCGATTCTGGTGACATCAGGCATTTTGACGGCTTACCATACATGGAATGAGTTTATGTTTGCGATTATTTTTATCGATGATGAAAATTTACGGACGATTCCGGCCGGGCTGATGCAGTTCAGAGATGCGCTGCAGACGGATTGGGGCGTGCTGCTGGCCGGGCTGACGATTTCTGCTGCTCCGATCATCGCGCTGTTTTTATTGATGCAGAGATATTTTATCCGCGGCATTGCAGCGGGAAGCGTGAAAGGATAAGGGGGATGAAAAGATGAAACTGATAGCGGCCGGAGATAATGTAGTAGATTATTATCAGGATCAGGAGACGTTTTACCCGGGCGGAAATGCGTTAAATGTAGCCGTGCTTGCCCGGCGCTTAGGCCACGAAACTTCTTATATCGGGATTCTCGGCAGTGATGAAGCGGCGGATCACGTATTGAATGTGCTGAAACTGGAAAAGGTGAATGCCGATCTGATCCGCCGGGCATACGGAGAAAACGGGATGGCGGTCGTCACGCTTGATGAAAAAGGGGACAGGATATTTGCCGGATCAAATAAAGGCGGCGTGCAATCGCGTCTGACGCTCGCTTTTCAGGAGAATGACATCTCATTTATCGCCGGACATGATCTGCTGCATACGAGCGTATACAGCAGGATAGAACGTGACCTTCCGATGCTGAGCGGCCATGTGCCGATTTCCTTTGACTTCTCTGTAAAACGTGACGAAGCCTATTTAGAAGCGGTCTGTCCGTACGTAACGTATGCGTTTTTTTCCGGGAGTGATTTGACTGAAAGTGAATGTGTGCGGCTTGCCGAAAAAGCCCGCGGTTTCGGAGCGAAAATCGTCTGTCTGACAAGGGGAGAACATGGCGCGGTGTTATCGGATGGGGAACGCGTCTATCATCAGCCGGTGGTAAGAGCTGATATAATAGATACATTGGGCGCGGGTGATTCTTTTATTGCCGGGTTTCTTACCGATTTCTTCGAGCATCAGGATATTCGGCGAGCGCTTACTGCGGCCGCCGGGACGGCTGCCAAAACATGCGGAGGGTTCGGAGCGTTCGGTTACGGGCATCCCTACAGGCCGGACGGCGGGAAAAGCAGTGAAAAAACGAGAATACGATAAGCATTGTCTCGTTTTTTATACTTGTTACGCATAGGGGCTGTTAATGGTAAACGTAACGCGGTCGGTATGCATTAAAAACAGCGAGCTGTATATCGGCTGGTCTTTTGACATAAAAGCGGTTTTGTCAATTTCAAAAAGCGCATCCCCGATATCACAAGCCAGATAGCGGCTTTCTTCCTGCTTGGCGTATACGACATTTAACAGCTTCGTATTATGGGTGGGCACCACCTGATAGTGCTGTTTCAAAATGTCATGCATCGACACGCCGCCTTTAATATGCTTGCCGATGTCGGGAAATAAACTGAGCGGATAGTGGGCGATTTCGAATGAGAGCGGCTGGTCGTCGTGAAATAAAATGCGTTTTAATTCAAGAACGGGACTTTCGGAAGCGACGCGAAGTTTTTGAGCGATGGATTTAGGCGCTTCAATGATTTCATGGGAAAGGATCTGGTGTTTCGGTTTTTTTCCCGTTGATTCCATAAATTCAGAGTAGCCGTTGACCGCGATGAGCTCCCGCTTCAGTTTAGGGCTTTTAACGAACGTTCCCTTTCCCTGCTGCCGGACGAGCCAGCCTTCTTCCACAAGATCAAGGATGGCCTTCCTGACCGTTATGCGGCTGACGTTGTACGTTTCGCACAGCTCATTTTCAGTCGGCAGTTTTACGGACGGCGAATAAACGCCCTTCTTGATATCGTCCGCGATAATTTGTTTCAGCTGAATATATAAAGGTTTCGAGCTCCCGTTATTTAACAATGGGACGGACCTCCTTTGTCAAGTAGTAGTACTATTATACGTATTATGACGTTATAATACAAATTTGCTTTTCATTTATGAATCTGTCAGAAACCCCGAACATTTTTAACATAACAGAAAGATGTGGCGGTTTCCAGTATTGGAGGAGGTTTCGAATGGCATCATTAACATTTGACCATATCAAAAAAACATACGGCGCCCAATCGGCGGCAGTGAAGGATTTTCACTTAGATGTAAAGGATGAGGAGCTGCTGGTGCTTGTCGGTCCCTCCGGCTGCGGCAAATCTACGACACTCAGAATGATTGCCGGACTGGAGAGCATTTCTGAAGGGAAGCTTTATATCGATGGAGACGCGGTGAACGATCTGCCCCCGAAGGATCGTGATATCGCAATGGTTTTTCAGAATTACGCGCTGTATCCCCACATGACGGTGTTTGATAATATGGCGTTCGGTTTGAAGCTCAGAAAGCTGCCGAAAAAAGAAATCACAAAGCGAGTCCGGACGGCCGCTGATATTTTGGAAATCGGGCATCTGCTCAAGCGGAAACCGAAGGCTCTTTCAGGCGGGCAGCGGCAGCGGGTTGCGCTCGGCCGGTCGATCGTGCGGGAGCCGAAAGTGTTTCTGATGGACGAGCCGCTTTCCAACTTAGACGCGAAATTGCGTGTGACGATGCGCGCCGAAATCAGCAAGCTCCATCAGCGTTTGAAAGCGACCATCGTTTATGTGACGCATGATCAGACGGAAGCGATGACAATGGGCGACCGGATTGTCGTGATGAATGAAGGAGATATTCAGCAGGCCGCAAGCCCCCATGAGATTTATCATTATCCGGCGAATATGTTTGTGGCGGGTTTTATCGGTTCTCCGAGTATGAATTTTATAAAAGGCGTCATAGAAGAAAGTCACGGGCAATGGTATTTTGCCGGTTCGTCCGTTCGTCTGCCCATTCCGAAAGAAAAAGCGGCTGTTCTTGTGCAGAAAGGATACAGCGGTAAGGAGATGACTGCGGGGCTGCGTCCGGAGCATTTGACGCTTGCCGGACAATCAGAGCACCCGCCTGAAGCGGTGTGCCGCGCTGTGGCGGAAGTATGTGAGAACTTAGGCGCGGAGATGTACGTTCATGCGGTGAGCGGAGATAACCGCATGACGATCCGTCTTGACGGCGCTTCAGAGGTGAAACCCGGCGATGCCATTCTGCTTGCGGTCAATATGAACCGGGCCGTCTTTTTTGATGCCGACACTGAAAACGCCGTATATTGAAAAAGGGAGCCTGATGATGGGGCTCCCTTATCACTTCTTATGATACGATTACCAGATTTCGTCCGCCCATTCCGGGTGGTCGATAAACGGATTGCGGTTATGCTGATAGTCTTCGTAAATGATTTCGTTCCGCCGTTTTTCCTTACTGTCGACGGGGTCTTGTTTATTCCATTTGAGCAAAACGGACAGTTTTCCCATGTAAGGAGCTGAGCCGTTTCCGGTTTTATCATTCAGCTCAAGGTCGGGATACCCGTCGCCGCCTTCATAACGCACCGCCATGTAAAACAGCATGCGGGCGACGTCTCCTTTGACCTCATCGCGCGGCTCCCAGGAATCACCGTCGTAATAATTGCCCGGCGCTTTCGGGTATTCTGTGCCGCCGTTATCAAAATCCATGTTTCCTCTGGCGCTGTTCACCTGGACGTCTGCAGGGCGCAGATGATGAATGTCCGTCCCGGGGCCGGCAGCTGTTCCGAAGTTTCCGTGTGACTTTGCCCACACGTGTTCACGGTTCCAGTCCCCGACGCTGCCGCCGTTTTTACTTTTGGCCCGTGATTCCTGGGTGTAGAGCAAGATGACATTGTTCGGATTTGCCGGATCTTCGTCAGTTTCCTTCAATGCATTCCATACTTGGCTGTAAGACAGCTTAGTATGTCCGCTGATGATGCGGTGCAGGGCGCTCTTTAAGGCTGTTCCGCTTTTTCCGGAAGCTTCTTTGTAATATGTGTCCGTATCCGCAGACGGAGTGATGACAGCTGAGGCAGTTTGCGGAAAAAGAGTTGTGCCGCCGGAAGTTGAAACCGCGAGCCGGCTGTACAGATTTGTGTCAGCCGGCGCGCCCGCAGAGGCTGACGGCGCGGCCCATCCAAAAATGAAAAACAGGCAGACAATCGGCAGAAACCAAAGTTTTTTTGTCATGACTTGCCCTCCTTTACCTCTATTATCCAAAAAATAAATCTAATATTCTATCTTTTTTGAAAAATGGTTCCTTCGGCTTATGGGACAGAGGGGCGGTTTCTTGGTCAAAGTATCCGGAAAATCATTGATTTTTTAGAGGATATGATAATGAACTCATAATGCGCTCCTTCTATAATGAAGATCATCTTGTCAGTTTTTCAGTTTAAAAGGAGGGCGTGTATGGAACATCAGCAGCTTTCGGCGGCGAATATCGGGATTTCCGACGACATACAATGGCTGTCTCAATTCGGCGCTTCCGCTTCCGGCGGAGTGACGAGGCTTTTATATACGAAAGAATGGATGAACGCCCAGCTTGCCGTCAAAAAGAAAATGGAGGCGTTCGGGCTGGAAACGGCATTTGACGATGTCGGTAACGTATTCGGCCGGCTGAACGGCACAGAATCGCCTGATGAGGTGATTCTGACCGGGTCGCATATTGACACCGTTATTGACGGCGGCAAATATGACGGTGCGTTCGGCGTGCTGGCGGGCATGCTGGCGATCCGGCATTTGCATGAGACGTGCGGGCGTCCGAAAAAAACGCTGGAGGCTGTGTCGCTCTGTGAAGAGGAAGGGAGCCGTTTTCCCATCACCTATTGGGGCTCAGGCAATATCACCGGTGCTTTCTCGCTTTCAGATGCGGAAACGCCGAAAGACGCGTCCGGCATTTCTCTGAAAGAAGCCATGCGGCAGAACGGCTTCGGTGCAGGCCGTTATCCGGCGCCGCTGCGCACTGATATTAGTGCCTTTCTGGAAATTCATATAGAACAGGGGCAAACGCTTGAACGATCGGGAAAGGATATCGGGATTGTCACCGGGATTGCCGGACAGAGGCGCTATACCGTTACGCTTGACGGTGAATGCAACCATGCGGGGACCACTTCAATGAAATGGCGGAAAGATCCGCTCGCGGCGGGAAGCAGCATCATCCATGAACTCATGCTCTCAGCGGAAAGACAGCCGGAAGAGCTCCGCCTGACGTGCGGGAAAATGACGGTTGAGCCGAATATGGCGAATGTCATTCCGGGCCGTATCCAGTTTTCCGTTGATATTCGCCACCAGCAGGAAGACGTGCTGGCAGCCTTCCGTCAGAAACTGGTGTCGATTATTGAAAACATCAGCCGCAGCAAAGGAGTCAGACCTGTTATTGATGAATATATGAGGATAGAGCCGGTTCAAATGGATCAGACACTGACACGAACCGCAGCAGAGGCTGCAAAAGAGCAGGGGGCGGACCCGGAGAAGATCGTAAGCGGAGCGGGACATGACGCCCAGATGCTCGGCAGAACCTTTCCGGCCTGCATGCTGTTTGTGCCGAGCTGTGGCGGGATCAGCCACTCGCCGCTTGAATTCACACCCGCACATCAGCTTGAAACCGGCGTCCTTACGCTGGCGAATGTATTACATAAACTTGCCTATTAACGTAAAGGGGGAATCGGCGTGCCGACCAGAAAAGAATTGTGCATTCCGCAAAGAACGATTATGACACCGGGACCGACAGAAGCTGAACCGAGAGTGCTGAGGGCGATGGGCGCTCCGATCCTCGGCCAGTTTGACCCGGCATTTACCGGCATCATGAACGAAACGATGCAAATGCTCCGTGAATTGTTTCAAACGGAAAACCGCTGGGCCTATCCGATTGACGGCACATCAAGAGCGGGGATTGAGGCTGTTCTCGCAAGTGTGATAGAACCGGGCGACAGCGTGCTCGTTCCGATATACGGACGCTTCGGATACCTGCTGACTGAAATCGCCGAGCGGTACGGAGCGGACGTTCATACGATCGAGTGTGAATGGGGAACGGTCTTCCGGCCTGAAGAGATTATCAGCGAGATGAAAAAGATTTCCCCGAAAATCGTCGCTATGGTGCACGGAGAAACATCAACGGGGCGGATTCACCCGCTGAAAGAAATCGGGGAAGCGTGCCGCGCCCAAGACGCACTCTTTATCGTGGATGCCGTAGCCACGATTGGCGGATGCGCCGTAAAAACGGATGAATGGAAGATTGACGCAGTCATCGGGGGAACGCAAAAATGCCTATCGGTCCCTTCCGGAATGGCGCCGATTACTTATAATGACCGGACGGCAGCTGTCATTGCCGCGCGTAAAAAGGTAGAACGTGGCATTGCGACGGCAGCTGACGGTAAAATGCTGTCCGGTCATCGGCCGGTTACGAGCAACTATTTTGATCTGAGCCAGCTCGAAGATTATTGGAGTGAAAGAAGGCTGAATCACCATACAGAAGCGACAGCAATGCTTTATGCGCTGCGGGAGGGTGTGCGCCTTGTCCTGGAAGAAGGACTTGAAGAACGGTTCCGCAGGCATCAGCGTCATGAAAAAGCGCTTACGGCGGGACTTGCAGCGATGGGCCTTGATTTATTCGGCGATCCGGAGGCGAAGCTGCCTGTCGTCACATGTGTGAAGATTCCGCCGGAAGCAGACGGCGAATCGATCAGGAGTATGCTTTTGTCTCAATTCGGAATTGAAATCGCCAGCTCGTTCGGTCCGCTGCAGGGGAAAATTTGGCGAATCGGAACGATGGGCTACAGCTGCAGAAAGGAAAATGTGCTGTTTGTGCTGGCCGGACTTGAAGCGGTTCTGATCAGACACGGAGTTGCAGTTAAAGCCGGGGAAGCGCTGCAGGCGGCCCTTAACATATATGATCTGCCGGCTGAAACCGGTGTGCTGTCATGAGATATGAAAACGAGATTGAAATCATCTGGACTTTTTTCCCTTTTCCCCGTTATACTGAATGGTATAAAAAATGACAAATATGGAATGATCATCTGTTTGTCTGGGGAGAAGGTAAGAAATCATGGCGTACATAGGCCGATTGTCAATTTTAATGCTGAATATGTTTATTGCGATGCTTGGAATCGGATTGATTATTCCGATTATGCCCGCATATATTACCGAATTCGGAGCGACGGGGAGCACGATGGGTCTGCTTGTTGCAGCGGCGGGGCTTACACAGCTTTTATTTGCGCCTATTGCCGGGGAAATAACCGACAAATACGGACGGCGGAAACTGATTATTTTCGGCATTGCCGCCTTTGCCGTGTCACAATTGATCTTCGCCTTTGCCGGAAGCCTGTGGCAATTGTTCGCATCCCGGCTTTTGGGCGGGATGGGCGCGGCGTTTTTAATGCCGTCAATGTTCGCTTACATTGCGGATATTACGACCGAAGAAGAACGCGGGAAAGGAATGGGGCTGTTCAGCGCGGCGATGACGCTCGGTGTCGTCATCGGGCCCGGTGTCGGAGGCTATTTGGTTCATTACGGCATGTCTGTGCCGTTTATCGTGTCCGCAAGTCTCGCCTGCTTTTCAACGGTGCTTTCATTTTTCTTTCTGCCCGAAACGCTTGGACGTGAAAAGCAGCTGGAAGCCCGGGCAAAAACGGAAAAACGTGAGCATCTGTTTAAGCAAATGTCACGCGCGCTCAAATCGCGGATCGCGTTTATGCTGATTCTGGTTTTTGTGCTGAACTTCGGAATTATGAACTTTGAATCCGTTTTCGGCCTTTACGTTGACCATAAACACGGATTTAAAGCCTCTGATATTGCCTTTATTATTACGGCTGCGGGTCTCATCGGCGTGTTTGTGCAGGCGGTCGGCGTCAGTTATCTCGTCCGCAGGTTCGGGGAAAAGCGCGTCATTAACGTGACGTTGATCGGGGCTGCTGCAGGACTTGTGTGGTGCCGGTTTGCGGGTTCATATTGGGCCGTTTTTGCCGCGGCAATCTTTTTCCTGACGCTGACATCGCTGCTCCGGCCGGCCGTTAATACGATGCTGTCGAAGCTCGCCGGTGACCAGCAGGGGTTTGCCGGCGGGATGAACACCTCATTCATCAGCTTAGCGAATATCGCCGGACCGTCAGCCGCCGGTTTTCTCTTTGATGTAAATATGGAATTTCCGTATATGCTGGGAGCGGCCATTCTCGCCATCAGTTTTCTGGCCGCGCTTGGCTGGGGCAAAAAGACACAGACCCGGCCGTTCACGCAGCAAGGATAAGAATCAAAAGCCTCCGGGTATCCGGAGGCTTTTTGTTGATTGTCGTTTATTCTGCGGCGGTCTGCATCTCTGAAATTGCAGGGATGCGCATAGAGGGAAAATCATATCGAACCAGTTGTTTCGTATGCAGGGGGAGAGCATTCTGATAAAACGGGTCATTGAAATAATACGAACTGTTCAGTAGGGGGCGATTGGTGACAACAAGGAGAGGTTATCTTATAACCTCTCACGGAAGATGTTGTGATGGTTCTCCTGCACGAATTTTGCAGATTAAAACCCGCAATTAGGCCAACACACAATTATGCAAGAGACAATCATCTAAAAAGGGTGTCGGTAAGTACAATATGGTGTACGGAAAAGGAGTTGAAAATGTTGTATTATTACCCGTCATTCCATTTGTATCAGCGGCAAGAATTTAATTATTATCCATGGGCCCATCAATTGACTCATTCAGGGAGCTCTCCCTATGTTTCCGCGCGCCCTCCTTTTTATAATTCTCCATGTTACAGAGAGTGCATAAGAAGCGGAGCGGATAGTTATTTCTGCTGCTATATCTGCGGTTTCTGTTAAAAAGAAAGACTTATAGAAGTAAGTGATCTTTCCAAGATGACAGTGAGACCATTATCCAGACAGCCATTAGTCAACACACGAAGCTTTATTACGGTTCACGGAGGGGAAGCGCCCCTCCTTTTTTGGAGAGATTTTTTCCGCTGTGAACGGAGAATGTATCAGCGTAGCCAAAACTCCGCGTGAAAAAGGAAAAGAGCATTTCCTCTTTCCTTTAGGAGGAAGTCATTTCTGCGTATCAAAATTTAAACAATGAAAGTGCCTTCTCGGGAGGGCGACTGAAGTATGCAGTATTGTGCGCGGATAGTCACGGGGAACACAAGCAGTGAAATCTCATTGCAAGGAAAGTCTTTTTAAACCGGCTCTTCATTTTCTTTGCTTACCTTCTGAGGAATAAAGCGGCGGGCCGCAAATAAATAAAAGCGAATAGCGTAAGGCGGTGCTTATTCGGCAAGGAGAAATGAAAGAAAGATGAAGATGAGAGACGTTTTATCTGCTGACACGAAACAGCAGCTTAAAAAAGTGTTAAGTCCTTCTACAAAGGCAGATGAACAGGAATTGGGAAGAAATCATGGGAACGAGACGTGACACCTCAGACGTATAGGCGGCTGTATACGTAGGAAATGAGCCTTTTGTTCCACACACGAATTTTAAATATATGGAATATACAATTATTGTAAGGTGAATTCATTATATAGGAAAGAGGTAAATGTTCAATGTATCCAAATTATTATTACCCATATTTTGGGGAAAGTCGTGCTTTTGAAGGTTTAATTGGTCAATTTCACACTCTCCTTTTTAATCTAACTTTGCCAAATGGACGGTTGCTTACTGCTGGTACACGTGTGTTTATACACAGGTCTGAGTATACACCAGCAGGTCAAGAATTTGTTACTATAGTATTTCCTTTGTCTATTGGCGGAAACTGTATAGCTGGTTCAGCTGTAGTTTCGGCTAGTCAACTCACTCCTGGAGGAATCCAAACAGTTAGATAAAATACTAATTTAAGTATCATCTTTTGAGATGATACTTATTTATTTTGAGGAAGAGAGGTAAGTGAAGATCCTTGCGAAAGAAGCAGACGCACAAAAACTTGTTTACGGTATCGTTTATGAGCCGGACACCGTGGATGCTCACGAGGATTTCATGACAGCTGCAGAAATTGAGAAGGCCGCTCACGGCTTCCTGAAAGGATACTCGTCAGGGTTTTGATGGCAGCATTTTTTGAGGATTTAGCTGAATGATTCACCTTAAATAGGATGCGGGAGAACACCCCGCATCCCTGTCTCTAACGATTCCTTAACCGATCAGCCGCTGCATTCTCAGCGCGAGCCGCAGGCGCATCGTCGTCTCCGGATCTTTTAAGCTTTTGCCGAGCAGTTCCTCGCATTTTTCTAAACGATAGATCACCGTATTTCGATGGACGTACAGGCGCTTAGCCGTTTCTGAAATCTGGCAGTGGGTCTCCAGGTAAACAGACAGCGTATGAAGCAGGCTCTGATCTTCCTTTTGCCGGTCGGCCAGGCTTTGGAGGGTGGCTTCGTAAAACTTCTTCACATCTTCCGCCGGAAGCAGGCGGAGCAGCTCCGGCACGTCTTTGGCATGATAGATTTGAATAAACTCCGCGCTTCTGGACAAATGCCCGGATGAAATGGCGTCTGAAGCTTCAGTAAAAGCGTCAGGGACGTCGATCAGCTTTTGGCATATGTTTGAGATGCCAAAGGAGACAGTCCGTTTAAACTGCGTCCGGACCTGCTTTTGAAACTGCTCCAAAAAGCTGATGACAGACGCGTGCATTTCATTCCAGCTGTCTGTCGCTTCAATTAAAAGAATACCGACATTTCCTTTAATAAAGAGATGAGGGGGAAACGGAAAGGATGACAGCTCCCCTTCAAGCAGATCAAATACATGATCGGAAACGAGCTGATTTTCGGTAAAGCTGATCGTTTTCTCATTTCGGTCGAGTTTTCCGCAAATGCACATGTATTTCTGATCCCAGCGGAGCCGGAATTCTTTGGCACGGCTTTTGATTTCTTCATGGCCTGTAAACGAGCGGTCGATGAAATTGCTGAAAAATTCATTGCGCGCCCGTCTGCCGAATTGTTTGACGGCATTTTCTTTCAGCAGTTCAAAGGAAATGACGTTGGCCGCCTGTTCAATTGTCAAAATCATGCCTTTATCAGCGGTCTGCACCAGCTCCGGAATCACCAGATAACCGCAGTTTTTTTCAACATTCAGAATCGGCAGGACAGAATACGCCTTTCTGTCGGAGAGCATGGAAAAGCAGGTGAAATAAGGACCGGAAAGGGAATAACAGATGTTTTTCAATAAAGACGTGTCAATGGGTATGCTGTGGGACGATGATAAGAGTTTTGTATGCTGATCCAAAAGCAGCACGGGAAGCCGGAGAATGTCTGAGAGCTTCTTAAGCAGGGATTGCAGCCCTTTGCCGCTCATGATGTGGTTTGTGAATTTTTTATGGGTGTAAATGGCCTGCTGCAGCTCATTTGAACGCATATCAAGAATATGGCTCAGTGTGGCGTTGACGATATCTCCCAGCCTGATGTCTTCCGGCAGCTCAATAATCGGAAATTCATACCGGTCGGCAAGCTCCGCGGCATCTTTCGGAATGACATTAAGATAACGCTTCGTTTTGATCCCCAGTCCCGCGCAGCCCCGTTTTGCCATGAGGCGGATCAAATCTTTCAACAGCTGCGGGCGGTCCTTCAAGTGGTAAGCCGTCGTGACGAGCAGTTCATTTTTATGTAAAAAATCAGCGATGTCCGGCGCATCCATCATGTTGACGTGCTGCACCTCCCTCCAGCCGCCGGATCTGCCTGCGATTAATGCCGCCCGCTCATAAGCGGGAATCTTCATCACATCATAAATGTTCATCAGTCAATCTCCTTTCAGGTTCTAAAGACAACCATTAGTTAATATGAATAAAAATCATCAAAAAATATAGCGGTTTTGCTGATGTATTACGATCATAGTAGCAGTAAACTGGCAATCATAGACGCATGTTGTGATAAAAACTGACAGAAAATCGTCATCCTTACAGGGAGGAAGATAAAATGGCCTATGACGTAATTGTAAAGGGTGCGAAAGCTGTGCGAAAAGGCGGGACAGAGCGGGCCGATATCGCCGTCAAGGACGGGAAAATCGCATTGATCGAGCCCGGCATTGACGAAAACGCGGACCAAGTGGTGCAGGCAGACGGCATGTATGTGTTTCCAGGCGCGGTCGATTGTCACGTGCATTTCAATGAACCCGGACGCGAAGAATGGGAAGGCATTGAAACCGGCTCAAACATGCTTGCTGCCGGCGGCTGTACGGCATATTTTGACATGCCGCTTAACTGCATTCCTTCGACGGTAACTGCTGAAAACCTGCTGGCAAAGGCGGAAATCGCCGAACGGAAGTCAGCGGTTGATTTTGCGCTTTGGGGCGGTTTGATGCCCGGGTATACCGAACATATCCGGCCGATGGCAGAAGCGGGAGCGATCGGGTTTAAAGCGTTTCTGTCTAAATCGGGAACGGATGAATTTCAATCAGCCGATGAACGGACTCTTTTAAAGGGAATGAAGGAAATCGCGGCGTGCGGCAAGATTTTGGCCCTGCACGCAGAAAGCGACGCCCTCACCCGATTCCTTGAAGCCGAGTACGCGCTCCAAGGGAAAATTGATGCCCGCGCTTACGCTTCCTCCCGTCCGGAAGAAGCCGAATGCGAGGCTGTGCAGCGGGCGATTGAATATGCAAGAGCGACGGGATGCGCGCTTCATTTTGTACATATCAGCACGAAACGGGCCGTGCTCTCCATTCAGCAGGCGAAAAAAGACGGATTGGATGTCACCGTTGAAACGTGTCCGCACTACTTATTATTCAGCTTTGAAGACTTCCTCAAAAAAGGGGCGGCCGCCAAATGCGCTCCGCCGCTCCGCTCAGAGGCTGATAAAGAGGGATTGATCGGGGTTTTGGCTGAGGGCCTGATTGATATGGTGTCTTCGGATCATTCTCCCTGTCATCCGTCTTTGAAACGCGAGGATAATATGTTCCTGTCGTGGGGCGGGATCAGCGGAGGCCAATTTACGCTTCTCGGCATGATTCAATTAGCGATCGATCATGGGATTCCGTTTGAACATGTGGCCCGATGGACGGCCGAAGCACCTGCCAAGCGCTTCGGTTTAACGAATAAAGGCCGGCTTGAAGAAGGATTTGACGCTGATTTTGCCATTGTCCGGCCGGAACCTTTTACCGTCACAAAAGAAACGATGTTTTCCAAACATAAGCAAAGCTTGTATGAAGGCCGCACCTTTCCATACCGAATTGCTGCGACCTACAGCAAGGGACGCTGTGTGTACCAAGATGGTCGTAAGCAGAGCGGGGCTTTCGGAACATTTCTGAAGCCTTCTGAAATAAAAGAGCCGATTCTCTGATGAGAATCGGCTTTTTTTGTCGTTTGGAGAGCGGGTCTCGTGGTATCTTTTTATAAAAAGGAGTAAAACACATTGTATAATCAAATCTTGAACATATTAACGGCATCCTGGTCGCGCAAGACCAGTACAAAATGGACGGAAGATTGCCCGGCCAAAGGCCAGTGCGGCGTGACGGCTTTAGTCATCCAAGATGTTTACGGCGGTGACATTCTCAAAACAAAAACGGGCACAAGCTGGCATTTTTATAATCGAATAGACGGGGAGATATATGATTTCACGAACAGTCAGTTTTCAGAGCCGATCGTCTATCAGCACATTCTTTCTTCCAGAGATGAGGCATTTTCGGACACCAATGAACATCAGTACCGGTTCCTGAAAAGTGCATTCAGAAAAAACATGGAAACGGAAAGAGAAAAACACCTGTGATAAACTAGAATGAGAGGTGAAGGATTGTGATTTATATCGGACTGACGGGGTGGGGGGATCATGACAGCATCTATCCGCCTAAAACAGCGGGCCCGCAAAAACTGCAGGCGTATTCCTCCCATTTTCCCATCGTTGAGCTGGACGCGAGCTTTTACGCGATACAGCCCGCCCGCAATAACGAAAGATGGGTCAAAGAGACGCCGGAATCTTTTCAATTTGTCATTAAGGCATATCAAGGAATGACGGGTCATCAGCGCGGCGATATTCCCTTTGAATCGAAGGAAGAAATGTTTGAGGCGTTTAAGCTGTCATTATCGCCTTATATAGAGCATGGAAAGCTTGCCATGGTGCTGTTCCAATTCCCGCCGTGGTTTGACTGCAAGAAAGAAAACGTCGCATATTTAAGATGGTGCAGGCAGCAGATGGGCGATATCCCGTGCGCGCTTGAATTCCGCAACCGGTCTTGGTTTTCCCCGCCATTTTACGAACAGACCCTTTCCTTTATGAAGGAGGAAGGCTGGATTCACAGCATATGTGACGAGCCGCAGATCGGCGAGGGCAGCATTCCAACCGTCCTGAAAGCAACGGATGAAGAAAAAACGCTTGTCCGTTTTCACGGACGGAACAAGCAGGGCTGGATTAAACCTGACGGCGGACAAAACTGGCGTGAGGTCAGATATTTATACCGCTATAACAAACAGGAGCTCAAAGATTGGAAAAACAATCTTCAGGAGCTGAAAAAGCAGTCGCGCAATGTGTATGTGCTCTTCAACAATAACTCAGGCGGAGACGCCGCCGATAACGGGCTTGAGATGCTTGAAATGTTAGATATCTCATATACCGGGCTTGCTCCGAAGCAGCTCGACCTATTCAGCTAGAAAAGAGGTTTCAAGACACATGTCTTATCTTATTTTGATCATATTGGGATTTATCGCGGGAACGGTCGGCAGCCTGATCGGGCTTGGGGGAGGAATTATCATCGTGCCGGCGATGCTCTATTTAAGCACGATGACTCCGTTTTTCCATGACGTAACACCACAGACTGCCATCGGCACGTCCCTTTTGGTGATTATTTTTACGGGCCTGTCATCAACTCTGGCCTATATGAAATATAAAACCGTTGACTACAAAAGCGGACTGATCTTTTTTATCGGTTCCGGCCCGGGAAGCATCATCGGCGCGTATTTGTCTAAACTTTTTAATGCGCATACGTTTTCCGTCTGGTTCGGACTTTTTATGATTTTGATTTCTATTACATTAATGCTGAAGGCGAAAGCAAAACCGGTCAATAAAGCGCATAAAGGCATGATCCGGACTTATGAGGATGAATCGGGTGAGCTTTATACATATTCGTACCGTATTTTTACCGGTATCGCCATTGCCTTTTTCGTCGGTTTATTGGGCGGTCTTTTCGGCATCGGCGGCGGCTCTCTTATGGTTCCGGCCATGATGCTGTTATTTTTGTTCCCGCCGAAAGTGGCTGTGGCGACGTCAATGCTCATCATTTTCTTATCCTCCGTGACGGGTTCCGTGTCACATATCGCAGAGGGCCATGTCAATTGGCTGTATGCGCTGTGCCTCGTTCCGGGCGCGTGGTTCGGCGGCAAAATGGGCGCGTGGGTCAATAAGCGGGTGCAGACGAAAACGATCGTGCTTTTCATGCGGGTCGTCTTGATTTTGATCGGCTGTGAATTGATTTATCAAGGGATATTCAGCTAAAAGGTAGGAGAGATGGTATGTTAGAGAAGCTCCGTTTATATCATACGAATGATTTGCACAGCCATTTCGAAAATTGGCCGAAAATCGTACATTATATTGAGCAGAAGAGAAGTGAGCATGAAAAAAACGGGGAGGAAACACTCGTATTCGACATCGGCGATCATATGGACCGATTCCAAATGATAACGGAAGCGACCTTCGGCAAAGCGAATGTCGACTTGTTAAACCGTCTTGAGATTGATGCGGCTGCCGTCGGGAATAATGAAGGGATTACGCTGCCTCACGATGAGCTGGCGGATTTATATACTCATGCCGCGTTTCCCGTCATTGTGTCCAACCTGTTTGACGAGGACGGACATCGGCCGGAATGGGCCAAGCCCTATGTGATCAAAACGCTGAAAAACGGGATGACCGCCGGCATACTAGGCGTCACGGTGCCGTATTATCCCGTCTATCAGAAACTCGGCTGGACAGTGACGGATGCGGAAAAAAGCATTCAAGAATCACTTGACGATATCAAGGGCAAAGCGGACATCATCATTCTGCTTTCTCATTTAGGCCTGATCGATGACCGGGCCGCAGCGGAAAAATTTCCCGATATCGATGTCATTCTTGAATCACATACGCACCACCTTCTTGAGGACGGACAGGACATAAACGGCGTATTGCTTGCATGTGCGGAGAAATACGGGAACTATGTCGGCTGTGTCGAGCTCACGATAGAAAGTGAATCACGAACCATTGTCAGCAAACAGGCATCTGTACAGAAAATGGCTGATTGGCACGGAGAATCTGAAGATACGGCGGCTTTTCTGAAAGAGAAAGAACGGGAAGCGGAAAACCTGCTCTCCGTACAAGTCGCCAATCTGAATGAAGAAGCCGGCGTGAAGTGGTTTGAGGAATCGCCGCTGCCGCTTCTATTAGCCGAAGCGCTGAAAAGCTGGTGCGGCTGTGAAGTCAGCATGGTGAATTCAGGCGTCATTTTGGGGCCTTTACAGAAGGGGCCTGTCACAAAGCTTGACCTGCACCGCATCTGCCCTCATCCGATCAATCCGGTCGCCGTTCGTCTTTCAGGCAGGGAACTCCAGGAAACAATCAGCCAGGCCGCCTCGGAACAAATGGAGCAGCTGCGGATTAAAGGCCTCGGCTTCCGCGGGGAAGTGATGGGCAGGATGGTATATGCCGGAGCGGAGGCAGAGGCCGGCATTCTTGAAGACGGTGTGACGCATCTCCTCAATGTGAAAGTGAACGGAGAAGAGGTGGATCCGGAGCGGATATACTCGGTTGCCGTTCTCGACATGTTTACACTCGGAAAGCTGTTCCCTTACATCCGCGATTCAAAAGAAAAACAATACTTTATGCCGGAGTTTTTAAGAGATCTGCTCGCCTGGGAGCTCGCGCGGCAGCCGTAATGTCAAATAGCTGCCCGCCGTTCCATCTCATTTGAGTGAAGGTAAGCTTGACTTTTTAAGAGTAAAAATAAAATACTATGTCCCCCCTTACAAGCATACATTGTGATATGTAAGGGGGGATTTTTCTTGCCTAGATACCGGAGCGCTCTTCGCAAGAGAGGGCCTTTGCCTTTTCGATATGTGCTTCTTCTGTCGTTTGCTTTTTTTATCATATCGACGGTCATCAGCCTCTGGATGATCAACTCCTCAATCAAACCGGTGCTGATGAACATAGGAGAAATGGAAACCAAACGGGTGGCGACAGAGGTCATTACGGAATCCATTGAAGAATACATGTCTCACAGCGACAATGTGAAAGATATGGTCGATATGAAAACGGATGAAAACGGAAAAGTCACAACGATGGATTTTAATACACAAATGGTCAACAGTATGAAGGCGAAAGTGACAAAGCAGCTTCAGGCTCATTTGAAGGAAGCGGAGTCTAACAATAAGCAGCATGAAACGGAAAAAGGCGCGAAAACGGCCGATGAAATTATGATTAACATCCCTTTAGGGCAGGTCACGGGAAACAGCATTCTCGGAAATCTGGGGCCGAAAATCCCCGTGCGCTTTAACCTGATCGGTGATGCGTTAACTGATGTAAAAACAAAAATAAAGCCGTACGGCATTAACAATGCCCTGATCGATATCAGTATTTTTGTGGAAATTAAAGTGAAGGTCATTATTCCGTTTGCCAGTAAGACATCAGTCGTCACAAATAATATTCCGGTCTCCATTAAAGCGATTCAAGGAGAGGTGCCGCAGTTTTATAACGGAAGCGGCGGATCAGGTGTGACGCCTTCTGTCCAGCTGCCGAGTGAAAAACAGAAGAAAGATAAATAAAAACACACAGCCGCAATCTTTCCTGGCGGCTGTGTGTTTACTTTTTCCTGCGGATTTCTTTTCGCTCCCATGCCCTTAAATGGGGATACGGGTCAAAAGACCATTCCGATCTGCCGTTATCTTTATACATCCCGTAGTGAAGATGCGGCGGGAATTTTCCCGCGGTGCCCGGCGGTCCGTATCCGGAACTGCCGACAGAGCCGATCACCTCTCCGGGTTTGACGATCTGGCCTTTATGCACACCTTTTGCAAAGCCGTTCAGGTGAGCGAAGTAGTGATACGTATTATTGATATCCCTGATGCCGATTCTCCAGCCGCCGAAACGGTTCCAGCCCTTCATTTCAACAATACCGTAGCAGGTCGATCTGACGGGAAGTCCGTAATGAGCGAACAGATCCGTTCCTTCGTGAATCCGGCGCCCGCCGAAACCCCGTGCGGCGCCCCATGTGCTGCGGTAGCTGTAATCCGTCTTCACGGGAAGCGGAAAAGCGTGCTCTCCGAGATCAAGGCGGCCGAACGTTTTAAACAGTGTCATGAATTCGGTGATAATGCCGACCGTCTGATCACGTCGGTAATAATTCCAGAGGCCGATGCGGATATGGTCAAGATCCGTTCCGAATCCCGCTAAATACTGTGCAAATGTATAAAGGATATCCTCATCATTGCTGACCTCGGCTTTTCCGTCGCCGTCGCCGTCCAGGCCGATCCCGTCAAATACTTTAATGCTGAGGGGCGCCTCGTCCTTAGGATTTGGATTTTCAGGCCCGCTCCACAAATGATCCGGAATATAAATGCTGATGATTCCCGCTTTTTCCGGCAGATCCTTTCGGTTCGAGCGGACATTTTCTTCATATTGATCAACCGCCGCAAGTACATACCAAGGAATCTGCGTGACTGCTTCGGCTTTGCGGTACAACTGCATCCGTTCGCCGTAAACAGGAGCCGATTGTTCTTTCCCGCTTGCAGCCGGACAGAAAAATGATAAAAGGAGAAGAGCAGATAACAGAACTTTCACAACATGATCTCCTTTCAGGATTAATACAAATAGTTTGCGGCAACAATCCGAGAAAATGTAAGTAATTCTCTTCCCTTGTCGAGAAATTTTTCCTATGTTAAAGTGACTATTGAATAGAAATCTGCAAGTTTTATATCCATCGTGAAATAGAAATTTTTCGCACACGAACATGAATAAAGGGATAATGGAGATGATGGGGAAATGGCAAAGAAAGACGAGCATCTGAGAAAGCCGGAATGGCTCAAAATAAAGCTGAACACGAATGAAAACTATACGGGTCTGAAAAAATTAATGCGTGAAAATAATCTGCATACCGTATGTGAAGAAGCAAAATGCCCGAACATCCATGAATGCTGGGCTGTCAGACGTACGGCGACGTTCATGATTCTCGGTTCCGTCTGTACGAGAGCATGCCGCTTCTGCGCTGTCAAAACGGGTCTGCCGACTGAGCTGGATCTGCAGGAACCGGAACGCGTAGCTGATTCGGTTGCACTGATGAACTTAAAACACGCCGTCATCACGGCCGTGGCGCGTGATGATCAGAAAGACGGCGGAGCAGGCGTCTTTGCGGAAACGGTCCGGGCGATCCGCAGAAAAAGCCCGTTCACGACAATTGAAGTGCTGCCATCCGATATGGGCGGAAATTACGACAACCTGAAAACATTAATGGATACCCGTCCTGATATTCTGAACCACAACATTGAAACCGTGCGCCGCCTGACACCGAGAGTCCGCGCCCGTGCAACATATGACCGTTCTTTGGAATTCTTGCGCCGTGCGAAAGAAATGCAGCCTGACATCCCGACGAAATCAAGCATTATGATCGGTCTCGGCGAAACGAAGGAAGAAATTATTGAAGTGATGGACGACCTGCTTGCGAACAATGTCGACATCATGGCGATCGGCCAATACCTGCAGCCGTCGAAAAAACATTTAAAAGTCCAAAAATATTATCATCCGGACGAATTTGCCGAACTGAAAGAAATCGCGATGCAAAAAGGCTTCAGCCACTGTGAAGCAGGCCCGCTTGTCCGTTCTTCCTACCATGCGGATGAACAAGTGAACGAAGCGTCTAAAAAACGCCAGGCCCAAGCATAAGATAAGCCGAAAAAACCCAAAACGCCGCAGGTTTTGGGTTTTTTGTGATGGAGCCGTCTGTGCAGGGAAAAAGTCATTCTTGAATAAGGATCGTCAGAACCGCTACACTGGATATAAAAGGGGAAAATTTTTCCGTCCGTCAGAACCGTCTCATTTTGCAATTGATGGACAGAAGTCAATGAATTATGATAGTAAAGAGTGATAAAAGAGGTGAAGACATGATTCTTATTCAAAATGCCGAGTTTGAACTCGTACACGATTTTAAAAACGGCTTTAATGAAGAAGCGTTCAAAGCCCGCTATTCGGACATATTAAATAAATATGATTACATTGTGGGAGACTGGGGATACAGTCAGCTGCGGCTCAAAGGCTTCTTTGATGACCAGAATCAAAAAGCAACCTTTGAAACGAAAATCAGCACATTGGACGAATACATTTATGAATACTGCAATTTCGGCTGCGCGTATTTTGTTTTAAAACGAATCAGAAAATAATTGATGCAGAAGGGGATGCTGTCACGTGTATTTTGTTGACAGAAATAATATCGAACAAACACTCCGTTTTTTTGAGACCCAGCTGGCGCTGTTTGACAGCACGCCTGCATGGCAGAGCGAAATCGAAAAAAGGGCGCTTGAGCGGATCAGCCATCTTATGATCGAATGCATTCTCGATGTCGGAAATGATATGATTGACGGCTTTATCATGCGCGATCCGGGGAGTTATGACGACATCATGGATATTCTGACGGATGAAAAGGTGGTAGCTGAGGATGAAGCGAATAAGCTCAAGCAGCTGATCTCTTCCAGAAAGCGGCTTGTTCAGGAATATCAGCAAGCCGATCATCAGGAACTGTTTACGCTGATCACGTCAAACAGGGATGTGCTGAAAGCCTTTCCGGCCCGTGTAAGAACCTACCTGGAAACAGAATTAGGGCCTGTTTCCGCATTTAAATAACAACGAGTGAGAAAATCCACAGGAGTGTTGAGTATGAAGGATTATAAAGGATATTTGATAGATTTGGACGGCACAATGTACAACGGGACGGAAAAAATCGAAGAAGCGTGTGAATTCGTGAGAACGCTTAAAGCGCGCGGCATTCCGTATTTATTCGTGACGAACAATTCTTCCCGGACGCCGAAGCAGGTGGCGGACAAGCTGATGAGCTTTGACATTCCGGCATCTGAAGAGCAGGTCTTCACGACGAGCATGGCGACTGCGCAGCATATCGCCCAGCAGAAAAAAGACGCGTCGGTGTATGTGATCGGCGAAGAAGGCATCCGTCAGGCCATTGAAGAAAACGGGCTGAGCTTCGGAGAAGAAAACGCGGACTTTGTCGTTGTGGGAATCGACCGCGGCATTACATATGAAAAGTTGGCAACGGGATGCCTTGCGATCAGAAACGGCGCCCGGTTCATTTCAACAAACGGCGACGTCGCCATTCCGACTGAAAGAGGGCTTTTACCAGGGAACGGTTCGCTCACATCCGTTTTGACGGTGTCAACGGGCGTTGAGCCTGTCTTTATCGGCAAGCCTGAATCGATTATTATGGAACAGGCGATGCGTGTGCTCGGAACGGATATTTCCGAAACACTCATGGTCGGCGATAACTATGCAACGGATATTATGGCCGGCATCAATGCGGGCATGGATACGCTGCTGGTTCATACCGGAGTGACAAAGCGTGAGCATATGGCAGATTACGACCGGAAGCCGACATATGCGATTGACTCTTTAACCGAATGGATTGAATATCTATAAAAAAGGGACGGCCATGACGGCCGTCCTTATTCTGTATTTCTGGCGCTGTGGGCAAGCCGGCTTGAAGCCGCTGCTGCGATTGCGCCGACGATATCATCAAGAAACGTATGGCATTCGCCCGTAGATTTATCATTTAAACGCCCGAGAATGCCGGGTTTTTCTTTGTCAATGTAGCCGTAATTCGTAAAGCCGATTGAGCCGTATATATTCACGATAGAGAAGGCGAGCACCTCGTCAACCCCATACAGGCTTTCATCAATCGCCAGAATGGTCTGAAGCGGTTCAGACAGCTTTTTTTGTTCGGCGAGCACATCTAATTCTATTCCCGTTAAAATGGCGTTTTGCACCTCGCGTTTTGCGATGACACGGTCCACATTGAGCCTGCATACTTCCATCGTCAAATCAGGATGATATTTTTTCTGAAGGAAATACACCAGCTCGGCAATATCGTCCGTCTCAACCCCCCGTTCTTTTAAACGCGTTCTGGCGACAGCTTCCACGTGATTCAGTTGTTCCTTTTCTGACATTTGCTTCACCCAATCTTTTTTTACTAGTTTATACAACACCCTTCCGATGTGTACGATGTTTCTCCACTTGATTCAAAGGATTACAATATGTATTCATAATTCCGCCGGCGTATGACTACGATGTGAATAGCTCTAATTTTTCAGGCAGGTGATTATGATGAAAAGCATCATTAAAGAAAAGTACGGCATCCACGTCAGACAGCTTTCCGTTTATCAGAAATACCAATGCTTCCAGACGCCTAATTCCTTCTTTCTTATTATTCCCGTTTCCGGATTTTCGCAATCAGAGCTGACGGAGCTTTACTACATGAGTCAGTATTTACAAGAACAAAGTGACCCATACGTTTCAGTGTTTATCTTTACGAAGGAAGGAGAACTGACCTTTGAGGACGAAGGCAAAACGTATGCGCTCTTAAAAGCGCCGATCCCCGTCGCAAACCGGTCGTTTTCTGTCGGAGGGGAGCTTGCCGAATTTCACAGAAAAGGGCGGGGTTTTCCGTACGAAGTGAAAGAAGCGGGCAGGATCGGCCAATGGAAGGACTTATGGGGAAAACGGGTGGATCAGCTGGAATCATTCTGGATGCAGAAAATTCATATGTCTCCGCTCGAACCGTTCGAAAAGAAAATGATCGAAGCATTTCCTTATTATTCAGGCTTAGCGGAAAATGCGATTCAATATTTAGTGGATACGGAGCTGGATGACAATCCCGGCGCAGAAGACTCGGGGACAATCTGCCATCAGCGGATGGAACGGGATACCTGGTCGGAGGAATCATTGATCCGCATTCCGGGCGATTGGGTATTCGACCATGCCGCCCGTGATATTGCGGAATATATGCGCAGCACATATTTGTATCATCGTGACGACTTGCTTAACGAAGGGTTTTCGTTTTTGCAGGAATATGAGCAAGTTACGCCGTTATCCTCCTTTTCCAAGCGCCTGTTTTACAGCCGCCTGCTGTTTCCGCTTCATTTCTTTGAGACGGTGGAGAGCTATTACATTTCTCATGATTCTGAAAAACAGTTTTACGAAGAGCAGCTTGACTACATTCTTGCAGACTGCACCCGCTATGAACAGTTTTTGCAGACATGTCACGACATGCTGAATGTCAGAGCGGCGCAGGTTTTTGTCCCGCCTGTGGCGTGGCTCGGAAAAGGAATCAGTTCGTAAGAAAATATGACGTAAAAATATTTAGAAAATAGGGAATCTTGTCATATCAGTGTGTTAAGCGTTTTCATAGCCGCAGAAACAATATTCAGCCGCTTGTCAAAACAAATGCGGGCTTATATAATATTTGTAACTTAAATGTCTGTGAAGGGTTAACAATTGTCCTTTTCTAGTGGACAAAAGGAAGAAAGGTGGAGTTTCTCTTTGGAAGCGATTCGTATTGGACTGTTAGGACTGGGAACCGTGGGAAGCGGAGTCGTCAAAATTATACAAGATCATCAGGATAAGCTTATGCACCAGGTCGGCTGTCCGGTGACGATCAAAAAAGTGCTGGTTAAAGATATTGATAAAAAACGAGACGCAGACCTGCCGAAAGAAGTGCTGACGACAGAAGTCTATGATGTGATCGATGACCCTGAGGTCGACGTGATTATTGAAGTCATCGGCGGTGTCGAACAGACGAAGCAATATCTTCTTGATGCCTTGAAAGCGAAAAAACATGTTGTGACCGCAAATAAAGATCTGATCGCCGTATACGGGTCAGAGCTTTTAGCCGCCGCAAAGGAAAATGGCTGTGACTTGTATTATGAAGCGAGTGTCGCCGGCGGAATCCCGATTTTACGCACGCTCGAAGAAGGCCTTTCCTCTGACCGGATCACAAAAATGATGGGAATCGTCAACGGAACGACGAACTTCATCTTAACGAAAATGATTAAAGAAAAAAGCCCGTATGAAGAAGTGCTGAAGGAAGCGCAGGATCTCGGATTCGCGGAAGCGGACCCGACCGCCGATGTAGAAGGACTCGATGCCGCACGCAAGATGGCGATTTTAGCCCGTCTCGGCTTCTCTATGAACGTCGATCTGGACGATGTCAAAGTAAAAGGAATTTCCCGGATTACGGATGAAGACATCAGCTTCAGCAAACGGCTCGGCTATACGATGAAGCTGATCGGCATCGCCCAGCGTGATGACAATAAAATCGAAGTCAGCGTTCAGCCGACACTGCTCCCGGATCATCATCCGCTCTCTGCGGTGCATAACGAGTTTAATGCCGTTTACGTGTACGGAGAAGCCGTAGGCGAAACGATGTTTTACGGCCCCGGAGCCGGAAGCATGCCGACTGCGACATCAGTCGTTTCCGATCTGGTCGCGGTCATGAAAAACATGCGTCTCGGCGTAAACGGAAACAGCTTTGTCGCCCCGCAGTTTGAAAGAAATCTGAAGCAGCCGTCTGATATCTACGCCCAGCAGTTTTTAAGAATTCATGTCAAAGACCAGGTCGGCTCTTTTTCAAAAATCACATCAGCCTTCTCAGAGCGCGGCGTCAGCTTTGAAAAAATTCTGCAGCTGCCGATCAAAGGCCATGACGATCTCGCGGAAATCGTGATCGTCACGCATCATACATCGGAAGAAGATTTCAGTGACATTCTGCAAAACTTAAATGACCTCGAAGTTGTACAAGAAGTAAAAAGCACATATCGTGTAGAAGGGAACGGTTGGAGCTAATGTGGAAAGGACTCATCCATCAATATAAAGAATTTCTGCCGGTGACGGATCGGACGCCGGCCCTGACATTGCATGAAGGCAACACGCCGCTGATTCACCTCCCGAAGCTTTCTGAAAAGCTCGGAATTGAACTGCATGTGAAAACAGAGGGCGTTAATCCGACGGGATCCTTTAAAGACCGCGGCATGGTCATGGCGGTCGCCAAAGCGAAAGAAGAAGGCAATGATACCATCATGTGCGCCTCAACAGGCAACACATCCGCGGCGGCTGCGGCATACGCGGCGAGAGCCGGCATGAAATGCATCGTCATCATCCCGGACGGGAAAATCGCCTTCGGAAAGCTTGCGCAAGCCGTCATGTACGGTGCGGAAATCATCGCGATTGACGGAAACTTTGACGACGCGCTGGCCATCGTCCGGTCGATTTGTGAAAAATCACCGATTGCATTAGTGAATTCAGTAAACCCTTACCGGATTGAAGGGCAAAAAACAGCGGCCTTTGAAGTATGCGAACAGCTCGGCGAAGCGCCGGACATTCTGGCGATCCCGGTAGGAAATGCCGGGAATATCACGGCCTACTGGAAAGGGTTCAAAGAATATCATGAGAAAAACGGCACCGGACTTCCGAAGATGCGCGGTTTTGAAGCGGAAGGTTCTGCGGCCATCGTTCGCGGCGAGGTCATTAAAAATCCCGAAACCGTTGCGACAGCAATCCGGATCGGGAACCCTGCCAGCTGGGACAAAGCTGTGCTTGCAGCGGAAGAGTCAGCCGGAAAAATTGATGAAGTCACAGATGGAGAAATCCTTCACGCTTATCAGCTGATTGCCCGTGAAGAAGGCGTATTTGCCGAGCCGGGCTCCTGTGCATCCATCGCCGGTATTTTAAAACAGGTGAAATCCGGTGAAATTCCAAAAGGAAGCAAGGTTGTCGCAGTCTTGACCGGAAACGGCCTGAAAGATCCGAACACGGCTGTGGACGTATCTGACATAAAACCGATCACGCTGCCGACAAATGAGGACAGTATTCTGGAATACTTAAATGGAGCGGCGCGTGTATGAATGAGGCGGAGATGCTGTTTTCCATTACGGTTCCGGGAAGCACCGCCAACTTAGGGCCTGGGTTTGATTCCATCGGGATGGCGCTCAGCAGATATTTGAAGCTTTCCGTTTTCCGAAACGATGAATGGCAGTTCTCGGCGGAAACCGAAACTGTCGCGGGCATCCCTCAAGGAACGGACAACCTCATCTACCAAGTCGCCAAACGGACGGCTGACCGCTATCAGAAAGAGCTGCCGCCCGCCCATGTCAAAGTTTGGAGTGACATCCCCCTTGCACGGGGGCTCGGAAGCAGCGCGGCCGCTATCGTCGCCGCCATTGAGCTTGCGGATGAGTTATGCGACCTGCAGCTGTCGGAAAGCGACAAGCTGCACTTAGCCAGTCTTGAAGAGGGACACCCTGATAATGCCGCTGCTTCCCTTGCAGGAGGGCTTGTGATCGGCCTTCACGAAGAAGATGAAACACATATCGTGCGTGTTGCCGAAGCGGATATCGACGTTGTGGCAGTGATTCCGTTTTACGAAGTTCTGACCAGGGACGCAAGAGACGTGCTCCCGAAAGAGCTGCCGTACCGACGCGCCGTTAAAGCAAGCGCCGTCAGCAACCTTCTCGTTGCTGCGATCATGTCAAATGACTGGGCGCTCGCCGGGAAAATGATGAGAAAAGACATCCTCCATCAGCCGTACCGCGCCATGCTTGTTCCTGAGCTTTCAAAGGTGGAACATGCGGCCGAAATGAAAGGCGCTTACGGAACGGCGCTGAGCGGAGCGGGACCGACGATTCTTGTCCTGATTGAAAAAGGAAAGGGAGAAGAGCTGAGAAAGCAGCTTTCTGAGCATTTCCCTCACTGTGAGATTGCGGCGCTTACTGTCCCGTCAGAAGGAAGCGTAATTGAACGGAATCCTTTAGAACAGGTGAAAAGTGTATAATGATAAAAAAGCGTTCTTCCCATCAGAGAAGGACGCTTTCTTTTTCTGGAGAAGGATTTTTATTTAGGGAAGCGAAATAAAAAAGAAAAGGAGGAGAAACGATTTGAAAAAACTCATAACCGAGGAGGACATTGCGTCTCTCGTATCCGTGACAGACCCGCAATATGCCCCTGACGGCAGAAGAGCCGCTTACGTCCGGACAACAGTCAATCAGGATTCCTATTCCTCAGCCATTATGGTATATGACACAGAATCCGGCATCTCAAACCCATGGACTTTCGGGGACGATAAAAATACAAGTCCGCGGTGGTCGCCTGACGGACGGCGCCTCGCCTTTGTTTCTGACAGGGAGGACGGCATCCCTCAGCTGTACATCATCGACGCTGCCGGCGGAGAGGCGGAACAGGCGGCCGATATTCCTTGGGGCGTATCAGATCCGATATGGGCGCCCGACGGCAGATCCGTGCTTGTGTCCGTCAGTCTGACATCAGCGGAGCGCGCCGAGGAGAAAGAAAAAAAGAAGCATGACGAGTATGAGCCGGTTGAGATTCAATCATTAACATATAAACGTGACGGGAAAGGCCTGCTGAACGGAAGCTGGGCCCAGCTTGTGCTGATTCATCTTGAAACGGGTGAGATTCAGCAGCTGACGGATCATGAAGCGGATCATTATGGCGCGGCCTTTTCACCGGATGGCAGGCAGCTTGCGTTTACCGCCAATTTATGCGAGCCGGGTGACGCCGGAAAGCCGAGCGATGTCTATCTGATGAATCTGGCGGACGGAAGCCTGAAGCAGATTACGCCGCACCACGGTTCTTTCGGTTCCTGCGTGTTTTCACCGGACGGTTCTTATATCGCGATGCTGGGCCATGAGAATGAATTTCGCAATGCGACTTTAGAGAAAGCGTGGCTGTACGACGTGAAAACTGAGCGGCTGTCCTGCCTGACCGATATGCTGGATGTTCATTTGAGCGATGCGCTGATTGCGGATTCAATCATAGGAGGAGTGACGCCCCGGCCGGTATGGACAAACGACGGGCAGGGCTTTTACGTTCTCGGGAGCGAGCAGGGAAGCACCGGTATTTATTATATCTCGATTGACGGCCTCGTATATCCGATCCGATTAGAAGAAGAGTACGTGAACGGTTTTGCTTTTCATCCTGATCAGAAAAGCTGTATCGCTGTCATTGCCAAACCCGCACAGCCTTCCGAGCTTTACAGCATTTCACTTGAAAATGGGGAAGAGAGGCAATTGACATTTTACAATGATCGGTTTATAGAGGAGCGTATCATATCCGTGCCGGAAAAGCTGCAATATGAAACAAAGGACGGGCTGACGGTAAACGGCTGGTTTTTAAAGCCTGCCGTTTTTGAAGAGGATCAAACATATCCCCTCATTCTATACATACACGGCGGGCCTCACATGATGTACGGCCATACGTATTTTCACGAATTCCAAGTACTGGCCGCACAAGGATATGCTGTCGTGTATGTCAACCCGAGAGGAAGCCACGGCTACGGACAGGATTTTGTCAATCGTGTCAGGGGTGATTACGGAGGCGGAGATTACCGTGATGTCATGCAGGCGGTGGATGAAGCCGTTCAGGCGTATCCGTTTATAGACAGCGGCCGTCTCGGTGTGACGGGCGGAAGCTACGGAGGGTTTATGACGAATTGGATTGTCGGACAGACAGGCCGTTTTAAAGCTGCCGTCACGCAGCGTTCTATTTCAAATTGGTTCAGCTTCCACGGTGTCAGCGATATCGGCTTCTTTTTTACCGACTGGCAGCTCGGACATGATTTGTTTGAGGAAGCGGATAAGCTTTGGGATCGTTCTCCTGTAAAATATGCATCCCGCGTTTCGACGCCGCTTTTGATCCTGCACGGTGAGCGAGATGACCGCTGTCCGATAGAGCAGGCGGAGCAGCTCTTTACCGCGTTGAAGAAACTGAACAAAACGACGTCGTTCATCCGATTTCCGAAAGCTACGCATGAGCTGTCGAGAAGCGGCCATCCCGAACAGCGGATGAAACGCATCCGTTATATTTGTTCATGGTTTGATGACTATTTGTAAAAATAAAAAAACCAGGCTGTCATGCAGCCTGGTTTTATGATTAAAATACTTGTTCTACTTCAACGACACCCGGTACTTCTTCAAGAAGGGCGCGTTCAATTCCGGCTTTCAGCGTAATCGTTGAACTTGGGCAGCTGCCGCATGCGCCAAGGAGGCGAAGCTTTACAATGCCTTCGTCTACATCAACAAGCTCACAGTCACCGCCGTCACGAAGCAGAAACGGACGTAATTTATCCAATACTTCCTGTACTTGCTCTTTCATTTCAACCTCAGTCATGAGATTCGCTCCTTTCATATACATAAAACCATTATATTCACAGTAACGGTAAAAATCTAATGTTTGGTTTGCAAAGCTGCTTTCTCCATTATAGCATATTTAAACTTGAACATAAAAACCGTTTTTTATACAAAAGCTGCCCCGTCCTTTGTATACTGGTGTAAAGGGGATGATATACATGACAAAGCCGGTTACGCTCAGTGTTTACGGCGCTGAAACGCTTTGCGCAAGCTGCGTGAATATGCCGAGCGCCAAAGATACGTTTGAATGGCTGGAGGCGGCGCTGAAACGGAAATACCCAGAGCAGCCTTTTAACATGCGGTATATTGATATTGACGCACCGCCTCAGCAAAAGGAGACAGAAGAGCTTGCGGAGCGCATCAAGAACGATGAATTTTTCTATCCGCTCGTGTTGGTGGAGGATGTCATTGTGGGGGAAGGGAATCCGCATTTAAAAGATATATATGAAGAAATGGAAAAGCGCGGCTATGTTGCGGGCTCTTAAAAATGGCCGCTGATCGCAATCAGCGGCTTTTTTCTTATCAGCCGTTATGATGCTTGTACATCCATAAAAGGCCTGATTTTAATAAACGGGGCACACGCCCGATGAGCGGACGGTCGTTGACAAGACCGAAGCCCGCTTTTTTTCCGAGTGAACCGAGAACGCCTTTCAGCTTAAATTGCGGCATTGTTTCCGGCAGCTCTTCGTTGTTCCAGCGTTTCAGGAGGATCTGCACAATTTGTTCCGCCTGTGCTTCGGCCAGCTGGGCGCTCGGCGCATGCGGCAGGCTCGCGCAATCACCGACGACGTAAACATGCTCATCGCCCGGAAGGTTGTGATGCGGTGTTAAAACGATGCGGCCTTGCGGGTCTTTTTCAGCGTCCAGTTCTCTGACGGCTTTATTCGGCTGAATTCCCGCCGTCCACACGATGGCATCGGCCGGTATTCCTTCATCATGATTATAAACGATGCCGTCTTCCACTTTTGTAATATTCGCATTATTGATAATGGTGACGCCGTGTTCTTCAAACCATTTCTGAACGTACTTGCTGAGTCTTTTCGGAAAGCTTGATAAAATCAGGTCGCCCCGGTCAAATAACATAATCTTCAGGTCGTCACGGCTCTCTCTTAATTCACTGGCAAGCTCCACGCCGCTTAATCCCGCTCCGACGATAGCGACAGATGCATTGGCGCCGAGGTTGTTCAGCTTTTGATAGGCTTCGCGTGACTGATCAATGGTCTGAATGCTGTAAGTATGTTCCGGCGCGCCGGGCACGTTATGATACTTATCCTCGCAGCCCAGTCCGATCACCGCGTCATCGTAAGAAATCGGTTCGCGGTCATGAAACAGAACCTGTTTGTTTTTCGTGTCGACGGAAGCCACCTCACCGTATTGAACATCCAGATTCGGATGCTCAGGAAAAGACACCCTGATATGATGATCAGAAATCGTGCCGGCTGCGAGCGCATAATATTCTGTTTTTAAGCAGTGATACGGGTTTCTGTCAATCAGCGTGATGGATATATCTGACGGAAGCTGGTTCGGCAGTAAGCGGTGCAGCACCCTCATGTTTCCGTAACCCCCGCCGATCAAGACCAATTTTTTCATAATGATTCCCCTTTTGCCCGAAAAATATGGTAGTCAATGTTGTTACAAAATAACGAACTATGTAAAATAACATCTAGAATTATATCGAATTTGATCTAAAACCACAATAATAGTTTTAAAATAACCTACAAATTGACCAGAAAACACGTAATAGTAAAACCTTTAACCTGAATTAATATGTTACGATAACATTGAGCGTGAAACTGGATCTTTGACGAATAGAGGAAATTCCGTTAGGATAAGGTACATATGTGAGGTGAAACCGCATGAATCCGATGATTGAATTCTGTGTCAGCAATTTAGCGCGCGGTTCCCAGGAAGCACTTGAGATCTTAGAGAAGGATCCGAACTTGGACGTGCTTGAGTACGGCTGTTTAAGCTACTGCGGAAAATGCATGGAGTCCCTGTTCGCCTTGGTTAACGGCGAAGTGGTCACGGGGGGCACGCCTGCTGAATTGGTTGACAACATATATACATTCATAGAAGAAAATCCGATGTTTTAATCAGAGGCTCCGAACGGGGTCTCTTTTTTATTGCGCCCCGGGTTTTGGCAAAATAAAAAATTTGTAGACAGCAAAAATAAATATTGTTATCTTAATAAAGACTTTTTTTAAATAAAATTTTAGAGGTGGATTCATTGAATATCGTTTGGGGGCTGCTCGGGGCAGTTGCTATATTAGCCATTGCTTTTTTGTTATCAGAGAAGAAAAGCAAAATTAACCTGCGAACCGTCATTGTCGGTTTATGTTTACAAATGGCCTTCGGATTCATCGTATTAAAGTGGGACGCCGGCCGGGCCGTATTTTTATGGTTCTCAAGCCGTGTGCAGCTTCTCATTGATTATGCGAACGAAGGCATCAGCTTTATTTTTGGCCCGCTGTTAAAAGTGGGCAGCAGCCCGGCTTTCGCGCTGAGCGTTCTGCCGGTCATTATCTTTTTCTCAGCGCTGATTGCCGTTTTGTATCACTTGAAAATCATGCAGCTCATCTTTCGCGTTATCGGAGGCGGACTGTCAAAACTTCTTGGGACAAGCAGAACGGAATCGCTTGCGGCGGCTGCGAATATTTTTGTCGGACAGTCTGAATCACCGCTTGCCATTAAACCGCTGATTGCGGGATTGACCCGTTCCGAGCTGTTTACGATTATGACGAGCGGCCTTTCGGCTGTAGCGGGTTCGACGCTTTTCGGTTACGCCCTGTTAGGCATTCCGATCGAATACTTGCTGGCGGCCAGCTTTATGGCGGCTCCCGCCGGTCTCGTGTTCGGAAAAATGTTAATACCTGAAACAGAAAAAACGCAGACGATAAAAGGCGATTTTAATATGGACGAAGAAGGCGAAGGCGCCGCTAATGTGATTGATGCAGCGGCAAAAGGCGCGTCCACGGGCCTTCAGATTGCTCTGAATGTCGGCGCCATGCTTCTTGCGTTTGTCGCGCTCATCGCCGTAGTGAACGGAATTCTCGGCGGAATCGGCGGCTGGTTCGGTTTCAAACATATTACATTAGAATCCATTCTCGGTTACGTGTTTTCACCGATCGCATTTGTAATCGGCGTTCCTTGGCATGAGGCGCTCGGAGCGGGAAGCTATATCGGACAGAAACTTGTGCTGAATGAGTTTGTCGCTTATTCAAACTTCGGTCCGCATATTGCGGACTTTTCTAAAAAAACGTCTACGATTATCAGCTTTGCGCTGTGCGGATTTGCCAACTTCTCTTCGATTGCGATTATGCTCGGCACACTGGGCGGTTTGGCCCCAAGCCGCCGTTCGGACATTGCGCGCCTCGGATTAAGAGCGGTTATTGCGGGAACACTCGCAAACCTTCTCAGTGCGGCGATTGCCGGCATGTTTATTTAGTAAACGATAAAAGCTCCCTGCATATGCAGGGAGCTTTTATGTATGAAAAACGGGGGATATTTGTATTGTGTCCGAGCAGAAGAGCTTTTATACTAAGTAAAAGAAAAAAAGTTGGAGGCCGATATGAATTCATTCCGTTTTACCAAGATGCACGGTCTTGGAAACAGTTATATATATGTAAATCAATTTGAAGAACAGCTGCCGGAAGAACGGCTGGCTGAGATTGCCGTTAAAGTGTCCAGCATTCACACGGGCATCGGCTCTGACGGAATGATCCTCATCTGTCCGTCTGAAAAAGCGCCGGTCAAAATGCGGATTTTTAATAATGACGGCTCAGAAGGGAAAAATTGCGGCAACGGCCTTCGCTGTGTGGCAAAGTACGCATACGAACATAAGCTGACAGAAGAAACGTCCTTTTACATTGAGACGCTTTCAGGTCTTGTGAAAGCAGACATTACGGAAGACAACGGGATTGTGCGTGAAGTCGCCGTCGATATGGGCGAACCGCGCCTCACCAAAAAAGAGCTGCCGATGCTCGGCAATGAAGATGAACGGACGATCGATGAAACCTTTGTTTTTGGAGAAACGGAGCTTTCCGGAACAGCCGTATCAATGGGAAACCCCCATATTGTTTTTCCGGTTGCGGATATCAATCAAGCGCCTCTTACAACGCTCGGTCCCGTCATTGAAAAAGACCCGAGATTTCCGGAAGGCGTCAATGTCGAATTTGTGGAAACCGTCAGCGCCGATGAACTTCATTTCCGCGTATGGGAACGCGGCTCCGGCATTACACAGGCTTGCGGAACGGGCGCCTGTGCGGCGGCTGTCGCATCCGTATTGAACGGTGTTTCCGAACGAAACCGGGATATCACCGTTCATTTAGCGGGGGGCGATCTTGTGATTAATTGGCGGGACAACGGGCACGTGCTGATGACGGGACCCGCCGAAACCGTATGCAGCGGCGTCTATTATTTGTAAACAGCTCGTTTGAGAAATACGCTCCTCAAGGTTTATAATAGATATCAGCATCCGTTTTTAAAAAAGGAGGTCTACCTATGAGTGTTCCAGTAACTATTACTGAAGCAGCGGCTTTGCATATAAAAGATATGATGAAAGAGCATGAAGAAGAAAACGCGTTTCTCCGTGTGGGCGTAAAAGGCGGCGGCTGCAGCGGCCTGTCTTACGGAATGGGATTTGAGCACGAAAAAGGCGAAAAAGACAGCATGTTTGAACAGCACGGAATCACCGTTTTGGTTGACAGCGAAAGCCTTGATATTATGACCGGCACGATCATTGACTTCAAACAGTCCATGATGGGCGGCGGTTTCACCATTGACAACCCGAATGCCATCGCTTCCTGCGGCTGCGGATCTTCTTTCCGCACGGCCAAAAACGCCGGCACGCCGGAAGAGTGCTAAGGGTCAGCCCGCCATTCTCAGGATGAAAAAATAGGACGTCTTTCTTTTCGATGGCGCTTGCACCATTGTTAAGAAAGGCGTTTTTATTATGGGTATAAACCAAAAACGGGGGAGAGTTGCGGGCGTTTTCAAGAGAAAGTTGTTACTCAGTGAAGCAATAGAAATTATTTTGAGCGAAAAAAGGTCGGGAGAACTGCGTGAAGTGATTAATAAAAAAATCGCACGTTTTCTAAGATTGTAAATTACATCTAATTAACGCAGTGTGGTTGATACATAGAAGAAATATAAGAATGTTGCAAATGGTATATGTAATGTAAACATGATAACGAAGAGCTTTACGGGCACTTGCGCATGAATACGTAGGTGTCCGTGTTACATAACGAACAGGTGTTGTGGAAAATGGTAGGTTTCTGGTATAATTTTACTATAAATAGGGGAGGTGTGGAATTTTGGAGAAGATTACTGTTAAAGTGCTCATGTATTTGAGCGTTATTTGTGTAATAGTGGGGATTATTGCGGGTTTCGTAATATATGATAGGGACGTAGCAGAAGATGCAAAAACGAGTAAGAAGGTAAGCGAGGAGCTATACGATAATTCTGTCGCGCAAGCGCAATATAAAACGGACAAAGCATTAGCGAACAGTATGCAGTTTTCCGTATTCTTTAGCGTCTTGGCCGGTGTAGTATCCGGCGCCATCCTTTTCGGGCTAGCAATTATTATCCGAATCTTAGATGAAGCGAATAGTAGAGCGTATGATTCAGCGAGTGATCTACGATTAATAAAAAACGTTATTCAGGAACAAACCGCGAAATAAAAAGCAGCCCGAGTGCAGGTAGATCATTTATCGTAACTGAAGTAAATGCCATCGCTTCCTGCGGCTGCGGATCTTCTTTCCGCACGGCCAAAAACGCCGGTACGCCGGAAGAGTGCTAAGGATCAGCCCGCCATTCTCAGGATGAAAAAATAGGACGTCTTTCTTTTCGATGGCGCTTGCACCATTGTTAAGAAAGGCGTTTATCTGTTTAATAAAAGCCAAAACCCGCTCAACAGCAGCGGGTTTTGCTTTTTCAAAGATGTTATTCAATTGTATGTTTCATCGCATTGTACATATTTGCCGTATGTTCATCGGCTTTATCCCGGGACATGCGCAGCCGTTCTGCTGAAGAACCATAGCCGATTTCTAGTTTGCCCTCTTTCAGTCCTTTAAAAATCCCCTCAGCGAATTCATCCAGCGGTTCTCCTTGAGTATGCAGCCCTGCTCCGCCTAAATCTGTATTCACCGCCGGAGGCGCAACTTCAATCACTTCTACAGATGAATCAGAAAGCTGATGTCTCAGACTCATTGTAAATGAATGAAGCGCCGCTTTCGTTGCTGAATAGATCGGTGCAATAGCAAGCGGTGTAAAAGCCAATCCCGAAGAGACGTTAATGACAGCCGCATCTTCTTTTCCGGCAAAAAACGGAGCGAACAGCATAGACAGGTGGAAGGGAGCTTCAATGTTCGTTGTGATTTCTTTATTAAAATAGTCCCAATTGTCCTTCGCATCCGCTTTCAGCACATGAAAACGTTGTTGAATCCCCGCGTTGTTTACTAACACATTCACTTCCGGATAATTTTCTTTCACCCAATCAAACAGTGATATACGTTCAGATGGAATGCTCAAATCACTGACATAGGTAATAAGATCCGGGAATATTTCCTTTGCTTTTTGAAGAGCGTGCTCACGCCGTCCGGTCACGATGACTTTATTTCCCGCTTTTAAAAACCGTTCTGCGAAAGCCAATCCTATTCCGGCATTTCCGCCTGTAATCAGTATTGTATTTCCCGTCAGTTTCATATTAACTCCTCTTTTCCGATTGTTTTTACTTCAAAAAACTTACGTCTCTTGAACAGAGCTTTTGATATAAGCCTTTGTCATTGACGACATTTCATCCAGTACTGACCGCTTGTGTCTCCTCATCATGTCAAGCCGGAGTTTAATAGGACTCTCTCCTTCAATTACCCAATCAATATATTGCTTAAAGCCTTTGATGGTCATGTGGGTATTTTTTAAACAAATCACGATTTCAAGGAGCGGCATTTGATCTTCTGAAAATAACCGCCGGCTGGCTTCATCACATTCAATCAGCGGCAGGCAGTCCCTTTTTTTCATAATAACGTAACGTTGATTCTGTCATATTACACTTTGCTGCTGCTTCACGAATTGAACAACATGTCTTCGAAAGACCTCCAACAGTATTTTTTCCTTGTCACTGGGTGATGATACGACTTAAACCATGTTTTAAGTCAATAAAAAAAATGTGATGAATTCAGACATATGTCACAAAAAGGAAATGGGCAGATTTTCAATAGGTTTAGGAGTGACGGCCTTCACAAAAATCCTCAAATCAACGGTTCAAATCATACTATTTGCAAATTCGGAAAAAAATAAAGGGTATATAGAACTAAAAAATCTGAAAGATGTGCTCTTAGTCAACACGTTCTAAAGTCATATTTTTCGAAAGGATATTGATTTTTTGATAGGAATAAACTAAATTGTAAAAGTATAGAATAGTTAATTTATTTTGTAAGAAAAGGATGATAATATGATAGGTCAATTGAGCAATAAAAAAATATTTTTAAGTTCTTTTTTCATCATTTTGATCTGTTCATTACTCTTCCAATTCAGTATTTCCGATAAAGTTCTGCAGTCGTATTATTCTTCTGTCGGAGAAAGTACCTACGATATCGGGGAGAAAAGTGTTCGTACGATTGTCATGTTTCTCCAAGGGTTTATGATCTTCACAACTTTTGTGGAAATTCTGATAGGCGGATTTCTATTATTCGTTGCCGCTTTTATTCTCGGTACAAAAAAACCGAAAAAAATATATTTGCTTCTATATACACTGACTTCTTTAATCTCGGCATTTAAAATGTTGATTCTTTCAGTTGTTAACTACTTAACGGCTGATTCCTCGCTTATATATTCTGCCGGCGGCACCAGCTTGAGTCTGCAGCTGCTGGATCCATTTCTGCTCATATCAATTGCGGCTCTTTATGCTGCCGCAGGAAAACTGACCGATCTCAGTAAAGGCAAGAGAATCATTTTGACTGGATGTTTTATTTTATTAAAACTCTTTACTATTTTCTTTAATTATTTTATGGCGGATAAAATTTAGCTCGGGAGAGAGTCAATTAAGCTGAATTTTATTATAAATTAAAAAACAGAGTAGGGAGATGTTATGATGAACTTAGTAAAATCTAATAAAAAGTCTTTCATTTTGTTTGGCGCGGCTCTTGCTGCAGCAACATTGGTTTATGCACTATTATTAACGGGAACTGAATTAAACGTGGCGGCGGCTCATGCATTCTCAGCCAATGCTGAATTAGCTTCGACTCTGGGCATCTCTACAGCAGCAGCTAAAAAAGCAATTGATATTATTGATGCGGCATCAACAATTGCTTCTATCATTTCTCTCATCGGTATCGTTACAGGCGCAGGCGCAATTTCTTATGCAATCGTTGCAACAGCAAAAACAATGATTAAGAAATACGGCAAAAAATACGCAGCTGCTTGGTAAAATCGACCAATAAATAATTGCTCTTTTTGTACAAGCTGCAAAAAGAGCCTCTCTCCCAAATACATATGTAAGGATTGAAAGTATGATAGTCAAACAAATTGCGGCTCTTATCAAATATAATACCCTGTCATCGTTTCGAAAAAGAAAGGAAGATTGGGGCATTCCTCAACTCAACAGCAAACTGCTGTCTGCCATTATTATTTCTCTGTTATGTTTATATCTCGTTTTCCTGGGATGCGGTGTTGTATTCGGGACAAAACTGATTCAGCTGCCCCTCAGCGCATGGGGGCAATTTGTTTTAATCGCCGTTTCACTTGAGCAGCTTTTTTGGGCTGCCGGCTTCTTTAAAGAACATCACAATGCCTTTCTGCTGGATACGCGCAAGGTCATTCATCAATTAAAAAAGGTGCGTTTTTTACAGCTGTTTTCTGTTTTTGCCGGCCAGGCGATCAAAAAAACCATTTTCGTATGGTATCTTTTTGTTTTTCCGGTCTTTTTGTTTTTATCAAGCGCAGGCATGACCGGGTCTGCGGCGATCATCGTATTTTTCTTGGGCTTCGTTTATTTTCTTCTCAATTTATTTTTATCTATGCTGTTTTCTTATGTTGTTTATCTTCTTACAAATATATGGAGCAAATTGTTTTACTTGAAAATCCTGAAAGGCATTTTATTCAGCGTCAGCCTGCTGGTTCCGCTTGCAGTCGGGTATGCCGTTTATCTTCTCGTGTTTGGGGAGTATACCGCAAAGGATATTTCAAGCTTTACGGAGTCACCGGCTTTCCGGAACATCCTCATGAATACGCCGTATGTATGGTTAGCATTCCGCTCACATTCCGTGCTCGTTTTCGCTGCGGTGTTTGCGGCCGCCGTCCTTTTAACGGCGGGGATGTTTAAACTGTGGTCGGCCACGCTGAAGAAAATGGACCTTATTCCTTATATGTTTTTGACAAACGCTGATTTTGCGCCAAAGCTGAAATTATATAGGAATAACAAAATATTTCATGCCGTTTTTCAAAAGGATCTGCTGTTTTTATCGAGAATTGACGGGTTTTTTATCAGAAACTTCGGCAGTATGCTGTATTTGTTCATGCTGTTTTTAGGTTTTTGTATTCCGCTTCTATCGCATCACTTTATCGGGTATTCGGCAGCCGCCATCGTGTCTGCGGCGGTTATCATTGCGAACTTTTCGTATCAGCTCGTCGGAGATGCGCTCAAAACAGTATTATCAGTTGACGGGGAAATAAAAAATCAGCATCTGTTTCACCGGAATATCAAACATGCGTGGCAGCTGGTGTTTCCGAAAGTATGTATTTATAATCTCGCCGCTCTTATCTATTCGTTCATCATCACCATTTTGATTACGGTGTTTTTTCCGTCTTCCGCGGCGCTGACGATCTACTTGTTTATTGTGTTTTTATGTTCGGGTTTTTTATACAGTCTTGTCCAGATTTCAAGCACCGCCCTGTATCCTAAGAAAAACTGGGAGCATCTGTACGAAATTGGAGAAGCGGGGAAAGCAAAGACGTATAACAACTTATACAGTTCTTTCATTTTCATTGTGTCGCTTCAAATCGCTGCGATCACGTCCTATTTTATCTATAAAAAGCCGGAACTTGAAACGATGCTTATTCATTCTGCATCAGGTATTTTTGTCCTGTTCACACTATTAAACTATGGAGTCATGTTTCTGTTTCTTCGCAGAATCAATATGGCGGAAAGGTTTGCGAACAATGATTAAATTAGTGAATATACAAAAAAACTATAGTGAAAAACAGGTATTGAAAGATATTTCGTTTGAGGTGAAAAAAGGCTCAATCTATGCTTTGCTGGGGACTAATGGAGTCGGGAAAACAACGACTTTGAAAATCATTTCGGGCCTGCTTAAACCGACTTCAGGACGCGTCATGATTGACGGCAAGGAACTGGATTCAGAAGAGGGGGGGCAAATATCGGCTGATATCGGTTTTGTGCCCGACCATGCCTTTTTGTATGATTATTTAACGGGAGTCGAATACTTGCGCTTTACAGCGGAGATGTTTCAAGTTCCGTCTCAGCGGACAAATGATTATATAAAGAATATGTTGGAGACGCTGAAGCTTTCTCAAGACGGAAATCAGCTGATTAAAACTTATTCACATGGAATGAAACAAAAATTATCAATTGCGGCAGCGCTCATTCATCAGCCAAAGATATTAATTCTTGATGAGCCGCTGACGGGCATTGATTTAATCAGCGGTAAAACGATACGGACGTTATTAAAGGAGTACGTCAAGCAGGGAAATACAGTCCTGTTATCGACTCACCTGCTGGAGCTGGCGCATTCGCTGTGCGATACGATCGGTATTATACATGAAGGCGTTTTTGCGGCGGAGTATCAGTCATCTGAGCATTCATTAGAAGAGATTGAAGAATTGGCTGAGCGTATCTATACATGATGAACCGCATGTTGCCGGCAATCAGAACGTCCGCCATTCCGTTAATCGCGTCAGTGCTGTTTTTTTCAGGCGGTGTGGTCGCTGCGTTTTTTTTCGATCACTTTGTTTCATCAGCGGCTTACAACGGCTCGTCAGGCGCGGTTGAACTGCTGAAAAATAATGCAATCGCTTGTCTGTTTTTAGCCGCGGGTTTTCTTACCTTTGGGTTGACCTCTATCTTTTATTTATTCACTAATGGGTTTATTTTAAGCGGCTCTATTATAGAAAATCTGCATAGCGGGGTTCCTTTTTATCAGATTTTTTTACTGCTAATTCCTCATGGTATATTTGAAGTTCCCGCGTTATTATTAAGTGGCGCCATTGGTTTTAAGGGCGTTGAATTGGTCATCAGGCTGTGTTTTTCTAAGGAAAAAAAGATAATGGCTTCAATGTTCAGGCATATTGGAATATTGGTGCTGCTTATTATTTGTCTGCTGATCGCCGCTGCCATTATTGAAGCTTACATCACACCAATTTTTAAGTAAAAGGGGCAGAAATCATATGAGAAGTAAATTATCATTAATCGGTGTGCCGATTGTTATGATTATCGGTTATATCATTTCTTTATCCTTTGAGTGGCTGTTTCCTGTTCTTACTTTTGGGGTTGCAGGACTATATCTCTTTATATTTGCTCCGGTGCAAAATAAATTCATTCGTTACATCTTTTTGTTTATTTTTGTGATTAATCTGTTAGCCAGTGCGGCTCTTTATTTCGGTATTTAATGAAAAAAATGACATTCATATTGAATGTCATTTTTTTTATCTTCGATCGGCTCTGCTGCGTGTTAAAATCTGTCGCCGTTGAAAATAGAGTTTTTTACGATTACATAGTCGACATTACGGATGGCTTCGAGTGTATTGCCGCCTGCGTAAGAGATGGAAGATTGCAGATCCTGCTCCATTTCAACCAGCGTGTCCTGCAAAGACCCTTTATGTTCGACATGCATTTTTTTGCCCTCGACGTTTTTCTTTTCGCCTTTTTGAAATTCAGAAGCGGAGCCGAAATATTCTTTGTACAGCTTTCCGTCGATTTCAATCGTTTGTCCCGGTGATTCTTCGTGGCCGGCGAATAATGATCCGATCATGACCATAGACGCGCCGAATCGGATGGATTTCGCGATATCGCCGTGCGTGCGGATGCCGCCGTCAGCAATGATCGGTTTGCTCGCCGCTTTTGCGCACCAGCGAAGCGCGGCTAATTGCCACCCGCCGGTTCCGAAGCCGGTTTTAATTTTTGTGATGCAGACTTTCCCGGGGCCGATTCCCACTTTTGTCGCGTCAGCGCCCGCGCGTTCCAGCTCCCTTACGGCTTCAGGCGTCCCGACATTCCCTGCGATGACAAAGCTTTCCGGGACATGTTCTTTAATAAATTGAATCATGCTGATCACGGCATTGGAATGGCCGTGCGCGATATCAATGGTAATATAATCCGGCACCAGCTCCTGTTCTTTCAGCTCCTGGATGAATTCATAGTCATTTTCCTTCACGCCGACACTGATGGAAGAAATCAGTCCGCGCGCTTTCATATCCCGGACAAAAGCCAGGCGTTTTTCCGGCTCGAAGCGGTGCATGATATAAAAATACCCGTTTTCCGCGAGCCAGGCCGCGATGTTTTCATCTATAATCGTCTGCATGTTGGCCGGTACGACCGGAAGTTTAAACGTGTGTCCGCCCAACGTAACTGATGTATCACATTCAGATCGGCTTTCAACAATGCATTTTGCAGGAATCAGCTGAATATCTTCGTAATCAAATACATTTTCCATATATAACACCCCTAAAAGCGAATAATATAATTAAATAAAATTAAAATGTTCGTCTTTTTATAATGTACTTCGTTTTGTCAGGAATGTCAAATGATTTCATGCTGCCTCATATGCGGTCAGCTTGTCATCCATTTGCAGTTTGGTTATCATAGTAGTATTGGTTGTTGTAAGACATTTGTTACGATAGATAGATTTGCAGAAGAAGGGAGGGGCCGGTGTGGAACAAAAACAGCCCGGGCACAGCCCGAAAGCCCAGAAAATTCAGGACCGGATTATTTTAGGCACGATTTGGGTCGTGTCAGCGCTTGTCATTGCGCTCGTTGTCGGAACCGTCATGAATTATATTTGGATGTTTAAATAAAAAAGAGTCTGTGCCGGTATGACACAGACTCTTTTTTATATTATTTTTCAAACATGCTTGTAGAATGCAGTGGCTGGACGCGCGCTTTCGGGTCCATGTAAGCCTTCGCGTTGTTCACGGCTGTCGGAGCTTCGCCGAAACCGCTGGCGATCAGCTTGACTTTGCCTTCATATGTGCAGATATCTCCGGCGGCAAAGAAGCCTTCAATATTCGTTTCCATCGTGCTTTTGACGACGATGGAATTTTTCTCGATGTCAAGGCCCCAGTTTTTAATCGGGCCGAGAGAAGAAACAAAGCCGTAGTTTACGATCAGGTCATCAATTTCAATGATTTCTTTACGGTCGCCTTTCACTTCTTCGAGAACGAGCTGTTCGATCCGGTCTTCACCGACAAGTTCAGCGGGAACAAACGGTGTCAGCACGTTGACTTTAGAATTATGCAGGTTTTCGACACTGTGCTCATGCGCGCGGAATTTATCACGGCGGTGGATGATGCTGACTTCTTTAGCAATCGGCTCAAGCATGAGCGCCCAGTCAACAGCGGAATCGCCGCCGCCCAGAACGGCAACGCGTCTGCCTGCGAATTGATTGAGGTCGTCAATGAAGTAGTGCAGGTTTTTGCTTTCATATTGTTCCGCTGATTCCAGCTCAAGCTTTCTCGGCTTAAATGCGCCGTTTCCCGCGGTGATAATGACCGTTTTTGAATAATGCGTTTCTGAATTCGTGACAAGCTTAAACACACCGTCCGCCTGTTTTTCAACAGATTCGACGGCCTGCTCTAAGCAGATGGTCTGATCGAACTTTGCCATTTGCTCTTTTAAGTTATTCACAAGTTCCTGGGCGCGGATTTTCGGGAATCCGGCTACATCATAAATATATTTTTCAGGGTACAGCGCGCTGAGCTGGCCGCCAAGCTGAGGCAGGCTCTCGATGATTTTGACGCTCGCCTGTCTCATTCCCCCGTAAAAAGCGGTAAACAGGCCGACCGGGCCGCCGCCGATGACCGTAATATCATAAACCTTTGAATCCTCTTGCATACCAAATTGCCTCCTAATTGAAAATTGTTATTAATTATAACATAGAATTTGAAAGGATGACGAGTGCCGAAAACCGCCCGGCCGCTTCATTCTTGAAAAAAATTGCGGCCGCCGCTAAGATGGGGACAAATTCCAATCTGTTTTTTCCTGAATGTTTTCCGATTCTTCCGGATAGTATGGTGATATGCAGACATGTGCGGTTTTCTAAAAAATTTTATATTTCATTTCATAAAATCCCGCCAATAAGCTGAAGCTAATACAAATGTTGATTTGATTATGCGTCTAACAGCAAAAAAAAGAAGGTGGATGTGATGGCATTGAATAAACCCAAAATCGTGGTTTTAGGTGCAGGTTATGGTGGATTAATGACAGTAACAAGGCTTCCGAAGCATATCGGGGCAAATGACGCCGACATTACTTTGGTCAATAAACACAATTATCATTATGAAACGACATGGATGCATGAAGCGAGCGCAGGAACGCTGCATCATGACCGCTGCAGATATCAAATAAAAGATGTAATCAATGAATCACGGGTCAAATTTGTGCAGGATACCGTAAAAGCGATAGATGTGCAAAATAAAAAGGTGACGCTTTCACAAGGGGACATCCCTTATGATTATCTCGTCATCGGGCTTGGCGCCGTCCCTGAAACATTCGGGATTAAAGGCTTAAAAGAGTTCGCCTTTCCGATCGCTAATATTAATACGTCACGTCAGCTGAAAGAGCATATTGAGCTCCAATTTGCGACATACAATACGGAGGCCGAAAAACGCCCTGACCGCTTAACCATCGTCGTCGGCGGAGCGGGCTTTACGGGAATTGAATTTCTCGGCGAACTTGCGAACCGCAAGCCGGAGTTATGCAGAAATTATGATATAGATGAAAGTCTCGTCCGGATCGTCTGCGTCGAAGCCGCTCCGACGGTTCTGCCGGGATTTGACCCGGAGCTTGTCGATTACGCCGTTCAATACCTTGAGAGCAAGGGTGTTGAGTTTAAAATCGGCACGGCGGTTCAAGAATGCCGCGCGGACGGTGTCACAGTCGGCAAGAAGGATGAAGAGCCTGAAGAAATCAAATCGCAGACCGTTGTCTGGGCCGCAGGCGTACGCGGACATCCGATCGTGGAGGAAGCGGGTTTTGAAAATATGCGCGGCCGCGTCAAAGTCAATCCCGATCTTCGGGCGCCCGGCCATGATAACGTTTTTATTCTCGGCGACAGCTCGCTCTTTATTAATGAAGAGACGGAACGGCCGTACCCGCCGACTGCTCAGATCGCGATGCAGCAAGGAGAAACCGTGGCCAAAAACCTGGGCCGTCTGATTAAAGGAGGCCAGCTTGAAGAGTTCAAGCCTGACATTAAAGGAACGGTCGCCTCCCTCGGTGAGCATAACGCTGTCGGAGTCGTATACGGCAGGAAGCTTAAAGGCACGCCGGCGTCCTTTATGAAAAAGGTCATTGATAACCGCTCGCTCTTTATGATCGGCGGGCTGGGCCTGACGCTGAAAAAAGGGAAGTTTAAATTCTTCTGAAAACCCGCAGCCGCGGGTTTTCTCTTCTTTTAAAAAAGAGCGCTATAAAAAGCATGTAAAAGAAAAAAATGAATGTTTCCGCTTACATGAGTTGTTATGTTACATATTCTGACTTGTTGCTTGACAAGTAAATATGATATATTATCAGAAAATTAAGAAAAAAAGGTGATCCGCATGAAAACGACAGCAAAAAGCACGGCGGCGTGTCCGTTCTGCTCAGGTAAAGGGTATTTTCAATTGCTTCTTGGCGGCTCCGAAACATGTCCCTCCTGCCAGGGAAGCGGCAAAGAGAGACGCTGATTTTTCCAGACGTTGACTTTTTTACCGCCCCCGAGGTACACTGAAAGTGCTGTAGGGGGTGGATGTTTGTGATTAGTTTGCCGGTTGTCCTGATCTCAATCGTACTATTTTTTGTACTGTTTTTCGGCATAGGCTTTCTGTTGAACATGCTGCTTAGAATGTCGTGGATTATGGCTGTTGTCTATCCGATTGTATGCCTTTTCATTATCAGCAATAAAAAGATGATCAGTTACGTGCAGGCGCCGGGGGAATCCTTTCAAAGCCTGTTTCAGCGCATCATGTCATTAGCGGTTGCGGATGTCGTGATTTTGGCGGGCGGACTGGCGGGAGCCATCATGTCAGGCATTGCCATAAAGGCGCTCAGAAAAAGAGGATATCAAATGTTTTAAGCCGCTTTCTTATTCAAGAAAGCTTTTTTTGTGTCGCGGCGCTTTTTGTATAGCACCTCACCGAGTTGGGAACAATGACTCGGAGGAGAGTGATTTCAGATTGACGATAATCAGACGCGTATTCATGATCGTGCTCTTTTTGGGCGCATGCCATGCGACATACTTTTCCATAACCGGTGTTGAAGCAAAGGATCTGACAAATTGGATGACGGAACATCGCGGCGCCGTTTTGAAAAACATCGGCACTCCGTTTCAATCCTTACAGAATCAGCCGGAAAAGAAGGCATCAGGCAGGGTAAAGCCGCTGGAAGAAGCTTTTGACTGGGAACGCTATCCGTCACAAAAGGTGACGGCCACCGGTTATACCGCCGGAGCGGAATCTACCGGAAAATCTCCGGGTCATCCGCAGTACGGAATTACATATTCAGGCGTGAAGGTCAAACGCGATTTATATTCAACTGTTGCGGCCGATCCGTCTGTTTTCCCGATCGGGACGATTCTTTTTATACCGAATTACGGTTACGGGGTTGTCGCCGATACCGGCTCAAAAATTAAAGGCAGCCGCCTTGACCTCTACTTTGACACCGTCAAGGACGTCTATAACAATTGGGGCAAAAAAACACTTGAGGTCTACATTATTAAAAAAGGGAACGGCACAGTGACCGAGGACGAACTTGTAAAGCTGAACGAAACAAAGTCGCTGCAAGTGTTCAGAAATCAATACAAAACGGTAAAAGAATAAAAACGCTTCAGCATCCGCTGAAGCGTTTTTACATAAAGAAATAATCTAAAATCAATGTCAGCACAATACCGGTGACGCCGCCGAAGAACACTTCAATCGGCTGATGGCCGAGCAGCTCTTTCAATTTCTTCTGTTTTTCTTTCTCTTCCGCTTTCTGAAAGTCCTTCGCTTCGCTGACAAACCGATTAAAGTCGATGACCAGTTTATTAATGACTGTCGCCTGTTCACCCGCATGCCGCCTGACACCTGTAGCATCGAACATCGTAATGACGGCGAAAATCGCGGCGACTGCAAACAGGGGCGAGTCCAGTCCCTGTTCCAAAGCGATTCCGGTTGACAGCGCGGTGACGGCAGCGGAATGGGAGCTCGGCATGCCGCCGGTGCTCGTCACAAGAGACCAGTCAAGTTTTTTGGATACGATAAATTGAATAGGCACTTTTACAACTTGGGCAAAAATAATGGCGGCAAAACTCGCCAGTAAAGGAAAATTCATAAGTACATCCATATGCGACATCCTTTCTGTATCTGCTGATTCCGATCGTATCGAAAAACTGCAGAAAACGCCCTTAGTTTGGTAAAATAAAATCAATGAAAAATGTTTTTTCATTATACCACTTTACATAACAAATACCCACATAAGGAGTGTGTACTCATGTTTTATGCATCTGATCAACTGCGGCATCCCGAAACACTGGTCATCGGTCTTTTTCAAAAAAGCACGCTGAACGGATTTACGAAGGAATTGGATGATAAATTGGACGGTCATCTGACCCAGCTGTTAAAGGATGGTGATGTGTCCGCCAAACGCAATCGTGTATCAAAAGTATACCCTCCGGCTGCGACCGGTATGAAACGTATTTATTTTATCGGCCTGGGAAGAGAAGCGGATTATTCGTTTGAAGATACGAAAGAATGCTTTGCACGAGTATTTCAGCAGATTCATCAAGATAAAAAACAGGAAGTTTCCGTGTTGCTCGATACATTCGTCTCCGGGGAAGTGCCTGCCGCCGATGCCGCTCATGCGCTTTCGGAAAGCTGTCTGCTTGCGGTTTACGAAGTGCAGGATTATAAACATAAATCGAATGAGCCGGATCAGGAACTGAAATCAGTCTGCGCCGTGACCGAAGAAGACCTGAGGGAAGTGCAGGCCGGCCTGAACGTCGGCGCGGCATACGGCCAAGGGGCGAATTCAGCCCGCACGCTTGTGAATATGCCGGGTAATATGCTGACGGCCACTGATTTGGCGTCATATGCCGCTGAGCTTGCGGCAAAATACGATTTCGAGTGTGAAATTTTAGAAAAAGATGAAATGGAAGAGCTCGGCATGGGCGGGCTGCTTGCTGTTAACAAAGGCTCATCCGAACCGCCGAAAATGATCGTTCTGAAGTATCAGGGCAAAGATCAGTGGGAAGACGTCATCGGCCTGGTCGGTAAAGGAATTACCTTTGATACGGGCGGATATTCAATTAAGCCGAAAACCGGCATCGTCGGCATGAAAAGCGATATGGGAGGGGCCGCCTCGGTATTGGGCGCAATGGAAATTATCGGCGAACTCCGGCCTGAACAAAACGTGCTCGCCGTCATACCGTCTACCGACAACATGATTTCGTCCGATGCCATGAAGCCGGATGACGTCATCGTTTCGCTCAGCGGAAAAACCATTGAGATCCTGAACACCGATGCGGAAGGGCGTCTCGTGCTTGCCGACGGCATCACATACGCCAAGCAGCACGGAGCCTCTGTCCTTGTAGACGTCGCAACGTTAACGGGCGGTGTCATTGTCGCCTTAGGGAACGAAATGACGGGCGCCATGACCAATCACGCCGCGTTTTATGAACAAGTGGCGGAATCGGCGAAAGAATCCGGCGAGCCGATCTGGCAGCTTCCGATTACAGAAAAGGATAAAAAACGGGTGAGAAACAGTCAGATGGCTGATTTGAACAATTCCCCGGGAAGAGAAGGCCACGCGATTATGGCGGGGGCATTCCTTGGTGAATTCGCGGAAAACACGCCGTGGGTTCATCTCGATATTGCGGGAACCGCGACGGCGAATAAAGCGACATGCTTCGGCCCTGCCGGCGCAACAGGCGTCATGGCAAGGACGTTGGCTGTTTTGACTGAGCGGTTTACGCCCGAAAGATAACAGCATCCCGCTGCCTTGATGCAGCGGGTTTTTTGATTTCCAAAATCTTTAGTTGACTAAAGCGCAGAATGTATGTTAACTTTAATTATCTACTACATTAGCAAACTAAAGGATTTTTGGAGGGACTCATCAATGAATGCTGTTGTTGTCGCAGTATTGCTTATGCTCGTCTTAAGCCTGCTGCGTGTCAATATTATTATAGCTTTAATGATCGGCGCGCTTGCCGGCGGGCTGACCGGCGGCTTAGGCCTCGGAGAGACGGTGAAGGCTTTTACGGACGGTCTCGGCGGAAATGCCACCGTCGCGGTCAGCTACGCGCTGCTCGGAGCATTTGCCGCGGCGCTGACAAAGACGGGGCTTCCCGATGCAATGGTGGAAGCGTCTGTCAAACTAATCGGAAAAAAGGAAGATTCGCGGAAAAAAGCACTGTCAAAAGTGTTAATCGTACTGATTATTTTAATCATATCCTGTTTCTCACAAAACGTGGTGCCCGTTCACATTGCGTTTATTCCTGTATTGATTCCGCCGCTTTTAAAAATATTTAACGAACTTGAAATAGACCGCAGACTGATCGCGTGTGTGATGACATTCGGACTGACTGCGCCGTATATCGTTCTGCCTGTCGGATTCGGACAGATTTTCCAAGGGATGCTGAGAGATAATATGGCGTCAGCCGGTTTAAAGGTGCCGCTCAGTGATATTCCGTATGCTTTAATCATCCCGACGGCCGGGATGGTAGTCGGATTAATTTTATCCGTCATCGTCTTCCGGAAACCGAAGAAATATGAGACGAAGGAGATTGCCGGACTGTCGTCTTCTCCTTATACGAAAAAAAGCATTGCCATCGCCCTGATCTCCATTGCCGTGTCGCTTGCCGTTCAGCTCTATCTGTCACAAGTGCTCGGAGTGGAAGGTATGATCATGGGCGCGCTTGCCGGTTTGTTTACGCTGTTTATCAGCGGAGTCATGAAGCGCAATGAAGCGGATAAGCTGATCACGGACGGCATGATTCTGATGGCTTTTATCGGGTTTGTCATGCTTGTTGCGGCCGGTTTTTCAAATGTATTGAATAAAACGGGCGATGTGGCTTCCTTGGTCAAAGCATCAACAGGCTTTATCGGTCACAGTCAATCATTAGGCGCGCTCCTGATGCTGGTGGTCGGTTTATTAATCACGATGGGAATCGGATCATCATTTGCAACCGTACCCGTCATTACGACCATATTTGTCCCGCTGTGCGCTCAGCTCGGATTCAGCCCGATGGCGACGATCGCCGTAATCGGAGCGGCCGCCGCGGTCGGTGATGCGGGTTCTCCTGCAAGTGACAGTACGCTCGGGCCGACGTCAGGCCTCAGCGCCGACGGACAGCACCACCACATTTGGGATACGTGCGTACCGACATTTATTTTCTATAACATTCCGCTTGTGATATTCGGGTGGATTGCCGCGCTTGTTCTGTAAAAAAGGCTCCCGGAAAGGGGAGCCTTTTTGTATGCTGAGAACATCTTACGCCGGATTTCTGCTGAACCCCGTCGCTTTATGAATAGATCTGTATACGGCAGGCGCGATAGATGCCAATAACAGTGCTAAAATGATATCTTTTATGAAAAACCATATCATGTAAAACCAGGCCATTCCGTAGCTGATCGGAGCATGAAGCCATAATTTCAGCGCAATATACGTATAGGTCGTGCCAATGATATAAATGACGGCGGTACCGATCAAAGAGGCCCATGCATAATGCAGGCGGCCGGGTTTTTTTGTTTTTTCCAGCAGCCATCCGGCTGCAAATGCCGCCGGGATGTAAGCGAGAATAAATCCGCCGCTCTTTCCGATAAACGGCGCAAAGCCTGCTGAGAATTGAGCGAAAACAGGCGCCCCCGCGAGTCCGGCCAATGCGTATACCGTCATTGCAATGGCTGCCCGTCTGGCGCCGAGAAGCATCGCGGCTAACAGACAAAAGAAAGGCTGCAGCGATAACGGAATTCCCGCAACTTGCAAAAAAGGAGCCATTGATGTAATGTTGGCGCCGACGGCCATCAGTGCGGCAAACATGCCGATAAGCGCCATATCGCCCGCACGAAGGTTGCGTTGTTTCATTTGTTTTTCCCCCTTACACTTGTACCAGATTAGCGTAATCGAAGGGTGATTGATTGTCAACAAAGATTTAATATAGGTTTACTAAATGGAGGGAGCCATATGTTTTTCGGGAAAACGAGACAAACAAAACAGTCGGAACGGATTCCGCCAAATCAAAATGTCACAACGAAGTTTCCCGTGCTTCACGCCGGAAATGTTCCTTATTATGAAGATATGTCAAAATGGAATCTGCAAGTGTACGGGCTTGTTGACCGTCCTATGCTGTTAAGCTTTGAAGATATCAAAGCCTTTCCGGAAGCCGAAGTGAAAAATGATATTCATTGCGTCACGGGCTGGTCCCGTCTTGATAATATCTGGCAGGGAATACGCGCCAAAGACATCGCTGAGAAAGCGGGTGTGCACAAAGAAGCGGGATTCGTCATTCTGCACGCTGAAGAGGGCTGGACGGCCAACCTGCCGCTTTCTGATTTTACGCGGGAAACATCCCTGCTGGCATATGCGTATAACGGCGAGCCGTTAACGCCAGAGCACGGCTATCCGCTCCGAGGCGTTTTCCCCCATCTTTATTTCTGGAAAAGCGCAAAATGGCTGCGCGGCATTCAGTTCACAAAGGAAAACCACCCCGGCTTTTGGGAGAAAAACGGCTACCATATGAGGGGAGATCCATGGAAGAATGAGCGCTTTACATGGGATTAAGCCCCTATCCCTATATAGTTCTTAGGTACCTTATTAAAATAAGGTGCTTTTTTTATATCAAAAATCCATTGACTTTGTTTGGCAAAAAACCTATTATTTGAGGTGTCTTTTGATATTGAAAATCATTATCAATGAGGTTAGATAAAGCAATTGCCACAAAGGGGTTGAACACATAATGGACGGAAAACAAATAAAGCGGGGTTTCGCGCCGGCCGGCCGATACGCGGTTCCGGGCACAGAAGTAAGAGAAATGCGCTCAAAAGGAGGCCGTACGTATCGTATCTTTGTCTCTTTACCTCAGGAAGAACCGCCTGCATCCGGCTTCCCTGTCATATACCTGCTCGATGCGAATTCCGTGTTCGGCACAATGGCCGAAGCTTTGCGGGTGCAAAGCCGGCGGCCTGAAAAAACAGGCGTTGTTCCGGCGGTGATTGTCGGAATCGGCTACCCGACAGATCAGCCGTTTTCCGCCGAACGGCACAGTGATTTTACGATGCCGCTTTCTGAATCAGAATTGCCGGTGCATCCGCGCGGCGCGGCATGGCCCGAACAGGGAGGGGCGGAAGCGTTTCTGGAGTTTATAGAAGAAGAAGTAAAGCCCGCGATGGAGCGGGATTATCCGATCGACAGAGGCAGGCAGACGATTTTCGGCCATTCGCTGGGCGGTCTTTTTGTGCTGCAAGTGCTTTTGACGAGGCCGGACATGTTCCAGACCTATGTTGCGGGAAGTCCGTCAATTCATTGGAACAAGCGTTTTATTCAGGAAAACGCAGAACGTTTGTCAGACCGGCTCTCTGCGGAAAATCTTCAAGTCAGCGTATTGCTGGCTGCGGGAGAAATTGAAAAAACACATAAAAGCAGAATCCCGCAGCACGCAGAGGCGCTGTACGCTTTATTATCCGGATTTGAAGGTGATGGAGTCCGCGCTGAATACAGCGAGTTTGAAGGAGAGGGCCATATTTCTGTCCTGCCCGTTTTAATCAGCAGAGCCCTTCGTTTCTGCCTGAATCCGGGAGGGCCGCATACCCCGTATTCTCCCGCATGAGAAAAAACAGGCCCTTCGAACTAAATGCGGCTGATTCTAATTTTCTAATTGACTGCGTGTTTTGATTTGGATATGATTGTCTTGAATCATAATTGATAATGATAATCATTATCAATATAGAAAGGGAATGATAATATGAACGCATTGGGAATGAAAGGGAAAACAGCCGTTGTCACCGGCGCCGCTCAAGGCATCGGGGAAGCAACAGCGCTTGCCCTTGCTGAACAAGGCGTAAATGTGGCAGCTATAGATACAAATGAAGACCTGCTTCCCGGGCTTACTGACAGACTCCGGCAAAAAGGCGTGCAGGCGCAGGGGTTTGCCGCAGATGTATCTGACAGTGCGGCTGTCAATGATATCATCGCCGCCGTTGAACGCGACATGGGGCCTATTGAAATATTGGCGAACGTTGCGGGCGTGCTGCGGCCGGGTCCGGTGCAATCCCTCAGTGATGAAGATTGGGATCAAACATTTTCTGTTAATACGACCGGCGTATTTCATGTATCGCGTGCTGTAAGCCGGTACATGATTGAGCGTCAAAAAGGCGCCATCGTTACGGTCGGTTCGAATGCAGCCGGCGTTCCGCGTGCTTCCATGGCGGCTTATGCGGCGTCAAAAGCGGCTGCCGCCATGTTTACGAAATGCCTCGGACTGGAGCTTGCGGCCCATCATATCCGCTGCAACATCGTATCTCCGGGTTCAACGGAAACCGACATGCAGCGTGCGCTGTGGCGGGATGAAAACGGAGCACAGGACGTTATCAGAGGTTCGCTTGATACATATAAAACGGGAATTCCGCTTCAAAAGCTGGCAAAGCCTTCTGATATTGCAAATGCCGTTTTGTTTCTGGCCTCTGAACAGGCAAGCCATATCACGATGCATGATTTATGCGTGGATGGCGGCGCTACTTTAGGCGTTTGATGTAACGAGAAGGAGGGATAATCATGACAAATCAACATGTATTGACGGAAGTGTCTGCAAAAGAGGTGCTGGACGCTTACAAGCCCGGAGCGTTCTTTTTAGCTTCCCCGAAAAGTACGCTCCTTGCAGAAGGTGTGTTTGCAAAAGTGCCGGATGCAGACGCGGAGAATCAGCTGGACTCACTGCCTGAACGCGTAAGACAGACGCTTCTTGAGGCAAAGCAAGCCGGCATCAAACATCCGATTGCGGCCGGCGCCATTCCTTTTGACGGCAGAAAAGCTTCCCGGCTTTTTGTACCGAAGAATGTCCATACGGCAGGCCCGCTTTCGTTTGCGGAATCTTCCGCAGAAAAGCCGCAATCCAATACATATGACATCTGCCCCGTTCCGGAGCCTGAGGGCTTTATGAGCGGTGTGGAACAAGGCGTATTCAACATTACGGACGGTCCGCTCAGCAAAATCGTGCTGTCAAGGACGCTTCATCTGACCGCTGAAAAGGATATCGACATTCCTCAGGCCGTCAAGCATTTGGCGCAGCACAACCCGCGCGGCTATACATTCGCTGCCGATGTGACGGGAACGTCAGAAACAAGAAAAACGCTTTTCGGCGCAAGTCCTGAACTGCTGCTGTCCAAAAACGGAACATCGATTCTGTCCAATCCGCTGGCAGGTTCCAGACCTCGCAGCACAGATCCCGCCGAGGATCAGAGAAGAGCGGAAGAACTGCTGCAATCAGCAAAAGATCTGCATGAACATGCCGTAGTCGTGGCCGCCGTGGCCGCCGCCCTAAAACCGTTCTGCCGTGTGCTTGATGTGCCGGAAAAACCGTCACTCATTAAAACTGAGGCGATGTGGCACCTGTCCACCGAGGTAAAGGGAGAGCTGCGTGATCCGTCAACGACATCACTTGAGCTGGCCATCGCCCTGCATCCGACGCCCGCGGTATGCGGAACGCCGACGGATGCGGCGAGAGAAGCGATTCAGGATATTGAACCGTTTGACCGCAATTTCTATACGGGAATGGCGGGCTGGTGTGATGCTGAAGGCGACGGAGAATGGATTATCGCACTCCGCTGCGCCGAAGCGGAAACAAGGTCTCTCCGGCTCTTTGCGGGTGCCGGGATTGTCGCCGGATCAAAGCCGCAGGATGAATTGGACGAGACATCGGCGAAATTCCGCACCATGCTCCGGGCGATGGGGCTTTACCAAGATGAGTTGTAAAAAAGGAGGGAACGGATCGTGCTGACTGGATTTACGCCATGGCCGGAAGAATGGGCTGACAAATACCGAAAAGACGGCTGCTGGAAGGGTGAGACGTTCGGAGGAATGCTGAAAGAGCGTGCGGCTTTATACGGAAATCAAACTGCCGTGACGTGTAAAGATGTACATTGGACCTACAAAGAATTAGATGAAAGGGCCGATCGTTTAGCGGCGGGGCTGCATAAGCTCGGAATTCAAAAGGAAGACCGCGTTGTCGTGCAGCTGCCGAATATCGCTGAGTTTTTTGAAGTGATTTTCGCGCTGTTCCGCCTCGGAGCACTGCCCGTTTTCGCGCTGCCTTCTCATAGAAGCAGTGAGATTACGTATTTCTGCGAGTTTGCAGAGGCGAAAGCATACATCATTCCTGATACGCATTCAGGTTTTGATTACAGGGCGCTGGCCAGACAGGTGAAAGACAAACTTCCGGATTTGGCGCATGTCATTGTGGCCGGCGAAGCTGAAGAGTTTCAGGAACTGAGCAGCCTGCATAGAGAGCCTGTTCAGCTGGAAGAGGTAAGCCCGGCGGAAGTCGCTTTTTTACAGCTTTCAGGAGGCAGTACGGGGCTGTCCAAGCTGATTCCGCGAACACACGACGATTACATATACAGTTTGCGCCTCAGCGCGGAAATATGCGGCTTGGATCATCACAGCGTTTATTTGGCCGCGCTGCCGACAGCGCATAATTATCCGCTCAGCTCGCCGGGTGTGCTGGGAACTTTATATGCCGGAGGCCGGGTTGTTCTGTCACCGACGCCGAGTCCGGATGACTGCTTCCCGTTAATTGAAAAAGAACGTGTCACGATTACAGCGCTCGTCCCGCCGCTTGCGATGGTGTGGATGGACGCATCCGGTTCGCGAAGTGATGATTTATCAAGCCTTCAAGTGCTGCAGGTGGGAGGCGCCAAATTCAGTGCTGAGGCGGCCCGCCGCGTAAAGAGCGCTTTCGGATGCACCCTTCAGCAGGTTTTCGGAATGGCGGAAGGATTGGTGAATTATACGAGACTGGATGATCCTGAAGAGATCATTGTCAATACGCAAGGCAGACCGATGTCACCTTTTGATGAGGTCAGGGTTTTAGACGATGACGGGCGGGATGTCGCCCCCGGTGAAGCGGGACATTTGTTTACACGCGGCCCTTACACGATTCGCGGATATTATAAAGCGCCTGAACATAATGAAAGATCATTCACAGCCGACGGATTTTATCAGACCGGCGATATCGTCAAACTGACGGCGGACGGCTATATCATCGTCGAAGGACGTGCGAAAGATCAAATCAATCGGGGCGGTGAAAAAATAGCCGCTGAGGAGGTGGAAAATCACCTTCTTGCGCACCCTGCCGTTCATGATGCGGCCATGGTTTCAATGCCGGATGATTTTCTCGGAGAGCGGTCCTGTGTGTTCGTCATTCCGAAAGGAGAAGCGCCGAAACCGGGAGAGCTGAAAGCGTTTTTACGGGAGCGCGGATTGGCGGCATATAAAATCCCCGACCGGATTGAATTTATCGCTTCTTTCCCGAAAACCGGCGTCGGCAAGGTCAGTAAAAAGGATCTTCGCGAAACGATCGCCCAAAAAGTAAAGCCGGCTGAAATCAAACAATCTTAAAAAAAGGAAGTGTTTACATTGGCTATACCGTCTATTCCCGCATATGCGCTGCCGACAGCGTCAGATATGCCTGAAAATAAAGTATCGTGGACGCTGAATCCGAAACGAGCGGTGCTTCTGATTCATGACATGCAGAATTATTTCGTCGATGCTTTTGCGAAAGGTGAGGCTCCGATCACGGAGGCGGCTCAGAATATCAAGAAAATAAAAGAGCAATGCAAAGCGCTCGGCATTCCGGTGGTGTACACCGCGCAGCCGGGCAGCCAAGACCCGGCGGACCGCGCGCTGCTGACGGATTTTTGGGGGCCGGGGCTGAAAAGCGGGCCTTATGAAGAAAAGGTCATTCCGGAGCTTGCCCCGGATGATCAGGACATAGTCCTCACAAAGTGGAGATACAGCGCGTTTAAACGGACGAATCTCCTTGACATCATGCGTGAAAGCGGCAGAGACCAGCTCATGATTACGGGAATTTATGCACACATCGGCTGTCTCGTCACAGCCTGTGAAGCATTTATGGATGATATCCAAAGCTTCTTTATCGGAGACGCCGTTGCTGATTTTTCTTCAGAAAAACATAAGATGGCCATCGAATATGCGTCTCAGCGTTGCGCTTACACGGCTTTGACAAACGAAGTGCTGGAACTGCTGGGCGGCGCGCCGGTTTCTGAAGGAGAAGGGAAGACTTCCGCCGTATTGACAAAAGACCGGGTGCGGGAACAAATTGCGGCGATTCTTCAAGAATCACCGTCTGATATTCCGGATCATGAAGACCTGCTGGACAGAGGCCTTGACTCCGTCAGAATCATGAGCCTTGTCGAACAATGGCGCCGTGACGGAGCTGAAGTGACGTTTGTGGAACTGGCGGAGAACCCGACGCTGGAAGAGTGGTGGAGACTTCTTTCTTCCCGATCTCAAAAAGTCTTGCCGAACGCAGATTATTTATAAAGGGAGAGAATAGAATGCATGATACACAACAGCTGCCTCTGACAGGCGCACAGGCCGGTATCTGGTTTGCGCAGCAGCTTGATCCTGATAATCCGATTTACAATACAGGCGAGTACGTTGAGATAAACGGCGCGATCGATGTGAACATATTTAAAACCGCTCTCGAACGCGTGCTGACGGAAGCCGCGTCATTACACGCCCGCTTCGAAGAGGGAGCAGACGGGCCGAAGCAGATCATCAATCCTCCATTTGAGGCTGCGATCGATGTCATAGATGTGAGTTCAGAAGCTGATCCGAAGCAGGCCGCACTCAGACTCATGCAGACAGATTTGGCTCAGCCCGTTGATATGGCGGCCGGGCCTTTGTTCCGCGACATTTTATTTCAGGCGGGACCGGAACGCTTTTTCTGGTATCAGCGCATTCACCACATTGCGATAGACGGCTACGGTTTTTCACTGCTGGCACGGCGTACGGCGCAAATGTACACCGCAATACGGGAAGGACGTCCGGATAACGGGCGCTCCTTCGGCTCTTTGGAGGAACTGGTAAAAGAAGAACAAGAATACCGCGCGTCTGATCAATTCCTGAAAGATCGGGAGTTTTGGATGGAGAAATTTGCGGATGAACCTGATGTCGTCAGTTTGGCAGAAAGAGCGCCGAGAACGTCAACAAGCTTTCGGAGAAGCACGGCTTATCTTTCTGAAACGGCTTTACAGCATGTAAAAGCGATTCCGAACTGGCATGAAGCCGTCACAGCCGCAGCGGCGGTATATGTCCACCGGATGACAAACGCAGGGGATATCGTGCTCGGTTTACCGATGATGGGACGGATCGGCTCGATTTCACTGAATATTCCGAGTATGGTCATGAATCTTCTGCCTTTGCGGCTTTCTCTCCGCCCGGATATGAATTTTCATGAGGCCGTCAGCCAAGTGGCAAAAGAAATCCGAAACATCCGGCGCCATCAGAAATACCGCCATGAAGACATGCGCCGCGATCTTAAATTGCTCGGAGAAAACCGCAGGCTGTTCGGCCCGCAAGTCAATGTGATGCCGTTTGACTACGCGCTTGATTTCGCCGGAGCGCCAGGCACCGTCCATAACTTATCAGCCGGGCCCGTTGATGATTTGTCAATTAACGTTTACGACAGAGCGGACGGAAGCGGAATGCGTGTGGACTTTGATGCGAATCCGGAAGTGTACAGCGCCGAAGATATTGAAAACCATCAAAAACGATTCCTGCTTCTGTTGGAATCCGCTGTGAAAGACCAGACACAAAAAATCGGCACACTCAACCTTCTGCTTGAAAGTGAACGTCTCTGCGTACTGGAAAGCTGGAATGACACGCGCAAGGCCGAGAAGCAGAAAAGTCTGCCGGAGCTGTTTTACGAACAGGCCGTAAAAACACCGGACCGGCCGGCAATCATCACCGAAAACGAAGAGCTCAGCTATGCCGAATTGAACAAGCGCGCGAACCAGCTTGCCGGCATGCTAAAGGAAAAGGGGCTTGGACCGGAACAATTTGCCGCTTTGCTGCTTCCGCGGTCACAGGAGTTGGCCGTGAGCATGCTGGCCGTTTTGAAAACGGGAGCCGCATACCTGCCGCTTGATCCTGATTTTCCTTCTGAGCGGATCACATACATGCTCAAAGATGCACAGCCTGCATGCCTGATTACAACGATGGACTTATCCGGCCGCATGCCGGAAGACAGTGATGTAAAAAGGATCATTCTCGATGACCCGGATACGGTAAAAACCGTTGCCGCTCAAAATGCTGACTGTCCCGCTCAGGCGGAATGTTCGCCTTTGCACCCCGCTTATATCATCTATACATCGGGTTCAACGGGCAAACCGAAAGGCGTAGTCGTGACATTAAAAAGCGTAAGCAATTTCCTCTTATCCATGAGGGAAATGTTCCCGCTCGGCGCACAAGACCGCCTGCTTGCCGTTACGACTGCGGCGTTTGATATTTCCGGACTTGAGCTCTTCCTTCCGCTCATCAGCGGGGCGGGGTGCGTCATCGCACGTAAAGAGACGATTCAGGAACCGCGGGCGCTTGCGCACATGATTCACTCATACGGTATTTCAATCATGCAGGCAACGCCGACATTGTGGCATTCATTAGTCACCAATGAACCGGATTCCCTCCGGGCGCTGCAGGTGCTTGTCGGAGGTGAGGCGCTTCCGAACGCGCTTTTGCATGCTCTGCTTGAATCAGGCTGTACGGTGACAAATCTGTACGGGCCGACTGAAACAACAATCTGGTCGGCCGCACAGCCGCTTGCAAAAGGCCATACAGGGGCGCCTCCGATCGGAAAGCCGATTTGGAACACGCGGGTATACGTGCTGGACGCCGCATTGCAGCCAGTCCCGCCGGGAATTGCGGGCGAGCTTTATATAGCGGGCGAGGGGCTTGCCAGAGGTTATTATAACCGTCCTGATTTAACAGCTGAAAGATTCATTGCCGATCCGTACGGACCCGCGGGCGCGAGGATGTACCGGACGGGAGATCTCGTGCGCTGGCGTGAGGACGGCTCGCTTGATTATATCAGCAGAGCCGATCACCAAATTAAAATCCGCGGGTTCCGGATAGAATTAGGAGAAATTGAGTCAGTGCTGTCGAAATACCCGGGTATTTCGCAGGCCGCCGTCATTGTCCGTGAAGACCAGCCGGGAGATAAGCGGCTGGCGGCTTATGCTGTCGCGGATCAGCCCCTTGATATCGGCGGACTTCGTGAATATATGGGCGAAAGCCTGCCGGATTATATGGTGCCGGGCGCGTTTGTACAGCTGAAAGAATTGCCGCTGACGCCGAATAAGAAGCTCGATCGCAGCGCTCTGCCTGCACCTGATTTTTCCGCTGTCCTGTCTGACAGAGGGCCGCGGACGCCGCAGGAAGAAATATTATGCGATCTGTTTGCCGAAGTTCTCGGTCTCGCGCGGGTCGGAATTGATGACGGGTTCTTTGAATTGGGCGGACATTCGCTCTTAGCCGGACGCCTGATGAGCCGGGTCCGGGAGACGATGGGCGCAGAGCTTGGCATCGGCCGTCTGTTTGATACGCCGACCGTTGCCGGGCTCGCCGCACAGCTTGACACCGCAAAGAGTGCGCGGCCTAAGCTCAAGCCGTTTGACCGGCCGGAGCACATCCCGCTGTCATTTGCGCAGCTGCGTCTTTGGTTTCTCTACTGTCTTGAAGGGCCAAGCCCGACTTACAACATTCCGGTGATTGTCCGCATGTCAGGCAAGCTTGACCAATCAGCGCTGAAACACGCCTTTTACGATGTTGTCTGCCGTCATGAAAGCCTGCGCACCGTTTTTCCGGAAAATAAGGGATCATCTCATCAGCTCATTTTACCTGCTGAAGAAGCCCGCCCTGTGTTTACAGTGACACAAGCAGACAAAAACGAGCTCCAAGACATGCTTGCCGCTGCGGCACGATACCGGTTTGATCTTGCTAAAGAGCCGGCCGTCCGTGCTGAGCTGTTTGATCTTGGTGACGGCGAATATACGCTGATGGTTCTCCTGCATCACATCGCAGGCGACGGCTGGTCCTTGAATCCGCTCATGCGTGACTTATCCATAGCCTATATCGCCCGGCAAACAGGTGAAAAAGCAGAATGGGCGCCGCTGGCGGTTCAATATGCGGATTATGCGCTTTGGCAGCAGCAGCTTTTAGGCAGCGCGTCTGATTCTGAGAGCTTAATTGCGCGCCAGCTGGATTTCTGGAAGAAAACGCTTGAAAATGTACCGGATCAGCTGGAGCTGCCGTCTGATTTTCCGCGTCCCGCTGAATCAAGCTACAGGGGCGGCGTCATTCCGGTCAACATCGGCCAAGAGCTTCATGCCCGTCTTCTCTCACTAGCCAGAAATCAGCGCGTAAGCCTGTTTATGGTGCTTCAATCAGGGCTTTCCGCACTGCTGACCCGGCTCGGGGCGGGAACCGATATTCCGATCGGCAGTCCGATAGCCGGCCGCAGTGATGACGCATTAGGAGACCTTGTGGGTATGTTCATTAATACACTCGTACTGAGAACCGATACCTCTGGCGATCCGAGCTTTTGTGAGCTTCTTGAAAGGGTCAGGGAAATGAATCTCGCAGCATATGAACATCAGGACGTGCCGTTTGAACGTCTCGTGGAAGAATTGAATCCGGTTCGCTCCCGGTCAAGACATCCGCTGTTCCAAGTGATGCTCGCATTCCAAAATACGCCTGACCCTGTACTCAGTCTTCCTGATATGGAAACAAGCCTGCAAATCAGCAGTGTCGGATCGTCCAAATTTGATTTGACATTGGAATTGGCTGAACAGCGCCATGATGACGGCACGCCTGCCGGTATTGAAGGCTTTCTGGAGTTCAGTACAGACTTATTCAGAAAAGAAACGGCTGAAGCACTTGCGGGACGCCTGCTTCTTCTGCTCGAAGATGCCGTATCACATCCGGATAAACCGATCGGAAGCTTAACCATTCTTTCTGATGAAGAGCGCCGGAAGCTTTTGTCGGTTAAACGGGCAAAACAGCATATTCAGCCTCGGCAGACACTGCCTGAACTGTTTGAAATACAGGCCGCCGCAAAATCGGATGAAACGGCGGCAGTATTTGAAGAGAGCGGACTCACTTATCAAGAGCTGAATAAAAGAGCCAATCAGCTCGCGCACATGATGATTGCCCGCGGCGTCGGCCCGGAGCAGTTTGTCGCACTGGCGCTGCCGCGTTCTTTAGATATGATTGTCGGGCTGTTAGCCGTCCTGAAGACGGGGGCAGCGTATTTGCCGCTTGATCCTGATTATCCCGCGGACCGCATCGCTTTTATGTTACATGATGCCAAGCCTGTATTTATGCTCACCAATCGTGAAGGCGCAAGTAAGCTCTCTGGCGAAAACGGCATGCCGGCCTTCATCCTGGATGATCCGCAGAATAAGGAAACACTTCGGCAATATGCCGTCACGAACCCTGAGAATGCCGACCGGATTCGTCCGCTGTCACCGCTTCACCCGGCCTATGTCATTTACACGTCGGGATCAACAGGTGTGCCGAAAGGTGTCATCATTCCGCACAGCAATGTTATCCGGCTGTTTGAGTCGACGCGGCATTGGTATCACTTTAATTCTGATGATGTATGGACGATGTTTCACTCCTACGCTTTCGATTTCTCTGTCTGGGAAATATGGGGGCCGCTGCTTCACGGCGGACGTCTCGTCGTCGTGCCGCATGACATCAGCAGATCGCCGGAAGCGTTTCTACATCTCCTCGTGAAAGAGCGAGTGACCGTACTTAACCAAACGCCGTCAGCGTTTTACCAGCTGATGCATGCGGAAAAAGAACACAAAGAGCTGGGGCGTCAGCTCGCACTCAGATATATCATCTTCGGCGGCGAGGCGCTTGAGCTGAGCCGGCTTGAGGATTGGTACAGCCGCCACGCGGACAATCAGCCGGTGCTTGTGAACATGTACGGCATTACGGAAACGACGGTGCACGTCAGTTACCTTGAATTAGACAAAAACATTGCCGAACTGAGAGCAAACAGCCTCATCGGCTGCGGCATTCCTGATCTGAACGTATATGTGCTTGATGACCGGCTGGAGCCCGTGCCTCCGGGCATAACGGGTGAAATGTATGTTGCCGGAGGGGGCGTGGCGCGAGGCTACTTAGGGCGGCAAAGTCTGACCGCCGAACGCTTTGTGGCTGATCCGTACGGCCCGCCGGGAACGAGAATGTACCGGACGGGGGATTTAGCCCGTCTGCGGACGGACGGTTCTCTTGATTATATGGGCAGGGCGGACCACCAGATTAAAATCCGCGGCTTCCGGATTGAATTGGGAGAAATCGAAGCGGTTCTCGTCAAACATCCGGATGTCGAGGATGCCGCCGCAGTCGTCCGTGAAGACCGGCCGGGAGATAAACGGCTGGCCGCCTACCTTGTCCGATCTGCCGGCAGCACTTTGGACACGGGGGACGTGCGCCGGTTTGCCGAAGAAAGCCTGCCGGATTACATGATTCCGTCAGCTTTTGTCCAAATGAATGAACTGCCGCTGACACCGAATGGAAAGCTTGACCGAAAAGCGCTCCCTGCGCCTGACTTCCAAACTGAGGTCACCGGCCGGGGACCGAGAACGCCGCAGGAAGAAATGCTGTGTGAGCTGTTCGCAGAGGTGCTTCATCTGCCGCGTGTCGGTATTGATGACAGATTTTTTGATTTAGGCGGCCATTCTTTGCTTGCGGTTCATTTAATGAGCCGTATTCGGGAAGCGATGGGAGCCGAGCTCAGTATCGGAACACTATTTGAAGCTCCTACGGTGGCAAGCCTTGCTGAAAGACTTGAGTCAGGAACGGGCACAAGCGCGCTTGATGTTCTTCTTCCGCTCAGAACGGCAGGAGAAGAAACACCGTTGTTCTGTGTCCATCCGGCCGGCGGTCTCAGCTGGTGTTATGCCGGGCTGATGTCTTCTTTAGAGGCTGATTATCCGATATACGGCTTACAGGCGAGAGGCATCGGAAAAAAAGAACCGCTTCCGCAAAGCTTAGATGACATGGCGGCGGATTATATTGAAAAAATCCGCACCGTGCAGCCGAAAGGGCCGTACCGTCTGCTCGGCTGGTCTCTCGGAGGGAATGTCATTCAGGCCATGGCGACACAATTACAGAGCCGGGGCGAAGAGGTTTCGCTTTTGGTGATGCTTGACGCGTATCCGAATCATTTTCTGCCGATAAAAAATGCGCCTGATGACGAGGAAGCCGTCATTGCGCTGCTTGCCCTGGGAGGGTACGACCCGGACAGCCTCGGGGATCAGCCGCTTGATTTTGACACCGCGCTGACCATTCTCCGCCGTGAGGGGAGCGCATTAGCCAGCCTGGACGAGTCAGTGATGATGAATCTGAAAGACACGTACGTTAATTCTGTCGGGCTGTTAGGAACATACAAGCCGAAGCCGTTCCACGGAGATGTGCTGTTCTTCAGATCCACGATTATTCCGGAGTGGTTTGACCCGATTGAGCCGGATACTTGGAAACCGTATATTACGGGGAAAATCGAGCGGTATGACCTAGACTGCCGCCATAAAGATATGTGCCAGCCGGGCCCGCTTGCCGACATCGGCGCGATTCTGGCAGAGAAATTAAACGGACGGCGTACAGTCCGGTAAAGAAAGGAAAGAGATGATATGACAAATCCATTTGAACGGGAAGACGGTTCATACCATGTGCTCGTCAATGCTGAAGGCCAGTACTCACTGTGGCCGGCCTATCTGGATGTGCCGGACGGCTGGGAAACCCGCCTGACGAATGAAACCCGCCCCGTTTGTCTCGAATATATTGAAACAAACTGGCGTGATATGAGGCCGGAAAGCCTGAAGCGGACCGAAGCTGCTAAAATGTAATAAGAAAAGCCTGCCGTTATTTCGGCAGGCTTTTTATGCGGACATCAGCCGTTAAGCTGTGTATGATCACAAAATGTATAAGGGTGGCCTTCTTCATCCGTGCACCATGACTGAGACAGAAAAGCCAAAAAGACCGCGGCCCACTGGTCTGCAAACTGGATTAAAATACCGCCGTCGTGCCACGTTCCGTTATCCTTCTTCCAGCGTGTATCAATTGGGTTTCCCTGATTCATATGAATATTATGCATGCCGTTTGTCGGCTTGAACCCGAAAATCTTATCAGCGCCCGGCTCCGGCCCGAATTTAGAGCCGTAAATATAGACGGTGGCTTTTTCTGATTTGGCTTTTTGCATGTACGTCTCAATAAAGTCATTTAAGTCATTATCCGGCCCGGTGACTTCATGCGGAAGGGGCACCATGTTCCGGGGATCAAACAATCCGCCGCGGACATAATCCAGCGCCAGCTCACGGCTGGTTTCATCAATTGGGGTATATCCATACGGAATGTTCGGCAGCAGGGTGATCGCGCTTGCGTCAAAATGATCGCGTGCCGCATACAGAACCTCTGATTCTTTTGAACTTGACATGACATTGATCGCACAGCGATAGCGCGTATCAGGCTCGCCTAGCACCTCGACTTGAAAATGCGGAGAATCATCATCTGTTTCCCTTCTCATATCTAACACAGTGCCTTTTAATACACCATAGTGCTGAACAGCCATATGAATCCTCCTTTTTCTTCCGGGATATGAATTGATATTCGAGACAGGGGGCCGTTTTTCCTTTTATGAGAAAGGAAAAAGACAGCCCGCTGATCAGGCTGTCCTCTTCATCTCTATTAAGCTTTTGCAGCCGAACCTTGCATTGCTTTTTCAGCAGGCACGTAGTCATAGCCTAAGTCTCTGGCTACCGCTTCATACGTGACATGTCCGTTAGCCGTATTTAAGCCCGCTTTAAGCGCAGGGCTGTCTGCAATGGCTTGTGCCGCGCCTTTATTGGCGATTTGAAGCGCGTAAGGAACGGTTACATTCGTTAATGCGAGCGTAGACGTACGCGGTACGGCGCCCGGCATATTGGCGACAGCGTAGTGAACGACGCCGTGTTTTTCGTAAGTCGGATTATCGTGGGTTGTAATATGATCGACGGTTTCCACAATGCCGCCCTGATCGATGGCAACATCAACAATGACGGAACCCGGTTTCATTTGTTTAACCATTTCTTCCGTAACGAGAGTCGGCGCTTTGGCTCCCGGGATGAGCACGGCGCAGATCAGAAGATCCGCTTCCGCGACGGAATCTGCAATATTTACAGGGTTTGACATCAATGTTTTAATCTGATGCCCGAAAATATCATCAAGCTGACGCAGGCGGTCTGCGTTCAAATCGATCATTGTCACATCGGCACCGAGTCCGACAGCCATTTTCGCGGCATTTGTTCCGACGCCGCCCCCTCCGATGATCGTGACTTTTCCGCGGGATACACCCGGTACGCCGGCTAATAAAATTCCTTTTCCGCCCTTTGGTTTTTCAAGAAACTGTGCTCCGATCTGCGCGGCCATTCTGCCGGCCACTTCGGACATCGGCGTAAGCAGCGGAAGGGAACGTCCGTCCGTTACCGTTTCGTACGCGATAGCTGTCACGCCTTTTTCTGTAAGCGCTTTAGCTAATTCCGGCTCTGCGGCTAAATGAAGATAAGTGAACAAGACCAGACCTTGACGGAAATACGCATACTCTTCAGCCAGCGGTTCTTTTACCTTCATGACCATTTCCGCATCCCATACTTGCTTTCTGTCCTCCAGAATTTCCGCCCCTGCTGATACATAATCTTCATTTGTAAAGCCGCTTCCGAGTCCCGCTCCGGATTCCACAAGAACCCGATGGCCGTTTCCGATAAGCTGTGAAACGCCTCCAGGTGTTAATGCCACTCGATTTTCATTGTTTTTGATTTCTTTTGGAACCCCGATAATCATGTCTGTTTCCCCCAATGTTTGTGTGATGCTTCAAGTGTAGCGCGATTTTTGCGAAAATTCTTTGTTTGAAACAGAAAATAAAAAAACACGGATTTGTGAAATTTCACGAACCCATGCTGCGAAGTTTGATATCCAGGTAAATCGTAAACTTCTCATTCACATTTTTTAAGTCGATTTCTGCGATCTGGCTGATTCTTTTCAGCCTGTAATTCAATGTATTGACATGGATGTTAAGCGCTTTAGCGGCGGTGTTGACGTTGCTGTCGGCATCAATAAAATGTTCGAGCGTTTTTACCATATCGGCTTGGTGCTCCCTGTCATACTGCTCAAGCTTTGACAGGGAATAGTTCATATAGCCGCTGTGCTTGCGTTTTTCATCCAACACATCAAGGTACTGATAAATGCCGAGTTCAGAAAAGCTGAAAAGGTGTTTGGTTTCTCTCACAAACCGCTCTTTCGCTTTTAATACGGAGAGCGCTTCCTGATAGGATCGGTAAACGTAAGAAATCGATTCGTAAATACCGCCGATCGCAATCGACGCATCCTCAATTTTATATCGTTCCTTCAGCTGTTTTTGAATATGAAGAGCGAAGTGCTTTAAATCTTTAAAAGGCTGATCGGTTTTCGGCGCGGCTAATAAGATTAATTCATTTGAATCAACAGTCGCCAGCATGACATGAATCTGCTGTGTCGTTTCCTGCAAATATTGCAGCTGTTGTTCCGTCTTTTCAGTCAGCTCATCATGTAAACGGATGATCATGACGCTGAACACGGACGGCAGCGCCATTCCGAGCTTATGAAACCCTTCGGCCATCTCGGCTTCCTGATAGATATGGCCGGTCAGCATTTTCCAAAAAAACTCCTGGCCCCGCTCTTCGATTTTCGTTTTGCGGATCTGCAGGTGCAAAAGCTTGTTCCGCACCGCTTTAGCGGCCAGCTGAAGTGTCTTCAGATCTTCGTCATTGAGCTTTTTTTTGATCTCAAGCGCCCAAATAAATCCGAGAACCTGACTGTTTTTCCAGATGGAAATCGCCACGCGGTTGCTTAGGCCCACCTCGTCAATTTCTTTCACTTTGATCGGCTGGTCCGTTTTTAAAAGGGCCGGAATGGTTCCGTCTTTCCACAGTTTGTTGATGACTTTTTCCGGCACCCTCCGCCCGATAATCGTCGACGTCCGGGCCGGATCTGTACAATCGCTGTGCGTGCTGTATGCAAGCAGTTTATGATTAACGTCTTCTATTGTAATGGGGCATTGAAGAACTTCACTGATATGGTCGGCAACATCTTCAAGCCTGTCGAAACTGTACTTAAATGGATCCTTTGGATTGGTCATCTGTATCCCTACTTTTTCATAGCTTCATATCTTGATCTTACCATCTTGCTTTTCAGACTGAAAGGCATCTTTGCAGGGAAATAGACTAGGACAATAAGATCATTCAGTGAAAACGAAAATAATAAGGAAATAATACTATTGTATTTACAAAATGTGTAAATATGACGAAAAATCCGATATATCATAAGACTCATTTTGTAAAATTAAAACAGATTTGTTTGACTGTGCCGATTGGTTGTTTTTATAATAATGACGTTCAAAAAATAAGTGAATTAGCCCATATTTAGGCTGATGACACAGGAGGGTATAAGGAATATGTCTGGATTAATTCGTGTCACACCCGAAGAGCTAAGAGCGATGGCTAAGCAATATGGCGTTGAAAGTCAGGAAGTCATGAATCAGGTTGACCGCCTGAACCGCATGATTTCTGATTTGAAAGGTATGTGGGAAGGTGCTTCAAGTGAAGCATTCGCGGATCAATATGAGCAGCTGAAACCTTCATTTATTAAAATGTCTGAATTGCTTCAAGATGTGAATCATCAGCTCGATCAAACGGCAAATACGCTTGAGTCTACCGACCAAGATATCGCTAACCAAATTCGCGGATAATAAGATGAATGAAGAAACGGAGCGCCTGATTCAATCAAGAAGACGGCGCTCTTTCTATGTAAGGGTGATATGAATATGTATATCGATATTACAATAGATTTAACACATTATAACGGCAGCGTCTTCGATCTCAGATTGTCAGATTACCATTCTGTGAAAAAAGTCATTGATATTGCCCGGCAGGCTCAGCATGTATCCGTTCCGCCGCGTGAAGGCTATTGGATCAGAGTGGTCAATAAAGAAACGGTTTTTTCCGGAGAACAAAAGCTATCTGACTGCGGCATTACGAACGGAGACCGCCTTGAAATTTTATGAAAGGACATGGTGGAATGACAGGTCATAACAGATCTTATTTAGAAACAGAATTAGACGCCGTCCGGGAAGAAACCGAATCAGGCTTCACGTTCACCTTCCAGCGGGAAAAAATCAAGCTTCTTGACGGGCTGGAAGCGAATGTGATTAAAGACGCCGATCCTTTTTTTCAAAAAGAGGTCTCAGTTTCAGAAGACGAAGTAACCATCACAATCAAACCTCCTTCTTCTTATCAGGCTTTCCGCTATATAAAAGGAAAAGATAAAAAAAGCAGGTGGCAATTTGCCTACCGTCTCGTCCAAGCCGTGAAACAGCATAAGCTGAAACGTCTCAATCTGATTGCCGCCCCTGAAAATATCGTGTTTGATAAAGCGCTGACGCCTTACTTTCTTCATTACGGCGTAAAGGAGAGCCTTCCGCCTTATGAGGAAGATAGAGAAAGGGTGTTAAAAGAGCTCAAAGCCTGTGCGGCGCTTGCAGCTGACGGGGCGTACACCTTCGATGAATATTTGAAGTACAAGGAGACGCTTCATTTCTCTCCTGAGGTGAAAAGCGTGTTAGAAGCGGAGACGATTGAAGAACTGGAAGAAGCCATTCAAACCGCAATTGATTCCCTCGAAGAAAGGGACAAGACATACATAAAACTGCCGAAAAAGAAATGGAAAATCCAAAGATACGCCGGTCTGGCGCTTGCCGTCCTCCTTGTGCCGGCACTTCTTTACTCCTTATACGTTCTGTTTTTCGCCCAGCCGAAGCAAGAGGCAATTACGGAAAGCAACCGCTATTTTTTAAATCAGCAGTACAGCAAAGTCATTGACACACTCGCTAAATACGATGCGGAAAGCCTCCCGGAATCTGTGCAGTACGAGCTTGCTTCCTCTTATGTGGCAGTTGAAAATCTGAGGGAAGAACAGCGGAAAAACATCGGGAATCTGGTCACGCTGCAATCAGACCCGAAGCACTTCCTTTATTGGATTGATATCGGCAGAGGGGAAAATGAAGAAGCCATCAAAATCGGCCGCAATCTTGAGTACAACCCGTACATCTGGCTCGGACTTACAAAATATAAACAGCAATTATTAGCGGATGACAGTATGAAAGACGACGAAAAGCAGAAAGAACTGGACGCCGTGGAAAGCGAGCTTGCGAAGGCGAAAAAAGAGGCGGAGGAACAGCATAAAGAAGCGGAGGAAAACAGTGACACCGCCGAAGCTTCCGACGGACAAGATGAAAGCAAACAAGACAAAGCGAAAGATAACAAAGAGAACGACAAGAAAGATGAGAAAAAAGATGAAAAAAAATAACAGCACACATCAAATGGCCGCATGTAACGATCAGGCTGTCAGGAGGTTCGCCATATGAGTCTGTTATGGGTCTTTTACCGAGAGAACGTACAAAAGGTTCAGCTGTCTGAACTCCCGCCCTCTCAGCCGATTACGATCGGTCCGGATATGAAAGATACAATCACGGTCGGCACACTTCCGTTACGGCAAAGCGCCGCAACCCTTTATCGGAAAGAAACAGATCGTTATGATGTTTTCCTGGGAAATAACTGTGCCGGCGAATTGACAATAGGAAATGAAATGCCCTGCCGGATTGAAGAAGAGACGATGCGGCTTCTGCTCACCCCTGACCAGGAAGAATCCTCCGTGTATTTTATCGGCGGGAAGGATGAGATCGTTTTCTCATCAGAAACAGAGGAAGCGGATATATACAAAGAGCCGTCCTCCGCTCAAACAGGGGCTTTTTATCTGCGAAAGTCGGGAGGATGCTGGTCTGTCGTCTCTGATGGCCAGGAAGTTTATGTGAACGGAAAGCTTGCAGAAGCTCCCGAAAGGCTCCGGACGGGAGATGAGCTGCTGTGGAATTTTCTGCGTGTGAGGCTGACGGAGGACGACCTTTTAGAAATCGTTCATCACGAAAAGCTTCAAGCCGGTTTAACCAAAACGGTAAAACCAAGCACCGAAATGAAAAAGAAATACCCGCAATATCGAAGAACGCCGCGCATGGTCTACGATCTTCCCGAAGACCGCGTTTCATTCAGCTTTCCCTCGCAGGAAAGCGAACAGAATAACCGGGGGCTGTGGCTCGTCATTCTGCCTCCTGTGGTCATGCTGATTGTAATGGGGGTTGTCGCCATTATACAGCCGAGGGGCATATTCATCCTTGTCTCTTTGGCGATGTTTATGATGACTCTCATTACGTCCACCGTGCAGTATTTCCGTGAAAAAAACCAGCGGAAAAAACGGGAGGAAAAACGGGAGCGTGTGTACAAGCAGTATTTAGAAAGCAAACGGAAAGAGCTTCAGACGCTGTCGGAAAAACAGCTGCACGTGCTGACGCATCATTTTCCCCCGTTTGAAAAAATGAAATATTTAACTTCTGAAATCAGCGGCCGCATTTGGGAGAAATCGCTGGAAAGCAGGGATTTTCTGATGCTTCGGCTCGGAACGGGCACGGTCCCGTCAAGCTACGAGATTTCAATGAGCGGCGGAGACTTGGCGAACCGTGATGTGGATGACTTGATGGAGCAGTCGCAGCACATGCAGCGTGTGTATAAAGATATCCGCCATGCGCCCGTGACCGTTGATTTACAAGAAGGGCCGATGGGGCTTGTCGGGAAACCTCAGATCGTCAAAAATGAAATTCACCAGCTGATCGGCCAGCTCGCGTTCTTCAACAGCTACCATGACCTGCGATTTGTCTTTATCTTTCATGAGGACGAATATAAGGAATGGGAATGGATGAAGTGGCTGCCGCAATTTCAGCTGCCTCATATGTATGCGAAAGGATTTATTTACAATGAACAGACCCGCGATCAATTGTTATCGTCCATTTACGAGCTGCTGCGGGAGCGGGATTTGGAAGAGGATAAAGAAAAAAAGATCTTTCAGCCGCATTTTGTCTTTGTCATCACAAATCAGCAGCTGATCGCAGAGCACGTCATTTTAGAATACATTGAAGGCCGGCATGAGCATCTCGGCATCTCGGCAATCATCGCCGCGGAAACGAAGGAAAGCCTGGCAGAAAACATTCACACCCTCGTCCGCTACATTAATGAAGATGAGGGAGACATTCTCATTCAGCAGAAAAAAGCGGTGCAGATCCCGTTTAAGCTGGACAGGCATGAACGGACAAACAACGAGCGGTTTTCCCGGACGCTTCGGACATTGCACCATCAGGTCGGAATGACGAATTCCATTCCTGAAACGGTCTCATTTCTCGAGCTGTTTCATGCGAAGGAAGTAAAAGAAATCGGCATCAGGCAGAAGTGGGAGACAAGTGAGTCTGCAAAATCGCTGGCTGTTCCGATCGGCTATAAAGGAAAAGACGACATCGTCTATTTAAACCTGCATGAAAAAGCGCACGGGCCGCACGGATTGCTGGCGGGAACGACCGGCTCCGGGAAAAGTGAATTTCTGCAAACGTATATCCTGTCATTGGCCGTTCACTTTCACCCGCATGAAGCGGCGTTTTTGCTGATTGACTATAAGGGCGGAGGAATGGCGCAGCCGTTCCGCAAGATGCCGCACCTTCTCGGGACGATCACGAATATTGAAGGAAGCAGAAACTTCAGTATCAGGGCGCTTGCATCCATTAAGAGCGAGCTGAAAAAACGGCAGCGGCTGTTTGATCAATATCGCGTCAATCACATCAATGATTATACAAAGCTGTATAAACAGGGAGAAACGGATATTCCGATGCCGCACCTGTTTTTGATTTCAGATGAATTTGCCGAGCTGAAAAGCGAAGAGCCTGACTTTATCAGGGAGCTTGTCAGTGCGGCCCGCATCGGACGGAGCCTTGGTGTGCATTTAATTCTCGCCACGCAAAAGCCGGGCGGCATCATTGACGACCAAATATGGAGCAACTCACGCTTTAAGGTCGCGCTGAAAGTGCAGGATGCAAGTGACAGTAAAGAAATCCTGAAAAACAGTGATGCGGCGAATATTACGGTCACCGGACGCGGCTACTTGCAAGTCGGAAATAACGAAGTGTATGAGCAGTTCCAGTCTGCCTGGAGCGGCGCCCCTTACATGGAAGATGTATACGGCACCGAGGATGACATTGCTATCGTTACCGATACCGGCTTAATTCCGCTGTCTGAGGTGGATGCGGATGATGCGGCGAAAAAAGACGCCCCGGCAGAAATAGAAGCCGTAGTCGAAGAAATCGAGCGGATTCAAAATGAAATGGGCATTGAAAAGCTGCCGAGCCCGTGGCTTCCCCCGCTTGCCGAACGTATCCCGCGCACGCTTTACCCCGCGCAGGAAAAAGACCGCTTCTTCATCGCCTGCGTTGATGAGCCTGATCAGCAAAGACAGGCGCCTCTCGCTTACACGATGATGGATGACGGCAACATCGGCATTTTCGGCTCATCCGGCTACGGCAAGTCAGTGGCTGCCATCACCTTCCTGATGAACTTCGCGGAAGGATACACGCCGGAAGAGCTTCATATGTACATCTTTGACTTCGGAAACGGCACGCTTCTGCCATTGGCAAAGCTTCCGCACACCGCAGACTATTTCTTAATGGATCAAATGAGAAAGATCGAAAAATTCATGATCCGCATCAAGGAAGAAATCGAGCGGCGGAAACGGCTGTTCAGAGAAAAAGAAGTCAGCCATATCAAAATGTACAATTCGCTCAGTGAAGAAGAGCTGCCGTTTATATTTATCACAATTGACAATTTCGACATCGTCAAAGATGAAATGCATGAATTAGAAACGGAATTTATCCAGATTTCACGCGACGGGCAAAGCTTAGGTATTTACTTCCTGCTGACCGCAACGAGGGTAAACGCCGTCCGCCAGTCACTGTTAAACAACATAAAAACGAAAGTCGTCCATTATTTAATGGATCAGTCAGAAGGATACTCCATTTACGGGCGTCCGCCGTTCAGTCTCGAACCGATCCCGGGCCGCGTCATGATCCAAAAAGAAGAACTGTATTTCGCACAAATGTTTCTTCCGGCTGAAGCGGAAAATGACCTCGAGATGTTCCAGGCGCTGAAAGCTGATGTCAAAGCTTTAGCTGAGCGCCACTCCGGAACAGCCGGTCCAGACCCGATTCCGATGCTTCCGGATATGCTGACGGCCGGCGAATTTTCACTCCGTCTCGGCCCGGAACAAGAACCGTTCCGCATTCCTGTCGGGCTTCATGAGGAAAAGGTCAGCCCTGTGTACTTTGATCTGGGTAAAAATAAACATTGTCTTATTTTGGGCCAGACACAGCGTGGAAAAACAAATATCCTGAAAGTGATGCTGAATCACCTGCTGCGTGAAGGTACGGAACGGGTCGGGCTGTTTGACTCGATTGACCGGGGACTGTCGCAGTATGCGCAGGAAACAAAGGTCAGCTATCTGGACACAAAAGAAGACGTCCGGCAGTGGATCGAAACGGCAGAAGCCGTTTTCACGGAGCGCGAAGCTCAGTATGCGCAGGCCGTCAAAAATGGCGATGTGCACAAACTCAGTTTCTCTCCCGTCGTGTTAATGGCCGACGGCATTACAAGATTCCAGCAGACGATCGACACCGCCATACAGGACAAGCTGGCGATGTTTATGAAATCTTACGCGCATGTGGGCTTCAGTTTTATCCCGGCGGGCAATCACAGCGAATTCTCAAAAGGCTATGATTCCTTAACGACGGAAATGAAACAGATCCGCCACGCGATGCTGCTTGTGAAAAAATCCGAACAAAATGTCATTCCGCTGCCTTACCAAAGGCAGGAACCGGACATTCAGCCGGGCTTCGGCTATTTGGTTGAAAACGGGAAGGAGCAAAAAATCCAAATACCTTTATGTTCAGCGGAAAGGGAGGCCGTCAGATGACCGAACAACGAAAAAGCCTGATCAAATTAATAGCCGCGGTCGTCATCATTCTGCTGCTGCCGGTGCTGTTTTTCCGGTTTATCGGCGATGACCCGGGAAAACAAAAAATCAACGCCACCCGCCAAATCGCAGTCGTGAATGAAGACATGGGCTTACAAACAGATGAAAATGAGGAAGAGGAATCCGTCCATTTCGGCAAAGAAGTAGCGGCCGCTCTCGGCGGCCGTCCGGATTATTCATGGACGGTTGTCAACAGGAGCGCGGCTGAAAACGGTCTGGCAGCTAAGAAGTATGACGCCGTCGTTTACATTCCATCCGATTTTTCAAAAGACATCTTAAGCTATGATAAGGAGCGTCCGCAAAAAGCCACGCTGACATTCAATATTCAAAGCAACCTGAACGCCGTCAACAAAGAAAAAGTGCAGCGTGAGCTTGAAGACGCCCAAAAATCAATGAATAAAAAAATGTCGGCATTATATTGGAATTTCGTCTCACAAAAAGTGAACAATGTCCGAGGCGATTTTGACAAGATCGTCAATAAAGAATCAGAGTTTCAAAACGTCATGTACAACTTTTACAAGCCGAGCTCCAATGACTTGGCAGGTGAAATCAAACGGCAAAAAGACCTGATTGACGAACTGAAAAAATCAATGAATGAAGCGCAGGGCGCGGTAAAAGAAAAACTGACCTCGGCAGATGAAGCCAAAACCACGCTCAAAGACTTTGCCGACACGGTCGAGCGCTACAAACAATATCAAGAAAATCAGAAAAAACTGCTGATGGCCGCGCAGGAACAAAATCAAAAGCAAATCACAACCGGATTGAACGCCATTAAAGCACAGCAGGCCGCCAACCAGTTCAGCACGATGATGAGCGGGCTGTCTTCAGGCATAAATCGGGCGCAGACACAGCTTGACCAGACGGGATCGTCTCTTTTGGCCGCCCAACAGGTGAGAGAAGCGCAGATTCCTGAGCAGGAACACGGGATGGCAGATATTCAATCCAATTTACTGAACAATTATTTGACTCAATATAAAGCGCAAGCAAGATTTGAAACATTGAACAGCATTCAAACCCTTATGAAAAGGGATCGGCCGGCATTAACCGTTCCGGAAAAGGACCCGGGGGATGACGGCTCGGATGACCCGAATGAAGAAGAAAAACCGGAAGAAGAAAAACCGGAAGAAGAAAAACCCGGCGATCTGAAAATTGACCTTGACGATCAGCGTGAAGAATTAAAACGCATCTCTGCTGAAATCAATCACATTTCTGACGGATTAAAAGAACCGGAAAAAGAAAGTCCGGACCCTGAAAAACCGGGCCAAGGCGATGACGGTGAAAACTCCGGCGATACCGATCCGAATAACGGAACGAATCCCGGAGAAGACGGAAAAACGGAAGACGGCACAAAAGAAGAGCAGCCTGCTTCCGATAACACAGGCGATCAGGAGCCAAAAACCGTCCAGACCGCGACAGCCGCTGAAAACGTCACTCCGCCTGCTGATGAGCCGGCGGACGATCCAAACGATTCTGAAGGGGACGGCGGCACGGACATATCTGAGGCAAAAGAAAGGCTGAACCAAGCCGCAGAACGCATTCAGCAAATTGAAAAAGAGCTGGAAGAGAAACAGCAGACTCATAATGAAGAACTGAAAAAACGTCTCGATGCTCTTGATGAAGAAATCCAGGGCCTTAAAGACCAGATTGATGACGTCAAAAAACGGGCAGATAAATTAAAGAAAAATCTGAAAGAATTGGAAGAAACGAGAAAACAAGACTTCAATACCGTTTACAGAATGATTGTAAGAACAGAACAGAACATTCTGAACTACCCGTCATTGGATAGCGGCCGCAAATCTGCTCTTGAACAGATATTTGCCGCTGACATTAATACAAAAAAGATATCCGATTTAATGAGTTACTATAATGATTTATCCCTGTATGAGGCGACACTCTATCACTCTCTTGACGCGGGCTCGCTGCCTGATGTGAAAAACCGGGTGCTGAAAGCCCAGCAAGGCGAAGTCCAAACCGTTCTCGCCATCAAACCGGAAGAAACGGCAAGCTGGGAAAATCTGAAAAACAATAAAATGCAGACAGATGAAGACATCAGCAATTTTATTAAAGGCATGACCGAATTCTCGGATAACTACAGCTCGTATATCAGAGATGAACAAGCGGGAGTGCTCAATGAGCTTGCCAGCATTTCAGACAGCGCGGCGAAAGCATCCGATCAGCTGGCTGAAGGCGCTGTGCAGGAAGCGGCCGTGTTCAGCGGAGACGGATTAACCGGAACGATGGCGCTCGGCGCTCAGGATACCGTCGGCCGCGAAGTCCTGCAAATGTCTGACACGATGGGCCATCTGTCAGAACGCCAGTCCGGCATCATCAGCTATACCGACAATATGCAGCAAAGCGTAAATGACGTCCAGCAGAAAGCGGACACCCTGAACAGCAACTGGGGCAAAAACGTCAATTCCACGAAATTGATCAGAAATGACGTGTACGGCATTTTAGGGAACGCGCTCGTTGACGGACAGGAAAACGGCTACGTTTACGATTATCTCGCCAACCCGCTTAAAATCAGCGGAGAGGTGCCGGAAGACCGGGTTCAGAATGTTCCGCCGGTCGTCATTTTGGTGATCGTCCTGATCAGCAGTCTTCTGATCGGCTATTTCAGCTCGTATTATCAGCAGGCGCCGCTTCTTGTCAAAGGCGCGCTCTTTGGGATTTTAAACATTATGGTCGGATTGATGATCAGTCTGTTCGGTCTGAATATCTATTCGCTTCCGGATGATCAGACGATTAAATGGTCAGTCTTTACGATTCTCTTGCTTGCGGCGAGTTCAGCTTTTATCCGGGCAGCCTTTGTCTTCGGCTCAATTACCGGATGGATCGCATCATCCGCGCTCATTCTCTTTTATGTGGCGCCGTTGATCGACCTAATTATGCCGAACTTCACCTTTGACAGTCCGGTTTCGAAAGTCTATATCGATATCCAATACGGAACGGGCCATCTGTTTGCGATGGGCATAACGGTTCTTGCGATCATTACGCTGATTGCGGCGGCGCTTCCGCTCATCATTCGGCTGCTTGCGGAAAAAACGGAGGAAAGTGATCAGTCTTATGAGGCGTAACACAATCGTGGAAAAAGGAGTTTTGCTGTTTGCTCTCTCCTTTCTCCTTTTTCTCCCGCATGCCGCAGCCGCGAATGAGGACAATACTGATGTCAAGCCGAATGAATATGAAAAGAAGGACATTGAAATTCGTACGGATTACCTGCACGACGATGCCTACTCCGAGGAAAAAACGGCGCTTCCGAAAGAACAGAAGGATATCACGTTTGATCAGCCGGCCGAAAACCCGGATGACAAACTGATATCAAATCTGTTTACATCGTCAGACACGGAGCCGAATACGATCAAAGCGCAATCGAAACAACTGGGTATCACATTTGCCGAGCCGGCGGTGCGGCATACCTCGGCAGATATGGAAACGGAAGAGAAAAAGACTTCTTATCTGCTTCCTGTTATTTATGCCGTCTTGATCCTCCTCGGGATTGCGGCGATGATCTATCTGATCCCGAAAGTCACGGCGCAGGAAAAGGCAAGGCGGTAAACGGATCGCTTGTGTTTGCGGGAAGACAGCCCGTAAAATAAGAAAAAAAGGAGGAGTTTCATGCAGTTTTTTCTTATAACAGGCGCGTCAAAAGGCTTGGGCCGGGCGCTTACGGAACAGGCGCTTCAAGAAGGAGCCGAAGTCGCCGCGCTTTCAAGAACGATAAGCGGGGAAAAGCGCGAGGGACTGACAGAATACAGTGTTGATCTAACCGATCTCGCAGATACCGGGCGGCAGATGAAGGCGATTCTTGATCAAGCAGAGGAGAAGGGGTACTCCGCCGTCACACTGATCAACAATGCCGGAATGGTGGAACCGATCAAGCGGGCGAAAGAGGCTTCCGCCGAAGAATTAAACCGCCATTACACCCTTAATCTGACGGCGCCTGTTTTGCTCAGCCAAATGTTCACAAAGCGTTTCGAAGCGTTCAGCGGCAGCAAAACAATTGTCAACATCACATCGGGTGCGGCAAAAAATCCTTATAAAGGCTGGAGCGCGTATTGCAGCTCAAAAGCGGGGCTTGATATGTTTACGAGAACATTCGGGTTTGAACAGGAAGATGAAGAGCTGCCGGTCCGCATGATCTCATTCTCGCCGGGAGTGATGGATACAGACATGCAGGCTGTCATCCGTTCTTCGTCAAAAGAAGATTTCCATGACATCGAACGGTTCCGCAATCTGAAAGAAACGAAAAACCTCAGAAGTCCTGAATACATCGCCGGCGTCATTCACTCACTGATCGCGGGCGAGCCGGAAAACGGACGGATATACGATATCAAAGAATTTTTGTAGAGCAGCTTTCACGCTGCTCTTTTTTTGTTTGTACAATCACTTAGGGGTCCGGCGGCATATGATGAATGAAACAACATATAAGGGGTATAAGAAATGTATCAGATGAATTGAGTTTCTTCTCGATTTATGTTAGGATTCTAAAAATATATGAAGGAGGGGTTTCCATGAGAAATGTAACGTTAATGGATGTCTTCACCCATCCAATCGCACAAAAGTATTTACAGCGTTCCGGTGTCGCCCATGCGATCGCCTGCGCGTTTCATGCATACCGTCTTGCCGTAAAAGCAGGTGTCAGCCCGGATCTGGCGGCGAAAGCGGCGTTACTGCATGACGTCGGCCATTATGAATGGTACACAGACGGCAAATGGGATTATGAAAAGTACAGAAGAAACGATATCCATGCCATTAAAGGCGCGGAACGGGCGCATAAGCTGCTCATCCGGCTCGGTGAAGAACCGAAAGCGGCGAAGGACATTGCGCTGGCGATTCTGCTTCACACCGATTCCTATCTGCCTGAAGGCGAACTGGACAAGAATACGCTCCAGCAAATCGTGAAACAAGCGGATGAACTCGATGAAGAACCCGGCGGACATCACCATTACCGCCAAATGGATCACACGGCCGCGCTCAAACAAATCCAAAAGCTTGATCAGTTAATTGACCGAGCCCAATATCCCATAAGAAGCTCAGTCTAGGCCACTCATGCGGCCTTTTCCGCTTACATAACTCCGCATGCTCACTAACACCTTTTCCGCTCCGATAGACGTACTGTGTCAAAGCCTTTGTCCGCTGCATATGCTGAAGGAAAACATAGTAAAGGGGATCAGCGAAAATGGCCCATCAAGGAAGCCCGCAAATCGTCTCGTTAGTGGATCCTTACGTTTATCAGACCATCCATAAGCTTATCGGCTCAAGGTTTATCATTCAAACCGTCAGACGCATTGTCAGAGGACGGCTGATTGATGCCACTCCGGATCACATCGCCATTGAAGAGACGCATGACCGTGTATTTTATATCAGAAACCGCCATGTGGTTTCCGTCATGCCTGATTATACCGAACGCGTGTAACAGCCCGAAAAGGCGCAAACCGGAGGCGGCACTATAGAACCCCGGTGCGTCTTCTTTTTTGAGATACATAGATGCACGGCGGCTTTTTTTGGTACAATCACAGTACAAGTTCGCATGACAATAGGAGGAAATCGCTTGTTGAAATCAAAGGTCCATTTTTGGACGCTGCAAATTTTGCTCGTTTTGCTCATTATTTACGTATCAACGAAAGTCTCGTTTATTTTTCAGCCGTTTTTCGGTTTTATCACCACTCTGTTTTTTCCGATTTTGATCTCGGGCATTTTGTTTTTCATTTTTAATCCGATCGTGCGCCTGCTTGAGAAAAAAATCCCCCGGACATTGGCAATCCTGCTCATTTATCTCGTTTTCATCGGCCTGATTGCCTTTATGTTCACCGCCATCGGGCCGATTGTGGCTTCCCAGGTCACGGGGCTGATTAACAATTTCCCTGATTACATTCATCAGATTCAAGTCTTGACGGCGCAATTATCCCATTCCAAATGGTTTACGTGGATGATGACGCAGGATTATGTGTCGATAGAAAAAATCCAGCAGTCTCTGACGGGATTTTTACAAAGCCTTCCGCAAAATATTACGGCAAGCCTGTCGGCCGTGTTCGGCGTCGTTACGAATATCACGCTTGTCGTGATCACTGTTCCATTCATTTTGTTTTATATGCTGAAGGACGGCCGGCGGTTTCCGCTCTTGGCGGTCAAAATCCTGCCTTCTTCCTACCGGGCGGAAGGTCGGAAAATATTTAACGACTTATATGTCACATTGGCCGCCTATTTCCAAGGCCAGCTGCTGATTTGTCTCTTTGTCGGAACGGCATGTTTTATCGGATATTGGATCATCGGCCTGCCGTATGCGTTAATTCTCGGGATGGTGATCGCCGTCACCAATATCATTCCGTACCTGGGGCCGTTTCTCGGGGCGGCGCCCGCGGTGATTATCGCGTTTATGGATTCGCCGGCTAAGGCGCTGTTTGCCGTTATTGTTGTCGTTGTCGTCCAGCAGCTTGACGGGAACCTGCTTTCTCCGCTTGTGATTGGAAAACGGCTGAATACCCACCCGCTCACCATTATTCTTCTGCTTATCGGAGCGGGCAGTTTCGGCGGCATTCTCGCAATGATCCTGGCCGTGCCGGTTTACGCGGTTTTAAAAGCTTTCGTCTTAAATATCGTCCGGCTTATCAAACTTCGTCAGCGGTCAAAGCTCGAAGACAGCCGCAAGCCGAAATAAAAACGGGCACAACTCCCGGTGCAGCGCATAAAATGCTGTAAAGAAAAGCGGAGGTGTGGGTATGCCTGCAATTGTGGGACCGATTTATATTATGAGTTTAGCCGGAGACGCTGCGGCGAGCTTCGGTGACGTGTTTGCCATTTCTCCCAAAGCCGTTGACCACTCAGGCGCGGGGGCAGGGGCGTTTCATTCCGGAGATTTTGTCAAAATTACTAATAAATTCAGCAAAACGCGCTTTGAAGACATCGATGTGTTTGACGAACCTGATTGGTTTAACGCGTGACAGCCTCCTTTTAGGAGGCTGTCGCTTTTTTGTAGTATAATAGAATCAGTCTTTATAAAAGGGGAATGTTTTATGAAAATCAGAAAAGCGAATATTACCGTGCAGTCCGGAATGATCGGTGATGTATATCTGCATGAAAATAAAAAAGAACAGCATACCCTTGTAGCCGTTCCGGAACTTGAGTGGAGCACGATCATTTCCTATGAGGAAGAGAAAAAGGCGCTGGCGCAGCGGCTTTTACAATCATTCAGCAAGCTGATTGAAGAAGAACCCGCCGGAGAGCTCGCCGGAAAGATCTCCCATTGGGTGGCTGAAATGTAACGAAAACGGTTTACCGCATCCCGTCCGGGGCGATAATTGTAAAACAAGCTGGGAGGGACAGGCCGATGAGCGACAAAACGGTTGACCTTTATTTACAGCAGGGGATGTACGGTCCTTTGCAGACGAAACCGGATGAACGCCATTTATTTTTAGGCTCGCTGCGTGAAAGAGTCATCATTGCCCTGACGAAGGGACAGGTGCTGCAAAAGCAGCCGTATGAAGAAGTGAAACAGGCGCTGAAAAGCCGAAAAGACGCGGTGCTCTATATAAACGGAAGGCTCCCGTATCATGCTTATTCACCATATATGAAGCTTGCCGCACTTGCCGGTGTCCGAAGCTCCGTCATCTCGGACCTTCAATTCGAAACGCCGCTCGGCCTGGTTTTTGCCGCCGATTATGCCGTGAACCTTGACGGCATTTACGTGCAGGATGACATTTTTCAGCGCTCACTCCTGAAATCTTAAAAGGGCAAAACACCGTTTGTCAATTTACAATGCCAATTCACTTACAAGTGGAGATAGGATATAATGGTTTTCATATGAATGGCGGGGAGGCCGGCTATGAAAAAAGCATTTATATGCATTGATTATACGAATGATTTTGCAGCTGAGAACGGGGCATTAACTTGCGGAGAACCCGCGAGACAGATTGAAGATACGATTGTCAGTTTGACGCAAGCATTTATAGAAAACGGTGATTACGTTGTCTTTGCGGTAGATTCGCATGATGCAGACGATGACTTTCATCCCGAGACACGCCTGTTTCCTCCGCATAATATCAACGGCACGGAGGGCAAAGAGCTGTACGGAAGGCTATCGCCTCTTTATGAGAAACATAAACACGCAAAAAACGTAAATTATATGGAAAAAACGAGATATTCTGCTTTTGCGGGAACGGATTTAGAGCTGAAACTGCGGGAACGGCAGATCACTGAGCTGCATCTTGCGGGCCTGTGCACCGACATCTGCGTTCTTCACACGGCGGTTGACGCCTACAACAAGGGCTTTCAGATCGTCATTCATCAAAACGCTGTGGCCAGCTTTAATCCGGAAGGGCATGAATGGGCCCTGTCCCATTTTAAGAACAGCATCGGAGCGCAAGTGGCAGAGTAAGGAAGGGGAAAACAATTTTGGTGGAGCATGGTTTTAAAGACGACAGTTTGTCTTTACATACAGATCTTTATCAAATTAATATGGCCGAAACGTACTGGAGAGACGGCATTCATGAGAAAAAAGCGATTTTTGAGCTTTTTTTCAGAAAGCTTCCCTTTGAAAACGGCTATGCGGTATTTGCGGGCTTAGAAAAAGCAATCGAATACTTGGAGAACTTCAAATTTACCGACAGCGATCTGAATTATTTAAAAACGGAATTGCACTATGCTGATGATTTCATTGATTATTTACGGGATCTTTCTTTTACCGGATCTCTTTACAGCATGAAAGAAGGCGAGCTCGTTTTTAACAACGAACCGATTATGCGGGTCGAAGCGCCCCTGATTGAAGCGCAGCTGATTGAGACGGCTCTGCTTAACATTGTGAATTACCAAACATTAATCGCCACGAAAGCGGCCCGCATTAAAGGCGTTGTCGGTGACGAAGACGCCCTCGAATTCGGAACGCGGCGCGCCCATGAAATGGATGCGGCCATGTGGGGAGCGAGAGCGGCTTTGATCGGCGGCTTCAGCGCGACGAGTAATGTAAGAGCCGGAAAGCGTTTTAATATACCGGTATCCGGCACGCACGCTCATGCGCTCGTACAAGCGTACCGCGATGAATATACGGCATTTAAGAAATATGCGGAGACCCACAAAGACTGCGTATTTCTCGTAGATACGTACGATACGATCCGTTCGGGCATGCCGAATGCGATTAAAGTCGCAAAGGAATTCGGCGACCGGATCAACTTCATCGGCATCCGCCTGGACAGCGGGGACTTGGCGTACCTGTCAAAAAAAGCGCGTGAAATGCTTGATGAAGCGGGTTTCACAGACGCAAAGGTCATTGCTTCAAGCGATCTTGATGAGCACACGATATTAAATCTGAAATCCCAAGGAGCGAAAATCGATACGTGGGGCATCGGCACGAAGCTGATTACCGCATACGATCAGCCGGCTCTCGGCGCGGTTTACAAACTTGTCGCCATTGAAGAGGACGGCAAACTGACCGACACCATTAAAATTTCGTCAAACCCTGAAAAAGTGACAACGCCGGGAAGAAAGAGAGTATACCGAATTATCAACAAGCTGAATCACCACTCGGAAGGTGATTATATCGCGCTTTATGACGAGCGGGTAAATGATCAGAAACGCTTAAAAATGTTCCATCCCGTCCACACGTTCGTCAGCAAATTCGTCACTGATTTCTATGCGAAAGACTTGCATGAGCCGATCTTTGAAAACGGCGTTTTATGCTATGATAATCCCGAAATTACCGACATCCAGCAATACGTGCAGGATAACCTCAAACTTCTGTGGGAGGAATACAAACGGATCAGCAAGCCGGAAGAATATCCGGTCGATTTAAGCGAAGACTGCTGGAGCAACAAGATGCAGCGGATTCATGAAATCAAAAGCAAGCTGAAACGGGAACTTGAATAGAAAACAAAGCGGCCTTTCCTATCTCTGGAAAGGCTTTTTTGTTGTGATAATATTTTTCACATTTAGACAAATTTCGTCAAGTTATTTGATATACTTATGTTCGAAGGCCGCATCTAAGGGGGTAAATGAATGAAGGTGTTTGTTGCGAGACAGCCTATCTTCAACAGAAACGAACAGGTTGTTGCTTATGAACTTCTTTACCGGGAGAGCGAAGAGAACCGCTATTCGGCCGCGGACGGAGATAAAGCTACGACGGATCTCATTATTAACAGCTTTATCAACATCGGAATCGAAAAGCTGACTGAGGGGAAACGCTGCTTTGTGAATTTTACAGAAAGCCTGATGTTTTCAGATCTCCCTACCTCCTTTGATCCTGACCAGCTTATTATCGAAATTCTTGAGGACATACCGATCACTCCGGCACTCATCTCAAGATGCAGACAGCTGAAGAAATTAGGATATACATTAGCACTTGATGATTTTTACGCCATCAATCCGGAAAATGAAGAGTTAGTGGAACAGCTGATGAAATATATTGATATTTTAAAAATCGACTTTTTGCAATCCTCGCGTCTGGAGCGCAAAAAAATCATTCAGACGTACAGCTGTAAAAGTCTGATTTATTTAGCGGAGAAAGTGGAGACGAGAAAAGATTATAAACAGGCGGCCATAGACGGCTTTCACCTGTTTCAAGGATATTTTTTCAGTGAACCGCGTGTCATCAGCGGAAATGATCTGACGTTTCATTTTCATTCTTACTACCAGCTTTTAAGCGAATTAAACAATGACCAGCCTAATATACAGCGCGTGACGGAATACATAGAGCGGGACGTCAGCTTATCGTATCAGATTCTGCGTTTTTTAAACGGATCGCAAACAAGGCTGAAAAAAAAGATAGACAGCATCCAGCAGGCCATCATGATGCTCGGGCTGAATGAGATTAAGCGCTTGATTTACATTCTTTCATTCAGAGATTTAACGGCGAAAAGCCACTCAAGCCAAAAAGAAATCATTAAGATTTCCTTAATCAGGGCCAAACTGTGCGAACTGCTGGCGAAAAGAACCGGAAGGCCCCAGCCCTCTTCTTACATGCTGATCGGCATGTTTTCGCTCATCGATACGCTTCTCCACAGGGAGCTGGAGGATATCATCAAAGAACTGCCTTTAATCGATGAAGTCGGACAGGCGCTGCTCGGTTATGAAAACGATTATTATAAGATGCTCGCGCTCGTCAAAGCCATTGAATGCAACAACTGGGACTGTGACGAGTGGGGAAAAGAACTGAACAAAGAAGAAGCGTATGAATGTTACTTACAGGCGATCGAATGGTGCCGGCAGCTGATCGATTGAGCCGCTTTAAGCCGACCACCTGAGGGCGATGATAAACCGGCTTTGCTCTCTGATCAGACTGACACGGATGCCGTCGGGATTATACGTCACGTCAAAGTCATTTTTGATGCCGGTCTGCTTAATGAGCCGCTTGACCGCTGCGGTGTCAGATGATTGCGCTGCGGTGAGGATGCTGCGCGCAAGCTCTTTTGACGCCGACAGCCGCGCAAGGAGCAGGCGCGCATCCTCCAGCATGCCCGCAGCTTCTTTTGCGGACGCTGTCAAAATATCTGCGTGAACCGGGGCACTGGGCGCTGGATGCCGGTATGGCGCGGCGAAAACAGGGCAGCATGGATACACATAATGCATACGGCGGCCTCCTTCCTGAGAAAACATTCGTTATACATGAGTATAGGCGGCGTGATAACGAGTTATGACATGCAAAAAGACCACAATGCGGGGTTGCGGTCTTTTCGGTGTTTGTCGGTGGTTATGCGACGCTGTTCGCCCATTCTGTTTTGAAATTGCGACGGCAGGGACTATAGTCCCTGCCGGTTTGTCGGAAAACCGTTGAAAAAACAGCAGAACCGCCAGATTGGTCTGCTTTATCCTAAACGTCTGCCTTTGTGGTAGTTATATAGTCCCGTTCGCTAAATGCCCTGTTCGGGACTATGGAATTACCATGGTTTGCGGTGTCACGCAGATACTTTTACACATACTTTTCGGTGAAAAATCCCGCAAAAACGTTTACACTATTAGTAACAGATCAAATACCTAGGACTCGTTCACCATACACAATTCATTGATCTTTCAAAAAAAGGAGTGTGGAAACGGTGGAAAACAAATTAGAAGAAGTAAAGCAATTATTATTCCGACTTGAAAATGATATCAGAGAAACAACCGACTCATTACGAAACATTAACAAAAGCATTGATCAGCTCGATAAATTCTCATATGCAATGAAAATTTCTTAAAAAGACTTGGAAACAAGTCTTTTTTTTGTGCATTTTTTATCCATTTCATGGATAAAGTATTATACGATTGTTAAAAAACAAAAAACCTGCTGTCTTTCATCACCTGCATTTAGTAAAATAGAATGGGAGGGTGAAGACAATTATTGAGCAAATGTGTTTAGATGCCGAAACGATTAAAGAGAAGATGAAGGAAATTGTTGGGGAGAAAATAAATAATCCACATTTAAAAGACACCCTTCAGACTTTTATAAATGAAAAAAATCATTTTGCTTTTGGTGTTCTTGCATTTAAGCATTATGTGGCTTTCGATGGTGAGCATTATTCGGATATTACGTTATTGGCTTCAGGAATTGAATTGTTAATTTTAGCTTTTGATATTTTTGACGATATAGAGGATGAAGATAACTTGGATAAGGAATGGATGAAGATAGATCAATCTATCTCTTTAAATGCAGCCACTTCTCTTTATTCAATAAGTCTTCAAGTGATTTGTGAGCTTAAAACGAACTCCGATTTTCCCCGGCTTGCTATGAAATATGCTTTAAATGCAATGCAAGGTCAGCATAATGACCTCGAAAATTTCCCCGAAACTGAAGACGAATGTCTTCAAATGATTAAACAAAAATCAGGCTCGCTTACTGCAATGTCAGCTGTATTAGGAACAATGCTTGCAAATGGGGAGTTTAACGAAGAAATTGAGAATTATTCTTATAAAATTGGAATTGTTAAACAGATTGAAAATGATTATTATGGTCTTTTTAATAAAAATCGTAGTGATATCAGAAAGGGAAGAAAAACATTAATTCTGTTGTATCTAAAGCGAAGATTTAATGCTGCTTCAGAAAAAATCTTGGATTTAATGAATGCAGAAGCAAGTTACCATTCATTCCTCATTGATAATAAAAAAAGCCTTGAAGACCTGCTATTTGATGCAGGAGTTAGCCAGTATGTTTCAATGTTAATTAAAATGTACGAGGAAGAAATTACGACAAGTATAAAAGATTTAAATATAATGTTAGAACTTTAATGGAGGAAATTACAGTGAAGCAAGATATCGTACATTATCTTATGGAAAATCCACTTGTACTTACAAAGTTAGCGTGTGGGGAAGCTAGTTTAATAGGAGTTCCGGATAAACTGTTACCTGCCATTGTTGAGATTTTTGAAAGAGACTTAAGTCAATCAAAAAAATGCAGGGGAATTTTTTGGGAACAATGATTGAGAGAGTGAGATCTATTGAAAAAATTCATTAGAAATTTTTCGATTGTATTGTTATTCGTCAGTCTCTTTTACGTCGCTCATATTATATATTTTACTCAAAACGGAATTTTGGTAGGAACCTATGTGGTTGAAAACAATAACCATGAATTGCAGGTTGTAAAACTCTCCAAGTCTACGTATGGTAAATATATGGGCTTAAAAGAGGGAGACAGGATAATTGAAATAAGCGGAAAAACACCGACAGAAGAGAATATAAGAGGTCAATATCTAGCGAAAGCTGAACATATGAAAATAATAAGGGGTAATAGTAAAATAGACTTACATAATACTGAGTTTATTTCCTTAAATAGCTCTTATAGTTTTTTTATCTATATTATCCCATGCATATTATTTGCTTTAAGCATGTTATGCATTTTTTATATTTATAAAGTTAACAGAGTAAAAGATACTTATTCAGCCTATATTTTGATTATTTTTTTATTGTGTACATCCATTGCATATTTAAGCGCAGGTGGAGTAACTAGAGGATATGAAATAAACAGATATATTAACCTTTTTACATTTTTGAACGTACCTGTATTATACTTTCACTTTTTGTATCAATACTTTAAAGAATTAAAATTGAAATTTTCAGCTGGTTATGTTGTGTCTACTCTCTATATATTGCCGGTTATTAATATAATAATCGAGATATTCCAGAAGCATTTTGCCTTCCAACTTGTTACGAATATTAATTTAGTAACATTTTTTTTGGAAATGATGGTCGTCTATACATCCATTATTTTTTATGGACTAGTCTACCGAAAAAAGGATCACTTTTATTTGCTGAAAGTGTTACTTATATCTAATACCATAGCCTTTTTTCCGTTTACAGTATTTTATATTATACCTGAGGTGTTGTTCGGACAGTATATTTATTCTGCTATAGTTACGGCACCATTTTTAATAATTATTCCATTAGCTTTAGTCTATCAATTCGTGGTCAATAAAATCTACGATATAGACTTCTTGTTGGGCAGAATCAGGTACTATGGTTTCCTTTCCATTATTCCGACTATTGGAGTTGTATGGCTGAATATATTATTCGACAGCAAGGGGAATAACTTTAACATTATTCAAATCACTGTATATGTATTTTTGATTTTTTTAGCGGTATTTTATATTAAGGAGTTATTAGACTACAAATTTCGCCTGAAACGTTTTTCAGAAAAATATAATTATCAAGACAGCATTTATAAATATACACAGCTTCTTAAAAGCGTATCAGCTTTAAATCAAGTGTTTATGAATTTGAAAAAGACTATTTTGGACGTCTTGCCTGTTAGTAAAGCTTATATATTTGAAATCAATTCTGACGGAGACATTCTGTATTTTGATAAACAGAACAGTGAACCGAACTGGCAGCCGTATAAAAAAGAATTTGATAAAGTCACATCAGAGATTGGCAAGATTTTTGAAGTAAATCAAGGTTTTCTGATGAAGATTGGAGAAAGAGGGGCAAACTCATACGTTCTGCTTTGTTTGTCGAGCATTAATACTCCGAGACTGACAAGAGATGAGATATCTTGGTTAAAGACATTGTCTTTTTATACAAGTGTTTCGATGGAAAACATATTGCAGATCGAAGAACTCATGAACCATTTACAAGACCTGAAACAACAAGGCTCAAACCCGGTCTGGCTCAAAAAGCTGATGTTTACGATCGAGGAAAAGCAGCGTTCGGATTTAGCCCGTGATCTGCATGATTCGGTGCTGCAGGACTTGATTTCTTTGAAGCGTCAGTGTGAGCTGTTTCTGGCTGATTTTAAAAGAGAAGAGCCTTGCCAGTTAGAGGTGCAGGACAAGCTTCATCAGATGAATGAGCAGATGTCGGATGTTATTTTGATGACCCGGGAGACGTGCCATGAGCTTCGTCCTCAGCTGCTGTATGATTTGGGTCTGGTCAAGGCGGTATCCAAGCTTGCCGCGCAGCAGCAGGAGCGTGCGCCGTTTCATATCCGTCTGAATACGGGCCGGTTTACGGCGGCGCTGGATTTGGATACGCAGCTGAATTTGTACCGCATTATTCAGGAATTTCTTTCGAACGCCATGAAGCATTCACAGGCGAATGAGGTGCTGATTATGCTGATCAGCATTCAAAATAAAGTGATTCTGCATTATGAAGACGACGGTGTCGGCTGCAATCAGGAAGAAGGCGGCGGACAGTCGATGAGCATGGGTCTTTCGGGTATTAAGGAACGCGTCCGTGCGCTTGACGGACGGATGAAAATCGACACAAGTGAAGGAAACGGTTTTAAAGCGGATATTGAAATGGAATTGTAACCAATTTATCACCAAATCGACTTGGCAGAAGCCAAGTCTTTTTAATAAAATGGAAATGAGTGAGTAAAAGGGAGGAAACCATGAAAAAGATACTAGTGATTGATGATCATCCGGCTGTCATGGAGGGCACCAAGACGATTCTGGAAACGGACACGAATCTTTCTGTCGATTGCCTCAGTCCTGATGCCAGTGAACAATTCGTTCTCCGGCATGATTTTTCAGCTTACGATCTCATATTAATGGATTTAAATCTGGGTGATGACATCAGCGGCATCGAGCTTTCCAAGAAAATCTTAAAAGAGAATCCTCTCTGTAAAATCATTGTCTACACAGGCTATGAGGTTGAAGATTATTTTGAAGAATCCATCCGCGCGGGCCTGCATGGCGCCATCAGTAAAACCGAATCTAAAGAGAAAATCATGCAATACATATATCACGTGCTCAACGGACAGATTTTAGTTGATTTCTCCTATTTCAAACAGCTGATGACCCAGCAAAAAACAAAAACGTCTTCTTCCCCTCAAAGTGAGCAGGATCGGTTAACCCCGAGAGAGCGCCATATTCTCCAAGAGGTCGAAAAAGGTTTGACCAATCAGGAAATCGCAGATGCGCTTCACTTAAGCAAGCGGTCGATTGAATACAGCCTGACATCCATTTTTAATAAGCTGAATGTCGGCTCCCGTACTGAAGCGGTGCTGATCGCCAAGTCAGATAACGTACTATAAATCTTGAAGGGAGAATGACCTATGAATCTGAACAATACATTGCTCGGCGCACTCGGTATTGAAATCACTGAAAACACGCCGGAGAGATGCGTGGCGGTGATGCCGGTGGATAAGAGGACGGTGCAGCCTTTCGGATATCTGCATGGGGGCGCGTCAGCAGCGCTGGCGGAGACTGTTGCAAGTGTCGGGGCCCAGCATTTTATCGACCGGTCGAAACAGGCGTGTGTCGGGCTTGAGATTAATGCCAATCATTTAAAGTCCGTGAAAGAGGGCGGAACGGTCACGGCGATAGCGGAACCCGTTCACACAGGCAGGGCAACCATTGTGTACGGGATTAACATTTTCGATGAACGAGAAAGGCTGATCTGTGTTTCCCGCTGCACGCTGGCTGTTATAACAAAATAAACAAACAGCCGGAACCCTGAATCGTCCGGCTGTTTGTTTTTACAAATATGAATCTTCTTTTCGTTTGATCACAAAGTTTCTGATCCCTTTGTAATCATCCTGAACGCTTCTTTTATCAAGCGCCGCTCCCGAATTGTACGCCGCCCTGCATATGAGGTGCGCTCCGACCGGCGCCGTCAGCAGGATAAAAATGATGCCGAGCAGTATTTTTACAGAAATTTCTCCGGTCAGCATCCACAAGTAGCCTAACACCCCGAGCAATACCAAATTAACGCCGAGTGTCGAGCCTTTTGAAGAGGCGTGGGCGCGCGTATACACATCAGGAAGCCTGAGTGTGCCGAAAGACGCGACCAGGCAGATCAGCGATCCCATCAGAATACAAACGGCGACGGCCCATTTAACGATTTCGATCATTTTCGATAATCTCTCCTTTCTCCAAAAACTTAGCAAAGGCAATCGTGCCGATAAACGATAAAATGCCTAGCAGCAGAATGATGTCCAAAAAGGCCGATGTGTTTAAGAGAATGGATACAAGCGCGGTCATGGCAATCAGATTAATGCCGATCCCATCAAGCGCGACGACCCGGTCCGGTATCGTTGGCCCTTTCATGACGCGAATGACGTACAGAAGAGTCGAAACCGCCATAATGCCGAGTGATAATTGCAGAATAAACGTAAACATCAGCGGCTCACCTCCTGAATGGCTTTCTCAAAAGAGACGCGGATGTCATGGATCGCTTTCTCCGCATCTTCAATGTCCATGGCGTGTATATAGAGAATCGACCGGTCATCGGAGATATCCATCACGAGCGTACCCGGTGTTAAAGTAATTAACAGCGAGAGCAGTGTGATCTCCCAATCCTCCGTCAATTCCGTCTTAAACGCGAAAATGCCCGGGCGGATGTTCAGTTTCGGCGATATAACGGTTTTCAGCACGCTGACATTGGCCAAATATAATTCCTTTATAAAGATCAGCGCCAGTCTGATGACCGACCATATTTTCCAAATGTAAAACGGCCGCGAGAAGAAGCGCCGGAAAAAAAACAGCGCCGCCAAGCCCGCGATAAATCCGGTTATAAAACCCGCCGTGCTGAGGCTGTTTGTGAGAAACATCCAGCAAACAGCGAGAAGAACATTTAATAAAAGTTGAAAAGCCATGCCATCTACTCCTTCAAAACAGCTTCAATGTATTTTTCCGGATTCAGCAGATTCTCAGCCGTCTGATTGACATACGGCGAAACCCATTCGGTTCCGAGCCCGAACAGAAGCGACAAAAGGAGAAAAGCGGCTGCCGGATAAAGAAGTCCTTTTGCGGACCGTCCGCCTGCGCCGGGGATTTCTTTTTCTTCCCCCCAAAAAGCCGTCGTAAAAACCTTCAGCACAGAATAGAGCACAAGCAGGCTTGATAAGAGAATCAATACGGAAAACAATGTTTCCCCCTTATCGAACCCGCCTTCCGCGATCTTCAGCTTGCCCACAAATCCGCTGAACGGCGGGATGCCGGCCAAAGATATGGCTGAAATAAAGAACATCCATCCTAAAACGGGATAACGGGTGATCAGTCCGCCCATTTTATGCAGGCTGGCAGTGCCTGTCAATGCGATAAGCGTGCCGGCAAGCATAAACAGCGCTCCTTTAATCAGCATATCGTGAATCAAGTAATAAACCGCTCCTTGAATGGAGGCCGGCGTGTTCATGGCAATGCCGAACAAAATCACGCCGACGGCTGTAATAATATTGTAGATGACGATTTTCATGACATCCGAAAAGGCGATAGATCCGATTACGCCGAATAGCACCGTCAGCATCGCAAGCCACATCATCAATTGGTGGGTAAAGCCCGTATCGTGAATAAAGATCAGGGTGAATACTCTTAAAATGGCATACAGGCCGACTTTCGTTAAAAGAGACCCGAATAAAGCTGAAATTGCAGCCGGCGGGGCGTAATAAGAGCCCGGCATCCAGAAATACAGCGGGAATATCCCGCCCTTTAAACCGAAAACGACGAGAAGAAGGACGCTGATCACGGTTATTAGCCCGGTCTGGCCCGATTCGCTTATTTTTACGCTTAGATCAGCCATATTCAGCGTGCCCGTCACCGCATATAAGTAACCGACGCCGATGACAAAAAACGCGGATGACACAATGTTAAACACGATATACTTCAATGATTCTCTTAATTGAATTTTCGTTCCGCCAAGCACGATCAGCATGTAGGACGCGATAAGCAGAAGCTCAAAAAAGACGTACATGTTGAACAGGTCACCCGTCAAAAACGCTCCGCTTACGCCGGCCAGAAGAAACTGCACCCCTGAATAATAGAAAGCGCGCTCCCTTTTTTCTCCGATGGAGCGGAAGGAGTACAGGATGACGAGCAGCCCGATTATGGCGGTTGTCAAAACAAGCAGTGCGGCGAGCTGATCCGCGGCGAGCACAATGCCGTACGGCGCTTTCCAGCCACCGAGTGTCAGCGTCTGAATCCCGTGTGTGAAAACCGTCTGAACGAGAGCGGCGCTGATGACGATGGAGACACAGGAAGCGGCAGTGCTGAATATCCGCATCAGCATCACGTGCCTGTTCATAAAAATCAGCAGCACTGCGGCAAGCAGCGGCACCAGAATGGGCAATATCACAAAGTTATTCATGTTGATCATTTCCCCTCATTCGATCCATATCGTCCGTTTTCAGTTCCTGATAGGCGCGAAACGCCATCACAAGCAGGAAGGACGTGACGCCGAACGAAATAACGATCGCCGTCAGTATGAGTGCCTGCGGCAGCGGATCGACAAACGACGTGCTTTTTCCGCCCAGTATGGGAGGAGCGCCTTTTTTCAGTCCGCCCATGGTCAGGAGCAGCAAATGGACGCCGTGGCTCAAAAGCGCGGTGCCGATAATCACGCGCAGCAGACTTTTAGAAAGCAGCAGGTAGGTTGCCGCCATAAACAAAATACCGGCAATGACAGACATTAAGATTTCCACTATTCTTCCTCTCCAATCGTTTGAATAATGGTCATCGTCACGCCGACAACAACGAGATACACACCTAAATCAAACAAAGTGGCCGTCGCAAGCTCCGTATTCCCGAGCACCGGGAGATGAAAATGGCCGAATGTATGGGTGAGAAAGGGCACTCCGAATAAGAATGAACCTGCACCCGTTGCAATCGCGATAAGCAGACCCGCGCCCGCCACATAAATAAAATTGACGGGCAAAATCGATTTAACGGTTTTTAAATCAAAGGCCAAAAGCAGCAGCACGATGGCCGAAGACGTAATCAATCCGCCGACAAATCCTCCGCCGGGAGCGTTATGCCCCGATAAAAATAAATAGAAAGAGAAAAGCAGAATGATAAAAGATACAAGTTTCGTTGCCGTCTGAAGGATGATGTCGTTTGTTTTTTGCTGTCTCAACGCTCTTCTCCCTCCTCTTTTACTTTTGTTCTGATCATGCCGTAAATCCCGAGTGCGGCGATCGACAGCACCGTGATTTCAAACATCGTGTCAAATCCCCTGAAATCAACGAGGATGACGTTGACGATATTGTTTCCTCCCCCGAGCTTATGGCTGTAAGCGGTGAAAAAGGAGGAGATGCTGTCTTTTGTTTTTTCGCTGGAAGACGCGATTCCGAGCATTGTCACGATGATGCCGACACCGAGAGAAATGATAAAATTCGTCATCCGGAATGTTCTTGTCTTCTTTTTCCGCCGCATTTTCGGCAGATGGTAAAAACAAAGAAGAAACAAGGCGACGGATATCGTCTCAATGACAAGCTGCGTGAGCGCCAGATCGGGCGCTCTGAAAATCACGAAAAACAGCGCGAGTGTGTACCCGACAACACCGAGTGAGATAATGGCCGTCAGCCGCGATTTGGCGAACACAGTCGCAATCGTTGCGCTCACCATAACGAGGGACAGCACGATTTCATACAGGCCGATCTCAGCCATGCCTTTCGCTGTCATGGAAAAGCCGCCTTTCATGACGAACGCCGCTCCGATGAGAATGATAAACGCCGCAAAAATATACAGCAGATAATCCCGCAAAAATCCGGTCATATAAGATGACGTCAGCTGGTAAGATCTTTTTTCCATACTGCCCGTCACCGCATCGTAAAGCTTGTTCAGCGTCAGTTTTTTCGGAAACAGACCGTACAGACGCTCCCATTTAGACAGCGTTACGTAACCGATCGTGCCGACAATGATGATGCCGAGGGTCATCATTACCTCAGCCGTCACCCCGTGCCACTGGGAAATATGGACATGGAATGTATCTCCGCCGGTTAACAGAGCCGGATAAATGGAGTTCATCGCCGGTTCAATCAGGCTGTAAGACAAAACGTTCGGGGCAAAAAACAGACTGACGGCGCAAGCGGCAAGAATCACCGGCGAAATCAGCATGCCGAGCGGAGCTTCATGCGGCGTCTTTTCAAGCTGAGCAGATTTACGCGCGCCGCTGAACGTTCTGAAAAACAGCTTCATGCTGTAGATGAAAGTGAAGACGCTCCCGATCCATGCGAGAACGGGGAACAGCACGCCCCACGTATCCAGGCTGAAAATATCTGCATGAGCAATCCGCAGCATACTTGTAAAGAACATTTCTTTACTTAAAAAGCCGTTAAACGGAGGGAGGCCGGCCATGGAAAACGTTCCGATCAGTGAAACGGTAAACGTTACCGGCATAAGCGCCATCAGGCCGCCGAGCCTGCGGATATCCCGCGTTCCCGTTTCATGGTCGATAATGCCGACCGCCATAAATAAACTTCCTTTAAAAGTAGCATGGTTAATTAAGTGAAACACAGCCGCGGTGACAGCCGCCGTAAAATACTCTGAATGCTGATAATGAAGCGCGGCGGCTCCTGCGCCGAGCATCGATACAATCATACCGAGCTGGCTGACTGTGGAAAATGCCAGAATCGCTTTTAAATCGGTTTGTTTAATCGCATTAAAGGAAGCCCATACCATCGTGATCAGACCGACTGAGGCAACCGTCCAAAACCAGACGGGTGAAAAAGCAAAAACCGGACTGAATCTGGCAATCAAATAAATACCCGCTTTCACCATTGTAGCCGAGTGCAGATAGGCGCTGACAGGAGTCGGCGCCTCCATGGCATCAGGCAGCCAGATATAAAACGGAAACTGCGCTGATTTCGTAAAGGCCCCCAATAACAGGAGAACCATCGCCGGAATAAAGAACGGATGGCCTGCGATAATATGCACCTGGTTGACCATTTCCCTGATACTGAAAGAATCCGTCATCAGATACAGCAGGATAAAGCCGCCGAGCATGCACAGCCCGCCGCCGACGGTAATCAGCAGTGATTTTTCCGCCCCGTAGCGTGATTTCTTCCGCTTATGCCAATACCCGATTAATAAGAAGGATGACAGGCTTGTCAGCTCCCAGAACATATAAAGCACGATGACGTTATCGACGAGCACAACGCCGAGCATCGCGCCCATAAACATCAGCAGGTACACATAAAAGGGGCCGAGCTTTTCTTTGTCCTTCGATAAGTAAAAAATACTGTAAAGCGTCACTAAAGAGCCGATGCCCGTAATCAATAAAGCGAATAACAGCCCGAGTCCGTCAATATAAACGGTATAGTTAATACCGAGGGACGGAATCCATTCGGCCGCATACCGGACGGTTTCCCCAGCCATTGTGACAGGGAGCTTGCTGATAAAGTAAACAAACAGCACAACGGGCACTATCAGCACAAACCAGCCTGTATGGACTTGTTTTACCCGTTTATAAAGAAAGGGAACGATAAATGCAAATAAAAAAGGCGCCAAAATCGCGAAATGTAACAGCTGCAACAGAAGACCTCCTTTGCTTGTTTTTTCATCAAGCAACTGCTTTATGTAAGAATGAATCAATCAATTCACGGTCATAGGACCCAGTACAAATTATATCGCACTTTTTTTTACCCTGCTACGGCATAATGTATTCCTCTTTGTGTTTTTGTGGTCTTTTGAACCCAAAATAAATTTATCAAATATCCGGATCTTTGTATATACATTTCTATTTCAGATCAAGCTTTACAAAAGGAGCTGGTCAGATGAAGAGAAAGGCGGCGGCCTGTATTGGAATATTTTGTTCTATTATTGCAGGAACATTCATAGCGGATGATTTCTGCAAAACGTTGCAGCAGACGGAGGCAGATGATTGGGAGCGTTTTTTTCTCGGTGCGGAATACGCAGAAGACAAGCTGAGTGCGGCTGAATCAATGCAAACGCCGTTTCAGCCGCGTGAGTATATCAGAATCGTATATAGATGAAAAGAGTTCCGGCACCAGGGTGCGGAACTCTTTTTGTGTCACAATCAGCGTTTTCCTTTAATATAAGGGATGCCGTTGGCTTTAGGCGCATCCGCTCGGCCGATGAAGCCGGCAAGCGCGAGAATGGTCAGAATGTAAGGAGCCATCAGCATGTATACATTCGGAATGTCTTTGAACAGGGGCAAAAGCGAGCCGATAATGCTCAAACTCTGCGCAAACCCGAAGAACAGCGCAGCCCCGAGCGCGCCGATCGGATGCCATTTGCCGAAAACCAGCGCGGCGAGAGCGATAAAGCCTTGCCCGGAAATGGTGGAGTGCGTGAAATCAAGCGCGATCGTGGAAGCATATACACCGCCGCCGAGCCCGCCGAACAGCCCGCTGATCATGACGCCGATATAGCGCATGCCGAACACGTTGATTCCCATCGTATCGGCCGCCATCGGATGTTCCCCGACAGAACGGATGCGGAGGCCGAACGGCGTTTTGAATAAAATAAACCAGGAAACAAAGGCCAGTACGATGGCTAAAATCGACGTATAATATACGTCAGAAAAGAAAATCTTTCCTAAAACCGGAATATCGCTTAACCCGGGAATGTTCGTTTTGTAAAAGGGCTCCGGGATTTTATCAGTCTGCGCCTTCCCGTAGATCAGCTTGACGATAAACAGTGTTGCTCCTAACGCGAGCATATTGATCGCCACACCGGTTACCGTCTGATCGGCGCGGAAAGAAACCGCGGCAGCCGCGTGGATCAGTGAGAACAGTCCGCCGGCAATCATAGCCGCAGCCAAGGCGAGCCACGGAGCGGCGGCGCCAAGCTCGCGTCCGAAAAATAAGTTGAACATGACGCTTGTAAAGGCGCCGATAATCATCAGTCCTTCAAGACCGATGTTGACAACCCCCGATCTTTCAGAAAACACGCCGCCGAGAGCGGTTAAAATAAGCGGAGCCGCATATACGAGAGTTGCCGGGACAATAATGGATAAAATCTGCAGGAAGTCCACTTACTTCGCCCCCTTTTTCTTCAATTTATCAAGGATGAGACGGATGGCGTAGCTTGATGCCACAAACAAAATAATAATGGCGATGACGATGTCAACGACTTCAGAAGGCACCCCGGATTCAATCGGCATATTTAATGCCCCGACTTTAAGGCCGCCGAGAAGACATGCCGCCAGAACAACGCCGATTGCCGTGCTGCCGCCGAGAAGCGCAACCGCAATGCCGTCGAAGCCGACGCCGGTAAAGGCGCCCTTAACCGCCGCATATTGAAAGGTTCCGAGTCCTTCCATCGCGCCGGCAAGCCCTGCGAAGGCGCCGGAAATCATCATGGCGTACATCATATTTTTTCTGACGCTCATTCCGGCGTATTGTGCGGCGTGCTGGTTAAAGCCGACAGCCCGGAATTCAAATCCGCTTTTTGTTTTATGAATGATAAACCACATGAGGACTGCCGCAAACAGAGCGATCAGAATGCCCCAATGAAGGCGGGAGTAATCTGTCAGCTGCTCTAAAAACGGGGAGCGGAGCGACGCGCTTTCATGAATTTTGTCTGTTTTGTCCCGGTGGTCCGTCATGACATCGGAAATGAGATAATTGGTTAAATGAAGAGCGATATAATTCATCATGATCGTGACAATCACTTCGTGGACAAAAAAACGGGCTTTTAAAAATCCGGGAATCAGGCCCCAAATGCCGCCCGCAGCCGCAGCCGCCAATAATGAAAGCGGAAGGTGGATGTAAGCGGGGGCGTCAAAGGAAGCGCCGACCCACACCGCGGCGGTCCAGCCGACAAGGAGCTGTCCTTCAACCCCGATATTAAAAAGGCCGGTCCGAAATGCAAATGCCACGGCCAATCCGGACAAAATATATGGCGTAATCTGCCGGATCGATTCCCCGATGTAATACACTTCACCGAAAATGCCGCTCCAAAGAGCCGAATACCCGCTTACGACATTGTAGCCGCTGGCGAGCATGATGACCGCACCCGCAGCTAATCCAAGGATGATCGCAATCAGCGGCACAGCCAGATGAGAAAGTCGATTAATCATGTGTTTTCCCCGCCTCCATTTGCTTACTACCCGCCATTAAAAGTCCGAGCTCCTGCTCGTTTGTTTCAAGCGGATTGACGTTTGCGATGATGCTGCCTTCAAAGATGACGGCGATGCGATCGCTGAGATTCATGATTTCATCAAGTTCAAAAGATAACAGAAGCACCGCTTTACCGGCATCACGCTGCTCAATGAGCTTTTTATGGACGAATTCAATCGCGCCGACATCGAGTCCCCGCGTCGGCTGGGCCGCAATTAAAAGATCCGGATTTCTGTCCACTTCCCGGCCGATAATGGCCTTTTGCTGATTTCCCCCGGAGAGAGCGCGCGCAGGCGTATATTCATCAGGTGTTCTGACATCGTATTCTTCAATCAGGCTTCGCGCTTTGTCATAAATCGTGTGTTTATTTAATATGCCGAAAGAAGAGTAGGGCTTTTGGTAATAACTTTGCAGCACGATATTTTCTCCGATCGGAAAATCAAGGACGAGCCCGTGTTTATGCCTGTCCTGCGGAATATGCCCGATGCCGGCTTCAGTGACTTTCCTGGGCGGCATGTTTTGCAGCTGTTTGCCGTTTAACATGATCGTGCCGGCATTTGTTTTTCTGAGACCTGTAATGGCTTCAATTAATTCAGACTGGCCGTTTCCGTCAACGCCCGCAATGCCGACGATTTCACCGGCTCTGACAGAGAGGGAGAGCTGTTTGACCGCCTCAACGCCGCGCGCGTCTTTCACCGTTACATCAGAAAGCGAAAGCACTTCCTGTTTTGGTTCGGCCGGCTGTTTATCCGTCTTGAATGACACTTCGCGTCCGACCATAAGGCTTGCCAGTTCATCTTGATCCGTATGTGCGACATCAAGTGTTGTAATGCCTTTTCCTTTCCGGATGATGGTGACACGGTCGCAGACTTCCATAATCTCTTTTAATTTGTGGGTGATGAGGATAATTGATTTTCCTTCATTGACAAGATTTTTCATAATCTGAATCAGTTCTTGAATTTCGTGCGGAGTCAGCACCGCGGTCGGCTCGTCAAAAATGAGAATGTCGGCGCCCCGGTAGAGGGTCTTTAATATTTCCGCCCGCTGCTGCATACCGACGGAGATATCGGCAACTTTGGCTTCAGGATCAATGTGCAGGCCGTAACGGTCGGAAATATCACGCACGTCCCGGGCGGCGCGCTGTCTGTCAATTCGGCCGAAAGTTTTCGGCTCTTTTCCGAGAATGATATTTTCTGAGACGGTGAAGGTATCCACAAGCATAAAATGCTGGTGCACCATCCCGATGCCGAGATCGTTGGCTTTGTTCGGGCTGTTGATGTGAACGCGTTCGCCACGCACCCGGATCTCGCCTTTTTCCGGCTGATACAGGCCGAATAAAACGTTCATGAGTGTCGATTTTCCGGCGCCGTTTTCACCGAGAAGGGCGTGTATTTCGCCTTTTTTCACTTGAAGCGTGACGTCATCATTGGCGACGATTCCGGGAAATTCCTTGCGTATATTAAGCATTTCAATGATATAATCCACCGATTTGTCGCTCCTTTTCAGAGATACTTTGATGAGAAAGAGCTTGGCAAAAGAAAAGCTGCAAGAGATGCAGCTTTTCCTTCACCGCTCTTTTCAAAAAAGAGAGGGGATAAGCACGGAAGTCTCCTTATCCCCTGGTTCTTACTCAGCCTTGAAGGATTTCAATTCTTTTTCAGTTGAAGGGATCTCGAGTCCGTCCGCGATTTTCTTCTTCCAATCGTCTGTTGCTTTGATGACATCGTCAGAAAGGTTCTCCTTATGATCCGAGATGCCGACTGCATCTTGCGCCAAACCGTATGTTAATGTTTTGCCGCCCGGGAATTTACCGTCACTCGCTTTTTTCGTTAAGTCCTCCACGGCAGTATCCACTTTTTTGACCATTGATGTGAGAGTGACATTGTCTTTTGTGCCTTTGACTTGGCCTTCCGCGTACTGGTCTTTATCAACACCGATAACCCATACGTTCCGCTTCGGATCTTCTTTTTTCAGATTTTTCGCTTCTGTGAAGACGCCCGTTCCCGTTGCGCCGGCCGCGTGATAAATGACGTCAACGCCTGATTTGTACATGCTTTCAGCCGTCGCCTTGCCGACATCGGCTTTGTCAAACCCGCCCGCATATTTCACTTCGACGGTCGCTTTCGGATTTGCGGCTTGTACACCCGCGCGGAAGCCGATTTCGAATTTTTTGATCAATTCAGACTCCATTCCGCCCACGAATCCGACTTTTCCCGTTTTGCTCGATAGCGCAGCGGCCGCTCCCACGAGGAATGAGCCTTCCTGCTCTTTAAATGTAAGGCTCGCCACGTTGTCTTTTTTGACAACGGCATCAATGATCGCAAAATTTGTGTCTTTGCGCTGATCGGCGATTTCGCTGATGGAATCCTGCATCAGATACCCGACGCCGTAAATCAGGTCAAAGTGTTCCCGCGCTAATTTATTTAAGTTCGTTGTATAATCTGCATCTGATTTTGATTGAAGATAGTCAAAACCGCTTTTGCCTTTTGTAAGCCCGTTGTCTTTTCCGAATGCCTGGATGCCTTCCCAGGCGGACTGGTTAAATGATTTGTCATCAACACCGCCGATATCCGTTACCATGCCGACGGTAAAGTTTTTGCTGCCGGAGCCGTTTGCTTTGTCACTTGAACCGCATGCGCTTAATATGGTTCCGGCCGCTGCGATGAGCGCCATCGCCATTCCGATTTTGCGTTTTTTCAAAGATATAACCCCCCTGTAAAATATGGCTGTGCCGTTCAATTCAGACTTGAGTCCCCGTGCCGGATGCAGAATCAAAAAAACTTTCTGATAATAATGATGAGACGTCTCTTTTTTTCCCGCCTTGAGCGGCTGTCTCTTCCGGGTTCGGGACTTATGACTTATCTGAAAAGATCTGCTAACCAATCATAATTTATCATTTTACCCGCCATAAATAAATAGAAATTTGCTTATTTTTTAAAAAATATCAATTTTATGAATCGGCTTCCTCATCTGGTTAAAACAGAGGAGGATCAGCCGGGTCATTATCCTTATATAGCATATCAAAAAGGAATCTCAAGCCTTTTGTCACGGGATATGACAGTAAAAAAGCACCGTTCACAGCGAAACGGCGCTTTTTGACATTATAAATATTGTTTGATGCTGCTGACATTGCCGGTGTTGATATGATATTGAAAGACGGGTCTGCCGATCGTGCCGTACGCCATCTCTACATTCAGCACTTGTATGTCTTCCAGAAATTTAAGGTATTTCCGGATGGAGACTTGCGAGATTTCAGTATGCTTGGCGAGATCTTCCGTGGTAAAAGAGCCGTCGCCGAAAGACTCAATACTCGCCCAGATGAGTTTAAGCGTGCTCTTTGTCAATCCCTTCGGAAGGTGAACCTTTTCCGCCGCTTCTTTCTTTTGAAAAAGCTCGGCATCCAATTCTTTCTGTGTCATGCTTCTGTGTGATTGATAAACTTTCTGCTTGCGTCTGTAGTCGGAAAGAGCGGTTTGAAAGCGGTCAAATTCAAATGGTTTGATTAAATAATCGACGGCGCCGTACCGAAGCGTTTTTTTAATGACGTCCAGCTCGCTTGCGGCCGAAATGACGATGACGTCAACCGATTCATTCTGCTTGCGGATTTCCGTTAAAAGCTCAAGCCCGTTTTTTCCCGGCATGTAAATGTCAAGAAGGATGAGATCGATATGATGCTCGCTCAGCACGTGCAGCGCGCTTTGAAAGGATGATGCGATCCCTTTCAGCTGGAATCCTTCAATCTGGCTGAGGTAGCGCTTATTTAATTCACCCACCATGGGGTCGTCTTCAACTATGAGTACATTAATCATCATTTTCCTCCTTCGGTTCATACGGAATGCGAAGACTGAAAGTCGTTCCTTCATTCTTTTCACTTGTCACAATCATATGGCCTTTTAAATTTTCTGTTGCCTGCTGGGTGAAATAGAGGCCGAACCCCCGGTTTGTCCCTTTTGTGGAATAACCTTGTTCAAAAATACGGGCTTGGTCTGCCGCAGACATTCCGGCTCCCGTATCCGTAATCTCTATGTCAAGCTGGCGATCCTGAAACCGCATCGAGCACGTAATGTTTTTTTTCGGCATCTGCGCCACCGCGTCGAGCGCGTTGTTTAACAGGTTTCCGATAATCGTAATGAGCTCATGGATGACGGCCGGATCCGCCGCATTCGGAATCAGGCTGCCGAGCTGAATGTCCAGATCAGCGCCCTGCTCGCGTATGTAGCTTTGTTTTCCCAGAAGAAACCCTGCGAGAACCGGACTTTTGACATCACTTATAATCTCGCTTGTTTCCGTCTTCTGCTGAATGGCAATGTCTTTAATGTAAGTGCCGAGATCATCGTATTCTTTTAACTGGACAAGCCCTAAAATGACATGAAGCTTATTCATGAATTCGTGAGACTGGGCTCTTAATGCGTTTGCATACATTTTAACACCGGACAGCTGTTCTGCTAAATGTTTGACCTCCGTTTTGTCCCTGAACGTGGCGATCGCTCCGACGGTTTGTCCTTTCAGATGAATCGGAACTTCATTAAAGACCAGCTCAAGTCCGTTAATGCGGATATCTCTGTCCTGAAGCGGTTTTTTCGTTTCAATCACCTGTTTCAGCCGGCTTTTCGGGAGAATATCGTTCACATCTTGATCGACCGGATTAGTCGGAATACCCATTTTAATAAAAAGTCGTTTCGCCTCTGCATTGGCAAGCTTAATTTTTCCCCGCGCGTCAACCGCCAGGATGCCTTCCTTCGTTGATTCGAGCATGGCGCTCCGCTCTTCCAGGAGGGTGGCGATTTCATAAGGCTCAAGACCGTACATAATGTTTTTGACGGTGCGGGCGACAATGACGGCTCCGATGACGCCGACAAAAATACTTACGCAGATGATGAAATAAAGCGGTCTCAAACTGTGGCTGACGACATCCTGTATTTTGTTAAGCGAAATTCCGACCGAAACGACGCCCACTTGTTTTTTATCTTTTCCATAGATCGGTACGAAGGCTCTCATGGATTTTCCGAGAGTTCCCGCTGATGTGCTCGTTTTGATATGGCCGTGCAACGCCGGCTGTTCGTCTCCGCCGGTGAATTTCTTCCCGATTTTATTTGCGTCGGGGTGGGTGAGGCGGATGCTGTTCATATCCATCACCACGACAAATTCGGTTCCTGTCGTATGCTGGACATCCAGTGTATAATTCCGGAGCTCTTTCAGCCCTTTTCTTGTTTGCATTGCCTGCGCGACACTCGGTGTTTCCGCGACCAGCTTTGCGGTGCGCAGCGCGGTTGTCCGTTCTTCTTCTTTCACGCGGTCTGCTGTCTGGACGCTGATCGTGAAAAAGGTGATACAAAGTGCGATAAGGACGACAATACAGACGAATATCGTTAATCGGGTTTGCAATTTTAATGTTTTTTTCATAACAGCCTTCCTTACGTTTATCATTCCCGCGTTCTACTTTACTCCGAAAAAGCCTGTTTGTGAAGATCAGGCCCTTATTTCGTAAAAGTGAGGAAAAATGGAATTTTTTATCTTGTCAATGTGTTTTAAGTCCTCCATAATAAGTGAGGTAGATTACAGAAAGGGACTTTTTATATGAAAAATACTTATTGGACGGGTTATTTTCCGCTCGTTGCGATTCTGCTTTTTAGTTCGTCATTATCCATTTCTACCTCGCTTTATGTCATGAAGATACTTCAGACGCTCGGCATGTATCAGGGGATGCTGGATTATTTCTCTGAGAAAGGGATCAGACTGGCGCTTTTTGCAGCGTTCGCCCTTGTGTATTTTATGCTTTTTTCGGCTTTGAAGCTGATTGCAAACACAGTGACAGAGCTGTCTCTTTTGTTTTTCACAAATGACCCTGAAGGGGACAATCTGAAAAAAATCAGATTAGGCTCTTTAATTTATGTAGGCGGAGGAATTCTTTCCTTTGCGCTCGTGCAGAATGGTTTTTGGATTGCGGCGTTATTTGCCGTTGTTACGCTCGTTTATTTGATTTTCATGGTGTACAGAATCTATTCGACACTCTCGATTGTTTCGCTGATCGGTTTTATATTGCTTGAGATTCTGTTTTGGTTTACTTTTGTTATCGGTATTTTGTACATCTTTATCAAGCTTTATAATAGCATAATGGCTAGCTTACCTGTGTAAGCTAGCCATTTTTGTTAAGACAGAAATCTGTTTTTGATCTCAGGGGAGGGGAGCATACATGCTTCCCTTTTTCCGAACCATTTGTAACGGCGCCGGGCGATGAAAGAATAGGCTCTGTCCCTGAGGGGGCGGGGCACTGCGAAAAAAATCGCTGACAGCCGCCAGGCTCCGCGGAGATGACGGGAAACCTTTAACACGGCTGCGGATTTTTTGTATATCCGCCCGTTTTCGATGAAAATCATGCTGTCAAATTGTTCTGTCGGAAGTCCTTCTGATGCCAAAAGCTCCCGGGCGGTATCTGATTGCAATGAAGCAAATGAGATTTTGCCGGCCGGATCGCGTTTAATGATGAATTGAACGGCGCCGCTGCATAAGTTGCAGACGCCGTCAAACAAAAGCACGCGGTCCGGAAGCTGAGCTGGTTTCAAAGCGGATCCCCTCCGTTATCTTTAATAAGCTGCCTGCAGCGTGTTTTTCCAGATCGAAAGCTGAGGGCTTGCGTCATGAAGGTATTCGACGCTTGACGGTGTATCCTTGCCGACCCATACCCCCATCGTATAAGCATCCGTCAGGCCGACAAACCACATATCGTGATAGTCATTTGACGTTCCTGATTTTCCGCCGACGTACGGAGCTTTAAAGTTCGCTTTCTTTCCTGTTCCGCTTTTGACGACGGCTTTCATCATTTCTTTGATCTGCATGTTGGTCCGCACGCTGAATACCTGCGCCGGCTCATCTTTCCATTTTAATATCGTTTTTCCTTTTAAATCAGTCACTTTTGTAATCGCGTGACTCGGCGTATAAACGCCGTTGTTGCCGAACGTGGTGTACGCATTGGTCATTTCAAGCGGCGTCATGCCGTTTGTAAAACCGCCCAGCGCCGCAGGCAGACGGTAATCCGCGCTGACCAGCTTCGCGAAATGAAACGGTTCAAGGTAGCTGAACGCCTTATTAACGCCGACGCGGTCCATGATTCTGATGGCCGGTGTGTTGTACGAGTATTTAAACGCCGTTTCCAGGGTAACCGTGCCATACGTGCGGTTATTATAGTTCTGCGGGCAGTAATCCGCACTGCAGAATTTGCTTGCGTCAATCTTGCTGTGTGGCGTTGCGCCGGTCTTTTCAATGTAAGGTCCGTAATCAAGCAGCGGCTTAATGGATGAACCGGGCTGTCTGTATGCTTGATAGGCGCGGTTGAAATCATATTTATGATAATCTTTCCCGCCTGAAAGCGCGATAATCTGATGTGTCTGATGATTAATCACGGCCGCTCCGCCCTGGACGCCTGCATACGGCAGATTTTGATTCACTTGGGCGACGACCTGGTTTTGCATATACGGATTCAGCGCCGTATAAATCTTCACGCCGTCTTTTAACAATGTGCTGACTCTGTCGGAAAGCTCACTCTGTATTTTTTGTTTCGCCTTTCCGGAAGCTTTTTCAAGACGCTTGTCATAGCCTTCGGATGAGGAAACAAGCTGTGTGAATTCATCATTTACATAGGAAACATAGTCAGGATATTTATTTGTTTTTTCGTTTATATCAAGCTTGATCTTTTCCTTTTCGGCTTTTTTCAGCTGTTTCCCGGATATAACGCCTGCTTTTTTCAATCCGTTAAGCAATCTGACTTGTCGTTTTTTCGTATAATCAAAATGCTTGAGAGGATCATATAATGTAGGGTTATTAGGAATGGCGCAGATAAAGGCCATCTCTCCCAAAGTGAGAGATTTCAGCGGCTTGCTGAAATAAAATTGTGCCGCTGAACCGACACCGTATACGCCGTTATTAAAATAAATTGTATTTAAGTAGCCTTCTAAAATCTCATCTTTGCTGTATTTTTTCTCAAGCTGATAGGAATAGGCAAGCTCCGTCAGTTTTCGGCTGAAGGTGCGTTCATGGCTTAAATACACATTCCTTGCCAGCTGCTGGGTGATGGTGCTGGCGCCCTGGTCAATTTTATGATCTTTGAAATTGGAGGCGGCCGCCCTGACCATCCCCATAAAGTCAAACCCTTTATGCTCATAAAAATGGCGGTCTTCAGAGGTTAAAAACAGCTGTTTTACCTCATTCGGTATTTTATTAAAGGGCACGATCACGCGGTTCTCATGATCGCTGACAATCTCAGAAACAAGGCTTCCGTCCCTGTCATACATGTAACTGTTTTGAACCAGGTTGATCGCTTTTAAATCAATATGTTTATCGAGCACCTGATCAAAAGGCTTGATTTGTTTTACCTCTTTGCCGGAAGCAATAACTGTAAATGCACACAACGGGATAATGCCGAGCAGCAAAATCCATCCGATTATTTTACGTACCATGGTCACTCTCTTTTCTCCTGATTTCTAGCCATATCGTATCATTCTTTTAAGAATACGAGAAGGTTAAATTTAGAAGAAATCGTGATCGCTGCCGGTCAGCCCGCATTTGACGCTGTATCCTTTTGCAGATGTCCCGCCATCCATAAAAGCCCCGCGCCTATTAAAAAGAGAAAGGCGGTGACGTAGAAAGCAGCCGAAATAGAAAAACCGCTTGAGACCGCACCTCCGAGCAGAGGGCCGAGCACGTTTCCGAGAAAACGAAAGCTGACGTTATAGCCGAGCACCTCTCCCTGGATGCTGCCCGGCGCCCTGACGCGGATCGCGGCCGTAATGCAGGGGAGCGTGCCGCCCATGACCATGCCGAACAGAAATCTGAAGACTAACAGAATGGAGAGGGAGGAGGCGAGCGCCTGCGGAATAAAAAACACCGCTGATGCAATCAAAAGCACGATTAAGATCCGGCTGTGGCCGAAGCGGTCGCCGAAGTCCCCCCATTTCCGGGCAAGCAATAAGCTTCCGAGTCCGGTCGCTGAAAACGCCATTCCGGAGAAAAAGGCTAAATTAACAGGTCCGTGCAGCTCATTGACATATAAAGCGAGCAGCGGCTGGATGCTGAAATTGCCGGTCTGCACGATCATGGTAAGCACCATCATCGCCCAAAGCGCGGGCTGGTGAAAAATATAGGAGAGCACCTGTTTTCTGGAATAGGTTTTCCGCTTGTTTTGTTTCTCGCCGAGCGGCTGCTCATTCACCTGAAATAAAACGAGAAGCACGGATACGAAAATAACAAAAGACGTAATAAAAAATGTGTACGTAAACCCGAAGCTGTCAGCGAGCAGCCCGCCCAGCATCGGTCCGAATAAAGTGCCTGACACCTGACCCATCTGCAGTGTGCCGAGCGTTTTCCCGGCAGTCTCTTTCGGCGTCTGCGCCGAAATCATGGCAAGCGATGTCGGAACAAAGCCTGTTACAAGGCCCATAAGCAGCCGCAGGACAAACAGCTGATAAACCGATGTCACAAACCCCATCAATAAAATGCTGACGGCAATGCCGGTGCCTGTGATCAAGAGAATTTTTTTGTAGCCGCGCTTATCGCCAAATCTGCCCCAAAACGGGGAAATCACAAACGCCATTAAAAACGTGACGCCGAACACATACCCGCTCCATCTCTGCACATACCCGCCCGAATGGGGGCTGATCGTTTCGATATATAACGAAAGAAACGGAACAATCATGGTCATGCTGGCGGAAATAAAGAAATTTGTAATCCAAATGACGACGAAGTTCTTCTTACGGACAGAAATAACATCACCTTCTTTAATTTTCGTGTGTCTAATCATTAGTATATAGGAATGAATCCGGTATTTGTATTTTCGATGCGGATATAGGAAAATTCATTATTTTTAGAAAATGAAGAAAGTTTCAGAGGGGAAACTGATATACTATCATAAAATATCATTTTTGATCGGAGGAAAGGCAGGTGTAAAAAAGTGGATCAGCGCAGTCTGCTCATTATTGATTTTGAATTTACGATGCCTGACGGAAAATACAGCCCGCAAAATTTCTTTCCTGAGATTATTGAAGCGGGGATTGTCAAGACGGTGAATGATGAAGTGACTGAAACGTTTTCGAGTTATATCAAACCGAAAAAATTTCCAAAGCTGACGAAACGATGCAAAACCTTTCTGAACATCACCCAAAAAGACGTGGACGGCGGAATCACGTTTAATGAATTCATCCGCAAATTAAATGAGCTTGATCCTGATAAAAACTGCACGATCGTCACCTGGGGAAATATGGATATGAAGGTGTTGAAGCAAAATTGCATGTTTAACCACATCCCTTTTCCGTTCAAAGGAGAACTTCGGGATCTGTCCCTTGAATACAAAAACTTCTTCGGCGACAGAACATTGACCGGCCTTTGGAAAGCGGCGGAAGAGTATGGCGATAAAGGAACGGGCACGCATCACAAAGCGCTGGATGATGCGCGGACGACATACAAATTATTCAAGCTTGTCGAGCGGGATAAACAATATCTTGAAAAACCGAAACCTCCGACGATCGGTGATCGCGTCGATCTGACTGAACTGTTTCGCCGGGCCACATAAAAAAACCCAATCATGCCGACTGGGTCAAGTTCTTTTAAAATAGTCACGCTCTAACGCGGCCAAGTTGGCGAGCGAACGTTCCGCCCATTCTGAGCCGTCCGCTGTAAGCTGATCTTTCAGCCGGGCAGACGCCGCTTGTAAGGAAGCCGTATAATCAGGAACTTCGCCATCAAACGGTTTGACCATCTGATGCGGTATGTTTGTCTGTTCCCCGAATGCAAGCGCTCTTCTTTCATGAAAGAACGGAACATCCGCCTGCTTCGGATGATGAAGATCTCCTTGAGCGGGATGCGTCAGAACGGCTTTAATTTTCACTAAATAGTGATTGGGCCTGACGTCTGTCACTTCCCCTATGTATGCTCCTGTTTTATAAAACCCTTTTACGATTGTGCCGATTTCAAACGAATTCATAGCGTTCACCTCTCTCTAGTTATTCTATAAAAGATCAACGCGATTGGCTAGTGAACAGCTGCCGGAAGCCTGACTGAAGCCGTTGTGCCCGAGTACTCGCCGCTGGTGAAATAGACGGAGCCTTCATGATGCTGAATAATCGAGAATGTCACGGTAAGCCCGAGCCCGGTGCCGTTCGTTTTCAGCGTATAATACGGTTTGCCGAGTTTCTGCAGTTCTTCATCGGACATGCCGATTCCGTTATCCGTAATCTGAATGAGAATCATCTCTTCCTGTTTTTGGACGGAGACCTCGATTCGGCCGTTTTCAGAGGGCACGGCTTCAATACTGTTTTTAATCAGATTAATGAAGGCCTGTTTCAGTTTTTTTACATCGCCGAACACATATAAATCAGGCTCGCTTTGAACAGTCACGGTCACCGATTTAAAATTGGCATAAGACTCCATTAAGGAACCTGTTTCCTTTACGAGCAGAGAAATATCAAACTTTTCTTTTTCATAGTCATCCTGCTTCGCCATATCAAGATAATTCGTAATGATCGTCTGAGCCCGGTCGAGTTCGGACAGCACAAGTTTCTGATATCCGGAGTGGGATTTGTCCTGAAGCTGCTCGCCGCTGAACAGCAGCTGCACAAAACCTCTGACGACCGTAAGCGGATTGCGGACTTCATGGGCGACGCTTGCCGCAAGCTCGCTGACGACGGCCATTTTTTCTGAGTGAATCAGCCTTGCCCGCATGGACGCATTCTCATCGATGATCTCAATCAAATAAATGCACAGCAAAAGGGCGCTGACTTGAAAAAAAACGGATACTGCCGCCTCATAATAAACGGAAGATAGATTTTGAAAATTGAAAATATTGGTCGCGGAATAGATGAAGACAGATGCGGTTAATAAGGCGGTTTCAGTGCAGCCGATGAGAAGAGCGAAAAGCAGTTTCTTCCGCTTTGAGAAAAAAGGCCATTTCGTTTGGAGCTGGATAGGGATGATGATTAAAAAAGGAATTAAGGATAAGAAAAAAAGAGCGGAAGGTTCAAACCATATGAGCTGAAAAAAAACGGATGCCGCCCCTGCGGCAAGTCCTGCTGCGGTACCGGAATAAAGCAGGCAGACGATAATGGGAATCAGCTGCAAACCGTAACGGACGGAATGAAGCTCCTGGATGGGAAAAGCCGTACATAATAATGAAGATGACGCTGCAAATACGGCGACCAGCAGGCGGTTCGCTCTCGGCACAAGCAAATCGGGCTTGCTGAGCCAGAAGACTTGATAAAGAAAAATAGGGAATAAAATAAAAGAGAAGTGAAGCAGGTAATCCTTTACAATCTCCATTTATGCGAAATCCTTTCCTATGTAAATATGAATCTATTATAACATCTTTACCGGCAAAAAAAGTATATATTTCTCTAAAGCGAACGCCCTTATCTCGTCTGATAAAGGCGTTCTTTCCGCTGCTAAGCGAGCGCTGCTTTCATTCTCTCAAGCCCTTCTTTTACGGCGACGGCTGAACAGCCGACATTAAGTCTCATAAATCCTTCGCCGCCCGGTCCGTATTTCGTTCCCGGCTCTAATATGATTTTCCCTTTTTTGAGCATTCTTTCTTTGAGCTCGGCATCCGAAAATCCGTATCCGCTGAAATCCATCCAGATCAAATAGGAAGCGTCAGGTTTCATCATGCGGACTTTCGGCAATTCTTTTCTTAAAAAGTCCTCAGCCAATTTCATATTCCCTTCAATGTATGGAATCAGCGCGTCAAGCCAAGGGCCTCCCTTTGTATAAGCCGCTTCGATTGCTGCAACCGCAAATGTGTTGAGGCTGGAAATCCCGTTCTGATGCAATGCGGCGGAGAATTTCGCCCGCTTATAACGGTCGGGAATGATAATGGCGGATGCCTGAATGCCGGCAATATTAAACGTCTTGCTCGGCGCGACACAAGTAACGGAAATCCGCGCAAACTCCTCAGACAGAGAAGCAAAAGGCGTATGCGGCTTTCCGTACAGCATCAAGTCGGAATGTATCTCGTCAGAAACGACGGTGACGTTATGAGCGGCGCACAGCGATCCGAGCTTCATAAGCTCATCCCGGCTCCACGCTCTGCCGGACGGATTGTGGGGATTACAAAGAATCATCAGCTTGACCTCAGAATCGTTCAGCTTTTTCTCAAGATCCTCAAAATCCATGCAGTAGACGCCGTTTTCTTCCCGTAATGGGTTATGTAAAACCTGCCGTTTGTTTTCCTTGATCATCTGATAAAAAGGCGTATACACCGGTGATTGAATCAACACCGGATCGCCCGGTTCGGTAAAGGCTTGTACTGCCATGCTGATTGCCGTGACAACTCCGGGACTGAACGTGATGCTTGCGGGATCGGGCCGGTAGCCGTGCCGTGTCTCAAGCCATGAAGCGACGGCTTCTCTTGTGTTTTCGTCAGGAGACGTATAACCGAATATGCCGTGGTCAAGGCGGGCTTTTAAGGCGTCAGTGACCGCTTCGGGAGCGCGGAAATCCATATCGGCAACCCACATCGGAAGTGCATCCGATACGCCGAATAACGCTTCCGCCTTGTCCCATTTCACCGATTGTGTGCCAAGACGGTTTTCTCGAAGATCAAAGTTCATGTATGTCACTCCTGTAGTATCATTATTTTGCACAGCGTATCTATGATAAAATAGATTTGCAAACTTTATTATAAGCGGTGATGAAAATGGAAGAAAGCCAAGCGGTCATGGAAATGATGAAAATCATTGCCAAGTGGGACCCGTTTAAATATGGAGAAGATTTTTATGAGACAGAAGCCGTCGACATCGTTCAGGCCGTCTACAGTGAAGACCGTGCCGACAAGCTGGCAGCAGCCATTCAGGATATCTTTGAGGCTTCATTTGAGCAAAAGCTTCCGATCGAAGGCTGCCAAAAGGCCGCCGAGCAGCTTCTGTTCATAAAAGAAAGCAGTTCCTGCACCCCTTAAAAACCGGCGGTTCCGCCGGTTTTTTTATTGAATAAATTCAAAAATCCGCTCTGAAACAAACTCCGGGCGCTCTTCGGGTACGAGGTGTCCCGTATCCTTGAGTGAATACAGAATGGAATCCGGCAGGTCGTCATGAAGCCGTTTTCCGACTGAGACCGGAACGACACGGTCTTCTTCTCCCCATATTAAAAGAGCGGGGTTTTGCACTTTCTTCAAATCCTCGGGCTCTAAATCGCCCTCCCTGTGTCTGATGAACCTTGTCATCGCTTTGAAAATCTGGCGGTCTGTAAATGGTTTTTCGTAACCGTCAATCATTTCCTGATCGATAAGCGTCCGGTCGTGAACGACATTTAACAGGTTTTTCAGCACACCGTCTTTTGAAAGCCAATACTTAAGATACAGGTCAAAACAAGGGAGGTGCGTCCCGAATATAATCGACGGGTGCGAGCGCTTTAAATACCCCGAGCTGCACAGCAGGACGATTTTTGAAAAAAGCTCGGGTCTGAGAAGAGACGCGGATAAGGAAATCTGGCCGCCCATCGAATGGCCGATGAGTGCGGCCCGGCTGATACCGAGCTTTTCCAGAAGTCCGATCAGAAGCTTGGCGAGGTTTGCGTAAGTATATACGAAAGTCCGTGACTTTTCCGATTGCCCGAAAGGAGGCAGGTCAACGGCGATAATATCATAATGGTTTCTGAGCAGCGGGATCAGTTTTCTGAAGCTGAATGCCGAAGATAAAAAACCGTGTACGCAGACGAGTGTCTGTCTGCCGGGATTTTCATAATGCTCGTAATACAGCTCAACTCCGTCTATCGCGGCCCGTTTAATCGGTGAAACAGCTTCCATGAGAGCCTTCGCCGTCCTTTCTTTGTTGTAATGTAAAGGCTTTTTTGATTGTCAGATTTTAGCTCTGGTTTCTTTCGGGTTTTTCTTAGCATTTGTCGAAAATCGTGATATAATGTCATGAAGATTTTTGATAATGCAAAGGTGTGAAACGTATGAAGCTGACCGAAAAAGAAACAGAAATATTAGAAATTTTAGACGAAAACAGCCGCGTTGATGCGGAAACGATCGCGAAAATGGCGAACATTCCCGCCGAAGAAGTCAAAAGCATCATTGAAAAGCTTGAAAAGGAAAAAGTCATCATTGATTATGCGGCGATGATCGACTGGCGCAAAGTCGACGGGCTGGAAGGCGTCACGGCGATGATTGACGTAAAAGTCACTCCGAAACGAAATGTCGGCTTTGATGAAGTCGCTGAACGGATATACAGATTCCAGGAAGTTGAATCAGTGTACCTGATGTCAGGGGTTTATGACTTATCTGTCGTTATTCGCGGCAATACGATGTCAGACGTGGCAAGCTTCGTTTCTGAAAAACTGTCCACCCTTGAGTCCGTCGTTTCCACGACAACGCACTTTATCCTGAAAAAATATAAGCATGACGGCAAAGTCTTTGAAAGCGGAGACGATGACAAAAGAATCGTGGTGTCTCCGTAAATGGAAACGAAGACTTCTTATTTATCTGACTACGTGCAGCAGATTAAACCGTCAGGCATCCGCAAATTCTTTGATCTGGCTGCTACGATGGAAGGCGTCATTTCACTGGGAGTGGGAGAGCCTGACTTTGTGACGGCCTGGAACGTGAGGGAAGCGAGTATTCTTTCTTTAGAACAGGGTTATACGGCTTATACGGCAAATGCGGGTCTTTATGAACTGAGAGAAGAAATCAGCCGCTATTTAGATCAGCGGTTCGGCCTGAGTTATTCGCCTGACAGTGAACTGATCGTTACGGTAGGGGCAAGCCAGGCGCTTGATCTTGCTGTCCGCGCCATTATGAATCCCGGAGAGGAAATGTTAATTCCCGAACCGTGTTTTGTCGCATATGAATCACTCGTGACCCTGACGGGGGCGAAGCCGGTGCCGATTCAGACTGTAGCTGCAAAAGGTTTCAAAGCATCATCAGCCGATTTTGAAGCGGCCCTGACGGACAAAACAAAAGCGCTGCTTCTATGCTCGCCGTCAAATCCGACTGGTTCCGTCTATTCGAAAGAAGAGCTTGAATCCATCGCTGCTTTCGCTGAAAAACACGACTTGATCGTGCTTGCCGATGAAATTTATGCCGAACTGACGTATGATGAGCCATTCACGAGCATGGGGGCCATCCGCGGCATGAAGGAGCGGACGATTTTGATTTCAGGTTTCTCCAAAGCATTTGCCATGACGGGGTGGAGACTCGGATTTACGGCGGCGCCTCCCGTGATCAGGGATGCCATGCTCAAAATTCATCAGCACGCGATGATGTGCGCGCCTTCCATGGCTCAGTACGCGGCGCTTGAAGGGCTGAAAAACGGTCAGGAAGACGTCGAAAGAATGAAAAAAAGCTATCGGAGACGCCGAAACCTGATTGTGGAAACATTGAACGAAATCGGACTCGGCTGCCACCACCCAGGCGGAGCGTTTTACGCCTTTCCTTCCATTCAATCGACCGGCATGAGTTCAGAAGAATTCGCGGAACAGCTGCTCATTGAAGAAAAAGTAGCCGTCGTTCCGGGGAATGTATTCGGCCCGAGCGGCGAAGGCTACATCAGATGTTCCTATGCGACATCCATTGAGCAGATTCAGGAAGCGCTCGTCAGAATCAAACGGTTTGTTGAAAAAAGGGCATAAAAAAAGATACGAACCCGGTTCGCATCCAAATAAAAGGGGGGAATACTAGAAAGCCTTCGTAATCATAGTATACCCCCTTTATCTGTGCTTAAACATGATCATGTAAAAAAGTTCTCTTTGCGAAAAACAAACTTGTATGATATAATTTTAAATTGCGTATAATCTGTATTTAATTTAACTTAGGAGTTGTTATGAATGGCAGCAAAATTTGAAGTGGGCAGTGTTTACACTGGTAAAGTAACAGGATTACAAGCGTATGGTGCGTTTGTTGCATTAGATGAAGAAACTCAAGGACTTGTTCACATTTCTGAAGTCACTCACGGTTTCGTAAAAGACATTAACGAACACCTTTCAATCGGTGACGAAGTACAAGTAAAAGTACTTGCAGTTGACGAAGAAAAAGGCAAAATCAGCCTTTCTATCCGTGCGACTCAAGCGGCGCCTGAAAGAAAAGAAAGCAAACCAAGAAAACCGAAAGCGGCACAAGTTTCTGAAGAAACATCTGCTCCGCAAGGTTTCAACACATTGAAAGATAAGCTTGAAGAGTGGATCGAACAGTCCAACCGCAAAGACCTTATCAAAAAATAACCATCAAAAAAAGCACCGGATATGTATGTTCGGTGCTTTTTTTATGTTTATCTGACTTCAGGATTTGCCGCTTCCTCGCGGGATGTTTCTTCGTTCGGCTTAAACAGCAGGCCCAGATTGATCAGACCGGCGATGCCGACAAGACCGTAAATAATCCGCGACAGAGCTGATCCTTGGCCGCCGAAGATGGCTGCTACTAAATCAAATTGGAAAAATCCGATCAGTCCCCAGTTAATAGCGCCGATAATCGTTAATACGAGACAGATACGCTGAATAACACTCATGTAAACAACCTCCTCTATGAATTCGTGAAACAGTTATAGATTGTGACAAAGCAAAGAATCTATGCATACTTTCTCTGCCGTGTAAATCACACACTGTCTCAAGCTGTACAAGTGCCTTTCCCGGGAAGCCGCTGTCTGTAAACCGTGTGATGTGTGCCGTCAAAAAAGCGGATTGCTTTACATTGAACGTCAACTTTCTGCATAATATAAATCCAAAGGAGGAGATGTCATGCAAAACTTTACATATTGGAATCCGACCAAATTGATTTTCGGAAAGGGAGAGGTCGAAAAACTTCCTGAAGAAATCAAGCCGTACGGAAAGAACGTACTGCTCGTATACGGAGGCGGCAGCATTAAGCGCAGCGGTCTTTATGATCAAGTAACCGAACTGCTGAAAAAAGCCGGAGTTACTGTACATGAATTGGCAGGCGTAGAGCCGAATCCGCGTGTCTCAACAGTGAACAAAGGTGTTGCGCTCTGTAAAGAAAACAGCATCGATTTCTTATTGGCCGTCGGCGGCGGAAGTGTCATTGACTGCACGAAAGCCATCGCGGCGGGCGCTAAATATGACGGCGACGCGTGGGATATCGTCACGAAAAAACACCAGCCGAAAGAAGCGCTGCCGTTCGGAACAGTGCTGACACTTGCGGCGACCGGTTCAGAGATGAACTCCGGATCAGTCATCACAAACTGGGAGACACAAGAGAAATATGGATGGGGGAGCCCGCTCGTTTACCCTAAATTCTCTATTCTCGATCCGGTAAACACCTTTACCGTTCCGAAAGACCACACCATTTACGGCATGGTCGATATGATGAGCCATGTGTTTGAACAATATTTCCACCACACGTCAAACACGCCGTATCAGGACCGGATGTGTGAATCGCTTCTGCGCACGGTGATTGAAACAGCGCCGAAGCTGATCAATGATCTGGAGAACTACGAGCTTCGTGAGACGATTTTATATACAGGCACGATCGCATTAAACGGAATGCTGTCAATGGGCGCAAGAGGGGATTGGGCCACACACAACATCGAGCATGCGGTATCAGCGGTTTACGATATACCGCACGCCGGGGGTTTAGCGATTCTGTTCCCGAACTGGATGAGACATGTGCTCAAAGAAAATCCGGCCCGCTTTAAACAGCTTGCCGTCCGTGTTTTCGATATTGACGAGACAGGCAAATCAGATGAAGAGATCGCACTTGAAGGAATCAGCAGGCTGTCTGATTTCTGGACGAGTCTCGGCGCTCCGAACAGACTCGCTGATTATGATATTTCTGATGAGAAGCTGGATACGATTGCAGATAAAGCGATGGCAAACGGAGCATTCGGACAGTTCAAGTCACTGCAGAAAGAAGATGTGCTTGCGATACTGAAAGCATCATTGTAATAACATAAAGGGGCGGCCGGATTGGCAGCTCCTTTTTTTCTGTGTTATAGTAATTCCCTTACGATTTTTTTGGAGGTCATGATAAATGGAGAACTTTACGTACTACAATCCGACGAAACTGATTTTTGGAAAAGGTCAAATCGACCAATTGAAAAAAGAGCTGAAGCAATACGGGAAAAACGTGCTGCTTGTTTACGGAGGCGGCAGCATTAAGCGAAACGGCCTGTATGACCAAGTAACAGGCATCTTAAAAGAAGAAGGCGCAACCGTTCATGAGTTTGCGGGCGTTGAACCGAATCCGCGTCTGGAAACGGTAAATAAAGGAATTGAGCTGTGCAGACAGCATGAGATTGATTTCCTTCTCGCAGTCGGCGGCGGAAGTGTCATCGACTGTACAAAAGCGATTGCGGCCGGTGCGAAATATGACGGCGACGCATGGGACATTTACAGCAAAAAAGTAACGGCGCAGGACGCGCTCCCGTTCGGCACGGTGCTGACGCTTGCGGCGACAGGCTCTGAAATGAACCCTGATTCCGTTATCACAAATTGGGAAACAAACGAAAAATTCGTATGGGGCAGCAATGTCACTCATCCGCGTTTCTCCATTTTAGATCCTGAGAATACTTTCAGCGTTCCGGAAAACCAAACCGTATACGGCATGGTGGATATGATGAGCCACGTATTTGAACAATACTTCCACAATGTTGAAAACACGCCGCTTCAGGACAGAATGTGTTTTGCGGTCCTTCAGACGGTAATTGAAACAGCGCCGAAACTTTTGGAAGACCTTGAGAACTATAAGCACCGCGAAACGATTTTATACGCGGGTACGATCGCATTAAACGGCACGCTGCAAATGGGCTATTTCGGCGATTGGGCTTCCCATACGATGGAGCACGCCGTATCAGCGGTTTATGACATCCCTCACGCGGGAGGACTTGCGATTCTGTTCCCGAACTGGATGAGATACACGCTTGATACAAATGTAGACCGTTTTAAAAACCTCATGCTTAATATGTTTGACATTGATACTGAAGGCAAAACGGATAAAGAAATTGCGCTTGAAGGAATCGATAAATTGTCCGCGTTCTGGTCAAGCCTCGGCGCGCCGTCCCGTCTTGCGGATTATGACATCGGCGAAGACAAGCTTGAGCTGATCGCAGACATCGCCGCAAAAGAAATGGAATACGGCGGATTCGGCAATTTCCAAAAACTGAACAAAGATGACGTACTTGCCATCTTAAAGGCGTCACTGTAAGATCATATTCCAGGCCGGAGTGGTTTTCAAGCTGCAGATGTAACCGTTTTGGGAGTCCCTCTTTCCGGATTTTCTATTAGTTCATTAGGAGCAAGTGAAACACCCTTTGCCATGAGACAACTATGGAAATCGTTTCATCCGTATCACATGATGCGGATTTGACTCCCTGTTTCTGTACATTTAGCAGAAAAGGACCAATTAACTTTGCGATTGCCTGTCATCTATTTACACGAAATCTAAATCACGAAGATGAAGAGCCGCGAATTTAAAAAAGGGGCGCTGATTCAATCAGCGCTCCTTTTTATGCATTTTGTGTACTAAGGTCCCGCTGCGCCCCCATATAGCTTCCCATTAAGTTTTGATAACCGGGAAGATGACTGGAGATTAATGCGCCAAAACCTTCAACGTCGTTGCGCCAATCACGCTGTAACTCGCATGCTGCGCTGAACCAGTTCATAAGCTGCGCGCCGCCATGAGCCATACGGGTTAATGAAGCATCTGCTACTTGCTTATTAAACGTCCCCGAAGCATCTGTCACAACAAACACTTCGTAGCCTGCTTTAATGGCAGAAAGCGCAGGAAAAGCAACGCAGACGTCTGTTACCACCCCCGCGATAATCAGCTGTTTTTTGCCGGTCGCTTCAATGGCTTTAACAAAGTCTTCATTGTCCCATGCGTTAATTTGTCCGGGACGGGCTATTTTTGGCGCATCAGGAAAGAGATCAGCGAGTTCTTGCATGAGCGGTCCGTTGGGTCCATTTTCAAAGCTGGTTGTTAAAATAACCGGTAAATCAAAGAATTTAGCCGTATCACCGAGAGCCAATACATTGTTTTTAAATTCATCAACGCCATAGTCACGCACGAGACCGGAAATAAGGCCGGTTTGATGGTCAACTAAAAGCACGGCAGCATCATCTTTTGAAAGACGGGAATAAAGATCAGACATTTTATCATCCTCCTTGAATTAAGGCAAGTCAGTTTGTCAATGGAAAACGGTAAATCTATTCATATGCTGTATAGATAGAAAGTTATTTCTGAGGTGACTTTTCGTGAGGGTGATGATCCTTCAATTAATCCGGAACGGGAACCGGAGCATGATCAATCCAATGGATGAACTGTTGTAAATAGCGTTGAAGATAACGTTTTGTTTGTTCATCCGTAAGTATGTTTTGAGCGGAATCAATTTTCTCATGGACTTGCGAAATCAGCATTTTTTGAAAGGGCAGAACATTGACTTGCATAGCTTCGAGTACTTCTCTCATTTGCATTTGACCAAAAGAGGTGCCGAACCCTCCGGGGGTTGCTCCGATTAAGCCAACCGGTTTTCTGTTTAAAACAGAAGAGGTCCGCGGTCTCGATGCCCAGTCCAATGCATTTTTTAATACCCCCGGAATTCCTGAATTGTACTCTGGACTTACAATGATGACGCCGTCAACGTCTCGTATATCAGCTCTAAAGGATGTTACGGAGTCTGGTGCTCCGGCGATTTCTAAATCTTCGTTAAAAAAAGGAAGACTGTCTATTTCAACCCAGCGAAATTGAGCCGCATTATCGAAGTCAATCAATGATTGAGCAATCACTCGATTATACGAGTTTTTTCGTAAACTTCCACAAATAAGACCAATGGTTTTAGTCATAAAATCACCTCCCGGTTTAAAATTATTTTCATCTTAACATGATACCCCAAATATAGACACTATTTTTAAAAATGGACATTTATTCCTTAATATACCTGCACGGCATCCTCTCAAGAGGAGTACTATATAAAAAGAACCGTCCCATCGGTATTGGCGATGGATGTCAACCTGCTCCAAAGTAAAGGTGATACGTTCCTGGATCACCAACATTCGATTCGTTACTTCTTTCACGATTATTACAAATATAACTATTTCGAATCCGGGATATTGTATAAAAAATGAACGCATCTTTAGCGCAAATCCCGTATTCATCATGCCTTCTTCATGACTTGATTTAGCGGGTGAGTTCATATAAAGTGAAAGAGAAAACAATTCACCGTGATGGAGGGACAAGCAAATGACGCATGTACGCTTTGATTACTCAAGAGCGTTACCTTTTTTCAATGAACATGAACTTACATACGCACGTGATTTCGTAAAAACGGCACACCATAATATCCATGAAAAAACAGGCGCCGGAAGCGACTTTTTAGGCTGGGTGGACCTCCCTGAAAACTATGATAAAGAAGAATTCGCGCGCATTAAAAAAAGCGCTGAAAAAATCAAATCAGATTCTGACGTGCTTCTCGTCGTGGGTATCGGCGGTTCATACTTAGGCGCCCGCGCGGCGATTGAAGCGCTCAATCATTCTTTCTATAATGTTTTGCCGAAAGATAAGCGCAAAAACCCTCAAGTTATCTTTATCGGCAATAATATCAGCTCAACTTATATGAAAGATGTTATGGATCTTTTGGAAGACGCTGATTTCTCTATCAATGTCATTTCTAAGTCAGGCACGACGACGGAACCTGCAATCGCTTTCCGGATTTTCCGCAAACTTCTTGAAGAAAAATACGGAAAAGAAGAAGCGAAAGCGCGGATTTACGCGACAACAGATAAAGAGCGCGGCGCTTTAAAAACGCTTTCTAATGAAGAAGGCTTCGAATCATTCGTTATTCCTGATGATGTCGGCGGACGTTTCTCCGTTCTGACTGCGGTAGGCCTTCTGCCGATTGCGGTAAGCGGGGCTGATATCGATGAAATGATGAAAGGCGCTCTTGATGCAAGCAAAGACTTTTCCAGCTCGGAATTAGAAGAGAACGCGGCTTACCAATACGCCGTCGTCCGCAACGTTCTGTATAATAAAGGAAGAACCATTGAAATGCTCATCAACTATGAGCCTGCGCTGCAATACTTTGCGGAATGGTGGAAGCAGCTCTTCGGCGAAAGTGAAGGAAAAGATGAAAAAGGCATCTATCCTTCTTCCGCTAACTTCTCAACTGACCTTCACTCTCTCGGTCAATACGTGCAGGAAGGCAGACGCGATCTGTTTGAAACCGTGTTGAACGTTGAAAAACCGAAGCATGAGCTGACAATTGAAGAAGCGGAAAATGATCTCGACGGCTTAAATTACTTAGCCGGCAAAACGATCGATTTCGTCAACAAAAAAGCGTTTGAAGGCACGATGCTTGCCCATACAGACGGAAAAGTGCCTAACTTAATTGTCAATATTCCGGAGCTTAACGCATATACATTTGGATATCTCGTCTATTTCTTTGAAAAAGCGGTGGCGATGAGCGGTTATCTGCTCGGAGTCAACCCGTTTGATCAGCCGGGTGTTGAAGCCTATAAGGTGAATATGTTCGCGCTTCTCGGCAAACCGGGCTTTGAAGAGAAAAAAGCAGAGCTTGAAAAACGCCTTGAAAAATAAAAAGAAGGGCTGGCCCTCAGCATGATGGGTCAGCCTTTTTTAAACCGTGAAAGGTGTGATGATGAATTGATGCGGCTTTTATGTAAGCATGTCTTCATTTCCGTCTGTTCCGCCGCTGTCGTCTATTCGGCACTAAAACTGTCTCCTGAATCCCTCTTGCAAACCATCCTGTTTTTCGCTTTCCCTCTCGGCTTGTTTACGGACATGGTCCGGCTGAAACTGAAAATTGGCCGGATGCATACGCTGATCACGAAGTGCTGTCTCTATGCCGCCGTTTTCTATATTTCAACGGAAGCCGTTCTCTCCGCAATTGTGACGTATGTTCTGATTGAATGCGCCGTCACCTCTTTTCAGCGTCTGTCTGCCGCTCCCGGTTCTTCCCGGACGCCGTATGAAGATACCGCAGAGCGGGGACGCTAAAGACAAAAAGGAGCATATGCACATGATCAGCATACCATCTTCACTTGAAGGGCAATCGTTTTTACTCCGCGAATTGGAACAGGTGATGAAACCGATCGGTTATACCATCGGAGGCGGCTGGGAGTATGACCGCGGGTTCTTTGATTACAAAATTTCCGATCAGGACGGCTATTTATTTCTCCGTATCCCTGTTGAAGCAAATAAGGGACACATGGATGAACGGGGGGCCGCCGTTACAATCGGCACACCCTTTTTGCTGAGGCACGTTTATCAACAGGAAACGGATGATGCAGCAGGCGGCGGTGTTTTTGAGTCATTATTCAACCAATTCTCCGAGCCGAAACGGCGGGATGCGGCAATTGACCGCTCATATACAGATATCGGCATCTCGCTTGTGAAAGAGCTGGAAGACGTCCTGCTGCATTAAAGAGCCAAAAACAGATCAGTATCGAGCACCTGGTATGACAGGGGAGGGGTCAGCATCGGCCCCTCTTCTTTTTGTATGCCGATGATCGTGGTATTCCGTTTGAGATAATAGAGCGCACAGTCATGATAAGATGAGCCCTTCAGTTCCTCGGGGACGGGAATGATGCGCACCTTTTTCTCCAGCGTCAGATCTGACAGCGTTTGCGGTTTGGCAAGCTGCAGCTTGACCCGGTAATGCTCAAACATCACCCGGCTCGACAGGCGTGATGTGCACAGAATCTTATTGGCTCCTGCGCGCTCGGCGTTTTTGACATACCGTTCCGTTAAAATTTCTACGATACAATAAACGGACGGATGCAGCCCTTTGATGGCGAGAAGTGTTAATACCGACAGCATATCAGCTTCGGATTCATTTTTCTGCTGGTCCGCTGTCAGAATGACGGTATCAGCTTCCGTAATATTCGCCTTATTGAGCGTGCTGTCATCAGCGGCATGTCCGCGGATGAAATGGACGTTTTCAATAAGCGGCCCTTCCCTTAATGAATCATCAATCAGGACGACAGTTTTTGACGGTGCGATGTGCTGCAGTTCTTTCAGCAGCATATGCGATTTTTCATTCCATCCGATAAGAATGACGTGCCCCTTGCCTTTAAAGGCGACCTTCCCTTCGACATAGCGGTGCTGTTTGCTGAATACGGCTGAAGAAAGCGTGGCGAAATAGGCGGTCACAAAACTCGCTCCGCTTAATACAAGCACCATGCCGGCAATCTGCCCGAGCGGCGTCTGCGGAACGTAATCGCCGTAGCCGACTGTGGCCACCGTAATCACCGCCCACCAAACCCCTTCAAACACAGACGTGAACTGCTTCGGTTCGAGCATGTATATGAGTTGGCCGAACAATAAAATCAAGGCGATAATGATCAGCCCGATCCGAACATATAACGGCCATCTCAGCCAGGAAATAAATATACGGTTTGATTTCATTCGTCCGGCTCTTCTTTCGACAGAGAGATGGATAAAATCTGCTTAATAATGGTGTTTAGTTTTTCGTCCAGCTGTTCCTGGCCGTATGAGTCACGCGCATGTCTGATTAAATCGGCCGTCTCATCTTCAAACTGAATGAGAGGTTCGTCGTTTTCCGATTCATTATAGAGCTGGATGAAGGCGTCAAGCCCTTCGTTCATTCTGTCTATCGCATTGCTCAGCTGTTCTTTCTCGCCATTTGTCACTTTCATGTCGATCACACCTGTATCTTTTTTAATACAGTATGTCCCAGTTCGTTTGATGTCTTTCAAAAATCGCCGAAAACATATTCACCCTTATTTTTTCATATGATAAAGAAAGCGGACCGAAAAAGGGTGAGTCAAATGACGGTCATTCAAAAACTGCTGGCGGCGCTGGCCGGAGCGCAGCTGCTCGCTTCGGCGGCCGTATTGCTTATTTTCGATTTGAATGGATACAATCACATGTCCGGCGGATTTTCATGGCTTGTTTTTGCAAAAGAGACCGCAGGCACGTTTCCGTTTTACATCGGAATGGCCGGGTGTATCCTCATCATGCTCGGAGGATTGATTCCTGTCAGAAAAAAGAAGCGGATTTCTGTACAGGAAAGCGGGCAATCATTAAAATAATATATAAGCAGATCGTACGATATAAGAGAAAAAGGAAGAGGATAATATGCTGTTTATCTTTTTAACAATTGCTGCATTGGGATTGTCGTTTTGGGCACAATTTAAAGTGAAAAGCAATTTTCAGAAATACTCAGACGTGGAAGCCTCCAGTCAGCGGACGGGGGCGGAAACGGCAAGACGGATTCTTGATATTAACGGTTTATATGATGTGCCGGTAGAACCGGTAAGAGGCACTTTAACAGACCATTACGACCCGACGGAGCGGGTGGTGCGTTTATCTGAGCCGGTATATTACGGCCGCTCCATTTCCGCCATTTCCGTCGCTTCTCATGAAGTCGGACATGCTTTGCAGCATCAGGAATCATACGGCGCGCTTGTGCTGAGGCACAAAATTTTTCCGGTCGTCAATTTTGCCTCCGGGGTTGCCCCTCTGCTTTTCTTGGGCGGGATGCTCCTGGGCAGCTTGAACTTAATCGGACTCGGCATTATTTTGTTTTCGGCCGCTGTTTTTTTCCAGCTTGTCACACTGCCTGTCGAGTTTAATGCCAGCGCGAGGGCGAAGCGGATTATCGTGTCGGAAGGATTCATTCGCAACAGTGAAGAACACGGCGTGAATAAAGTGCTGAACGCCGCCGCGCTGACGTATGTGGCTGCGGCGCTCGTTTCATTATTCGAGCTGCTTCGTTTTGTGATGATTTTCTTAAATGGTCGTGATGAGAATTAACACGAAGGAGGTGGCCCCTTACCGTTTGCGGTAGGGGTTTTTTTGCTTATATTAAAACTGATTCTCATTATGCTGTTAATCGGATTAACGGCCATCTTTGTCGCTGCGGAATTTGCGATTGTCAAAATCCGCGGTTCAAAAATCGCGGAGCTGGTTGAAACCGGAGACAGCCGGGCGCTCGCGGCGCACAGGGTGATTTCAAATCTCGATGAATATTTATCAGCGTGCCAGCTCGGCATTACGATTACGGCGCTCGGACTCGGCTGGCTCGGTGAACCGACGATTCAGCGGCTTCTTCATCCTGTTTTCAGCCTGATCGGAATGCCGTCATCTATTACGCACGTCGTCACGTTTATTGCGGCGTTTATCGCCGTCACGTATCTGCACGTCGTCATCGGAGAGCTTGCGCCGAAAACGATATCCATTCAAAAAGCCGAAGCCGTCAGTCTGTGGACGGCGAAACCGCTCATTCTGTTTTATAAAGTGATGTATCCGTTTATTAAGCTGTTAAACGGCTCAGCCGGATTTTTGGTCAAGCTGTTCGGTTTTCATTCGGTGAAAGAACATGAGGTCGTGGTCAGTGAAGAAGAATTGCGGCTGATTTTGTCCGAAAGCTATAAAAAAGGTCAAATCAATCAATCTGAATTCCGTTACGTCAATAAAATATTTGAATTCGATAATCGGGTCGCCAGAGAAATCATGGTGCCGCGCACCGAAATCGCCGCCATCTCGCTTGAACAGTCAGTTGATGAAGCCATACATTTGATCATCAACGAACGGTATACGCGATATCCGGTTATTAAGGAAGACAAAGATCACATTCTCGGCATTATTAACAATAAGGATTTATTTAAAGCGTATTTTCTCGGCCGCTCCATTGAATTAAAAGAAATTATGCGTCCGGTCATCAGAGTCATTGAAAGCATCCCCGTTCAGGAGCTTTTGATCCGCATGCAGAAGGAGCGGATTCATATGGCGATTCTCGTTGACGAATACGGCGGCACGGCGGGACTTGTGACCGTCGAAGACATATTGGAGGAAATCGTCGGGGAAATCCGTGATGAATATGACCAGGATGAAATGCCCCACATCGTCAAAAAAGGCGAACACCATTATGTGATGGACGGCAAGGCGCTCATAGAAGAGGTGAATGATCTCCTTGATATCGCCATCGAAAATGAAGACATTGACACGATTGCCGGCTGGCTCTTAACACAAAAAATGGAGCTGAAAAATGGTGATGTGTTTCATGCCGAAGGGTGTGAATTTAAGGTGCTGGAAGCGGAAGACCATCATATCCGCTTCGTTGAGATTAAAAAAACTGATTTCTGAGCCTCCTGCTTTTGCAATGAGGCTTTTTTTATGGAAAAAATGCTTCTTCGTCCCGCTCCTTCATATGCTGTAAAGAAAGGAGTGTCGGTATGAAAACGGATTGGTGGAAAACGGCGGCCGTCTATCAAATTTATCCCCGAAGCTTTATGGATTCGAACGGGGACGGAATCGGCGACATGAACGGCATCAGAGCAAAGCTTCATTACATAAAAGAGTTGGGGGCGGATGTGATCTGGCTTTGTCCCGTTTTTGACTCGCCGGGCGCGGACAACGGCTACGATATTCGGAATTATAAACAAATTGCCGGCGAATTCGGGACGATGGAGGATTTTGACAGGCTCCTTGCGGATGTCCATGCGCTCGGCATGAAGCTGATTATAGACCTCGTCATCAACCATACAAGCGACGAGCACCCTTGGTTTATCGAATCACGCTCAGCGAAAGATTCCGAAAAACGGGACTGGTACATCTGGAGAGACGGAAAAAACGGCAAAGAGCCGAACAATTGGGAAAGCATTTTCGGCGGATCAGCGTGGGAATATGATCAAGAGACCGGCCAGTATTACCTGCACCTGTTTGACAAAAAACAGCCTGATTTAAATTGGGAAAACGAAGCGATGAGGCAGTCCGTTTATGAGATGGTCCGCTGGTGGCTTGATAAAGGCATAGACGGCTTCCGGGTGGATGCCATTTCTCACATTAAGAAAAAAGAAGGGCTCCCTGACATGCCGAACCCGGACGGTCTCCCGTACGTCCCGTCTTTCCCGTATCATATGAACGGGGAAGGCATAATGGATCTCTTAAAAGAGCTGAAGCGGGAAACATTTTCTCGCTATCCGATCATGACGGTCGGCGAGGCGAACGGAGTGGCGGCTTGGGAGGCGGCTGATTGGGCCGGTGAAGAAAACGGCGTCTTTCAAATGATTTTTCAATTTGAACATCTCGGCCTCTGGGATACGGAAGATGATCAAAGCATCTCCATTCCGGCGCTTAAGCGCGTCTTGTCCGACTGGCAGAACAGCCTTGAAGGAAAGGGCTGGAATGCGTTATTTATGGAAAATCACGACCAGCCCCGTTCCGTTTCGGTATGGGGTGACGAACGGTTTTTGACAGAAAGCGCCAAGGCACTCGCCGCGATGTATATACTGATGAAAGGCACGCCGTTTATTTATCAGGGGCAGGAGCTCGGAATGACCAATGTTTCGTTCCCATCCATTGAAGATTATGATGACGCCGCAATTAAATATATGTATGAAAAAGAGACGTCCCGCGGCGTTCCGCGTGAACAAGTGATGAAGATCATTTGGAAGAAGGGCCGGGATAATTCACGGACACCGATGCAATGGAGCGATGAGGCGAACGGCGGGTTTTCTGATGCTTCTCCGTGGCTCGGAGTGAATCCGAACCACACATGGCTGAACGCCGCATCACAATTGCAGGATGAAACATCCGTATACCATTTCTACAAACGGCTGATCGCCCTCAGAAAAGAACACGGCGTATTGATCAGCGGCACATATGAATTGCTGCTTCCGAATGACCGGCAGATTTATGCCTATCTAAGAAAAAACGGAACAAAAACCGCCCTGATCATCACAAATCTGTCCCGAACCCCCGCTTTATACAGGCATCCCGGTTATCCGCTTGACTCCGCTTCTCTCGTGCTTGCAAACGCGGAAACAGAAGCGCACCGCCATGTGACATCCTTCCTCTTAAAGCCTTATGAGGCCCGCGTATATATATGGTGAAAAACTTCAGTCCCGAGGCTGAAGTTTTTTGTGATCTGCGTTTATCATCGCGATCCGACAGGAAAAGACAAATACAGAAACGAATATGGGAAAGGAAGAGAAAAAGAAAGGAGGCATTCATATGCTGAAAAAATTGCAGATTCAAACAAAAAAAAGGGATGAAATGATCGACATCACACATGAAGCCGAATCTTTTCTCCGCGAAACAGGCGTAAAAAACGGTTTGGCGCTCATATACTGTCCCCATACCACCGCCGGCATTACCATCAATGAAAATGCCGACCCGGATGTGAAAAGGGATATGCTCCGCAGGTTTGACGAAGTGTATCCGTGGGAGCACGAACTGGACCGGCATATGGAGGGAAATACGGCGGCACATATGAAAGCGAGTACAACCGGCGCCTCTCAGCATGTCATCATAGAAGACGGGCGCCTGATACTCGGAACATGGCAGGGCGTTTATTTTTGCGAATTTGACGGTCCGCGAAACAGAACATGTTATATCAAAATACAGGCTGAAACGGAGGAAAACAAATGAGTGAGTGGATGGGTCCATTATCATTAACAAAGCCCGTCATTCAGGCGCCGATGGCCGGCGGACTGGTCACGCCGCGTCTGGCTTCGGCGGTATCAAATGAAGGGGCGCTCGGAAGCCTCGCTTCAGGATACGTCAGCCCGCAAGCGCTTGAAAAACAGCTTATCGAGATGAAAGAGCTGACGGACCGCTCCTTTCAAGTAAATCTTTTCGTCCCGGAAGAAAGACAGATGCCTGAGGCGGAACTCGTTGAAAAATGGAAAGCCCGCATCCCGAGGGCAAAAGACGCCAAGCCGTTCTCTGATCTGAAAGAAGAATGGAATGATTTCGAGGAAAAAGCGGAGCTTCTGATCCGTTACGGAATCAAAGCGTGTTCATTCACCTTCGGCCTGCCGCCGGAAGAAACGGCGGAAAAGCTGAAGAAAAGCGGTTGTTTCCTTTTCGGCACGGCGACAACGCCGGAGGAAGCGAAGGCTTTTGAAGAACGGGGAATGGACGCCGTTATCCTTCAGGGAATAGAAGCCGGCGGGCATCGCGGGTCGTTTCTGCCGGTTAAAGGAGAACCGGCTCTCGGCCTTATGGCGCTGATTCCGCAGGCTAAAGACGCGCTGGATATCCCGGTGATTGCGGCAGGCGGCATTTTTGACCGCCGCGGGGTGCAGGCGGCCCGATGTTTGGGTGCGGACGGCGTTCAAGTAGGAACACCGTTTCTCCTTTGTGAAGAAAGCAGCGCCTCACCGGCATACCAAAAAGCCATTGCCGAATCAAAAGGAGCCGATACGCGGCTGACCACCCTGTTTTCGGGAAAACAGGCGCGGGGAATCGTGAATCAGTTCATGAAAACATATGAAGCTGATGAGGGAAAAACGCTGCCTTATCCGCTGCATAATACGCTGACAAAGCCGATGCGCGGGCACGCGGCTCAATCAGGAGACGCGGAGTATATGTCTTTATGGGCCGGCCAGTCCGCCGCGAAACTTGAAGGGCCGACAGACGTGAAAACCGTTTTGGACGGATTGTGCGAATCATAATCCAGAAATCGTGAGGTGATGGATGATGAAGATTCTTCAAATGTCCTATAAAAAAAGAGGGATTATTGAGTTTGTCTTTGAAGATTTTCCACATTCCAAAGTCACCATGGCGCCGATTAAAGGGTATTATTTTGTCCGCGCCATTAAATGGAGCAGACGGGACAGAGCCGTCACCCGCCATGATTTAGAGAAGTTTGAATGGGCTGCAAATCAAGCGCTCGGCACGACGGCTTTTTACCGGAAAAGAAAAGCATTTCACATCCCATCGTCACAATGACAGACGATGGGATTGTTTTAATGCATGATCTGATAAAGCGCGGGTGCATCAAGCCTTGTTGCCTGGTTAAGCAGATAAGCCGGCTGCACGGCATTTTTTTTTCTTAAAGAATTCAATCTCTGGATGATTTGTTCAGCGGTCAGAATCCCGAGACCGTGGGCGAAATATTGATCATTCCCCATCACAATGACATTTTCTCCCCGCCACTGAGCCTTTGCAGGGTTAAAATCAGGATTTTTAAAATATAAACAATCTCCCCGTAAAAAGTGGCTGCCGGTTTCCGTGTAGATCGGCAGGTGCTCATAGTGCCAGTCATACAAAGTGATATTCCGGAAACGCAGGTTAAACCGTTCTTCACCGATTGTCTTTAAGACGGCCAGATAATAAATCACAACAATGGCGGTAGCGCATTCAAATGCGTAAAACGCCCCGTTTTCAATAATGTCCCGAATCGCTTTTGAAGCGGGAATCCTGTACTTCAGCTCCAGGGCTCCTTCCGGCGTCAGTCTCCAATAAGCCGTATTTCCGTATGTTTTGGCGAAAGTTGCAAATTTCACACCTGATCCGTGCAGTTCTCTTGCGGCTTCCACAATATGGCGGCGCAGCCGCACCTCGAACATCAGTTCAGCAATCGACCCGTAATCGAATTGTACGGGAGAATTGAGCAGGTCATTTATATACGGAACAAGGCTTTCTTCCGTCTGCCAGTTCGCGATGTCCTGAGGCCGAAGCACTTGGCCGGATATGATAATCATCTGCGCGCCCCCTATCTTTTTTTATAAGATATGCAGGAAGCTTGGGCAATGAAAATCAAGTCATAAAAAAGGAGGAAATGTTAACAAAATGTGAAGACTGAGCCGATATATAAGGTATCACACTTGAGGGAGCAGCTTAATATGAAAAAATTCATTAATTGGTGCACAAAGGCATCGATTTCACGTAAATTAATCATTTCATTTATCGTGATCTTAATCATACCGATTCTCGTGTTAGAATTCAGTTCATACCATACGGCGAGCAATTCGCTGGATGATCAGATTTCAGGCAACGCGAAAAATAACATCGAATCTTTTAACACAACCATTACAAATGATATCGGCGCAAAAGCAAAGGCGATTGAATTTTTCAGTGAAACGTTAAAAGGGTCATCCTTCTCAAAGAAAAACATGTCTGCTCTTGAAGAAAAGTTCGGGCAATACACGTCTATTCATAAGGACGTAGCCCGCATTTACGGAGGTACGGAAGACGGCAGCTACGCACAGGCGCCGAAGGAGAATACTCCGGCCGATTACGATCCGAGAACACGCACCTGGTATAAAGACGCTGTGAAGGCCGGCGGCACGCTCGTTGTCACCGACCCTTACACCGCGGCAAGCGACGGCAGCATGGTCGTTACCGTGGCAAAGCAGATGCAGGACGGAACAGGCGTAGTGGCCATGGATATTACGATTGACCAGCTGCTGAAGCAGATGCAGGGAATCAAAATCGGACAAAAAGGATTCGTGTTTATCACGTCCAAAAATAAAACCTATGTCGCGCATAAAGACCACAAACCGGGCGATAAAGTTTCAACCCCGTGGCTGAATGAGGTATACAGCAAAGACAGCGGCATTATTTCATACAAGCTCGATGATCAAAATAAAAAAATGGCGTTTACGACAAATAAACTGACCGGGTGGAAAATAGAGGGGAGCATGGAGCTCAACGAAATTAAAGACGCCTCACAACCGGTGCTGACGATGGGGATGATTGTCCTTGCAGCATCCATTATCATCGGGGGAATTTTAATTCTGTTGATTGTCAGATCCATTACGTCACCGCTGAAACGGCTTGTCCGCTCTTCTAAACAAATCAGCGGCGGAGACTTGACTGAAACCATTGATATCCGCTCGAAAGATGAATTGGGCGAACTCGGCGCGAGCTTTAATGAAATGGGAGAATCTCTGCGCGGACTGATAAGCGCGATCCAAAACTCTGTCGACAACGTGGCCGCGTCATCGGAAGAGCTGACCGCTTCAGCTTCGCAGACAAGCAAAGCGACGGAACATATTACAATGGCGATTGAGCAGTTTTCAAACGGGAACGAAGAGCAAAGCGAAAAAGTCGATTCAAGCTCAGCCAAGCTGAATCATATAAATGACGGACTCGCCGCCGTTTCCCGCACATCATCATCCATTACGGAAGCATCTAAACAATCGAAGGAAGCTGCCGGCACCGGGGAAGAATATGTGCAGCAAACCGTCGGGCAGATGAATCTCATCAATCAATCGGTCCAGCAGGCGGAAGCGGTTGTAAAAGGCCTTGAGGCCAAATCAAAAGACATCACTCATATTTTAAGAGTCATCAACGGTATTGCCGATCAGACAAACCTGCTTGCGTTAAATGCAGCCATTGAAGCGGCAAGAGCGGGTGAATACGGGCGGGGCTTCTCAGTAGTAGCCGAAGAAGTGAGAAAGCTTGCCGTCCAATCCGCCGGTTCTGCCAAAGAGATTGAAAAACTCATTCAGGAAATCACGGCTGAGATCAATACATCGCTTCACATGTTTACATCCGTCAATGAAGAAGTTCAATCAGGACTTGCCGTGACGGACCGCACGAAAGAAAGCTTCCAGAATATCTTCGGCATGACGAACGATATCGCCGAGAAGCTTCAATCGATGAACGGCACGGTTGAACAGCTGTCAGACAGCTCTCAGCACGTTTCAGCCGCAGTGACGGATATTGCGGACGTATCACGGGAAAGCGCAGCAAGCATTCAGGATATTGCCGCATCCGCAGAAGAACAGCTTGCATCAATGGAAGAAATCAGCACATCCGCCGATACGTTGGCGCAAATGGCCGAAGAACTGCGGGAATTAACGAAACAATTTAAAATCAACTAGTAAAAAAGGACGCTTTCCAGGTGGAAGGCGTCCTTTTTTATAGTGACAGCCGGATAATTAAATAAAAAGTCTTGCATACAAAGGGAGTACATAGAACTATTTTTCATTTATGACTTAATTTTCAATGTAATAAAAAGGGAGTCGGCCGATATAAACAGTAAATGATTGAAAGAGGTTTACAAAATTGAAAAAAACAGCAAAAAAAATCGCCAGAAAATCAATAGCCAAAAAACTTATTATTTCATTTTTACTGATCTTAATTATTCCGGTAGCAGTATTGGCTGCCGGCGCCTACCGTTCGGCCGCTTCATCCGTTGAAAAGCAAATGATGGAAAGCGCCGAAGGAAATGTGCAAATCTTAAACAATATGATTGATGACCGGATCGGAATGTTTACAAAAAGCTCAGCATATTTCAGCGAATGGGCGACAAGCGCTAAATTTAAAGAAAAAAACCAAACGGAAATGCAAGAAAGGTTCAAACAGTTTATTGAAAGCAATGATAAAGCGTCCGCCATATTTTCAAGCAGCAAGGAAGGAACGTTTACCCGTTATCCGCATGCCGATATGCCGGCCGATTTCAATCCGCTTGAAAGAAGCTGGTATCAGGAAGCCATGGAGAATAAAGGCCAAACCATCATCACGGACCCTTATGAGTCTATCTCAAACAAAAAGATGGTCGTTACCATGGCCCGCGCGGCGCAAGACGGATCAGGCGTCGTCGCCATTGATATAAAAATCGACGATCTCATCACGATGACAAAAGAAGTGAACATCGGAAAAGAAGGATACGCCTTTATCCTCAGCAAAAATAAAAAAGCCGTTGCTTACAGTGATGAAAAAGCCGGCGCGGCGGTATCGGGAAAATGGGTTGATACATTATACAGCGGGCAAAAAGGCGACTATGAATATACGCTGAACGGGAAAGCGAAAAAAATGGCGTACGTGACCAATGAAGCGACGGGCTGGAAGATCAGCGGAACCATGTCCGTGGATGAAATCAAAGATGCGGCAAGACCGGTTCTGACTCTGGCCATTATCATATTGGCGATAGCCATCGCCGCAGGGATGATTTTCATTTATTTTGTCATCCGCTCAATTACCAAACCGTTAAAACGTCTCGTAGCTTCAGCGGAAAAAATCAGCAGCGGGGATCTGACGGAAACCATTGATGTCGGCTCTCAAGATGAGCTCGGCGTGCTCGGTAAAAGTTTTAATCATATGACAGATTCACTCCGTTCGCTTATTCAGGGAATTCAGGACTCTGTTGAACATGTCGCTTCTTCCTCAGAGGAGCTGACGGCTTCGGCTGAGCAGACGAGCAAAGCAACGGAACATATCACCCTTGCGATTGAACAGTTTTCTAATGGAACGGAAGACCAAAGTGAGAGTATTGATAAAGCGACAGCACAAGTGAATGAGATGAAAGACGGGCTCAGCGATCTGGCGGAAGCGGCAGCCGTGGTGACGGAAACGTCAATAGAATCGGCGGAGATATCCGGCGCCGGTGAGCGGCTTGTCAAGAAAACAGCCGGCCAGATGGGCGCCATTGACCAATCCGTAAGTAAAGCGGAGCAAGTCGTACAAGGGCTTGAACTCAAATCGCAGGACATCACCAGCATTTTGCGCGTCATTAACGGCATTGCCGATCAAACGAATCTCCTTGCTTTAAATGCAGCCATTGAAGCGGCAAGAGCGGGAGAATACGGACGCGGTTTTTCAGTCGTTGCCGAAGAAGTGAGAAAGCTTGCCGTCCAATCCGCAGATTCAGCGAAAGAAATCGAATCCTTAATTCATGAAATCGTCAAAGAAATTCATACTTCGCTCGGAATGCTGGAATCCGTCAATCACGAGGTGAAAAGCGGACTTCAGTTAACGGACGAAACGGAAAAAAGCTTCCGGGACATTTCCGCTAAAACAAATCAGATTGCCGGTGAACTGCAAAATATGAATGCAACCGTGGAACAGCTTTCTGCCGGATCTCAGGAAGTATCAAACGCTTCAGAGGATATCGCGGCAGTCTCCAGACAAAGCGCGGCCGGCATTCAGGACATCGCGGCTTCAGCTGAAGAGCAGCTTGCGTCCATGGAGGAGATCAGTTCCTCAGCCGTCACGCTGGAAAAAATGGCGGAAGAATTACGCGAACTGACAAAGCGTTTTAAGATAAACTCTTAATTAAGTCTAAAAGACTAATTTTGCAATAGGTAAAAAGTATGTTTCGTTATATTTCTTCTTTTTGGATGTGTATATTTACCCATAATTGCCGATATGAAGGGTAAACACGCAAGAGGAGATATAGCAGATGAAAAAAATTGTGCAAATCATCAAGCAGAGATCGCTTACAAGAAAACTGCTCATTTCTTTTTTGGCCATTCTCATTCTTCCTATTTCAACGCTGGCTTTTATCGCCTATCAATCGGCGGTAAGCACGCTTGACAGGCAGATGATGGGAAGCGCACTAGATAATGTGCAGCAGATTAACGATATGATCAACACAAGCATCAGCCAAAAGGAAGACGGAACGGCATATTTCAGCGACTGGCTCACAAAGGATCGGTACAAGCCGAAAAACCAATCGCAAATTACCGATAAATTCACAGAGTACATGAAGATTAATAAAGACGTGGAATCCATCTATACGAGTGACACGGAAGGACATTTCACACGGTATCCGGATCTGCAGATGCCTAAAGGATATAATCCGCTTGAAAGAGACTGGTATAAAAAGGCCGTGGAAAATAAGGGGAAAGTTGTTGTAACAGATCCTTACCGCACGGCTTCCACCAATACGATGGTCGTGACGGTCGTTCAGCAGACGAAAGACGGCTCAGGGGTCGTCGCCATCAATATGAAAATCGATGAGCTTCTGAAAACGACAAAGAAAGTGAACATCGGAAAATCAGGCTACGCTTTTATCCTGACGAAAGACAAAAAAGTGGTCGCCCACCCGAACCGTGCGTCAGGCACAGTATTAAACGGGGAGTGGGCTGAACAGCTGTTCACCAGCAAAAAAGGTGATTTTCAATACAAATACGACGGCCAGGAAAAGAAAATGGCTTATGATACGAACGGGCTGACAGGCTGGAAGATTACCGGAACAATGTATCTGGACGAAATTCATGAAGCGGCCCTGCCGATCCTTCATCTGTCCCTGCTCGTTCTCGTATTAGCGATTGTCATCGGAACCATCGTCATGGTGCTGATTATCCGTTCAATCACAAAACCGCTCAAGCAGCTTGTGACATCATCGAAACAAATCAGTGAAGGCGACTTAACAGAAACGATCGAGATTCAGTCAAAAGATGAATTAGGCGAGCTTGGCAAAAGCTTTAACAATATGGCCGATTCACTCAGGTCTCTCATCCATGCCATCCAGGATTCCGTGAATAACGTCGCATCTTCCTCAGAGGAGCTGACGGCTTCAGCGGAGCAGACAAGCAAGGCAACGGAACATATCACACTGGCGATCGAACAATTTTCTAACGGAAATGAAAGCCAAAGTGAAAATATCGAAAGCGCGGCGGAACATATTTATCAAATGAACAGCGGGCTTAAAGATATGGCGAAAGCATCTGCCGTCATTACCGAATCCTCCGTCACATCAGCGGAAGTCGCCAATTCAGGCGGAAAGCTCGTCCACCAGACGGTCGGCCAAATGAACGTCATTGACCGGTCAGTGAAAGAAGCTGAACAAGTGGTGCGCGGACTTGAGACAAAATCAAAAGACATTACAAACATTCTCGGTGTCATTAACGGAATCGCTGATCAGACAAACCTTCTTGCGCTGAATGCGGCAATTGAAGCCGCGCGTGCGGGTGAATACGGCCGGGGCTTCTCAGTCGTCGCCGAAGAGGTCAGAAAACTTGCGGTCCAGTCTGCCGATTCAGCGAAAGAAATCGAAAGCTTAATTATAGAAATCGTCAACGAAATCAATACATCTCTCGGCATGTTCCAATCCGTCAACAAAGAGGTGGAGAGCGGACTGGATATTACGAATCAGACCGAAACGAGCTTCAAACGGATTTCTGAAATGACGAACCAGATCGCCGGAGAAATTCAAAATATGAATGCGACGGTAGAACAGCTGACAGCAGGATCACAGCAGATTTCAGGAGCTTCTGAGCAAATCGCGTCCATCGCAAAAGAAAGCTCCGCCAGCATTCAGGATATCGCGGCCTCTGCCGAAGAACAGCTGGCTTCAATGGAAGAAATCAGTTCGTCTTCGGAAACGTTATCCCAAATGGCGGAAGAATTACGTGATATGACGAAACGATTTAAAATAGATTAATAGATCATAGAATACCCAAATGTGCTGTTTGGGTGTTTTTTTTAGTTTTTTTAATAAATCTTTTGTCCTATCTGACGATATTAGATTTAGCTTTTCAAAGAAGGAGACTGAAAAAATGAAACAACTGATACATTGGATCAAACAGCCATCCATCAGCAAGCCGCTGATCGCGGCATTTTTAGCCGTATTGGTGCTTCCGGTCGGCATACTCGCCTACTTCAGCTACCAAACGGCGGGGAGTACATTAGAAAGCGAACTGACCCACAGCGCCCAGGGAAATGTCAGTGAACTGAACAGCGTGCTGGAAAACATGCTTGAGGGTAAGCTGAAAGCGATTGACTACTACAGCGAATCAATCACAAAGGAAAAACTGAACACGAAAAATAAATCGGTACTGCTCGACAATATGAAGCAGTATGTCACCGTAAATGGCGATGTCGCGTCAATTTACGCCGCGTCTCGCGACAAAGCGTTTGTGAAATATCCGTCCGCTGACATGCCGTCCGATTATAATCCGCTCACGCGCGAGTGGTATACAAAGGCGGTTGAAAAAAGCGGACAGCCGGTGTTTACCGAGCCTTATAAAGACGCTGCAACCGGACAGACGGTCGTTACGATTGCCCAGCAGACAAAAGACCGATCAGGCGTTGTGGCGCTTGATATTAATCTGGGCGACCTGCTGAACGCTTCCGAACGCGTCCAGATCGGTCATAAAGGATTTGCCTTCATTACAACGGGGGATAAAAAATACATCGCCCATCCGACTATAAAAGCGGGAACGGAAGGCTCCGGAGAGTGGACGAAAGAGGTATTTTCCAAATCAAGCGGATCGTTTGAATACATGTTTGAAGGACAGCAGAAGAAAATGGCCTTCACGACAAACAAACTGACGGGCTGGAAAATCGCCGGCACATTTTTTGTCAGTGAGATCCATGACGCAGCCTCGCCTGTCATGAAAATGGCGCTGATCATCCTGGCGGTTTCTCTTATCGTCGGCGGTATTTTAATCTTTTTTATCATTCGCTCGATTGCAAAACCGCTCAAAAAACTTGTCTCGACATCAGCTAAAATCAGTGACGGCGATTTAACGGAAGTCATTGACATCAAGTCAAAAAATGAATTCGGGCAGCTCAGCCAAAGCTTCAATGAGATGTCGGCATCACTCCGGTCTGTCATCGGCGTCATCCAATCATCCGTCGAACATGTCGCTTCTTCATCTGAAGAGCTGACGGCATCCGCCGGACAGACAAGCAAGGCGACAGAGCATATTACTCTGGCGATTGAACAATTCTCAAACGGAAACGAATCACAAAGCGAGAAATTGGAAGAAAGTGCTGATCATCTTTCCAAAATGAATGCCGGCATTGCCGAGACGGCGAATGTATCGGCGGAAATCACTGAATCCGCCATCCAAACCTCTGAAACGGCCGGAAGCGGAGAAGAATTAGTGGCGAAAACGGTCGGCCAGATGAAAACAATTGATCGTTCCGTACAGCAGGCGGAAGCGGTCGTAAAAGGGCTGGAAACGAAGTCGCACGACATTAAGAGCATTCTGAACGTCATTAACGGCATTGCCGATCAAACAAATCTGCTTGCCTTAAACGCGGCCATTGAAGCGGCCAGAGCAGGCGAATACGGGCGGGGCTTCTCCGTCGTTGCGGAAGAAGTGAGAAAGCTTGCCGTACAATCCGCCGGCTCCGCGAAGGAAATCGAAACGCTGATTCAGGAAATCGTCAAAGAAATCGCCACATCGCTTTCCGTATTCCAAGCGGTGAATCAAGATGTGAAGGAAGGCCTCGATATTACGGATCAAACGGCCGAAAGCTTCAAAAAAATCTCAGAAATGACGACTCAGATTTCAGGCGCCTTGCAGCATATGAACGGAACGCTTGAGCAGCTTGCAGCCGGGTCGCAAAATGTGACAAACGCAGTGGAGGACATTACCTCAGTCGCCAAAGAAGGGTCCGCCGGCATTCAAGACATCGCCGCCTCAGCTGAAGAGCAGCTGGCCTCCATGGAAGAAATCAGTTCATCCGCCGAAACGCTTGCGCATATGGCTGAAGAACTGCAGCAGGTCACACGGAAATTTACGATTCAGTCTGAAGACGAAGAACAGCTGTAACGAGCTGTTTCTTTTCCTCATCTGAAAAAAGCGATACACTAATATAAAAGAAGGGAGTGGCAGTGATGAGATTAGAAGGCAAAAAAGTCATAGCGCTTGTCAGTGACGATTTTGAAGACTTAGAGCTTTGGTATCCCGTCTACCGGCTGAGAGAGGAAGGCGCGATCGTTCATTTAATAGGAGAAGAAGCGGGCCGTTCATACAAAGGAAAATACGGCGTGCCCGCGACGGCGGATTACGATTTTAAGAGCCTGATTATTCAGGAGTATGATGCCGTGCTCGTGCCTGGCGGCTGGGCTCCTGACAAACTGCGAAGATATCCCGAAGTTTTGGACATCATCCGTACGATGAACGAGCAGAAAAAGCCGATCGGCCAGATCTGCCATGCGGGCTGGGTGCTTATATCTGCCGGAATTCTTGCAGGAAAAAAAGTAACGAGCACGCCCGGCATCAAAGACGACATGACAAATGCAGGGGCACAGTGGCTGGATGAAGCTGTCGTAACTGACGGCCACATTGTATCAAGCCGCCGCCCGCCCGACCTTCCGCAGTATGCAAAAGCGTTTGCTGACCTGTTAGCGTCCAAATAAAAAACATCCGCCCGAATCCGGGCGGATGTTTTTAGTTTTGATCGGCGGGAAAGACGATTCCGATTTGTTTTCTCGCTTCTTCCATAATGCTCGCCGTAATGAAAGAACGTTCAAATGTATTTTCGGAAGACTCCCGCTGTCCGTTTCGAAGAAGATTGATGAATTCAGCCGTTTCGTAGTACATCGAAGGTTTCAGATCAGGGACTGAAATGTCTTCCGTCCGGCCGTCACGATAGCGGATTTCCGCCCGTTCCGGTCCGTGAATGCTGTCCAGAACGATCGTGCCGTCTTCACCCTGAATTTCCGCCGGGGCAAACGAATTTGAGATTTTCGAATGCATCAGCACCGCTTCAAATCCGTCGTATGACAGAATGACCGTGCCTTCGCCGTCAACGCCGGATGCTAGTTTATGACCGGTCGCAATGACGTTTTTCGGTTTGCCGAACAGGACGACGGCCGGATAAATGCAGTACACGCCGATGTCCATTAACGAACCGTTCGATAATTCAGGCTTAAACGCGTTAAGCACCGTACCGTTTTTATATGCATCATATCGTGATGAATATTGGCAGTAGCTTGCCGTGAATCTCCTGACGGGTCCGATTTTATGTAAGTGGTGTTGAAGCATGCTGAAGTTCGGCAGGAACGTCGTTTTCATGGCTTCCATCAAGAGAACGCCGTTCGTTTTGGCTGCGTGAATCATTTCATCCGTTTCCCTTGCGTTAGACGCAAACGGTTTTTCGCACAGTACATGCTTGCCGTGTTCCATAAAAAGGACCGCCTGCTCTTTGTGAAATGCATTCGGGCTGGCGAGATACACCGCGTCATAGGCTTTGCTTTCCGCCATTTCTTTCAGGCTGGTGAAATAATGAGCAGCGCCGTGTTTGCCTGCGAATTCCGCCGCACGTTCTTCAGTTCTGGAATAAACCGCCGTTAATTGAAAATCATCAATAGCAGAAGCCGCTTCCAGAAATCGTTCTGTAATCCAATTCGTACCGACTGTTGCAAATCGAATCATTGCTATCGCTCCTTCTATGTATTGGCTTACATTATAGCTTTTTTTCTGAGAAACATAAATGGAAAAAAGGCTGCCAGCTAAAGGGATAGGAAAAATTCCCATAGAGACCGGTTATTATTTTTCATTACAGGAACGATAGTGTACAATTTAAGTAAAATACATATGATGGAGGAACAATAGTGGAAACATTGCAAACATGGGGCGGCAGATTTAAACAGTTTTTCTTAGACAATAAATTTGTCTTGTTTTTGCTTGTATTGCTGCTCATCGGTCTCAATATCCTTGTCTTTATGAAGACATCATTTATTTTCACACCCATTATCGTCCTGCTCAAAACGATTGCGCTCCCCGTCATTTTGACAGGAATTGTTTATTATCTGCTTAATCCGATCGTAGATATATTGGAAAAAATAAGAGTGAAAAGAGTCTATTCCATCCTGCTCCTTTACCTCATTATTATAGGGCTGATTTCGATTACGGTCGTTTCAATTATTCCGTTTTTAAAGGAACAGATCATGAGCCTGATCGACAACCTGCCGAAATATGTGGACATCGTTGAAGATCAGACGAAAAGCCTGATCGGAAGCGATTTTGTAAATCAGGCGCAAAAGACGATGAATATCAACATTTCCGATCTCGCTAATAAAGTATCGGCGCAGGCGGCGACAATTGCAAACAGTACATTTACCGGAGTCGGGAATTTTATCGGCGCGCTGACTGAAGTGATTATTTCGATTGTGACCGTGCCGTTTATTCTGTTCTATTTGCTGAAAGACGGCAAAAAACTGCCGATTTATATCTTAAAGTTTGTGCCCACCCGTCTGAAAGAACAAACGTATACGATGCTTAGTGAAATGAACCACAGATTAAGCTCCTATATCAGAGGACAGGTCATCGTCAGCTTCTGTATCGGGTTTTTATTATTTATCGGCTATCTGATTATCGGACTTGATTATGCTTCCCTGCTTGCGGTCATTGCCGCTTGTACGAGCGTTGTTCCGTATTTAGGGCCGACCATTGCCATCACGCCGGCGATTATTATCGCGTTGGTCACTTCGCCTCTTATGCTGCTGAAACTTGCGATTGTCTGGACCGTTGTCCAGCTCGTGGAAGGTAAATTAATTTCGCCGCAGATCATGGGGAAAAATCTTCACATTCACCCGATTACCATCATCTTTGTTCTTTTAACCGCCGGAAAGCTGTTCGGGGTTGTCGGCATTATTTTAGCCATCCCGGGGTATGCGGTCATCAAAGTGGTCACGACCCATCTGTTTGATTGGTTCAAAATGCGCTCGCATTTATATGAAGAAGAAAAAAATGATGCTGTATCGAAGTCATAAAATCGGAACGGACATGATATTTATTATAAGACAGGCTTTCCTTCAAAGGAGAGCTTCTCTTTTGTAAATGATGAATGAAGGGAAGAATGGGATGACACTATGGGAGATGTTCACAGCAGCCGTTTTGGGAATCGTGGAAGGGCTGACGGAATACGCGCCGGTTTCTTCCACGGGACATATGATCATAGCGGATGACATTTGGCTGAAATCCGGAAGCCTGATGAATCCGGAAGCCGCCAATTCCTTCAAAGTGGTGATTCAGCTCGGTTCGATTCTGGCGGTGGCCATTGTGTTTAAGGATCGGATATTACATTTACTCGGCCTCAAAAAAAACGTCACGCGCGATCAGCAGAAGGGATACAGGCTGACCATCGCGCAAATCGCCGTCGGTCTTGTTCCGGCAGCGGTGCTCGGCTTTTTATTTGAGGATTTCATTGACCGCTATTTATTCTCCGTCAGAACGGTCGCTTACGGATTAATTGCCGGAGCTGTGCTTATGCTTATAGCGGACTGGATCAATAAAAGGAAAGAAACGATCGATACGGTGGACAGAATCACCTACAAACAGGCTTTCTGTGTCGGATTATTCCAGTGTCTCGCCTTATGGCCCGGATTTTCCCGCTCAGGCTCAACGATTGCCGGAGGTGTCATTGTCGGCTTGAATCACCGGGCAGCCGCAGACTTCACATTTATTATGGCCATTCCGATTATGGCGGGCGCAAGCCTTCTGAAGCTGGTGAAATACTGGGGCAGTCTTTCTTATGACATGATTCCGTTTTTTCTTGTCGGCTTTATCTGCGCCTTTGTCGTCGCCCTCTTAGTCGTCAAATTTTTTCTTCGGCTCATTAACCGGATTAAGCTTGTCCCGTTCGCCATTTACCGTGTCATCCTCGGCATCATTTTAATCATGCTCGTGCGATAAACGAAGAGGCCCCCGGAGGGTCTTCTTTTTATGTTCGAAAAACGTCTCAGGAAAATATGAGCAAACTGAATTTTCTGCTTGAAATTCATAGAAGAGTCGTCTATAATAAAACATGACGTTACAGCACGGGGCCATAGCTCAGCTGGGAGAGCGCTACGCTGGCAGCGTAGAGGTCAGGGGTTCGAGCCCCCTTGGCTCCATACCTTTAAACCCTTATTCTATAAGGGTTTTTTTATTTGTCAGGAACAGAGCAATAGCCCAAAAAAGCAATTGGGGACAATTTGGGGACGAAAAATTTATTTTGAGGAAGTTTAGTTGCTTTTCGCCTTCAATTAGGATTGAAGAAGCCGCCTCTAAAGGCGGCTTTGTTGTTTATCAATTTTCTTGCGGAGCAATCTTTGCTGGTGTAGCACCGCAGAACAGGAAGAATGTAAATACTGCTGATAGGGAAATTGCTAAACCTAATTTGCCCAGATATTCTAATACTGTCCACCAATCTCCTTTTTCAATTGCCTTTTGAACTTTATCTAATGCTCCTTTAGAGATACAATAGCATTTTCAAGATCTTTGAACAGTGTTCTTTTGGACACTTGCATACTTATATTCCTTATTCATATATTTAGCGAAAGCGATCATACCCTCTTTTTGACCTTTGGTATAAGGAGACTTTTCAAGCTCATCCTCATTAACTGTGTAGCCTGTCTCTTCATCAAAAATTACAATCTTAGTAAAGATGTACTCAACTTCTTTTCAAAATTTTTCAATTTGTTCTTTAGTTAATCCATCTAACCCGTTCTCTTCCTCTGCTGAAACTGTTGGCGCTATTGTAGCAATAGCAAGAAGTAGGGTCAACGCCAGAAAAACTAATCTTTTCAACATTATAACTTTCTCTTTTAGAAACTTGTACAAGAAACTACACGGTAACACATTTTTCTAAATAAGGGTACATTTATCTAGTTTTAATCTGTTTAGACAGGATAAGTAAAATATCGACAAAAAAGATTATGACCATAAACTCAAAGCAAGAGTCGAACCCCCCCAAGCTAATATACCGAACATGACAGAGAACCTAAGACAAGCTTCAAATTTTGTAAGCCCTCGCTCTCTTTTTGTTTTACCTAATTTCCAATAAACAGCATATCCTGAGAACACCAAAATGAGTACTCCGAGTCGTGTCATATTTTCTAAAAATTCTACACCATCCATTGATTTTCACCTCGTTTATTTATGAGAAAAAAATAAAGTAGACTTGTAGAGAGTCTACTTATAAACGCTATCCCAAAGTACACATTTTCATACAGCTTAAAACATTTGAGTGATAAAGTAAGGCTCATTTTAAATGACACATCCTTAATCCCTCCCATTTATATTCCCCATACATTAGTTTTATTATCGCAAATAGAATGGACGTTTCCAACAGTTATGTGAAAATAAGTAATCTGGCAACTGCAAACAAATTGCGGTTTTTTTTCGTCCAAACATATTATGGAAATGTTAGAATATTATATAAAAGGAGGAGTGGCCTTGTGAGTTCTGTTTTACCGTCATCGGAGGTTGGCGTTAAGATTAATGAATGGTACAAAATGATACGTCAGTTCAGTGTTCCGGATGCGGAGATTTTGAAAGCGGAAGTGGAGCAAGAAATAAATGAGATGGAAGAAGACGAGTATCTACTGATTTACTACACCCTCATGAAATTCCGCCATCAGCTCATGCTGGATTATTTAGAACCGGTGACTACCCGCGTGAGACCGACAATTGACGAGCTGCTGGAAAAAATCGAAGCATCAAATAAAGGAATTTCCGGCCTGCTGTGCTATTATTCTTTATTTTTCCGCGGCATGTATGAATTTGATCAAAAGCAGTATGTAAAGGCGATCGGCTTTTATAGAGAAGCTGAAAAACAACTCGTTCATGTGCATGATGAAATTGAGAGAGCGGAGTTTCATTTTAAACTGGCTGAAGCATATTACGGTATGAAACAAAGCCACGTCTCCATGCATCACGTAAAGCAAGCGCTCGATATTTACGATCAGTATGAGTTGTATAAGGTCCGGAAAATTCAATGTCTATTCGTCATCTCTGGGAATTATGTTGACTTTAAACGCTTTGAAAAAAGTTTGCCTCATTTAGAAAAAGCTTTAGAGTTGTCGAAACAAGTAAACAATAATGAAAGGCTGCTCAGTTCTGCTTATTACAACATAGGAAAGAATTACGGAGACCTAGAAGAATACAGTAATGCTGAAATCTACTTAAAAAAAGCAGCGGAGATATCTGAAAAGTATAAATTGGGTAACCTTCCGCATTCCTTGTTTACATACGCAAAGCTTCTATTTAAACAAGGGAAAACAAGCGAGGCGATTCAAATCAGCAAAAAGGGACTTTCATCAGCGATATATCAAGGGGATAAGCTGTTTGAATCTCTGCAAAAATATTTGGAGGCTTTATATATTAATGCAATAGACCAAATGGGAATCAAAAAAACAATTGATTACCTTGAGAAAAATAAAAACTATTCGTATGTAGAAGATATTGCTCTTGATACGGCTGCTGTTTATGCAGAATCAAAGCAATATGACAAATCTTATTTTTATCATCAAAAAATGATTCAAACGCAAAAACAAATTCAGAGGGGAGAATGCCTGTATGAATTTTAGAAAAGGCGTATTTATCATTGTATCGGCTGTCGTTTTAATGTCAGGGGCCGGTCTAACGGCTTCGGTTGTTTCATTTGATGGATCATATCAAGTTTCATCTGATCGTAATCAAACTTAAGAAGGAGAGTGCCAGTATGAAAAAAAGCATCTTCATTATTTTGGGTCTGTCGTTATCTTTAGTATGCGGATTGGGTGTGAACACAGTGGAAAAAACACATGATACCTTTCAAACTGCTTCGGATCGTTTTCAGACTTGAACAGCTTACGCCTTTTCTTCGGAAAAGGCTTTTTTAGTTTCTTCATTAGCTTCAAAACAAACACCTGTTTTTTCTTTTCAATTGTTCCATGGAGGGATTTTTCCTAAAGCGGGACATATTAAAGATAATCCGGTGCACTTTTCATTCAAAATCAGTCATTTGATCATCTCCCAACTTCATAAGTCTCAACGGATAAAAGAGAATCAAATACAATAATGTATCCCCCTTTAAGTTCTTCACACGAAATTCCTTCCGTAGGTGGTCCCGTAATGAACTGCGCAGATAACCTCGCGTATGTATCCGTCGTCATAAAGCTCGAACGATAATTCTGCTAATATTTAAAAAATATGGCACTCAATATTTATAAGTTCAATTTTCTTTTCAATTTAATGGAGGGAAAATAGAAAGGAGAGAAATGAGAAAGTATTTTGGGATCGTGTCGCTTATCATCCTTTTATTCACATTGTGTTTCCTGCCTCATATTCATTGGGCGCTTGGAATCCTAGGAATTGTTGTGGGGAGTATTCTAGCAATCAAATCGCCTAAAGGAATTGCAAAGAATATTTCTTTTGTTATCCTAGCACTTTGTTTACTTTTACTATTATTATTGATTGTGATGGGCGTTTTGATGGCAGGTCTAGTGGAAAATTAACCTTTAATTTATTATCCTATTTTGGGACCAGCTTATTCATTTTTAGCCAAATAAAAGATTAGGATTTGAAACAAAACGTCTGTTCCTATCAGAAAAGCATCTCCACACTGGCAGCGTAGAGGTCAGGGGTGCGAGCCCCTTGGCTCCATACCTTTATAAGTTTTTAATCCTCTGCAGCAGCCTCTGTGTTCCGCTTCATTTCTAACAACTCAAAATAAAGGAAAGAGAGAAAATGAAAAAGAAAATCTATCTTATATTATCTCTGTCAGCGGCAGTGGCACTTCTTTTAACAGCGCTCCCGGCTCTTTCTCCCATCATCTTCACGTCTGCTTCAGAAAAAGGAGCCATCAGGCATGACATTTATAAAAAAGGATATCCGTATCAAAGCTACTTTGCGATTCTTCAAAAAGAAGAAGGAGGCGGAGAGGCCGGGAACCTTTATTATGTAAATTGGTTCAATTGGAAAGATGAAACCGGACAGACGCCGCACGTATGTTATTCAAAAAAATCGTCCGAAGGCGAGTACAAAGTAAGCTGCGGAACCGGACCGTAATGATCAAGAGCCCCTCTCCAATGAGGGGCTTTTTTCGTCAAAGCTTGAATGCCGCTCCGTTTCCCATTTAATACCCCCGATAGAACGGCTGAACATAATGCCGATACGGATCATTCAGATAATGCGTATTTGGCTGATAAGGCTTATTCATATCATGAATACCCGTGTTTTCAGACTGTCCGCAGTATTTATCGGGACCTATCACAGTTGATTGCCGGATCGGTGAAACGGCTTTTTCCCACTCATGCTCATTCAAACAGTACGTATGCGCCATGATCTCAGGCGGCGTCAGACGGAGAATATCCGAGCCGTATATCACTTCAGGCGAAGGGGCGTCAAATATGGCTAAAAGATGGGTTTTGTCTGAAGTGGCGACTTCATAATGCCACCACCCCTGCGGAATATTCGCCACTTGCCCGGGGGTAATCGGGTAATTACGTATTTTCTGGGTGAACGGATTCAGCATCGACACCACCGCGGAACCCGAAATACAGTACACCAATTCAGCGGCGTTTTGATGGGTATGCGGTTCAATCACATTTGTTTTACTCAGAAAGATATCTAATAATGAAATATTTTCAAGCGTGTTTAACTGTTTAATCCCCAATACATTGATAAAGTTCCGAGCATCTTTCGTAAAAAAACGGCTCTCATTCACATCATAAGTGAACTGTGTATTCGGAGACGTGTAATCGATATCGGAAACCATGCAATCCCCCGCTTTCATCTTTAAACGTATATTCCCAAATATATGTGTCCCTGTTTCACCGGGTGATAAAAAAGGAGGTGAAATCCATAAATTCCAAATCCAACACAATATTGTGACGACTTTTTAAAGATTCATTTTAGATATATCTTTTATTCGAAATATCTCTTACTATAAAGATATATTGAAAATACATCTTTAGAAGGGTTGAGGATGAACATGCTGGATGAGAGAACAATAGACATCATCAAAAGCACAGTACCTGTATTGAAAACACATGGAGAAAACATCACCGGGCGCTTTTATAACCTGATGTTTCAAGATCATCCCGAACTGTTAAATATGTTTAACCAAACGAACCAAAAGAAACAGACTCAGCGCGCAGCATTGGCAAATGCAGTCATTGCGGCTGCGGCGAATATTGATCAATTAGAACAAATCATTCCGGCGGTCAGACAGATCGGCCATAAGCACACAAGCATCGGTGTAAAACCGGAACATTATCCGATTGTCGGAAAGTATCTGCTTCTGGCGATTAAGGATGTGCTGCAGGATGCCGCAACTCCTGAGATTATGCAGGCATGGGAAAAAGCTTACGGTGTTATTGCGGAGGCTTTCATCGGCATTGAAAAAGACATGTACAATGAAGCCGGATGGCAGGGGTATAAAGAATTTACGGTTATACAGAAAACAAAAGAAAGCAAAGATATCACATCGTTTTATATCAAACCGAGTGACGGCTCTTCGCTACCTGGATTTGAAGCGGGACAATATATCAGCATTAAAGTGCGGATTGCGGATTCGCCTTATACGCACATTCGCCAGTACAGTCTGTCTGATGCTTCTCGAAAAGGCGCATATCGGATTTCTGTGAAAAAGGACGGAGCGGTTTCTTCTCATCTCCACAATGAAGTTCAAGAGGGAGATAAACTTGAAGTCAGCGCACCCGCCGGAGATTTCAAGCTGTCTGCTGCCGAAAAACCGGTTGTTCTTATCAGTGCCGGTTCCGGAATCACGCCGATGATGAGCATGCTGAAAACAGCCGCCGAAAAACAGCCGGAGCGTTCCGTTACTTTTATTCATGCCGCGAAAAACGGAGAGTACGCCGCGTTCCGCAAAGAGGCTGAACAAGCTGCGGAGAATCATCCGAATATTAACGTCATTTATGTATACAGTGAACCGGCAGAACAAGACCGCTCAGGAGACAAGCCTTTTTACAGCGGCCGGATTGATCAAACCTTCTTGGAGCAGCTTCATCTGAATCAAGATGCTGAATGTTACTTGTGCGGGTCAGCGCAGTTTATGACGCAAATGAAAGATATGATTCTTGCACTCGGGTTTGACTCTGATTCTGTTCAATATGAATTGTTCGGCCCTCAGCTGAGCATGGCATAACAAAAAAAGACTCCTCAAAGAGGAGTCTTTTTTATTTGCACAATGTGTTCTTTCTCCGTCTTTTTCCCTATTTTATTGAAATTTTCATCAATGACCAGTAAAATTATAAATCTAGTGATTCCGGAATTAAAGGAAGGTTGATATGAAAAAGAAAGCAAAGACCAAAAGGGTGCTTGGGTGCCTTTTTGCTGTATCTCTTATATTCGGATTATTTCTGGTATCAATGGTATTTTCGAAATTCATAGTGACGGAAGAAAAACCGCCTGAAGAGGTGGACGAGCAGCAGGTCTTTATTGACAGCCTTTCCGGGCATGCTCAGATTTTATATGAGAAATATCATGTCCTTCCGAGCATCACCCTCGCACAGGCCATTCTCGAATCGGACTGGGGGAACAGTGAGCTTGCGGGGAAAGCGCGCAACCTGTTCGGTGTAAAAGGTGATTATAAAGGAAAACACGTCACGATGAAAACGGATGAATTTGAAAAAGGAAAACGAAAAACGATTCGGGCAAAATTCCGTAAATACAGCACGTTTTTTGAATCAATGGATGACCATGCCAAATTATTTGTCAACGGAACGTCTTGGAATAAAAAGAAGTACAAGCCCGTCATTGAAGCGGACAATTATAAAACAGCGGCGGCTGCCCTTCAAAAATCCGGCTACGCCACAGACCCCGGCTATGCTGAAAAAATTAAAGATGTCATAGAAACCTATAACCTGAATGAATATGACAAAATCAATGCCTCTCTTAAAGCAGTTGATATGAAAGGCGCCATCAAAGACCACGTCATTGAAGACGTGTGGTCCAAGCCGTCAAAAGAGCGGCATTCTATAAAACTGGCATCGGCGCAAAAGTTTACCGGCCAGCATATTAAAGTCGTATCTGAAAAACAAAACGGAGAATCCGTCTGGTACCAAATTCAAGTGAAAGATGAGCTGATCGGCTGGGTTGACCAAACCGCCGTCCAGTTAAGTGAAGAAACATAAGCATCAAAAAAAGCCGGCAGCTTGCCGGCTTTTTTACATTCCTTCAGTTTCAAACCTTTTAATATCACGTTTATGCCCCATCAGCACAAGGCAGTCACATTCATGAATGACAGTCTCCGGAGAAGGGGACAGCTGAATGTCTCCATTATGTTTCACGGCGAGAATGGTGCAGCCGAATCTGGCCCGGACGCCGAGATCAAGAATGGATTTTAAATGCAGCTTTTTCGTGGCTGAAAGCTCCACAATGCTGTATTCATCTGACAAATCGATGTAATTTAAGACGTTTTCATCTGAAAGGCTTTGCGCAATCCGCACGCCCATATCCTTTTCGGGATGGATAATACGGTCAGCACCGATCTTTTCAAGCACTTTGTGATGATAATAGTTTTGCGCTTTCACCCAAATATTAGGGATGTTCAGCTCCTTCAATAACAGCGTCGTCAGCGTGCTTGCCTGAATGTTGGCGCCGATTGCTACGATGACATATTCAAAATTTCTGATGCCGAGCGACTGAAGCTCGCTTTCTTCCGTTGAATTTGCCCGCACGGCATGCGTGGCATAAGAGGAGTATGCGTTGACCCGCTCTTCGCTGATATCGATCGCAAGCACCTCATGCCCCATTTTAAAAAGCTCTTTACAGATGCTTCCGCCGAAACGGCCGAGTCCGATGACGGCAAATTGTTTATTTTTGATTTTTCCCAATCCTCATAACTCCTTAAGAAACTGTTTTCGTCACTCCAAATACAACAAACAAGAATGTACTCCTGTTTCAGGGGTTTGTCAATGCGAGGGCCGGAAGAAAGAAAACAGCACAAAAAAAGACCGGCTGACAAGCGATGAGCTTGTGCCGGTCCGTTTTTCGCAATTATTTGCAGTTGCAAGGCTGTGTCGGCGGTGTGCTGCGTTTTTGAACAACAATTGTGTCCTCAGCATAGAATTTAGAGCCGATGCTTAATGATTTATTTTCTGCACGGAACTTATATGTACCTGCAGCAGGCAATGTTTTATTATTAAGAGAAAGCTTAAATTCCGCTGCGCCGAGCAAATCAATGTTTAACGGAAGTCTGACTGTTTTGCCGTTATTCAGAATCTGTCTTTCACGCAAAGCGTGTCCGTTGACTGTATCTTTTGTTGTAGCCGCAAATCCGCTAGGAAGGGTAAATTCCATAACGCCTAAGCTCAGGATCGTGTTCGGACGGTACGTCAATTCGATATCAGAAAATGACCATTCCTGCTGGCTGGCACCTGTATATTTTGCAAATAAGGTAGCAGTCGCTTTCGCGGACATTTCCGGCTCGTGAACGGTTGAGCCTGACTCAGCGGCGAATGACGCTGTCGGCAGAGAAAGAAGCAAAACCAGGCCGAATAAACTTGCCATGACAGTTGAGAAAAATTTCTGTTTCATTTTCATAAATCCCCCTAAAAAAAATTTGCTGATTGTTCTTAAAAAAGAACGACCATACCTATAAAAATTTACCATCAATTTTAATGGAAGTAAATGGGGTTATGTTCCTATATTTTCTCAAAAATAATCAAATCACGACAAAAAACGCCTGAATCAAAATCAGGCGTTTTTTTCGTCTGTTTCTATCGGAATAAATTTAAAAATCTCCCCGCTCTGAACCGAGTCGGCGAGCCGCTTCAGCCAATGATAATAAGCTTTCGAGCTTTCAAGCTGATCATATAACTGCCGCGCTTCTTCCTGTAATTCCGCGCTGCCTTCCTCGGCCAGCAAAACGGACTGCAAATCCGCCTGGGCCTGTACGATGGCGGACAAATTCACCTGAACTTCACGGTCCCATTTCGGCGGAAAGAAATTCGTGAAAAACGTAAAGAAATCCTTTTCCGCTACAAACGTATGCTTCCGTGTGCCGCGGTGAAAGGTTTTTTTGACCACATTTAAATCCTGCAGCTTTTTGACGCCTGTGCTCATACTCGGTTTGCTCATCTGCAGTTCCTCACGCATTTCGTCAAGCGTCATTTCATCCCTCATATACATTGTTCCGTATAAAATCCCGACACTCCGGGTGATTCCGTAAAGATCCATCGTCTCTGCAATGGAATCAATGACAAGATCCCTGGCTTGTTCTATAGCTGTGAATTCTGGATTCTCATCCATACTGTCCCTCTTTTCCTCTTGAAGTTTAAATTTGTTAAGTCATTTCTTTATGTTCTTAATCTTAACGAATCATGACAAAATGTCAAAATCTAAACGGACTGACCGGGTTTTGACAGGCAAAAAAACATGTGTTAAATTAACATTGTTAAAAACATTAAATTTTTATTTAACAAACTTACTTATCGGTAAGGAGGACTCTTATGAGCAAAACGCTTTATATCGGCGGCGAATGGATCAGTGCAGAAAAAAAACAGACCCGCCGTATCATTAATCCATTTAATCAAGAAGAAATTGCAACGGTATGCGAAGGAGACCGGGATGATGCGGTGAAAGCCATCGCCGCAGCCAGAAAAGCATTTGATGAAGGGGAGTGGCCGGTGCTTTCCGGGCTCGAGCGCGGACAATTTGTTCTGAAAATTGCGGAATTAATCAGACGCGATCTGAACGAATTAGCTGAGCTGGAATCGCTTGACACAGGAAAAACGATTGAAGAAAGTAAAGCCGATATGGATGATATCGCAAATGTATTTCAATATTATGCCGGTTTGGCGGATAAAGACGGAGGCGAAGTCATTTCATCTCCGATTCCCGATTCAGTAAGTAAAATCGTCAGAGAGCCAATTGGCGTATGCGGACAAATTACGCCGTGGAACTATCCGCTCCTTCAGGCGAGCTGGAAAATCGCTCCCGCTCTTGCGGCCGGAAACACGATCGTTTTAAAGCCGAGCGAGATTACTCCGCTGACAACCATTAAAGTCTTTCAATTAATAGAAGAAGCCGGTATTCCGAAAGGGGCCGCCAATCTCGTGCTGGGGCCGGGCGCTTCTGTCGGCGACGAGCTGGCGAGAAACCTTGACGTCGATTTGGTCTCTTTTACGGGCGGAATTGAAACAGGCAAAAAAATCATGCAGGCGGCAAGCGGCAACGTGAAAAAGATTGCCCTGGAGCTTGGCGGCAAGAATCCGAATATCGTATTTCAAGATGCAGATCTCGAAACAGCTGCAGATCAAGCGCTGAACGCCGTGTTTTTCCATGCCGGCCAAGTTTGTTCGGCAGGGTCCCGTCTTTTGGTGGACGAAGCCATTCATGATGAATTTTTAGCCGAGCTGATCAAGCGCACGAAACGCATCAAATTAGGAAACGGTTTTCATGAAGATACGGAAAGCGGTCCGCTGATTTCCGCCGAGCATCGGGCCAAAGTCGAAAAATACGTAGAAATCGGTATCGAAGAAGGGGCAAAACTGGAAACAGGCGGCAAACGTCCTGATGATCCCGCCCTTCAAAACGGTTTCTTCTATGAACCTACTATTTTCTCAAACTGCAAGTCTGATATGCGGATAGTCCAAGAGGAGATCTTCGGCCCCGTTTTAACAGTTGAGTCATTTTCTTCTGAAGAAGAAGTGATCAGACTTGCCAACGATACCATTTACGGGCTGGCCGGAGCGGTATGGTCAAAGGATATTGAAAAATGCGAACGCGTAGCCGCCAAACTGCGGATGGGAACGGTATGGATCAATGATTTCCACCCGTATTTCGCGCAAGCGCCATGGGGCGGGTACAAACAATCGGGCTTCGGCCGTGAGCTCGGTAAAATCGGCCTGGAAGAATACACGGAAATCAAACATATTTACCGCAACACGAAACCTGCGGCTGTGAACTGGTTTCAAGCATAATTAGGAGGAGATAAATATGACATTAAATATGAAAGTAGAAAGCATGCATAAATTCCATACATTCGAAATCCCGACAGTCATTAAACACGGAATCGGCGCGATTCAGCACGCGGGAAGTGAAGTCAGAGCGCTTGGCGTCACAAAAGCGCTGCTCGTAACAGACCCGGGAATTTATAACGCGGGAGTGGCAAACCCGGTCATTGAATCTTTGCAGGAAGCGGGCATCGAAGTCGTCCTGTTTAACAAAGTGGAGCCGAACCCGCCTGTACGTCTTGTGAACGAAGGATCAGAACTGTATAAAAAAGAAAACTGCAACGGTCTTGTGGCTGTCGGCGGCGGAAGCTCCATGGATACGGCGAAAGCGATCGGGGTAGAAGCGACACACGAAGGAAGCGTGCTTGATTATGAAGCCGCGGAAGGCAAAAAGCCGCTGGAAAACCGCATTCCTCCGCTGACAACGATCCCGACGACTGCGGGAACAGGTTCAGAGGTCACACAATGGGCGGTCATTACAGATGAGGAAAGAGAATTTAAATTCAATACGGGCGGACCGCTTATCGCTGCGCATCTAACGGTCATTGACCCTGAGCTGCACACGTCCATGCCTCCGCATGTGACGGCCATGACAGGTATTGATGCACTTGCGCACGCCATCGAGTGCTATACGATGAAATTCGCGCAGCCGATCACTGATGCCGTCGCTTTAATGGCCATTGAATATGCGGCGCATTATATTAAGCGCGCGTTTGCGGACGGAGAGGATTTGGAAGCAAGATACGGCATGGCGCAGGCGGCGATGCTTGCCGGCCTTTCATACGGCAGTGAATCAGCAGGCGCGGCGCATGCGATGAGCCAGACGCTCGGCGGCATTATCCCTGTCGCTCACGGACAATGCGTCGCAGCTATGATGGGACCGGTAATGGAATACAACTGGAAAGGCTATCCGGAAAAATTCGCCCGCATCGCCAAAGCATTCGGAATCGATACAAGCAACATGACAACTGAAGAAGCGGCAAAAGCGTCCGTCAACTGGATGTATGATCTTGTAAAAGATTTAGAGGTGCCGAGTTTAGAAGAACAAGGTGTGTCTCCGGACATGATTGAACGGTTATCAAAAGAAGCCATGAAAGATCCGCAAACATTCGGAAATCCAAGAGATTTGAATGAGAAAGCATACAACTGGATTTACAAACGTTGCTTTGACTTAACGCCGAAAACGGTATAATAAATGAACCCCGCTCCTTTACAGAGCGGGGTTTTTTAAGGATAATGTCAAGAAAAAGGCGGTGGTGGCTGATGTGGAAACGCATAACAGCAAAGACGGAAGGCGTATATATAGCGGATACCGAACAATTTGTTACTAAAAAGATGGACAAGCTTCGCGCGGAATACGGCGGGTTTCCCGGTGACCTGCATTTCGGACTGACAAAAAAGGCCGGCGCGCGTGAGCCGATGTATGAAAGAGGAACGGAAATTTTTAACCGGAGACAAATTTCAATCGTGTCCATGGAGGAATGTGATGACATTGCGGAGAAGATGGGGATTTCTCATATCTTTCCCGAATGGCTCGGCGCTAACATTGCAATCAGTGGTTTTTCTGCGCTGACGCCGCTTAAAGAAGGAAGCAGAATGATATTTCCAAGCGGTGCGTCTCTGTTGTGTGAAGGAGAAAATGATCCGTGCATTCAGCCGGGAGAAGTTATTCAATCCTTTTATCCGGATCAGCCAAAACTCCCGCGGCGTTTGTGAGGCACGCGATGGGCAGAAGAGGAATTGTCTGTATTGTTGAACGCCCGGGTGATATATGCACGGGCGATGCGGTCACCATCCATTCTTATGAACCGAAACGCGCCAAGAAAAAAATCGAGAAGGTCTGAGTCAGACCTTCTCGATTTTTTGTTTGATTTCTTCTATTTGATTGATGTGACGCTTTTCATGATGGCCGATAAAATCAATCCACTGGCGGATCGTCAGTTCTTGAAAAACAGGATGCGGAAGCACACGTTCAAAGTCTTCCTCGTTTAATGATGAAATAACTGCGGTCAGCTGCTGTCTTGCCGTATCTAATTCTTGTTTTGCCTCAATGACTGATATTCGGTTTTGCTCAGGTTCGAGGTGTGACGGCGCCGGCCGTTTATTTGATCTGTCCTCTATAAACTCCATCGGTTTGTCTTCGATTTTTTTAAACGGTGCGTCTTTTGCCTGCTTTGATAAAAGGGTCTGCGCTGTTTCGTCAATTTTCTTTAAATGGTCAAGGACTTCCCGCACGCTCCACTCATCAGCCGCGGGCTTTCGATTGAATTCCTCATCAGAGAGTCCTTTCAGTACTTCCCAGGTCTGCTGTCTGGCTTCATTAAAAATGCTCATCCTATCTCCTCCTTTAGAGTAAACATATCATATCCGGATTGGATAATCATGTAATCAGCCTTCCTTATCAGAAAATTGAAACCATTTGCCTTTACATCCGTATATAAAGTAACACTCCGACACTAAGCCGAAAGGAGGATAGAATGTGGACATATTTCATCTGCCGCTTGAAACGGTCTATCTTTACACATTGATTATTTCGGGAAGTCTCACGCTTTTGATTCTGTTTTTTCAAGATGTGTTTCACGGCCTCTCGGAAGCCATTCCTGTTTCATTTTTAAACCCTGCATTGATTCTGTCTTTTTTAACAATCTTTTCAGCCTCAGGTTATATCGGCGAAATCGCCGCTCCGCTATCAAGTCCTGTCATTGCGTTAATTTCATTTGTTCTTTCGGTTCTTTTGGTCAGCCTGCTTCATTTCTTCGTCCTTGTCCCGCTTTCATCAGCGGAAGAATCGCTCTCATATCGGGAGACAGATTTAAAGGGCAGAGTCGGCAGGGTCATTACTTCCGTCCCGAAAGACGGCTATGGGGAAGTGATCATAGAGGGAATAGGGGGCGCCATTTCTAAATCAGCCGTCAGCTTTGATCAAGAACAGATCAAGTACGGAACGGCCGTATTAGTGATTGACGTGAAAGACGGAGTGCTTTTTGTGACGCCGCATGAACCAATCTGATATCTAAGGGGGAACTGTTATGACTATGCCGATTATCATTGTTATCGGAATCGTATTCTTTTTACTCATCGCACTTATTGCTGTATTTATTACGAAGTACCGGACAGCGGGGCCGGATGAAGCCCTTATCGTGACCGGAAGTTATTTGGGAAATAAGAACGTCCACATTGATGAAGGCGGAAATCGTCTGAAAATCGTCCGGGGCGGGGGAACGTTCGTGCTCCCGGTATTCCAGCAGGCAGAACCTCTCAGTTTACTGTCAAGCAAACTTGATGTCTCTACACCTGAAGTCTATACAGAGCAAGGCGTGCCGGTAATGGCCGACGGAACCGCCATTATTAAAATCGGAGGCTCCATCGGTGAAATCGCCACAGCAGCTGAACAATTTTTGGGGAAATCCAAGGACGACCGTGAGCAGGAGGCGCGAGAGGTGCTGGAAGGCCATCTGCGCTCCATCCTCGGCTCCATGACCGTTGAAGAGATTTATAAAAACAGGGAAAAGTTTTCTCAGGAAGTCCAGCGTGTCGCGTCTCAGGATCTTGCTAAAATGGGGCTGATGATCGTTTCTTTTACGATTAAAGACGTCCGGGATAAAAACGGCTATCTTGAATCATTAGGTAAGCCGAGAATCGCCCAAGTCAAGCGGGATGCGGACATTGCCACGGCAGAAGCGGATAAAGAGACGAGGATTAAACGCGCGGCCGCTGATAAAGACGCAAAAAAATCAGAGCTGGAGCGGGCGACGGAAATAGCTGAAGCGGAAAAAATCAATCAGCTGAAAATGGCGGAATACAGAAGAGAGCAGGATACAGCAAAAGCTAATGCCGACCAGGCATATGATCTTGAAACCGCAAAAGCGCGCCAGCAGGTGACAGAGCAGGAAATGCAAATTAAAATTATTGAGCGGCAAAAGCAGATTGAATTGGAGGAAAAAGAAATTCTGCGCCGTGAGCGCCAATATGACTCTGAAGTGAAGAAAAAAGCCGATGCTGACCGTTACTCGGTGGAACAAGCGGCCGCGGCCGCAAAAGCGAAGCAGCTCGCAGAAGCGGATGCCGAGCAGTACAGCATCGAAGCGATGGCCAAGGCGGAAGCGGAACGCGTGAGAATTGACGGTCTTGCTAAAGCGGAGGCTGAAAAGGCGAGAGGAGAAACCGAAGCGGAAGTCATCCGCCTGAAAGGTCTCGCAGAAGCGGAAGCTAAAGAAAAAATCGCCGACGCATTCGAAAAATACGGGCAGGCTGCAATCCTTGATATGATTGTGAAAATGCTGCCTGAATACGCAAAACAAGTCTCAGCGCCTCTTTCAAACATTGATAAAATTACCGTCGTGGATACGGGAGGAAGCGGTGAAAACGGCGGAGCCAATAAAGTCACAGGCTACGCAACCAATTTAATGGCCGGTCTCCAGGAAAGCTTAAAAGCATCTTCCGGAATCAATGTAAAAGAGCTGATTGAGAATTTTTCAGGCAAAGGAAACATAAAACAAAGCATAAATGAACTTACAAAAGAACTGAGTGATTCTAACGAACGGCACAGCCCGGAATAAAAAAACAGCAGGCGTAAACCGCCTGCTGTTTCAGTTCGTCCGCTTAGCTTCAAGAAGCCGCGGCGCAGTCATGAATAATAAGATAAGGACAATGGCTGAAAGGATAAAAGAAGGAATCATGTAAGTCGCGTTATAGACGGATGAATAAATCCAGACCGGCGTACCCTTCGGAGCATAGCTTCCGAAAAAGACAGCTCCGGAGACCACATGCGCCGCATAGCGCAGTGCACTGCCGATGAAAACACCGCCTATAACATACATCGTTAAAGAGCCTCTTTTTTTATTCAATGCCGATGCTCGTACACCGGAAGCAAACAAGCCGCTGAAACCGAGAACTGCAAATGCCGCGATGTAATCGAGAAATAGCTGCACCGGGTGCTGCAAAAACAAATTGCCGATGGCGATCTGGACAATCCCTGTTAAAAAGCCTGTCGTAAGCCCGGCCTTCACTCCCCAGCGGAATGAAATCAAAAAAATCGGAATCATCATAATAGAGACCGAACCGCCTTGGGGCATCCGGAGAAACATACCTGAGACAATGTCCAGAATGACAGCCGCCCCGGTCATAATCGCTATTTCAATTAAGCGCACAAGCTGTGTTGAATGATTCATAGTTTTCCCCCTGGTCAGACAACCGTATCAAGGATAAACAAAAAAGCAGCGCGGGGAAGGATGGGAAAAGGTCCGCGCGCTGCTTACATAAACTGCAAATCATTTGGCTTTGCCACATCCCTACGCCAGCGTTAACTAACAGGTTCAAAGGGTCAGAACAAAACGTTCACTCTCAGCTTTAATGCTCCCCTTGTGGTCATCAAGTATTTAGTTCAATCTTACTATACAAGAAAATAGGCCAAACCACAAGACAGCTTATCTTTCTATAGAAGAGAAACTGAAATAAGGTATGAAAGAAAATAATTAATGATTTTTTTAAAAAACTATTGTCATATTTTCAAAAGGGTGTTATATTATTAAACGTCGCTGATGGACAGCAGACAACAACAAAAAGCTTCGGAAACAACTTAAAAAAAGTTGTTGACATAAAAGAAGCTGAGTGGTAAGATAATAAAGCTGCTTCAACAAGCGGTAATGATCTTTGAAAACTAAACAAGACAAAACGTACCTGTTAATTCAAAGTTTTAAATAAATCGCACAGCGATGTGCGTAGTCAGTCAAACTAAGGTCTGCACGATGCAGATCACACAGACGTTACTGCAGGATGCAGTGAACTTAGTCTGTGATCCATTTATCGGAGAGTTTGATCCTGGCTCAGGACGAACGCTGGCGGCGTGCCTAATACATGCAAGTCGAGCGGACAGATGGGAGCTTGCTCCCTGATGTTAGCGGCGGACGGGTGAGTAACACGTGGGTA